>NZ_AP018718.1:0-1279748 GCF_003966565.1 Sulfuricystis multivorans | reverse complement strand
GCAGATAGCGCAGCGCGATGTTGATCTTCTCGTCCTCGGTATAACCGGACAGGCGGATCACCTCCATGCGGTCGAGCAACGGCGCCGGGATGTTCAGCGTATTCGCGGTGGCGACGAACATCACGTCCGAAAGATCGAAATCGACCTCGATGTAGTGATCCTGGAAGGTGTGGTTCTGCTCGGGGTCGAGCACCTCCAAGAGCGCCGATGACGGGTCGCCGCGGAAATCCATGCCCAGCTTGTCGACTTCGTCGAGCAGGAACAGCGGATTCTTGACGCCGACCTTGGCCATGTTCTGCAGGATCTTGCCAGGCATCGAGCCGATGTAGGTGCGCCGGTGGCCGCGAATCTCGGCCTCGTCGCGCACGCCACCCAAGGCCATTCTCACGAACTTGCGATTGGTCGCCTTGGCGATCGACTGGCCGAGCGAGGTCTTGCCCACGCCAGGAGGTCCGACGAGGCAGAGGATCGGCGCCTTGAGCTTGTCAACACGCTGTTGCACGGCGAGATATTCGACGATGCGTTCCTTGACCTTTTCGAGCCCGTAGTGGTCCTTGTCGAGGATCTTCTGGGCCGCAGCGAGGTCTTTCGAAACGCGCGATTTCTTCTTCCACGGCAGGCTGATCAGCGCATCGAGATAGTTGCGCACCACGGTGGCCTCGGCGGACATCGGCGACATCAGCTTGAGCTTCTTGAGCTCGGACATCGCCTTGTTGAGCGCTTCCTTGCTCATGCCAGCAGCCTTGATCTTCTTCTCCAACTCTTCGAGATCGGCGCCCTCTTCACCTTCACCGAGCTCCTTCTGGATCGCCTTGACCTGCTCGTTCAGGTAGTACTCGCGCTGGCTCTTTTCCATCTGGCGCTTGACGCGGCCGCGGATGCGCTTTTCGACCTGGAGGATGTCGAGTTCGGTTTCGAGTTGATTGAGCAGCTTGTCGAGCCGTTCGTCGATGTTGAACAGCTCGAGGATGCCCTGCTTGAGCTCGAGCTTCATCGGCAGATGGGCGGCGATGGTGTCGGCCAGCCGTCCGGCTTCCTCGATGCCTGAAAGAGAGGTGAGGATTTCAGGCGGGATCTTTTTGTTCAGCTTCACATACTGGTCGAACTGTGCCAGGATCGTGCGCCGCATTGCCTCGATTTCATGATTGCTGCGCTCCGGGATCGAGACCGGCTCGACTTCGGCGATGAACAGACCGTTTTTGTCCTCGACGCGGCGGATGCGCGCACGTTGCGTGCCCTCGACCAGCACCTTGACGGTGCCGTCGGGCAACTTGAGCATTTGCAGGATGTTCGAGATGCAGCCGACGTCATAGAGGTCGGCCGGATCCGGTTCGTCCTTGGCAGCCGATTTCTGCGCCACGAGCAGGATGCTCTTGCCGGTTTCCATCGCCACCTCGAGCGCCTTGATCGATTTCGGGCGACCGACGAAAAGCGGGATGACCATATGGGGAAACACCACCACGTCGCGCAACGGCAGAAGTGGCAGGATGTTGGCCGTGCTTTGCTGGGTAAGTTCGAGATCGTCTGACATGGACGCATCCTCTCATTGTGTAGTTGCCGTTCCCCGCACATGGGGCCACGGGCAAGAGATTCAAGCCGACGTCCGGGTCGAGGCGGACGACGGCAGGATAGCGCAAATGGCGCCGGCTTTCAGTTGGCCCCGGAAACCTTCGGCTGATCGGCGTAGATCAATAGCGGCTTGGCGCCTGCTTCGATCGTGTTCTCGTCGATCACGACCTTTTCGACACCGCTCATGCCCGGCAGTTCGAACATCGTGTCGAGCAACACGTTTTCCATGATCGAACGCAAGCCCCGCGCACCGGTCTTGCGCTTGATCGCCTTTCGGGCGATCGCCTGCAAGGCGCTGGGACGCACTTCGAGTTCGACGCCCTCCATCGCGAAGAGCTTCTGGTACTGTTTGATCAGTGCGTTCTTCGGTTCGATCAGAATGCGCACCAGCGCTTCTTCATCCAATTCGCTGAGATTGGCGACTACCGGCAGCCGACCGATCAGCTCGGGAATCAAGCCATAGCGCACCAGATCGTCCGGCTCGACCTGGGAGAGGATCTCGCTGACACTGGCGCTCGTCTTGCTCTTGACCGGCGCGGCGAAACCGATGCCGGATTTTTCGGAACGTTCCTGGATGATCTTGTCCAGACCGTCGAAGGCACCACCGCAGATGAACAGAATGTTCGAGGTATCGACTTGGATGAAGTCCTGGTTCGGATGCTTGCGGCCACCCTGCGGCGGCACCGCGGCGACCGTGCCCTCGATCAGCTTCAGGAGAGCCTGCTGCACGCCTTCCCCGGAAACGTCGCGCGTGATCGAACGGTTCTCGCTGCGGCGCGAGATCTTGTCGATCTCGTCGAGATAGACGATGCCCTGTTGCGCCTTGGCCGGATCGTGATCGCAGGTCTGCAGCAGCTTGGCGATGATGTTCTCGACATCCTCGCCGACATAGCCGGCTTCGGTCAGCGTGGTTGCATCGGCGATCACGAAGGGGACGTTCAAGAGCCGCGCCAGGGTTTGAGCCAGCAGCGTCTTGCCCGAGCCCGTCGGTCCGATCAGCAGGATGTTGCTCTTGGCGAGCTCGACGTCCTCCTTGCCGCGCCGCGGCTTGCCCTCGCTGCGCAGCCGCTTGTAGTGGTTATAAACGGCGACGGCGAGGACTTTCTTCGCCCGATCCTGGCCAATCACGTACTGGTCGAGCACCGCGCGGATCTCGGCTGGCGTCGGCAGATCGCTGGCCGGCTTCGCGCTCTCGCCGACTTCGCCATCATCACGAATGATGTCGTTACACAGGTCGATGCATTCATCGCAGATGAACACCGACGGACCGGCGATCAGCTTCTTGACCTCGTGCTGGCTCTTGCCGCAGAAGGAGCAGTAGAGCAGTTTTTCCGGTGCCTCTTTTTTTCCTGCCATCGTCAGTTCTCCGATGCTGTCTTGGTCTTATGCCGCGTCGCTGCGGTGAGTGAGCAACTTGTCGACCAGGCCGTATTCGACTGCGGCCTCGGCCGAGAGGAAGGTATCGCGGTCGGTATCGCGTTCGATGCGTTCCAGCGGCTGGCCGGTGTGCTTGGCGAGCATCTCGTTCAAGCGCTGTTTGATGTGGAGGATTTCCTTGGCATGGATCTCGATGTCCGAGGCCTGCCCCTGGAAGCCGCCCATCGGCTGGTGGATCATCACGCGCGAATTGGGCAGGCAGTAACGCTTGCCCGGCGCGCCGGCGGCGAGCAGGAAGGCGCCCATCGACGCCGCCTGGCCGATGCACAGCGTCGACACGTCGGGCTTGATGAACTGCATCGTGTCGTAGATCGCCAACCCCGACGACACCGAGCCGCCCGGCGAGTTGATGTAGAGAAAGATGTCCTTGTCCGGATTTTCCGATTCGAGGAACAACAGCTGCGCGACGACCAGATTGGCCGTCACGTCATTGACCGGCCCGACGAGAAAAATCACCCGCTCCTTGAGCAGGCGCGAATAGATGTCGTAGGCGCGCTCGCCGCGTCCGCTGGTCTCGATGACCATCGGGATCAGGCCGAGCGCCTGGATGTCGTCTTGGCGTTGTGCTTGGGTGTCCATGCGCGAAATCATCCCAGATTGTCCATTGGAACGCGAGCGGGTATCAAAAGCGAGGGCGAGCAGGTTTGCGCCCCCGCGACGAGCCAATAACAGTGTCTATTGGCGAGGAGCGGGGGCGCAAAGATGCCGCCCGCAGCTCGAAAACCGCCGCGTAGGGCGTTGAAATGATCGTATCGGATGCTCATGGCGAATCAGCCCGGTCTAATGGACAATCTGGGATCATGCCTGAGTGCCCATCAGTTCGTCAAAGGCCACCGGTTTTTCGGTCACCTGGGCGTGGGCGAGCACCCAGTCGACGACCTTGTTCTCCATCGCCAGCACTTCGGCATGGGCGAGCATCTCGGGCTTGCTGTAATACCAGCGCACGACTTCCTGCGGCTCCTCGAAGGTGGCGGCGTATTCATCGACGACGGCGCGCACCTCTTCCGGCTTGACGTGCAGATCCTGACTCTTGACCAGCTCGGCGATGATCAGGCCGAGCTTGACGCGGCGCGCGGCCTGATCAAGAAACCAGCTCGCCTCGACGGGCATGTCCTTCATCTGCGGGTTGCGCTGTTTGAGGTCTTCTAGTGCGCGCTGGGCCATCTGCTGGGCCTCGGCCTGCACCAGGGACTGCGGGACGTCGATCGGGTTGGTTTCGAGCAGCAGGTTCATCGCCTGTTCCTTGACGCGGTTCTTCAAGCGGTTGGCGACCTCGCGTTCGAGATTGGCTTTCACCTCCTCGCGCATCTTGGCGACGTCGCCCTCCTTGATGCCGAGTGCGCGGGCGAAATCGGCATCGACCTCGGGCAGCCGCGGCTCTTCGACCTTCTTGACCACGACGGTGAATTGCACCTGCTGACCCGCGAGATCCTTGGCGTGATAGTCCTCCGGGAAGTTTACGTCGAAGGTCTTCTCCTCACCCGACTTGACACCTTCCAGCGCCGCCTCGAAGTCCGGCAGCATCATGCCGCCGCCGACGAACACCGGGTAGTCGGTGGCCTTCCCGCCCGGAAACTCCTCGCCATTCTTGCGCCCGGTGAAATCGACGATCAGCCGGTCGCCCTTGACCGAGGCGCGGTCAACCTCGGCATAGGTAGTGCGCTGCTTGCGAAGCACCTCGATGGTCTGGTCGACCTCGACGTCGGTGATGGTCAGCACCGGCTTTTCGATCGTCTTGCCGGTGACGTCACCGATCTGGAATTCAGGATAGACCTCGAAAATCGCGGTGAATTCGAGCTTGCCTTCCTCGCTGCCTGCTTTGGGCTCGACGCGCGGCTGGCCAGCGATGCGCAAGTTCTGCGCACGCACCAGCTCGTTGAACGCCTTGTCGATGGCCGCGCCGAGTGCTTCGGAGCGCGCTTCGCCAGCATACATCTTCTCGACCAGCTTCATCGGCACCTTGCCCGGCCGGAAGCCGGCCATCTTGGCGGTCTTGGCGATGCGCTTCAATTGCTGTTCGACTTCGCGTTCGATCTCTGCGAGTGTCACGGCCATGTCGAGGCGGCGTTCCAGCGGATTGACGGGCGGCGCAGCGGTTTGGACAGGGGTGTCCTGGGTCGTTTCCATGAAGAATCCTTGACTTGATCAGAAAAAGGTTGGGGCGGATGGTGTGGTGCGAAGGAAGGGACTCGAACCCTTATGCCTTGCGGCGCTGGAACCTAAATCCAGTGCGTCTACCAATTCCGCCACCCTCGCGTGACCCGGGATTCTATCCCACTATACTGGCACCCCATGTCGGTCGATCACTACGAGAATTTTCCCGTTGCTTCGCTGTTGCTCCCAGCCCGGTTGCGGCCGGCGGTGACGGCGATCTATGCCTTCGCCCGCTCGGCCGACGATTTCGCCGACGAAGGCAGTCTCCCGGCCGCCAGGCGGCTCGACCTCCTCGACGGCTATCGCGCCGAACTCGATCGCATCGGCCGCGGCTTGTCTCCCACCCAACCGCTCTTCCAGCGGCTGGCCGTCCAGATCGCCGCCCACGGACTGCCCCTGGCGCCGTTTTACGACCTGCTCGATGCCTTTTCCCAGGATATCGTCAAAGATCGCTACGCCAGTTACGACGAATTGCTCGATTACTGTCGCCGCTCGGCGAATCCGATCGGCCGGCTGCTGCTCCACCTGTTCGACGCGGCCACGGCCGAGAATCTGCAAGATTCGGACAAGATCTGTTCCGCGCTCCAGCTCGTCAACCATTGGCAGGATGTCGGCATCGACCTCGACAAAGGGCCGCGCGGCCGCATCTACTTGCCGCAAGATGAAATGGCGCGTTTCGGCGTCAGCGAGGAGATGCTGCGGTGCCGGATCATGAGCGCCGAGTTTCGCGCCCTGATGCGCTTCCAGGTCGAGCGCAGCCGTGCGCTGATGATGAGCGGCGCCGCGCTGGGCCGCAACCTTTCCGGCCGCATTGGCATGGAAATCCGCGCCATCATCAATGGCGGACTGAGGATCCTCGACAAGATCGAGGCGTGCGGCTACGACATTTTCAGACACCGGCCGGTATTGCGCACCACCGACTGGCCGTGCCTTTTCCTCGAGGCGGCTTTCGCATGAGTCCCGACGACTATTGCGCCGCCAAGGTCAAAGCCAGCGCGTCGAGCTTCGCTGTGGCTTTTCGCTTCCTCGATGCGCCCCGCCGCCAGGCATTGAACGCCCTGTACGCCTTCTGCCGCGAAGTCGATGACGTGGTGGATGAATGCCACGAGCCGGCCGTCGCCCGCGCCAAGCTCGACTGGTGGCATTCGGAAATCGAAAGCCTCGATCGCGGCCAGCCGAGCCATCCGGTCAGCCGGGCGTTGGCGTCCGCCCGAGAGCATTTTGCCTTGCCGCTCGAACAACTCGCCGAAATCATCGACGGCATGCGCATGGATCTCGATCAGGAGCGCTACCCGAACTTCGCCCAGTTGCAGCTTTACTGCCATCGCGTCGCCGGCGTCGTAGGGCTCCTCTCGGCCGAGATCTTCGGCTATCGAGACCGGCAGACGCTCAAATACGCGCATGCGCTCGGGATCGCCTTCCAGCTCACCAACATCATCCGCGATGTCGGCGAGGATGCGCGGCGCGGGCGCATCTACCTGCCGCAGGACGAGCTCGCCGCTTTCGGCGTTGCCGAAGCCGACATCCTCGCCGCCCGTCATACGCCGAAATTCAAGGCGCTGATGGCCTTCCAGGCGCGGCGGGCGCGCGAACACTATGCCCGCGCCTTTGCGCTGCTGCCCGCCCTCGACCGCAAGCCGCAGCGCCCCGGGCTCGTGATGGCGGTGATCTACCAGACGCTGCTCGACGAGATCGAAAAAGACGGCTTCCTCGTCCTCGACCGCCGCACTTTCCTGCCGCCGGCGCGCAAGGCTTGGCTGGCGCTGAAGACATGGCTCGCCGCGTAGCCATCGTCGGCGCCGGCTGGGCCGGCCTGGCGTGTGCCGTCGAGCTCGCCGATGCCGGCATCGCGGTCGATGTCTTCGAAGCCTCGCGCACGCTGGGCGGGCGTGCGCGCGCGGTGGAACTCGACGGGCTGAGCGTCGACAACGGTCAGCACATCCTCGTCGGCGCCTATCGCGAGACGTTGCGATTGATCGCCAAAGTCGGCGCTGGCAGGACGGCACTCGCCCGATTTCCGCTCCATCTGGAATTCCCCCGCGAATTCCGCCTTGCCGCACCCGCCCTGCCCCTGCCCGCCACGCTTTCTCTCGGCTGGGCGCTTTTGACTGCGCAAGGGCTCGATTTCCATGACAAGCTCGCCGCGCTGCGTTTCCTGCGGGCGCTCGGCAAGATTCGCTTCCGCCTGCCAAGCGACATCCCGGCAAGCCGGCTGATCGCCAACCAGCCGCCCCGGCTACGCCGTTTCCTTTGGGGCCCGTTGTGTCTGGCGGCCCTCAACACTCCGATACGCGAAGCCTCGGCGCAGGTCTTTCTCAACGTGTTGCGTGACACGCTGGCTGCAAACCGCAGCGCAGCCGACCTCTTGCTGCCGGCAACCGATCTCTCCAGCCTGTTTCCGGAACCGGCGGCTCGATTCATCGAGGTCCGCGGCGGCAAGGTGCATCGCGCCACACGCATCGACAGCCTGGAGTCGCTGGCCGAATACGACCATCGCGTGCTCGCGGTCGCGCCCTGGCACCTGACCCAGCTGGCGCCGGAGCTAGCGCTACATGGAATCGCGACCCAGCCGATCGCGACGATCTATCTCCACTATCCGGAAACGGTGCGTCTTGCCTTCCCGATGCTCGGTCTTGGCAATGGCCACGGCCAATGGGTATTCGACCGCGGCCTATTGGGCGGACCAGCGGGGCTTCTGGCGGTCGTCATCAGTGGTGCCGGCCCCTGGCAGGCGCTCGACCACGTCCAGCTCGGCTGGGCGATCCATCGCCAGCTCGTGCCATTGCTGCCGGGCATCGTGATGCCGAAGAAGATTCGCGTGATCGAGGAAAAGCGCGCCACCTTCGCCTGCACGCCGAACCTCGTGCGCCCTTCGGCCGCCACCAATTCCCCGAACCTCTGGCTCGCCGGCGATTACGTTGCCGGCGATTACCCCGCGACGCTCGAAGGCGCGGTCAGGAGTGGAATCGCCGTCGCAGGCAGTATTCTCAGCTCGTAGCGATCAGCTGCGCCTGCACCCGGGCGGTGTTGACCAAGGCGCGGTCGCAGATCGCTGGATAGAGCCGCCAGAAGCGTGCAATCTCGGTCGGCTGACGTGCCGCCAGCACTTCTAGCCGGGCGCGTGTCGCGGGCGTAAGCGGCAGCATCAAGAGGCGCGGAGCGAGCACCGCGAGATAGCGGTCATGCAATTCGCGGACCGGATCATCTCGGCAACTGCCCAGATCGACGAGAGTTTCGGGAAACTCGCCGGCGGCGAAGGTCTTGCGTTCGCCGTTCATGCCTTTGAAGAGGGTGCCGTTACCTTGTGCGTCGCGTGAAATCCAGCAAGGGCCCGGCAAGGCGCGCTCGGCCACCCAGCCGCTCAGCGGCGAGAAATCGTCGCTCGATGCCCGCGCCACCTCCGGCAGCAGCGGCGCCCAGCGGCGCGGGGCGCGCTCGGGCAACACATCATCGGCCTTGAGGCTGGCAATGAGCGCCAGCGGCTTGCGGACGATATCGACGAGCCAGCATTCGAGGGTGTCGATGAGCCCGAATGGCAGGCGCGGCAGGGCTGCGCCGATTTCATCGAGCAACGCAGCGGCGGATTTTTCCGCGGCATTCGGATCGACGTTGCGTGCCGGCGGAAAGCGCGCCAATCCCTCGGCTTTCGACCAGACGCCGAAACGCAGATAAGCCGTATCTCCTCCTGCGCGGTCGAGGAAGCCCCAGCCGGCAGGCAACCGCATCCGCAACTGGAGCTCCCAGTTGACGCCATCGACCGACACCGCGCGCCCCTGCGCGGTGTCGACGACTTGCGTCGTACCCAGAAAAGGATTGAGGCGCCGGAAAGCGTAGCAGCGCGTTTCGCTCATGCGGCGTAACCGAGCTTCTGACGCAACTGCTTCATCAGCGTTTCCGCGCTGTCCTGCAACACAGGATCGATGACGTCATAGAGATATTCCAGTTCATCGAGCAGCACCTCCATTTCTTCACGCTCCAGCGTCGCGGACATGCGTTCGGCGATCTGCCGCAAGTAACGATCGGGATCGACGGGTCGGCTCAAGGCTTTGCTCCTCCTCCAGGTTGATCAGGAAACCAGTCGTCCGCCAGCAAGCCGCAGACGCCGCGCGCAGCGTTGCGCGAGGGCTTCGTCGTGGGTGACGAGCACCAGGGTGGTGCCCTGCTCGGCATTCATCGCGAACATCAGCTCGATCACCTGGCGACCGGTCGCCGCATCGAGATTGCCGGTCGGCTCGTCGGCGAGCAACAGACGCGGATGCACGGCGAAGGCGCGCGCCAGCGCTACGCGCTGCTGTTCGCCGCCCGACAGCTGCTTCGGGTAATGGCCGAGCCGGTCGGCGAGCCCCACGCGCGCGAGCATCGCCTCAGCGCTCACGCGCGGCTGAGACAGCCCGAGCAGCTCGAGCGGCAGCATCACGTTTTCCAGTGCAGTGAGCGCCGGCAGCAACTGGAATGATTGAAAGACGAAACCCAACAGCCGCCCGCGTAAAGCCGCGCGCGCATCCTCGTCGAGTGCGGCCAAATCCTGCCCAGCGAGCACCACCCGGCCGCGTGTCGGCAGGTCGAGACCGGCGAGCAAGCCGAGCAGCGTCGACTTGCCCGACCCCGAAGGCCCGAGGATCGCCACCGACTCGCCGGCGGCGATCGTGAAACCAATACCGTCGAGAATGGTCAGGATAGACTCGCCGCTGACGACATCCTTGCCCAGATCGTCCACTGCCAATACCGTGTCCATGTTCAGGATTCTCGCATTCTTCGCCTGCCTGCTGATCGGGCAGGCCCACGCCGCCGAAAAAATCCTCGTCTTCGGCGACAGCCTTTCGGCGGGCTACGGCATGGCTCGCGAACAAAGCTGGCCGGCGCTGTTGCAGACCCGGCTTGCCCGCGAGGGCCATGCCTGGGAGGTCTTCAACGCCAGCATCAGCGGTGAGACCACGGCCGGCGGCAAAAGCCGCCTGCCGGCCGTGCTGCAGCGAGAACGTCCGCGCATCGTGATCCTCGCGCTGGGCGCCAACGACGGCCTGCGCGGACTCTCCTTGCGACAGATGCGCGAGAACCTCACCGTGATGGTCAGGCAGGCCAAAGCCGCAGGCGGCCGGGTGCTCCTCGTCGGCATGCAACTTCCACCCAACTACGGGCCGGACTACTCGCGCGAATTCAATGTGATCTTCTCCGAGATCGCCAAGGCGGAAAAGACGGCACTGCTCCCCTTCCTGCTCGAACCGATCGCGCTCGATGACACCGCCTTCCAGCCCGACCGGCTGCATCCGACCGCGGCTGCGCAGCCGAAGATCCTCGATCATGTCTGGGCGGCCCTGTTGCCGCTGCTCAAACGACCGTAATGCTGGGCGCACCGGCTGCAAAACTGCCGATCACCGCCGCCCGCTCGAAGCCGTCGGTGTGGAAAGCCGCCAAGACCTCATCCGCGCTTTCCGGCGCGCAGGCGACCAGCAGGCCGCCGCTCGTTTGCGGGTCGGTGATGATCTTCTGCTGCCATTCTTCGATAGTCGGCGCTGGCAGGACGGCACTGCCGTAGCTCGCCCAGTTGCGCCCGGAGGCGCCGGTGAATGTGCCCGCACGCACATGCCGTACCGCCTCCTCGATCAGCGGCAGCCGGGCAAATTCCACCCGTGCGGCAACGCCCGAGCCGCGGCAGATCTCGAGCAGATGGCCGGCCAGCCCGAAGCCCGTCACGTCGGTGACCGCATGCACGCCGGGCATCTTGGCGAGCCGCGTGCCGGTGAGATTGAGTTTCGTCGTCCAGCGCAGCATCTCGGCATAGCCCGCGGCCGACAGCTCACCTTTCTTGAGCGCCGCCGAGAGGATGCCGATGCCCAAGGGCTTGCCGAGGATCAGCACGTCGCCCGCCTTTGCGCCCGCATTCTTCTTCAGATGCGCCGGATGGACGATGCCGAGCGCCACGAGACCATAGACCGGCTCGACGATGTCGATCGAATGTCCGCCGGCGATTGGGATTCCGGCTGCGGCGCAAATGCTCTCGCCACCGGCGAGGATCTGGCGGATCACGTCTTCCGGCAGCTTGTCGAGCGGCATGCCGACGACCGCCAGCGCGAAGATCGGCCGGCCGCCCATCGCATAGACATCGGAGAGCGCGTTGGTCGCGGCGATGCGGCCGAAATCGAAGGGATCATCGACGATGGGCGTGAAGAAATCGGTGGTGGCCACCACCGCCTGAGTGTCGTTGAAGCGATACACCGCCGCGTCGTCGGCGGTCTCGACACCGACCAAAAGATCGGCAGGCACGCATTTCAGCGGCGATTCGGCCAACAGGCGAGAGAGCACGGCCGGGGCGATCTTGCAGCCGCAACCGCCACCGTGGGAAAAACGAGTGAGCTGGATTTTTTCAGTCATTGCGAATGAGTTTTCAGCGAAGACCAAGCCGCGCCGCGGGTCATCTCGGAACTAAAATGCAACCAGTTTGATTTTGTCCATCCATAGCACGATGTCCGCCAAGCTTCCCAAAGGGGTCGCCACGGTAGCACAACTTGGCGAATTCGACGCCATCCTCGACGCCCGTTCGCCGGCGGAGTTCGCCGAGGATCACGTCCCCGGCGCGATCAGTTGCCCTGTGCTCTCGGACGAGGAACGCGCGCAGGTCGGCACGCTCTATAAGCAAGTTTCCCCCTTCGAGGCAAAGAAACTCGGCGCCGTGCTGGTCGCCCGCAACATCGCCGCCCTGATCGAGGCGCACTTCCTCGACAAGCCGAAGCACTGGCGGCCGCTCGTCTATTGCTGGCGTGGCGGCCAGCGCTCCGGCGCCTTCACGCACATCCTGCGCGAGATCGGCTGGGATGCGCATCGGCTCGAAGGCGGCTACAAGGGCTGGCGCCGCCATGTTCTCGCCCGGCTCGCCGAGTTGCCCGCGCAATTTTCGTTTCGCGTCGTCTCCGGCCCCACCGGCAGCGGGAAGAGTCGCCTCCTCGAGGCGCTGGCCGAGTTGGGCGCCCAGGTGCTGCATCTGGAGCAGATCGCCGCGCACAAAGGCTCGGTGCTGGGCGTGCTGCCGGATGCAGCACAGCCCGCGCAGAAAATGTTCGAGACACGGCTTCTCACCGCCCTGGAAGGTTTCGATCCGGCGCGCCCGGTATTCGTCGAGGCCGAAAGCCGGCGCATCGGCAAGCTGCAGCTGCCGGATGCGCTGATCGAGGCGATGCGCGCCGCGCCTTGTCTGAAGATCGAAGCCTGCCGTGCCGCCAGAGCCGATTTTCTGCTGCGGGACTACGCCTATTTTCTCGAACGGCCCCAGTGGCTTGCCGAGCAGCTTCGCCACCTGCGTGGCCTACAGAGCAACGAAACCCTGGCGCGCTGGAACGCCCTGGTCACCGCCGGCGAATTCCGCATGCTGGTCGAAGAGCTCTTGGAGAAGCATTACGACCCGCTCTACCAGCGCTCGCAGGAAAAGAACTATCGTTATGCGGATGCACCGGTGTTCGCCACCGATGATCTTTCGCCCACCGGTATCAGGCAGCTGGCGAAATGCATTCTGGCAGACTGGCACTGTCAGCCGCGGCGCGAGGGGTAACGTGAAATACGATCAGCCCTGCCCTCGACGATCGCCGCTCGACAGGCAGTCAACGATCGCGGCCAAAGCCGCGCACACGCCGTAGGGGTAGGCCTTGTGCCTACCCGTCACCCCCCCATAGGGCGGGCACAAGACCCCCCATAGGGCGGGCACAAGACCCCCCATAGGGCGGGCACAAGACCCCCCATAGGGCGGGCACAAGACCCGCCCCTACAAGGGGTGGGCGGGCGTTTATTTTTGCGCATGGGTTATTTCATCCTCCGCGGGTGGGTGTAGCAATCATGCGCGTCAAGTCCAGGGATTCAACACCCTCACGCCCATACCCAGAAAATCTGTCTCATTGCGGGTCACCAGGGTGAAATCGTTCGCCAACGCAGTCGCGGCGATCAAGGCATCGAAAGCCGGACGCGGATCCGGCACGTGCACTCTCGCGGCAAGACGCGCCACGGCCAGATCGACGGGCAAGATACGCTCGGCGAATGCGGGCAGCACATGTTGGTCGAGCCAGACGCGCAAAATCGCCCCTTGCGCCGGATCACGGCGTTCGGCGCGCAAAACCCCGATTTCCAACTCCTCGATGCTCAGCACCGAAATGAAAAGACGATCCGTCTCGACACCATCGGCCCACGTGGCCAGTCCAGGGTTGGCCTTGCCCATGCGCACCTTGCGCAGCTCGGAAACGACATTGGTGTCGAGCAAAAACATCAGCAAAGATCCACAGCCCGTGGCTGATCGCTGCGCGCAGGCAAGACGAGATCGACGCCCTCGACACCGGGCAAGGCAAGCCAATCGGCGATCTTGCGCTGTGCTACGGACTGCCGGCGCGCTTTTTCGAGCTCGCGCATTTCATGTTCGGAAATCACGTAAGCCACGGTGCGGCCGCGCCGGGTGATCGCGACCGGCTCGCGCTGGGAACGATCGATCAGCTCGCCAAAACGGTTTTGTGCCTCGACGGAAGTCACGGTGATCATCATGAATACCCTGAAATATCCAATATCGCCATTATAGCTAAAATAGAAACTCTTGGACTCGTCATGGTGGCGGAACGCATTCTGGCAGCCTGACCGGCCGGCCGCGCCGCACACAAATGCGCTGGATCACCTGCGGGTCGCCGACCGCGCCCAGGACTTCGCCCTGCTCGAAGGCGATCACCGTGAAGCGCTTGCCGACCAGCTCGAGCAGCTCGCCCGGCCGCAACAGATGCGCCGGATTCTCCGGCTTGCCATAGAGCTGCTGGCCTTCCATGAAAGTCTCGTAGATCAGCACCCCGCCTTCGGCCAGGCAATTGAAAATCTGGGGGAAAAGCGGACGCCACAGATAACGACTCACCACGATGCCATCGAAGACCCGGCTGTAATACGGCCACGGCCCGTTTTCCAGATCGGCATGGCGTGTCGTCACGTTCGCGACGCCAGCCAATGCCGCCAGCGCCTCGGCATCGCGATCCACCGCCTCGACATGGAGGCCCATGCCGGCAAGAAAACGCGCGTGCCGCCCGTAACCGCAGGCCAGATCGAGCACCTCGCCGTCGGGCGGAATCAAGGACGCGAAGCGCGTTACCCACATAGAGGGTTCAGTCGGCAAAATTTTTTCGGCCATGGCTCGTCAGCCGCTCCAATGGTTCATCATCGAGAAAACACCACCCCCCTTCGGCGAGCCCGAGAGATTCGAGCGCCAGCCCGCCGATCGCGATCCGACGCAGCGCGACGCAATGGCTGCCGGCAGCGGCGAGCATGCGTTTGACCTGATGATACTTGCCTTGTTCGAGCACGATCTCGAGTTCGTGCTCGCCTGTCTGCCGGGCTTGCGCGGCCAGCGGCGCCGGCTCGTCGGCAAGTTGCACGCCGCTGCACAGGCGTTCGATCAACGCCTGCGTGATGGGCTCGGCGGTGGTGACGCGGTAGGTCTTCGATACATGGCGCTTCGGATGCGTCAGCGCATGGATGAAGGCACCATCGTCGGAGAGCAGCAAAAGACCGGTCGTGTCGTGGTCGAGGCGGCCGACTGGCTGCACGCCGCGCAGCGTGAAAGGCGCCGGCAGCAGGGAAAGCACGCCGGGATGATGACTCGGTCGTCGCGAGCATTCGACGCCCGCCGGTTTGTCGAGCGCCAGATAGACATGCTCGCGGTATGCCCAGCGCCGGCCGTCCACCTCGAATTCGAGCCCGTCGGTCTCGATTTCGATACGCCAGTCGGCGATGATTTCTCCATCGATTTTCACCGCGCCCGCCTCGATCAGGCCGCGGCAGGCCTTGCGCGAGCCGAAACCTTGCGATTGCAGCATCCGGTCGAGCGTCAGGCGTGACATCGGCAAACCTCGATTTGCATGTTCATCATTGCTATGCTCATAGAGACGGCAACTTCGTTGGGAGAGACATCATGAAAGGCATTACCTGGAGCAAGACACTGAGCATTGGCGTCGAGGAAGTGGATGAGGATCACCGCAAACTGGTCGATATTTTCAACACCCTCAACCACGCCGTCAAAGACCGAGATGCACCGGAATATCTAACCGCGGTGCTCGACGAGTTGGTCAACTGTACCGTCTGGCACTTCAGCCACGAGGAACGCCTGATGCTCAAGTATCAGTACAAGGACATGGAGGCGCACAAGGCCGAGCACCGGGAACTGATCGAAACCGTCAAGGAACTGCAGCAGGAGCTGTTGCAGGGCGGCGGTGAGATGACGGAACGGCACATCGAAATCCTCGAACGTTGGCTGACGGAGCACATCCTCACCACCGACATGCGGCTGGGCGCCTATCTGGCCAACGTGATGTAGGAAAAACCCCTGCGACGCTCGCGCGCGTGAATCTCAAGGCAGGAAGAAGCGCTCGGAAAGTTCTGTTTCTAGCCCAAGAAAAGCGAGGATTTCCCTGAGCCGCGCACCGCGGTGACGCGCCGGCTGTCCGGTGCGCCGGGCGACGATCAGCTCGTTCTTCAGCGAGTGTTCCCAGCCGACCAGTTCGGTCACGCTTACCTGGTAGCCATGCGCCTCGAGCTGCAGGCAGCGCAGCACGTTGGTGACGAGGTTGCCGAATTCGCGCGTGTGAAGCGGATGGCGCCACAGTTCCGCGAGCGGATTGGCGAGCGCCCGGCTCTTGTGTTTCCTCAACAGCGCGGCGACCTCGGCCTGGCAGCAGGGCACCAGCACGACGAATCGGGCCTGGCGCTTCAACGCGAAGCGGATCGCGTCGTCGGTCGCGGTGTCACAGGCATGCAGCGCGGTGACGATGTCGATGTACTGTGGCAGTTCGGGACACGAATCCGCATTCGCGGCATCCAGCGCATGGAACTGCATGCCGGCAAACCCCAGCCGGGCAGCAAGCGCACGAGATTTTTCGACCAGCTCGCGGCGCGCCTCGATGCCATGCACCGTGGCGGCGCCCCGGCCGTCCTTGAAAAACAGGTCGTGGAGCAGGAAACCGAGGTAGGATTTGCCGGCGCCGAAATCGACCAGATTCACCTCCGGTTGCCGGGCGGCGGTTTCCTGGATCAGCGGCTCGATGAAACCGATCAGATGATAGACCTGCTTGAGCTTGCGCCGGCTGTCCTGATTGAGCTGCCCATCACGCGTCAGAATGTGCAATTCTTTCAACAGATCGGTTGATTGACCGGGGCGAATGGCATGTTTTTCTTGCATCTGGGCTCGCTGTTGGTGTTATCCTGCTGCACTGCAACATCAGTGCAACTTCCGAGGGACCGACCCAAAGTCTAACAGGCCGTTGAAAAACGTCACGAGGATGGCCAGATGCAAGGCGCACGGAGCGCAGCGACCGAGACATATCAATAAGATAGGCGAGGGAGCGAGCACCGCGCAACGCCGCAGATGGCCACCGCAGTAGTTTTTCAACAGCCTGCTAACCCCCTATGAACGACGAAAAACATTATCTCACCCCCCTCTTCGAGCCCCAATCCATCGCCATCGTCGGCGCTTCGGAAACACCGGGATCTGTCGGCTCCACGCTGGTGCGCAACATCATCGACGGCGGCTATACCGGCAAGCTCTACTTCGTCAATCCGCGCCACGAGTTCGTCTATGGCCAGAAGGCCTACGATTCGGTCGAGAGCATTCCGCAGCGTCTCGATCTCGCGGTGATCTGCACCAAGGCCGAGACGGTGCCAATGATCGTCGAAGCCTGCGGCCGCGCTGGCACCCGGCACGCGATCATCATCTCCGGCGGTTTCGCCGAGATGGGCCCGCGCGGCGAGAAACTGCTGCGCGCCACGCTCGATTCCGCGCACCGCCATCGCTTGCGCCTGCTGGGGCCCAACTGTCTCGGCATCATGCGGCCGGGCAGCCATCTCAACGCCACGTTCGCCAACGGAAGCGCGCATCCTGGCACGATCGCCCTGATTTCCCAATCCGGTGCCTTATGCACCGCGATCCTCGACTGGGCGCTGCCGAACAAAGTGGGCTTTTCGAACGTCGTCTCGCTCGGTGCCGAAAGCGACATCGATTTCGGCGAAGTGCTCGACTACATGGTCGCCGATCCGCGCACCGAGAGCATCTTCCTCTACATCGAAGGCATCAAGAACGCGCGCCGCTTCATGAGCGCGCTGCGTGCCGCGGCGCGCGCCAAGCCGGTATTGCTGATCAAGGTCGGGCGCCATCCGGCCGGGCGTCAGGCGGCGCTGTCGCACACCGGCGCGCTGGTCGGCGCCGACGATGTATTCGATGCCGCAGTGCGCCGCGCCGGCGTGGTGCGACTGGGCAAGGTCGGTCAGATGTATGCGGCCGCGCAGGCGCTGTTTTCGCATTTCCGGCCGCGCGGCAATCGGCTGATGATCGTCACCAACGGCGGTGGGCCCGGCGTGATGGCCGCCGACTACGCTGCCGACATCGGCATCCCGCTTGCCGAAATCGGCAGCGCGACACGTGAAAGACTCGATGCCCTGCTGCCGCCGACCTGGTCGAAAGGCAATCCCATCGACATCGTCGGCGATGCGACACCGGAACGCTATGCGGCGGCGCTCGATGTCTGCCTTGCGGACGACGACGTCGATGGGGTGCTGGTGATCCTCACGCCGCAGGCGATGACCGATCCGACCCAGTCGGCCCGCGCCATGATCGAAGCCTCGAAAAAATCCGACAAGCCGGTGGTCACCTGCTGGATGGGCGGCGAGCAGGTCTATGAGGCGCGCCTGCTGCTGCGGGGCGCCGGTATCCCGACCTTTCACACCCCGGAACCGGCGGTCGAGCTGTTCTCGCACATCTCGAACTATTACCGCAACCAGCAGCTGTTGATGCAGGCACCGGCTTCGATCGCCGATCACGTCGCACCCCGGCTCGAGTCCGCCCGACTGGTGATCGAAACGGCGCTATCCGAAGGGCGCAAGGTGCTCAATGAGATGGAATCGAAGGCGCTTCTCGCCGCCTTCCGCATCCCGATCGCGCAGACCGTCATCGCCCGCTCGCCCTCCGAGGCGATGGTGCTCGCCGAGGAAATCGGCTTGCCCGTGGTGATGAAGGTGGATTCGCCGCAGATCGCCAGCAAGAGCGACTCAGGCGGGGTGCGGCTGAATCTGAACAGCCTTGCCGCAGTGCGCGATGCCTACACCGAGATCATCGAGGAAGTGAAGAAACACCGTCCCGATGCGGTCATCCACGGCATCGCGATCGAGCCGATGATCCAGAAGGCCAATGGACGCGAACTCGTCGTCGGCATGACGCGCGACCAGATTTTCGGTCCGACCATCGTCTTCGGCACCCCAGACAGCGATGTCCGCAGCGATGCCCTTTGCGCGCAACGCGCCGTCGCGTTGCCGCCGCTGAACAAGTTCCTCGTCGACGACATGCTCGCCTCGACGCGCATCGCCGCCCGCCTGGGCGAATACCGCAACATGCCGCCCGTCAACATCGAGGCGCTCGAAGCCGTGCTGCTGCGCGTTTCCGAAATGGTCTGCGAACTGCCGTGGATCCGCGAGATGGACATCAACCCACTGATCGTCGACGAATACGGCGCGGTGGCCGTCGATGCCCGCATCGTGATCGAGAATCTGCCGCTCACCGCGGGTCGCTACGACCACATGGCGATCCATCCTTATCCTTCGCACCTGATCACCGAGTATCAGACCCCGGACGGTCAAGTGGTGACGATCCGGCCGATCCGGCCCGAGGATGCCGACATGGAACAGGAATTCGTGCGCAATCTGTCGCCACAAACCAAGTACTACCGCTTCATGAACACGCTGAAGGAACTCTCGCCGGCGCAGCTGGTGCGCCTGACGCAAATCGATTACGATCGCGAGATGGCCTTCGTCGCGATCACCCAGATCGATGGCAAGGAAACCGAAGTCGGCGTCGCCCGCTATGCGACGAATCCGGACGGTGAATCCTGCGAGTTCGCGATCGTCGTCGCCGACGCCTGGCAGGGCAAGGGCCTGGCGCGCCGACTGATGGGCGTGCTGATCGACACCGCGCGTTCGCGCGGCATCAAGTACATGAACGGCGATTTCCTCGTCGAAAACCGGCGCATGATCCAGTTCGTCACCAGCCTCGGCTTCGTGCTCTCGCCCCATCCCGAAGATCCGGGACTGAAACGCGGCGTGCTGACGCTCAACTGACCGATGCTGCCGTCCCACCAGCGCCGACTTTTCGAGGCGAGACGGCGCCCGGCGGGACGCTCTTTTTCCCGCCAGCGCCGACTTCGCATGGCCGCTCGGCTGCTGGTGTGGCTGGCCGGACTGCTGTTGCAAACCCTGGCCTTGGCGCATCCGCTGCAGGGCGGGCTCGAAACCGCCCTGGCGCATTACCGACAACTGGCCGCCGATCCGGCCATCCAGGCCGCCTGGAGCGAGCCGCTGCCACCCTTGGGTGCCCGCAAACTGGAACCCGGGAAACCCTGGGCAGGCCTGCCGCTATTGGCGCGGAGGCTCACCGCTCTCGGAGACCTCTCGCCCGCCACACCGCCGCCCGCCCGCTACGAAGGCGAGCTCATCGATGCCGTCAAGGCATTCCAGCGCCGTCACGGCCTGGAGGCGGACGGTGTGATCGGCAAGCACACCCTCGCGGCGCTGAACATTCCGCCGGCGACGCGGCTGAAACAGATCGAACTCAATCTCGATCGCCTGCGGCAGCTGCCCTTCGCCTCCCGCCATCTGCTCGTCAATGTGCCGGAATTCGTCCTGCGCGCCTACGCCGGCGACGAAGAGAAGCTGCGCATCAGGATCATCGTCGGCAGCGCGCACAACCACACGCCCACGCCACTGTTCGTCGAGGAAATGCGCTACCTCGAATTCAGCCCCTACTGGAACGTGCCGCCCTCGATCGCACGCAAGGAACTGGTGCCACTGCTGCGCCGCGACCCTGGCTATTTCACTGCGGAAGGTTTCGAATTCCACGACGGTCGGCGGGAAACCTCTGCCGCACTGACGGAAGAAAGCCTCGACGCCGTGTTGCAAGGCCGGCTGCAATTGCGACAACGGCCTGGCCCGAAAAACGCATTGGGCGGGGTCAAATTCGTATTTCCGAACCGTGACAACATCTACATGCATTACACGCCGGCGCTGCGCCTGTTCGCGAAGGCGCGGCGCGATTTCAGCCACGGCTGCATCCGGGTCGAAGACCCGGTTGCCCTGGTCCGCTTCGTCCTGAACGACGATCCGGCCTGGCCCAAGGAAGGCATCCTCGCAGCGATGCAATCCGGTCAGACGCGCATCGTGAGGCTACCGGAACCCGTGCCGGTGATCATCACCTACTTGACCGCTGTTGCCGACGGCCCGGAAAAGGTCTCGTTCTTCCCGGACATCTACGAGTTGGACGGGTTAAAATGATTTTATGAATCAGCGCATTCCTCCACGCCGTGGTTTCTTGCGCACCTCCGCCCGTCTAGTGATCGGCGGCGCGATGCTCCCCTTCGCCAGCCGTGCACTCGCCTCGCTGCCCAACGCCCGCAGCCTCGCGTTCCGTCACACGCACACCGGCGAGCATCTCTCGGTGGTCTATGCGGTCGATGACCGCTATCTGCCCGGCGCGTTGACCGCGCTGAATCATTTCTTGCGCGACCACTACACCGGCGCAGTCGGTTCAATCGACCCGCAGCTCTTCGACCTGCTGTTCCATCTGCAACGCGAGCTCACCTGCAGCGAGCCCTTCCATGTCATTTCCGGCTATCGCTGTCCGGAAACCAACGCAAAACTGAAAGCCACACGCGGCGGTGGTGTCGCCCGCCACAGCCTGCACATGGACGGCAAGGCGATCGACATCCGTCTGCCCGGCGTGCCACTCGGCGATCTACGCGAGGCAGCCATCGGACTCAGGCAAGGCGGCGTCGGCTACTACCCGCGCGAGCAGTTCGTCCATGTCGATACCGGGCGAGTGCGTTACTGGTGAGTCTGCGGTAATCCGCTGCCCCTGGTGCGGCACCGATCCGCTCTATATCACCTATCATGACACCGAGTGGGGCGTGCCCTGTCGCGACGAGCGGCGGCTGTTCGAATTCCTGATCCTCGAAGGCATGCAGGCGGGTCTGTCTTGGCTCACGATCCTGAGGAAACGCGAAAACTTCCGTCGCGCCTTCTCTGGCTTCGACCCCGGAAAAATCGCCCGCTATGGGGATCGTGACGTCGCCCGGCTGCTCGCCGATCCCGGCATCGTCAGGAACCGTCTGAAAATCGACGCGGCGATCGGCAATGCGCGCGCGACGCTGGCACTCCATGAAGCCGGCGGCAGCTTGGCAAGCCTGCTCTGGCAGCATGTCGAAGGCAAGCCGGTCATCAACCGCTGGCGCACTGCCGACGAAGTGCCGGTCTTCACGCCAACCGCCCAAGCGCTGTCGAAGGCGCTTTCTCAGCGGGGTTTTCGCTTCGTCGGCCCGACGATCGTCTATGCGCTGATGCAGGCGACGGGTCTGGTCAATGACCACCTCGTCTCTTGCCCTGTCCATCCCGACCACCGAACTGTCTAAATTTCGACAGGAGTTGTCGAAATCGTCATGCTTGATATATGTCGGTGGCTGCGCACCAAACACCATGCATCTGGCCATCCTCGTGACGTTTCTCAACGGCCTGTTAACTCGCCCCAATTCGACAGAAAAGAAACGGTTATACGAACATCTGACCCTCTAAATGAATTGGCATGGCTTTTGCTTTATCTATTAGCGCAAACTTTTTTGGAGTAAGGCAAATGAAATCTCTAGGATATTGGAATAAGCTCATTTTCCTTTCTTTACTGGTTGTTGCGACCAAAGCCGCTGCCACGCCTTTCTATCTCCATGACTTCCAATGGGACATCGGTGCGAGTGTGCCCGGTTGGTCGGCAGGAACGATCCAGAGTGCCCCCAACCCTGATTACGGCGGCTGGAGGCGTTTCCTCGGCGAATTTTCCAATGCAGGAACGACGCTTTCGCTCTCCGGCCTGCCATCCCATGATGCCGTCACCTTGAGTTTCGATCTTTACCTGCTGCGTTCTTGGGATGGCGAAGCCAGCGATTACGGCCGCGACCAATTCGGTGTGCGTGCCGACTCGTCACTGCTGTTCCGCGAATCTTTCAGCAATGGCCACCCTGCAGGCCAGTCCTATTGTCCGGGCGGCGTTTCCCCTTGCAGCCCGATGACCGGTGCTGTCGAGAGATATTCCTTGGGTTATAAATTCGGATATTGGGATGTGGATGCGAACAAGACCGCCGAGGAAGTCATGGATGCCGTCTATCGATTGACCTTCGATTTTTCTCATACGGCAGACAGTCTGATCCTGACATTTTTTGGAGAGGGGCTGCAAGGTATGACACCGGATTACCTCGATGAATCATGGGGTCTCGACAATGTCAGAGTCACCTTGCATACGATTCCCGAGCCCTCGGTTTTGGCCCTGCTCTTGATCGCCTTGACTTTTCTGTGGGCGGCCCGGCCCGGGCGCATCGGGGAAACCGTCATTGTTAGTCTTACCAAACCCAAGACCTTGCCTCATCGATGAATTCGGACGAACGTTCCTTAGAAGAAAAAGACGAAAGAACGAGCGCTCGCCACCGTTCCGACTCGGAAAGCTCAACAGGGCCGAGCACGGAACGAATCGAATACGAAAGCCTGGGCGGATTTGCGTCGCTGATCGCCCTAACATTCGTCGGCGTCAGCATCTGGTATCTGACCTGGCGGCTCGGCACCTTCAACGAGCAGGCCTTGGGATTTTCCCTCCTGCTCTATGGTGCCGAGCTCTATGGGACACTCACAGCCCTACTGCATCTGTTCATGACCTGGCGGCTGCGCATACGCGTTGCGCCTCCGCCACCCGCCGGACTCAAGGTCGATGTCTTCATTCCCACCTACAACGAGTCGGTGGAACTGGTGCGCAATACGCTCATTGCCGCCACCCACATGGATTACCCGCACGAGACCTGGCTGCTCGACGATGGCAACCGCCCTGAAATGGCGGCCTTGGCCAAGGAATTCGGCATCCGCTATCTCGCCCGGCAAGAGAACACGGATGCGAAGGCCGGGAATTTGAACAATGCCTTGCGTCACAGCAAAGCGGATTTCATCGCCATTTTCGATTGCGACCATGCCCCGCACAAATCTTTCCTGACCAGGACTCTCGGCTATTTCCGGGACGAAAAAGTCGCCTTCGTTCAAACGCCGCAAGACTTCTTCAATCTGGACTCCTATCAGCATCGCTGGTCGCCCAATCGCAAGCTGGTGTGGACCGAGCAATCGCTGTTCTTTCGCGTCATCCAGCGGGGCAAAGACTACTGGAATGCTGCGTTCTTTTGTGGCAGCTGCGCGGTCATCCGGCGCTCGGCGCTGGACGCCATCGGCGGTTTTGCCACCGGGTCGGTGACCGAGGATTTGCACACCTCGATCCGCATGCACAAAGCGGGTTACCAATCCGTTTATCACCCTGAATCTCTCGCATTCGGCCTTGCGCCCAACGGCGTCATGCCTTTCCTGAAACAGCGCATCCGCTGGGGGCAGGGCGCGATGCAGGTTTGGCGACAAGAGGGCGTCGTCTTCGCGCGCGGCTTGACGCTCGCCCAGCGGATCAACTACTTCGCCTCGATGGCGACCTATTTCGACGGCTGGCAGAAGGCGATTTTTTACATTGCCCCGGTCATCGTCCTCTTCACCGGCACGATGCCGATCAATGCGCTCGGCGCGGAGTTCCTCTGGCATTTCCTCCCCTACTATTTGTTGAATTTCTGGGTGTTCGAAGAAGTCGGGCGGGGCTTCGGCAATACGCTGTATATCGAACAGTACAACATGGGCCGCTTCGCGGGATTCGCCTGGGCCACCTTGGGACTGTTCAGGAAACGGCTCTCCTTCATCGTCACGCCCAAGGAAATTCCGCCGCGCCAGGAGTCGCTACGGTTGCTGATGCCGCAGATCGTCATCCTCGTGTTCAATGCCACGGCCATCCCGGTTGGGATAGCCCTGTTCCTTTATTGGCGGCATCTTCCCATCTCCGGTGTCGTCGCGAACGTCATCTGGGCCGCCGTCAACCTGTCGCTGGCATTGGGGATCGTGCTGTTTTCCTTGCGTCAATCGCAATTTCGCCGCAAGGAATATCGTTTTCCGATTCCATTGCCCGCACTCGTCACACTGGCGGATGGGACGTCACGCTACATGACGGTCGACAACATTTCCTCGAACGGTTGCAAGCTGTATGGCGCATTCATCGAGCCACCGCAAGTCGGCGACTTGGTGCGTGGCATCATCTTCCTCCCGGCGGGAAGAATTCCATTCATCGGCGAAGTCACCGCTCAAATCGAGGCCGGCGACGAGGAAGAGCGGTTCGTCAAAGCCATCGGTTGTCGCTTCGTCGTGCAGGACTGGCTCTACCGAGACCAGTTGAAACTCTTCCTGTATGGCTCGGATCTGCAATGGCAATTGCTGTCGCTGACCGAGCGCATCCCGACCCCAAGCGAATGGATCGCCCAAAAAATGGGTCTTCTCCCCTCTTCTTCGCAATTCATGCCCAAGAACTGGGCGGCTATGCTTTATAGAATTGCTGGCGAAAAAAATCCGCATGAGGTAGGACTGGTCACGATGACCAATGATCGTCGCCCCGAAGCCGTTTTGGTTTTCAGAGCCCTCCCCAAAGGAGCGATGATCGACGGTCGCTTTTTCACCCGGCGGCAAGCCGGCGATTTCGTCGTGCAGGCAGGAGAGGAAAGAGCGCTACAAAGCCCGCTCTCCCCGATGTATCTTTATCAAGTGAGCCCCGTGGCCGTGAGCCATGTTGACTGATGCAGCCCCTATCTTTCCATAACCGATTCGTGCGCCTCGTGCCGGCCGTTTGCCTGTTCTTCTCATCCTGGGCCGGCGCGCAGCAGGGGTTGGGATTGGCTGGCTTCGAGATCGCCAACCACAATAGTTACCTCTATTTGGGGGGCATTCAATCCGCGAGCGCTTCGCTCGGTAGCGGGCTCGCCTATCGGACATGGCTCGATGCCGGCACCTATCGATATGAAAAATCCGGCACGCAGATCGATGCGCGATACTGGCGAGCCTCCGCGGCGGCCGGCTATCAAAACGCCGGAGAACGAGGCTGGTGGGCCGGTTATCTCGGTGCCGGATATCAACAGACCTCATTGTCTCCGGATGATCCGGAAAATGCCAGCCGCGGCGGGAAAATCAAACCCTTCCTCCAATTGGAGGGTGAAACCCAACTCGCGCCGACTTTGACCGCGAATCTGGCATCCAGCTACACCTTTGGCAGCAATGCCTACTGGCTGCGCGGGCGCGTATTCAAATCTCTCTACGCCTCACGCCGCGTCGGCGCCGAGATGATCCTGCATGGCGATCCCGATTATCAAGCAACGCAAATCGGCGGACTCTTCGTCGTTCCACTCGACCGCAACGTCATGACCATCATCAAGGCAGGCATCCGCACCGGCAGCGGAACCTCCTCGACGCCATACGGCGGGCTCGAATTCACCAAGCCATTCTGAATCACCGCTCGAGGCAATGCTGATGCAGGCGACGGGTCTGGTCAATGACCATCTCGTCGCCTGCCATCGGCACGCAGCGCTATGCGATCAGGCCTTGCCGAACGTCAGCTGACCGTTGTGCGCATCGACGCGGATGCGATCCTTGGCGGCGAACTTGCCTTCGAGGATCAGCTTGGCGAGCGGATTCTCGATGCGCTCCTGGATCGCGCGCTTCAAGGGCCGCGCGCCGAACACCGGATCGAAGCCGGCCTTGGCCAGCTCCTTGAGCGCCGCGTCGGTCACTTCGAGGCTCATCTCCAGCCGCGCCAGGCGCTTTTCGAGATAACCGAGCTGGATCTTCGCGATGCCGGCGATGTGCTTCTCATCCAGCGGATGGAAGACGACGATCTCGTCGATGCGGTTGACGAATTCGGGACGGAAATGGGTCTTCACCTCGGCCATCACGGCGAGCTTGATCACCTGATAGTCGTCGCCGGCCATCTGCTGGATCATCTGGCTGCCCAGGTTCGAGGTCATCACGATCACCGTGTTCTTGAAGTCGACGGTGCGGCCCTGGCCGTCGGTCATGCGGCCATCGTCGAGCACCTGCAGCAGCACGTTGAACACGTCCGGATGCGCCTTCTCGACCTCGTCGAAGAGGATCACGCTGTAAGGCTTCCTGCGCACCTGCTCGGTCAGATAGCCACCCTCCTCATAGCCGACATAACCGGGCGGCGCGCCAATGAGCCGCGCGACCGAGTGCTTTTCCATGAACTCGCTCATGTCGATGCGGATCAGGTGCTCCTCGGAATCGAACAGGAATTCGGCCAGCGCCTTGCTAAGCTCCGTCTTGCCGACACCGGTGGGCCCGAGGAACAGGAAGGAACCATACGGCCGGCTTTCTTCCGAGAGTCCCGCGCGTGAGCGGCGGATCGCGTCGGAAACCAGCCGCACCGCCTCGTCCTGGCCGACGACGCGCTCGTGCAGCTTCTCTTCCATGTGCAAGAGCTTGTCGCGCTCGCCCTGCATCATCTTGGCCACCGGAATGCCGGTCGCGCGCGAGACGACCTCGGCGATCTCCTCGGCACCGACCTGGGTGCGCAAAAGCTTCCGCGGTGCCGTCTCGGCAGCGCCGAGTTTTTCCGCGGCCTTCAATTGCGCTTCCAGCTGCGGCAGCTTGCCGTATTGCAGCTCGGCGAGCTTGTCGTATTGACCCTTGCGTTGCAGGTCGGCGATCTCTCCCCGGATGCGATCGATCTCTTCCTTGATGTGCTGGGTGCCCTGCACCTGCGCCTTTTCGGCCTTCCAGATCTCTTCGAGGTCGGAATATTCCTTCTCGAGCTTCTTGATCTCTTCTTCGATCAGCGCCAGCCGTTTCTGCGAAGCCTCATCCTTCTCCTTCTTCACCGCCTCGCGCTCGATCTTGAGCTGAATCAGCCGCCGGTCGAGCTTGTCCATCGCCTCGGGCTTCGAGTCGATCTCCATCTTGATGCGCGCCGCCGCCTCGTCGATCAAATCGATCGCCTTGTCCGGCAGAAAGCGGTCGGTGATGTAGCGGTGGGAGAGCTCCGCCGCGGCGACGATCGCCGGGTCGGTGATCTCGACGCCGTGGTGGATTTCGTATTTCTCCTGAAGCCCCCGCAGGATCGCGATCGTCGCCTCGACCGAGGGCTCCTCGACCAGCACCTTCTGGAAGCGGCGCTCGAGGGCCGCATCCTTCTCGATGTATTTGCGGTATTCGTCCAAGGTCGTCGCGCCGATGCAGTGCAGCTCGCCTCTGGCCAGCGCGGGCTTCAACATGTTGCCGGCATCGATCGCGCCCTCCGCCTTGCCGGCGCCGACCATCGTGTGGATCTCGTCGATGAACAGGATGATGCGCCCCTCTTCCTGGGCGATCTCCTTCAGCACCGCTTTCAGGCGCTCCTCGAACTCGCCGCGGTATTTCGCGCCGGCCAGCAAGGCCGCCATGTCGAGCGACAGCACCTTCTTGTCGCGTAAGGTCTCCGGCACCTCGCCATTGACGATGCGCTGCGCCAGCCCCTCGACGATCGCCGTCTTGCCCACGCCGGGCTCGCCGATCAGCACCGGGTTGTTCTTGGTGCGGCGTTGCAGGATCTGGATCACGCGCCGAATCTCGTCGTCGCGGCCGATCACCGGATCGAGCTTGCCGGCGCGGGCGCGCTCGGTCAGATCCAGCGTGTATTTCTTGAGCGCCTCGCGGCTGCCTTCGGCTTCCGGATTGTTCACGGTCTGTCCTCCACGAATGGCACGGATCGCCTCTTCGAGCGCGCGGCGCTCCGCGCCGTGTTGTTTGAACAAACGCCCCGTCTCGCCCTTGTCCTCGAAGAGCGCGAGCAAGAACATCTCCGAGGCGATGAACTGGTCGCCGGCCTTTTGCGCCTCGCGATCGGTGAGATTGAGCAGGTTGGAAAGATCGCGGCCGATCGTCACCTCGCCGCCGTGGCCCTGCACCTGCGGCAGACGGTCGATCGCCGCATCGAGCGCCTTCCTGAGTCCGCCGACATTGACGCCGGCGCGCGACAGCAGCGAGCTGGTCGAGCCGTCCTCCTGGTTGAGCAAGGCCAGCAACAGATGCTGCGGCTCGATGATCTGGTTGTCGTGGCCGATCGCGATGCTCTGGGCATCACTGATCGCTTGTTGGAACTTGGTGGTGAATTTGTCGAAGCGCATGGCTCGTCTCCAAAAATGGCACTACGCGTAACATTGGGATATGCGAACGCATTTCAAGCGGCCGCGGCAGGAACCGCAACAGATCGATCATTGTCAAAAAATGCTCGTTATCGCGACCAGGTTTGCATCTTGACCGATGCCATTTTCGAACGAGGGTTGCGATCGAGCACCATCACCGAAAGAGAGGCGCGCATGTCCTCAGCTAGCCAACAAGAAAACCAACCCGCCCTTGCCGGCCCTCTGGAAGGCATCCCCATGAGTCCCGACATCTGGCACAGGATGTGTGATGCGATCGAGGATCCGATCTTCTTGCATGACCCCGATTACCGGGTGCGGTTCGCCAACCACGCCTATTTCAAGGCGGCGGGGATGACGCCGGCGGAGGCCGTCGGCAAGTTCTACTGGGAGGTTTTTCCGCGTGGCGACGGGCCCCTGCCCGGTTGTCGCGCGACGCACGAAGGCGGACGTCCCGAAAGCAGCGAGGAATTCACCGCCGGAGAACGCCGCTTTCTCTCGCGCGGCTTCGAGCTGCGCGACGCGCAAGGCACTGCGCAGTATTCGCTGCATGTGTTGCGCGACATCACCGCGCAACGGCAGGCCGAAGACCATGTGGCACGCATCCAGCGCCTCTACCGCACCATCAGCCGCTGCAACCAGGTGCTGGTGCGCGCCGAGGACGAGCTGGCGCTTTCCGGCGAGATGTGCCGCGTGCTGGTCGAGCACGGCGAATTCAAGTCTGCCTGCGCAATGCTCGGCCCGCGCGCCGGACACGTGGTGCCGGCCGGCTGGGCGGGACTGAACGTGGAAGAAGCGCGCCTCGTCGCCGAAGTGGGCGCACAGCGCGCGGAGTCGATCGAACGGGACATCCTCGGTCAGGGTCGTCCCGACCTCCGGCGGCTGGAGGACGAGAACGATCCGCTCCTCATCGAAACCATGACGCGACTGGGGGTCGCGGCTTCCGCCGCGCTGCCGTTCGCCGCGAACGGCGATCGGCTGGGTGTGCTCTGGGTCGGCAGCGAACGGGCCGATTGCTTTGCCGAGGACGTCATAGACCTGCTGACGGAGCTGGTCGGCGATCTCGCCTACGGCATCACCAATCTGCGCGGTCGCGCCGAGCGCCTGGGCATCCTGGAAAAGCTCGACCACAGCCTCGACCATGCGGTCGCCGCGATCGCCGCCACGGTGGAAATGCGCGACCCTTACACCGCCGGCCATCAGCGCCGCGTGGCCCAGCTGGCGGCAGCCATTGCCACCGAGATGGGATTGCCCGGGGAGCAGGTGGATGGGCTGCGCATGGCCGGCATCGTGCACGATATCGGCAAGGTGCGCGTGCCGGCCGAGATACTGGCCAGTCCGGCCAAGCTGTCGGACGCCGAATTCGCGATCATCCGCACCCATCCGCTGTCGGGCTGGGAAATCCTCAAGGTCATCGACTTTCCCTGGCCGGTGGCGGAGATCGTCCATCAGCACCACGAGCGGCTGGACGGCTCGGGCTACCCGCGCGGTCTGAAGGGCGAGGAGATCCTCCTCGAAGCACGCATCCTCGCGGTGGCCGACGTCGTCGAAGCGATGGCCACGCACCGCCCTTACCGTCCGGGCTTCGGCGTGTTCCCGGCCTTGCAGGAGGTGACCCGGAACAAGGGCCGCTTCTTTGATCCGGCCGTGGTCGAAGCCTGTTTGCGCCTGTTCATGGAGCGCGGCTATGAGCTATAGTCCCGGCTCATACACAACCATAGAGGATGGTTTCGTCGAGGGTTTCACATGTCATGGCGAGCGCACGTTTCCTGAAGCAGCAACTCTTCTTGCCCCTGCTGGTCCTGATCGTGGGGCTGGCCGCCACCGTCGTGCTGTTCCTGCGCGCGCAGGCCTGGGTCGAGGAAACGCTCGACGAGGAATTGCGCCACGAGGCCGGCCAGCTCGCCGCGCGGATGCAGCAGCAGTTCGCATTGCAGGAAGAAACGCTGCGCGGTCTGGCCGGCTTGTTCGTCACCTCGGATGAGGTGACCCGGCGCGATTTCCGCGCCTATGTCGCTCGCCTCGACCTCGCCGAGCGCTTTCCGGCGGCGGTCGAATACCGCTACGCGCGCCATCTGCGCGCGCAAGAGCTTCCTGGCTGGCAGCGGCAGGTGGCGGCCTCGCTGGCCGAGGTGGGCGAGAAGCCTTTCCAGCCTGCGCCCAAGCCGGCCGGCGAACGCGCGGAATACCTGCTGGTGGAATATGTCTATCCGTTCAATCCGGCCGCCCTCGGCCTCGATCTCTTGCCAGGCCCGCGGCGCAAGGCCATCGCCCAGCTCGAAGCCAGGGCAGAGCTCGCGCTGAGCGAGCGGCTCGCCAACGAATACCCGCAAGCGCCGCACTACTCGCTGATGGCGCGTCTGCCGGGCAAATCCGAGGAAATCCTTCCCGGCACCGTGGCGCTGATCTTCCGCCCCGACCGGCTGATCCAGACCATCGCCGCGTCGAGCGATGCCGGGCTGGATCTGGAGCTCTACGACCGGCCGGCAACGGCGCCGCTCGGCGGCGCGATCCCGCCGGTCTTCGACACCCACGCAGAAGAAGATGCGCCCCATGCCGCCCAGCATCTACCCTTGCAGGCGCGGTTGCCGATCAAGGTCGCCGACGCCGAATGGACGCTGGTGGTCACTGCGCTGCCCAACTGGGAACCAGCGGTGCAGGACCGCTGGTTCCCCATCGCAGTGGGTGCGGCGGGCGTCGTGCTCACGCTGCTGCTCGCTCTCGCGGCCAGGTTGCTGTTGCTGCGCTGGCAGAGTGCCGAAGCGAATTTGCAAATGAGCCGGGACGATCTGCTGCGCGCTCAGGCAGTCGCCAAGATCGGCAGCTGGCATCTGGATGGCCCCAGCGGCCATCTCTTCTGGTCGCCGCAAACTTTCAGGATATTCGGTTTGCCCGAAGGAACGCCCCTCGACTATCCACGCTTCCTCGCCTGCGTGCATCCGGAAGACCGCGGCCTGGTCGATGCCGCCTGGCAGGCGGCCCTGAAGGGTGCGCCCTATTGCATCGAACATCGCATCGTGGTCGATGGCGTGACGCAGTGGGTCGAGGAGCGGGCGGAACTCCTCTTCGACGAAAACGGCAAATTCCTCGCCGCCCACGGCACGGTGCGCGACATCACCGCACAGAAGGAAGCCGAGGAAGCCCTGCGCCGGCTCAACGCCGAGCTGGAGCAGCGCGTCGTCGAGCGCACCCGCCAATTGGAAGAACTGCTCGTCCAGCGCCAGGACTTTCTGGCCACGATGAGCCACGAGATCCGCACGCCGCTCACGGGTCTCTTGGGCATGCTGGAGCTCCTTTCGCTCTCCCCGCTGCCGGACGAGGAACGCCACCAGCTGGCGATCGCGCGCGAATCGGGCAAGGCGCTCTCGCGCATCATCGACGACATCCTCGACTACTCGAAGATCGGGGCCGGCCGGCTCACGCTCTCGCCCGAGCCCGAAGACCTGCCGGCGCTGATCGATGGCGTGCGCGACGCCCATCTGGCCACGGCCAGCGCCAAGGGCATCTCGCTGATGAGTTTCGTCGATCCGCGCCTGCCGCGCGCGCTGGTGATGGACGGCCTGCGCGTGCGCCAGATTCTGCAGAACTTCGTCTCCAACGCGCTCAAATTCACCGCCGAAGGTTATGTCGAGCTGCGCGCCGACTGGCTGGGCCAGCAGGACGGCCAGGTCACGCTCAAGCTCTCGGTGCGCGATACCGGCATCGGCATCGCGCCCGAAGTGCAGAAACAGCTGTTCGAGCGCTACAGCCAGGCCGACCACACCGTGGCGCGGCGCTATGGCGGCACCGGCCTGGGGCTGGCGATCTGCAAGCGGCTCGCCGAATTGATGGGCGGCGAGATCGGCGTCGAATCGGCACCGGCGCGCGGCAGCTCCTTTTTCGTCACCTTGACCCTCCCGGTGGCCGAGACTGCGCCGCCCCCGCCCGCCACCGCCAGCGTGGCCTTGCGCCAGCTCGACGGCGGCGGACGGCCGGTGCTGGTGGCCGACGACCATCCCACCAACCGCGCGCTGATCGCGCGCCAGCTGGCGCTGCTGGGCCTGCCGGTGGAACTGGCCGAGAACGGCAACCAGGCGCTGGCGAAATGGAAACACGGCGACTACTGCCTGATCGTGACCGACGTGCACATGCCGGTGATGGACGGGTTCGAGCTCGCGCAGGCGGTGCGTGAGATCGAGCGCCAGGAAGGCCGCAAACCGACACCGATCATCGCCTGGACCGCCGCCGCGATGGGCGAAGAAGTGGCCCGCTGCCGCGCTGCCGGCATGGACGACGTGCTGGTGAAGCCCACAGAACTGGTCACGCTGCGCACGGTGCTGGCGCGCTGGCTGCCGTTCGCCGCCGACAACGGCGCGCCCATCCCCATCGATCCTGGCATGGTGCTCGACCGCGCGGTACTCGGTCAACTCGCCGAAGGCGCCGAGGAGGAACGGCTGATCCTCGCCGATTTCGTCAACCAAACCCGCCGCGATCTCGCCGAGCTGGAAGCGGCGCTCGCGCGTGACGATGCGGCGGCCGCCACGCGCGAAGCCCACCGCATCAAAGGCGCGGCGAAGATGGTCGGCGCGCTGCGCCTGGCCGCGCGTGCCGCGCGCGCCGAGGAAGCCGCCCGCCGTCATGACCTCGCCCAAGCCGCCGAGCGGCTGCGCGAGATCGAGGCGGACCTGGCCGAGCTGGAAGCCAGCGCGGGGCTTGCCGCCCCGCCGGCGGCGGAGCCGGCCAATCCCGATGCGCCGCCGGTGTTCGACCCGGCGGTGCTCGCCGACATGGTGGGCGATTCACAAAAGTTGCAGCACGAGCTGATCGACAGCTTCTTTGTCCATGCCGATGCGCCGCTCGCCGAGATTCGCGCGGCCTACGAAAGACGCGCGGCGCGCGATCTCGCCCGCGCCGCCCACAAGCTCAAGTCCTCCGCCCGCGCGATCGGCGCGCAGGAACTGGCCGCCTTGCTCGCCGCGCTCGAAGCCGCCGGCAACAACATCGACTGGGAAGCGGCCGCGCGCGGCTATCACCAACTCGATGAGGCCTGGGCGCGGCTGGTGGCCCGGCTGCAAGGAGCGCACGAATGACCGCCTCGCTCGCCTGGCTGTTCGCCGATGCCGATGCGATCGAGGAAGTACGCGCGCTGGCCGAGGGCAGTGGATTCCGCATCGAAGCCTTCACGGATGGGGCGAGGGCCGCCAAACGCTATGCGCAGGCGCCACCGGCGCTCTTGCTGTTCGCCCATGTCGACCTCGCGCTGGCCGAGCGCGCGTTTCTGGAGCTCTTTCGCACTGCACCCGGTTTTGCCGGCGGCGATCATCCGTCGATCCTGCTCTGCAGGGGGCAGGACGCGGACCTGGCCTACGATCTGGTCAGGCGCGGCGTGTTCGACGATTATGTGGTGTTCCGGCCGCTCTACGATCCGCACCGGCTGGCCATCAGCATCCGCCATCTGACCGGCGCACGGCGCGGCGAGGATCAGGCGGCGGCCGCGCGCCGGCAACTCGCCGCTGCACAAACAGGCGCTTCAGCGCTGCACGGCGCGTTGACGCGGCAGGCGCAAGCCAGTGAAGCGGTGGCCGCCGATCTGGCCGCCGCACGCCAGCGGCTGGTCGCGGCCGCACCGGAACTGCATCCAGTGATCGAGGCGGCCTGCTCGCCGGCCGAACGGCGACTGGTGGCCAGCTCGGCCGAGGCACGCAACACCGCCGCCGCAGTGGCGCCACAACTGAGTCAGGCGGCTGCCTGGCTGGCGCAGCAGCCGCAGCGGCTGGTGGTCGTCGATGACGATCCGGTCTATCTGAAAGTGCTCGCCTCGATGCTGGAATCCGCCGGCTACGAAGTGCGCGCCTTTACCGATCCGCAGGGCGCGCTGGTGGCGCTGCCGCGCCTCAAGCCCGACGCCGTGCTGGTCGATGTGGAGATGCCGGGCATCGGCGGTCTGGAACTGATCGCGGCGGCCAAGCGCGTGCCGGCGCTCGCTGGCATTCCCTATCTGGTCATCACCGGCCATGCCGACGCCGAAACGGTGCGTGCCGCGGCGCAACACGGCGTGGCCGGCTTCATCGTCAAACCCGGCCAGCGCGCAGCGGTGCTGAGCAAGCTGCGGGAGGCGCTGCCGCCGCCCATGCCGCCGGAGATTGCGCCATGAACCGCCTCTCTTCCATCCTGATCGTCGAAGACCACGACTTCCAGCGCCGTATCCTCGCCCGGCTGCTCACCGCGTTGGGCGCGCAAAACGTGCTCGAAGCGGCCAACGGCCAGGCGGCGCTGGAACTGCTGGACGCCGGCCATGCGCCCGAGCTGGTGATCTGCGATCTCGACATGCCTGAGATGGACGGCATGGCCTTCATCCGTCATCTGGGCGAGCGGCTGCCCGACGTGCCGGTGATCATCGCCAGCGCGCTGGACCCGGCGCTGTTGGGCTCGGTGGCGAAGATGGCCGATGCCTACGGCGTGCGCCTGTTGGGCGTGCTGGAAAAGCCGGTCACGCGCGTGCATCTGGCGCAACTCTTGGCGGTGCGCGAACAGCCGCGGCCGCGCCGTGCCGCGCCGCCAGCACCGAGTTTCGCACTGGCCGAGATCGAGGCCGGCATCGCCAATGGCGAATTCGTGCCCTTCTTCCAGCCCAAAGTGGACATGAAGACCGGCGCCGTGGTGGGCGCGGAAGCCTTGGCGCGCTGGCGACATCGGGAAAAAGGCATCGTCTCGCCCTACGGCTTCATCCTCACGCTCGAGCAGGCCGGCAAGATCGATGCGCTGACCTTCGCGATGCTGGAGCAGACCGCCCATGCGGCGCGGCGCTTCAAGGAGGCCGGGCTGGAGCTTGTACTGTCGGTAAACCTCTCCACTGCCTGCCTCGACGACGTGACGCTGGCCGACCGGGTGCTTGCGACCGTCACCGGCTGCGGCCTGGAGCCGGAGCAGATGGTGCTGGAAGTGACCGAGACCGCGGCGATGACGGCGCTGGCGCCGGCGCTGGAGAACCTCACCCGGCTGCGCATGAAGGGTTTTGGCCTGTCGATCGACGATTACGGCACCGGCTTTGCCAGCCTCGCGCAACTGGCGCGGGTGCCGTTCACGGAACTGAAGATCGATCAGGGCTTCGTCACCGGCTGCGGCGAGCATCCGACCGCGCACGTGATCGTCGAGGCGAGCCTCGCGCTCGCGCATGGTCTCAAGCTCAAGGCCGTGGCCGAAGGCGTGGAGACGCAAGGCGACTGGGATGCGCTCGCCACGATGGGCTGCGACATCGCACAGGGCTATTTCATCGCCCGGCCGCTGGATGAGGCGGCGTTCGTCGCGTTCTGCCGCTCGCGCGGCGTGCAGCGAAGCGCATGAGCGGGCAGGTTATTTTTTTAGGGATTTGTCGGCGGTTTTCAGCCGGCAGGCGGGCTTGCTATACTTTTACCAATCTGTGATCGATCAACACAAGGTAAAGAGTAAAGCCATGGCCGCGACCGCCACCTTATCCAGCAAATATCAAATCTCCGTCCCCAAGGCCATCCGTGACGATCTGCACTGGGAGGCCGGACAGGAGTTCGTCTTCATTCCCAAGGGCAAAGGCGTGCTGCTCATGCCGGTGCCCGAACTGGAGCAGCTCGCCGGTCTGGCGCAAGGCGCCAACACCGAAGGCTACCGCGACCGGCAAGACCGCTTCTGATGCGGGTCATCGACACTTCGGTCTGGATCGAATGGCTGGTAGGCAGCCCGTTGCGCGACCGCCTGGCGCAGGAAATTCCCGACCGGACGCAATGCATCGTGCCCACCATCGTGCAACTGGAACTGGCGAAATGGCTCGTCAGGGAGGTTGGCGAAGAAGCCGCCGACCAGATGATCGCCTACACGCAAAAATGCATCGTCGTGGCGCTCGACACGCGCCTCGCGCTCCAGGCCGCCGACCTGCATCGCCAATACAAACTGGCGACGGCCGATGCCGTGGTGTATGCGACCGCCCGCGAATCAGGGGTGGACTTGCTCACCTGCGATACCCACTTCGAAAATCTTCCGGGCGTGATCCTCATCAGGAAATGAGCGCGGGTGAGCCGCCGGCGCATAATCACGGCAGAGGGAGGATCCATGACCGTCAGAACGAGACACCCCGAACTGGCAGCCCTGCATGCCCGCAAGAGCGGCAAGGTGGTGAGCGCGCGCGAAGCCGTCGGCCTGATCCGCGATGGCGACATGATCGCCACCGGCGGCTTCGTCGGCATCGGCTTTCCGGAAAACCTCGCCGTCGCACTCGAAGAGCGCTATCTGGAAGAAAGCGCGCCGCGTGGCATCGGGCTGGTCTATGCCGCCGGTCAGGGCGACGGCAAGGCGCGTGGCTTGAACCACCTCGGCCATGACGGCCTCGTCGCGCGCGTGATCGGCGGCCATTGGGGCCTGGCGCCACGCATGCAGGAGCTCGCCGTCGGCAACCGCATCGAGGCCTGGAATCTGCCGCAAGGGGTGATCTCGCATCTGTTCCGCGACATCGCCGCCGGCAAGCCGGGCACATTGACGCGCATCGGTCTGGGCACCTTCGTCGACCCGCGCTTCGGCGGCGGCAAGCTCAACGACAAGACTACCCGCGAGCTGGTGCGGCTGATGGAGATCGATGGCGAGGAGTATCTGTTCTATCGGGCCTTTCCGATCGACGTGGCGCTGATCCGCGGCACGACTGCGGATGAGGAAGGCAACGTGACGATGGAAAAGGAAGCACTGACCTTGGAGGCGCAGGCAATCGCAATGGCGGCGCACAACTGCGGCGGCATCGTCATTTGCCAGGTCGAGCGCGTCGCCGCACGCGGCTCGCTGAATCCGCGCCACGTCAAGATTCCGGGCATCCTCGTCGATTGCGTGGTCGTCGCCGAAAAGCCCGAATACCACATGCAGACCTTCATCGAGCAATACAGCCCGGCATTCTCGGGCGAGCTCAAGGTGCCGTTGTCGAGCATTCCGCCCCTGCCGATGTCGGAGCGCAAGATCATCGCCCGGCGCGCAGCGTTGGAGCTAAGCCCCGGCGCGGTGGTGAATCTGGGCATCGGCATGCCGGAGGGCGTGGCGGCCGTCGCCGCCGAGGAGCGCATCAACGACCGGATGACCTTGACCGCCGAGCCGGGCGTGATCGGCGGCATTCCCGCCGGCGGCCTCAACTTCGGCGCGGCGACCAACACCCAGGCGATCATCGATCAGCCCTGCCAGTTCGATTTCTACGACGGCGGGGGACTCGACATCGCCTTTCTGGGGCTCGCCCAGGTCGATCGCGAGGGCAATCTGAACGTCAGCAAGTTCGGCCCGCGGCTCAATGGCGCCGGCGGCTTCATCAATATCTCGCAGACTGCGCGCAAAGTCGTCTTCGTCGGCACCTTCACCGCCGGTGGGCTGGAAATCGCCGTCGCGGACGGTCGCCTGCGCATCGTCAAAGAAGGCCGCGAAAAGAAGTTCGTGCCGCAGGTCGAGCATCGCACCTTCAGTGGCCAACAGGCCCTGCGGCGCGGTCAGGAGGTGCTTTACATCACCGAGCGCTGCGTGTTCCGGCTCGGGCCGGAAGGGTTGGAACTGACCGAGATCGCGCCGGGGATCGATCTCGAGCGCGACATCCTCGCCCGGATGGATTTCCGCCCGCTCATCCGCACCCCGCTGGCAACGATGGATGCACGCATCTTCGCGCATGGCAGGATGGGGCTCGCCGGGTGAATCTCGCAAGTTTTTGATTTCGGTCAGATTGCCGTCAGCCGGACATGCTAGGCTGCCGATGCGGAGGTCTTTGAACCCAGATTGTCCATTGAGAGCGGGCTGATTCGCCATGAGCATTCGATACGATCATTTCATTGCCCTACGCGGCGGTTTTCGGGCTGCGGGCGGCATCTTTGCGCCCCCGCGTATCGCCAGACAGGGTTATTGGCTCGTCGCGGGGACGCAAACCTGCTCGCCCTCGCTTTTGATACCCGCTCGCGTTCCAATGGACAATCTGGGTTGAACAGAACGGAAAGGGAGCGGAATCATGGCCGGCACGAACGAGCAATTCAGCGAACTCAACCGCAGGAACATGGAAGCGGCGATGCATCTGGCGCAGTTGTCGATCGAGAATTCGCAGCGCGTGTTGGCACTGCAAAACGAGCTGGCGCGCGAGCTGTTCGACGATGGCGTCGCCAACGCACGCGCGCTGGCCGCCGCGAAGGACGCGCAGGAGGTGATGCGGCTGCGCGCCGAATACGCGCAGGAGACCACGCGCAAGATGATGGCCGTCGCGCAGCAGGTGGCCGAGATCGGTAACGAGTCGCGTGCCGCCTTCGCCCGGCTCCTCACCGAGCAACTCGCCTCCGGCAGTCAGGAGATGGCCGATGCCTTCCAGGGTTTCCTGAAGACGCTGCCGGGCCAATCACCGAACCTGCTCGAGATGATGCAGCAGGCGATGGCGAGCGCGAACAGCGCCTTCGAGCAGATCGCCCAGGCCACCACGGCGAGCGTGGCCGGGATGGCCAAAGCCGCGAAATAGCCTACGTCTCCTTCCCTTCCCAACGGGCGGCGGCCCGATCGTCGCTCTCGCGCGCATCGACCCAGCGGCTGCCGGCCGGGGTTTCTTCCTTTTTCCAGAACGGCGCGCGGGTCTTCAGGTAATCCATGATGAATTCGCAGGCAGCGAAGGCGTCGTGGCGATGCGACGAGCTCACACCCACGAAGACGATGTGCTCAGAAGGCAGCAGCCGGCCGACGCGATGGATCACCCGTACCCGCTTCAGCTGCCAGCGGGCCTTGGCCTGGGCGACGATCTCGGCGAGCGCGGCTTCGGTCATGCCCGGATAGTATTCGAGGGTCATCGCGGCGACCTGTGCCGTGCCGCCAGCGCCGACTTCCGGCGCACAGAGCTTGTCGGCGCGCACGAGGCCGACGAAGCTCGCCACCGCGCCGGCTTCCGGGTCGTCGGCCGACAATGCCGCGATTTCAGAACCGACGTCGAAATCGGCTTGCTGGACGCTGACTTCGGACATCTCAGCCTCCCGTCACGGGTGGGAAAAAGGCCACTTCGTCGCCATCCTCGACAGGCGCTTCCCAGCCGCACATCTGTCGGTTGACCGCAGCGCGCAGGTTCTTCGTGGTCAACAGCGCTGGATGGCGTGCGCCGAGGGTCTGGCGCAGCGCGCCGACGGTCGTGCCACCGGGTGGCAGGTCGATGGTTTCGGCAGCAAGGCCGATCGCTTCGCTCAAGCTGGCGAAATAAAGTACTTTGAGAGTCATCGCATCACAACAAGTCGGAGAAAGCGAGAAAACGCACCGTGTCGCCCGGCGCGAAGGTCTGCTGGGCTGGGGTGTCGACCAGGCCGTCGGCCCAGACGCAGGAAGTCAGCACGCCGGAACTTTGATTAGGATACAACTCGACGCGGCCATCGGCAGCGATCCGCGCCCGCAGGAAGCTGCGCCGGTCTTCGGGTTTCGTCCAGGCGGAGGCGGAAACGAGCTCGCGCGCGACCGGCACGACGACCGCGGCGCCCATGCGCTTGAGCAGATAGGGGCGCAAGAAGAGCAGAAAGGTCACGAAGCAGGACACTGGATTGCCCGGCAGACCGATGAAGGCGGTGGACTCTGCCGTTCCCTCGGCGCCGACTTTGCGCACATGGCCGAACGCGAGCGGCTTGCCCGGCTTGATGGCGATCTTCCACAGCGACAACGCGCCTTCCGCCTCGACGGCGGGTTTGACGTGATCCTCCTCGCCGACCGAGACGCCACCCGAGGTGACGATCAGATCGTGTGCTGCGGCGGCTTCGCGCAGTGCCGCGCGTGTGGCCTCCAGCGTATCGGGCACGTGGCCGGCATCGGTGACGGCACAGCCGAAGGTTTCGAACAGCGCGCGCAGGAAGTGGCGGTTCGAGTTGTAGATGCCGCCGGCGGGCAGCGGCTGGCCGGGCTCGGTGAGCTCGTCGCCGGTCGACAGCAGTGCGACGCGCAGCCGCCGTCGCACTGGCAGCTCGGCCGCACCGACCGAGGCGGCCAGCCCGATTTCGGCGGGGCCCAGGCGCGTGCCCGCCGGCAGGATCACGCTGCCTGCGGCGATGTCCTCGCCGGCACGGCGGATGTTCTGGCCGGGTGTGGGCACCTGATTGACGATCACCTTGCCATCCGGGGCGTGTTCGCACAGCTCCTGCATCACCACCGCATCGGCGCCGGGCGGCACCGGCGCGCCGGTGAAGATGCGCGCCGCCGTGCCGGGCATGAGCGGCGTACCCACGCTTCCGGCCGGGATGCGTTGGGAAACCGGTAACACGACACCGGGTTCGGGTACATCGGCACAGCGCAGCGCGTAGCCATCCATCGCGGAATTGTCGAGCGGCGGCACGGTCACGTTCGAGACGAGCGCTTCGGCCAGAAAGCGGCCGCGCAGCGCGGCCAGCGGCAGCCGGCGGGCTTCCGTGACGGGCGTGGCCGCGGCGAGCAAGTGTTCGAGGGCTTGTTCGTAACTCAGCATGGGCGTTCCAGGAAATCGAGGATGAAACGGGCGATCGCGTCGGGGTCGTTCAGATCGAGCACGGGCAGCGGGCAATCGATCCGGGCATCGGTCGCCACCGCGACGATGCTGTTGTTCTCCGGCCACAACGGCGGCCGGCCGTGGGCAGGACGATGCACTTCGAGCTTCGAGATCGGCGTCTGTTTGAAACCCTCGACCAGGACGAGATCGCAAGGCGAAAGGATCGCGAGCTGCTCATCGAGGGCGGGCTCTGGCGCACCACGCAGTTCGTGCATCAACACCCAGCGCCTGTCGCAGGTGAGCAGCACCTCATGCGCGCCGGCCTGGCGATGGCGCCAGGAATCTTTGCCGGGCTGGTCGACGTCGAAATCGTGATGGGTGTGCTTGATCAGCGAAACAGTCAGGCCGCGCGCGGTGAAGCGCGGGATGAGCTTCTCGATCAGCGTCGTCTTGCCGGAACCGGAATAGCCTGCGAAACCGAATACCTTCATGCTTCGACCACCTTTGCGAAACCGCCGCCCGGGGTACGGAAGTTCGTCGTCTGGCCCTGATACAGCCGGGCGGCGACCAGTTGCACTCTGCCACGATACACGTAGTTGCGGATATCTGCCTTGAGCTCGGTCATCTGACCAGCGACCTCGACCTTCACGGTCGATGGCGGCGCATAAGCCTGGGCGACGTAATCGTCGGCGAGGATCTCGGCAAAAACCCGCTTTGTCACCTTGTCGCCGCGATAGGCGCCGCGTGAGCCGAAACCACAGGCCGGTTTGAAAAACAGCCCGCGGCGGCGGCGCCAAAAATCTTCGGCATGGGCGACCGTCACCGCCTCCGTGCGCGGAATGCCGTTCAGCAATATGCGCCGCGTTCCTTCCGCCACGCCCCACGCGGCCAGTTGCGCCGGATCGGTGAGCGCGACGAGGTTCTTCTTGTCCGCATACAGGGCATGGAGCCGTGGATTCGGCGTCACCACGGTGTCCTCATGCAGCCAGGCAAGCCGCAGGGCGACCGCAGCGGGCATATCGAGCGTGAAATCGGTCAGCCGGTTATAGACCAGATCGATGCGCGTCTCGGTCACGCCGTCGGAATACCACAACCCGCCGTGGCAGATCATCAGCTCATCCGGCGCGCAAATCACCGCGCGGATGCCGTGCGCTTCGAACAGCCGGCGAAAGCCGACCAGCTCCGGGTAGAGGTATTGCTGCTCGGGCGCCTCATCGACGATCGCGACCATGTTGAGCTCGCGTGGCGCGCATTCGGCGCGAAACATTTCCAGATAGTCTTCGAGCACATCGTCGCGTTCGGCCTGCAGCGCCGCAAGCAGCCCGCCGCCGGCATTGGTGTTGATCTCGATCAGCTTCGGCCCTTCGGGCGTGAGATGAAAATCGTAGCCCATGAACACGCCGCTGGCGGAAGGTGCCGTACCGTCAGCGCCGAGTTTCAGCGCCACTACCTCCTCGACCGCGGCGATGATTTCGCGCATCCGTGCCATGTCCGCCCTGGGCACGAAAACGAGCGCAGGCGAAAAGAGGTGCGGGCGCGCCGCCAAGAGCTCGACAGGGAGGTCGGAAAGTTTCATGGCGCCGAGTGTATTCCGATTCAGTGTGGTGTGGCGAGCTTGAGGCCGACGATCCCGGCGACGATGAGCGCGAGGCTCAAGAGCCGCCCGGCGCTCGCCGGCTCGGCGAACAGCACGATGCCGAGGATCGCCGTGCCGAGCGCGCCGATGCCTACCCATATTGCATAGGCGGTACCGACCGGCAGCACCCTCATCGCCAGTCCGAGCAGCACGACACTGGCCACCATCGCCATCAGCGTCAGCAGCGAGGGCACGGGACGCGTGAAGCCATCGGTGTATTTGAGCCCGATCGCCCAGGCCACCTCGCACAGGCCGGCCAGCAGCAAGAGGATCCATGCCATCTCAGTTCTCCAGATTTCCGAAAAACGCCTCGACCTCACCGAGCTCGCGCGTGCGCCGCATCGGCGGCAGGCTCTGCCAGATGCGCCGGCCATAGGGCTTTTCGACCAACCGCGGGTCGCAGACCATCAACACGCCGCGGTCGGTTTCCGAGCGGATCAGCCGCCCGGCGCCCTGCTTCATGCTGATCACCGCGCGCGGCAGCTGCACCTCGAAGAAGGCGTTGCGGCCCTGACGCTTGCAGCTGTCGATGCGTGCCGCGAGCACCGGATCGTCGGGCGGCGCGAAGGGCAGCTTGTCGATGATCACCAGCGACAGCGCTTCGCCCGGCACATCGACGCCTTCCCAGAAGCTCTGACTGGCCACCAGCACCGCATTGCCCAGCCGCCGGAAGGCATCGAGCAGCTCGGCTTTCGGGCGTTGCCCCTGCAATAGGAGCGGCAGATCGAGCGCGGCGTTTTCGATGCGCAGCGCCAACAGCTCGTGGATGCGCCGCATCGCGCGCAAAGAGGTGCACAGCACGAAGGCGCGGCCCTGCGCGGCGCGGATGACCGGCCAGCAGGCTTCGACCACCGCTTCGCTGTAATCCGGATGGTTCGGGTCGGGCATGCCGGTCGGACAATACAGCAGGGCGTGCGATGGATAATCGAACGGGCTGCCCCAGCAGCCGGTCTGGGCTTGGGTCAGACCCAACGCGCTGCAAAAGTGCGAGAAATCCTCGCCCACCGCCAGGGTCGCCGAAGTAAAGATCCAGGCGCGCGGATGGCCTTCGAGCTGCCTTTTGAAGAACGGCGCGACCGACAAGGGCGTGAGATTGAACGTGGCGCCATAGGCCGTCACTTCGACCCAGCGCACGGCAGCCTGCCCTCCCCCTCCCTCCATATCAGCCGGTGCCGTCCCGGAAGCAGAGACTTTCGCCGCCTGCCAGGCTTGCAACGACTGGGTCAGCTCCTGGCAGCGGCGCAGGCAATTGGCCAACCCTTCCGAGCGCCCCGCCTGGGCTTCGAGATGACGGCCCAGTTCATCGAGCCTCTGTTGCAGATGCGCAAGCGCCGCGATGGCATCGGGATGTTGCAGCCATTGCGCAACCGCGAGACGGCCTTCATGCTTGAACGCCAAGCGCAGATCCTTGGCCGCCTTTTCCAGCGCCTGCGCTGCTTCCTGCAAGGGCGGATAATCCTTCGCCGCGGCGATGCCCTCGAGCTTTGCATCCCGCGCCAGATCGAGGATCTGCCCCGTGCCGACACTCGCGCCGAAAAATAGACCCGCCACCTCGGGCAGCTGGTGGGCTTCGTCGAAGATCACGGTGTTGACGGCCGGTAGCAGCTCGCCCATGCCGTCGTCCTTGAGCATCACATCGGCGAAGAAGAGATGGTGATTCACCACGATGATATCGGCCGTCAGGGCCTCGCGCCGCGCATTGATGACGAAGCATTCCTTGACATAGGCGCATTCCTGACCCAGGCAGTTCTCGCGCGTCGAGGTGCAAAGCTGCCAGGCCCCGGAATCCTCCGGCACCTCGCTGCATTCGGCCTTGTCGCCGCTGGCAGTGACTTTGGCGAAGCGCGCGATCGCATTTAGATGCAGCACTTCGGCTCGCGAAGCGAGCTTGCCGGCGGCTAAAGCCCGCTCGAGATGCCAAGGACAGACGTAGTTGGCGCGGCCCTTCAACAGCGCGATGGTGGCCGGCACACCGAGCGCCTCGCGCACCGTCGGCAGGTCGCGATTGAACAACTGATCCTGCAGCGTCTTGGTGCCGGTCGAGATGATCACCTTGCCACCGGAAAGCAGCGCAGGCACCAGATAGGCGAAGGTCTTGCCGGTGCCGGTGCCGGCCTCGGCGACGAGTGGCCGGTTGCCGATGATCGCCTCGCGCACCGCCTGCGCCATCGCGATCTGCTGATGACGCGGGCGGTAGTCTCTGATCGCCCGGGCGAGCGGGCCATCGACGGCGAAAATCTTTTCCAGATCGGAACGAGCGGTCATGGCGACTTGGGCATGGTAGCACGCATGCCGTGCCACCAGCGCCGAGTTTTGCGCCACAATACGGCTCGTTTATCACCATGAAACCTCTGTCTAACTTGCTGCGCGGGCGGTCTGCTGCGTTGCGCGGTGCTCGCTCCCTCGCCTATCTACTTGATATGTCTCGGTCGCTGCGCTCCGTGCGCCTTGCATCCCATCCCGCTCGCGGCGTTATGCAGAGGTTTCACTACTGCAGGGGAACTTATGAAACTCGAAACTCTCGCCGTCCACGGCGGCTACAGCCCGGATCCGACCACCAAGGCAGTGGCGGTGCCGATCTATCAAACCACTTCCTATGCATTCGACGACACCCAGCACGGCGCAGACCTGTTCGACCTGAAGGTGCAGGGCAACATCTACACGCGCATCATGAACCCGACCACCGACGTGCTGGAAAAGCGCCTCGCGGCGCTGGAAGGCGGCGTCGGCGCGCTGGGGCTGGCTTCCGGCCAGGCGGCGATCACCTATGCGATCCAGACCATTGCCGAAGCCGGCGACAACATCGTCTCGGTCGGCACGCTCTATGGCGGCACCTACAACCTGTTCGCCCACACGCTGCCGCAATACGGCATCGAAGTGCGTTTCGCCGATTACAAGAATCCTGCCTCGTTCCAGCCGCTGATCGACGCGAAGACCAAGGCGATCTATTGCGAATCGATCGGCAATCCGCTGGGCAATGTCGTCGACATTGCGGCGCTGGCCGAGCGTGCCCATGCAAACGGTATTCCGCTGATCGTCGACAACACGGTGCCGACGCCCTATCTGTGTCGTCCCTTCGAGCATGGCGCCGACATCGTCGTCCATTCACTGACCAAGTATCTCGGTGGTCATGGCACCAGCATCGGCGGCGCGATCGTCGATTCGGGCAAATTTCCCTGGGCCGAGCACAAGGAGCGTTTCAAGCGCCTCAATGAGCCGGACGTCTCCTATCACGGCATCGTCTATACCGAAGCCCTGGGGTCGGCGGCCTACATCGGCCGCGCCCGCGTCGTGCCGCTCAGAAACATGGGCGCGGCGATCTCGCCGTTCAACAGCTTCCTGATCCTGCAGGGTATCGAGACGCTGGCGGTGCGCATGGAACGCATCTGCGCAAACACCCTGGCGGTCGCGCATTACCTGAAGAACCATCCGAAAGTCGGCTGGGTCAATTACGCCGGCCTGCCCGACCACCCCGAGCATGCGCTGGCACGGAAATACATGGACGGCCGCGCTTCCGGCATCCTCACCTTCGGCATCAAGGGAGGTGCTGCGGCCGGCGCGCGCTTCCAGGATGCGCTGAAACTGATCACCCGGCTCGTCAATATCGGCGATGCCAAGTCACTCGCCTGCCATCCGGCGAGCACGACACACCGCCAGCTCTCACCGGACGAGCTGAAAAAAGCGGGGGTTTCGGATGACATGGTGCGGCTGTCGATCGGCCTCGAACACATCGACGACCTCAAGGCCGATCTAGAGCAGGCGCTCGCAGCAGCGTAAGACCCTTCCGGCGCCGCGTTACGAGTCGCCCAAAAGCAAAAAGCCGTCCTGGGGATCCGGGACGGCTTTTCGTGTCTGGTAGGCGGTATTGGAATCGAACCAACGACCTCCACGATGTCAACGTGGCGCTCTAACCAGCTGAGCTAACCGCCTGAACGAGCCGCGCATTCTAGACGAATCGCGCGCCGCGTGCAACGCACCGGGCGAATTTTTGTTACGCTGGCGCGATGGATTCCTCGCCTTCCGTTTGCTGTCGTTGCGGCGCCTGTTGTGCGACTTACCGCGTCACACTGCCCCGCGTCGAGCTGGCCAGCCACTCTTCGGGCTGGGTACCCAACGAGATGACGGAACCCTACACACCGACGACTGCCTGCATGCGCGAACATCCCGACATGCCGGGGCGCTGCATCGCCTTGGTCGGGGTCGTCGGCGAAAGCGTTCGCTGCACGATCTACGAACGGCGTCCGGTGGCCTGTCGCGATTTCGCGCCGCTCTCCCTGCTGGATATCGGCGACGAAGCCTGCAACGAAGCCCGCCGCCGCCACGGACTGCTGCCGCTCGGCGGTCTATAATCCACTGCGTCGGGAGGCGTGGCCGAGTGGTTTAAGGCAGCGGTCTTGACAATGGCGCACAGGCGCCATTGCGGCAAAGGCTAACATTCGCTTGCGAATGTTAAGCCCGCGTCAGCGGGCGGCCGGAGCCAAAACCGCCAGTGACAATGTATAGGAGGCGTGGCCGAGTGGTTTAAGGCAGCGGTCTTGGCGCCAGCCCAGCGCAAGCTGGGCGCGCTAGTGTAGGCTAACGCGCGTTGGCGCGTTATGCCGGAACTAAAACCGCCAGTGACAATGTATAGGAGGCGTGGCCGAGTGGTTTAAGGCAGCGGTCTTGGCGCCAGCCCAGCGCAAGCTGGGCGCGCTAGTGTAGGCTAACGCGCGTTGGCGCGTTATGCCGGAACTAAAACCGCCAGTGACAATGTATAGGAGGCGTGGCCGAGTGGTTTAAGGCAGCGGTCTTGGCGCCAGCCCAGCGCAAGCTGGGCGCGCTAGTGTAGGCTAACGCGCGTTGGCGCGTTATGCCGGAACTAAAACCGCCAGTGACAATGTATAGGAGGCGTGGCCGAGTGGTTTAAGGCAGCGGTCTTGAAAACCGCCAACGCGCAAGCGTTCGTGAGTTCGAATCTCACCGCCTCCGCCAGATCAGATTGGATCATAAACATGAGCCACAAACATCTGCATCTTCTGCGCAGCCTGTTCCAGGACCCACCGAGCGGCAACATTCACTGGCGCGAGATCGAATCCCTGCTCCATCACCTGGGTGCCACCGTGGAACCGGTGCATGGCGCGCGTTTCCGCGTGTTGTTGAACCGCCACGAATATTTCCTCCATCATCCGCATCAAGGCAGCGTCTTCGGCCGTCAGGACATCAAGCATCTGCGCGAGTTTCTCGCCCGCGCCGGCGTCAGCCCTTCGGCTTACGAAGCCCAACACGTGGCAGGCGACAAGGCATCACGAGCGCCCAGCGGCCAGTAATGGATCGCGCAGGCGGGTGAAATCCATTGGCGCGACGTATTGCAATACTTCCTTGCCCTTGGCGTCGAGCCGCACGTCGAGCCCCTTGTCGGGATAGAGCCAGTGGGTGATGCGTTCGTCGAGACGGATCGTTTCGGCGGGCATAGCGAAACGTTGCCTGACGGACTCCGCGTCGAGATCCGCGGAAGGAATGAAGGTGATGCCGGCGATGCGCGCGTGGCGTAGATCCTCTAGATCGACGGCGGCGAGCGTGATGCGCCGCGCGGCATTTTCGGTGATTTCCGCCTTGACCGCGCGCGCGAGCAACGCTGCGCGTTGCGCCTGGCTGGTTTCCAGCGTGAGAATCATCTTCCCGGTGATGAAGCCGGCATTGAAGTGCTCGTAGAACGCCTCGACCGATCCGGATTCGCCCTGGGCCGCGATCAGCGCCACCCGGGCTTCTTCGCCAAATCGGCGGTAAGCATCGTCCAGCGTGCTCTCGCCCAGCGTGAGGCCGAATACGCGCGTTGCTCCGCCTGGCAACCGCTCGATGTTCCAGGGCAATAGCGCATCATCGACGGCCGGCGCTTTTTCGTTTCCGGAAATGAACAGCAAAGGAATCGCCAACAGCGCAGCAATGAGTGCGAGGAATAGCGCAATGCCCCTGAGTAACTTCTTCACGTTGCCTGACGTTGCGACGCCCGCTTACAGCGAGCGCAGCAAAGCGTAGGTGCACAGCGAAACCAGCGTATCCGGGAAAATGCCGAACAGCGCGATCGCGGCGCCATTCACGGCCAGCAGGAAGCGCATGTCCAGACCAGCCTTGAGCGGCGCGACATCGGCCGGCGGATCGAAGTACATGTATTTGACGACGCGCAGATAGTAGAAGGCACCGATCAGCGAGAACAGCACCGCGAAGATCGCCACCCACAGATAACCGGCATCGATGACCGCGAGCAGCACCGAGAATTTGGCGAAGAAGCCAACGAAGAACGGCACGCCGGCCATCGAGAACATCACCGCCAACATCACCGCCGCGAACAACGGACTGCGCTGATTGAGGCCCTTGAAATCGTCGAGATGCTCGGCCTCGTATCCAGCGCGCGAGAGCAACAGCACGGTGCCGAACGCGCCGAGCGACATCAGCACGTAGGCCACCACGTAGTACATCGCCGAACTGTAGGCATTGAGTGCGAAATGCTTGTCCGGGCCGACCACGCCGCTCATCAGCGCCAGGAGCAGGAATCCCATGTGCGAAATCGCCGAATAGGCGAGCATGCGCTTGATGTTGGTCTGGGCGATCGCCACCAGATTGCCCAGCGCGATCGACAGCACGGCCAGCAGCATCAACATGCTCTGCCAATGCTCGGCCAGCTCGAACAAGCCATAGACCAGCATGCGCATCGCCATCGCGAAGGCCGCCAGTTTCGGCGCCGAGCCGATCAGCAGGGTAATCGGTGCCGGTGCTCCTTGATAGACATCGGGTACCCACATATGGAACGGCACTGCGCCGAGCTTGAAGGCTAGCCCAGCGACGATGAACACCAGACCGAACACCAGCACCGTCTTGTTGGCGACGCCCAAGTGCAGCGCCTGGGCGACCCCGCCGATCTCCAGCGTGCCGGTCGCGCCATAGACCATCGACATGCCATAGAGCAGCAGGCCGGAAGCCAGCGCGCCGAGCACAAAGTATTTCATCGCCGCCTCGGTGGCGCGCGGCGAATCCCGGTCGATCGCCACGAGCGCATACAGCGACAGAGAAAGTAATTCCAGCCCCAGATAGATGGTCAGGAAGCTCGCCGCGGTGATCATCACCATCATGCCGAGCGTCGCGAACAGCACCAGCACGTAGTATTCGCCCTTGTCGAGCCCCCGCGCCGCCAGATAGTCGCGGCTATAAACGATCACCACGATCACCGCCAGATAGAGCAAGATCTTCAGGAAATCGCCAAACAGGTCATCGACGAACATGTTGCTGAACGTCAGCACTACCTGGCCGTCCATCGTCCGGTAGGTGATCAAAAGGCAACCGGCGAGTGTTACCAGCGTCAGCGCGGTGGTCACCCAACGGCGCGTAGGACCGAGTAGCGCATCGGCGAGCAGAATGACGCAGGCCATCGCCGCGAGGAACAGTTCCGCTGCGGCCGGGTAGAGGTCGGGCGTGATGAAATGGTTGAGCATCGTTTATCTCGTCGCCGCCATAGTGATCAGAGCTTGCTCACAGCGACGTGCTTGAGCAGGTTATCCACCGAGGCATGCATCACCTCTGTGAACGGGAAGGGGTAGATGCCCATGGCCAGCACACACAGCGCCAGTGCCGCCAGGAACAGGAATTCGCGCGCATCGATGTCGGTCAATGCGGCGACATGCGCATTGCCGACCGGACCGAAGATCACGCGCTTGTACATCCAGAGGGTATAGGCCGCGCCGAGCACCAAGGTCGTCGCGGCAGCGAAGCCGATCCAGAAGTTGAATTTGATCGCGCCCAAGGCGACCATGAATTCACCGACGAAACCAGAAGTGGCCGGCAATCCCGCATTGGCCATCGCGAATAGCATGAAGAAACCGGCGAATTTCGGCATCCGATGCACCACACCGCCATAGTCGGCGATCAGCCGCGAATGCATGCGGTCGTACATCACGCCGACGCAGAGGAACATCGCCGCGGAGACGAAACCGTGGGAAATCATCTGCACCAGCGCCCCTTCCAGGCCGATCTGATTGAAGATGAAGAAGCCCAGCGTGACGAAGCCCATGTGCGAGATCGACGAATAAGCGATCAGCTTTTTCATGTCGGCCTGCACCAGCGCGACGAAGCCGATGTAGATCACGGCGATCAGTGACAGCGCGATGATCAGTGGCGCGAAATAGTGGCTCGCATCCGGCGTGATCGGCAGCGAGAAACGCAGGAAGCCGTAGGCACCGAGCTTCAGCATGATCGCCGCCAGCACTACCGAGCCGCCGGTCGGAGCCTCGACGTGGGCATCGGGCAGCCAGGTATGCACCGGCCACATCGGCACTTTCACGGCAAAAGCCGCCAAGAAGGCCAGGAACAGCAGCATTTGCGGGGTCATGCCAATCTTCAGTTGATGCCACTCGAGCAGGTTGAAGCTGCCACCGGAGGCGAGGAACAGGTAGATCAGCGCGATCAGCATCAGCAACGAGCCGAGCAATGTGTAGAGGAAGAACTTGAAGGCGGCATAGACGCGGTTCGGCCCGCCCCAGATGCCGATGATGATGTACATCGGGATCAGCGATGCCTCGAAGAACACATAGAACAGCATCGCATCGAGCGCGCAGAAGATGCCGTTCATCACGCCGGACATGATCAGGAAGGCGCCCATGTACTGGGCGACCTTTTCCTTGATCACCTCCCAGCCGGCGATGACGACGAGAATGGTGATGAAGCTGTTGAGCAGGATGAACAGTACGGAAATGCCATCGACGCCGAGGAAATATTCGATGTTGAAACGCGGCATCCACGGGCGCTGCTCGACGAATTGCATGCCCGCCTGGCTGATGTCGAAGCCGGCATATAACGGCAGAGTGACGAGAAAGCCGGCGATCGCGCTGATCAACGCCGCCCAGCGCGCGAGGTTGTGCGCATTGCCGGCAGCAAACACCACGAAGGCGCCGAGGATCGGTACCCAGATGGCCAGGCTGAGGAGGTGAGAACTCATTGCGTCGGTTCCGTCAGGCTCGGTTCATCCACAACGTCAGCAGCACGAAGACGCCGATGATCATGGAGAACGCGTATTGATAGATGTAGCCGGACTGGATCAGGCGCACGACGCTGGCGAACCAGCCCACGAGGCGCGCCGAACCATTGACCGCCACACCGTCGATGAGTGTCTGATCGCCGCCCTTCCAGAGCAGGCGGCCGATGGCGCGCGCGCCGCCGGCGAAAAACCATTCGTTGAATTCGTCGAAGCCGTATTTCTTTTCCAGGATCGTGGCGAGAATGCCCGATTTCCGCTTGATCACCGCTGGCAGATCCGGTCGCACGAGATAGAGATACCCTGCTAGACCGGCACCGGCGATGGCCAGCCAGAAGGGCAGCGTCGTCACGCCGTGCGCCATCATCGCGAAAACGCCGTGGAATTCCTCGGCCATCGTCCCGAAGCCCGGATGCACGGCGCTGTCGATGTAGATCGCGTTGCCGAACCAGCCGCCATAGAGCATCGTGCCGATCACCCAGCCGGAGGCGATCGCGGGGATCGCCAGCAGGATCAGCGGCACCGTGACGACCTTGGGCGACTCGTGCGGTTCATGCACTTCGCCATGGCCATGGCCATGGCCGTGGCCATGTTCGCCATGAGCATGCACCTCACGGAAACGTTCCTTGCCGTGGAAAGCGAAAAAGACGAGGCGGAACGAATACAGGCCGCCGACGAACACCGCCGCCAGCGCGCAGAAATAAGCGAATCCGGCTCCCGGCACGTTGGCCAGATGCACTGCCTCGATGATCGAATCCTTCGAGAAGAAGCCGGCGAAGGGCGGCAGGCCGGCGTTGGCGAGCGCGCCGATCAGCACCGTCGCGTAGGTGATCGGCATGTATTTGCGCAAACCGCCCATCTTGCGCATGTCCTGCTCGTGGTGCATCGCGATGATCACCGAGCCGGCGCCGAGGAACAGCACCGCCTTGAAGAAGGCGTGCGTCATCAGATGGAAGATCGCTGCCGAATAGGCGGAAGCGCCCAGCGCCATCGTCATGTAGCCGAGCTGGGAGAGCGTCGAATAAGCGACGACGCGCTTGATGTCGGTCTGTACGATCGCGATCAGCGCCATGAACAGCGTCGTGATCGCGCCGACGACGATCACCAGCGACAGCGCGGTATCGGACAGCTCGAACAGCGGCGACATGCGCGATACCATGAAGATGCCGGCCGTCACCATCGTCGCGGCATGGATCAGCGCGGAAATCGGCGTCGGACCTTCCATCGAGTCGGGGAGCCAGACGTGCAGCGGGAACTGCGCCGACTTGCCCATCGCGCCGACGAACAGGCCAATACAGATCGCGGTGACCAGCGGCCAACCCGTGACGGCTTCATTCATCGCGGCCAACTCTTTCGCCTTACCGAACACCGTCGCGTAATCGAGGCTGCCGGCATAAGCGGCGACGAGCCCAATCCCGAGCAGGAAGCCGAAGTCGCCGACGCGGTTGACCAGAAACGCTTTCAGGTTCGCATACACCGCCGATGGACGCACCGACCAGAAACCGATCAACAGATAGGAGACGAGGCCGACCGCTTCCCAGCCGAAGAACAGCTGCACGAAGTTATTGCTCATCACCAACATCAGCATCGAGAAGGTAAACAGCGAGATGTAGGCGAAGAAGCGCTGATAGCTGTTCGTGGCGGCGCGGCTGTCGGCGGGCCAGTTCTCCTCGTCGTGCGCCATGTAGCCGATGGTGTAGATATGCACCATCAGCGAAACGAAGGTGACGACGACCATCATCACCGCGGTGAGCGGGTCGATCAGGAAACCGATCGACAGTTTCAGACCGCCCGATGCGAGCCAGGTATAGACCTCGCCATTGAAGGTTTGACCGGCCATCACGTCGCGGAAGATCGACAGCGAAGCGAGGAAAGAAATCGTCACACCGAGGATCGTCACCGAATGGGCGCCGCTGCGGCCGATCGTCTTGGAAAACAACCCGGCGATGATTGCACCGATCAGCGGCGCCAGCGGCACGATGAGGTAGAGCAGTTTCATTCGCCTTATCCCTTCAGGCTGTCGAGATCATCGACATGGATCGTCGAGAGGTTACGGAACAGCACCACGAGGATGGCCAGTCCAATGGCGGCTTCGGCCGCAGCGACGGTGAGGATGAAGAACACCGTGAGTTGCCCGGCCAGGTCGTTGAGGTAATGAGAAAAGGCGACGAAGTTCAGATTCACCGACAGCAGCATCAGCTCGATCGCCATCAACAGCACGATCAGGTTCTTGCGGTTGAGGAAGATGCCGACCACGCTGATCGCGAACAGGATCGCCGAAAGGATCAGGTAATGCGACAGCGACAGGGTGGTGAGACTCATTGACCGCCCTCCTTCGTCGTCTGAGCAGAATCTGCGGGCACATCCTTTTCGACGGCCATCTTCACCAGCCGCACGCGATCTTCTCGCCGGATGTGGATTTGCGCCGACGGCTTCTGATACTTGCTGTCCTTGCGGCGGCGCAGGGTCAGGTGCACCGCGGCGATGATGCCCACCAGCAGGATCACCGAAGCCAACTCGAATGGATAGACGTAATCTGTGTAGAGCAGTCTTCCCAGCTCGCGTGTGTTGCTGTAGCCATCGGGCAGCGTCTGACCGGGCAGCGCCTCGACACCGAAGTATTTGCCGGAAAGCACCAGACTCATTTCGACGACCATCAGCACGCCGATCATCGCCCCGAGCGGCAAATAGCTCCAAAAGCGGTGCCGCAGCCGGTCGAGATCGATGTCGAGCATCATGACGACGAAGAGGAACAGCACCATCACCGCGCCGACATAAACCATCACGAGCAGGATGGCGAGGAATTCCGCCTGCAGCAGCATCCAGATGCCTGCGGCGTTAAAGAACGCCAGCACCAGATAGAGCGCGGCATGAACCGGATTACGGGCAGTGATCACCCGCAGCCCGGCGAACAGCATGATCGCCGCGAACATGTAGAAGATGAAGATCTTGAATTCCATGGCCGCGCTCTACCGGTAAGGCGCATCGAGCTGCTTGCGTCGAGCGATCTCTTCCTCATAACGATCGCCGTTGGCCAGCAGCATCTGCTTGGTGTAATACAAATCGCCGCGCGTCTCGCCGTGATATTCGAAGATGTGCGTTTCGACGATCGCATCGACCGGGCAAGCCTCTTCGCAGAAGCCACAGAAAATGCATTTCGTCAGATCGATGTCGTAGCGTGTGGTGCGCCGCGAGCCATCTTCCCGCTCGGCCGATTCGATCGTGATCGCCATCGCCGGGCAGATCGCCTCGCACAGCTTGCAGGCGATGCAGCGCTCCTCGCCATTCGGATAGCGACGCAACGCATGTAGGCCGCGGAAGCGGAAACTCTGCGGCGTCTTCTCGTCCGGATACTGGACGGTGATCTTGCGGGCGAACAGATAGCGCCCGGTCAATGCCATCCCGGCAAGGAAATCCTTGAGCAGGAAGCCACCGATGAAGTCCTTGAGCGCGCCCATGATGGTCAGCTCCAAATGGAAAGTGGCGACATCATCCAGACACCGATCAGCAGGATCCAGACGATGCACAACGGGATGAAGACCTTCCAGCCCAGCCGCATGATCTGGTCATAGCGATAACGCGGAAAGGAAGCGCGGAACCAGAGAAACAGGAAGAGCAGGAACGAGATCTTCAGCACCAGCCAGCCCAGTCCGTCGGGCAGGAAGCCCACTGGCGAGAGCCAGCCGCCGAGGAAGAAAATCGACGTCAGCGCCGAGATCAGGATCATGTTGCCGTATTCGGCGAGGAAAAACAGCGCGAAGGCCATGCCGGAATATTCGACCATGTGGCCGGCGACGATCTCGGATTCCCCTTCGACGACGTCGAACGGCGCGCGGTTGGTTTCCGCGACGCCAGAGATCAGGTAGATCACGAACATCGGCAACAACGGCAGCCAGTTCCACGAAAGGAAATCGAACCCCATCTCGGCAAAGCGGCCCCTGGCCTGGGCATGCACGATGTCGCCGAGATTGAGGCTGTTCGAGACCATCAGCACGGTGATCAAGGCCATGCCCATCGCGATCTCGTAGGAAATCATCTGCGCGCCGGCGCGCATCGCACCGAGAAAGGCATATTTCGAGTTCGAGGCCCAACCGGAAACGATGATGCCGTAGATGCCCAGCGAGCTGACGGCGAGCAGATAAAGCACCCCGGCATCGACGTTGGCGATCACCTTGCCATCGTCGAATGGCACCACCGCCCAGGCGACCAAGGCCGGCGCCAACGCCAGCACCGGGCCGGTGAAATAGAGCGCCTTGTCGGCCTTGGCCGGCGTGACGATTTCCTTGAATACCAGTTTCAGCGCATCGGCGATCGGCTGCAGCAGGCCGATCGGACCGACGCGGTTCGGGCCGATGCGCACATGCATGTAGGCGATGACCTTGCGCTCGAAATAAGGCAGGTAGGCGACCGCGATGACGACCGGCACCAACACGGCGACGATCTTGAGCAAGGCCCAGATCGCCGGCCACACGGGTGCTACCGTCGGCCAGGCGCTGCCGAATGCAGACTGAAAGAATTGCAGGAACTGGGCTTCCATCATGCGCGCTCCACATTCAGGGTGCCGAACAGCGGACCGAGCGCCACGGTCGTCGCATGCGCCGCGGCGATGCGTACGCATTCATCCGGCACGCCGGCATCGAGCCGAGCGAGCAGCTCGACTGCCGTGCCGCCAGCGCCGAACTTCACTCGGTTGCCATCGATAAGCCCCAGTTTCGCCAGCGTCGCGGCATTCATGCGCACCGTAGGTTTGGCCGCATCGCGGGTCGCCTGCAGACTGGGCGCGCGGCGCACCAGCGGATCGGCGAAGTAGATCGGTACATCGGCGATGCGCTGCAGACCCGTGGTAGAAGAGACAAGCCGCATCGCGCCGGGGGCGACGGCATTGTCGAGCCCCGCGACGAATTCGGGTTTGCCGGGCAAAACTTCGTCACGCACCTGTTCCGAACTTTCGTAATCGAAGCCGGCAAGCTCGAGCAGATTGCCCAACACGCGCAGCACCTTCCAGGCCGGCCGCGTCTCGCCCAAGGGTTTGCAGACGGCATGGAAACTCTGCAGCCGACCCTCGGTATTGACGAAAGTGCCGGAAGTCTCGGTAAATGGTGCGACGGGCAGCAGACAATCGGCATAGTCGAGCGCGGCCTGCGACTTGAACGGCGACAGGACGATCACGCTCGCCGCCTGGGAAAGTGCGGAAAGCGCCGCCGCACCATCCGCACAATCGAGCTCCGGCTCGACACCCAGTAGCAAGTAGCCGCGCCGTGGTTCGGAGATCAGCCGCGCAGCATTCATTCCGCCTTGACGAGGATGGGCACCGGCAACATACCCGCCGACGCTGTTCGCCGCCTCGCCGAGGAAACCAAATTTCGCTCCGAGCAGTCCGGCGAGCTGCTGCGCAAGGCGATTCAGCGTCGCCGCCTGCGGGTGCTGCTGGGCAAAGTTGCCCAGCAGGATGCCGACGTTCGCGCCGGAGGCGAGGCTGGCGGCGATCTTGCGTGCCGTCTCGCCGGGGCCGACTTTCGCGAATTCGTCGTCGAGCGGCACGTTCTTGAGTTCGGCCACCGCCTTGACGACCTCGGCGAACAGCGCCGTCAGTTGCGCCGGTGCAGCGATCGCCTTCGCGAACAGCTCGATGAACAGCTCGTCATCGGCAGAATGCAGCAGCGAAATCTGGGCGCCCTTCTTCGCGCTCTGGCGCAGGCGCTGAGCGATCAGCGGATGATCCTTGCGCAGGAAACTGCCGACCACGAACACGCGATCGAGTGCGCCGAGCTCGGCGATCTTCATGCCGAGCCAAGGTATGCCGGCGCGCTGGCCATCGAGGCTGAAATCGCTCTGACGCAAACGGAAATCGATGTTGTCCGAGCCCAACCCACGCAGCAGTTTGGCGGCCAGCGCCATTTCCTCGAGGGTTGCATGCGGGCTGATGAGGGCGCCGAGCGCATCCGCACCATGATTGCGCGCGATGTCGCGCAGCGCATGCGCGGCATAATCGAGCGCCACGTTCCATTCGACTTCGCGCCACTGACCGCCCTGCTTGACCAGCGGGCGTGTCAGGCGTTCCTCGCCGTTGAGCGCTTCGTAGGAGAAGCGATCCTTGTCGGACAGCCAGCACTCGTTGATCGCCTCGTTTTCCAGCGGCAAGACGCGCTTGACCTTGTCATGCAACACCTGGACGATCAGATTGCTGCCCAGGCCGTCATGCGGGCTCACCGACTTGCGGCGCGAAAGCTCCCAAGTGCGCGCCGCGAAGCGGAACGGCTTCGAAGTCAGCGCGCCGACCGGGCAAAGGTCGATGACGTTGCCGGACAGCTCGGAATCGAGCGTCTGACCGAGGAAAGGCATGATCTCGGCGCGATCGCCGCGATAGGCCTGACCGAGCTCCATGTAGCCGGCGATTTCCTGCGTGAAGCGCACACAGCGCGTACAGTTGATGCAGCGAGTCATATCGGTCGCGACCAGCGGACCGAGATCCTTGTTGCTGACGACGCGCTTTTCTTCCTGGAAGCGCGCATGGGAGCCGCCGTAGCCGACGGCGAGATCCTGCAGCTGACATTCCCCGCCCTGATCGCAGATCGGACAGTCGAGCGGATGGTTGATCAACAGAAACTCCATCACGGCGCGCTGCGCCTTGACCGCCAGCGGCGAATGCGTGAATACCTTCATGCCTTCGGTGGCGACGGTCGCGCAGGCGGGCATCGGTTTCGGCGCCTTTTCGACCTGCACGAGACACATCCGGCAATTGGCGGCGATCGAGAGCTTCTTGTGGTAGCAGAAATGCGGAATGTAGATGCCGGCCGAACGCGCGGCCTCGAACACCGTAGTGCCCGGCGCGACTTGCAGCGGCTTGCCGTCGATCTCGATGTTCAACATGTCGCCCCCGCCATCAAGCGCGTATGGAAGGTGCTGCCCGCCCTCTGCACATCGGGGGGCACCAGACACTGCTTGTGTTCGATGTGATAGGCAAACTCGGCGCGGAAATGTTTGACGAAACTGATCACCGGCATGGCGGCGGCATCGCCGAGCGCGCAGATCGTCCGTCCCATGATGTTCTTCGCCACGTCGTCGAGCAAATCGAGATCCTCCGGCCGTCCCTGGCCATGCTCGATGCGATGGATCATCTTGTAGAGCCAGCCGGTGCCTTCCCGGCACGGCGTGCATTGCCCGCAGGATTCCTCGTGATAAAAGCGTGACAGGCGTTCGAGCGCCTTGACCATGCAGACCGTCTCGTCCATCACGATCACCGCGCCCGAGCCGAGCATCGAACCGGCTTTGGCGATCGAATCGTAATCCATGGTGCAGTCCATGATGATCTCGGCTGGCAGCACCGGCGCCGAGGAACCACCGGGAATCACCGCCTTGAGTTTTCTGCCGCCGCGCATGCCGCCCGCCATTTCGAGCAGCTTGGCAAATGGCGTGCCCAGCGGCACTTCGTAGTTGCCGGGCTTATTGACATGACCGGAGACCGAGAACAACTTGGTGCCACCATTGTTCGGTTTGCCCAGATCGAGGAAGGCCTGGCCGCCATTGCGGATGATCCAGGGAATCGAGGCCAGCGACTCGGTATTGTTGATCGTCGTCGGACGTCCATAGAGGCCGACATTGGCCGGAAAGGGCGGCTTGTAGCGCGGCTGGCCTTTCTTGCCTTCGATCGATTCGAGCAGCGCCGTTTCCTCGCCGCAGATGTAGGCGCCCCAGCCGTGATGGGCGTAGAGCTCGAAATCGAAGCCGGAACCGAGGATGTTCTTGCCCAGATAGCCGGCGGCGCGCGCCTCAGCGAGCGCGGCTTCGAAACGCTGGTAGAGCTCGAAGATTTCGCCGTGGATGTAGTTGTAGCCGCAATTCGCGCCTATCGCGTATCCGGCGATGATCATGCCCTCGATGACCGCGTGCGGGTCGTGACGCAAGATGTCGCGATCCTTGAACGTGCCGGGTTCGCCTTCATCGGTGTTGCAGACGATGTAATGGTCGCCGGCACGGGAATCGACCACTTCGCACAGCGTGGGTGCGCCGGTTTCGGTATCGCAGACGAGCTGTTTTTCGACCACCTTTTTTTTCGGCATGAAGCTCCATTTCAGGCCAGTCGGAAATCCCGCCCCGCCGCGACCGCGCAAGACCGAAGCCTTCACCTCGGCGATCACCTGCTCGGGCGTCATCTTTTCGGCGAACAGCTTTTTCAAGGCCTGATAGCCGCCGCGCGCTTCGTAATCCGCAAGGTGCCAGCCGGTGTCACGCGCCAGATCGCGCACGTCGGGACGATGCCAGCCGGCGGTCAAGGTCGGATTGATGCTATCGAGAATCGCCATTAACCGTTGCCTCCGCTCTCGCTACGATCGCACTCCGCCAGCAGCCGGTCGATTTCCTCGGGCGTCATGAAACAGCGCATATGCACGTCATTGACGAGCAGCACCGGCGCATCGCCGCACGCCCCCATGCATTCGCCCTCCTTCAGCGTGAATTTGCCATCCGGCGTGGTTTCGTTGAAATCGATGCCGAGCTTCTCTTTCAGATAGTCGGCGGCATGTACGCCGCCCGACAGGGCGCACGGCAAATTGGTGCACACCGTGATCTTGTATTTGCCGACCGGCGCCAGCTCATACATGTTGTAGAAGGTCGCCACCTCATAGACCGCCATCTCGGCCATGCCTAGATATTTCGCGACGAAGGCGATGGTCTCGGGCGAGAGCCAGCCTTTTTCTTGCTGGGCAAGACGCAACGCCGCCATCACTGCGGACTGCCGCTGATCGGACGGGTACTTGGCGATCTCGCGATCGATTTTTTGCAACGTGGCTTCGCTCAACATGACTTATCTGTCCACTTCGCCGAACACGATGTCCATCGTGCCGATAATGGTGACCACGTCGGCGATCATGTGGCCGCGCGCCATTTCATCCATCGCCGAGAGGTTTTGGAACGCAGGCGAGCGCACTTTGACGCGGTAGGGTTTGTTGGCGCCATCCGAGATCATATAGACGCCCAGCTCGCCTTTGGCATGCTCGATCGCGGCATAGGTCTCCCCCGGCGGCACATGGATGCCCTCGGTGAAGAACTTGAAATGGTGGATCAGCTCTTCCATGCTGGTTTTCATCTTCTCGCGCTTCGGCGGCGCGACCTTCAGATCGTCGATCATCACCGGGCCGGGATTCTTGCGCAGCCAGTCGACGCATTGCTTGACGATGCGGTTGGACTGGCGCATTTCCTCCATGCGCACGAGATAACGGTCGTAGCAATCGCCGTTGACACCGACCGGCACATCGAAATCGAGTCGGTCATAGACCATGTAGGGCTGTTTCTTGCGCAGATCCCAGGCGATGCCCGAGCCGCGCAGCATCGGGCCGGTGAAACCGAGCTGGAGCGCACGCTCCGGCGAGACGACGCCGATGCCGACGGTGCGCTGCTTCCAAATGCGGTTGCCGGTCAGCAGGGTTTCGTATTCGTCGAGATAACGCGGCAACCGGTTGGTGAAATCCTCGATGAAATCGAGCATGGAACCTTCGCGCGCAGCATTCAGTTCCTTGACGGTCTTCTCGTCCTTGAACTTATTGACCGTGTACTTGGGCATGCTGTCCGGCAGGTCGCGATACACGCCGCCAGGTCGATAGTAGGCGCCGTGCATGCGCGCGCCGGAAACCGCTTCGAGCATGTCGAGGATGTCTTCGCGCTCACGGAAGGTGTAGAGCACCATCGCCATCGCGCCGATGTCCAGCGCGTGCGTGCCGAGATTGAAGAGATGGTGGAAGATGCGCGTCAGTTCGTCGAACATCACACGGATGTATTGCGCGCGGATCGGTACCTCGATTCCCAACAAGCGTTCGACGGCCAGACAGAACGGATGTTCGTTGATGAACATCGAGGTGTAATCCATCCGATCCATGTACGGCAAGGATTGCACCCAGGTGCGATGCTCCATCAACTTTTCGGTCGCCCGGTGCAGCAAACCGATGTGCGGGTCGGCACGCACCACGACCTCGCCATCGAGTTCGAGCACCAGCCGCAGCACACCGTGGGTCGCTGGATGCTGCGGCCCCATATTGACCGTATAGTTCTTGATCTCAGCCACGGTCGTCGCTCACCTTTCCATAGTTTTCTTCGCGGATGATGCGCGGCGTCACCTCGCGCGGCTCGATGGTCACGGGCTGATAGACCACGCGACGCTGCTCCGGGTCGTAGCGCATCTCGACATAACCATGCACCGGGAAGTCCTTGCGGAATGGATGGCCGACGAAGCCGTAGTCGGTCAAAATGCGCCGGAGATCGTCATGGCCTTCGAACATGATGCCAAACAGATCGAAGGCCTCGCGCTCGAACCAATTGGCGCTGCTCCACAGCGGCGTCAGCGAAGCGACGACGGGAAAGGCATCATCCGGTGCGAACACCCTGAGTCGCAAGCGCCAGTTGTGAGTCAGGGAGAGCAGGTGGCTCACGGCGGCGAAACGCGGCGAACGCCCTTTGCTGAAATCGACGAGATCCGTTCTGCCGTAAGTCACATAGTCGACACCACACAGATCGAGCAACTGCTCGAAGCGCAGCTCCGGATGATCGCGCAGCGTCTTGGCAACCTCGAAATAGTCAGCGGGAGAGACCTCGAGCGTGACCTCGCCGCCGGCGACCGTGAGATTCTGGATGCGCCCGACGAAGATTTCGTTCAAGTGCTTGCACAGCCGTTCCAGCTTGGCGCTCATGATGTTTTCAGAGATTTCGCGAACGACGGGGGTAGATTAACGGGCGATGGTGCAGGTCCGATTGATCTTGTTTTGCAGTTGGATGATGCCGTAGAGCAGCGCTTCTGGGGTGGGTGGACAGCCAGGCACGTAAATATCGACTGGGATCACCCGGTCGCAACCCCGCAACACGGAATAGGAGTAATGATAGTAACCGCCTCCGTTCGCACAGGAACCCATCGAGATCACCCAGCGCGGTTCCGCCATTTGGTCATAGACGCGGCGCATCGCCGGGGCCATCTTGTTGGTGACCGTGCCCGCGACGATCATCACGTCTGACTGACGCGGACTCGGGCGGAAGACCACACCGAAGCGGTCGAGATCGTAACGGGACACCCCGGTGTGGATCATCTCGATCGCACAGCAGGCCAAGCCAAACGTCATCGGCCAGAGGGAACCGGTGCGCGTCCAGTTGATGACCTTGTCGAGCGTAGTGGTGACGAAACCTTCCTGCAAGACACCTTCGATGCTCACTCGCTCACTCCCACTCGAGGGCGCCTTTCAGCCAGGCCCAGACGAAACCGACGATGAGGATGCCCATGAAGATGAACATCTCGACGAAACCGAAAGACCGCACCACGGCGTTTTCCGCGCCGACGAATTCCTTGTAGATCGCCGCCCAGGGAAACATGTAGGCCACTTCCAGATCGAAGATGATGAAAGCGATCGCGACGAGGTAATAGCGCACATCGAACTTCATGCGCGCATCCTCGAAGGCATTGAAGCCACATTCGTAGGGGGAAAGTTTTTCTGGGTCAGGACGATGGGGCCCGACCAGCCGCCCGATGATCATGGGCACACAGCCAAAAATCAGGGCAACGATGATGAACACCAGCACCGGGAAATAGTTTTCCAGCATTCAACAACCCCCTGTTGCAAATCGCTTCATGGTCATTGCCCTCGTGTCTGGTGCCGACGGCGAGACTCGAACTCGCACAGCTTTCGCCACTACCCCCTCAAGATAGCGTGTCTACCAATTCCACCACGTCGGCTTTGTCACCCGGTTCCATCGCTTGAGCGCTGGTGGGGCTCTGCGACTGCGTCCGGGCGCATTTTCAGCTTGATAATTTTAACCGCGTTCCGCGCTTCTGTCGCGTCACTTCGGAATATTTTTTGCCTTCGATTCTTCCTGCGCGTCCTGCTGAGGAGCAGGCGCGACCGGCACGACCGATTCCGTCTTGACGGTATCGGTCACGCTGCTCGCTGCTGCAGCGGGACGTTGGCTCGCCATGTAGGCCAGCGACAGGCTGGTGATAAAGAAAATTGCTGCCAGCACCGCGGTCGAGCGCGATAGAAAATTGGCCGAGCCGGTCGCACCGAACAGGCTACCCGAAGCACCGCTGCCGAACGCCGCCCCCATGTCGGCGCCTTTGCCATGCTGGATCAACACGAGGCCGATCACCGCAAGCCCGACGATGATGTGCACGGTGAGCGTGATGGTGAAGAGAATGCTCATGGAGTTTCCTTAACGGGCCGCCGCACAGATGGCCACGAAATCGGCGGCCACCAGCGACGCGCCGCCGATCAGACCGCCATCGATGTCGGGCTGAGCCATCAACTCCTGGGCATTGGCCGGCTTCATACTGCCGCCGTAGAGAATGCGTAGCCCCGCGGCAACTTGCGCATCTTCGCGTGCCACGCGGCTGCGGATCAGCGCATGCACTTCTTGCGCCTGCGCTGGTGTGGCGGTGTGTCCGGTGCCAATCGCCCAAACCGGCTCATAAGCGACCACGGCGTTGGCCAGTGCAGCAACGCCGCAGCGCGCGATGACGGCGTCGAGCTGACGTGTGACCACTTCGGCAGTGACATTGCGCTCACGCTCTTCGAGGGTCTCGCCGACACAGACGATCGGGATCAGCCCCGCCTTCAGTGCCGCCTCGGTTTTCGCGGCGACGATCGCATCGCTTTCACCATAATAGCTGCGCCGCTCGGAATGACCGACGATCACATATTTGCAGCCGAAATCGACGAGCATCGCCGCGCTGACTTCGCCGGTGTAAGCGCCTTGTGCATGCTCGGAAACATCCTGGGCGCCCCAGGCCACATTGCTACCTTGGAGTAGTTCGCTGACCTGCGCGAGATAGGGATAAGGCGCGCAGACGGCGATATCGATATCCAGTGGGGCGACACCCGTTCGCACGTCGCGAAGCAATTCGGCATTGCTCTTCAAACTGCCGTGCATCTTCCAGTTACCGGCGACGAATTTCCTGCGCATCTTCGATTCCGTTTCAGCGGGATTGAAAGTCGCGCATTATAGTGACGGCTTTCCGAGCACGTCAATTTTGCCTTCAACCCAGATTGTCCATTGGAACACGAGCGGGTATCAAAAGGCGAGGGCGAGCAGGTTTGCGTCCCCGCGACGAGCCAATAACAGCGTCTATTGGCGAGGAACGGGGGCGCAAAGATGCCGCCCGCAGGCCGAAAGCCGCCGTGTAGGGCGATGAAATGACCGTATCAAATGCTCATGGCGCATCAGCCCGCTCTCAATGGATAATCTGGGTTCAACCGGAGAACCCCATGCCCGAAAGCATCATCCGCGAGACCCATGACAAGGTGGGTCTGATCCGCATCAACCGCCCCGCAGCCATGAACGCCCTCAACGACGAAGTCATCGAAGGTATCGGCAGCGCGCTTGCCAGCTTCGAGGCCGACGACGACATCGGCTGCATCGTCCTCACCGGCGACAGCAAGGCCTTCGCCGCCGGCGCCGACATCCGCGCCATGAAGGATTTCGACTACATGGCCGCCTACCAGGGCGATTTCATCACCCGCAACTGGGAACGTCTGAAAACCTGCCGCAAGCCTGTCATCGCCGCGGTGGCGGGTTATGCGCTCGGCGGCGGCTGTGAACTCGCGTTGATGTGCGACACGATCTATGCAGCAGAAAACGCCAGATTTGGTCTGCCGGAAGTCAAGCTCGGCACCCTGCCCGGCGCCGGTGGCACGCAACGGCTGCCGCGCGCCGTCGGCAAGGCCAAGGCGATGGATCTTTGCTTTACCGGGCGCATGATGGACGCCGTCGAAGCGGAACGCTGCGGCTTGGTCGCGCGGATCTTTCCGACCGAGAAACTGGTCGACGAAACCATTGCCATAGCACAGACGATCGCCGGCTACTCCCTGCCCGTGCTGATGATGATCAAGGAGTCCGTCAATCGCGCCTTCGAGACCTCGCTCGCCGAAGGTCTGTTGTTCGAACGGCGCACTTTTCATGCTTCCTTTGCCCTCGAAGATCAAAAGGAAGGCATGACCGCATTTCTGGAAAAGCGCACGCCGAAGTTCCGCAATCGATAGGCGCCACCATTCGCCCTGCACCGGCTTGCAAACTCGGCGCTGGCGGAAAATGGAACGTCCCGCCGAGCGCCGAATCACTTCGGAAATTCGGCGCTGGCGGAAAATGGAACGTCCCGCCGAGCGCCGAATCGCTTCGGAAATTCGGCGCTGGCGGGACGGCACCCGCTGAGCCGATCAGCCCGGGGCGAGCACTTGGCGGATCTGCTCCAGCGTCGTCGGGTCGTCGAGCGTGGTCAAATCGCCCGGATCGCGGCCTTCGGCCAGCGCCTGGATCGAGCGGCGCAGCATCTTGCCGGAACGCGTCTTCGGCAGCCCCGTGACGAAATGCACATGCTTCGGCCGCGCGATCGCGCCGAGCAGGCCATCGACGGTCTTCTTCACCTCGGCTTCGAGGGCAGCCTTGAGTTCCGGCGAGGCGATCTTCGATGCGTCCTTGACGACGGCAAAGGCGACCGGCTCCTGGCCCTTGAGCGGATCGTTGACGCCGACGACAGCCACTTCGGCGATCATTGGATGCGCCTGCACCGCCTCTTCGATTTCGCGCGTGCCGAGGCGATGGCCGGCGACATTGATCACGTCGTCGGTGCGGCCGAGGATGAAGTGGTAACCCTCCTCGTCCTTGATGCCCCAGTCGAAGGAAGAATAGACCAGCGGTTCCTTGAACAGGCTGAAATAGGTGCTGACGAAGCGCTCATCCTGCCCCCACACCGTCGACAGACAGCCCGGCGGCAGCGGCGGCACGACGCCGACGATGCCCTTTTCGTTCGGGCCGCACTCCGTGCCATCCTCACGAAAGATGCGCAAGTCATAGCCGAAAACGGGAAAGGACGGCGAGCCGAACTTGATCGGCGTTTTTTCCACCCCCGGTACCGCCGAGAGCATCGGCCAGCCGGTCTCGGTCTGCCAGTAGTTGTCGATCACCGGCAGCTTCAGTTCGCTCATGATCCATTCGTGCGTCGGTTGGTCGAGCGGCTCACCAGCGAGGAACAGATGCTTGAGCGAAGAGAGATCGTATTTGTGCAGATAGGCCGGATCCTGCTTCTTGAGCACGCGGATCGCGGTCGGCGCCGAGAACATCACGTTGATGCGGTATTTCTCGACCAGACTCCACCAGATGCCGGCATCGGGCCGGATCGGCGTGCCCTCGTACATCACCGTCGCCATGCCGGCGATCAGTGGCCCGTAGATGATGTAGCTGTGCCCCACCACCCAGCCGATGTCCGAGGTGGCGAAATAGGTTTCGCCCTCATGGCCGGTGTAGATGTATTTGAGCGAGGCAGCGAGCGCGACGGCGTAACCGCCGGTATCGCGCTGCACCCCCTTGGGCTTACCGGTGGTACCGGAGGTGTAGAGGATATAGGAGGGTTCCGAGGATTCCAGCCACTCGCAGGGTACCTCGGCATCCATGTGCTGCGCGCGCAGCATGGCGTAATCGACATCGCGGCCGGCAACCTTGTTGAAGCCTTTGTCGATGCCGCGATCGACCATCAGTACTTTTTCCGGCTTCGACTCGGCAAGGTTGATCGCCTCATCGAGCAGATGCTTGTAGGGGACGGCCTTGCCGCCGCGCATGCCGGCATCCGCGGAAATGATCAGTTTCGGCTTGGCATCGTCGATGCGGGTGGCCAGCGACCCGGAAGCGAAGCCGCCGAATACCACCGAGTGGATCGCGCCGATGCGCACGCAGGCGAGCATCGCGAACGCCGCTTCGGGAATCATCGGCATGTAGATCAGCACCCGGTCGCCTTTTTTGACGCCCAGCGACTGCATGATCGCCGCCATGCGCATCACTTCGGTTTTCAGCTCGGCGAAGCTGTAGATCTTCTCCTCGTTCGTTTCGGTCGAGACATAGATCAGCGCTCGATCATTGGGGCGCTTCGCGGCATGACGGTCCACCGCGTTGTGGCAGAGGTTCGTCGTTCCGCCCGAGAACCACTTGACGAATGGCGGCCGGTTGTAATCACAAATCGTCTGCGGCGGCGTTTGCCAATCGACGAGCTGCGCCTGCTCGGCCCAGAAAGCGTCGCGTTCTTCGAGCGAGCGCCGGTGAAAGTCAGCGTATTTCATCGTCTTCTCTTCCCTCTGGTTGTCATGGATTCTGGATGCGCACGATGATGCGGCCGGTCACGCGCGCCTTGAGAAAATCGTCGAACACGCCGGGCAACTCATCGAAACCGATTTCGCGCACCTGATCGATGACTTTCTCGGGCTTCCAATCGCTCCCCAGCCGCCGCCAGACTTCGCTACGCCACGGCTCGCCGATATAGCCGGAATCGATACCGAGTAGCGATACCCCGCGCAAGATGAACGGTGCGACGGTAGTCTTGAGTTCCATGCTGGCGGCAAGGCCGATGCTGGCGATCGTGCCACCCTGCTTCATCGTGCTCGCCATCCAGGCCAACACCTCACCACCGAGATTGTCGACCGCTCCTGCCCATTGCGCCTTTTCGAGAGGACGGATCCTGCTCAGATCGAGGCTCGAACGCAGGATCACCTCACGTGCGCCCAGCCCTTTCAGATAGTCAGTCGCCTCGGCCTTGCCAGTCAGCGCATGCACTTCATAACCCGACTTGGCGAGGATTTCGATGGCGATGCTGCCCACACCACCAGTCGCACCCGATACCACCACCGGGCCCTTGTCGGGGCGCAAGCCGTCGTGCTCCATGCGCGCTATTGCCAGTCCGGCCGTGAAGCCGGCCGTGCCCAACGCCATCGCCTCACGCAGATCGAGGCCGGCAGGCAGCTTGCGCACCCAGGCGGCAGGCAGGCGTGCGATCTCGGCATAGCCGCCATGATGGGCAACACCGATGTCGAAACTCGTCGCCAGCACCTCGTCGCCGGGTGCGAATCGTGGGCTTCGACTGTCGATCACCACGCCGGAGAGATCGATGCCGCCGATGCAGGGAAAGCGCCGGATGATCTTGCCGGCACCAGTCGCCGCGAGCGCATCCTTGTAATTGACGTCGGACCAGAGAACCCGGATCGTCACCTCGCCCGGATCGAGCGCGGACTCGTCCATCTGCTCGAAACCGGCCGTCACGCGGCCCTCCTCCTGCCGTATCAGCAATGCCTTGAACATCATGCTCCACTCCTTTTTGTTCGGTCGATTATAGCCATCGACCTTCGGGATGCACTCGCTTTTGCGTGCCCGCTTGACACCGTCTTCAAAGTTATTGATAATGGTTCTCGTTTGTTATATCACTTGGTTTCCATCAACCATCGGGAGTCTCATGATGCGTCAAACTCTTCTCATCATCGCCCTCACTGCAGCAGTCGCCATCGAAGCCACGGCTCTGGCTGCCGACACGGAATTGAACCTCTACTCCGCACGTCACTACCAGACGGACGAGGCGCTCTACAGCAACTTTACCAAGCAAACCGGCATCAAAATCAACCGCATCGAGGCCAAAGAAGACGAGCTGTTGGAGCGCATCAAGAATGAAGGGGCGATGAGCCCGGCAGACGTCTTCATCACAGTGGACGCCGCGCGGCTTGCCAAGGCCGACGCGCTGGGTCTGTTCGCGCCGCTAAAGTCGAAGGTGATCGACGAGCGCATCCCCGCTCACCTACGCTCGAACGACTGGGTCGCTTTCTCGACCCGCGCACGGCTGATCGTCTATGACAAGTCGGCCATCAAACCAGAAAGCGTTCAAAACTATGAAGACCTTGCCGACCCGAAGCTCAGGAACCAGGTCTGCATGCGCTCCGGCGCCCATCCATACAACCTCTCGCTACTCGCCTCGATGATCGCCCATCACGGCGAACAAAAGGCGGAGTCCTGGGCCAAGGGCGTCGTCGCCAATTTCGCACGGGCACCCAAAGGCGGCGACACCGACCAAATCAGGGCGGTGGCTGCCGGCGAGTGCGGCGTGACGGTCTCGAATTCCTACTATCTGGCGCGCCTGATGCGATCGAGCAAACCCGAAGATCAAAAAGTCGTCGCAGCGATCGGCGTCGTATGGCCGAACCAGAGTAGCACCGGCACGCACATCAACATCTCTGGCGGCGGCATATTGAAGACCGCGCCGAACAAGGAAGCGGCGAAGAAATTCCTCGACTACCTCGCCTCCGACGAAGCGCAGCTTTACTTCGCCGACGGTAACAATGAATGGCCGGCCGTGCCGACGGTGAAAACCGACAATCCGGCATTGAACGCTTTGGGCAGCTTCAAGGCCGATACGCTGCCAATCGTCGAATTGGCGAGAAACGCCACCCTGGCGCAGAAAATCTATGACCGCGTCGGATGGAAATAAACCCAGATTATCCATTAGGGAAACGCTGAAGAAGGCCGCGAGCGGGATGCAGCGCAAGACGTTTGGTGCGCAGCGACCGAGAAAACGAGCCGAAGGCGAAGTTTCGGTGCAGGCTAACAGGAGCGAAGCGCAAGTTATGCCGGAACCACATAACATGGAGTTAGGCGAGGGAGCGACAACGAAGTTGCGGCGAAGGCTAACCTCGGCTTTGCCGAGGTTAAGCGAAGCGGCCGAAGCCAACACCGCGCAACGCAGCGAGGCGCCCGCGCAGCAACTTATTCAGCGTTTCCTTAGACCGGGCTGATTCGCCATGAGCATTTGATACGGCCATTTCATCGCCCTACACGGCGGCTTTTGGGCTGCGGGCGGCATCTTCGCGCCCCCGCTCCTCGCCAATAGACGAGGGTTTTGGCTCGTCGCGGGGACGCAAACCTGCTCGCCCTCGCTTTTGATACCCGCTCGTGTTCCAAAGGACGATCTGGGATAAAAGGACGTTTGATCATGAAATTGCGGACGCAGATGTCGGCGCTATGGGCGTCGGCCATTCTCGCTACCGCTCCGGCTTTTGCCGAACCGCCGATGCAGGTCGATGACGCCGGCACACTCGGCGCCGGCGGCCTGAAGATCGAAGGGGCGCTGACGCGCGATCACAAGACGCACGGCGGAGAGCTGATCTTCGGTTTCGCGCCGCTCGAAAATTTGGAAATCGGTCTTGCCCTCTCACACGCAACCGATCGCGAACCCGATCCATCGACCCGTTTGCGCGGCTCGGGCATCGGTTTCAAATGGGTGCCGATCCAGAATGAGACTGGCTGGTCGGCGGGGGTCAAGCTGGACCTCTCTGCTACGCGGGTGGATGATCGCGTCAACGGAGAGCGTTACACGGAAAAGGAATATGCGCTGGCAGCGCTGGCCACATACCGTTTCGACGACGGGCAGGCCATCCATGCCAACCTGGGCAGCAAGCAGGCCAGGGCGCAGGGCGATCGCGCGACCGTCGGCACCTGGGGCTTGGGCCATGAATGGCCGCTGGCAGCGAAACTCAAGCTGACCGAGGAAATTTTCGGAGAAGAACACAGCCGCCCCGACAAGGCGCTCGGCCTGCGCTACGAGGTTTTCGAGGGCTTCAAGCTCTCCGGCGCCATCGGTCACGGCAACGGCCGCCGCTTCGGACAAATCGGCTTTGCCTGGGAGTTCTGAGTAGGCTCATTACGACAAAACGGAGCCGAAACTCGGCGCTGGCGGGACGGCTATCGCCCCCGTCCGATCTGCCGCGCCAGCAGCAATACCGGCAACAACCCCACCGCAACGATGGCGAGCGCCGCGGTGGAAGCCTCGGCGAGCCTCTCGTCGCTGGCAAGGGTGAAGGTTTGCGTGGCCAGCGTGTCGAAGTTGAACGGGCGCATCACCAAGGTGGCGGGCAGTTCTTTCATCACATCGACGAAAACCAAGAGCATCGCGGTCAAAAGGCTTTTCCCCAACAGCGGCAGATGCACACGCACGAGCGTTTGGCGCGCGTTGCAGCCAAGGCTTTGCGCCGCGGCATCCATTGCCGGCGTGATGCGCAAAAGTCCTGCCTCGACGGCCGATAGGGCGACCGACAAGAAACGCACGAGATAGGCATAGACGAGCGCGGCGATGCCGCCGGTGAAAATGAGCCCCGGATTTTCGCCGAACCAACCAAGCCATTGTGCGGCGAGCCAGTGATCGAGACGCGTGACCGGTATCAGCACACCCACCGCGATCACCGCACCGGGCACGGCATAGCCCAGTCCAGCGAGCCGATTGACCGTGCGCGAGACCATTGTGGGGTGCAGGCGCTGCGCGTAGCCGAGCAGCATCGCAAGCATTGCCGCCAACACGGCGGCAAGCCCCGCGACCAGGAGACTGTTCTTCGCCAGGGTGAGATAACGCACACCGAATTGCCCATCTCCCTCGGCGAGTGCCAGCTTGAAGAGCAGTCCCGCCGGCAGCAAGAAGCCGAGGAAGAGCGGCAAAAAGCAAATGAAAAAAGCGAAGAGCGCCGCAGCGCCCGAAAGCGTCTTGCGCTTTGCTGCGCGCCGGTGCGTCTCATGAAAGCGCGCGCGGCCGCGACCAATGCGCTCGAGCAAAACGAGGAGCAACACGAAAGCGAGCAGCGTAGCAGCCAGTTGCGCTGCAGCGGTGCGATCACCGAGCGAGAACCAGGCGCGATAGATGCCGGTGGTAAAGGTCGGCACGCCGAAGTAGGCCACGGTGCCGTAGTCGGCGAGCGTTTCCATCAGCACCAGTGCCACACCGGCGGCAACGCTTGGCCGCGCCAGCGGTAACGAGACGCGCCGGAAGGCGGCCCAAGGGGTGAGCCCCAACGAACGCGCCGCTTCGAAAGTGTTGGCGCCGCGCTCTAAAAAGGCGGTGCGCGCGAGCAGATAGACATATGGGAAGAGCACGCTGACGAACATCAGCGCCGCGCCGGATAGGCTTCTGATTTCCGGAAACCAGTAGTCACCGCGTTTCCAGCCGAAGGTCTCGCGCAGGAAAGTCTGCACCGGGCCGACGAACTGCAACAAATCCGTATAGACGTAGGCCATCACATAAGCCGGCATCGCCAGCGGCAACAACAAGGCCCATTCGAACACGCGTCGGCCGGGGAACTCATGCATCGAGACGAACCAGGCGGTGGCCATCCCGATCACACTCACCCCGATCGTCACGAAAAACGAGAGCAGCAGCGAATTGACGACATACTCGGGCAGCACGGTGGCCCAAAGATGCGCCCAGGTGGCACTGGTGCCGGGAGCAAAAAGATTTGCGCCCACAGAAATCACCGGCAGACCGATCAGCATGCCGATGATGACAGAGAAAACGGCCAGGAATGAGTGTGGGCGCATCGAAGTTTTTGAGAATTTTTCTCAATTATAATCCTGCCATGCCTATTCTCGAACTCGACGACGTCTGCTTCACCTACGGCACGCACCGTGTCGTCGACGGCTTGTCGCTGACTTTGCACGAGGGCGAGATCGGCTGCCTGTTGGGCGCCTCCGGCTGCGGCAAGACGACCGTGCTACGGCTCGTCATGGGCTTCGAGCGCGCGCGTTCCGGCCGCATCCTGCTGCGCGGCGAAGCCGTCGACGATGATCTTCACCACCTCCCGCCGGAAAGGCGGCGCATCGGCATGGTGTTCCAGGATTACGCGCTGTTTCCCCATCTGACGGTGGCCGGCAATGTCGCTTTCGGTTTGCGCGGAAAATCGGCGCTGGCACAACGGCAGGTGGCGCGACTGCTCGAACTCGTCGGGCTTGTCGGCCTGGGTGGCAAATACCCGCATGAGCTCTCCGGCGGCCAGCAGCAGCGCGTGGCTTTGGCTCGGGCGCTCGCGCCGCAGCCGCATCTGCTGCTGCTCGACGAACCGTTTTCGAATCTCGACGTCGAGCTGCGCGAGCGGCTGTCGCTCGAAGTGCGCGCCATCCTGAAAGAGGCTGGCACCGCGGCGATCCTCGTCACCCACGATCAGCACGAAGCCTTCGCCGTCGCCGACCGGGTGGGCGTGATGCGCGCCGGTCGCATCGAGCAGTGGGATACGCCCTGGAATCTCTATCACCGTCCGGCAACGCGCCATGTCGCCGATTTCGTCGGTGAAGGCGCATTCCTCGAAGGCCGCGTCGAAGCCGACGGCCGGGTGGCGACCGAGCTGGGTGTGCTCAATGGCTTGTTGTCGACCGAATGCGATGGCGCAAGCTGCGCCCGCCTGCCCGTCGGCACGCCGGTCGAGGTGCTGCTGCGCCCCGACGACCTCGTGCACGACGATGGCGCCGCCCTTCGGGCCACGATCCTGGCCAAGGCCTTTCGCGGCGCGGAATTCCTCTACACACTGGAACTCGCTTCCGGCGCGCGCGTGCTCTCGCTGGTGCCTTCGCACCACGACCACGCCATCGGCGAGAAGATCGGTATCCGGCTGGATACGGAACATGTGGTAGCGTTCCGGCATGATCCCCTGGCTGCTGCCTGACTCCTCTTTTCCACCCGTCAGTGAGGCCCTCACCGAACCCAACGGCCTGCTCGCCGCCGGGGGTGATCTCACCCCTGCCCGCCTCCTCGCGGCCTATCGGCGCGGCATCTTTCCGTGGTTCTCCGCAGGGGAGCCGATCCTGTGGTGGAGCCCCGATCCGCGGATGGTGTTGTTTCCATCCGAGCTGAAGATCTCCCGCTCGCTGGCCAAGACGCTCAGGAACGCCGACTATCAGGTGAAGCTCGATACCGCTTTCGACGCGGTGATCGCCGCCTGCGCCACGACACCTCGCCCGGGGCAGAACGGCACCTGGATCACCGCGGAAATGAAGATTGCCTATCGGCGCCTCTATGCGCTCGGTTACGCCCACAGCGTCGAGACCTGGCGCGATGGCCGGCTGATTGGCGGGCTTTATGGCGTTGCGCTCGGCCGCGTATTTTTTGGCGAATCGATGTTCTCGCTGGAGCGCGATGCGTCGAAAATCGCGCTCGCGCATCTGTGCCGCTATTTGTGCGTGCATAATTTCGGCATGATCGATTGCCAGATGGAAACCACCCACCTTCGTTCGCTCGGCGCCCGGCCGATACCGCGCGATGCATTCGTCGCCCGGCTCGCCGCGCTCGTCGATGAGGGCGAGCCGCCTGGCCGCTGGCCGGAAAACGGCATCGATGGCGTGTTCAGGAAAACAGCATGACGCACTTACGCGACCTGCCGTCCTTCTCGCTGTTGCAGTTCTATGCCACCTCGGCCTACGGTTGCTCCTATCTGCCCGGCCGCATCGCCCGCTCGCAGGTCGCAACGCCCAGCCAGCTGATCGATACCGCGATCTACAGTGAGCTCGTCGAGCTCGGCTTTCGCCGCAGCGGCACCTTCACCTATCGACCGTGGTGCGACAGCTGCCGCGAATGCGTGCCGGTGCGCATTCCCAGCGCGGACTTTCGGCCCAACCGCAGCCAGCGCCGCATCAAGGCGCGTTGCGCCCGGCTCATCGCCCGTGAGCGCCCGTTGCTGTTCCGCGAGGAACACTATGCGCTCTACCAGCGCTACCAGCAGGCGCGCCATGCCGGCGGCGGCATGGACGACGACAACCGCGAGCAGTATGCCCAATTCCTGCTGCAGACGCAGGTCGACAGCCGGCTGGTCGAGTTCCGCGAGGGCGATGCCTTGCGCATCGTCAGCATCATCGATGTGCTCGACAACGGCCTGTCGGCGGTCTACACCTTCTACGAGCCGGATCTGCCCTCCGCCAGCTATGGCACTTATGCGATCCTCTGGCAGATCGACCAATGCCGACGGCTCGACCTGCCCCACCTCTATCTCGGCTACTGGATCGAACATAGCCGCAAGATGTCCTACAAATCACAATTCCGCCCGCTCGAAGCGCTGAAGAACGGTCGTTGGGTGCGCCTCGACGACGCGCATTCTCCATCATGATCCCCTACTGCCTGATCAAGCCTTTCGTCCTCGCCCTCGATCCCGAAACCGCGCACGAGCTTTCCATCGCCGGCCTGCGCACACTCGGGGCATTCCTGCCCGGCAAAGGCCCGCTGCCGGACACACCGGTCAGCGTGATGGGGCTTTCCTTCCCGAACCGCGTGGGTCTGGCCGCCGGACTCGACAAGAACGGCGAGGCGATCGACGGGCTGGCCACGTGGGGCTTCGGACACATCGAGGTCGGCACCGTCACGCCACGGCCGCAGCCGGGCAATCCGAAGCCGCGCATGTTCCGGCTGCCCGAGGTCGAAGGCATCATCAACCGGATGGGTTTCAACAACCACGGCATCGACGCGCTGATCAGTAACGTCAAGGCCGCGAAATACCGCGGCATCCTCGGCATCAACATCGGCAAGAACGCCGACACGCCGATCGAGCGCGCCGTCGATGACTATCTGATCGGCTTCGAGAAGGCCTATCCGTATGCGAGTTACGTCACCGTCAACATTTCCAGTCCGAACACCAAGAACCTCCGTCAGTTGCAAGGCGCCTCCGAGCTCGACGGGCTGCTCGCCGCGCTGAAGTCGCAGCAGTCGGCGCTGGCAGACCGGCACGGGCGTCATGTGCCGCTGGTGCTGAAGATCGCGCCCGATCTCGATGATGACCAGATCATCCAGATCGCCGACGCATTGCGCCGCCACCGCTGTGATGCAGTGATCGCCACCAACACCACGCTCGATCGCAGCCGGGTCGCCGGCCTGCGCCATGCCAATGAAGCCGGCGGGCTGTCCGGCGCGCCGCTTTTCGAGCTGTCGACCGAGGTACTCGGAAAACTCGCCCGGGCGCTTGCCGGCGAAGTACCGATCATCGCCGCCGGCGGCGTGGTCGATGGCGCAAAAGCGAAAGCCAAACTCGAAGCCGGCGCGAAGCTCGTGCAGATCTACTCCGGCCTGGTCTATCGCGGCCCGGGGCTGGTCGAGGAATGCGTCGCCGCGACGCGCGGCTGGCCGGTTTGAGGCTCACCAATCGGCGCTGGCGCCGCCACCCTCCAGCGCGAATTCCGCATAGAATATGCCGATAACAAAAAGGGACGGCGACGATGGGGGAAGCACGGCGGCATACCCGCCGTTTTCTGCTGCTGATCTTGCTCGTCGGCGCGCTCTGCGCCGGCAGCCCGCCTGTGGTCGCTCAGCAAGAACATCGGATCGGCGTGCTTGCGGTGCGGCCAAAAGAGAAGATGGAAGCCGCTTTCGCGCCGCTGGCCGATTATCTCGGTCAGCGGCTGCCGGGCAAGCATTTCTCGGTTCGTGCCTATCGCCGCAATGAGCTGCGCGAAGCCGCCCGACGCCGCGAATTCGATTTCGTGATCGTCAACCCCGATCTCTATGTCGAACTCGAATACCGCCACGGCGCGCGCCGGATCGCCACGCTGATCAACGATGAAGGCGGCAGACCGAGCTCGGAATTTTCCGGCGTGATCTTCACTCGCGCCAGCCGCGCGGATCTACGCACCCTCGCCGATCTGAAAGGCAAGCGCATCGCCGCGGTCGCGCCAGACGCCTTCGGCGGTTACCTGATCCAGGGCGTCGAATTGATCGATGCCGGGCTCGATCCCAGCGAAGACATCCGACCGCTGTTCCTCGGCCTGCCCCAGGACAACGTCGTCGCCGCAGTGCTCGAGGGCCGCGCCGATGCCGGCTTCGTGCGCTCCGGCGTACTCGAAGGGATGGCTGCCGAAGGCAAGCTGTCTCTCGCCGAGCTGAAGCCCCTCGGCGCAAAAAACGGCCACAATCCTTACTGGCACTCGACCCGCCCTTATCCCGAATGGCCATTCGCAGCCATGCCCCAGGTTGCGGCAGACTTGGCCAAGGATGTCGCGATCGCGCTCTTATCGATGCCCGCCGATCATTTCGCCGCCCGTCGGGCGAATAGCTTCGGCTGGGACGTGCCGGTAGGCTATGAGCCGGTACATGAGGTGCTCAAGAAGATGCGCATGCCGCCCTATGATGCGCCGGTCGATATCGATTGGCGCGACGTGCTGCGCCGCTACGATCTGCCGATCATGGCTTTGCTGCTGCTGATCGGCGCGGCTTTCGCGCTGCTCTCCTGGCGCAACCACCTGCTACGCCGCACCCTCGAAAAAGACCAGCAGCAATTGAAGCTCGCCGCCGCCGTGTTCGACAACGCCACCGAGGGCATGGTGATCACCGATCCCGGCGGCACGATCCTCGACGTCAATGCCGCTTTCACGAGCGTCACCGGCTATGGCCGAGAGGAAGCCTGCGGCCAAAACATCCGCTTGCTCAAATCCGGCCGCCATGAGCCGGGTTTTTATGCCGAAATGTGGCGCGCGCTGCGAGAATCGGGACGCTGGCGCGGCGAAATCTGGAACCGGCGCAAGGACGGCACGGCCTATCCGGAACTGTTGAGCATCGCCGCGGTACGCGATGCGGCCGGCCGCACCACGCACTACATCGGCAATTTCATCGACATTTCCGAGCTCAAGGCGGCGGAAGAGAACCTGCGTCGGCTCGCGCATTTCGACCCGCTCACGCAATTGCCGAACCGCGTGCTGCTGATGGACCGACTGGAACTCGCCCTGAAACAGACGCGCCGCCGGGGCCGCCTGCTCGCCGTCTGCTTTCTCGATCTCGACGGCTTCAAGGCGGTCAATGATCAATGGGGGCATGCACTCGGCGACCGCTTGTTGATCGAGGTCGCGCACCGACTTTCCACCGCGGTGCGCGAAGGCGATACCGCGGCACGCCTCGGTGGCGACGAATTCGTGCTGCTCATCGTCGATCTCACCACGATCGACGAGCTCGAACAGATCCTCGAGCGCATCTTGAGGACGATCGCAGCACCGTTTAGCCTCGAAGAACGGGAAGCACACATCGGCACGAGCATCGGTGTCACGATCTATCCCCTCGACGAAGCCGGCGCCGACGGTTTGCTGCGCCATGCCGACCATGCGATGTATCGCGCCAAGCAAGCCGGCCGAGGCCGTTACGATTTTTTCGATCCGATGAATCTGGCCGAACGCGATGGATGACAAAGCGCGCTGCCGTCCCATCAGCGCCGAGTTTCGGTAGCATCGCGAAAGTTTTCCGCAAGCCCTATGACTTTCATCGACATCGCACTCGTCGCCACTTGCGCCGCCCTCCTGTTGCTCCTGCTGCTGACGATCCAGCGCGGCAAGGGGTTGGATGCATTGAGCCACCGCCAGGAAGAGCAGACGGCGGCATTGGCGCGTCTCGAAGGCCAGCTGCAAATGATCGGCGCGGCGCAAGAGGCCCGCCTGCAAGGCCTCAACCAGGCGACAACGCAGGCGCTGGAAGCCGTGCGCGAAGCGGTCGAACGCCAGTTGACCCTGGCGCTCGAGGATGCGCGCGCCGGGCGCGCCGAGCTGGCCACGGGCTTTGCCGCCTTTCGCAGCGACATCGACGCCCGGCTGGCGACGATGACCACTGCGCTGCGCGAGCAGCTCGAAGGCAATGGCGCGCAGCTCAAAAACCAGCTGTCGATCATCCAGGAGACGATCACTCAGCAGCTCGCCGGATTGGGGCTCGCCCAGCAACAACAGGCTGAGCAGATGCGCGCGACGCTGAACGAGCGGCTGGCCGCGATCCAGACCGACAACGCGGCCAAACTCGAAGAGATGCGCAAGACCGTGGATGAGAAGTTGCACGCGACGCTGGAACAACGCCTTGGGCAATCGTTCCAGCTGGTCTCGGAACGGCTCGAACAGGTGCATCGCGGCTTGGGCGAAATGCAGACACTGGCGGCCGGGGTGGGCGATCTGAAGCGCGTGCTAACCAACGTCAAGGCGCGCGGCACGTGGGGTGAAGTGCAACTTTTGACCTTGATCGACCAGATGCTCACGTCCGAGCAGTATGGCCGCAACGTGGCGACACGGCCGGGTTCGGCGGAACGCGTCGAAGTCGCGATCCGCCTGCCGGGTGTGAGCGGGGATAGGCCGGTGTGGCTGCCGATCGATGCGAAATTTCCGGTCGAGGATTACCAGCGCTTGCTCGACGCACACGACCGCGCCGATGCCGAGGGCGTCGAAGCCGCGGCGCGGGCGCTGGAAAACCGCCTCAAGGCGGAAGCGCGCACGATACGTGAAAAATACCTCGAGCCGCCCTTCACCACCGATTTCGCGGTGCTCTACCTGCCCACCGAAGGGCTCTATGCCGAGGCACTGCGCCGCCCGGGGTTGGCCGAAACCTTGCAGCGCGAACAGCGCGTCGTGTTGGCCGGGCCGACGAATCTGGCCGCGCTGCTCAATAGCCTGCAGATGGGCTTTCGCACATTGGCCATCGAAAAACGCGCCAGCGAGGTCTGGCAGGTGCTCGGTCAGGTGAAGACCGAGTTCGGCAAGTTCGGTGAGGTGATCGAGGCGACGAAGAAGAAGCTCGACGAGGCGCGCAATCGCTTCGATCAGGTGGGCACGCGCACGCGCGCGATCGAACGCAAACTGCGCGACGTCGAGGCGCTGCCAATGCCGGACGACGCCTTGCCTCTCGCCTTGCCAGAAGAAGATTGATCTCGACCAGATCCGGGCAACGCTTCACGTATCTCGGGTTCGATGATGCCGGCAAGCCAACCCAGCGCCGTGCAGGTTGGCGCATCTGGTGCAGGCGCCCGCCACGCTTCGTTTGCCCGTTCGATCAGCCCGCGCCCAGCCAGCCGTACCAGCGCCTCGTCGAGCGCAGTGGGCAAGCTGGCGTCGCTCCAGGGCAAACAGAGGCTTTCCCGTAGCGGGCCAAGCAGGCAGGCCACCGCGGCTTGCAATCGCTCGGTATCGAGTGACCCGCGACGCACCAGCAGCCAGGCAATGACCGCCGATAGGGCGAAAAGGTGCAGCACGTTGTTGCGGAAGTAGGCGAGCAGCGCGGCTTCGAAGGCATTGGCTTCGATCTGCGCGCCGGAAGGGTGATCGACCCGCCGCACCGCCGCGAGCCTCAGCGCTATGGCGATGTTGTCTTCGCCGCGGGGCGGCGCAGCCAGATGCGCATCATCGACGAGTGCAGCGAGGTTTTCGATCTGGCGCGCCAGCGCGGCTTCCCCGGCCCGAAACTCCGGCGCCGACAACAGGGCCAGTGCGACCAGATTCATCGGATTGACCAGCGCCGCGGCATTGATGCGCCGGGCCAGCTCGGCGGCGATCGCGGCGACCATGGCGCGCTGCGCTTCATTCGTCGGCGGCATGATGCGCCAATCGGCATAAGACGCATCGAGCCAGTCGGAAAGCGCCAATGGCACGCCGAAATTCACATAGACCCGGCCGAAATGGCGTCGCAGCACGCGCAGCGCGGCGAGCAGACCCAGCCAGGATTCGCGCCGTTTCGGCCGGCCTGCCAGTTCGGCGACGAAACTCGGGCCTTCCGGCAGCTTTTCGTAGCCGAGATAGACCGGCACGAACACCAGTGGCCGCTCGTGGCCGCGCAGAAAGCTCTGGATCGTCATCGCCAGCAAGCCGGTTTTCGGCGGCAACAGGCGGCCGTTGCGGCTGCGGCCGCCCTCGATGAAGTATTCGACCGGGAACCCTTGCGCCAGCAGGTAATGCAGATATTCGGCGAACACCGATGCATAGAGCGGATCGCCCTTGAAACTGCGCCGCAGGAAGAAGGCGCCGCCGCCGCGCAGGATACGACCGAGCAGCGGCAGATCGAGATTGTCGCCGGCGGCGATGTGCGGCGGCACCAGCCCGGCCCGGTAGATGACATACGACATCAGCAGATAATCGACGTGGCTGCGATGGCAGGGCAGATAGACGATGCTCTGGCCGGGCGCGATGCGCTGCAGCACGTCGAGATGGCGCACCTCGACGCCGTCGAACAGCCGCGTCCATAACCAGGTGAGGAAGATCTCGAGCGCGCGCGCGACGGCATAAGAGAAGTCGGAGGCGATCGCCAGCGCGTGACGCCGGGCGCGATCGCGTGCGGCATCGAGCAAAATGCCGTGCTGTGCAGCCTCGGCCTCGATCGCGGCTTGCACTGCCGGCGTGGCGAGCAATGCCTCGACCTGGGTGTGGCGATGGGAGATGTCCGGACCGATGAAGCGTTCGCGCTGGCGGCGGAAGTGGGCGCGCAGCACACGCGCGGTCTTTTTTGCAGCACGCGCAGGCTCGGCCACGTCCGCCAGCATGGCGCGCAACGAATACGGCGCGCCGAAATGGACATGCGTCTGACGACCATGCAACAGCACCGCCAGCCAGTGGCCGAGCGGATGGCGCCGCTGCCAGGATTCGGCCAGCAGCGCACGCAGCACGCCATCCTGCTGGCGCGGTGCGCGTCCCCACAGCACGGTGACCGGCACGATCTGCACATCCGCAGCAGGGTCTCGCGCCAGGCAAGCAACCAAGCGGGACAGTCGCGGCGGCGCACCCCGGAATGCCCGCGCCCTGCCCATGAGCCGCCAGCCGATGCTCAACGCAAACTCGGCGCTGGGAAGACGGCACTGCGCGACGTCCAAGGGCCGATCGACCGCCGGTAACCCGGCGCGCGCCACCGCCTCGTGCAGCACCAGGCGATCGGACAGCCAGTATTCGTTCAGCGCATAACAGACCGGCCGGGCGGGATCGATGCCCAGTGCGGCGGCATTTTCGGGAAACAGACGCAACCGCACCCACAGGTGCAGCAGGCGCCGCGCCAAGCGCAGAAAGGCGGAGGCCATGAGAAGCCAAAGGAATTGCCCAAGGGGGCGTCAGTATAATTCCTGTCGATCCGACCCACCGTCTCAGCGCGTTTCGCTGCCCCCCGCATGCCGCAGACCTCTTCGCACCCTACCGACGCGCTCGCCCGCCACACGCCGATGATGCAGCAATACCTGCGTCTGAAGGCCGAGCATCCGGACGTGCTGCTGTTCTATCGGATGGGCGATTTCTACGAGCTGTTCTACGAAGACGCCGAGAAAGCCGCGCGGCTCTTGGACATCACGTTGACGAAACGCGGCCAGTCGGCCGGCAAACCGATCCCGATGGCCGGGGTGCCGCATCATGCGGTCGAGCAGTATCTGGCGCGGCTGGTCAAGCTCGGCGAAGCGGTGGCGATCTGCGAACAGATCGGCGATCCAGCGCTTGCCAAGGGCCCGTTCGAGCGCAAGATCGTGCGCATCGTCACTCCCGGCACGCTCACCGATGCCGCGCTGCTCGATGAGCGCAGCGATAGCCTCTTGCTCGCGATCCATGCGGAGAAGACGCGAGTGGGTCTGGCCTGGCTCAATCTCGCCAGTGGCGAGCTGCGCCTGCTCGAGACGGCCCTGGCGCGTCTTCCGGCGCAGCTTTGCCGTCTGAATGCCGCCGAGATTTTGCTTGGCGAGAGTGCCGCGCTCGAGATCGATCAAAAAGCGGCGCTGGTCAGACGGCCCGACTGGCATTTCGACGCCGCTGCGGCGACGCAACTGTTGACCGCGCAGTTCGGCACGCGCGATCTGGCCGCCTTCATCCCCGACGACGAAGAAGTCACCCTAGCGCTCGGCGCCGCCGGCGCGTTGTTGCGCTATGCGCAGGCGACACAATTGACGACGCTTTCCCACGTCACCGGCCTCATTTTGGAGCGCGAATCGCAGTGGTTGAGACTCGATGCCGCAACGCGCCGCAATCTCGAGCTCACCGAGACGCTGCGCGGCGAGGCGGCGCCAACGCTGCTCTCCCTGCTCGATACCTGCGTGACCGCGGCGGGCACGCGCTGGCTCAAACATTGCCTGCACCACCCGCTCGCCGAGCGCCGCCAGGCGGCGCGACGCCACGGCGCAGTGGCCGCCCTGCTGGAGGAAGATGCAATGCTCGACGCCCTCGTCGCCGCATTGAAGGGTAGCGCCGACGTCGAGCGTATCGGCAGCCGCATCGCGCTCAAATCCGCCCGCCCACGCGAGCTGGCCGCGCTGCGCGAGACGCTCCGGCGGCTGCCCGACCTCGCCACGCTGCTCGCCGGGCAATCCGGCCGGCTGGGCGAGCTGCGCGAGGAGCTGGCGATGCCGCCCGAATGCCTTGCCCGGCTCGAGGCCACGCTCGCCGCCGATCCGCCGGCACTACTCGCCAATGGCGGCGCGATCGCCGCGGGCTTTTCCGCCGAACTCGACGAGCTGCGCGCGATCCAATCGAACTGCGGGCAATTCCTGCTCGAACTCGAAGCGCGCGAGCGCGAGCGCACGCAGATCCCGAGCCTCAAGGTCGAATACAACAAGGTGCATGGCTTCTACATCGAGGTCACCCACGCCCATGCCGACAAGGTGCCGGACGACTACCGCCGGCGCCAGACACTGAAGAACGCCGAGCGCTACATCACGCCCGAATTGAAAGCCTTCGAGGACAAGGCGCTTTCCGCCAACGAGCGCGCGCTGGCGCTGGAAAAGCGCCTTTATGACGAATTGCTCGACGCGCTTGCCGCGCATATCGCCGACCTGCAGCGGATCGCTCGTGCCTTGGCCGAACTCGACGGTCTGATGGCCTTCGCCACCGCGGCACGGCGTTACGACTACTGCCGGCCTGAATTCGTCGATTACCCTTGCCTCGAGATTCGCGCCGGCCGTCATCCGGTCGTCGAACGGCAGGTGGAGAGCTTCATCAGTAACGATCTCGATCTGAATCCGAACCGCCGCATGCTGCTCATCACCGGCCCGAACATGGGCGGCAAATCGACCTATATGCGCCAGATCGCGCTGATCGTGCTGTTGGCGCACTGCGGCAGCTTCGTGCCGGCCGCCGCCTGCCGCCTGGGGCCGATCGACGCGATTCATACCCGCATCGGCGCCGCCGACGATCTGGCCTCGGGCCGCTCGACCTTCATGGTCGAGATGAGCGAGGCCGCCGCGATCCTGCATGGTGCGACGGAACGCTCGCTGGTGCTGATGGACGAGGTCGGCCGCGGCACCTCGACTTTCGACGGACTGGCGCTCGCGTTCGCGATCGCCCGCCATCTGCTGGAAAAAATCCGCTGCTGGACGCTGTTCGCGACGCATTATTTCGAGCTCACCCGCCTGGCCGAAGCGCATGCCGGCTGCGCCAACGTGCATCTGGATGCGGTCGAGCATGGCAAATCGGTGGTCTTTCTGCATGCGGTCGAGCCCGGCCCGGCTTCGCAGTCCTATGGCATCCAGGTCGCGGCATTGGCCGGCGTGCCCCCGGCGGTGCTGCGCGAAGCCCAGCGGCAGCTCATCGAGCTGGAAAACCGCGCAGCCGCCGCGTCGGCACAACCCGACCTGTTCGGTTCGCAACATGCCGTCTTGCCAGCGCCGACTTTCACAACACCCGCCCCCCATCCGGTCGTCGAAGCCTTGCAGGCCATCGATCCGGACGAGCTCACGCCACGCGAGGCGCTGGAGCGGCTCTACGCACTCAAGCGGACGATCGCAGAGGCGTCACGGTGAACTTCCTGCCCGACTGGCCGCCCACTTACACTTCCCAAATCGCTTTCGGCATCTTGCTGCTCGCCGGCGCGCTGGGAGGCTATCTTGCCCACAGGATTTCCTGGTTGCCGTCGATCACCGGCTTCATGGCAATCGGCTTCTTGATCGGACCTTCTGGCATCGATCTGCTGACGCAAAGCGCCCTCGAGCAGGCGCGCCCCCTGATCGGCGTAGCGCTGGCGCTGATCCTCTATCGCCTCGGCCTTTCGCTCGATCTGCGCGCCATGTTGCGCGATCGACGTCTGCTATTGGTGGCGGTGGCCGAGAGCGTTGCGACTTTTCTGGCTTGTTACGGGTGTCTCGTCTGGATGGGGTTGTCCGCTTTCCTCGCTGCCCTTGCGGCATCGATCGCGATCTCTTCCTCGCCCGCGGTGCTGATCCACGTCGCGCACGAACTGGCAGCGGCCGGCCCGACCACCGAGCGCGCCAAGGAAATGGTCGCGATCAACAATCTCTTCGCCTTCCTGGTGTTTTCTGCCGTACTCCCCTTTGCCCATCTCGCCACGGACGCCGATTTGGGCACTGCGCTGTTGCAGCCGATCTACCAGCTGGCAGGTTCGGCGCTGGTCGCATTCGCTTCCGCATGGCTTTTGGTTCAGATCGCTCGACACACGCGCAGCGCGCCGCAATACCGCTTCGCGCTCGTCGTCGGCGCGTTGATGCTCGGCGTCGGCATTGCTGACAGCCTGCTCCTGTCGCCGCTGTTCGTGCCGCTGGCAATGGGGGTCGCAGTGCGGAGCCTGGAAGCCGAAAGCGAGACGCTTTCCGACATCGAATTCGGCGAGACCTTCGAGCTTTTCTTCATCGTGCTGTTCGTTTTCGCCGGCAGCAAGATCAAGCCCGCGCTTTTTTCCCAAATCGGCCTGCTGGCCCTCGCCTTCATCGGTGCGCGCTTTCTCGCCAAATGGCTGATCGTGCACGGCTTTCTATGGCGTCACGGCATCGGCCACCGCAGTGCGGCTGCGACCGCCTTGCTGCTGATGCCGATGGCCGGCCTGGCGATCGGTCTGGTCCAGACGGCCGAGCAGCTGTTCGGTGCCCAAGTCGAGACTCTGTATGCGTTGATCCTCGTCGCGGTGGCCCTCTTGGAAACCCTTGGCCCACCTTTGGCGGCATGGGCTTTCCGACTTTCCGGCGAGACAGCGAAAGTCGGCACTGGCCGACCGGCACCTTAGCAGGCCGTTGAAAAACGTCACGAGGATGGCCAGATGCAAGGCGCACGGAGCGCAGCGACCGAGACATATCAAAAAGATAGGCGAGGGAGCGAGCACCGCGCAACGCCGCAGATGGCCACCGCAGTAGTTTTTCAACAGCCTGTTAGGTTGCCGGTGCGTGTGTCTCATAGCGCCGGTGCGTGCTGGCGAGATACTCGTGCGAGCGCATCTCGATCAGGCGTGAGACGGTGCGCTTGAATTCCTCCGCTTGCGGCCCGGCGACATAGAGCTCCTCGGCCGGCACTTCGGCGGCGATCACCAATTTCACATGATGATCGTAGAACACATCGACGAGCCAGGTGAAACGGCGCGCCTCATTCCCCATCTCCGAGCCCATCCGCGGCACGCCGGAGAGGAATACCGTGTGGAAATTGTGCGCGAGCTCCAGATAGTCGTTCTGCGAGCGCGGCCCACCGCACAGTGTCGCGAAATCGAACCAGACGACGCCCGGTGCGCGCTGCACGACAGGCAGCATTCGCCCCAGCACCGCGAGTGGCCGGTCATGCCCTACGCCGTGGGCGATTTGCGAGAAGGTGTGCATCATCAGGGCTGCGGCATCGCCATCACCAGGCAAGAGATACACCGGCGCCGCTTCGAGCGCACGCAGGCGATAGTCGATGCCCGCATCAACTCGGATCACGTCGAGCTTGTCGTTGAGCAAAGCGATGGTCGGCAGCAGCCGCTCGCGGTGCAGGCCGTTCGGATACAGGCCATCGGGCGGATAGTTCGAGGTGATGCAAAACACCACGCCGGCGTCGAACAGCTTTTCCATCAGCCGGCCGAGGATCATCGCATCGGCGATATCGGAGACGTGGAATTCGTCGAAACACATCAAGCGCGTCTCTTTCGCCACCTCGCCGGCTGCCTTGGCCAGCGGATCGGCTTCGTCCTTCAATGCCTGGAGCCGCTCGTGGAGCTCGCGCATGAAGGCGTGGAAATGCACGCGCCGCTTGCGCCGATAAGGCACGGCGGCGTAGAAACAGTCCATCAGGAAGCTCTTGCCGCGCCCGACGCCGCCCCAGAACCAGACGCCTTTTGGCAAGGCGGGATGCACGAGCAGCTTGCGCAGGCGGGTGCGCCGCGCCGCCTTGAAGGCGACCAGATCGTCGTAGAACTTTTGCAGGCGGAGGGCAGCGGCCTGCTGGGCTTCGTCGGCGACGATGCCGCGCTCGGCGAGCGCGGCCTCGAACGCACGAATCATGGCGTCTTCCGGCACATTGAGGATGCGATGGACGGTCAAGGCTAAGGAAACACTGAATCAGTCTGCTACGCGACCGGATGGCTGTGTTGCGCGGTGCTCGGATGCTCGCCTATCACCTTGATATGTCTCGCATCCTGCGCTCCGTGCGCCTTGCCCTCCGGCCGCTCGCGACGACTTCTTCAGCGTTCCCTAAGCGTGGATGATCAGCGCAGCACGGCCGAGCTCGACGAAACGCGCCGAAACGAACGCTGCCTCGATCGTATCGATGTGCCTGCGCCACAGTGTGGCGCGGTAGCTGCGCATCGACGAGAAATTTCATGCCGCCTCGGCCAAAGGCTCCAGGCGCTTGACGTGAGTGAGGCGGGCAGCGAACGCAAGCGCTGCGAGGATGTCTTCTCGTTCGAGATCGGGATAATCGGCGAGGATCTCATCGATCGTCATCCCCGCGGCCAGCCATTCGAGGATGCTCTCGACGGGATAACGCAGGCCGCGGATGCAGGGCTTGCCATGGCAAATCGCCGCATCGATAGTGATCCTTTCATTCATCACAAACTCCCGGGCTGACGGCAAGCGCCATTGTAGTGCTACCAGACATCAAAAATGCAGCGCGCGCTTATCCACCGCCAGTGCCGCCTCGTGCATCACTTCGGAGAGCGTCGGGTGGGCATGGCAGATGCGCGCGATGTCTTCGGCGACGGCACCGAATTCCATCGCCACGACGGCCTCGCTGATCAGCTCCGAGGCATTGCTGCCGATCACATGCACGCCGAGGATGCGGTCGGTCTTGGCGCAGGCGAGCATCTTGACGAAGCCGGCGGTATCGCCTTGGCCGAGTGCGCGACCGTTGGCGAGAAAGGGAATCTGGCCGACACGGTACTCGACGCCTTCATTCTTCAACTGCGTCTCGGTCTTGCCGACCCAGGCGATTTCCGGATGTGTGTAGATGACCCAGGGAATCGCCTCGTAATTGACATGCCCGGCCTGGCCGGCGATGCACTCGGCGACCATCACGCCCTCTTCCATGCCCTTGTGCGCGAGCATTGGCCCACGCACTACATCGCCCACTGCCCAGACGTTGTCGAGATTGGTGTGGCAATGCTCATCGACCTCGATGCGCCCCTGCGCATCGAGCTCGAGACCGACGGTCTCGCATCCCAATCCGGCCGTGTTCGGCACGCGACCGACCGAGACGATCAGCTTGTCGCATTCGAGCCGCTGCGCCCCCTCACCGTTTTCGTATTCGATGGCGATGCCCTTTGCGCCCTGCTTCACCTCTCCGATCTTCACTCCCAGATGGATCTTCAGGGCCTGCTTGCTCGTGAAAATCTTCCAGGCTTCCTTGGCTACGGCCGGGTCGGCGGCAGCGAGGAAGTCGGGCATCGCTTCGAGGATCGTCACCTCTGATCCCAGCCGCTTCCAGACCGAACCGAGCTCGAGGCCGATCACCCCGGCGCCGATGACGCCGAGCCGTTTGGGCACCTCGGTGAAAGACAGCGCCCCGACGTTGTCGCAGATCGTCACGTTATCGACCGGAATACCTTCCAGCTGGCGGGGCGACGAGCCGGTGGCGACGATCACGTGTGTCGCGGCGACGATCTCGGTCGTGCCGTCCTGCGCGGTCACCGCGATCTGCCAGAGTTCGTCCTCGCGGCCGGCGAAGCTGCCGCGCCCGGCGAGCAGCGTCACCTTGTTCTTCTTGAACAAGCCGCGGATGCCCTGGGTGAGCTGGGTGACGATGTTGTCCTTGCGGCGCATCATCACGCCGACGTCGATCGCCAAATCGTTCATCTTGATGCCATGCATCACGAAGGCATGCTTTGCCTCGTCGAAAAGCTCGGAGGAGCGCAACAACGCCTTCGAGGGAATGCAGCCGACATTGAGGCAGGTGCCGCCCAGCCGCACCTCGCCTTTCGGATCGGCATAGCTTTCCATCTCGATGCAGGCGGTGGCAAAACCGAGCTGCGCGGCGCGGATCGCCGCGACGTAACCGCCGGGGCCACCACCGATGACGACGACGTCGAATTGTCGCTTGGTCATGTTCGCCTCCTCAGATGTCGAGCAGCATGCGTGCCGGATCCTCGAGCGCCTCCTTGATGGCGACGAGACCGAGCACCGCCTCGCGGCCGTCGATGATACGGTGGTCATATGAGAGCGCCAGATAGTTGATCGGCCGGATCACGATCTGGCCATTTTCGACCACCGGTCGCTCCTTGGTGGCATGGATGCCGAGGATCGCCGATTGCGGCGGGTTGATGATCGGCGTCGACAGCATCGAACCGAACACGCCGCCGTTGGAGATCGAGAAAGTGCCGCCGGTGAGCTCTTCGAGGGTGAGCTTGCCGTCCTTGGCCTTCTGCCCGAATTCGGCGATCTTCTTTTCGATCTGCGCCAGTGACATCTGATCTGCGTCGCGCAGGATCGGCACCACCAGCCCGCGAGGACTACCGACGGCGATGCCGATGTCGAAATAGCCGTGATAGACGATGTCGTTGCCATCGACCGAGGCATTGAGGATCGGGAACCTCTTCAGCGCCGCGACAGCCGCCTTGACGAAAAAGCTCATGAAGCCCAGGCGTACGCCATGCTCTTTCTCGAACTTCTCGGCGTATTTCTTCCGTAGCTCGATCACCGGCGCCATGTTCACCTCGTTGAACGTGGTGAGGATGGCGTTCTGCGCCTGTGATTGCAGCAGACGTTCGGCAATGCGCGCTCTCAAGCGCGACATCGGTACGCGCTGCTCGGGACGATCGCCGATGATCGCATCCAGGGCCACTGCAGGCGGTACCGGCAGGGCGCCTGCCGGGGCTGCCGCAGCGACCGGCGCCGCTGGCGCGGCCGGGGCAGAAGTTGGCGCTGGCGAAAAACTGGACGTCCCGCCGGGCGCCGACTCACCTCGAATAGTCGGCGCTGCCGGGACGGCACCTGCCGGCGCGCCGACGTTCAAGACGTCGGCCTTGGTGACGCGGCCGCCGGGCCCCGTGCCCTGCACTTGGCTAGCCTCCAGGCCTTTCTCGGCAAGTGCCTTACGGGCGGCCGGGCCGACGCCCGGTGCGGCTGCCGCCGGCGCGGTCGGCTGCGGCGCCGGCTTCGCTGCGGCAGGCTGTGCGGCTGCTGCCGCCACCGCCTTGGCTTCGGTATCGATGCGGGCGATCAGCTCGCCCGAGGTGACGGTTTCGCCATTGCCCTTGAGGACTTCGACCAGCACGCCCGATTCCGGCGCCGGGAGTTCGAGGACGACCTTGTCGGTTTCGATGTCGATGAGATTCTCGTCACGCATCACGACATCGCCGACATGTTTGTGCCAGCTCACCAGCGTCGCTTCGGCGACCGATTCCGACAGTTGCGGGACTTTGACTTCGATCAGCATGATCTCTCTCCGTAGCGGTTATTTGAGCGCGCCCAGCGCGGTTTCGACGATTTCCTTTTGCTGCCTGGCATGGACCGCAGCGCTGCCCACTGCGGGAGACGCCGAGGCCGGCCGCGCAACGACATGCAGCGACTGGCCTTTCTTGAGGAGCGGCAGCAGAGTGTGATGCTTCGCGTACCATGCGCCCTGGTTTTCCGGCTCTTCCTGGCACCAGACCACCTCCTTCAGACGCGGATATTTCGCCAGCTCTTCGGCGATACGGCGGTCGTCCATCGGATAGAGCTGCGGCGTGCGAATGATCGCGATATGGTCGAGCTTCTGTTCGCGCCGCGCGGCGCGCAGGTCGTAATACACCTTGCCGGCGCAGATCAGCACCCGCGTGACCTTCTTCGGATCGAGCGGGTCGACCTCGCCAAAGACCGTCTGGAACGTGCCTTCCGTCAGATCCTCGAGGTTGGAAGCAGCCTCCTTGCTGCGTAACAGCGACTTCGGCGTGAACACGATCAACGGCTTTCTTTGCTTTCTGAGCATCTGGCGCCGCAACAGGTGGAACATCTGCGCCGCGGAGGTGGGCATGCAAACTTCCCAGTTGAAATCGGCCGACAGCTGCAGGAAGCGTTCGATGCGTGCCGAGGAATGTTCCGGCCCCTGGCCTTCTAGGCCATGCGGCAGCAGCAGGACGAGGCCACACAGACGCCCCCACTTGGCCTCGCCCGAGGCGAGGAACTGGTCGATCACCACCTGGGCGCCGTTGGCGAAATCGCCGAACTGTGCCTCCCAGATCACCAGTTCGTTGGGCGTCGCCGTCGCATAGCCGTATTCGAAGGCCAGTACCGCCTCTTCGGAAAGCACGGAATCGAAGCACTGGAAGCGCGCCTGACCCTGCTGCAGGTTGGCGAGCGGCATCCAGACGCCTTCGTCCCATTTTTCACGCTTTTGGTCATGCAGCACGGCATGGCGATGGAAGAAGGTGCCACGGCCGACATCCTCGCCGGAGATGCGCACGCCATAACCGGCGCAGAGCAGCGTCGCATAGGCGAGGTTTTCCGCCATGCCCCAGTCGATCGGCAGCTTGCCCTCGATCATCAGCCGCCTATCCTCGATGACCTTCTGCACGCGCGGATGGAGGGTAAAACCTTCGGGCAGATCGGTCAGACGCCGGCCGAGACGCTGCAGTTCCGCGAGCGGCACCCGTGTATCGCACAGCTCGGTGTATTTCGCCCCGACGTAGGGCGTCCAGTCGATCGCCGACTGGCTCTTGAAATCGCTGATCGCCGGATTGTGCAGATGCTTGCCGGCATCGAGCGCGGCCCGGTAGTCTTTGATCATCTGCTCGTCTTCGCCCGCTGCGATGACCCCCTGAGCGATGAGTTTTTCGGCATAGAGTCTGCGGGTGCCGGGATGTGCCGCGATCTTGCGGTACATCAAGGGCTGCGTCACCATCGGCTCGTCGGCCTCGTTGTGGCCAAGTTTGCGGAAACAGATGATGTCGACGACGACATCCTTGCGGAAAGTGTTGCGGAATTCGACCGCCAGCGCGGTGACGAAAGCCACCGCCTCCGGATCGTCGCCATTGACGTGGAAGATCGGCGCTTCGACCATCTTGAAGATGTCGGTGCAGTAGAGCGAGGAACGCGCATCGCGCGGATCGGAAGTGGTGAAGCCGATCTGGTTGTTGACGACGATATGCACCGTGCCACCGGTGCCATAGCCGCGCGTCTGCGAGAAGTTGAGCATTTCCTGGTTGACACCCTGGCCGGCCACTGCCGCGTCGCCGTGGATCAGCACCGGCAGGACCTCCTGCTTGCCGTTTTCGCCGCGGCGCACCTGGCGCGCATAGACCGAGCCTTCGACGACCGGATTGACGATCTCGAGATGCGAGGGATTGAAAGCGAGCGTCAGATGCACCGGGCCACCGGGTGTGGCCACGTCGGACGAATAGCCCATGTGATATTTGACGTCACCGGCGATCAGCTCTGACTTCTTCTTGCCCTCGAACTCCTCGAACAACATCGCCGGCTGCTTGCCAAGCACGTTGACCAGCACGTTGAGACGTCCGCGGTGCGCCATGCCGATGACGATCTCCTTCGCGCCTTGGGCGCCGGCATGACGGATCAACTGCTGAAGAGCGACCATCAGCGATTCGCCACCCTCCAGCGAAAAGCGCTTCTGGCCGACATAACGGGTATGCAGATAGCGTTCCAGCGTTTCCGCCGCGGTGAGGATCTCCAGCAGTTGTCTGCGCTCCTCGCTGGAAAAGCGCGGCTGCGCGCGTGGCGGCTCGAAACGGGCCTGGATCCAGCGCTTTTGCTGCACGTCGGCGATGTACATGTACTCGGCGCCGATATGTCCACAATAGCGCTGCCGCAGCATGTCGAGGATCTCGCGCAGCGTGGCCTCTTCGACCCCCATGTCGAACGAACCGGTGCGAAATGCAGTCGCCAGATCGGCCTCGGTGAAGCCATAAAAGGAGGGCTCCAGCTCGGGAACCTCGGGGCGGGGATGCCGTTTCAGCGGATCGAGTTGCGCCCAGCGGTTGCCGAGGAAACGGTAGGCATTGATGATCTGCAGGACTTTCGTCTGCTTCTCCCCGATGCCGGCGCGGCGCGCAACGTTCAGGCAGCCTTCACGCGCGCGTTGCGCGAAGCCACTGATGATCGGCGCGTGAGGCACATCGGGACCCTGGTAGGCGCCCACGCCCGGCAGGTTCGCCAGCTTGTCGAAATAGTCGCGCCAGGCCGGATCGATGGCACTCGGGTTGTCGAGGTATTTCTCGTACAACTCCTCGACATACGGAGCATTCGCACCGAACAGATAGGAGTTGGACAACAATTCCTTGATCATGTCATCACCTCTTTTAGTGAAATACACTCAAGCTCTGCCTGACGGCTGCGTGACGCGATCGGCAGCCAAACTTCGCAGCGCAAGCCGCTGCTGACAGTCTCCCCGCCCGCGAGGGGGGCTTAAGGGTGGGCGGGTGTTCATTTTTTCGCATGGGGTTTTCATGCCTTCGCGGGTTACCATGTCCGTCATGCGCGTTGATAGGCATCCATGAAAAAAGGGGCCCTCGCCGACGCCCCTTTGGCCGTTTCTCAACGCGCAGCCATGTCCGGCACATCGCGCTTGGACGCACCGAGATAGAGCTGGCGCGGCCGGCCGATCTTCTGCTCTGGATCACCGATCATCTCGTGCCATTGAGCGATCCAGCCGATGGTGCGTGCCATCGCGAAGATGCCGGTGAACAGATTGGTCGGGATGCCCAAGGCGCTTTGCACGATGCCGGAGTAGAAATCGACGTTCGGGTAGAGTTTCTTCTCGATGAAGTATTCGTCTTCCAGCGCGATGCGCTCGAGTTCCATCGCCAGCTTGAACAGCGGATCGTCCCGCAAGCCCAGCTCGTCGAGCACCTCATGGCAGGTCTGGCGCATCAGCTTGGCACGTGGATCGTAATTCTTGTAAACACGATGGCCGAAGCCCATCAGGCGGAACGGGTCGTTCTTGTCCTTGGCGCGCTTGATGTATTCCGGCACGCGCGAGACGTCGCCGATCTCCTCGAGCATCTTGAGGCAGGCTTCGTTGGCGCCACCGTGCGCCGGACCCCACAGGCAGGCGATGCCGGCGGCAATGCAGGCGAACGGGTTGGCGCCGGAAGATCCGGACAGGCGCACCGTCGAAGTCGAGGCGTTCTGCTCGTGGTCGGCATGCAGGATCAGGATACGGTCGAGCGCGCGCGACAGCACCGGGTTCGGCTTGAACTCCTCGCAGGGCGTGCCAAACATCATGTAGAGGAAGTTCGTTGCGTAGTCGTAGTCGTTCTTCGGATACATGAACGGCAGGCCCATGTTGTAGCGGTAGGCCATCGCCGTGATGGTCGGCATCTTGGCGATCAGCCGGATCGCGGCTGTCATGCGATGTTCCGGGTTGTTGATGTCGAGCGAGTCGTGATAGAAGGCCGACAGGCCGCCGACCACCCCGACGAGTACCGCCATCGGATGGGCGTCGCGGCGGAACCCGTTGAAAAAGCGCGTCAGCTGGTCATGCACCATCGTGTGCTTGCGTACCCGGTTGACCCAATCGTCATATTGCGCCTGGTTCGGCAGCTCACCATTCTTGAGCAGATAGCAGACTTCCATGAAGTCGCACTTCTCGGCCAGCTGCTCGATCGGGTAGCCGCGGTAGAGCAACTCGCCCTTCTCGCCGTCGATGTAAGTGATCGACGATTTGCACGCTGCCGTAGACATGAAGCCAGGATCGTAGGTGAAGGCCCCCGTCTGGGCATAGAGCTTGGAAATGTCGATCACCTCCGGGCCGATGGTGCCGGAATAGACCGGGTATTCGGTGGTCTTGCCGTTGTAGGTCAAGGTGGCGGTTTTTTGCGTCATGCGTCAGTCCCCTGTCAAAGGTCTTCACTAGGAGTGGCCGGCTGCCGCAGCAGGTCGACCAGTTTTCCAAGCTCCGGATCGGTGCTTGCACATCGGCCCGAGAGCAACGCCCACAAATCGTGGTCATCCATCGCCAGCAGGCGTTCGAGCGGCCCGACCAGCGTCTCGTCCAGCTCCGTCGACTGCCGCTGCCAGAAGCGCTGCAGTAACAGATCGTTTTCCAGCAGCGCCCGCCGGCTCGCCCAGCGGAGCTTCTCGCTGCGGATGCGCTGCGCTTCCGTCATGATCAGATGGCACGCTTGACCATCATGTCCTTGATCTTGCCGATCGCCTTGGTGGGATTCAAGCCCTTCGGGCAGACATCGACGCAATTCATGATGGTATGGCAACGGAACAAACGATACGGGTCATTCAGGTTGTCCAGCCGCTCACTGGTCGCCTGGTCGCGAGTGTCGGCGATGAAACGGTAGGCGGCCAACAACCCTGCTGGCCCGACGAACTTGTCCGGATTCCACCAGAACGACGGACAGGCCGTCGAGCAGCAGGCGCACAAGATGCACTCATACAAGCCATTGAGCTCCTCACGATCCTCCGGCGACTGCAGCCGTTCGCGTTCCGGTGGTGGATCGTTGTTGATCAGATACGGCTTGATCGAGTGATACTGCTTGAAGAACTGCGTCATATCGACGATCAGATCGCGGATCACCGGCAGGCCGGGCAGCGGACGCAAAACGATCGGCCTGCCTTCTGGAAAACTCGCCAGATCGGTCAGACAGGCGAGGCCATTTCTGCCATTGATGTTGAGCGCATCCGAGCCACAGACGCCTTCGCGGCAGGAACGGCGGAAGGCGATCGAGTCGTCTTTCGCCTTCAGCTTGACCAGGGCATCGAGCAGCTTGCGGTCGGTACTGTCGACCTCGACTTCGATGTCCTGCATCCAGGGCTTGTGATCGCGGTCGGGATCAAAGCGGTATATGCGGAACTGGAGGGTGCGGCTGGTCATGGTTTTCGCTTCCTCAATAGACGCGTTTCTTGAGCGCGATGGTGTCGACGCTCAGCGGGCGCAGGTTGACCGACTTGTACTCGAGGCGATTACCCTCCTTGTACCAAAGGGTATGCTTGAGCCAGTTGTCGTCGTCGCGGCCATTCGGATGTTCCGGAGTATCCGGACAGTCGTCGCGCACGTGGGCGCCGCGCGATTCCTTCCTCGCCTCGGCCGAAATCATCGTTGCGACCGCGACCTCGCTCAGGTTGTCGAGTTCGAGCGCCTCGACGCGCGCAGTATTGAACACCTTCGACTTGTCCTTGATCTCGGTGCGCGCCACATCCTTCTGCACCTCGAGGATCTTCTCGACGCCTTCTTTCAACAGGCTGGCGAAGCGGAACACGCCGGCATGCTTCTGCATCGTGCGCTGCAGCTTAAGCCGCGTCTCGTGCACGTTGGCGCCGTCCTTTTGCGTGTCGAGGCGATTCAGGCGTTCGAGCGTGCGATCGAAGGCATCAGCCGGCAGCCCCTTGTGCGCCTTGGGTGATTTCTTCAATTCCTCGACGGCGGTTTCCCCCGCCGACTTACCGAACACCAACAAATCGAGCAGCGAGTTGGTACCCAGCCGGTTGGCACCATGCACCGAAGCACAGGCGCACTCGCCGGCGGCATAGAAACCCGGCACGATCTCGTTCTGGCTGCGCTTGCCCGGCACCACCACCTGTCCCAGGTAATTGGTCGGAATACCGCCCATCTGGTAATGCGCCGTCGGCACCACCGGGATCGGCTCCTTGACGCAGTCGACGCCGGCGAACTGGAGCGCGATCTCGCGAATCCCCGGCAGCCGCTTCATGATGGTTTCCGGATCGAGATGCGTGATGTCGAGCAGCACGTAATCCTTGTTCGGACCGCAGCCGCGGCCTTCATTGATCTCGGTGACCATCGCCCGCGACACGACATCGCGGGAGGCCAAGTCCTTGGCGTTCGGCGCATAGCGCTCCATGAAACGCTCGCCGTTGCTGTTCCTGAGGATGCCACCCTCGCCGCGCACGCCTTCGGTGATCAGCACCCCCGCACCGGCCACCCCGGTCGGGTGGAACTGCCAGAACTCCATGTCCTCGAGCGGAATGCCGGCGCGCGCCGCCATGCCAAGGCCGTCGCCGGTATTGATGAAGGCGTTGGTCGAGGAGTAAAAGATGCGCCCCGCACCGCCGGTGGCGAAGATGGTGGCTTTGGCATGAAAGGCATAAATCTCGCCAGTCTCCATTTCCAGCGCAGTGACACCGAGCACCTCGCCTTCGGCATCGCGGATCAAATCCAGCGCCATCCATTCGACGTAGAACTGCGTGTTGGCCTTGACGTTACGCTGATACATCGCGTGCAGCATCGCATGACCAGTGCGGTCGGCCGCGGCACAGGCGCGGCGTACCGGTTTTTCGCCGAAGTTCGACATGTGGCCACCAAAGGGACGCTGATAAATGCGGCCATTGTCGAGGCGATCGAAGGGCATGCCGTAATGTTCCAGCTCGATGACGACCTCATTGGCCTTGCGGCACATGAATTCGATCGCATCCTGGTCGCCGAGCCAGTCGGAGCCCTTGACGGTATCGTACATGTGCCAATGCCAGTGGTCTTCTTCCGAATTGCCGAGACTCGCGGCCACGCCGCCTTGAGCGGCGACGGTATGTGAGCGCGTCGGGAACACCTTGGTGATCACCGCGGTCTTGAAACCGGATTCCGAGAGCTGGAGCGCGGCACGCAGGCCGGCGCCGCCGGCGCCGACGATGACTGCATCGAATTTGCGGACTGTGACTTTCACGTTCAGAGCCTCCAGAGGATCCTCACCGCCCAACCGGCATAGCCGATCAGCGCCAGCAGGGTGAGGACATGCAAAGCGAGTTTGATGCCGGCGGGTTGGACGTAATCCATCCAGATGTCGCGCACGCCAACCCAGGCGTGCCAGCACAGCGCAATCACGAACAGGAAGGTGATGAAGCGCATCAGTTCGGCAGACATGAAGGCGCGCCAGGTTGCGAAACTCGCTCCTGCGCCCGAGGCCAGACCGACAGCGATCACCAGTGTGAACACGATCATGACAATGGCCGTGATGCGCTGGGCCAGCCAGTCGACCAAGCCATAATGGGCACCAACGATCTTGCGATTCACCATAGCTTCACTCCCAGGATCAAGGTCAGGGCCAGGCTCACCGCCAGTACGGCCTTGGCCGAAGCTGACGCCTGCGCCTTGGCGACGCCGACGTGAATATCGATGAGCAAAATGCGCATACCCATGAAAAAGTGATGCAGGAACGCCCACAACAAGCCAATCAGCAGGAGCTTGATGAGCGGGTGCGCGGCGATCGATTGAAATGTCGCGAAGGAATCAGGCGAAGTCAGCGACAGTTCGAGCAACCAGATCAGGAACGGCAGCATCAGGAACAACCCGAAACCGCTGACGCGATGCAGTATCGAAGCGATCCCCGCCACGGGAAGCTTTATCTGGAAGAGATTCAGATGCTTGGGACGCTTTCTGGCGATAGTGTTCATCGACCACTCCTTTCTTGTTTGCAGTGCACCATCTTACCTTCTGCTCGGCCGAACGATGGGCCGTTCAGGTCAATTCATTGAAATAGCAGTGCGACTCGGTCGAATACAAACCTCGCCGCCACTCGACCGGCCGATCGCCATAAGTGAAGCTGGTGCGCTCGACCGACAGCAGCGGACTGCCTTCGCGCACACCGAGCAGCTCGGCCGTGGTCCGGTCGGCGGCCACTGCGCGAATACGCTCTTCCGCCCGGATCATGCGCACCCCAAACTTCTCCTCGAACAGCGTATACAGGGAAACCCGTGATTCCTTCAGGACATCGAAGGTCAGCCCGGCGAAGATTTCGCCCGGCAGATAGATCTCGTCGAGCACGACGGGTTTGCCTGAAAATTCGAGCAAGCGACGCACGATGATCACGGGGTCGCCGGGCTGGATACCGAGGACGTGCGCGGCCTCCGGCCGGGCCTTGGCGCGCCAACATTCGAGGGGACGGCTGTGCGCCGGCTCGACACTGCCCGAGAGCGGCACCAAACGCAGGAAACGGAAAAAAGCGCGTGGATCGCTATGGCTGGCGACGAACGTACCTTTGCCTTGCTTACGCACCAGCAGGTTTTCGGCGGCCATCTCGTCGATGGCTTTGCGCACCGTTCCCTGGCTCACTTGGAAGCGGCTGGCCAGCTCGGCCTCACTGGGGATCATCTCTCCAGGTCGCCATTCCTGTTTTTCGAGCGCCTGGAGCATCAGACCCTTGATTTGACGATACAGCGGGCTGAAGGAAGGTGAATGTGCGATAGGCTGCCTTTTCATGTTCGCCATTCAAGCACAATTTTTTCATGACGTCCATAGATTATCATATATCTTATATCATTTATAAGATATTGATTGACACAACGCAGCAAACGCCACTATGATTTTCTGCTGCAATCTCTCTCATTCAACTCAAGGAGCCCGTCAATGACCAAGCCCCCCGTTCGTGTCACCGTCACCGGTGCCGCAGGTCAAATCGGTTACGCATTGCTGTTCCGCATCGCCAGCGGCGAAATGCTCGGCAAGGATCAGCCCGTGATTCTGCAAATGCTCGAGCTGCCCATCGACAAGGCCCAACAGGCATTGAAGGGTGTGATGATGGAACTCGAAGACTGCGCTTTCCCGCTGCTCGTCGACATGATCGGCACCGCCGATCCCAAAGTCGCTTTCAAGGATGCGCAGCAGGCGCTGCTGGTGGGCGCCAAGCCGCGCGGCCCAGGCATGGAACGCAAGGATCTGCTGCTCGAAAACGCGAAGATCTTCATCGAACAAGGCAAGGCGCTCGATGAGGTCGCCGCCCGCGATGTCAAGGTCATCGTCGTCGGCAACCCGGCCAATACCAACGCGCTGATCGCGATGAATACTGCGAAGAGCCTGCCGCGCGAGAACTTCACCTCGATGATGCGTCTCGACCACAACCGCGCGATCTCGATGCTTGCAGCGCGCGTAAAAGCGCCGGTGACCGATGTGAAGAACATGGTCGTTTGGGGCAACCACTCGCCGACGATGTATCCGGACATCCGTTTCTGCACTATCGCGGGCAGGCCAGCGCCCCAGCTCGTCGCTGACGATGCCTGGTACAAAAACGAATACATCCCGAAGGTCGGCAAGCGCGGCGCGGCGATCATCGAAGCGCGCGGCGCTTCCTCCGCCGCCTCGGCCGCCAATGCGGCGATCGACCACATGCGCGACTGGAACCTTGGCACGAACGGCGCATGGGTGACGATGGGGGTGGTTTCCGATGGTTCCTACGGCATTCCCGAAGGCATGATCTACGGCATGCCCTGCGTCTGCAGCAACGGCAAGTGGGAAATCGTCAAGGGGCTGGAGATCGACGTCTTCTCGCGCGAAAAAATGGACGCCACGCTCAAGGAGCTGCAGGAAGAGCGTGACGGCGTCAAACATCTGTTCGCCTGATCGGTGAGCACGGCACTTCATCCTTCGGAAGTGCTGTACGCAGGCGGCAAGCCGTTTTCGGCCCTTGCCGCCTGCGAACATTATGCCGGCAGCGAGAAGCTGATTCGCAAGGCACTCGACTTGCAGGCCAAGCTCGGGCCGATCTTCGATGTCACGGCCGACTGCGAAGACGGCGCGCCGGCCGGCCTCGAGCGCGAACATGCCGCGATGATCGCGGCGTTGATCGACTCGGCTGCCAATCGCCATGACCGTGTCGGTGCGCGCATCCATCCGGCCCATCATCCGTTGTGGCAGCAAGAGTTGGACATTCTCCTGGCGCGCGCCGGTCACCGCCTCGCCTACCTCGTGCTGCCCAAAGCCGAGTCGTGCGGCGACGTCGAAACCCAGATCGCCGCATTGGAAACGCTGCGCGAACGCTTGGCCATCGCGCGACCGATCCCGGTCCATGTGCTGATCGAAACGCCAGGGGCGCTCCATGAGGTCTGGCAGATCGCGCAACTTCCCCGGGTCGAATCGCTCGATTTCGGGCTGATGGATTTCGTCTCCGCCCACCACGGCGCGATCCCGGAGAGTGCGATGCGTTCGCCAGGGCAGTTTTCCCATCCACTGATCGTGCGCGCCAAATGCGAGATCGCCGCCGCGGCATTGGGCAATGGCATCGTGCCAGCGCACAACGTCACCACCGAATTCCGTGACCCATCCGTCGTCGCCGCCGATGCCCGCCGCGCCCGTGAGGAATTCGGCTATTTGCGCATGTGGAGCATCCATCCGAACCAGATCGAACCGATCGTCGCGGCAATGCAACCCAAAGCCGCCGAGATCGAAACCGCCGCCGCGATCCTCTGCGCCGCCCAGGAGGCCGATTGGGGGCCGATCCAGTGTGATGGTCGCCTGCACGACCGCGCCTCCTACCGCTACCATTGGGAGCTGCTACAACGCGCCCATGCCACGGGCGTGATGCTGCCGCCTGCGGCAGCGCGCTTTTTTTCATCCCACGCACCCGAAAGGAGATTCTGATGAAACGTTTGCTTGCTGCCCTCGCTGCCATCACGACACTCGCCGGCCATGCGCTCGCCCAGGAGATGTCACCCGGACTGTGGGAGCTCACCAGCGAAATGAAGATGCAGGGCATGGCCATGCCACCACAGAAATTCACTCATTGTTATACCCCTCAGGATCTCGCCGCCGGCAAGCAATACGGCATGGACGATAAGAGCAAATGCATGATCCGCAACATGAAGAACGCCGGCGGCAACATCAGTTACGAGATGACTTGCGAAGCCGATGGCAGCAAGATGACCGGCAGCGTCAAGGGGACGATGTCGGCCACGGCCTTCTCATTCGAACAAAGACTGCGCATGACGCCCGACGAAGGCATGGGCGACATGCTCTCGCTGATCAAAGGTCGCCGCATCGGCGACTGCAAAAAGTAAGCAAATCCAACCGACCTGACAGAAAGGAAGCCTGACCATGCTCGAAGCCTACCGGGCCCATGTCGCCGAACGCGCCGCCCTCGGCATTCCACCGCTACCACTTTCCAAACAACAGACCCAGGCGCTCGTCGAATTGCTGCAAAACCCGCCCAAGGGCGAAGAAGACTTCCTCGTCGAGCTGATCAGCCATCGCGTGCCGGCCGGTGTCGATGATGCTGCCGAGATCAAGGCGGCCTTCCTCGCCAAAGTCGGCGCGGGTAAGATCGCCTGTCCGCTGATCTCGCGCGTCAAGGCTGTCGAGCTCCTCGGCACGATGCTCGGCGGCTACAACGTCAAGCCGTTGATCGATTTGCTCGATGATCCGGAAGTCGGCGCCGTCGCGGCCGCAGGGCTCAAGAAGACACTCCTGATGTTCGACGCCTTCCACGACGTCGCCGACAAGGCCAAGGCTGGCAATGCGAACGCACAGGCCGTGATGCAGAGCTGGGCCGAAGCCGAATGGTTCACCTCACGGCCGGCAGTGCCAGAGAAGATCACCGTCACCGTCTTCAAAGTGCCGGGCGAGACCAACACCGACGACCTCTCACCTGCCCCCGATGCCTGGAGCCGCCCGGACATTCCGCTCCACGCGCTGGCGATGCTGAAGAATCCGCGCGAAGGCATCACGCCCGACAAGCCCGGCGAGCGCGGGCCGATCAGCCTGATCGAAGAACTGAAGAAGAAGGGCCACCCGGTCGCCTATGTCGGCGATGTCGTCGGTACCGGCTCTTCGCGCAAATCCGCGACCAACTCGGTGATCTGGTGGACCGGGGAGGACATCCCCTTCGTACCGAACAAGCGCTATGGCGGCTATTGCCTGGGCGGCAAGATCGCGCCGATCTTCTTCAATACCCAGGAAGACGCCGGCGCCTTCCCGATCGAATGCGATGTCACCCAGATGCAGATGGGCGATGTCATCGACATCTATCCGTATCAGAAGAAGATCGAGAAAGACGGCAAGGTGATCAGCACCTTCGCTTACAAGTCCGAAGTGCTGCTCGACGAAGTGCGCGCCGGCGGGCGCATCAACCTGATCATCGGGCGGGGGCTCACGGCCAAGGCACGCGAGTTCCTCGGCTTGCCTGCCTCGACGCTGTTCCGTCTGCCGAAGGCCCCGGTCGAAACCGGCAAGGGCTTCACGCTGGCGCAGAAAATCGTCGGCCGCGCCTGTGGCCTGCCGGAAGAAAATGGCAAGCAGCGGGGCATCCGTCCCGGCACCTATTGCGAGCCACGCATCACCACGGTGGGTTCGCAGGACACTACCGGGCCGATGACGCGCGATGAGCTGAAGGATCTGGCCTGTCTCGGCTTCTCGGCCGATTTCGTGATGCAGTCGTTCTGCCACACCGCCGCGTATCCGAAACCCGTCGACATCAAGATGTATAAGACCTTGCCCTCGTTTATCACTGCGCGCGGTGGTGTCTCGCTCAAACCCGGCGATGGCGTGATCCACTCGTGGCTCAACCGTTTCCTGCTGCCCGACACGGTCGGCACTGGCGGCGACAGCCATACCCGCTTTCCGATCGGCATCTCGTTCCCGGCCGGCTCTGGGCTGGTCGCCTTCGCCGCAGCGACCGGCGTGATGCCGCTCGACATGCCGGAATCGGTGCTGGTGCGCTTCAAAGGCCAGATGCAGCCGGGCATCACGCTGCGCGACCTCGTCAATGCAATCCCCTATGCGGCAATCCAAAAAGGGCTGCTGACCGTCGAGAAGAAGGGCAAGAAAAACGTCTTCAACGGCCGCATCCTCGAGATCGAGGGCCTGCCAAACCTCAAGGTGGAACAGGCCTTCGAGCTCTCCGACGCCTCGGCCGAGCGCTCCGCCGCCGCCTGCACGGTGCGCTTGAACAAGGAACCGATCATCGAATATCTGAAGTCGAACATCACGCTGATGAAGTGGATGATCGCCGGAGGGTATGAGGACAAGCGCACGCTGGCGCGCCGCATCCACAAGATGGAGGAATGGCTCGCCAACCCGCAGCTGCTCGAGGCCGATGCCGATGCCGAATACGCCGCAGTGATCGAGATCGACATGAACGAGATCAAGGAGCCGCTCTTGGCCTGCCCGAACGATCCGGACGACATCAAGCCGCTCTCACAGGTCGCCGGCGACAAGATCGACGAAGTCTTCATCGGTTCGTGCATGACCAACATCGGCCACTACCGCGCGGCCGCGACCGTGCTGGCCGGCAAGACCGACATCCCGACGCGGCTGTGGGTAGTGCCGCCGACCAAGATGGATCAGCAGGAGCTGATGGAGGAAGGCTATTTCGCGACCTTCGGCAAGGTCGGCGCGCGCATCGAGGTGCCGGGCTGCAGTCTGTGCATGGGCAACCAGGCACAGATGCATCGCGGCGCCACCGCGGTGTCGACCTCGACGCGCAACTTCCCAAACCGGATGGGGCTCGACACGCGCGTTTATCTCGCTTCGGCCGAACTCGCGGCGGTGGCGGCGCTGCTGGGCCGCATCCCGACGCCTGAGGAATATCTGGCGCAGGTGAATGGCATCCAACCCAAAGCCGGCGAGATCTATCGCTACCTGAATTTCGATCAGATCGCCGAGTTCAGGGAGATTGCCGAGAGCGTGGCGGTTTGATCAGGCGTTTCCTCAGCAGATGCGGGGAAGCTGGTCCCCCGCCAGCCAATCGACGACCCGCCGCCCACCCAACGAGGTGACGAGCTGCACGAAATGGTGATCATCGGCGACGACCTCGCCGATGATCGCTGCATTCGTTCCCAGCGGATGCGCGCGCATCGCCGTCAGCACGCGCTCGGCATCCGCTGCGGCGCAGATGCACAGCAACTTGCCCTCGTTCGCGACATGGAGCGGATCGAGGCCGAGGAACTCGCAGGCGGCAGCGACCACCGGGCGGATCGGAATCGCCTTCTCGTCGAGCATCATGCCCACCTGCGACTGGGTCGCGATCTCGTTGAGGGTGGCCGCCAGCCCGCCGCGCGTCGGATCGCGCAGCACATGGATGTCGGCACCGGTGGCGAGCATGTCGGCGACCAGCCCATTGAGCGCGGCCGTATCGGAGACGATCGGCGCCTCGAAAGCGATGTTCTCGCGCTGGCTCATGATCGCGACACCGTGATCGCCGAGTGTGCCCGAGACGAGGATCGCGTCGCCCGGCCGAGCGTTCGCGCCGCCGATGGCGCGGCCTTCCGGCAGCACGCCAACGCCGGTGGTGGTAATGAATATGCCATCGCCCTTGCCGCGTTCGACGACTTTGGTATCACCAGTCACCACCGGCACGCCGGCTTCATGGGCCGCTTGTGCCATCGAGGCGACGATGCGCGAAAGATCGGCGAGCGGGAAACCTTCTTCGAGGATGAAGCCCGCCGCGAGATAAAGGGGAGTGGCGCCCATCACCGCGACGTCGTTGATCGTGCCATGCACCGCGAGGCAGCCGATGTCGCCACCGGGAAAGAACAAGGGGGATACGACATGGCTGTCGGTGGCCATCACCAGCTGGCCCGAAAAACTCGGCGCTGGCAGCACGGCACCATCGTTGCCCTGGCCGAGATATTCGTTGCCGAGATGTTTCGCGAACAGCTCGCCGATGAGCTGCACCATCGCGCGGCCGCCCGCGCCATGCGCCATCTCGACGCATCCTCGCTTCAGGTCGAGCGGGCGCACGTAGCCGAGTTTCATCAGTTGCTCTTCTCGCGCGATGCGAGGATTGCCAGCATCTCCATCACCTGCTCGGGCTCGATGTCCATGCCGAGCTCGATCCCCGGATTGACCGCGATCGCGAAACCGGGCTCCATGCGCTCGACGACCCAGGAAAACTCGGCCAACAGACCGCCGCTATAACCAGGCACGTCGGCGAGGAAATCCTTGGCGCGCTCTGGACTCGTAAACAGCACGACGATCTTACCGCCCGCCTCATCCTCGACGACGAGCGGTGTTGCCTTGTTGGTGAGCTGCAAGCCCTGAATCCCGCTGTCGCGATCGTCCTTGATCGGGATGAAGATCTGCTGCGTGAGCAATTCACGCATGAATTCTTCTGCCGCCAGCTCGCCATTGATGGCGGCCAGCAGCTTCCGTTCTAGCTCGTTCTTCGCTTCCAGTGTTTCTGCCTGCATGATCTCTCCTGGAGAAAATGCCCTCAATCATACGCAAAGAGCGCGCTGGCGTAGGCCTGCAACGTGGTGGCATCGTAGCTGCGGATCGATTGCGCCAACGCCCTCGCTTGCGGCAGCTGATGATCGGCATAGAAACGCGCGCTGGCGATCTTCGCCTGGTAGAAGCGGGCATTGCCCACGCCTTCGCTAAGCCGCCGTTTGGCGATCTGCGCGGATTTGGCCAGCAGCCAGCCACCGGCGACCCGGCTCGACAGTTCGAGGAACGGTACCGAACCGGCAAACACGCCGAGTATGTTGCCCTTGAGGTTCTCGCCGATCCAGCGGGCTGCTTCTCCCCAGGCGGCCAGCGCCTTGGCCAAATGCGCGCCGATCGGCGCGAGATCTGCGTCGCCGCTGCCTGCGAGCTCCTTGCAGGTGGTCTCGACCATGCCCAGCAGCCGCATCAGCGTCGCTCCCTGGTCGCGCATCAGCTTGCGGCCGATCAGGTCATTGGCCTGGATGCCGGTGGTGCCCTCGTAGATCGTCGTGATGCGCGCATCGCGGAAATGCTGCGCGGCGCCGGTCTCCTCGACATAGCCCATCCCGCCATGTACCTGCACCGCCAGCGAGGTCGCCTCGATGCTCATCTCGGTGGCGCCGCCTTTGACCAGCGGGATGAACAGCTCACCCATCATGAGCGCCAGCTCGCGCTCCTTGGTATCGGGATGATGATAGGCGCGGTCGAACAGGCCCGAAGCGTAATAGGCGAGCGCCCGGTAGGCTTCGATGCGTGTCTTGATGGTCAGCAGCATGCGTTGCACGTCCGGATGCCGGTCGATGCTCACCGGCCCTTCGCCGCTGGCCAGATCGCGGCCTTGCTTGCGTTCGCGTGCGTAGGTCAGCGCCTGTTGGAAGGCCCGTTCGGCGATCGCCACGCCCTGGACGCCGACGGCATGACGTGCCGCGTTCATCATGATGAACATGTACTTGAGGCCGGCATTCGGCTCGCCGACCAGGTAGCCGACCGCGCCGCCGGCATCGCCATAGGCCATCACGCAGGTCGGGCTGGCATGGATGCCGAGCTTGTGCTCGATCGACACGCAGCGCACGTCGTTGCGGGCGCCGAGCGAGCCATCGGCATTGACCAGGAACTTCGGCACGACGAACAGCGAAATGCCCTTCACGCCGGCCGGCGCATCCGGCAGCCGGGCGAGCACCAGATGGATGATGTTCTCGGCGAGGTCGTGCTCGCCATAGGTGATGAAGATCTTTTGGCCGAACAACCGATAGGTACCGTCGGGCTGGGGTTGCGCGCGCGTGCGGATCAGCGCCAGATCGGAGCCCGCCTGCGGCTCGGTCAGGTTCATCGTGCCGGTCCATTGGCCAGAGATCATCTTCGGCAGATAGATCGACTTGATTTCCGGGCTAGCGGCGGTGAGAAGCGCATCGACGGCACCCGTGGTGAGCATCGGCCCGAGCGCGAACGACATGTTGGCGGCGTTCCACATTTCCTCGACGGCCACGCCCAGCGAATTCGGCAGACCCTGCCCGCCGAATTCCGCCGGCGCGGTCAAGCCGCCCCAGCCGGCCTCGCAGAACTGGTGATACGCTTCCTGCCAGCCCGGTGGCGTGATCACCGTGTCGCCTTCGAGCCGGCAGCCGGTCTTGTCGCCGACGCGGTTTAGCGGCGCAAGCACTTCGCCGGCGAATTTCGCCGCCTCGTCGAGGATCGCCGACACGACGTCCTCGCTGGCCTCCTCACACCCCGGCAATTGGCGGATTTCTGAAAGTCCCACGATCTCCTCGATCAGGAAACGCATCTCTTCGACGGGGGCCCGGTAGTCACTCATGTTTTCCACTCCTTGTCATATCGATGATCATCAAAATCGGCGCTGGCGGGACGGCATCATAGCCCGCACGATGCGGCACGGGCCGCGTCGAATTCGCGTTTCAGCCGCTCGACCAGCACGGCGGTATGCGGCACGTCCTCGATTCCCCCCACGCCCTGACCGGCGCCCCAGATGTCGCGCCAGGCCTTGGCGCCCTCGCTGGCGCGGGTGAATTCGAGCTTCGGCCCGTGGCCAGAAGGAAGCGCGGCAGGATCGAGGCCGGCCGCGAGGATGCTGCTCTTCAAATAATTGCCGGGCACGCCGGTGAAATACGGCGTATAGACGATGTCTTCGGCATGAGCGGCGAGGATCGCCTGCTTATAGGCGTCGCTGGCGTTGGCCTCCTGTGTGGCGATGAAGCGTGTGCCGAGGTAGGCGAAATCGGCGCCGAGTACCTGTGCGGCGAGGATCTGCCGTCCCTGGGTGATCGCGCCGGCGAGCGCCAGCGGGCCGTCATAGAACCGGCGCACCTCGGCCACCAGCGCGAACGGACTCAACGTGCCGCCATGCCCGCCGGCGCCGGCGGCCACCAGGATCAGGCCATCGACACCGGCTTCCAGTGCCTTTATGGCATGGCGCACATTGGTCACATCATGGAACACCAGTCCGCCATAAGCGTGCACCTGCGGCACGATCGCGCTCGGCGCACCGAGACTGGTGATCACCAGCGGCACGCGATGCGCGACGCAGCAGGCCAGATCGGCTGCCAGCCGTTCGTTGGTCGGGTGGACGATCAGATTCACCGCATACGGGGCGGCCGGCTGATCGGCGAGCGCCGCCTCGATGGTCGTCAGCCATGTGTCGAGCTTTTCGGCCGGACGCGCATTGAGCGCCGGAAACGCGCCGATGATGCCGGCCTTGCATTGGGCAATCACCAGTTCCGGCGTCGAGACGATGAACATCGGCGCGCCGATCACCGGCAACGTCAGATTCCTTTTCAGAGCTGCGGGAATCGGCATCAGCCCTGCTCCTTCAGCGCGCGGCGCAAAATCTTGCCGACGTTGGTCTTCGGCAGATCGGCACGAAATTCGACTTGCTTGGGCACCTTGTAGCCGGTGAGCAGATTCCGGCAATGATTGATCAGCGCCTCCGCCGTCAGGTTCGGGTCTTTCCTCACGACGAAGATCTTCACCGCCTCGCCGGAATGCTCGTCGGGCACGCCGATCGCCGCGACTTCGAGCACGCCGGGATGCTGCGCCACCGCTTCCTCGACTTCGTTCGGGAAGACATTGAAGCCCGAGACCAGGATCATGTCCTTCTTGCGATCGACGAGATAGACGAAGCCCTGCTCATCGACATAGCCGAGATCTCCAGTGCGTAGGAAGCCGTCGGGCAACAGCACGTTGGCGGTCTCGTCGGGGCGCTGCCAATAGCCTTTCATCACCTGCGGCCCGCGGATGCAGATCTCGCCGACCTGGCCGAGCGGCACCTCGTGACCGTCGTCGGCCCGGATCGAAACCTCGGTCGAGGGAATCGGCAGGCCGATCGAGCCGTTGAACTCGGTGATATCGATGGGATTGATCGTCGCCGCCGGCGAAGTCTCGGTCAGCCCATAAGCCTGCACCAGCGGCACACCGACCACCTGCCGCCAGCGCTCTGCGGTCGGCTTCAATACCGCCATGCCGCCACCGAGCGTCACCTTCATCGGCGAGAAATCGAGCTTGCCAAAGTCTTCGTTGTTGAGCAGCGCATTGAACAGCGTATTCACGCCGGTGATCACCGAGACCGGATACTTGGCCCATTCCTTGACGAAGTGCGGGATGTCGCGCGGATTGGCGATCAGCACGTTGCGCGCCCCCATCAGCAGGAACACCAGGCAGTTCGCGGTCAGCGCGAAGATGTGATAGAGCGGCAGCGCGGTGACGATCACCTCCTTGCCTTCCTCGATCTTGTGCGCGATCCAGGCATGCGCCTGCAGCATGTTCGCGCACAGATTCCCGTGCGTGAGCATCGCGCCCTTCGAGACGCCGGTGGTGCCACCGGTGTATTGCAGGAAAGCGAGATCGTCATGCGCGAGCGGCACGGCCGTGAAACCGTGCCGCCGACCTTCGGCCAGCGCCTGTTTGAAGCCGATCGCCTGGGGCAGGCTCCAGGCGGGCACCAGCTTTTTCACGTGGCGGACGACGAAATTGACCAGCATGCCCTTGACGCCCAACAATTCCCCAAGCGGTGTGACGATCACATGGCGCACCGCAGTTTTGTCGATCACCGCCTGCAACGTGTGAGCAAAGTTCTCCAGAATCACGATTGCGCTCGCCCCCGAATCCTCGAGCTGATGTTCGAGCTCGCGCGGCGTGTAGAGCGGATTGCAATTGACCACCACGCAGCCGGCAAGCAAGACACCGAACAGCGCTACCGGATACTGCAGGACGTTGGGCATCATCAGCGCGACGCGATCGCCCTTCTTCAGCCCGCGCGCCTGCAGCCAACCGGCAAAAGCCTGCGCATCGGCGAGAAGCTGACGGTAGCCGATCCCCTTGCCCATCGACAGATAGGCAATCTGATCGGCATATTTCGTGCAAGCGTGCTCGAACACCGCCGCCAGGCTCGCGAAGCGCGACGGGTCGATCTGTGCCGGCACGCCGGGCGGATAGCTCTTCAACCAGACCTTTTCCATCGCCAGTCTCCTCCTCGTTTTGATTCAGACATTGTCACCGACGGAGATCAATGGCCGAGCAGAGCTTGTTTCAGCGACTCTTCAGCCGGCTTCTCGCCCAGCCACACCTTCAGTACTGCCGGGCCGATGCCTTCATCGGCGATCCTGCCTTTTGGCTTGCCATTGTGAGCGATCGCCAGCCCATCGGCGCTGAAGTCGAGCGTCACCGTGTCGCCTGGCAGGACCTTGCCGATCGCGCGCATCGTCGCCGCGAGCGCCTCGATCGAGGTCTTGAGCACGGCGCGCTCGGCGTCGGTCAAATTGTTTCGCAAGCCTTCCTCTAGCGCGCCATAGAGCGTTTCGGCATCAAGCTCGCGCAACATCGACAGCACGACTCGCCGCGCGCCGGGGCTGCTGATCACCGCCGTGGCCTCGCGGCTCGGCTTTTCGACATACAGCGCCGCCACATAGACCTTGAAGAACAGCTTGGTGCGCAGGCCGGCCCCATTGAGCGTCAGCGTCTTACCTGCAGTCTGCACCCGCTCTTCGACCTTGACGCCGGCCACTTCCAGCGCCTTCGCCGCACCGGCTGCGCCGAGCAGTGCCGCGAACACCAGGGCCGATATCGTTTTCTTGCCAATGCTCCGCATACGCCTCCTCCTGGCGAACGCTTCAGACGCGCTCGAAGATTCCCGCCGCACCCATGCCGGTGCCGATGCACATCGTCACCATTCCATAGCGCCCGCCGGTACGCCGCAGGCCATGCACGACGGTGGCGGTGCGGATCGCGCCCGTCGCACCGAGCGGATGTCCCAGCGCGATTGCACCGCCCAATGGATTCACCTTCGCCGGATCGAGCCCGAGCTCGCGGATCACCGCCAGCGACTGCGCCGCGAAAGCCTCATTGAGCTCGATCCAGTCGAGATCCTCTTGCTTGACGCCGGTCGCGGCAAGCACCTTCGGGATCGCCGCGATCGGACCGATGCCCATGATCTCCGGCTCGACCCCCGCAGCGGCGAAGCCGACGAAGCGCGCTTGCGGCGTCAATCCGAATTCCTTCAGCGCGCGCTCCGACATCAACAGCACCGCCGCGGCGCCATCCGACATCTGCGAGGAGTTGCCCGCCGTCACCGACCCCTTGGCATGGAACACCGGCTTCAGTTTCGCGAGCTTTTCCATCGCGCTGTCGGCACGGGGTCCCTCATCGTTCTCGGCGACGAACTCACGCGTCACGATTTCACCGGTGGCGAGGTTCGGTAACTGCTCGCGCACCGTGTAAGGCGTGATCTCGGCCTTGAAATGGCCGGCCGCGATCGCCGCCAACGCACGGCGATGCGATTCGAGCGCGAAGGCATCCTGATCTTCGCGCGTCACCTGCCAGCGCGCTGCCACCTTCTCGGCGGTCAGTCCCATGCCATAGGCGATGCCGACGTTCTCGTCCGAGAACACCGCCGGATTGATCGCCACCTTGTTGCCCATGATCTGTGGCATCACGGTCATCGACTCGGTACCGGCGGCGATCATCACGTCGGCGTTGCCGAGGCGGATCTGGCTGGCCGCATCGGCGACCGCCTGCAAGCCCGAGGCGCAAAAGCGGTTGATCGTCATCCCCGGTACCGACACCGGCAGACCAGCGAGCAGCAGGCCGATGCGCGCGACGTTCATACCCTGCTCGGCTTCGGGCATCGCACAGCCGACGATCACGTCGCCGATGCGCTCCGGATCGAGTTGCGGAACTTCGGCGACGACGGCACGAATCGCGTGCGCGAGCATGTCGTCGGGCCGCACATGGCGGAACATGCCGTTCTTCTTCGCCACCGGCAGCCGCTTGGCGGCAACGATGTAGGCGTCCTGGATTTGCTTGTTCATCTGATTCTCCTCAATTTCGCAGCGGCTTGCCGGTTTCCATCATGTGCGCGATGCGCGCCTGCGTCTCGGGTGTGCGCAGCAGACGCATGAACTCGCGGCGCTCGATGGTCAGCAGCCATTCCTCGTCGACACGGCTGCCGGTCTCGATTTCGCCACCGCACAGCGCCACTGCCGCCGCCTTGGCGACCCGGTAATCGTGCGCCGAAATCATCGCGCCCTCTTTCATATTGACCAGCATCATCTCGCAGTTGGCGATGCCGGTGCGGCCCGCGACCGGAATGTCGCGCGCCGGCAACGGCGGAACGAAGCCCGCATCGGCCAGCGCGCGCGCCTGTTTCAACGCCACATAAAGCAGCTCCTTGGCGTTGAAGCGCACCGTGTCGGCCTCCCGCGCGAAGCCGTAGTCGATCGCCTCCAATGCACTGCCGGCCACCTTGGCCATCGCGATGGTCTGGAACACCGTCTGCAGGAACGGGAACACCTCGTTCGGGGTGGCCGTCTGAGCCGCCAGCGCGGCGGCCCGGACGGCGAACTCCTTGCAGCCGCCGCCTGCCGGGATCAAGCCGACACCGGCCTCGACCAGGCCGACATAGCTTTCGAGCGCCAGAACTCGGTGTGCGCAGTGCATCAGGAATTCGCAACCGCCGCCCAAGGCCATGCCCTCGACCGCCGCCACCACCGGCACCTGCGCATATTTCAGCGCTTGCGAGGTGCGCTGGAATTTCTCCACCGTGGCTTCGAGCAGATGCCATTCAGAGGCCTGGATCGCCTGCAACACCTGTTTCAGGTTCGCGCCGACCGCGAACGGCGCCGGATGCCAGATCACCAGCCCGTCGAGCTTCTCCTCGGCCAGGCGCACGGCGGCCTGGATGCCGTCGAGCACCTCGTTGCCGAGCGTATGGTTCTTCGAAATCACCGAGAGGATGCCGATGCTGGCATCGATCTCTGGCAGGCGCCACAGTCGCACACCCTCGTTGGCGTAGAGCGTCTCGCCTGCCACCTCGGGCAACCGTGGTGCCTCGCCGACCAGGATTTCCGGGAACAGCTGACGACGATAGACCGGCAGCGTCGAGCGCGGCGCATAAACCGCGTTGCGCGCCGACCAGGAGCCATGCGGCGTATGCACGCCTGCGCGACCATCGCTCACCCAGGCCGGCAGCGGCGCGGCACTCATCGCCTTGCCGGCAGTGATGTCGGCCGTGATCGCCTCGGCGGTCGCCTGCCAACCCGCCGCCTGCCAGGTCTCGAACGGGCCGAAGGCCCAGCCGAAGCCCCAGCGCAGCGCCAGATCGACATCGCGCGCGTTGTCGGCGATCTCGGCCAGATGAAACGCCGCATAGTGGAACAGATCGCGGAAGATCGCCCAGAGGAATTGCGCCTGCGGGTGCGGGTTCGCGCGCAGCTGGGCAAACTTCTCGGCCGGATTCTTGAGCTTCAGGATCGCCGCCACTTCCTCGGCCACGGTCTTTCCTGACGCACGGTAATCGCGTGCAGCGAGATCGAGGACGAGAATCTCCTTGCCCTGCTTGCGGTAGATGCCGGCACCCACCTTCTGGCCCAGCGCGCCCTGCTCGATCAGCAGCGTGAGCCAGGCTGGCACCTGGAAATGCGCATGCCACGGATCGTTCGGCAAAGCTTGCTGCATCGTCTTGACGACATGAGCGAGCGTGTCGAGTCCAACGACATCGGCAGTGCGGTAGGTCGCGCTCTTCGGTCGGCCTATCAGCGGCCCGGTGAGCGCATCGACCTCATCGAAGCCCAGCCCAAAGGCCTGCGTGTGATGGATCGCGGCCAGCATCGAAAAGACGCCGACGCGGTTGGCGACGAAGTTGGGCGTATCGAACGCGCGCACCACGCCTTTGCCCAGACGCATCACCAACCAGGTCTCCAGATCGTCGAGCAGCTGGGGCTGGGTCGCCGGCGCGGCGATCAGCTCGACGAGATGCATGTAGCGCGGCGGGTTGAAGAAATGAATGCCACAGAAACGGGAGCGCAGCGTTTCGGGAAGCGTCCCATCGAGCGCCGCCAGCGACAGCCCCGAGGTGTTCGAGGCGAGGATCGCGCAAGATGCGAGATGCGGCGCAATCTTCGCATAGAGGTCTTTTTTCCAGTCGAGCCGTTCGGCGATCGCTTCGATGACCAGATCGCAAGCGGTGAGCTTCACCAGATCCTCGTCGTAATTGGCCGCTTCGATGTAGGGCAGAACACGCGCCGTCGCCAGCGGTGTGGGCTTCAGCTTCTTCAGCCCGGCCAGCGCCTTGTCGACGATCGCGTTCTTGTCGCCGTCTTTGGCCGGCAGGTCGAACAGCAGCACCGGCACCCGCGCATTGGCCAGATGCGCGGCGATCTGCGCGCCCATGACGCCGGCGCCGAGCACGGCGACGCGCTTGATGGTCAAATTTTCCACTTCCCTCTCCTCAGAGTAAAACGAACGTTTGAATTGTAAGCCGAAACATCGACTGCATGTCAAGAGCTATGCAAAAAAAAGCCCCCGGGGGAAAGCCGGGGGCGCAAAACTGGAGGAAAATTAAAAGCCGTGGTTGTATTGCACCGAGAGAAGGTCGGCCGTCGTCTCGAAGCTGCCCCTCACGGTATGACTGAATGGCGCTTGAGCCCCCGTGTAGGTCACCTGCCGCGTCGTCGAGACATCCTTGAAAAAGATGTGTGTATAGCCGAAATCCCATGACGACTGCTTGCTCGTCTTCCACTTCGCCCCGAAAGACAACCATGTGCGATCGGCATCTGGAAGTGTCATAGTGCGGTCGGCGTCGCTCTGCACCGGAGTCTTGTCATAAGCGATACCGAATCGCAGCTTCCAGGCATCGTTCCACTGGTAATTCACGCCGAAGCCGACCCGGTAGGTGTCGTCGAAGTTATAAGACAGTGAGTTAACCTGGACACCGCTTGAAGCGTGATAGACGGGCAAAGACTTCACTGAGCTCCAACCCGTCCAAGTGTAATCGGCCAGAAGTTGCGTCCGCTCGTTCAGCTGATGGCTAACCGCGATCGAGAAACTGTCGGGCGTTTCGAGTCTCGATCGAATAGCGAAGCTTTGGGTGGGCACGCCGACGACGATCTGATTGCCTTCCAGATCGAATTTGATTTTCGAGCGGTAGGCAAGTCCAAGGCGTGTGTTTTGGGAAAGATTGAACATCACACCAGCATTCCAACCCCAGGCATCGTCATCGCCTTCAAGTATCGCCGTCGTTTGGGTTGCAACACCTATCGGCGTTTTTAAACGAAATTCGACTTCATTTTTGGCCCAATTGAGACCGAAGCCCAAAGAAACCGTTTCGTTTACCTTCCAGGCAACTGAAGGATTGATGTTGATCTGCTTCAGATCAGCGTAATAGCCGGAAAAACGGCCGATGAAACTCTGGTCGTATTCGGTGACGTTGCCAAATGTCGGGGAGATACCCAACCCCAGCCGCAGATTCGGCGACAAAGCGTAGCTAAAGTAACCCGCCGGAATCAAAGCCACACCTCCAGCATCCCCACCATTATCGCCCGTAAAGGTTGGTACCGTCGTCCCCTTGTTGGTGAATTCGATCGAGCGCACGAGGATAGTGCCTGCCACCGAAAGATGATGGCCTGGAGAGAGATTCATCATTCCGGCGGGGTTGAAAAAGATAGTCCCGGCATCTTCGGCGGCTGCAGCAGCACCGGCAAAGGCATTGCCATTGCCCGAGCCGGTCTGATTCTGCAAAGCAAAACCCGACGCCCATGCGCCGCCCGATGCAAGAGCGGCCAGCGCCGCGGCGAGAATCCTTGGGGTGAAGCGTTTGTGCATTTTGACTCCTCCTTTGCTACGTTGAATGGGGAAAACCACTACGAAACCGATTAAAACCGAAACAGCTGTTTGAAATTTCGTTTGAACAGCTTTTCCTCCCTCCTCGCTGTGCCATTTCTACAACATGCGGCAGATGAGCGTCAGGCGGCCAGCCTTTCTTGATCGATCTGTGCCGCGGCACGGCCGAAATCGAACGGGAAGTCGTCGACGCGAATGACGATATCGCGCAGACGGTTGCGCAGCCGGAGCGTCTCGTATTCGGCGCTGCCGATCACGCCGCGTTCCAGGGCGAGTTGCGCGATCTCGCGCAAATTGGCGCGCGGCTCGTCGTCGAAACGGCCCGCGCGTTCCGCAGTGCGAATCTTGGTTTCGATCGGTTCGGCGGCGAGCGTCGCGGCGAGCGCCAGTTCGATCGCGCCAACCGGCTCGTTTTCGTCACGCGGCAGGAAACACTCGGCGGTGAGCCGGTCTCGCGTCGCCGAGGGCTCGAGCAGCAACCGCGCCGCCCGGTGGCCGAGCGCATCCGAAGGCACGACATAGGGATGCCCCCACGGGAAGATCGCACGACGCAGGAGGGCGGCCACCCAGCGGTTCGGGAAGTTGCCGATCACGCCTTCGAAGGCCTGCTGCGCCTGATACATCGTGTCCCAGATCGCCCAGTGCACGAGCGGCGCATCGGCGGCCTGCCGACCTTCGTCCTCGAAACGCTTCAACGTCGCGGACATCAGATAGAGTGACGCCAGGATGTCGCCGAGCCGCGCCGAGAGCTTCTCGCGCCGCTTGAGCCCCCCGCCCATCACCAGTAGCGCGATGTCGGCGAGAAACGCAAAGGCTGCCGCAAAGCGCGTCAGCTGCTGGTAGTAACGCCGCATCTGTGGCGCCACCGCCGCCTCGATGCGCACGAAGTGCGAGCCGGTCAGCCCCAGCCAGAAGGAGCGCAGACCGTTTTTCAGCGTGAAGCCGACATGGCCCCAGAAGGCGCGGTCGAAGCGCTCGAGGCCAAGCTGCGCATCAGCCTCCGTGGCCGCCGACATCTCGGCGAAAAGGTAGGGATGGCAGCGGATCGCCCCCTGGCCGAAGATGATCAGCGAACGGGTCAGGATGTTCGCGCCCTCGACGGTGATGCCGATCGGCACCTGCTGCCACGCCCGGCCGAGGAAGTTCGATGGGCCGAGACAGATGCCCTTGCCGCCGATCACGTCCATGCCGTCGCTGACCACCTTGCGCGCCCGCTCGGTGACGTGATACTTGGCGATCGCCGAAGCGACGGCCGGCTTTTCGCCGAGATCGACCGCACCGGCGGTGAATTTGCGCGTCGCATCCATCAGATAGGTGTTGGCGGCGATGCGCGTCAGCGCCTCCTCGACGCCTTCGAAGCGGCCGACTGGCATGCCGAACTGCTGGCGCACGCGGGCATAGCCGCCCACTGCGCGTGCGGTGAGCTGCGCCATGCCGGTATTCGAAGACGGTAGCGAGATGGAACGCCCGGCGGCGAGGCACTCCATCAGCATACGCCAGCCCTGGCCGGCCATCCCTGGCCCGCCGATGATGAAATCGAGCGGCATGAACACATCCCGGCCACGCGTCGGGCCGTTCATGAACATCGCATCGAGCGGGAAATGCCGGCGACCGAGCTCGACGCCGGGATGATCGGCCGGCACCAGCGCGCAGGTGATGCCGAGATCCTTCTTGTCACCGAGCAGACCTTCCGGGTCGTAGAGTCGGAAGGCGAGGCCCAGCAAAGTACACACCGGCGCTAGCGTGATGTAACGCTTGTCCCAGCTCACGCGCATGCCGATCACCTCGCGGCCCTGCCAGTCCCCCTTGCAGACGATGCCGACGTCGGGAATCGAGGCCGCGTCCGAGCCGGCCCAGGGGCTGGTCAGCGCAAAGGCGGGAATTTCCTCGCCGCGTGCCAGCCGTGGCAGGTAGTGATTTTTCTGCGCCTCGGTGCCATAGTGCAGCAACAGCTCGGCCGGGCCCAGCGAATTCGGCACCATTACCGTCACCGCCAGCGTCGAAGAGCGGGTCGACAGCTTGGTCACCACCTGCGAATGCGCATAGGCCGAGAATTCCAGCCCACCATAGCGCTTCGGAATGATCATGCCAAAGAAGCCCTTGCGCTTCAGATAATCCCAGACTTGCGGCGGCAGATCATAGAGCTCGCGGGTGATGCGCCACTCATCGACCATGGCGCAGACTTCCTCGACCTCGTGATCGAGAAAGGACTGCTCCTCGGCGCTGAGTGTCGGCTTCGGCAGGCGCAACAGCCGCTGCCAGTCCGGTTTGCCGGAAAACAGCTCCCCTTCCCACCAGACGCTGCCGGCTTCGAGCGCCGCACGCTCGGTGTCCGACATCGGTGGCAGCAAGCGTCGATAGGCGGCGAAAATCGGCGCTGACAGCACGGCACGGCGCAACGGCCGGACGACGAAAACTCCTGCGACGGCAATGATCAGCCCCAACCACAACCAGTATCCTATTGTCATTACTCCACTCCTCTCCGTATCGATCAGGATTTCTTCTCGTCACTGAATTCCGGCAACGGCGCCCGCAGGCCGCCGAGCAGGAAGCTCATCAGCCGCGGCAGCAGTCGATCGAGCCGGTCGACCGAATCCTCTTCCTCGATCTCCCAATCGGTGACGAGCCGCAGCGCGTCGGTGCCGGCGATCGCGTAGGAAGTCGCGCCGAGCATGAAATGGAAGCGCCAGACGATCTCGGCATGCGGCACTTCCGGCAGCGCGCGGAACAACGCGGCCTTGTAACGTTCGAGCACTGGGCGGTATTCCTGGGCGAGGAAAGTGCGGATGAACTCGGCCGGCTCGGTCATCGTGCGTCCCAACAGGCGCAGGAAGATCTGGCCGCCGCAATCCTTGTCCTGCGCCATGCGTAGCATCGTGCCGAAAAACGCATCGACGATCTGTGAAGGCTTCAGCGGCTTGCCGCCGGCTTCCGCCTCGAGCCGATCGAGCACGCGCAGCCGTTCCTCGTTCAAACAGGCCAGACGACGGCGGAACACTGCCTGCAAAAGTGCCTCCTTGCTGCCGAAGTGATAATTGACCGCCGCTAGATTGACCCCCGCCTCGCCGGTGATCTGGCGCATCGAGGTGCCGTCGTAACCATATTCCATGAACAGCCGCTCGGCGACGTCGAGGATGCGCTCCCGGGTATCGCTCGCTGGAGAGTCACGTGGGGTCTTCATGGGCACTCCGTTTTGTTCATACGTTCGTTTGAACTGTACTCGAAAAAAAACCGACAGGCAAGACATCACGCCTCAGCCATAGGCTGGAGGGCGACGAAACGAAAGATTGATAAACCCAGATTGTCCATTAGCAGGCCGTTGAAAAACGTCACGAGGATGGCCAGATGCAAGGCGTTTGGTGCGCAGCGACCGAAGCCTATCAAATAGATAGGCGAGGGAGCGACAACGAAGTTGTGGCGAAGGCTCACTTTGGCTTTGCCGAGGTTAAGCGAAGCGGCCGAAGCCAACACCGCGCAACGCAGCGAGGCGCCCGCGCAGCAACTTATTCAGCGTTTCCTTAAAGAGGAAATGTTGGTTGGGGTGGACGATGGGACTCGAACCCACGACGACCGGAATCACAATCCGGGACTCTACCAACTGAGCTACGTCCACCACCTGGAAACCTGGCCCGCCCGGCGAGACTCGAACTCACAACCCCCGGCTTAGAAGGCCGGTGCTCTATCCGGTTGAGCTACGGGCGGTCCCGTCAAGCGGTCGGAGATGCAGGCGCCTGGTCGGGGTGGAGGGATTCGAACCCCCGACATCTTGCTCCCAAAGCAAGCGCGCTACCGGGCTGCGCTACACCCCGAGAGCGCGCATTCTAGCGATGTGTGCGCCGAAGGTCAAACGAATGTATTCGTCCAGTACCTTTGGCACTCGGGGTGATGGGTGATGAGCCATTGTACGGGTGTTACCGAACCGCCGCGACGGCGGCGAAGGGGGACGGCCTCAGTCCGATCGTCTGGAGCGGCTCATCGAGATCCTCGTCTTCATCGTCGTCTCGCCGTTCGTCGGCTTCATGCTCGGCGGTCTGCTGATGGTGCTCGTCGCCTGGCTCTCTCGCCACCAGACGCCGACGCAGGTGGGCGCTGATTCAGCTACATGCAGCTCTTCATCTCGGGCGCCTATAGTCTCGCCCACGACGGCAACGACGCACAGAAGACCATCGTTCCTGTAAGCGGCGCGCAGCGCAAAACTGCTATCTTTCGCGTATGGAACCGCATGACGAAAGTCCGTTCAAAGGCAAGACCGGCCTCACCCGGCTGATCAACGCGTTGCGCTATTCGCTCGACGGGCTCGCCGCCGCCTACCGGCACGAGGATGCATTCCGCCAGGAGGTGTGGCTCGCGCTCGTGCTGATCCCACTCGCCGCTTTCCTGCCCGCCAGCGGTCTGGGCAAGGCTTTGATGATCGGCAGCGTGCTGCTGGTGCTGATCGTCGAGCTACTCAATTCGGCGATCGAGGCCGCCGTCGATCGTGTTTCGCTCGAACATCACCGGCTCGCCAAGCGCGCCAAGGACATCGGCAGCGCGGCAGTGCTGCTCGCGCTCTTCAACGTCGTTGCGACTTGGAGTTTGGTGCTGATCGGCTGACTCAGGAAATTCGGCGCTGGCAGCACGGCACCCTCAGAGATCCGCGGCCGCCCGCACTGCCTGGGCGATCGCCTCGGCCTGGGCCAGTACGAGCGCCTGATCCTCGCCTTCGACCATCACGCGCAGCAGCGGCTCGGTGCCGGAGGGGCGCAGCAGCACACGCCCGCGGCCATCGAGGATCTTCTCGGCCTGCGCCGTCGCGGCCTGGATGGCGTGGTTGCCGCGCCAATCGAAAGGCTTCGTGAAGCGCACGTTGATCAGTTTCTGCGGGAACATCGTCAGATCGGCGCAGGCCGTGGCGAGCGTCTCGTCGCGCTCGCGCAAGGCGGCGAGCACCTGCAGCGCGGCAACGATGCCGTCGCCGGTGGTATGCCGATCCAGACAGATGATGTGGCCGGAATTCTCACCACCGAGCGGCCAGCCCTTTTCCTGCATCAGCTCGAGCACGTAACGGTCGCCGACTTTCGCACGCGCAAAGTCGATGCCCAGCCGCGCAAGCGCCTGCTCGAAACCGAGATTGCTCATCAGGGTGCCGACGATGCCGGGCAAACCCCGTAAGGCCTGCTGACGGCGCGCGATCACATACAGCAGCGCATCGCCGTCGAACAGGCGGCCGCTGGCATCGACCATCAACACCCGGTCGCCATCGCCGTCGAGGGCGATGCCCAGATCGGCCTGGTGCTTGAGCACCTGTTCGCGCACGAACGCCGGCATCGTTGCGCCGACGCCGGCATTGATGTTCAAGCCATCCGGCTGCGCGCCGACCGCCACCACCTCGGCGCCGAGCTCGTGGAACACTTTCGGCGCGACGTGGTAGGCCGCGCCATGCGCGCAATCGACGACGATCTTGAGTCCCTTCAGATCGAGATCGTTCGGAAAGGTGCTCTTGCAGAATTCGATGTAGCGCCCGGCGGCGTCTTCGACGCGGCGCGCCTTGCCAAGCTCGCTCGACGGTCGGCAACCCATCGGTTCGGCGAGTCGTGCTTCGATTTCCTCTTCGACGGCATCCGGCAGCTTGTAGCCGCCGGCGGCGAAGAATTTGATGCCGTTGTCGTCATAGGGGTTGTGCGAGGCGGAGATCACCACACCCGCCGCCAGACGCAGCGCCCGGGTCAGATAGGCGACGGCCGGCGTCGGCAGCGGCCCGCACAGCATCACATCGACGCCGGCAGCGGAAAAGCCGGCCTCCAACGCGGCTTCGAGCATGTAGCCGGAAATGCGCGTGTCCTTGCCGATCAGCACCGCCGGCCGCTCGCCGTCGCGGGCATGACCCGAATCGCGGGCATGGGCGACGAGTGTCTCGCCGGCGGCAAATCCCAGCCGCAGCGCGAACTCGGGCGTGATCGGAAAGCGGCCGACGCGGCCGCGCACCCCGTCGGTGCCGAAATACTGTCTTGCCATCAAGGACTCCCTTTCAACGCCGCCCAAACGGCGAGCGCATCTTTCGTCGCGGCGACGTCGTGCACGCGCACGATACTGGCGCCGCGTTCCACCGCCAATAGCGCTGCCGCGATGCTGGCGGGCATGCGCGCGCTGCCGGCTTCCCGGCCGGTGACGGCACCCAGCATCGATTTGCGCGACAGCCCCACCAATATCGGCACGCCGAGCGTCGTGAAGCGATCGAGTTCGCGCAGCAGCGTGTAGTTGTGTTCCACGGTCTTGCCGAAGCCGAAACCGGCATCGACGATCAGCCGTGCCTTGTCGATGCCGGCGGCCAGACACGCCATCAGCCGCGCGGTGAGGAAGGTGTGCACCTCCTCGACCACGTCCCCATAACGCGGGTCGGCCTGCATCGTGCGCGGCTCTCCTTGCATGTGCATCAAGCACACGCCAGCATCGCTTTCCGCCAGGACTTCGAGGGCGCCCGGCGCACGTAGCGCCATGATGTCGTTGATCAACACCGCGCCCTCGTCGAGGGCCATGCGCATCACTTCCGGCTTCGTGGTATCGACCGAGATCGGCACGCCCCAGTCGCGTAGTGCGCGCAATACCGGCCGCAATCGCGCGATCTCGACATCGGCGGACACTGGCGCCGCGCCGGGGCGCGACGATTCTGCTCCCAGATCGAGGATGTCGGCCCCGGCCTGTGCTTGTGCTTCGGCATGAGAGATCGCCGCCTTGACATCGTCGCCGACGCCGTCGCCCGAAAACGAATCCGGCGTCAGATTGACGATGCCCATGATCAGCGGGCGATCCGTGCTTAATCGATAACGGCCACAACACAACATCATCATTGGTTGATTATACCGACCGGTTATTTGAGACGCGTCCCGGTGCCATCATAGATGGCGATATCGACTGGGATTCCGTGCTGGACGCTCTGGGTGACCACGCAGTAGTCCTCGAAGGTTTGCAGGATGCGCTCGAGCTGTGCCATCTCCCCCGCCTTGGCCGCAAAGCGGAGTTCCACGCCCATGTGCATGATGCGCAGCCGCTTTTGCTCGTTGCGCCCCAATTGCGTCGTCACCGTCGCAGTGAGCTTGCCCGGCTCGTTCTTGAACTTGCGCAGTGCGAACAGCAGACTCGCGGCAAGGCAGTTCGCCACCCCGGCCGCGATCAGTCGCGACGGATTCGGCCCCGCACCCTTGCCCAGTGGCGGCGGCTCGTCGGTGAGCAGCGCCGGCAGATCGGCGTCGAAACGCACCAGGAACGCAAAATCCTCCTGCTGTTCGAGCGCGAAAGAAAATTGGGCTTCGCTCATGAATCATTCTCCGTGAATGTCGAATTTAACCCAGATTGTCCATTAGACCGGGCTGATGCGCCATGAGCATTTGATACGGTCATTTCGTCGCCCTACACGGCGGCTTTCGGGCTGCGGGCGGCATCTTCGCGCCCCCGCTCCTCGCCAATAGACATGGTTATTGGCTCGTCGCGGGGACGCAAACCTGCTCGCCCTCGCCTTCGAAACCCGCTCGCGTTCCAATGGACAATCTGGGTTTAACGGGCTGTCGAGCCCAGATTGTCCATTAGCAGGCTGTCGAAAAACTACTGCGGTGGGCATTCTTCTGCGTTGCGCGGTGCTCGTCTCTAGCCTATCTACTGGATATGTCTCGGTCGCTGGGCATCAAACGTCTTGCCTGTGGCCATCCTCGTGACGTTTTTCAACGGTCTGTCAAATCGTGACGTACCAGCGGCGCCCAAGATATCACCTCTGGCTGGAAAGTGGCATGCTGGATGCCGTGCTCTTGCGCAGTTTGTCGCAGTCCGGACAATATTTCCGACCAGGCGGCCAGCTCGCGCACCGTGACGTGCGCGGTCAGGGCAAGCCGCTGGCCGGAAAGCGCCCAGACATGCAGGTCGTGAACCTCGACCACGCCCGGCACGGCCGCCAGTTCCCGGCCCAGATGTTCGAGATCGATCGAGAAAGGCACACCGTCCATCAAGCCATGCAGGGCTTCGCGCAGCAGGCGCAGGCTCGCCGCGAGCACCAGCCCGCCGATCAGGATCGAGAGCAATGGGTCGATCGGCGTCCAACCGGTAACCCAGACCACGATGCCGGCGGCGATCGCGGCCACCGAACCGAGCACGTCACCCAACACGTGCAGGAAGGCGCCGCGCACATTGAGGTTTTCCTGTCCGTGCGAGAGCATCCAGGCGACCAGCAGATTGACGCCAAGACCGAGCGCGGCGACGAGGCTGACCAGCTCGCCCATGATCGGCCGCGGCGACTGAAAGCGCCCCCAGGCTTCCCAGCCGATCCCCGCCACCACGGCGAGCATCGCCAATGCATTGACGAGCGCCGCGATGAGCTCCGCCCGACCTAAGCCGTAGGAATGCCGGACCGAGGCCGGACGCGAGGCAAGCCAGGCGGCAAGTAAAGCGAGCGCCAAGGCCGCACCGTCGGTGACCATGTGGCCGGCATCGGCAAGCAGTGCGAGCGAACCCCCACGCCAGCCAGCCAGTGCTTCGACCGCGGCAAACGCCCAGGTCAGGCCCAGCGCGATGAACAGGCGGCGGCGTTGATCAGGGGTGTCGGTGCTACCGTGGCGATGGCCTTCGTGATCGTGTGCGTTCATTTAGCGTGAAATACAAAGCAATAAGTGCGCCAAGCTTGGTTTCCTCGACGGCAGCCAAACTTCGCGGCGGCACGCCGCGCACGGAGTCCCCCCCCCCCCCCCGCGAACGGGGCTTAAGGGTGGGCGGGTGTTTGCGCTTGGGGTTTTCGTGCCTTCGCGGGTGGGCGTGGCGATCATGCGCGTTTGCTGTGGTTGAAGGGGGCTAACCAGAAGACGAGTCAGTCGGCGAAAAGATGCCAAACTCGGCGCTGGCAAGACGGCATCAGAGCGAGAAATCTTCGTCGAAAGGCTTGTCGCCTTGCACCACCGGCAGTGTCAGCGAGCGATCCCACTGGCTCCAGCCGCCGTTCATGAAGCGCACGTTTCGGTAGCCTAGAGCCTTGAGTTGCAGCCAGGCAAGCGCGGAGCGGAAGCCATCATGGCAGTAGGTGATGATCGTCGCGTCCTTGGGGATGTCTTTGTAGGCCGCGGCGATCTGATCGAGCGAGAGCCATTTCTGCGACTGGGCATCGGTCAGATCGAGGCTGACGACATTGACTGCGCCGGGAATATGGCCGCCTTGTACCGAATGGCGGATCAGCTTGCCGGTGTACATGTCCTTCGGCCGGCTGTCGATCAGCACCACCTGCGGATCGCGGCCGACGACGACGCGTTCATAGACCTCGGTCCATTCGGCGATCATGGCGCGATTGCCGGGCTTGAGCGTCACCTTGCCCGGCTTTCGCGGCGCCGTTTCCTTGGTCAGTTCGTTGAAGGCGGTCCATTCGACGGTGCCGCCATCGAGGATCTTCACCCGGTTCATGTCGAAACCGTAGTAGTCGAGCAGGAAGTAAAGCCGCGCGGCGAGCACCGAGCGCGAATCGTCGTAGAGCACGAGCGTCGAATCGTCATTCACGCCCCAGCGCCGCAGCGTCGCCTGGAAGACCTCGCGCGCAGGCAGGCGCATCAGTACCGGACTGTCGTTGTCGCCCAGGTCCTTGAAGCGCGCAACCTGCACCGCGCCCGGGATATGGCCGACCGTGGCGTAGCGGTGCGGAAAGTAGCGCACTTCGAGTACCACGGTCTTGGGGTCTTTCAGCCGGCTTTCGAGCCAGCCGGCATCGACGAGAAAATCGGGAGCGGCATGGGCAAGGTTCGCGGCCAGGATGAGCAGGCCAGCCAACAGCAAGGCGGGCGCTTTGGCGGCGAGCAGATTGGGATACATCGACATGGTTTCCTCCGAGTGTTTCGTGGCGGGAAGACTCCCACACAGCAAGTCATTGCCTTCATGATCGAAATCATGAAGGCGTGGCGATCCGAAGCTCAGCCGCGAGCGGCGGCTAAGGCCGCGATGATACGAACGAACCCGGCCAGCGGCGCACCCCCGGCAGAAAATTGCCAGTGCCGGTGATGCGTGGGCTGGAGGGTCGAGTCATGACGCTCTTCGCAGCGTGCCGGAAAGCGTCGTTCCCGGCGCCACGGTGTTGAACACCGTGCCGTAGCGCTTGACGTTCTCGTGCAGCAGTTCGAGGCGGCGATCGCCCTCGTCGGTATCGACGACGATTTCATAATCGATCGACTCCATGCCCGACGGCACGTCGCGGCGCACGCCGTGCACCTTCACCTCGACGCCGCGCAACTGGAACTTGAGGATCGGCGTCACGCGCTCGATCCCCTTGAGCATGCAGGCGGCCAGCGCGGCGAGCAGCAGCTCGGCGGGATTGAAGGCATCGCGCCGGCCGGCCAAATCCGTGTCGAGCACGATCTCGGCATCCTTGCACTGCGCGACGCTGCCGTGCGCGTCGAGGCGCCGGGCGACGACGCGGAATTCCATTTTCGGGGTTGGTGGGTTCATCTCGTCTCCTCGTCAGTTGGGCGCCGGCGCCTGCATTTCCCCCGCCAGCAACAGCAATTCGATTTCCTCGGTGATATCGGACTGGCGCTGGCGGTTGGCGGCGAGCCGCAGGCGTGCGCGGCGTTCGTCGAGGCGTCTGAGGGCACGCTCCATGTGCATCTCGCGCTGCCGGTTCTCGGCCAGCAGCGCGCCGTAGAGCACTTCGTTGAGGATGGCATGCAGATAATGCTGCATCAGGCCGCGCAAGACGTCCGCCGGCGGCAGGTTGAGGTCGGGCGCGAAGGCCGCAGCGCGCGGCGCCGGCAGGTCGCGCAGCGGCAGGAGACGGCGCAGGCGGATGGCACCGTCCTCGGGATCGTGATGCAGGGCCGAGAGCCCCCGGCCGGCGAGATCGGGCGAGGCCATCAAGCGCACGATCTCGCGTGTGAGCCGCTGCAGCACGGCCGGCACCTCGTCGGCGACCGTCGCGCCGGGCAGCGCCAGCAGCATGCGCGGATCGTTTTCCAGTCTCGCGGACAGGCGCTGGCCGACGACGATCCAGCGTCCGGTGAGCGCCGGGATGCCTCGTTGCGCCAGGTAATCGAGCAGCGCGTCGTTGGTGTCGCCGCAAAACCCTTGCTGCGAGCCGATCACCACGCACAATTCCGGCGCCGCCTCGGCGGGCGGACGCAGCGCGGGATGCCAGGCCAGCAGGTCGGCCGCCGCCCTCTCGATGCCGGCCGTCAGCTGCCGCTGACTGGTCATGAATTCGCCGAGCAGATGGATCTCCATCAGCGCGAGGCTCTTCATCGCCGAGAGGATGCTGGCGATCTCGTCGAGCGCCATGATCCGATGCGCGAGAACGTGCCGCCGACTCATGGCGATGCCAATGCCTTGTCCACCGCGGCGAGCCAATCCTCGCGCGTCGCAGTCAGCGCGAGCGGCGGCGCGGCGAAGGCGGCGAGGAGTTGCGCAAGCCGTGCCGAGGCTTGCGCTTCCGTCAGGCCGTCGAAGCGGCCGGCGTTGAAGGCGATGAGCCAGGCCATCTGCTGTTCCGGCGACAGGGGCGCCAGCCGCTCCTGTTTGAGCAGTTCGCGCAACAGCCGGCCGCGGCGGATCTTGGCCTCGATGGCCGGATCGAGCCTGCTGCCAAAGCGCGTGAAGACTTCCAGTTCGAGGAATTGCAGGTAGTCGAGCTTCATGCGGCCGGCCTCCGCCTTGATCGCCGGGTGCTGGGCCTTGCCGCCGATGCGCGAGACCGAGCGCGTGACGTCGATGGCCGGCAGAAAGCCGCGCGCGAACAGCTGCGGATCGAAATAGATCTGCCCGTCGGTGATCGAGATCAGGTTGGTCGGAATGTAGGCGGCCAGCTCGCCTTGCTCGGTGGCGACGATCGGCAGCGCCGTCATGCTGCCGCCGCCGTGCGCCGCAGCGAGGCAGGTGGAGCGCTCGAGCAGGCGCGCATGGAGAGAGAAGATGTCGCCGGGATAGGCTTCGCGGCCCGGCGGGCGGCGCAGCAGCAGGGAGAGTTCGCGGTAGGCGCGGGCGTGGGTGGTGAGATCGTCATAGACGACGAGCACGTCGCGGCCGGCGGCCATCCAGCCTTCGGCGAGGGCGCAGCCGGCAAAGGGCGCGAGGAACTTGAGGCCCGGCATCGCCGTCGCTTCGGCGACGACGAGGCAGGTGTAGTCGAGGGCGTCATGGCGGCGCAAGGTCTCCAGCGTGGCCAGCACGGCGGCACGCTTCTGGCTGATCAGGACATAGACGCACAACACGTCGCGGCCCCGTTGCGCGATCACCATGTCAAGCGCCAGCGCGCTCTTGCCCGTGCCGGCGTCGCCGATCAAAAGCTGCCGCTGTCCCTTGCCGATGGGCACCATCGTGTCGACGATCTTGTTGCCGGAAACGAGCGGCCGGGTGACGAAATCGCGTGTGACGAGCGGTGGCGAGGGCGCTTCGAGCCGGCGGCGCGCGGAAACGCGCGGCGCTTCGCCGCCGTCGAGCGGATTGCCGAGGGGATCGAGCACGCGACCGAGGCAGGCATCGCCGACGCCGATGTCGAGTGTTCGGCCGGTGAGATGGACGGGCGTGCCGGCGATGAGGCCCGGCCCCTGGCGCAGCAGGATCGCGCCGATGCGGCGGCTGCCCAGGTGGAACACCAGCGCCTCGCTGCCGTCTTCGCAGCGGACGATCTCGTCCATTCCGGCCGAAGGCAGGCCCTCGATCCAGGCAATGCCGTCGCCCACCGCCACCACCTTGCCCTGCTCCGCGAGGCGCAGCGCGAAGCGGTAGTCGGCGAGCCGTGCCGCCTGCCGGGAGAGCAGCGAGGTTTCAGCCGCCATGCGCGCTGGGACCCTCGGCGCCGGCAGCGAAGAAGGCCAGCTCGTCGGCGAGATCGGCCTTGATCTGCCAGGGACCGATGACGATGCGCAGGCCCGCGATGAGGCTTCCGTCCTCCGCGAAGGCGAGCGGCAGCGGCGTGCCGAGCCGCTCGGCGAGCGCCGCGGCCAGGCGCTTGCGCGAATCCTCGGAAAGCGCATGGGCGCTGACGACGCGCGCCGGCGCGTTGGCCTCGCTGGCCTCCCGGGCCGCGAGGCGCAGGCCCTCCCGCTGTGCGGCAGGCAGTTGCGCCAGATCCTCGATCAGGAGGTCGAGCAGGCGGGTTTCGAGCGCGGGATCGGCGAGCCGCTGCAAGAGTCGCGCCGCGAAGGTTGCGGCCTGGCGGATGGCCCGGGCTTCGAGCGCGCCTTGCAGCTCGGCCTGCCGATGAGATTCCTGCGCCGCCTGGCGGGCACGCTCGTCGGCCAGGCTCTTTTGCAGCGCCTTGAGCTGCCGTTCGCGCTCGGCGGCGAGCTCGGCGTCGAAGGCGGCGCGCAGGCCCGCCTTCTCCTTTTCCCAGTCGGCCAGACGCGCTTCGTATTGCTGGCGCAGGGCCTGGGCTTGCGCTTTCGCCGCCTCGCCTTCGGCCCGGACGCGCTCCACCTCGGCGCGACGGCGGGCGAGCACGTCGAGCACCGGCCGGTAGAGGAAGCGCTTGAGAATCCACAGCAGCGCCAGGAAGTTGACGATTTCGAGGGCGAAGGTGGTCCAGTCGATCTGCATGGCGCGCTTACTGGAGCAGGTATTCGAGCAAAGGGTTGCGGAACAGGATGATGAGCACGATCACCAGCACGTAGATCGCCAGCGACTCGATCATCGCCAGGCCGATGAACAGCGTGCGGCTGATCGATTTCTCGGCCTCGGGCTGGCGCGCCAGCGCCTCCAGCGCCTGGGTGATGGCGCGACCCATCGCCTGCGCCGGAAAAATGATCCCGATGGCGATGGCCAGTGCCGCCACCACCGTGGAGATCAGGACGAACAGATGCATGTCGCTCATGGGGCTACTCCTTTTCCTTGGATTGTTCCTGTTGCGCTTCCATGCCGCCGGCGATGTAGATCAGCGTCAGCGTGCCGAAGATGTAGGCCTGCACCAGCGCCTCGACGATGTGCAGCATGAGGATCGGCACCGGCACCAAGAGCCCCGCCACCAGCAGGATCAGGAGCGCCGCCATCTCCAGGCTCATGATGTTGCCGAACAGCCGCACCGCCAGCGCCAGCGTGCGCGACAGCTCGCCGAGCAGGTGGAAGGGCAGCAGGATCGGGTTGGGCGACAGGTAGTGGCGCGCGTAGGCCTTGAAGCCGACGGCGCGGATGCCGAACCAGTGCACGGAGAGAAACACCAGGAAGGCCAGCGCCGCCGTGGTGGACAGGTCGCCGGTCGGGGAGTGCAGGCCGGGCACGAGGCCGGTGAGATTCGCGACGCCGACGAACAGCCACAGGGTGCCGATGAAGGGCAGCAGGAGCGCTGAGCGTCCCGCCACCAGCCCTTCGATGGCATTTTCGACGGCCAGCACGGCGCCTTCCAGCGCGGTTTGCAGCATCCCGGGCGCGTCGGTGGAAAGATCGCGCGTCGCCAGCCGGGCGCAGACACCCAGCACGAGTAGCATGCCCCAGGTGGTCACCACCGTCGCGGTGATGTGGACGGGCCCGAACGCGAAAATGACGACAGCTTCTTCCATTTCACCAATGGCGTTTGACGAACTGATAGACGTTGAACGCGCCCAGGCCGAGCCCGAGCACGATCAGGTTGATCGTCCAGCGCGTCGTGTAGCCTTCGTTCATGCCGTCGAGCCAGCGACCGAGATAGGCGCCACCGATGACGGGCGTGAGGAACAATATCGAGAGCGTGCCCAGATACGCAGTCTGCGCCAGCAGCGAGCGCTTCGCCTGCTTCGCCGTTTCCAGCCGCTCGACATCGCGCGCCACATCCGAGCGCCACTTTTCGTCGTTCATCAGTCACTCTCCCAGACCTCGAGCCGGCGCAGGCGGCGAAAAAGCTCCTGTTCCATGCGCTGCAGGTTGTCCTTGACCGCCTGCAACTGCGCTTCCTCCTGCGCCAGCTGGCCGGCGAGCAGCGCAGAGATGCGTGCATAGTCCTCGTCGAGCAGATAGCGGCGCGTAAGCACGAACAGCGCGTCATCGACGAGCTGCAGCACCGCGCCAGGGCAGGCGAGATAGCGCCAGCGGCCGGCCGCGTCACCAAAACGCGCCAGGCCGTATTCGAGTACCGTGACGAAGGGCGCCCGCCCCGGCAGGATGCCGAAGCTGCCGCTGGCGTCCGCGCCGACGAAGCTCTTCACATCCGTGATGCGCTCGTGCTGCGTGGCGCCGTGCAGATGCAGGGTGAGTGCGGGCCTCATGCCCCCTCCACGCCCGCCATCGTGCCGCGCATGTAGCAGCGATCCTCGGGCAGCTCGTCGTGATCGCCGCGGATGAAAGCCTCGCAGTCGGCCAGCATTGCCTCCAGCGGCACTGAAACGCCGGGGATGCCGGTGTGATCGGCGACGACGAAGAATGGCTGCGTCAGGTAACGCTCCAGCCGCCGCGCGCGGCCGACGATGCGCCGGTCGGTTGCCGAGAGCGCCTCCATGCCGAGCATGGCGATGATGTCCTCCAGCTCGCGGTAGCGCGCCAGGTGCTCGCGCACCGCCTGGGCGACGGCGTAATGGCGTGCGCCGACGACGGCGCGATCGAGCGCACGACTATTCGAGGCGAGCGGATCGACGGCCGGGTAGATGCCCTTGGCCGCCTGGGCGCGCGACAGGATCACCGTGGCGTCGAGGTGGGCGAGCAGCGCGCCGACGGCCGGGTCACTCATGTCGTCCGCCGGCACATAGACGGCCTCGACCGCCGTGATGTTGCCGGTCTTGGTCGACAGGATGCGCTCCTGCAGCTCTGCCACCTCAGTGAGCAGCGTCGGCTGGTAGCCGACCGTGGCCGGCATGCGGCCGAGCAAGCCGGAGAGTTCGGCTCCCGCCTGGACGAAGCGGAAGGCGTTGTCCATCAGGAACAGCACTTCCTTTGCGACGTGGTCGCGCAGGTATTCGGCATAGGTGAGCGCCGCCAGGCCGACGCGGAAACGCACGCCGGGCGACTGGTCCATTTCGCCGAATACCATCAGCGTGCGCGGCATCACGCCGGCCTTTTGCATGTCGTGCCACAGCTCGTGGCCCTCGCGGATGCGCTCGCCGACGCCGGCGAACACCGAGACGCCGCGGTGCAGGCGCACGATGGCGTTCATGAATTCCATGATCAGCACCGTCTTGCCCACGCCGGCACCGCCGAAGAGCCCCGTCTTGCCGCCGCGCACGAAGGGGCACAACAGATCGATGACCTTGATGCCGGTGAGCAGCGTGTCGCCCGCGCCGGCGCTTTCCGCCAGCGGCGCCGGCGGTGCGACGATCGGACGCCAGTCCTCGGCCGACAGCGGCGCACCGCCGTCGAGAGGCGCGCCGAAGGCGTCGAGCAGGCGGCCGAGGCAGTCCGGCGTCACCGGCACCCGCAAGGGGCCGCCGCCGTCGAACACCGGCAGGCGCCGCTTCAGGCCCGCCGTCGGCCCCAGCGCGATGGCGCGCGCTCGCGTTTCGTCCAGATGGCGATGCACCTCGAACAGATGCCGCACGCCGTCACGGCAAACAAAGACGGCCTGAGAGAGCGGCGGCAGGCGCGTGCAGAGGATGTCGACGACCGGGCCGTGGATCTCCTCGATCACGCCGAGCGGCGCAGCCTCGGGCGGTGGGCAGGCGGCAAGCTGCGGATCGTCGCGGTTCATCACGAAACTCGGCGCTGGTAAGACGGCACCTCAACGCAGCATCGGGACGAGCAGCACCGGCGCCGGCGCATGCCTTGCGACCTGATGACTGACGCTGCCGAGAAACAATTCCGGGACAAAGCCGCGTCCCTGGCTACCCATCGCGATCAGGTGCACGCCGCGCGCCCGTGCGACCTCGACGATCTTCAGGTAGGGTTTGCCGGCGGCCAGCTCGGTGTCGACGGCGACGTCGCCCAGGCGCTCGAGTCGCTTGCGCATGTCTTCGAGCCTGGCGCGCTCAATGTCGTTCGCCTCTGCGTCGTTCCGCATCGCGTCGCTCACATGCAGCAAGGTAACGCGGCGGGCGCCGCTCGCCACGAGATGTTCGACGACGGTGAAGGCGTGGTCGGCGTTGGCGGAAAAATCGGTGGGGAACAGCACATGGGAAGCCAGATCGCAGTCGGCGGGAAGCAGGCAGACCTCCCCACTTTCCTTGCGGCGTTCCAGGCGCACGATCAGCACCGGCCGGGTAGCGCCGTGCACCACCTCGCTGGCCACGCCGCCGAGCAGGGCCTCGCCGACGATGTTGTGGCCATGCGAGCCGACCACGATCAGCGCATAGTCCTCCTCCTGCGCGATGCGGTTGATCTCGCTCTTGGCGAAGCCGGGCGCGATGCGGGTGTCGACCTCGAAACCCTGCGCTTCCAGCCTGGCTTTCTGGCGCGCGAGAACCGCTTCGAGCGCGGCCGTGCTGTACGACAGGGCCGTCGAGATGGCCTGCTGCATGTCCAGGCATTGCAGCAGCAGGGCATGGCGGGCGCCAAAGGCGGCCAGGCCGGCGAGACAGCCGACCATCGCCTCGGAGGCGGGCGAGAGATCGGTGGCGACGATGAAGCGTTCGAACATGGCAATCTCCTTACTTGTTCAGGATCTGGAACAGCTTGTAGGCAGTCATGACGACGATGAGCACGCCGAAGCCCTGCTTGAGCCTTTTGCCCGGTACATATAGGCTGGTGACGCGGGCACCGACAAAGGAGCCGATGGCGCCGACGGCGACCAGGACCGCCGCCAGCGTGAGGTCGATGCGGGCGGTGGCAAGATGGGGAATCAGCGCCGAGAAGGACGGCGGCGTCACTGCCAGCGCATTGATCGCGGCCGCATGCTTGGGCTCGTACCTGAGCAGGATCAGGGTGGGCAGCAGCAGGAAGCCGGGGCCAACGCCCAGCATGCCGGCGACCACCGAGATCGGCACGGCAAGGGTCAGAGCAAGGCTGTGGTTCGGCTTGCCGGCGGCGGCCGCTGCGCCGGCCTCCTCCGCCTTGTCGGGAAGAAACATGCGCCAGGCGAGAAAGGCAACCGCCAGGAAATAGAATGCCCACAGCCAGCGCGCATCGATGTGCTGGGCCAGCCAAGCGCCCAGCGGTGCCACTGCGGTGGTGACGATCGCCAGCAGGATGGCCTGGCGCCAATCGACCAGGCCGCTCCTGGCGAAGCCCAAGAGAGAAAACAGCGCGGTGACGCCGTTCAACACCAGCGACAGAGGCTGCACCTCATGCACCAGATCGTGCAGGAAAATGCCGAGGAATGGCACCGCGGCGAAGGCTACGCCGAGGCCGAGCATGCCCGAGGCGATGGACAGAATGGCCAGACCGATGGCCATGATGAGAGCATCGTTCATCTAAGCACTTCCCTTTCCGGCAGTCATGGCGAACACCAAGAACTGCAGAAACTCCCGTTCTTCCAGTGTAGGCCACCACTGGGTTCCGGCAACCCCCGATGCATGCGAAAGCGCCACCTTGCCCCCGGCATCGAATGCCATGCTTCCGTACGTCTCATCGACGAGCGTAGCCGGTTCGCCGGCCTCCAGCCGCACTTACCAGTCCGCCACACGCAGCGTTTGGCCTGCGAATTCGGGCGCCACCGCGGTCATCCTGATGTTTGTCTCGTTCATTTTCTTCACGTACAAAGCGATGGTGGGCGGCAGCCGCCCAACCGTCTGCACTTATTTGATGAACCCGCGCGCCTTCATCACGTCGCAGCCGTTCTGGCGCGGGGGCATGAGCTTGACGCCCTTCTCTTTCGCGCGCTCTTCCATTGCCTTGTGGTGCTCTTCCTGCAGCGCCTTGCACTCTTCATAGGTTTTGACCTCGCGCATCTTGTTGGCCCATTCGCTACGCTCTTCAGGCGTCATCAGCGTCCAGCCCGGCGTGTAGTCCTTGTTCCAGGCGAAACGGCCGGGGCCGGCGGCGACGGCGGAAAGCGCGGTGGTGGACAGGGCGGCGATGAGAGCGATTTGCTTCGGTTTCATGGCGATTCTCCTTGAGAACTTGGATGGACTGACAGTGCGTCGGAGTCTTCTTTAACGCAACGGCGGTCCGGGCGGTGACAGCGGATTTGTAACGATGTGTGATCGGGCCCCAAGCCGATCAGCGTGCAGGAATGGTCAGCAGCGGCGCCGCCGGCGTCGTGCCGGTTTCGGCCAGCGAACTGAACATGGCGAGGAAGCGGAAGCTGCGCTTGGAATCGAGATCGGTGTCATCGATCCAGAACCAGCGGTTGCGGTAAAAGACGGCGGCGTAGGCATCAACCGGCTTTTCCATGCCCGAGCGAATGCGCAGCAGAGCGTCCTCCGCCTCGCCGGCGGCGAGCTTGCCGCGCGCCGTGGCGCGGCCTTGGGCAATGTCTTCCGGCGGCACTTCGACGCCGACCGACAGGTCGCCGATCACGCCTTGCATGGTGCGGGTGAGGACGATGATCTCGTCGCTGCCGCCGCGCGCCGCGCCGAAACCGAGCATGAAGGTGTCACGCGCCGGATCGAGGCCGAGCAACGCCTTGAGGCGGGCAATGTCGGGGGCCTGTTCATCATCGGCAGCGCGCAGCGTCAGCGTCGAGCGGGCGCCGCTGGTACGCGGTTCGATGCGCAAACTCATGCCGCCACCCTCGCTGATGCGGCCGATCAGCTCGGCCGCTTCGAGAAAGCGCGGATCGTGGTGCCGGCCGCGCGAGGGCGAGCTGGAGACGTTGTAGATGCCGTTGATCGCCTGCACGGTGGTGCGCAGGATGAAGTCGGCACGCCCGCCGCCGGTGATGGTGGCGAACACGGTCTCGGGCGGGATCGGCGTGTGCATGCTCTTGACGAGACGTTGGCCGGAAAGCGGCTCGTAGGAAATCGTCGGCGTCTGGCCGAAGCGGCCGATGATGCCGGCGCCACGGCTGTCGTTTTCGGCCAAATGCGGAAAGAGGGTAGCGCTCAGCGAGACTTCGGTTTCCAGCGAGGTGGAGTTGATCACGGAGGAGATGTCGAGATACACCGGCGGATCGAGATAGCGCACCTTGACGATGTTGAGCAGCATCTGCGCCTTCCACGATTCGGCGATGGCCTGCACATAACCCAGGCGGTCGCGCGGCAGGTCGCGGTAGGCGATGTTCTGGCAGCCGGTGAGCAGCAGGAGCGCGACGACGAGTCCGAACCGTACGCCCGTCATCGCGCCGTTATTCACCGCCGCTCCTTATTTGATGAACCCGCGCGCCTTCATCACGTCGCAGCCGTTCTGGCGCGGGGGCATGAGCTTGACGCCCTTCTCTTTCGCGCGCTCTTCCATTGCCCTCTGGTGCTCTTCCTGCAGTGCCTTGCACTCTTCATAGGTTTTGACCTCGCGCATCTTATTGGCCCATTCGCTACGCTCTTCAGGCGTCATCAGCGTCCAGCCCGGCGTATAGGTCTGGTTCCAGGTGAAGCGCCCTTTGCCGCCCTGGGCCAGGGCGGAAGTGGCAAGCACAGCGGCGCTCAGAACGGAAATGGTCAATGCGAGTTTTTTCATGATGATCTCCTTGTCTGGTTGAAATTCCGGCTTAAGGCCGGGTTGTTTCCATTATGGCAAGCAGTGCCGGCGCATCAATGAAGAATGCGTAACAAATCGTCCATTCGGTAACGATTTTTTTCGGCTAGCGTCGCGATGCCTTGTCGATGAGTACGTCGGCAATGGCCAAGAGATCACCGAAACTCTTCGCATCCTTGCCGAGCACTTGGTAGCGACCGTCGACCACCAGGCGTGGCACGGCATCAATCTTGTAGCTGGCGGTAAACGCCTCGGCGCGCGCGAGTCGTGTGCCGATAGCGAAAGAGGTGAAGAAGGTGCGGAATTTTTCCTTGTCGATCCCTTGTGCGCCGATCCAGTCGAAAATGGCGCTGTCGACGAACAGATTGACCCGGCGCACATGGATGGCATCGAAGACGGCCTGGTCGAGGCTGGCCAACAGGCCCTCGGATTCCAGTGTGTAGTAGAGCTTGGCCAGATTCGCCCAGGCGGCGCGGCCGAAGCTGACTGGCACACGGCGAAAAGCGACATTGCCGGGCAGACGCGCGGCCCAGTTCATCACATGCGGATGCATTTCGCGACAGTGCGGGCAGCCGTAGGAAAAGAACTCCAGCACTTCGATCTTGCCGGGCGTATCGCCCGGTTGCGGCGGGTTAACCGGCGACCAGTCGATGCCTTCGCGCAGGGCCGGCGCCGCCTGCACGGCCGGGACACCGGCGGCCAGCATTCCGGCCCCCAGCAACAGTCGATGAAATTCACGGCGTGTGATGTTCATGAGGGTTCGTGCTCCAAAAATTGCCGTAGCGCGATGAGCGCTGCGATGGCGCAGCCAAGATAACCCAGAAAGGCGAGATTGGCGAGACTCAAACCGAGCAGGGTCAGTTCCTTGTCCTCGCAGAATCCCGTAGCGAGGAACAATTCTGGCTGCAGCCGTCCCAGCCACTCGACGATACGCTCGATCAGGCTGGGCTGGCTGCCAGCGCAGGTGATGCTGCCGGCCGGTTGCCATTGCAGCCAGCTCTGGTAGGCGGCCACGGCCATGCCTGCCAGGGCGACTGCGACGAACAGGCCGCCGGCTCCCAGCGTTGCGGCACGGGATCGCGACAGCCACGCCACCCCGGCGAGGACCGCCAGCAGCATGAATAGCAGGCGTTGGAAGATGCACAGATGGCAGGGATGCAAATCCAGCCAAGCCGTCAATACAAGGCTGGCGCCAGCGGTCAGTGCTGTTCCCACCGCCAGCGCGAACCAGGTGAAACGCTTCATGAGCATGGGCAAAAGTCGGCGCCGTCTGATCGGCCCGGGGCTTCCGGGTTATTTCTGCTGCAAGCGATAGACATATTCGGTCAGCGCCAGGATGCGGCTGCGCGCACCGGATTCGGGATCGCCGGCGTAGTTTTCGAAATAGACCGAGGTCTGCCGGCGGAACGCCGCGCCCCAGATCGGCATTTCGCGCGAGCCATGCGCCTTGATCTCGGCACGGCCGTCGATGATCTGATAGACCTTGTCGAAGGGGAAGACGCCGTTGTTGGCCTTCGCCAGGCCGGTGATATCGGGGACCTTCGTCTTCATCTGGTCGGCGGCCGGTCCATCGCCTTTGCCTTGCAGACCATGGCAACTGGCGCAGGCAGCGTTGTATTCGCCCTTGCCCACATCGATCAGCTTGTCCGCCGCAAGCACGGAACCGCCTACCAGCAGGCCGGCGGTGACGAGGAATGTCTTCCATTGCTTTCTCATGTGTCGTTCTCCTTTCAGATCGTTTCCAATGCCAGCGCGATGCCCTGGCCGCCACCGATGCACAGCGTAACGATACCGCGCTTCAGCCCGTCGCGGTGCATCGAATGGATCAACCTCGTGGTCAACACCGCACCGGAGGCGCCGATCGGGTGGCCGTGGGCGATGGCGCCGCCCTCGACATTCACCACGTCCTGCGCAAAGCCCAGTTCGCGCGTACAGGCAATGGCGATGGCGGCGAAGGCTTCGTTGATCTCCACGCGATCGACGTCGCCGACCTGCCAGCTGGCGCGCGCCAGGGCCTGCCGGACGGCGGGCACCGGGCCGATGCCGAAGAAGCCGGGCTCGACAGCTGCCACGCCATAGGACGCCAGCCTTGCCACCGGCTGCAGGCCATTCGCCTCGGCAAAGCCACGCTCGCAGACGATCATCGCCGCCGCGCCGGTGTTGAGCCCCGGCGCGTTGCCCGCCGTGATGGTGCCATCCTTGCGGAAGGCGGGACGCAGTTTGGCCAGGGATTCGGCCGTGGTGTCAGGGCGGTTGTGCTCGTCTTTGGCAAAGAGTTCCGGCCCCTTGCGGCCCTTGACCTCAACCGGCACGATCTCGGCCGCGAACTTGCCGGCCGCCTGCGCCGCGGTGAAGTTCTGTTGCGAGCGCAAGGCCCACGCATCCTGGTCGGCGCGGCTGATGCCGTATTTGGCGACCAGATCCTCGGTATGCCAGCCGGAGTGCTGGCCAGAAAAGGCATCGTTCAAGCCGTCCATCAACATGCTATCGAACATGGTGATGTCGCCCATGCGCGCGCCCCAGCGGCCCTGCGGCAAGAGGTAGGGCGCCATGTCCATGTTCTCCATGCCGCCGGCGATGGCGCAATCAATGTAGCCAGCCATGATCTCCATGGCCGCCGAGGCGATGGCCTGGGCGCCGGAGCCGCAAACGCGATTGACCGTCAGCGCCGGCACTTCGACCGGCAAGCCGCCGCCGATGCCGGCCTGGCGCGCCGGATTCATCTTGCTGCCCGCCTGAATGACCTGGCCCATGACCAAGGTGTGCACTTTTTCCGGCGCAAGGCCGGAGCGCTTTAGGACTTCACGAATGACGACGGCGCCAAGTTCCGTCGCCGGGGTGTTCTTCAAAGTGCCGCCGTAGGTGCCGATGGGGGTACGGACGGGGTTACACAGGACGATTCGCGGTTTGCCATGATGGTCTCCCAAGTGCCCGGCCGCGACATGCGGCCTCGATATTGTTGAAAACGAGCAATCCGCTTATGGATGCACCGAGGGGGGCGGTGAAAAGTCGGCGCTGGCGGGACGGCAAAGGAAAGGAACGCTCACTCCGACTTGGGTGCGGGCTCACGTGAGCGGCGAAAGCCAAAGGAAAAGAAGTCATGGGCTCAAAAATAAAAACGGGCCATCAACTCCAGCTTACGCCGGTTTTGCTTTTCGCCGAACTCGCTGTAGCTCTTTCCGTGTAGCCATGTGGCGCGCAAACGAAGGTCGAGGTTGGTAATGCCAGTGTAAAGCAGCTCCGGCGTGAGTGACCAGCTTTTGTCGGCCAGATTGACCATCCACGTCAGCGACGGCGTGAAATAGACGATGTCGAAGGGCTCCTTCTGGCTTACCTTGAGATACAGGTAATCGCGACCGGCGTTGGGGCGCGCGTAGGCCGGGCTGATCTGCTTCGCCTTGTTGACGAGCAGCGGGTTGCCGCTCTCGGCAAGCTGGAGGAAGTCGGCAAGCTGAGGCTCGGTATAGCCAGTACCATTGCGGTAGAGCTCGGCGATCCAGGTGGTGTCGTTCTGCGTCAGGTAGCGCAGGCCGATCAGCGCGCTGGTGACGTCGCGGGTGACGCTCTTCACGTTGCCGGCGGCGTCGATGCGGCGTTGTTCGAAGTCGCGGATGCGCGCCCATTCGCCGTGGATCTCGAAATTGCTCGTCAGGTTCTTCGAGAAGTCGATGCCGAAGCGCGTTGTGCGGCTGCCGCCGTTGAACCAGACGAAATCGATGTCGGTGTCTTTGTAGAGCAGATAGAGCTTCGCCGCGACATTGGTGTGGTCGGGTGCGCCGAAATCGTTGTTGTAGTGGTTGCTTACGGGCAGCAACACAGGGGTGAAAGCCACGGTTTTCAGGTCGCCGTCAAAATTGCGGATGAAGTCGGCGGCCACCATGGTGTATCCCTCGCGCGTCAGCTCGACGTCGTTCGGATCTTTCGGCCGCTCGATGAAGCCGACCGGATTCCATGCGTAGCCCTTGCCCCACTTCATCGCGATCTTGCCGGTGTCGAGCGTGAAGCCGGGATCGGGCTTGAGGGAAAGGTAGGCTTCGTCGAAGTGATTGTCGTGGAGGCTGGCGAGCTCATCGCGCTGCACGCTTGCCGAGTATTTTAGATTGAGGCTGGCGATGCCCTGGGTGAATTTGGCGTTGAGCTTGGCCGTGGCGGTGTTGCGGTTCAGCGTATCGCGATCAAGGCCATTGAGCTTGTAGAGGCTGCCATCGCGGTTGAGGTCGGCCCGCTCGGCCTTGAGTTCGAGATAGCCACCGAACTCGAACGGCTTTTTCTCGAATGCGCTGGCATCGAAACTGAACTCCTCCGCCTGGACACCGCCCAAGAGCAGGCAGGCGACCAGGACCAGTATGGCTCTCACTTTCTCAGTTCCCCGACGCGCGGCAGGTAGTTGAGGGTGAACACTTCGTCGGGAAACTCGCGCTTCTTGATCTGGCCGTAGATCATCACCGACTTGTAACCCTTGTAGAGCGGGCTGTCGGTCTCGATGGTAGCTGGCCGTTTGAGGCCGGCCCCGAACTCCTTGATGTCCTTGAAATGCAGCGTCTTGATGAGCATGCCGCTGGCGGCGTAGCATTCGATGGCGACGGGCAGCAACGCCTTCTTGTCCACCCACATCTTCAGCTTGTCGTAGGCGACTTCACCTGTCTTGGCCTTGAGGGTGAGCAGGTGCCGATCCCCGTCCTCGGCCAGCGCTTCGACGTTGTATTCGGCGGTGTAGTCGATGCGCAGAATGTCGGCGTTGTTGAACACGCCGCCGGTGACCGACTGCATGCTGGTGATGCGCATCGGCTTGCCGACCTCGGGAATGTAGAGCCACATGTTGTCGCCCTGGCGGAGCGTGGCGCGGCCCTTGTCGCTTTCCGGCGCGAGGAACAGGCCGACGACTTGGTCGCGCCCCTTCCGGACCGAATAGAGCACGAACTCTTTTTTCCGACCGTCCGGCTCGACATTGATGAGCTTGCGCAGGGATTCGGAGGACTCGGGTTCGAGGTTGCGGTCGACTTGTTTGAGAATCTCTTGGCCATCGAGGGCATAGGCCGAACTGGCACACAGGAAAAACAGCGCAGCGAGCAGCTTCTTCATCATGAATCCTCAAACGTGACGCAGGGCGGTGATCGGGTCCATGCGCGACGCCTTCCAGGCCGGTTGCAGGCTGGCGATGACCGCGACCAGGATCACCAGGCCGGCGATGGTCAGCACGTCGCCAGCGGCGATGGAGGGCGCCATCACCAGCCCCTGTTGCTGGCCGAAATTGAAGGTGGGCTTCCAGACATTGATGCCGGCGATGGCGGCCAGGCTCGCGGCGATGCCCGCTACCGTGCCGACAATGCCCAACATCAGACCTTCGGCGAGGAACAGCGAGAGGATGCGCGACGGCGGCGTGCCGATGGCGGCGATGGTGCCAATTTCGCGGATGCGTTCGAACACCGCCATGATCATCACGTTCATCACCGCGACCAGTACGATGGAGACCAGCATGATCTTGATGAACAGCGTCATCAGGTCGATCATCCGAGCGATGTTGGCGAAGGGCGAGAGTTGCGTCCAGTCGTGCACCTCCAGCATCGGCTTGCCTTCCTTGTTGGTCAGCCCTTCAATGGCCGCCTTGAGGCGCGCACCGACGCGGTCGAGCTGGGAAAAGTCCTTGAGCCGCACGACGATTTCGCTGACCTCCGCCTCGTTCATGCGCAAGAGCTCGCGTGCATCCTCGATATGGACATAGGAATCGCGGCCACCGGGGCCGGTAACCGCCTCCATGATGCCGCGCACGACGAAGGTCTTGCCATTCACCGAACCATCCTTGTTGGTCGCCACCACCACCACGGTGTCGCCAACCTTGACCTTGAGACCGCGCGCCAGCAGTTGCGGGATGACGATCTGGCCGCGCGCCACCAGGGGACCGCTCTTATCGCCCTCGGCGATGCGGCCGGGCAGGAGCGGCACGGTGGCCGCTTCGCGCTCGGGATCAATGCCATTGACGCGGATGCTGGTCGTTTCGGTGAAGTTGCTGAACATGCCGCCGAACTTGATGCGCGGCGACCGCGCGGCGATGGCCGGCTCGGCTTTCAGCGCCTCGTCGAGCTTGGCGAGCATGTTGGGGCGCATGTTGAGATTGAGTGGCAGGCTGTCGATCGCAGCAACATAGCCCTTGCGATGCACCTGCACGTGGCCAAGCAGCGAGTCGGTGATCTGGCCGATCATCATCGCCTTGAAAGAGCCGGCGATGGCCACGAACAGCAGCACCGCCAGCATGCCGATGACGATCAACAGCAGGGTGAGCGAAGTGCGGCGGCGGTAGCGCAGCAGGTTGCGGCTGGCGATGGCGAGCACATCAAACATGATCGCCTCCGTTCTTCAGGCGGCCGTCTTCGAGCGTAAAAGTGACCTCGGCCTCGCCCATGATCCCGTCTTCGAGCGTAAAAGTGACCTCGGCCTCGCCCATGATCTTCGGGTCGTGCGTGGAGAAGACGAAGGTGGTTCTGAATTCGTCGCGCATCGATTTCATCAGTTCGATGATGCGGTAGGCGGTGTCATGGTCGAGGTTGGCGGTTGGCTCGTCGGCGAGCACCAGTTTTGGGTTGCTGACCAGCGCGCGCGCCACGGCGACGCGCTGCTTCTGGCCGCCAGAGATCTGGTCGGGCCGCTTGTCGGCCTGATCCCGCATCCCGACGGCCTCGAGCATGCGCAGCACCTGCTCCCGGCGCTTCTCCTTCGGCCATTTCTGCACCATGCGCAAGGGATACTCGACGTTCTCGAACACGGTAAGGACGGGAATCAGGTTGAAATCCTGGAACACGAAACCGATGTGCTCGCCGCGAAATCTTGCCGCAGCGCGGCGATCCAGCGTGGCGATGTCGGTATCGAGCACTTTCAAGGTACCGCTGGTCGGATGGTCGAGACAGCCGATCATGTTGAGCAGCGTGCTCTTGCCGCTGCCCGAGGGGCCGACGAAGGCGACGAAAGCGGCGGGTTCGATAGCGAAATCGACGCCTTTGATCGCCGGCACGTCGATGTCGCCGACGCGGTAGGTTTTCGTCACGCGCTGGGCATAAACAAGGCTCATGGTCTGCTTACCAAAGTCGGTGCTGGAGGAATTTTTGAAGTCCCGCCGAGCGCCGACTCACCTCGAATAGTCGGCGCTGGCGGGACGGCACCCTGGGTCAGGGCCGCCCCGCCAGCGTTGCAGCTTACTTGATGATCCCGCGCGCCTTCATGACATCGCAGCCGTTCCGGCGTGGCGGCATAAGCTGCACGCCTTTTTCCTTGGCGCGCTCTTCCATCACCTTGCGATGGGCTTCTTGAGTGGCCACGCATTCCTCATACGTTTTCACTTCGCGCATCTGCGCCTGCCAGGCGGTGCGCTCTTCCGGCGTCATCAGCGTCCAGCCCGGCGTGTAGGTCTGGTTCCAGGCGAAGCGGCCCTTGCCCATTCCGCCCGGGCCCATACCGCCACCCGGTCCCATTTGCGCAAAGGCGGAGGCCGCGACGACTGCGGCGGTCAGGAAGGAAGCAGTCAGTGCAAGTTTCTTCATGATCATCTCCTTGCTTGGATTGGCAAACAGAGGCTTTTCAGCCACCTAATGCCAGGCTAGTTTGTTTCGCCTGCGCAATCAAACGGGAACCTGTGAGAATGTGTAACCAGGTGTTGCCAAAATCATCATCGCCGAGGCCGCGCCATTTGGCGATCAGTCCGTCAGGCTAGCCACGACTCGATCTTCTCGCGGCTCGGGATGCCGCCGGCGTGCACCACCTTGCCGTCGATGACGACGCCCGGCGTGCTCATCACCCCATAGCTCATGATGTCCTTGAGTTCCTCGACCTTTTCGAGTTGAACGGCCACACCCTTGGCGGCCGCCACCTCCTCGATCAGTTTCAGCGTGGTCTTGCAGTTGGCACAGCCGGTGCCGAGCACCTTGATGTTTTTCATGATGAGACTCCTTGAGGGGTTGAACGATGACGGAGACGAAGCGGTCGGCGAAAGGATGCAGTCAGTCCTGTCGCACCAAAGGCGCCCAGAGCACGGTCTCCGGCTGGAAAGTGACGTGGCCGATGCCGTGTTCTTCCGCTTCGTGGCGCAGCCCGGCCAGTATTTCCGGCCAGGTCGAGAAATCGCGCACTCGCACATGCGCCGTGAGCGCCAGCCGTTCGCCGGAGAGCGCCCAGACGTGCAGGTCGTGCACCTCGGCAATACCCGGCACGGCGGCAAGCGTCTTGCCCAGATGTTCGAGATCGATCGAGAAAGGCACACCGTCCATCAAGCCATGCAGGGCTTCGCGCAACAGGCGCAGGCTCGCCGCCAGCACCAGCCCGCCGATCAGGATCGAGAGCAATGGGTCGATCGGCGTCCAACCGGTGAGCCAAACCACGGCGCCGGCAGCGATCGCGGCGATGGACCCCAACACGTCACCCAACACGTGCAGGAAGGCGCCGCGCACATTGAGGTTTTCCTGTCCGTGCGAGAGCATCCAGGCGACCAGCAGATTGACGCCAAGACCGAGCGCGGCGACGAGGCTGACCAGCTCGCCCATGATCGGCCGCGGCTCGGCAAAGCGACCCCAGGCTTCCCAAGCGATGCCGACCACCACGGCAAGCATCGCCAGGGCATTGAGCAATGCCGCCAACAGCTCGGCGCGCCCGAAACCATAGGTATGCCGCTGCGATGTCGAGCGTGCTGCGAGCCAGGCGGCAAGTAAAGCAAGCGCCAAGGCCGCACCGTCGGTGACCATGTGGCCGGCGTCGGCCAAGAGCGCCAGCGAGCCGCCGCGTAAGCCCGCCAAGGCTTCGATCAGCGCAAAACCCCAGGTCAGTGCCAGCGCAATCGACAGCTGGCGGCGTTGATGGGGCGAACGGGCATCGCCGCCATGGGCGTGTACGTGGTCGTGCGAATGGGCCATGTTCGACAAGGTAGGCCAGTTACAGCGAAAAGTCTTCGTCGTAAGGCTTGTCGCCTTGCACCACCGGCAGTGTCAGCGAGCGATCCCACTGGCTCCAGCCGCCGTTCATGAAGCGCACGTTTCGGTAGCCTAGAGCCTTGAGTTGCAGCCAGGCAAGCGCGGAGCGGAAGCCATCATGGCAGTAGGTGATGATCGTCGCGTCCTTGGGGATGTCTTTGTAGGCCGCGGCGATCTGTTCGAGTGAGAGCCACTTCTGCGACTGAGCGTCGGTGAGGTCGAGGCTGACGACATTGACTGCGCCGGGAATATGGCCGCCTTGTACCGAATGGCGGATCAGCTTGCCGGTGTACATGTCCTTCGGCCGGCTGTCGATCAGCACCACCTGCGGATCGCGGCCGACGACGACGCGTTCATAGACCTCGGTCCATTCGGCGATCATGGCGCGATTGCCGGGCTTGAGCGTCACCTTGCCCGGCTTTCGCGGCGCCGTTTCCTTGGCCAGTTCGTTGAAGGCGGTCCATTCGACCGTGCCGCCATCGAGGATCTTGACCCGGCGCATATCGAAACCGTAGTAGTCGAGCAGGAAGTAAAGCCGCGCGGCGAGCACCGAGCGCGAATCGTCGTAGAGCACGAGCGTCGAATCGTCATTCACGCCCCAGCGCCGCAGCGTCGCCTGGAAGACCTCGCGCGCAGGCAGGCGCATCAGCACCGGGTGGTCGTTGTCGCCGAGATCCTTGAAGCGCGCGACCTGCACGGCGCCCGGGATATGGCCGACCGTGGCGTAGCGGTGCGGAAAGTAGCGCACTTCGAGTACCACGGTCTTGGGGTCTTTCAGCCGGCTTTCGAGCCAGCCGGCATCGACGAGAAAATCGGGAGCGGCGGCACGGGCGAGCCCTGTCAGCGTCAGCAACAGCAGAATCAGCAACGAAAACTCGGTGAAACGGGAATTTCCGAACATACAGACAACCTCCAAATGGTGATGCCCAACGCCGCATCGCCGATCTCTTGCAACCCACGATCAATGACACGTGAGTGCTTGAGGTTGGCTGTCAAGGCGTTTCACGCTAACTATGACATGGCACCGGGTTTGACGCTCATGATTCGAATCATGTCGCAAAATTTTTCCACACTACGGGCGTGCTTTTTCGTAATAGGCCAACAGGTTTGCCAGTTCCTCGTCGGAAAACGGGTTGGCATAGGCGTGCTCACGCGTCCCCCGCACACCGAGCCACAGGCGTGCGGCGAACTCGGCGCGCGGCAGTCGTGCGGCCAACGCCGCGAGGTTTTTCGCCGGCAGCAATGTGTCGCCCCAATCGGCATCATGGCAGGCGGCGCAGGTTTCCTTGTGCAGCGTCTTACCCGCCGCGATCCGTTGCGGCGTCACGGGCAGGGTCAGAAAAGGCGCGGTAAACGGATAACGACGGATCAGCGGGGCGAGCGTCGCTTTGAACGCTTGCCAATCCCTGCGTTCCAGATGGCTGCGCAAGGCGGAGGCGGATTGTGGGTTTCCCCCTGCGCGCCGCAGCGTCAGCGGCAGGGAAGATAGCGCCCCTTGCAGTCGCAGGACGAGGCCATCGCGCTCCAAAGCCCCGGCGCGTCCCGCGATCAGCTCGCGCACATCGCCGTCCAAAATGAGCAGCTCGGCGCCGAGGCGCCGAGCCGATGAGAGACGGTCTTCTGCCGCCGCGCTGCAGGCGAGGGCCATGCCCGCCAGCAGCGCCAGCAGTCCGCTTCTTATTGCAGCTTGACGTGCTGTTCGACCGGGCCGGCCTTCGTGATCGTCCATTCGGTCATCGAGCCGTCGTAGAGCTTGGCCTTCTTGTTGCCGACGATTTCGCTGGAAACGAACCAGCCGATCGAGGCGAGATGCCCGGTGTTGCAGAAGTTGATCTGCTCGCCGCTGGTGGGCACGCCGGCATGCTTGTAGAGCTTCTCGATGATGGCCTTGTCGCGGAACAGGCCGCCGCCGTTTTCGGTGAACCAGCCGGTGGGCAGGTTCTTCGCGCCGGGCAGCGTACCGTTTTCGGTCGCTTTCGGATTGCGGTTGATGCCGGCGAACTGGTCCTCGGGACGGCTATCGACGAGCAAGGCCTTCTTCGAAGCGATGGCCGCCTTGACGTCATCCACCGTGGCGAGCATGTCCATGCGCGGGTGCGGCGTGAAGGTCTTGGCGGCGACCTTGGCCGCGCCGGTCTCCAGCGGCCCTTTGTCCTTGATCCAGGCGGCCATGCCACCGTTGAGAATCGACACGTTGTCATGGCCGAGCGTCTTGAAAGTCCAGTAGATGCGGGTGGCCCAACCCATGTCGGCATAGGAGTAGCCGGGCGCGACGAGGATCACATGGCTGTCGTTGTCGATGCCGAGGCTGCCGATGTGCGCGGCGAGCTTGTCGAACTTGGCCGGCAGCATGTCCGGCACCTTGTCGGCACGCTCCTCGCGCCAGCCGGATTTGGCGAAATCGGTATTCGCCGCGCCCGGAATGTGGCCGCGCAGGAAGTCGCCGGCCGGCTGGATGTCGACGACGGCGATGCCGGGCTTGCCCAGATTCGCCTTGAGCCAGGCGACGTCGACCAAGGGTTCGGCAGCAAACGCCGAAGCGGCGAGGCCGAACAGGAACAGGAAGGCCATCCAGAGTGAACGGCCCAGTTGCAAGGATGTGTTTTTCATCGTGTCTCCTCCATCAGGTGGTGTTTCAGATACAGACGATGCGATCGGCGGCGAGGAGTTTTTGCATCACTTCGTCCCAGTCGCTTTCCCTCAGTTCCCGCTGCCGAAGGTCGATGGTCTCGACGGTATTCGTCCTGGCCATCTGCCGCAGGGCGGCACTCACGGTCTGGGCATCGGGAAACAGACCGGTGTCGAGTTCGATGATAGTCATGCTGTGCTCGGAAAAAAACGCTTACAGCGACAGGGTGATGTCGGCGGCCTGGATGGCACCGGCCAGCGCTGCAGCGTCGAGCAGCGGCAGGTCGTCGGCCAAGGCGGCGACGGTGGTCTGCGGCGCGATGTCGCACATTTCCAGCAGCTCGACGTTGGCGGCGTTTTCGGCCGACTCCTCGACCGGGCGATCCATGAAGACGAGATCGACATGGTGGCCGAAGATGGTCAGCCCCGCCGCGACACGCATTGCCTCGGCATGATCGCGCCGCGCCAATACCAGGATGTTTTTCTCGCTCACAGGCTCACCACCCTTTCCGCTTCGGCCATCAGCGCGCTGTTGATCGTCTGGCTGCCGTTTTCCACCGGGCAGGCCAGGCCAGGGCAGAAGCGGTGCCAGGATTCCTCGCAGACCACCGCGCGGCTGCCGGCGAGCGCGGCGACGAGATTGGCGTTCTGCAGCGTCTTCACACCCTCATGGGTGAAGAAGGCGGCGAAACTGGCGTTCGCACGCCGCGCCGCCAAGACGAGCGGCACGAGCAGCGCGCCGCTTTGGGCGGTAGTGACATGAAATAGGAGGTTCATCTTCTTTCCTCGGCAAGCGCCCAGCCGACGCGCACGGCCTCCCCCGTGTCGAGCAGGCGGCGGGCAAAACGGCGGATCGCCGTGTAGGCGTCGCGCGCGACGATGGCATCGGCGCCGGCTTCGCGCCGGTCGACGATCCACAGCGCATCGCGCATCGGCGCGGTGAACACTGTGGAACGGATCAGCGAGCGTTCCTGCCCCAAAGCAGCGTCGCCGCGTACCTTGAGAAGCGGCGTGAGCGGCGCATCGAGGACGCGCACGTCCTTCTGGCCGGCCAGATACAGTAGTCCGGCGACGAACTCGCGCGCGCTGGCCGTATCACCGGCGACGACGACGCGCTCGCTGCCGTCGAGGCCCACTGTGCCAAGCAGCCAGAGCAGATCGCGCTCGCTCGGCAACTGCCCGCGTTCGCCGATGAATTCGCTCGGCGGCAGACAGCGCGCGCCGGGTAGCGAGGCCGCCCGGCATTGTGCGAGCGGACGCGTGTCAATCGCCGTCTCGCCAGTGCCGACTTTTGTCACTCGGCCGAAGTCGGTCGCGGCGAAGGCCGGCAGGGCAGCGCATGCGAGGGCGACAAGGAAAGCGCGCATCGTCAGCAGCCGCCAAAGCGCTTCGGCGCCGCCGCCGCGCCGCCGCCGGCATTGACCGGTGCCGGCGGGTTGTCGATGTAATAACCGATCAGGTCGAGTGCCGAGACCTTGCCGAAGCCGGGCAGATCGAGTTCCGGCAGGGATTCGGGCGGCACGGGCACTTGCGCGGCCTCGATGGTGGCCTTGGGCAGGGCGGCGAGCCGAAACCCGCCGATGCAGACCACGGCTGCCGTCACGAGGCTGACGGAACAGAAGATCACACCGGTGCGATTGAGCATCTCCGACTCCTCACAGCGAATCGCTGAAGAAGGCGAGGTACATCATGCCCATCGCCAGACAGAACAGGCCGGCATGCCAAAGCGTTTGTGCATCCATCATTTCTCTCCCTTGAAATGGCGCACCAGCGTCTCCACCGGGATCGCCTCGCCGCTGACCGGGTGGATGACCGGTGGCGTGAAATACGGCACCCCTTCCTTGGTCGCCTTCATGCCCGGCGGCGGCGCGAAAGTCATCCAGAGAATGCCGCCGATGCTCACCACGGCGGAGCATGCGACGAGAAAGCGCAGCAGCAGTCGTTGCCACATGGTCTTCAGTCCTTGCGGATGTAGATGCGCCAGCAGTTGGGCGCCTTGATGGTTTCCAGATGCGTGGCATCGAGCTCGTCGCACATCGGGGGCAGCGCCTCGACCGACGAGGGATTGTCGGCCAGCACCTCGATCACTTCGCCGACGGCGATTTCATTGATCGCCTTCTTGGTCATCAGTTGCGGGCGTGGACAGGAAACGCCCAGGCAATCGACCTGGCGCGCGATCCTGATCTCCGTTCCATCCGAGAGTCTGGCCGTGCCGCCACTTGTCGTTTCCTCGGTTTTCTTCTTGGTTCCAAACAGGCCCATTACATCCCCTCCTCAGTTGATCGTGGCGGGCTCGGTTGCCGCCGTGGTGGTTTTCGCTGCGGTTTCACGGGCGGCCTTGCGCGCCGCCTTCTCGGCTTTTTTCCGGGCATGCTCCAGCTCGTGCCTTTCGTGCTCGAGGCGCTGCGCGTGCTCGCGCTTCAGAATCGCGCGATACAGTCCGAACAGCACCACGGTTTGCACCAGACCGAAGACGATCGCCGGCACACCGAACTTCTGGCCCAGTGTCTGGGCGTTGGCGAAGCCCAGTTGCAACGCCGGCGCGTTGATCTGCCCGGTCATGGTCTGCGGTGCCGGCGGCCACCAACTCGCCGACCAGACGAGCGAGAACAGGAACATGCCGACGAAGGTGAACAGCAGCGCCCACAGCGCGCCCAGATTGCCCTCACCGGTCTTCACCCAGGTCGACACCGTGCAGGCGCCGGCGAACACCATCCCGATGCCGAACAGGAACAGACCGGCGAAGGTATTGAGGCCCACGTCGAACTGCAGCGGATGCCCCGCGCCGAGCGACATGAAGCCAGTGAAGCCGATGGTGAGGATCATCATCGCCACCAGCATGGCCTTGGTATTGCGGTAGGTTTTGAACATGATCGCGTCGCGCAACGCGGCGGTGTTACAAAATCGCGAGCGCTGCATCAGGAGACCGGCCACCGAGCCGAAAATGAACGCGACGAAACATTCGGCGACAGGGCTCATCATTCGGCCTCCAGCAGTTTTTTGTAGATCAGCGAACCAACCCATGCACCGGCGAGGATGCCGGACATGGCCAGGTACCCTCCCATGTTCATCTCCGGCATCAGGCCGAAGAAGGTGGACACGTTGCAGATGTAGGCAAGGCGAATACCGAAGCCCATCAAGAGGCCGCCCAGCGTGATCAGCACCCACTCGGACAGGTGCCGCGGCACGCGCCAGTAGAACTCCTTCGAAAGCACCGCGCCGACGAAGGCACCGAACAGCATGCCGAGGCTGATGTAAATCTTCCAGTAGTCGCCATGCACCGGAAAGACGATGCTCCAGAAGGGCAGGCGTTCCAGCTCGTCGCCGATCATGCCCTTGGCGATCAGCCCCGTCATCATCGTCTCGCCGCCGCCGACGGTCCATGCGCCCATGATCAGGAACATGAAGATGTCGAGCACCGCGATCGCCGCGAGCGCGATGATCGGATCGAGCGTCTTCTTGAAAAATTCCATGCCACCTCCTCTTCATCTTGTCGTAGAACGAAACTTACGGCAGCTTACTCTGCCTGAGGTAGTATCTATTGCCAACATCCAGTCGCAGCCGGAGGAGGAGGAAAAAGTGGACATCTATTACGAGCCGCGCGATTTTCTCGACCACATGTTCAACGCGTGCACGACCGCGCAGATCAACGAATTCATTCCGGAAAAGCGTGGCTTCCGCCTGCACGGCCATAGCACCACGGTGGCGCTGGAGCGCGCGTTCTGGAACGTGCTGGAGGCGATGGCGCAGGATTGCGGCCTCACCGTGCCGCGGCTGATCGAACGCGTGCTCGACGGCTGCCTGGTCGCCAACGACAAGAACCTCTCGTCCTGCCTGCGCGTGATCTGCCTCAAATATCTGAACATCTACGCCAGTGGCGAGGCGCCAACGCGCGAGGTGGATGTCGATACGCTGGCGGCCTGATTTGCCCTCGAAACTCGGCGCTGGCAAGACGGCCCGAAAACGTAACCCACCAGCCGGATGCCGACGACATCCACGGGCGACGCCAGTGGCGCTTCGCCGACCAGGATGGCGTACCAGCCCGCCGGTTGTTCGCACGGTCTCCCACAAGGCATCAAGCTCCTGCCAACTCAGGCTGCCGTAAAACTTGCCTGCCAGGCGGCGGGCAGATTCTTTGTCGTCAGGCGCGGCGGGAGCCGCTCCCGCCATCCTTCATGCCCAGCGCCCGCATGATCGAGGCCGCTGGGCAAAAATCGGTGAAGCCCATCTGGAACATGTTGGCGCCGACGAAGGCACCGAGCCACAGTCAGCTCATGTGGGACAGGTCGATCTCTCCGCTGATGTGGGCCAGGCCCTGGTTCATCAAGATTTCGATGAAAAGTCCGCTCAGGAACGAGCGACGGTGCGGCTGACTACCTTCATCAGACGGTCATCGACTTTCCAGCCCTTGGCATTGGCTAGCCCGATGGGAGCCCAGCGATAGACCAGGCGAGCGACGACCTTGACCGGCCCCTTGCCCGGCGGCAGCTTGAAGCGGAATTCGCCGCGATCCGGGGTGAAGGGCTTGAGTGTCGTGTCGAAAGCGACTTTTTCGGCCGCAAAACCACCCACGCCCAGACGCGGCTGGCCGGTCTTGGGGTCGGGCGGTGATTGCAGCGGCTTGCCGTAGAACTTGCCCGGCATGCCACCCCAGTCCTGCGGGCCGCGCTCGCCGGTTTTCGGATTGCCCATGCCGGCGAGCGGGTGCAGCAGCCCGCTCTTGTCGCCGACATAGCTCAGCAGCTTGCCGTCGGCATCGAAGACGTCGAGTTTGAGCAAGACGGCGCGGATCGGGCCGGAACCGGGAATGCTGTGGCCGGCGCCGATGTTCTCGACGACGGTATTCACCACCAGTTCGTCGCCGACGATCTTGGTGCCGACATCCATGCTCACCGAGCCTTGCAGCGTGGCCGGATCGTGCGCGCCGACGAAGGTATGGGCGCGCGCGCCGTAGCGTTTCGGCGCGCCGACGGCGATCTCCTGCTTGCCGGGAAGGAGCGGCATGTGGCATTCCTGACAGGTCTGCTTGACGATGCCGGCATCGTAGAGTTTCTTCCAATCCTCATAAGTGGAGATCGCCAGCACCCCCTTACCCTCGTTGCGGGTCTTGGCGTGGCCTTCTTCCTGGTTGAGGTGGCATTGCGAGCAGAACTCGGCGGCCTTGAGTTGCGGGTTGACCTTGATCTCGAAGGGTGCCGCCTTGATACCCTTGCGCGGACCGTGGATCGCCCCGCTCTCGTCGAGCGTGACGGTATGGATGGGCCCGGTTTTGTAACGGTCGCCTTCCTTGACGACCTTGACATTCTGCACCGTGTGACAGTAGCTGCAGGAGATGCCGAAATCGGCCTTGTCGCGTATGGCCTGACCAAGATCCACGGCCCGCCCCGCCTTGTGCTCTTTGAGCGCCAACTTGGGCACATGGCACTGCGCGCAATCGCCAGGCTGGCCCGGGAAAACGCCTTGGTAGCCCATTCCGTCCTTTTCGCCCTTGGCGTTGGTGGCAGTGTAGAACTGGTAGACGATCGGGTTTTGCAAATCGGTGCCCATCACCGACTGCGAAAACTCCTTGTAGATGCGCTGATGGCAGGCACCGCAGAATTGCGGGTCGTCGAAACTGCCTGGCTGGGCCGGTTCATAGGCATGGGCGGCAAGGCCTGCGAGCGCGAGCAGGCATGCCAAGACAGCGCGCAATAGCGCGATCGGGAACATCGACTCCATTGGGGGGCTCCTCCATTTTCGTTTTTCGGAGCCCGGAGCTTATCGGAAGGGAGAACGGGATGCCATGACTGCAATCAGTGTGCGGCGCACTATTTCCGCTGGCGAATACGCAGCGTGTTGCCCTCGCCTTCGATGCGTCCTTCGGCGCGCAAACGCGCCAGGGCTCGATAGAGCGATTCCGGTTGTAGCCCCAGCTCGGCCGCCCAGTCGGACAAGGGGCCATTGAGAGTCACGCAGGCGTCCAGGCCGCCTTCGGTGATGAGGTAATGCACGATGCGATCCTCGGCGCGACGTAGCCGCACCCGCTCGTAACGCGAGCACTGGCGGCGGGCGTTCTTGATCTGCGTATGCAGGAAAGCCGCCGCGAAAGTCGGCACGGTCTGCAATGCCGCAAGAAAGGCGGTCTTGGGCAGGCCGTACAACTCGGCATCGCTGCGGCTCTGTGCCGCGCAGAGATAGCGTTCGACCGCCAGCGCGGATTCGCCGAAGAACTCGCCCGCCTGGCCACGAATCATTACCAGTGCTTCGCCTTCGGGCGTGTAGCGTACGGCATCCAGCTCCCCGCTGCGGACGAAGAAAATCGTCGTCACGGGATCATTGATCTGCCAGAGCATCTGGCGGCGCTTGATGGCCAAAGGACGAGCTGTCTGGCGCAAGGGATCAGGGAGATAGTCGGGCAGTTCGGCAAGGGACATGTTGGGGGTTCGAAAGTCGGCGCTGGCGGGACGGCATGTCTCAAACCGGCATCCCGAGCAGCTTGCCGGTCATTTTGCGTGCGACCGGTGCCAGGAAGAAAATCACCGGCACGCCAACCACATAAGCGACCATGAAGGCCTTGCCCCAGCGGGCGAGGAAATCCGGAGCGAAGCCGACGTTCACGGCGGTGATGACGAAGGTCATCAGCGAGATCATCAGGAGGCCCATCAAGAGCGAAAACACGAGATGGAACTTCTTTTGCGGTGCCATCGTCGCTCTCCTCACACCAGCCACGATTCGATCTTTTCGCGGCTTGGGATGCCGCCGGCGTGCACCACCTTGCCGTCGACGACGACCCCCGGCGTGCTCATCACGCCGTAGCTCATGATGTCTTTGAGCTCTTCGACCTTTTCGAGCTGAACGGCCACGCCCTTGGCGGCGGCGACATCCTCGATCAGCTTCAGCGTGGTCTTGCAGTTGGCACACCCGGTGCCGAGCACTTTGATGTTTTTCATGACATGACTCCAATTTGATTGCGGGCGTTGAAGAAGACGAAGCGGACGGAAAAAGGATGCTCCCGGGGTGATTCCTCACAGCCAACCCAGTATCTCCGCCGCGAGATACAGCGCATAGCCGACCAGCAGGCCGCCGGCGGCGCGGGTGAATAGCCAGTTGATGCGTCCTGCCCAGCGCGAGCGGGCGACCCACTGGGCGAAACCGACCGAGCTGCCCGCTGCCAGGAGCAGCGCGCTGTGGCCAAGCGAATAGAGCAACATCAGCCCGGTGCCGAAGACGACATCCTGCTGATTGCCGATCAAGGCCAGGATGCCGACCATCACCGGCGTGGCGCAGGGCGCGAACACGAAACCCGACAGCGCACCGGTGACGAAAGCACCGAACATACCGCGCCAGTGTCGCGTTCGAGGTGCGGTCGCTCCGCACTGCGCCTTGCCCAGTCCGGGCAGCCCCTTGTCGCTCAGCAGGCTGATGCCGGCGGCCAGCGCCAGCACGATCAACGCCCAGCGCCAGAAACCGCCCGTTGGCAGGAACATCGCACCGGCCAGCGCGACGGCGAGGCCGATGGCGGTGAAAGCGAGCGCCATGCCGAACGCGAAGGCGGCGGAATAGCTGATCGCACGGCGCCGGCTGCCGCCGGCATAGCCGCCGACGTAGCCGATCACCAGCGGCACGGCGGCGACCGTGCAGGGCGACACTGACGATACCAGCCCCGCGAGCAGGGCCGTGGCGGCTGCGGTCGCCGGATAGGCAGCGATCAGCGCCTCGTTTTCGGTCATGAAGAAAAACCCAGCCGCGCCATGATCTCGGCCTCGGTAAGCTTGCCCATGTGACGGCCGATCTCCTTGCCCTTGGCGTCGAAGAAGACCTGAGTCGGCATCAGCTGGATGCGGAACGCCTGCGCCGCCTCATAGTCCTTGCTGATGTCGATGACCAGTACATGGGCCTTGCCCGCCGTCTTGCGCGCGACGCTGTCGAGCACGATTTTCATCTCGCGGCAGGAAGCGCAGGCGGCGGCGCCGAACTCGGCGATGGTCGGCAAGCCCGAGGCGGTGGCGTTAGCGACCAGTGCGACGCCGGGCGAAGGCGGCACCGGCGCTTCACGGCCGCAGCCGGCGAGCGCCACCGACACAGCCATCAGCGCCAAAGCGGCAAGCCACCCAATCCGCATGCTTTACAGCACCAGATTGAAGACGTAACCCACCAGCAGGATGCCGGCGGACACCACACCGGCGAAGGTGGCGATCAGTCTGGGCTTCAAGACCTTCCTCAGGATGATCATTTCCGGGGCCGACAGCGCGATCACGCTCATCATGAAAGCGAGCACGGTGCCCAGCGCCGCGCCCTTGCCCATCAGCGCCTCGACGACCGGAATGATGCCGGCAGCATTGGTATACATCGGCACGCCGATGACCACGGCGGCAGGCACCGACCACCAGGGTGCGTCCTTGCCCATGATCGAGGCCATGAAATCCTCGGGCACATAACCGTGGATGCCCGCGCCCAGCGCGATGCCGGCGAGGATGTAGGGCCAGACCTTGCCGACGATTTCGCGCACGTGATGGAAGCCCTGCTCGATGCGTTCGCCCCAGGCCAGTTGCGGCAGCTCGACATCCGCGACGCGCTGCGAATTTTGCAGTGCCGCCACCCAGTCCTCGAGATGGCGCTCCATCTTCAACTCACCGATCACCAGCCCGGCGACGATCGCGACCAACAGGCCCAGCCCGAGGTAGAGCGCGGCGACCTTCCAGCCGAACAGGCCAAACAGCATGGCGAGCGCCACCTCATTGACCATCGGCGCGGAGATGAGGAAGGAAAAAGTCACGCCGAGCGGCACGCCGGCCTGCAAAAAGCCGATGAACAGCGGCACGGCGGAGCAGGAGCAAAACGGCGTGACGATGCCCAAGCTCGCCGCCAGCGCGTTGCCCAGCCCGAGCCGCTTGCCGGAGAGTATCGCGCGTGTGCGTTCGGGCGAGACGAAGGTGTGTACGATACCCATCACGAAGACGATGCCGGTCAGGAGCAAGAGCACCTTGGGGGTGTCGTAGAAGAAAAATTGCAACGCGCCACCCAGATGGCTGTCACGTGCCACGGGAAGAAACCCAACCAGCGCTTCGGAAAACGGGATCAGCGTCTGGTAGAGCGCAAACCAGAGCACAGCGGCGACGGCGAGGAAAAGCCAAGGCTGGCGGTCGGAAAAGCGCTTGATCTGCAAAACGAGTGTGGTCATGAAAGGGAGCTCCAGAAACAGTGCAATCGGATGACGAATCAGCGTAGAAAAGGATGCAGCCGAACCCTCCTTGCTTTAAGAACTCAAGACGTCCCCCCGGCTGTCGCCTCGCTTTGCTGGGTCGGCAGCGGCGGGACGGCGGAAATGCACTTCACATCCCTTTCCGTTGCGATGTGGCAGGGGATGGAGCGCCGCCATGCAAGGCCTTGATCAACGGGCAGGAAATCTGACCGCGCCGCGTTTGGCACTCGGCCAGTAGTTGTGCCAGCGCAGCTTCCATCCGTTCGAGGTCTGCCAAACGAGCGCGCACGTCGGCAAGACGCCTTGCCGCCAGCTCGGCTGCTTGGGCACAGTGCGCGCCATCCTCGAGGCGCAATAACTCGCCGACCTCGTCCAGGCTGAAACCCAGTCGCTGGGCCGACTTGATGAACCTCACCCGCGCCACATCGGCCGCGCCATAGCGACGAATGCTGCCATAGGGCCGGTGCGGCTCGGGTAGCAACCCCTTGCGCTGGTAGAAACGGATCGTTTCGACACCCACCTCGGCGGCCCTGGCGAAGGCGCCGATGCTCATGTTTTCCTGCAGGGTCGTCATGGGCCTTGACTCCGTACTTGGCTACGGAAGTAAGGTTAGCTTACCCCAACTCAAAAAGGAGAGAAGAAATGCAATCGATGCTTCGTTGGATCAACCGGATTGGCGACAAGGCCGGATCGCTGGGCGCGCTGGTCTCCGCGATGGGCTGTGCCATGTGCTTCCCAGCCATCGCCAGTCTGGGCGCCGCCCTCGGCCTCGGTTTTCTCGGCCAATGGGAAGAGCTGTTCATCGGTACGCTGCTGCCGGCCTCCGCCGTGCTGTTGCTGGTCGTCCATGCCCTGGGCTGGTTCGCTCACCGGCAATGGCAGCGCAGTCTGCTGGGCATGCTCGGCCCAGTATTGCTGCTGCTCGCCCTCTATCTCTGGTTCGATGCAAAACTCATCTATGTGTCGCTGGCGCTGATGGTGGCCGTCTCGCTGTGGGATCTGTTTTCCCCTGCCAGCCGCCGTTGCGACGATCGCTGCACGCTTCCTGCCAAGGAGATCGGATCATGAATGATTGCTGCATAACACCCCAGCCGGGCGACAATGGTGTGCACATTGCCATCATCGGCAGCGGCGGCGCGGCGATGGCGGCGGCCTTGAAGGTCGTCGAGCGCGGCGCACGTGTCACGCTGATCGAGCGCGGCACGATTGGCGGCACCTGTGTCAATGTCGGCTGCGTGCCATCGAAGATCCTGATCCGCACGGCGCAAATCGCTAAGCTGCGGCGGGAGAGCCCGTTCGACGGCGGCATCACTGCGACATCGCCGACGATCGATCGCAGCACGCTGCTCGCCCAGCAGCAGGCCCGCGTCGCCGAACTGCGCCAGGCCAAATACGAAGGCATCCTGGCCAATCGCCCGGAGATCGATGTGTTGCGCGGCGAGGCGCGCTTTGGGGACGCCACGAGTCTCGTCGTGCGCCTGACCGACGGCGGCGAGCGCATCGTCGCCTTCGACCGCTGTTTGATCGCCACCGGCGCGAGCGCCGCGGTGGTGCCGATTCCGGGCCTGAAAGACACGCCCTACTGGACGTCCACCGAGGCGCTGGCGAGCGAAACCCTTCCCGCGCATCTTGCCGTGATCGGCTCGTCGGTCGTCGCGGTGGAACTGGCGCAAGCCTTCGCACGGCTGGGTAGCCAAGTCACGATCCTGGCGCGCAGCCGGCTCTTCTTCCGCGAAGACCCGGCGATCGGCGCGGCCATCACGGAAGCCTTCCGTGCCGAAGGCATCACGGTGCTGGAACAGACACAAGCCAGCCACATCGCCCATGTGGGCGGCACTTTCGTGCTGACCACGGCGCACGGCGAAATCCGCGCCGACAAGTTGCTCGTCGCCACCGGCCGGATACCGAACACACGTACGCTGAACCTGGAAGCGGCAGGCGTCGCAGTCGATGCGCGGGGCGCGATTCTCGTCGACGATCGTCTGCGCACCAATGTTCCGAACATTTTCGCAGCCGGCGACTGTACCAACCAGCCGCAGTTCGTCTATGTGGCTGCGGCCGCCGGCACCCGCGCGGCCATCAACATGACCGGCGGAGAAGCCGCACTCGACCTGACGGCGATGCCGACGGTGGTGTTCACCGATCCGCAGGTGGCCACCGTCGGCTTGTCCGAAGCCGAGGCCCATCTCATGGGCATCGAAACCGACAGCCGCACCCTCACGCTCGACAACGTGCCGAGGGCGCTGGCCAATTTCGATACGCGCGGCTTCATCAAACTGGTCGCGGAAGCGGGCAGCTCTCGCCTGCTCGGCGTGCAAGCGGTCGCCCCGGAAGCGGGTGAGCTGATCCAGACGGCGGCGCTGGCCATCCGCCACCGCATGACGGTGCAGGAACTGGCCGACCAGTTGTTTCCTTATCTCACGATGGTCGAAGGCTTGAAACTCGCCGCGCAGACCTTCAGCAAGGATGTGAAGCAATTGTCCTGCTGTGCCGGATGAGCGCTGCCAAAACTCGGCGGCTTCGGGATGGCACCGGCGGACAGGCGAGGGGCATTCATGAATATTCTGCCGATTCAGCAACAGCCGCAATGATCCTCGTTTGGCGGCTGGCTGCCGAAAGGGATGTCCTTGCCGCAACCGGCGAAAATGCCGTAATGGCGCGAAAAGTCGCCGATGAAGTCGAAATGCGGCGCCAGTCGGCTCTCCTTCAGCATGCGATACGTGTTGCCGCAGACCGGGAAAACCCGGCCGACTTCGATGCGGTGGTGTTTGTCGAGCGCGAAGACCTGCGCCTGTTCCGCAATGCTGCCGCGATAGATGACGGCCTGGCCGTAGTCTTCGCAATCGGTTTCCAGCCCGTCGAGCTTGAACAGCCGGTAGGTCGCCGAGAAAAAGCGCACGCCCGCGGTGCGCGGCACAAGCTCCGGATCGGTGACGTCGAGCGGCCGGTCTTCGACCAGCCGCGGATCGGCAAAGCCCGCCTCCCGCGCAAGATGCAGGAAATCGTTCCAATAGAGTGCGCCGCCGAGGCATTCGCCGTACAGCACCGGGTCGTTACGTACCGCCTCGGGCACGCGCCGGTCGGCATAGACATCCGAGAAATAGAACTCGCCGCCCGGCTTGAGCAGACGATGGACGCCGGCAAGCACCGCCGCCTTATCGGGCGACAGATTGACCACGCAGTTGGAGACGATGACGTCGAAGCTGGCCGGTTCCAGATCGAGCTCGATGAGGCGCTCGATGTAGCCATGCAGGAAACGCACGTTGGCAAAACCGAAGCGCTCGGCGTGCCAGGCACGATGACGCTCGGCCACCGCCAGCTGTTCGTCGGTCATATCGACGCCGACCACCTCGCCCCTGCGGCCGACGAGCTGCGCCAGCGCATACACGTCGCGACCGGACCCGCTACCGAGATCGAGTACGCGGCAGCCTTCCAGCAGCGGCGGGCAGACGAGACCACAGCCGTAGTAGCGCTCCAGCACTTCCGGATGGATCTTCGCCAGCAAGGGCTTCAGCCAGGCCGGCACGCTGGAGGCATCGCAGCAGGCGGAGGTTTTCAGATCGGCGGTGCCCGACAGTTGCTTGCCGTAGTAATCCTTCACGAGTTCGTGCATGTCGCCTCCCGGGTTTCCGCTTTCAGCGCGCCGCCGCAGCTGCTGCCCTGCCCCGCCGTGCAGCCGTAGCAGTGGTCGGCGACGCGAATGACGCGGCCGGCGATGTCCCGCTCCAGCAGTTCCGACAGATGCACTGGCCGGGCAGAGTCACCGAGCGGCAGGCCGAGCATCTGGTTGAAGTCACAGTCATAGACGAAACCCCGCCAATCGACGGAAATCGTCGTCCGGCACATCACGCCGGGCAGGTTGTCGTGCCGATGCGCGCTCTTGAGCAAGCGCATGTAGTCGTGGAATGCGTCACGCGCGAGCAGCGTGCTGCCGAAGCGGCGGATCGGCATGTTGGCGAGCGCATAGAGATGGTTGAAGACGATGCCGTAGCGCGTCAAAAGCTGCTCCTTGTAGGCCGCTTCGAGTGCGCTTTGCTCCGGCGGCAGGTCGGGGCCGAGGGGGTTATAGACCAGATTCAGCGTCAGCCCCCTGTTGGGAAGGCCATAGCCCAGATCGTTGAGCTGGCGCAAGCCGGCGAGGCTCGCCTGGAAAACCCCGTCGCCACGCTGCAAATCGACGTTCTCTTCCAGATAGCACGGCAGCGAAGCGACGATCTCCACCGCATGGGCGGCGAGAAACCCGGCCAGGTCTTCCTGTCCCGGCTCGTTGAGAATGGTCAGATTGCAGCGGTCGATGACCTTCACACCCAGCGCCCGGGCGGCGACGACCAGCCGACGGAAGTGAGGATTCAGCTCGGGAGCGCCACCTGTCAGGTCGAGGCTCGCGATTCCCTGCTGCTCGGCAAAACGCAGCAGCAGCTCCATGGTCTCCCAGGCCATTTCCTCGCTACGCCTGGGACTGGCGGCGACATGGCAGTGCCGGCAGGACTGGTTGCAGCGGTAACCGAGGTTGGCCTGGAGGATGGCAAGACGTTCGCGCCGGATGGGCGGAAAATCCGTCTGGACCAGCAGGGGAAGGGTATCGTGCATGAGCGGCTCCGTCGCAGGTTGACTATCGATTGGTCGGCGTTCAGGGCCGATTTCTTACAGACTGGCCTTACTCGCCAGAACCGCCGTCGTCGAGCAGTTTGCCGGCGTAGCGTTTGCAGGCCCGATGCAGGAAATCCATTTGCCGACGGTAGTTCGTGCAGCCTTTGCACATCGCCAGGTGCATCTTGAGCGCGAGTCGCTCACGCAGTGACAGCTTGCGGTCCTGCCCTTCGGAGAGCAGATGGGTGACTTCCTTGCAGCTCAGCATGACGAGACTCCCGAAGCAAACCAGCTGTCCTGCAGGCAGCGGCGCAGCGCATTGCGCGCGCGATGCAGGATCACATGGCAGTTGCTGGTGGAAATGCCGAGCTCACGGCAGATCTCGGCGGTATCGAATTCGAGGAACTCGCGCATCATGAACACACGTGCGGTATTGGCCGGCAGGTGTTCGAGGCAGGCCTCGAACACTGCCCAGAACTGTTCCTGATGCAAGGCGGCTTCTGGATCACCCCAGTCCGAGGGTGCGGCTTCAAGACGCCAGTGCGCGTTCGGCTTGAACTGGGCCTCGAAGGCTTCTTCCAGATCGGCCTCTTCCGGCAGCAGCGCGCTGAAATTCACGCTCTTCGCTTTCTGGCGGATCGCATCGACGATCTTGTTGCGCAGGATCGCGAAGATCCAGGTTTTCACGGCGGAACGGCCGGCGAACTGTTTTTCTCCGTCGAGCGCGGCGAGCATCGCTTCTTGCACCACGTCTTCGGCGAGCTGCGCGTCGCGCAATTGCAGGGTGGCGAAGCGCAGCATGTCACGACGTATTTCCGTCAGAAAAGCCGCATCGATGTGACCGACGACTTCATCCGGCATTCGCCCTCCCCCTCGAAAGCATGACGTCGTGGAAATCACGACTGCAAGACTCATAATGTTACCGCCGTGCCTATGGCCTGCATCGCTTCGGGAAACGCGGCGAGAAGACGCGACAAATCTTCCGGACGGTCGACGTCCCAGAGCGTCGTCGATTCTTCCCACGTGCAGCCGCACTCCCGCAGCCGTTGCCGGGTCTGCGCCATCACCTCATCGCTCCCCCAGGCGATGCCCTCGAACACGGATGCGATCGGTGCGCGCAGACCGATCAGCACGTAGCCGCCATCCTCTGCCGGCGTGAGCACGGCATCGTGTCGCTGCAAGCGCGCCGCCGCCTCGCGCAAGGAACCCGGCGTCAGCGCCGGGCAATCGGTGCCGATGACCAGCACCCCAGAGGACGTGGCCGATGCGTGCGCGGCCGCCAGCATGCGCCGCCCCAGATCGCCCTGCGGCTGATGGCGCACGCTCACCGCACCGTAAGCGCGGCACTGGATGAAATCGGGATGGCGCGGATCGCCCGCGCACCACAGGGAGACTGGCCCGACATCCGCGACCAGCGCCATCGCGACGGTGCGTTGCAACAACCAGCGTTGCAGTCGCGCCGCTCCCGCCGCGCCCAGAGCCGGGATCAGCCGGGTCTTGCATTGGCCCGGAATCGGCGCACGGGCGAGGATCGCCACGCCGACGCGGCCGGCATCAGGGTCGATCGGGGACATAGCCGTACTCGCAGGCGAGTCGTTGCGGATCGGCGCCGAAGAAATAGCGCAGCCGCAGCCACCACATCAAAAGGATCGTGCGCCAGACGCCGTGCGTCTCCCAGCGCCGCCCCGAGGTCGTCGCCCGCGCCGTCAGGCATAGCGGGCGCCCCCTTTGGCGCAGGGCTTTCGACAGGGCAATGTCTTCCATCAAGGGGATCTCCGGAAAGCCACCGACCGCAAGGAAGGCTGCGCGCGAGACGAACATGGCCTGATCGCCGGTGGCGATACCGGTCAGCCGCGAGCGCAGATTCATCATGCGGGCGACGACGCCGAGCCACGGGGAATCGCCTGCTATCTCCACATCGAAGCGTCCCCACTGGCCCTTTCCCGCGGCCAAGGCATCGAGGATCAGTCGGTCGGCCTCCTCGGGCAAGCGAGTATCGGCATGCAAAAAGAGCAGCACCGCACCGCTTGCCGCTGCGGCCCCGGCATTCATCTGGCGCGCCCGGCCGCGGGGCGCACTGATCGCCTGGTCGGCCAGTGGCCTGGCCAATTCAAGCGTTGCATCCACACTGCCGCCATCGACGACGATCACCTCGCCACCGCGTGCCCGCAACGGTTGCAGCGCTTGCAATGCGGACACGATGCCGTCTGCTTCGTCGAGAACGGGGATCACGATACTGATCATGGGCAGGGTTCCTTGCGGCCGACGAAGGCGAAATCGGCAAAACCGGCATGCGCCTGTTCGCCGGTGTTGTCCGTATCGGAGGCCAACGCCAGCCCGGTCAGCTTTGCCGGCGCATGGCCAAATGCGCGTTGAAAATCGGCGCTGACATCACGGCGTTCGCTGACCCATCGATTCGCTTGTCCAGCACCCGAACGTAGCACCAGCATGCGGGCGCGGTCGGTATAGGCATTCGGCTGCCAGGTGCCGACCGGCTGGCGGTTGTCCCAAATGTAGTTGATGGCGGCATCGGGCACCACATTGCCGCGCAGCGAGCGCGCCAGTCCGAGCGCCATCCGCGTGCCCAGGCCCAGCGTATCCGGCGGGACCGCGAAACTCAGATAGACGCGGGCGGCATAGTCATCGCCCGCCTTGGTCGTCATGTCGGCATTCTTCAAGGGCGCATCGATCCGCCAACGCCAGCACAGTATCGGCGTCTCGTTCAGATCGATCTCGAGCGGACGCGCCAGCAGCGCCATGCTGCTGACGGCATGCGCCTCGACGGCCGGCACACCCTCCCAGTCGCGCAATCGATAACGGGTCGGCGCGATGTCCTCGTTCAACCGTTCGATCCGCCAGGGCGCGGGAATCCCACCGCTGGCGGGAAAACGCCCGACCCATCGAGGCTCTGCGAGCGCCGCCAGCGCACAGGGCAACATCAGCCAGGCCATATTCCGCTTCATGCAGCCTTCTCCTCGGCCCAATTCAATCGATGGTAGTCGAAACCCTGCGCCAGGGTCGGCTTGATCACCTCGAAGTAGGGCGAGACGTCGAAGTCGCGCGGCACGAATAGACTGTGGTGACGCACGTGCAGGATCTCATCGACGCAATCCGGACAGCCACCCCCTGTCGCCGGTCGAGTTTCGATGTGGGGCAAGATCGGATAGCGCACGGACTGGAAACTCTGGGCCACCAGTGTCGAGCAGATCGCACGCGTCGGGTCGCCGCTGCCCAAGGCCAGCATGCGCCGCCGCCAACGTTGCGGTACCGGCGGCGTCGGGATCAGATAGCGCACCAGGTCGATCACGTTGCGTAGGTCATATTGGTAGCCGACACGAGCCAACGCGAATTCGACGACGCGGCGACAATCGTCATCGCTGAGCCCCACCGGCCGACAAATGCGGCAATGCAGGCCGGCGAAATGTTCCAGCCCGACCAGACGGACCCCCTCGACGATGTCGGCTTCGACGAAACAGTGCGGCGCACACGACCCACCGCAGTCGCCCACGTAGAGAGCGGCATGCGACCAGGTGGATTGCGTCAGAAACTTGATGGCGACGCTCACGCGCGTCCGGCCCTCGACCAACAGCACGTCTGCAGGGCGCAAGGTCGCGGCCAGCAGATCGCTTGCCGTCGGTGGCGAGGTGCTGTGCACGTGCCGCTCCCGGCTCAGCCAGCGACCGAGCGCGCGCCCGAGGCTCGATGTCAACGGATTCATGCCGACGCTCCCCGCCGCCAGCCATGAAAGCGTTCGACCCAGGCCAGCAGCCGTTGCGGGGCATGGGCCTTCTTCCAGACCCCGGCGACGTATTTGTTCGCTTCGGCGAGCGTCGGATAGATGTGGATGGTGCCGAGAATCTCGTTGAGGCCGATGCCCTGCTTCATCGCCAGCACGTATTCGGCGATCAGCTCGCCGGCATGCTCGCCGACGATGGTCACGCCGAGAATGCGATCCTTGCCCGGCACGGTCAGCACCTTGATGAAGCCATGCGCCTCGCCGTCGGCGATGGCGCGATCGAGATCGTCGATATCGTAACGGCTGACTTCGTAGGGGATGCCCTTTTCCTTCGCTTCCTGCTCGTTGAGGCCGACCCGCGCGACTTCGGGCTCGACGAAAGTCGCCCAGGGAATCACGGAATAGTCGGCCCGAAACTTCTTGAAGGGGTCGAACAGGGCATTCACCGCCGCATACCAGGCCTGATGGGCGGCGGTATGCGTGAATTGATAGGGCCCGGCCACATCGCCGGCGGCATAGATGTTCGGGAAATTGGTTTGCAGAAACGCATTGACCTCGATGGTGCGCGAAGTGGCCACGCCGATGTCTTCCAGCCCATAGCCCTTGAGATTGGCGACCCGGCCGACGGCCACCAGCACGGCATCGAAGGGAATTTTCACGTCGCGGCCTTCGTGTTCGGCGATGAGAACCTTCTCGCCATTGTCCATCACGAACTGCTTGGCCTTATGGTTTGTCAGCACCGCGATACCTTCGGCGCGGAAACGCTCCTCCACCAGCGCGGAAACCTCGGCATCTTCACGGATCAGGATGCGCGGCGCCATTTCGACTTGCGTCACTTCGGCGCCAAAACGGGCAAAGGCTTGTGTCAATTCCGAACCGATGGGCCCGCCGCCCAGCACCACCAGACGCTTGGGCAGCTCGCGCAAAGACCACACCGTGTCCGAGGTCAGGTAGCCCACCTCCTCGATGCCCGGAATCGGCGGCACGAAGGGTCGCGCGCCGGCGGCGATGACGATGCTGCGGGTGGTCAGCGTTGCGGTGCTACCGTCGTTGCGCGTGACTTCCACCGCCCACGGCGAGATGATTTTCGCGCGGCCCTCGATCACTTCCACTCCCAGGCCGGTGTAGCGTTCGATCGAATCATGCGGCGCAACGGTTTGCACGACCCTTTGCACCCGCTCCATCACTTCCGCGAACGAAAACTCGGCGCTGGCGCGACGGCACCCGAACTCCTCGGCACGCGCCAGCTGGGCGAGAAACTTCGCCGAGCGGATCAAGGCCTTCGAGGGCACACAGCCGGTGTTGAGACAATCGCCGCCCATCTTGTCCTTCTCGATCAGCGTCACCTTGGCTTTCACGGCGGCCGCGATATAGGCCGTCACCAGTCCCGCGCTGCCGCCGCCGATGACGACGAGATTGCGGTCGAAGCGCGCCGGCTTCGTCCATTTCGCAAATATCTTGTTCACGCGCACCACCTCCACGATCTTTTTGGCCATCAAGGGAAACACGCCCAGCAGGGCGAACGACAACAACAGACCCGGCGAGACGAGGCCGGAGAGCGAATCGATCTTCGCCAACTGCGTGCCGGCATTCACGTAAACCACGGTGCCGGGCAGCATGCCGAGCTGGCTCACCCAGTAGAAGGTGCGCGTCTTCATCGCCGTCAAGCCCAGCAGCAGATTGACCAGGAAGAAGGGAAACGCCGGCACCAGTCGCAGGGTGAAGAGATAGAAGGCCCCCTCGCGCCGGATACCGGCATCGATGGCGGCCAGGCGCTGCCCGAAGCGGCTCGCCACCCAATCGCGCAGCAGGAAGCGGGCGGCGAGAAAGGCCAGCGTCGCCCCCAGCGAAGAGGCGAAAGAAACCAGCAGGGCGCCCCACCACAAACCGAAGATCGCTCCGCCGGCCAGGGTCATCCAGACCGCGCCGGGCAGCGACAAGGCCGTCACCAGCACATAGAGCGCGAAGAAAACCGCGGCGCCGAAGAGCGGGTGCGCATCCCGCCAGGCGGCAAGGCTGGCCTGCTGCGATTTGAGCCACATGAGATCGAAGTAGCGGTCGAGATCGAGCCCAAAGAACAGGGCGATCAAGGCAACGACGATGAAGAGCAGTGCGAGTTTCTTGAGGGCCATGAAGCTTTCTCTGGTGGATCGCGCCCCCCGAAAGAGGTGGCGCTTCGTCGCTTGGTCGCGACAAAGCCGCGGAACCTTACAGGCCTGCGTCCGGCGCGGCCCCTTTACAGTGGATCGGATCAACCCGCCAGCAAGGCGCTGGCCGAAGCGCGCACCACCTGCGCGATCAATGCCTCATCGACTTCCGGTTCGAGCTGCTGGGCCGTGCCCATGCGGCCGGTCGGCACTGCCGTAAGCTGCCCTTGCCGTTCCTCCAGCGCGTATTCGCCGGTGCAGGAATGGCAATAGATGCGATCCCCCGCATGATGGTCGCGGCGCACCACCAGGGTCGGGCCGCACATCATGCATTCGCGCAAGGGGATGCCCTCGTCGCTGTGGCCGACGATGTGACCGAGTTGCCCGGCGCGGCCGAGCGCGAGGAAGCGTTCGCCGAATTCCCGGTCGAACTGGCGATCGAGGTTCTCCTCGATGATGTGAAGCGCCTGGCCGATCGACATGCCGCGCCGGTAAGGGCGCGTGCTGGTCATCGCGTCGAAGGCATCGCAAATGCCGACGATGCGTCCGTCGAGCGGCACGTCCTTGCCGCGCAGGCCACGTGGATAGCCGCGTCCGTCCGGCGTCTCGTGATGGGCGCGGATCGCCGCCTCGACGAGCCGCGCCAAGGGGTGACCGGCCAGCATGCGCCAGCCGACGTCCGGATGGGTCTTGATCACGGCATACTCGTCTTCGGTCAGGCGATCCTTCTTGCCCAGGATGTGATCGGGCACGCTGATCTTGCCGAGATCGTGCAGAAAGCCGCCCACCGCGATGCGCGCTGCATCGGCTGGCCCCAGGCCGGACTCGGTGGCGAGCAGATGCGCATAGCGGGAGACGCGCCACAGGTGGCCGCCGGTGTAGGGATCGCGCGCCTCGACCATCCAGGCCATCACCAGCAGACTTGCCAGCAAGTCTTCGTAATGACGCACGGCATGCCGCTCGGTGCCGCCCAGCATGTCCTTGAGTTCAGCGAGCAGACTCATGTTTCTTGCCTCCCTTCGCCAGCAGGCTTTCCAGCAGATGATCGAAAGACAGGTGCCCCGGTCCGCGCGCGATGAGATAGAGCAGCACCGTGGCCCAGACGCCGTGCGTCGGATAGGCGTCAGGATAGACCAGAAACTGGATCGTCGCAGTCATGCCCAAAAGCGCCAATGCCGAGAAACGCGTCGCCAGCCCGATGAGGATCAGCACCGGAAAGACGTGCTCGGCGGTTGCGCCCAAGAGCGCCGCGAGTTCCGGCGGCAGGAGCGGCAGCCGGTATTCCTCGCGGAACAGAGCGACGACGCTATCCGAAAGATGCGGCCAGCCGATCTGGAATTCGCCGGAGACGATGTCGAGCGCGAAGCCCTGCACCTTGGTCTGACCCGATTTCCAGAAGATCGCCGCAATGGAGAAGCGGCCGAGCAGCGCGATCGCGTCGTCGGGAATGCGCTCGAGCCAGCCGATCAGGCCGTGCACAAAAGCGATGATCTTTTTCATAGTCCACTCCTTTCGCAGGCAATGAGTGCGCCGCTGCGGATCAATAGCGCCAAACTCGCCGCCAGATCGAAACTTTCCTCAGCGGCTGCCGCCGCACCCAGAGTTTCGCCGGCCAAAAGGCGCGCGATGAAGCCGGCGGCGCCTGGCTCGATCGGCGTGATCTCGACTTCGAGCCCGGGACGGGCGAGAAACGCCGCCTCGCCGCGCGCCAGGTCGATCTTGGCCAGCGCGGCTGCGGGATCGTCGACTTGATGCGCGGCCCACAGCGAGACGACCGGATGCGGCGAACGGAGCACGCGCAGCGACGGCTGCAGCACGAAGCGCGTCAAGGGCAAGGCCTCGGCATCGGCGAGCAAGACGGAAAGCGTGTCCCTGTCCAGCGGCTCGGCATCGGCGGCGTGCCAGGCCTCGACGCGCAGCCATTCGAGCCGCGCCACGTCGGCGAGATACGGCAGGCCCGCCACGGGCGGAAATGCCGCGATGAAATCGGCGAAACCCGCGCCATACCAGGCGAGCACCGGCGAGCTCGGCGGCGAGGCGCGCACGAACTCGGCCGCCATGGCGCGGAAGAATTCCTCGCCCACGAGCGCCTGCACCACCGGGTAGGTCTCGGCCAGCGCATCGATCAGTCCGACGAGGACGTTGTTGCGATAGACGGCGAAACGCTTGGCCGGATCGGAGCCGTTCCAGGCTTTCAGCCCCGGCGGGCAGCCGAATGTCGGCGCTCGCAACGCTTCAGAAAACCGAGCAGCAAAGCTAGCCTGAGTGTTCATGCGCACAGCCTTTCATCGGCCGTGAGCGCCGCCATCATCGCTTCGGCTTGACGCGCTTCGGCATGCAGCACGGCCAGGGGGGGAATGTCGTTGTCGCGCTCGATCAGCGTCGCCATCGGGCCGACGTAGCCCAGCGCCTCGGCATAGAGATCCCAGACATCGCCCGCCACGGCGGCGCCGTGGCTGTCGATCAGCAGGCGATCGCCCACCGCATCGACATCCTCGGCAAAGCCGGCGAGATGGATTTCACCGACGGCATAAAGCGGCAGGGCGCGCAGCTCGGCCGAGGCATTGCGGCGATGATTGACGCAGGAGACGTAAAGGTTATTGACATCGAGCAGCAGTCCGCAGCCGGTACGCCTGACGACTTCGCTAATGAAGTCGGGCTCGGCCATCGTCGAGGCGGTGAATTCGACATAGGTCGCCGGATTCTCCAGCAGCATGCGGCGGCCGAGCCGTTCCTGCACGCGGTCGATGTGTTCGCACACGCGCGCCAGGGTGCCGGCGTGATACGGCGCCGGCAGCAGATCGTTGAAAAATGTCCCGCCGTGACTCGACCAGGCCAGATGCTCGGAGAAGGCTTCGGGCTGGTAGCGCTCGAGCAAAGCCGCCAGACGATCCAGATGCGCTTCATCCAGCGGCGCTTCGCCACCGATGGAAAGCCCGACGCCGTGGATCGACAGCGGATAGTCGGCGCGGATGCGCTCGAGATGATGGTGGAACGGCCCACCGGCCACCATGTAGTTCTCGGCGTGGATTTCGAAGAAGCCGATGGCGGGCCGCGTGTCGAGAATCGTCCGGAAGTGTTCCGGTTTCAACCCGACACCGCCGGCCCTCGGCAGGGCAGACAGTGTCGTGGTCATGATGGACTCAGGCGCTCTTTTCCTTGAAAGCCTGCAGTTGGCCGTAGCCGGTCGGCGAGGTCTTCGACGGCGTCTTCTCGCAGGTGCCCTTCGGCACCATCGACCAGGCATTGCCCTGATGGTCGCGCACCGAGGTGCCGGCGCAGGTGGTGCCGGCGCCGGCCTTGCAGTCGTTCTTGCCTTTCAGCGCGACCCCGTAGCACTTCTCCATGTCGGCCATCTTGTCCTGCGCGGCGACGGGCGTGGCGGCGATGGTCATGGCGGCGCCCAGGGCGAGGGCGAGGGATGCGGCGGTCATGGTCTTGTTCATTTGAGTCTCCTTCGGTTGGGTTGCGAAATGGGGCAGGTTTCTCACCTGCTGATCGTTAGTCGGAGCAACGGCCGTTTTCTTACAACCGATAGGCGGCGAATTTCTCATCGATCACGGTCTGGCACAGGTGATTGGTGTAGTTCGAAAGCGTTTTCACCGCACAGGCGAGCACCACCGCGAGTGCCTGCTTCTCGGTGTAACCGGCGGCGAGAAAGGCTGCGCCCACCGCCTGACTGGGCTTGCCGCCGGTTTTCACCAGTTCCCGAGCATAGGCGTAGAGGGCCTGCAATTTGGCATCCGGAATCGGCGCGCCGGCGCGGATCGCCGCCAATACCGGGGCGGGCACGCGCGAGACCTTGTCGGCCAGCATGCTGTGCGCCGCGGTGCAATAACGGCAGCCGTTGTGCTGGCTGATGGCGAGGAACACCACTTCCTGCTCGGCCGGCGTAAATCCCGACTTCTGGCGAAACTCGGCATAGCCGTGCAGGTAGGTGGACAACACGCCGGGGACGTTCGCCATGTTGGCATACATGTTGGGGATGAAGCCGACCGCCTGTTGCGCGGCTTCGAGCACCGCCTTCTGCTCGGGGGTGGCGGTGTCGAGCGTGACGGGTTTGAGTGTCTGGGTGACGAAATGCGGGTTCATGTTGTCCTCCGTTCGAAATGCCGGCGCCTGCCGGCGATGAACCGAGAATAGGTTGCCTCTTGGCGATTGCGATTATCATCCGTGCCGATCTCATCACCCTTCGTATCGGAGATGGATGCTTCGGACGGCCTATCCCGCTTGCTGGACCACACCGGCCTGCGTGCGCGCACTTTCTATACCGGGGCGCTGTGCGGTCTGCACGCCTTTCACGCCGCAGAGGGCGTCGGACACCTGCACGTCGTGCGTGCCGGCACCGTGCGAATCATGGGTGCACAACGGATGGTCATCGAGGGACCGGCCCTGCTCTTTTATCCGCGACCGCTGGATCACCGGCTCGACGTTCCCAGCGGGGTGACGGCCGAGGTGCTCTGCGCCAGTGTCAGTTACGACGCCGGCATGGACAACGCGCTCGTTCGCGCACTGCCTGCTCTCGTCGTCGTCCCGCTCGATGGTGCGCCGGGGCTTGCGCCGACGCTGGAACTGCTTTTCACGCAAGCGCGCATGGAAGGCATCGGCCGCCAAGCGATGCTCGATCGGCTCTGCGACGTCGTGCTGATCCAGATCGTCCGTCATGCCATCGAACGAGGCTGGATTGCGCGCGGACTGCTCACCGGGCTGGCTCACCCGCGTCTGGGCAAAACGCTGACAGCGATGCTCGATGCGCCGGGCGAAGCGTGGACGCTCGAAACGATGGCGGCGCGGGCGAATCTTTCACGCAGCAGCTTCGCACGTCATTTCCGGGAAACCGTCGGCGCTACACCGGCGGCCTTGCTGGCACAAGTCCGCATCGGTCTTGCCCAACGACTGCTGCGCCAGGGCAAACCGCTCGCGACGGTGGCGCAAACGGTTGGCTACGGCAGTCAGCCGGCGCTGTCGCGCGCCTTCATCCGGGAAACCGGGATAGCGCCTTCCGATTGGCTCAGGCAGCAAATCACGAAATGAGTCGGCGCTGGTGGGACGGCACCGGCGACATTTTCGCACTCGAAGCGTGTTCAGACGCTATCGTAACGGCGAAAAAAACCACGCTTGACCATTTCGACCAAACCGAGATAAGTGACCAGCAGGCCCAACAAGAGCAGGAAGAACAGCGGCGGCAGCGGAGTGAAGCCCAGCAGGCCGGCCAGCGGCGTTAAGGGTAGCAGCAGCGCCAGGCCCACCACGGCAAGCGAGGTGGCGGCAAGCCAGGGGTGCGGGCGGCTCTTGAGCGGGTTGCGCCGGGTGCGGATGACGAAGATCACCAGCACCTGGGTGGCGATCGATTCGACGAACCAGCCGGTGCGGAAGAGCGTCTCGTTGGCTTCGAGCAGCGCCAGCAGCAGATAGAAGGTGAGAAAGTCGAACAGCGAACTGATGGGGCCGATGGTGACCATGAAGTCGCGGATGAAGCGCATGTCCCAGCGCCGCGGACGGGCCATGTCCTCGGCGTCGACGTTGTCCAGCGGCAACGGAATTTCCGAGACGTCGTAGAGCAGGTTGTTGAGCAGGATCTGCATCGGCAGCATCGGCAGGAAAGGCAGGAACAGCGTCGCCGCGGCCATGCTGAACATGTTGCCGAAGTTGGAGCTGGTGGCCATCATGATGTATTTCATGACGTTGCCGAAAGTGCGCCGCCCTTCGCGGATGCCGTCATGGAGCACGTCGAGGTCGTGTTCGAGCAAAACGAGATCGGCGGCCTCGCGCGCCACGTCCACCGCGCCATCGACCGAGATGCCGACATCGGCGGTGTGCAACGACGGCGCATCGTTGATGCCGTCGCCGAGATAGCCGACTGCGTGGCCACGGCGCTTGAGCGCGAGCAGGATGCGATTTTTCTGCGCCGGGGTGACCCGGCAGAACAGATTGACCTCGTCGACGCGCGCGGCGAGCGCCGTATCGTCGAGCTGCGCGATCTCCTGGCCGGTGAGCACGCCGGCGATGGGGATGGCGAGCGTCGTGCAGACGTGACGCGTGACACGCTCATTGTCGCCGGTGAGGATCTTCACCGCCACACCGCTTTCCGCCAGGTGCGCGATCGCCGCTGCGGCGCTCGCCTTGGGCGGATCGAGAAAGGCCGCGAAGCCGGAGAAGGTCAGTTCCGTCTCGTCGGTGACGATGGCATGCGGATGATCCGGGGGCACCTCGCGCCAGGCGATGCCGAGCGCGCGAAAGCCTTCGTCGCCGAGCGATGCGAAGAGCGCCGCGCTGCGCTCGCGCGCGGCCTCATCGAGCGGCAGCGCCGCGCCGTCGGCCGTTTCATAGGCGGTGGAGAGCGCGAGGATGTCTTCCGGTGCGCCTTTCACCGCGAGGATGCGGCGGCCGTCTTTCTCCGCCAGCACCGAGACGCGGCGGCGCTCGAAATCGAAGGGCACCTCGTCGATCTTGCGCCAGCCGCCAAGGTCGATCTCGCCATGCGCGAGAATCGCCTCGTCGAGCGGGCTTTTCAGACCGCTTTCGAAAAAGCTGTTCAGATAGGCGAGTTCCAGCACCCGCCCGCTCGGCCGGCCCGCCGCATCGATGTGACGTTCCAGACGAATCTTCGCTTCGGTGAGCGTGCCGGTCTTGTCGGTGCACAACACGTCCATCGAGCCCATGTCCTGGATCGCCGACAGCCGCTTGACGATCACCTGCCGCGCCGCCATGCGTTGCGCGCCACGCGCGAGCGTCACCGAGACGACCATCGGCAACAACTCGGGTGTGAGCCCCACCGCCAGCGCCACCGCGAACAGGAAGGATTCCAAAAGCGGCCGCGCGAAGGCGAGGTTCACCAAGAGCGTGAACAACACCAGAAGCATCGTCAGCCGCATGATCAGCATGCCGAAGTGGCGCGTGCCGCGCTCGAAAGCGGTGGGCGGCGGCTGCCGAGCGAGGCTTGCGGCGATCTTGCCGAGCTCCGTCGCCGCACCGGTGCGCTCGATCAAGACCGTCGCCGCGCCGCTCACCACCGAGCTGCCCATGAACACCGCGCCTTCGTCGTCGGTCCCGCCTTCCGCGCCCGCGACGGCGCGCTTTTCCACCGGGTAAGGCTCGCCGGTGAGCTGCGCCTGGTTGACGAAGAAGTCGCGCGCCTCGAGTACGCGGCCGTCGGCTGGCACCAGATCGCCGGCGGAAAGGCGCACCACGTCGCCGGGAACGATCTCGGCGACCGGCACTTCGCGCGGCGCGCCGTCGCGCAGCACCGTCGCCGTCACCGCGACCTGCTGCGACAAGCGCTCGGCCGCCTGCCCGGCGCGGTATTCCTGGACGAAATCGAGCGTGACGCTCAAGAGCACGATGGCGCCGATGATGGTGGCGCCCGTCGCATCGCCCGTCAGCGCGGTAACCACGCTCGCCGCGAACAGGACGAGGACGAGCGGATTGCGAAAGCGCATCAGGAACCGGATGAAGAGCGCGCGCTCGCGATGCGGGCGGATCTGGTTGGGGCCGAAGCGCGCCAGGCGCTCATTGGCCTCACGACTGGAAAGCCCGGGTTGACGCGAGTATTCATCCATGCCTGGCGAGTATAGGCCCCGCACCCGCTTGCGGCTATGATTCTTCCTTTCCAAGCCTTCGGAGGAGCATCGCCGATGCAGACCGGTCCGCGCGAAATCGTCACCCCCTTCCGTCCCATTCCCCTCGAAGTGCCGGAAGGCATGGCGCCGAATGAATTCTTCAACAGCGCCGAGAACCTGGGCGACCTGGTGCACAACAACGGCCTGCTGCAAAACCCGGAAGAGCTGCTCCTGTATCGCAAGGCGCTCGGCCACAGCAACCTGTTCGACACCTCGATCATCTACAACACCTCGCAGAAGATCCTCGATCCGCTCGGCCGGCCGGTGCGCCGCACCCAGGTGCCCAACGCGGTCAAGAACGTCTGGAACCGGATGAACCAGATCATCATCGACTTCATGCTGGAACGCTATCCCGACCCAGAGCGCCATCTCATCCTGGCCGGCGAGGCGAGCCTGGATGCCACCTGGCCGCTCACCTCGCCCGGCGTGCCGTCGATCCGCATGCTGCACAACCATTTCATCGTCTTCGACAAGCAACAGCTGGCAGTGGCGCCTCTGGCAGACCCGAACAATCCGAACCTGACCGACGGCGGCCAGCATTCGCTGTTCCAGGCCCACATGCGCGAGGTCTATCGCGCCTTCTTCGACGCGCTCGATTTCAAGGTATTGAAACCCTGCAACAAAGGCGAATGCCGCCTTCAGCTGACCGGCTATCCGCAGGGCCTGCCGAGCTGGGGTGTGCCGGGCGGCGCCGCGGCGTTGAAGCAAGTGGCGTTCTGGCGCGACTATGACACGCTGCTGAAAGGCTTCCTCGATTTCTATCGCAGCTTCTTCGGTCAGGTCAGCACGCGCAATTCGCCGCCGCCGCGCGATCTCTACTTCCCTGAGCTAGTCGAGGACAAGCTGCTGTTCGACAACGACTTCCTGAAGACCGCGAAGATGGTGCGCGAGCGCTGCATCAAGGATGCCCGCTATGCCAATGCGATCCGCTGGCAGCCGGCCTTCAAGCAGCTCATCTACCGCAACGACCGTGGCGATTTGATCGTCACGATCAGCCAGAACTCGATCGGCAATGCCATCACCGAGCTGCTCGGCGTGGTCGTCAAGCGGGTGCCTGATGCAAAAGCCTATGCCCAAGCCGAGCCGGCACTGCTCGAACAACTCTTCGAGGTGCGCCGGCGGCTGATCGAGGCCGACCTCGGTGAGGGGATAGCCACCACGCAGTGGCCAGCTGACTGACAGCCAAACGAAATTCGGCGCTGGCGGAACGGCATCCCTTACGTTATTTCAACATTGACATAGCGTGAGCCGACCAGTAGCATTCGACGTGTCTTTGATCAGCCTCTCGGAGATCGTCATGAATCGTTTGTCCGCCCTGCTCTTGGCGCTGCTGATGGCCTTTGCCGCGAGCGCTTTCGCCGCCGAATCCCTATTGATCTTCGCCGGCGCCGCCACCGTGCCGCCCACCACCGATGCCGCCAAAGCCTTCGAGAAGAAGACCGGTGTCAAGGTGGACGTGGTGTTCGGCGGCTCGGGTTATGTGCTCTCGCAGATGAAGCTTGCCAAGCAGGGCGATCTTTATTTCCCCGGTTCTTCCGATTACATGGAGCTCGCCAAGCGCGAGGGCTACGTGCTGCCGGAAACGGAGAAGATCATCGTCTATGCGGTGCCGGCCATCACCGTGCAGAAAGGCAATCCCCACCATATCCAGGGCCTCAAGGACTTGCTCAAACCGGGCTTGCGCGTGGCCATCGCCAATCCGGAAGGGGTATGTATCGGCGCCTACGCGGTCGAAATCTTCGAGAAGGAACTCACTAACGCCGAGCGTGAGCAGCTCAAAGCGAACATCAAGAACTACACCGGCTCCTGCGAGCAGACCGCCACGGCGATTTCGCTCAAACTCGCCGACGCGGTGATCGGCTGGCGTGTGTTCCAATATTGGGACCCGGAGCGCATCGAAACCGTCAAGCTACCGGCGGCGCAAATCCAGCGCATCGGCTACATCCCGATCGCGATCAGCAAGTTCAGCAAGAATCGTGAGCTCGCCCAGCGCTTCATCGACTTCGTCACCGGCCCCGAGGGGCAGGCGATCTACGCCAAATACAGCTACTTTGCCGATCCGGAATCCGCCTTCAAGTGGCTGGGCGCCGTCAAGCCGGTGGGCGGCGAATACGTGGTGCCGCAGGAATGGCTCAACCTGCGCACCACGGTCGATCCGAAGAAGGTCGTCAAGCCGTGAGCCCATCCGGCTTGCGCGCCAGCATCATTGCCGCGCTCGTGGTGCTGGCGCTTTATGCCGGGTTGATCGCATCACTCGCCTGGTTTTTCGATGGCCGCCGCTTCGCCGCCACGCTCCTTGCCGATCGCACCCTGTTTTCGGTGCAGTTGTCGCTATTGGCGGCCACGCTCGCCACGGCGCTCGCGCTGCTGCTGGCGATCCCTGCCGCCTATGCGCTGTCGCGCTACCGTTTTCCCGGTCGGGAGGCCGCCGAGACGGTGCTCGAATTCCCGATCATCGTCTCCCCCGCCGCCTTGGGCGCGATCATCCTGATCTTCTTCAACAATCCCGTCGGCGAGTGGATTCAGGAACACGCCGTCTATTTCGTCTTTGGTTTCGCCGGCATCGTGCTGGCGCAATTCGTCACGATCCTTGGACTCGCGGTGCGCATGCTCAAGTCTGCCTTCGACGAGGTGCCAGTGGAACTGGAGACCGTCGCCCGCACGCTGGGCGCATCCACCCGGCATGCCTTCTTCACCGTCACACTGCCATTGGCGAAGAACGGCCTGATCGCCGCGTTCATCCTCACCTGGGCGAAGGCGCTGGGCGAATTCGGCGCGACGCTGATGGTCGCCGGCTCGATGGCGATGCGCACCGAAACCTTGCCGATCGCCATCTTCATGCGCCTGTCCAACGCCGATATCGAAGGTACCGTGGCCTTGATCCTGATCCTCGTCACGATCGGCCTGACCGCCCTGTTCGTCGCCCGACGGCTGCTGGCAGGAGGCGCTCGTGCTTGAGATCGAGAACTTGAGCGCCGCCGCCGGCACGTTCCGGCTCCAGGACGTCTCACTCACCATCGAAAAAGGCCAATGCCATGCAGTGCTCGGGCCGTCCGGCTCCGGCAAGAGCACATTGCTCGCCGCGATCCTCGGCACGCTGCCACCGACCGCTGGTCGCATCGAACTCGCCGGCGCGGACATCACGCATTGGCCGATCGAGCGCCGTCGACTGGGTTATGTGCCGCAGCAGCTGGGGCTTTTTCCGCATCTGTCCGTCCGCGACAATCTGCTCTACGGCGCCCGCGCGTGCCGTCTTCGCCGCGCCGAGTTTCAGCCGCTGTGTGAGCGCCTCATCGAAATCACCGGCATCGGCCACCTGCTTTCCCGCCGCATCGCGACGCTCTCTGGCGGTGAGCGCCAGCGCGTCGCGCTGGTGCGCGCGCTGGTGGCCAACCCACGCCTGGTGCTGCTGGACGAGCCCTTCACGGCATTGAACGAGAGCCTGCGCCGCGAGCTGTGGTGGCTGGTCAAGGACCTGCAGCGCGAGCGCGCCTTGACCGTGCTGCTCGTCACCCACGATCTCGCCGAGGCCTATTTCCTCGCCGACCAGATCACCGTGCTGATCGACGGGATGCCTGCTCAAAGCGGCGAGAAGGCCACCGTCTATCGCCGCCCGCAAAGCCTCGCGGCGGCGCATTTCCTGGGTCTCAAGAACCTCTTTCCGGCACGCCTCATTGCTCCAGGCAAGGCCGAATGTCCGTCGCTCGGCGGGGTGCTGGAGGTTGCCGGAGCAAAGGCGAGCGGAGAAGCGTGGTTGGCGATCCGCGCCGAACATGTCGCGCTGCGCGAACCGGAAGCGCCGCCGCGCCCCGATGAAGCACGACTGGCCGGCCGTTTCGAGGCGGTGGTGGATCTCGGCGAGGCGGCACTGCTGCAATTCCGCACCGAGGCCGGCACGCTGCTCGAAGTGCGCTGCGGCAGCCGCGTGCTGCGCAAGTTCGACTTGCAGCCGGGAGATGCCGGCTTCGTCGGCCTGCCCGCCCGCGATTTGTTCGTCATTGCGAAGTGAGACTCAGCGCCGGCGTCGCAAAGCAACCAGCTTTTGGAGCGCAGCGAGCTCGTCCTGCGCCGCGGCGTTGAGCTTCGTCTCCAGCGCATCGTAAGCCTTGACCAGCGTCTCGCCCAAAGCGGTGAGCCGCGCACCGCCGCCACTTCTACCGCCGATCGCGGTATCGAGCACCGGGGTAGGAAAGCCGCGGTTGAGCGTGTCGATCAGCAGCCACGCGCGTTTGTAGGGCATGCCCAGCGCCCGCGCCGCCGCGCTGATCGAACCCGTCTCGCCGACCTTGCGCAACAGGTCGATCTTGCCGGGGCCGAGCGAAAGCTCTTTGCCCAGATACAGCCGCGGCCGCACCAGCGGACGCAGCGTTTTTGCCGCGCTCATGAACGGCAGCCGCCCTTGCCGGCAAGCTGCACCGGCGGACAGGGCACATCACCATCAGAGCGGAACACGCAGCAGTCGCCGGGTTTGGGTTTCAGCAGCACGTGACAGCCCTCGCATTCGTAGCACCACTGGCGGGCAGCGGCGGGCATGGTTTCCATGGGGAAAGGTCGATTGCAGGATCGGTTCGATGTTCATCGGTGCAACAAAAACGGGAGCATACGCTCCCGTTCGCATTCACGCCGCTGCCGCAGCATTCGGCGCCGGCCCCGTGGTGCTATCGCCGGCGCTGGGCTTCGCAGACGTGGTCGAAGAAGGTTTGGGCGGACGCGGCGGTCGGCCCGCCATGATGTCGTCGATCTGATCGGCGTCGATGGTCTCCCATTCGAGCAAGGCCTTGGCCATCGCCTCGACTTTGTCGCGATTCTCTTCGAGCAGCCGCCGCGCGAGCGCATATTGCTCGTCGATGATGCGGCGAATCTCGGCATCGACCTTCTGCATCGTCGCTTCGGAAACGTTCTTGTGCGTGGTCACCGAGCGACCGAGGAAGATTTCCGCTTCTTCCTCACCATAGACCATCGGGCCGAGGTTCTCGGACATACCCCACTGCGTCACCATGCGGCGCGCCAGATCGGTCGCGCGCTGGAAGTCGTTCGAGGCGCCGGTGGTCATCTGGTGCATGAAGATCTCTTCGGCGAGCCGGCCGCCGAACAGCACGGCAATCGTGTTCAGCAGCCGTTCCTTGTCCTGGCTGTAGCGATCCTCGGTCGGCAGCTGCATCGTCACGCCCAGCGCGCGCCCGCGCGGGATGATCGTCACCTTGTGCACCGGATCGGTCTTCGGCAGCAGCTTCGCGACCACCGCGTGACCCGATTCATGGTAGGCGGTGTTGCGACGCTCCTCCTCGGGCATCACCATCGAGCGGCGCTCGGCGCCCATCATGATCTTGTCCTTGGCGCGCTCGAAATCCTCCATGTCGACGAGCCGCTTGTTGGCACGCGCCGCGAACAGCGCCGCCTCATTCACCAAATTGGCGAGATCGGCGCCGGAAAAGCCCGGTGTGCCGCGCGCCAGCACGGTTGCATCGACATCGGGCGCGAGCGGCACCTTACGCATATGCACCTTGAGGATCTGCTCGCGACCGCGGATATCCGGCAGCGGCACGACCACCTGGCGGTCGAAGCGGCCAGGGCGCAACAGCGCCGGGTCGAGCACGTCGGGACGGTTGGTCGCGGCAATCACGATGATGCCCTGATTCGCTTCGAAGCCGTCCATCTCGACCAGGAGCTGGTTCAAGGTCTGTTCGCGCTCGTCGTTGCCGCCCCCCAGGCCCGCGCCGCGCTGGCGGCCGACCGCGTCGATCTCGTCGATGAAGATGATGCAGGGCGCGGCCTTCTTCGCCTGCTCGAACATGTCGCGCACGCGCGCGGCGCCGACACCGACGAACATCTCGACGAAATCGGAGCCGGAGATCGAAAAGAAAGGCACCTTCGCCTCGCCGGCGATGGCGCGGGCGAGAAGCGTCTTGCCGGTGCCGGGGCTGCCCACCATCAGCACGCCGCGCGGAATGCGGCCACCGAGCTTCTGGAACTTCGACGGATCACGCAGGAAATCGACGAGTTCCGCCACCTCCTCCTTCGCCTCCTCGCAGCCGGCGACATCGGCGAAAGTCACCGTGTTGCTGTTCTCATCGAGGATGCGCGCGCGGCTCTTGCCGAAAGAGAACGCCCCGCCGCGGCCGCCGCCTTGCATCTGGCGCATGAAGAAGATCCACACGCCGATCAAGAGCAGCATCGGGAACCAGGAGACGAAGATATTCATCAGGAAGGATTGCTCTTCCTCCGGCTTGGCGACGATCTTGACATTGTTCTTGAGCAGGTCGGAGACCATCCACAGGTCGGCCGGCGCATAGGTGGTGATCTTCCTTCCCTCGACGGTGGTCGCTTCGAGCGTGCGCCCCTGGATCACCACCTTGGCGATATGCCCCTGCTTCACCTCGTCGAGGAAAGCCGAGTAATCCAGCGTGTTCTGCGGGGACTGGCGAGTATTGAATTGGTTGAACACCGTCATCAACACGACGCCGATGACGAGCCAGATGGCCATGTTTTTGAATAGATTGTTCAAGCGATTGCCTCTCTTTCACACATTTGCGGCCGATTCTATGTCAACCGCTTCTTTCTCGCCAGCAAGTACAGCTCCGCGCTGCGATCCCGCGATGCGGCCGGTTTGCGCGTCGCCAGCGTCTCGAAGATCGCCTGCATCTGTCGCCGCAGCTCCATGAAGCCGGCGCCTTGGAACACTTTGACCAGCAGATCGCCACCGGGTTTCAGATGCTGCTTTGCGAAATCGAGCGTCAGCTCGGCCAAAACCATCACCTGGGCGCTGTCCGTTGCCGCGATACCCGTCATATTGGGCGCCATGTCCGACAATACAAGATCGACCTGCCGCCCAGCCAGCGCCGATTCCAGCCGCGCCAGCACCGCCGCGTCGCGGAAATCGCCCTGGATGAATTCGACTCCCGGTATCGGCTCGAAATCGAGCAGATCGAGCGCGATCAGCCGGCCACCGGGCTGGATGCGTTTGACGGCATACTGGCACCAACTGCCGGGCGTGGCGCCAAGATCGACGACCGTCATGCCGGGCTTGAGCAGCCCGTCCTTCTCGTCGATCTCTTTCAGCTTGAACACCGCGCGCGAGCGCCAACCCTCCTTTTGCGCCTGCTGCACATAGGGGTCATTCACGTGCTGCTGCATCCACGCCTTGCTCTTTTTTTTCTGCTTCGTCGTCCAGCTCATCTAGAATCCGTCCATGATCGAATTATCCCCCACGGAACGCCGCGCCTTGCGCGCCGCCGCGCATCACCTGCAACCGACGGTCGCCATCGCCGGCAATGGGCTCACACCCAATGTCGTCAAAGAGATCGATGTCTCGCTCAAGGCCCACGCGCTGATCAAGGTCAAGCTCCACGGCATCGAACGCGACGACCGCGCCGCCTTGCTCGAGGAAATCTGCGTGACACTCGACTGCGCACCGGTGCAGCACATCGGCAACATCCTCGTCCTCTGGCGTCCGAAGCCAGCCGAGGAAGCCGTTCAGAAACCACGCCGACACAAGCCGACTGCGCCGAAAACCAAGAAGCAGGCTGCCGCAGCGCTCGAAAAACAGCGCCGCTGAAGAAGCACTCGCCTTCAACTGCCCGCACAGGCAGAGGCGAGCTGCCGACTTTCCTCGACCCAGACAGCCAACGCCTCACCCAGCGCTTGAACCGCAGCGCGTGTCGCCCGCACGCCGCCGGCACTGTCTGGCGTAGACGCGGGGCGCGCGATTTCGAACGCCTTGTTGGTGACAAGGCGCTTGCCTTGCAAGAGATTCGCGCGCACCGCCAGCACCACTTCACTGGCCGTGGGCGAGGTAAAGCGCTGTTCGAGCTCGTCGAGCATGATCACGAGTCGGCAGCCACCTGCGCCGCCCGGCTGCGCAGGCAGAATGACCCGATCGAGCCAGCGCTCGAGCAATTCGCCCGGCGGCGCGACCCAGCGGCTTTCGGCAAAACTTTCGCGACGCAGCGGCGTTGCATACTGCAGCCGGTAGAGCTGTGCCGGCGAATCGAGCCACGGCGCCGCCTCGACCTTCACTTGCCGGATCGCAATGCCCCCCGCCGGCCACCGTCCGGCGGGATCGCCGAAATCATGACGCACGATTGGCGCCTCGTGTCGCAGCTGGCCGACGCAGCCGGAGAGCGAAAGAACCAGCACGAGCAGCCACCTTCTCAACTTCTCACTCCTTTCCGGCAGGCGCTGTAAAACCCTGCTCTCCTGGCCCCGGTTGTGGCGCCGGAGGGCCGAACAGCAGCGCCTGCGGCGTGTCGTTGAGCATCTCGATCAGCCGATCGAGGCGGCGTGTCGCGGCGGCGGCCTCATGGATCAGTTTTTCCGCGCCTGGCAGGGTCGTAGTGTCCAGACGCTCGCCGAGCGCCCCGGCCGTCGCCGCCAAGGCGTCGAGGCGCTGCGCCAGGCCGTGCAATGTCGCCACCAGTTGCCGCGCTTCGACGGCGAGCGGCGCAGCCTGCGCTGAGCTCTTGTCGAGCTGCGCCAGCAGCGCATTCAAGTGCGCGAGATTTTCCGGCGACAGCGCGGTCTTGAGTCGCGCCATGACCTCCGGCAGGGCCTTCAGGCTTTCGGAAGACACTGCCAGATTGTCGAGCGTGCGTTGCAGATTGCCCAGATTGCGTTCGTCGAACACCTGGTTGAGGCGCGTGACGAGTTCCGCCAGCTGGCCGGTGATGTCTCCCGCGCGTTGTCCCAGTCTATCGAGCAGCCCCGGCTGAAGCGGCAGGCGCGGCGGCGAAGCCTCGTTCGGTTCGAGCGGCCTGCCCTGCGCTCCACCCTCTTCGAGCATCACGTAGGCGATGCCCGTCACCCCCTGGTAATCGAGGCGGGCCAGCGTCTTGTCGGTCAGCCGGTACTGGCGGCCGAGGACGATCTTGACCAGCAGTTTGGCCGGATCCTCGGGATCGGTGTAGATCTCCTTGACCTTGCCGGCGCGGATGCCGCGGTAACGCACCTGCGCCTCGAGATTCAAGCCGCTGACACTGCCGCGCGTTTCGAGCAAATAGGTATGCGTCTTCTCGCTGCTGTCCGACAGCCACCAGACGGCCAGCGCCGCCGCGACCAGGAAGATCAGCGTAAACAGACCTGCCAGCAGGGCGTGGGCGCGGTTCTCCATCTCGATCAGCGAAATTCGGCAAAAGCATGTCGCCCGCGGGCGGAATGGAAGAAATTATGCACAAAGGGATGGTCGAGGCGCATGATTTCGTCGATCGGCCCATAGGCGATGATTTTCTGCTCTGCCAACACGGCTACGCGGGTCGCGAGCGCGGCGATGGTGTCGAGATCGTGGGTGACGAAGACGACGGTCAGATCGAGCCGATCGCAAAGCGTCTGGATCAGCCGTTCGAAACCTTCGGACAGCTCCGGATCGAGTCCGGCGGTCGGCTCGTCGAGCAACAGCAGTTCCGGTTCGAGCGCCAGCGCGCGCGCCAGCGCGACGCGCTTGATCATCCCGCCGGAGAGCTGGGCCGGCATCAGCTGCGCGACATCCGCGGGCAGCTCGACCATTTCCAGCTTGAGCATCACCAAATCGCGGATCACTGCTTCGTCGAGCGTCTTGAGCTCACGCAACGGAAAGGCGATGTTGGCGAAGACGTCGAGCGCGGAAAACAGCGCGCCTTGCTGGAACAGCACACCGAAGCGCTGCCGTAGCTTGCGCTCGCGCATCACGCCGCCGCCGAACAGCGGTTCGCCGAACAGTCGCACTGCGCCGGTCGTCGGTGTCAAAAGGCCGATCACCTGCCGCAATAGCGTCGTCTTGCCGCTGCCCGAATCCCCCACCAGCGCCACCCGCTCGCCATGCCGGATTTCCAGATCCAGATGGCGATGGATCCAGCGTCCGCCCAGCCGGGTCGACAGATCGTGAATGGCAATCACCGGCGAATCGGAGGGCTGGGTCACAAGGGCATCCCAATGCTGCGGGTCACGATCGCAAACACCGCATCGATCAAGATCACCAGCGTGATCGCGCTGACCACCGAGGCGGTCGTGTTGATGGCAAGGCTTTCGGTGTTGGGTAGCACGCGCAGGCCAAAGTGGCAGGCCACCAGCGCGATCGCCACGCCGAAGGCGATGCCCTTCACCAGCCCGATCCACAGGTTCGCCACTGGCACGGCCTTCGGCAGCGCCTCGAAGAAGAAGCCGTAACCGATGTCCAGCTGCAAGTTCGCCGCGACCATGCCGCCGAGAAGCGCCATGCCTGAGGTCCATAGCACCAAAAGCGGCACGGTCACGGCCAGCGCGACCACCTTCGGAAACACCAGCCGCAGATTGCGCGCAACCCCCATCGCGACGAGCGCGTCGATCTCCTCGGTGACGCGCATCACACCGAGTTGCGCGGTCATCGCCGAACCGGAACGCCCAGCGACCAGTACCGCGACCAGGAGCGGCCCAAGTTCGCGGATGATGCCGAAACCAAGGATATTGACGATGAACATGTCGGCGCCGAGCTGCCTGAGCTGCAGCGCCGAAAGATAGGAAAGCACCACGCCGATCAGGAAGCCGACCAGCGCGGTGACCGGCATCGCCCGCACGCCGCTTTTGTAGATGTTGGCGGAGATTTCGCGCAGCGGCCAATCGCCGGGATGGCGCAGTAGATGGCAAAGATCGAGCACCAGTTGCCCGAGCAGCATGACGAAGTCGCGCAGATGCCACAGCAGCGCAAAGCTCGTCAGGCCGAGCATGACCAGACCATCGAAAGGGCTGGGTCTCGACTTTGCCGCTGGCACCGGCAGGCGCGCAAGACGCGCAAAGATCTCCCGGTGTTCCGGCGCGATCAAAAGCGAGGCGGGCAGACGTCGGCCCCACAGCTGCCAGAGCAGCGCCGCCCCTGCCGAGTCGAGCGCCTCTAGCCCAAGGCAGTTCCAGCGCAGGTCTTTGTGCATCGGCATCGCACGCAGCCGTGTGAACCAAGCGCGACCGGCAGCGACGATGGCGGCAAGACGCCACGCGCCTTCGAGCACGATCTCGTCCTTTCCGTCCTCACCACGGCGCAGCACATAGCCGGGAGTCTCCATCGCGAAAATCAGGCGTGAGGGCGTAACGCGCGCAACTTGAAGCCGATGCCGACGCTCGCCCATTGCGCGACTTCCTCCTCCAGCGCCGCTGCCGTCAAGGGCGACTCGACGAGCCATTCCCGGTCGATGGCCAGTTCGAAGCCCTTACTGCCGAAGCGCACCTGGAGCTCGGGCAAGGGGGCAGCGTCGCGGGCACGATGCAACAGCGCGGCGATGCGCAGACAGAAGATCAACGACCATTCCGGCGCTTCCCGCGGTAGCGGCTGCGCGCGTTCGAGCTTGCCGCGGTGGGCGAGCACCAGGCGCGCCAGCAACGCCTGGTCGCGCCGGGAAAAACCCGGCATGTCGGCATTGGCGAGAATGTAGGCGCTGTGCTTGTGATAGCTCGTGTGCGCCACCGAGACACCCACTTCATGGAGCCTGGCCGCCCAGGCGAGGAACTGTGCCGCCGGCGAAGTCTCGATATCCTCCTGCGGCCGCAATTGCTGATAGAGCTCCAGAGCGGTGGTGGCGACCCGCGCCGCCTGAGCCCGATCCACCTCGTAGCGCTGGATGAAGCGTTTGACGGTCGCCTCGCGCATGTCTTCGTGGTGATAGCGGCCCAAAAGGTCGTAGAGCACGCCAAGACGCAGCGCGCCTTCGGAATAGACCATTTCCTCGAGCCCCAGCTCCTTGAACACCGCCGACATGATCGCCACGCCGCCGGGAAGCACCGGTACACGATCGGGGCGCATACCGGCAAGCCCCGTCTTGGCGGCGTGACCGGCACTGATGAGACGGTGACGCAGGCGTTCGAGCCCCTCCCACGTGATGGTGCCCGCGGCAAAGCCATTGAATTCGAGCAGGTCGCAGATCGCCTTGGCCGTTCCGGACGAGCCGACGGCGAGATCCCAGCCGGTCTCGCGATAAGCATGCACGATGGTCTGCAACTCGCGACGCGCGGCCAGCTCGGCTTCCTTCAGGTTGCGCTTGGTGATGCGGCCGTCGGGGAAGAACCGCTGGCTGTAGCCGACGCAGCCCATGTAGAGCGACTCGAGCAGCAGCGGTTTGATGTTGCGGCCGATGATGAATTCGGTGGAGCCGCCGCCGATGTCGACGACCAGATGGCGGATGCGCTGATTGGGCAAGGCATGCGCGACGCCGAGATAGATCAGGCGTGCCTCCTCGCGACCGGCGATCACCTCGATGGGAAAACCGAGCACCGCCTCGGCCTGGGCGAGGAAAGCAGCAGCATTGCGGGCGACGCGCAGCGTGTTGGTAGCGACGGCACGCACCGCATCGGGCGCGAAGCCGCGCAGGCGCTCGCCGAAACGGGCCAGGGCCGCCAGCCCGCGGCGTTGCGCGGCGGCATCGAGCCATTTGTCTGCAGTCAGGCCGGCGGCGAGACGCACTGGCTCTTTGAGGCTGTCGAGCGGGTAGATCTGGTTGCCGACCACACGCCCCACCTGCAGGCGAAAACTATTGGAGCCCAAGTCGACGGCGGCGACGTGTTCATGTATCACGGCAGAGGTTCCCGTCTCTCCATGTGCAGTGCGGCAATTCTAGCAGCCGAAAATCGGCGCTGGCGCAACGGCACAGCGCCGTGTCATACTTGCGGCACATCGACCATCGCCCCACAGCCCCACACTTTGCCATGACCACGCATTCTGCTGCAACGCCGGCCTTCCCGGCGGACCACTTCCTCAACCGCGAGCTGTCCCTGCTCGCCTTCAATCGTCGCGTGTTGGCCCAGGCGGCCGACACGCGCGTCCCCCTGCTCGAACGCCTGCGTTTCCTGTGCATCGTCTCGTCCAATCTCGATGAATTTTTCGAGATCCGCGTCGCCGGCATCAAGGAACAGATCAAACTGAAGAGCAACATCGTCGGCGCCGATGGGCGCACGCCACAGGAGGTGTTTCGGCTCGTCACGCGCGAAGCGCATCGGCTCATCGAGGAGCAATACGCGCTACTCAACCAGGTGATCCTGCCAGCGTTGCGAAAAGAAGGCATCTGCTTCTTTCGGCGTTCGGAATGGACCGAAGCGCAGGAAGCCTGGATCCACGACTACTTCCGCCGCGAAGTGATGCCGGTACTCACCCCGATCGGGCTGGATCCGGCGCACCCCTTCCCGCGCGTGCTCAACAAGAGCCTCAACTTCGCGGTCGAGCTCGAAGGCACGGACGCCTTCGGGCGCGCCGGCGGCGCCGCGATCGTCCAGGCACCCAGGGCGCTGCCGCGCGTGATCCAACTGCCGCGCGAGCTCACCGGCATCGATTACGGCTTCATCTTCCTTTCCTCGGTGATGCACCGCTATGTCGGTGAACTGTTCGCCGGCATGAACGTGCTCGGCTGTTACCAGTTCCGCGTCACCCGCAATTCCGACCTGTTCGTCGATGAGGAAGAGGTCAAGAACCTGCGCACCGCACTGCAGGGTGAGCTGCCGCAGCGCCATTTCGGTGATGCGGTGCGGCTCGAAGTGCCGGACAACTGCTCCCCCATGATGGTCGACTTCCTGCTCCAGCAATTCGGCCTCGGACGCGACGATCTCTACCAGGTGCACGGCATCGTCAATCTGGTGCGGCTGATCTCGGTGCCGGATCGCGTCGACCGTCCCGACCTCAAGTTCAAACCCTTCCAACCCGGTCTGCCGAAACCGCTTTCCGGCCACCAGGACATGTTCGCCGCGATCCGCAAGGGTGACATCCTGCTACATCACCCTTATCAGTCATTCACGCCGGTGATCGACTTTTTGCAGCAGGCGGCGGACGACCCACAGGTGGTGGCGATCAAGATGACCGTCTATCGCACCGGCACCGATTCGGTGCTGATGGAGCACCTGCTGCGCGCCGCCCAGAAGGGCAAGGAAGTCACCGTCGTCGTCGAGCTGATGGCACGATTCGACGAGGAGGCGAATCTATCGATCGCCGCGCGGCTCGAAGAAGTCGGCGCCCATGTCGTCTATGGCGTGTTCGGCTACAAGACGCATGCCAAGATGATGTTGGTGCTGCGGCGCGAAGACCAGGGTTACCGCCGCTACGTGCATCTGGGCACCGGCAACTACCATCCGCGCACGACTCGCTTCTATACCGACTTCGGCCTGCTGAGCTGTCACGACGAAATCACCGCCGACGTCAACGAAATTTTCAAGCAGCTCACCGGACTGGGCAAGGCGGTCGAGCTCAAGCACCTCTGGCAGGCGCCTTTCACGCTGCACGACAACATGCTGGCTGCGATCCGGGAAGAGACGAAGATCGCCAAGGCGGGAGGCAAGGCGCAAATCATCGCCAAGATGAACGCCCTGCTCGAACCGCAGGTCATCGAGGCGCTCTATGCCGCGAGCCAGGCCGGCGTGAAGATCGATCTGATCGTGCGCGGCGTCTGTTGCCTGCGGCCGGGCGTGCCGGGACTTTCGGAGAACATCCGCGTGCGCTCGGTGATCGGCCGCTTCCTCGAACACCACCGCATCTTCTATTTCCATGCCGACGGCGCCGAGCGGCTCTATCTGGGCAGTGCCGACTGGATGGAGCGCAACTTCTTTCGGCGCATCGAAGTCTGCTTCCCGGTGCTCGATCCGAAACTCAAGCGGCGCGTAATCCGTGAAGGCTTGCGCGCCTATCTGGCCGACAACTGCCAGGCCTGGGACATGGACAGTGACGGCGACTACCGCGTCCGTCCTTCGCGGCGCGTGCGCACCTGCGCTCAGGAGCTGTTGCTCGGCGAGCTGGCCGAAAGATGAGATTCCCGTTCCGGCCGCAGGGTTGTTGTCCGCCCACCGACGCGCGATAATCCGTAGCTGCCGTCGTGCCACGGTGCGCGCGCGGCACAGTCGGGACATCATGACCAGCTATCTCTTCATCATCCTCGGCGCGGTTCTCGTCAACAACGTCGTCTTCGTGCGCATCCTCGGCCTGTGCCCCTTCATGGGCGTGTCGAGGAAGCTGGAAACCGCGCTTGGCATGGGCGCCGCCACCACCTTCGTGCTGACGCTCGCCTGCGGCACCAGCTATGTGATCGACCGCTGGTTGCTCGCGCCCTATGACCTGTTCTATCTGCGCACCCTCTCGTTCATCGTCACCATCGCGGCGATCGTGCAGCTGACCGAACTGGTGATCCAGAAAACGAGTCCCTTGCTGCACCAGGTGCTCGGCATCTACCTACCGCTGATCACCACCAACTGCGCGGTCTTGGGCATCCCGCTGCTCAACATCGGTTTGAAGCACAACCTCGTCGAATCGCTGCTGTTCGGTTTCGGCTCCGCGCTCGGTTTTTCGCTGGCGCTGGTGATCTTCGCCGGCCTGCGCGAACGTCTCGAGGGTGCGGACGTGCCGGTGTATTTCCGTGGCACTGCGATCGCGATGATCACCGCCGGCATCATGAGCCTGGCCTTCATGGGTTTCGCTGGACTGGACAAATACAAGTAAATAAATGTTTGCAGCGATCCTGGTCATGGCTTTGGGCGCCATCGTGCTCGGTGCAGCACTCGGTTTCGCCGCGGTGCGCTTCAAGGTCGAGGGCGATCCGCTGGTCGAGAAGATCGATGCGATCCTGCCGCAGACGCAATGCGGCCAATGCGGTTATCCCGGCTGCAAGCCCTACGCCGAAGCCATCGCCAAGGGCGAGGCCGACATCAATCAGTGCCCACCCGGCGGCGAGGAAGGCATCCGCAAGCTTGCCGATCTGCTCGGCCGCGAATTCAAGCCGCTCTCGGCCGAGCATGGCATCGAGAAACCGAAGAGCGTCGCGGTCATCGACGAAAACTTGTGCATCGGCTGCACGCTGTGCATCCAGGCCTGTCCGGTCGATGCGATCGTCGGCGCCGCGAAGCAGATGCACACGGTGATTGCCGCGCAATGCACCGGCTGCGAGCTGTGCGTGCCGCCCTGCCCGGTCAATTGCATCCACATGCAACCGCTGCCGGAAACGCTCGACACCTGGAAGTGGAAATATCCGGTGTATCAGCTTCAGCCTGTCAGGACGATGATTCACCATGCTTGAGCTGTTTCGCTTTCCCGGCGGCATCAAACCAGACGCCCACAAGGAAGAATCGGCGCGCACGCCGATCGCGCCGGCTCCGTTGCCGCCGCTCTTGGTCGTGCCGTTTCGACAGAGCGCGACCGGTGGCGTCGATATCCGTGTCAAGGTTGGCGAACGCGTGCTCAAAGGCCAATGCATCGGCAGCGCGGAAGGACCTTTTGGCACCTGCGTGCATGCACCGACCTCCGGCACCGTGATCGGCATCGAATCGCGCACGCTGCCGCACCCTTCGGCACTGGCGGCACCCTGCGCGATCATCGAAGCGGATGGTGAAGATGCGTGGCGTGAGCGCGTGCCGCTCGAGCCGTTCTCTACCGATCCCGCCAAGCTGCGCACGCGCATCCGCGAAGCCGGCATCGTCGGTCTGGGCGGCGCGGTGTTTCCCAGTCACGTCAAAATGAACGCGCACATCGAGACGCTGGTGATCAATGGCGCCGAATGCGAACCCTGGATCACCTGCGATGACCGCCTGATGCGCGAACGCGCGCCGACGATCGTCGCCGGCGCGGCGATCATCCGCCACCTGATGGGCGCGAAACGCATCCTGTTCGGCATCGAGGACAACAAGCCCGATGCCGCGGCGGCGATGCGCGCTGCCGTCGAGGCTGCGGGCGGAAAAGATATGCAGGTGATCCCCGTGCCGACGCGTTATCCGGCCGGCGGCGAGAAACAGATGATCCGCGTGCTGACCGGCATCGAAATCCCCTATGGCAAACTGGGCCCGGATTTCGGCGTGCAATGTTTCAATGTTGGCACCGCTCATGCCGTGGCGCGTGCGGTACTGCACGACGAACCGCTGATCTGTCGCATCGTGACCCTCGCCGGCAATTACGCCCGGCCAGGCAATGTCGAGGCGCGCATCGGCACGCCGATCGATGCCTTACTCGCGCTTGGCGAACCCAAACCGGACACCGATCGCATCGTGATGGGCGGGCCGATGATGGGCTTCGTGCTGCCGGAGTCTTCATTGCCGGTAGTCAAGGCGACCAACTGCCTATTGGCGATGAGCCCGGCCCTGTTCCCGCCTCCGCCGCCGGAAATGCCCTGTATCCGTTGCGGCGCCTGCACGCGTGCCTGCCCGATGATCCTTCAGCCGCACGAGCTCTACTGGTATGCCCGGTCGAAGAATTTCGGCAAGGCGCAGGAATACCATCTGTTCGATTGCATCGAATGCGGCTGTTGCGCCTATGTCTGTCCCTCACACATCCCGCTGGTCGATTACTACCGTTTCGCGAAATCGGAAATCCGTGCCCGCGAACGGGAAAAGGCCGCCGCCGACCGGGCCCGCGAACGCTACGAATTCCGCAAGTTCCGCGAGGAACGCGAAAAGGCCGAGAAGGCCGCGCGGCTCGCCGCCAAGGCCGCCGAGACCAAGGCCAAGCTCGCCCAGGAAGGCGCCGCAGCGGTGATCGCCGCCGCGCAAAGCCGTGCGCATCCCGAAGGAAAGGACGAAGCCTGATGGCCTACGCCCCCCACATCTCCCAGGACGTCAGTGTGCGCGTCGTGATGCTCAAGGTGCTGATCGCGCTCTTGCCCGGCATCTTTGCCTATGTCTGGTTCTTCGGCCCGGCGATCCTGGTGCAGATTCTGCTGGCCTCGGTGACCGCGCTGAGCGCCGAGGCGCTGATGCTCAAATTGCGCGGCAAGCCGGTGCTGCTGTTCGTCACCGATGGTAGTGCACTGGTCACCGCCTGGCTCGTGGCGCTGACCTTTCCGCCGATCGTGCCGTGGTGGCTGACGGTCACCGGTGTGCTGATCGCCATCCTCGTCGTCAAACATCTCTATGGGGGCCTCGGCCAAAATCCGTTCAATCCGGCGATGGTCGCCTTCTGCGCGATGATCGTCGCCTATCCGCAACTGATGTCGCAATGGCCACGGGCGGAAATGAACACCTTCGAGCCGATGCTGCGGGCAATCTTCGCCAGCGACCGTCAACTCGACGCAATCGTGATGGCCACACCGCTCGATGCACTGCGCACCATCCTGCGCGACCCAGAGCAACGTGCCACCATCGCCGGCATCCTGGGTTCTCACGCCACTTTCGGCAACATCGGCGGGCGCGGTTGGGAATGGGTGGCTGCCGGCTACCTGGTCGGCGGTCTATGGCTGCTCAAACAGCGCATCATCACCTGGCACGTGCCGGTCGCCTTCGCCGTCACACTCGCTCTGGTCGCTACGACTTTCAACATCGCCAACCCGGACCGTTTCGTCGGCGCCAATTTCCATCTATTCACCGGCGGCGCGATGCTCGGCGCCTTCTTCATCGCCACCGACCCGGTCTCGGGCAGCACCACACCGCTCGGCAAGATCATCTTCGCCGCCGGCGCCGCACTGCTGACCTGGATCATCCGCAGCTTCGGCGCCTACCCCGACGGGATGGCCTTTGCCATTCTCCTCATGAACCTGTTCGTACCGCTGATCGACATGCTCACCCAGCCGAAAGTCTTCGGCCACCGCAGGAAGTCCGAGAGATGAGCGAAACCGCTGCACCCGCCGCCACACCCTCAGGGCCGCCGCCCGCCGCCGCGCCGCGTATCGCATTGCGCACGGCAGCGATCATGCTGGCATTCACACTGGTGTTTACCAGCCTGATGGCCGGGGTCTACCAGTTCACCCAGCCGATCCTCCTGGCCAGCGCGGCCGACGCCAAACGCCGGCTGATCAATGAAGTCCTGCCGCCAGAAGACTACGACAACAATCTCCTCGCCGATGCTCTGGAGTTACCCCCGATCGTCGAGCTGGGCACGACCGAAGTCACCCGACTCTACCGCGCGCGCAAACATGGCGAGCCCGCCGCGCTGGTGTTCGAAGCCGTCGCACCGGACGGCTATTCCGGACGCGTCGGACTGATCCTCGCCGTGCGCACGGATGGCCGACTCGCCGCGGTGCGCGTGACACAACACAAGGAAACGCCAGGGTTGGGCGATTACATCGATCCGAAGAAAGACAAAAACAAGGCTCGACCCTGGATCACCCAGTTCGACGGACGCAGTCTCATCGATCCGCCGGCCGCTCGATGGCGTGTCAAGAAGGATGGTGGCGTGTTCGAGCAGCGCGCCGGCGCGACGATCTCGGCACGCGCCGTCATTCACGCCACTGCGCGGGCACTCGCCTGGGCGACCGCCAATGCCGAGCGGCTCTACACCCTGCCTGCCGGCTCGACTTACCAGGAGAAAGGCCCATGAGCGTCTATCGCGAGATCACCCACAACGGCCTATGGAAGCAGAACGCCATCCTGGCGCAGCTGTTGGGGCTGTGCCCGCTGCTCGCCGTCAGCAGCTCGATGGTCAATGCCGTCAGCCTCGGCCTGGCGACCATCCTGGTGATGAGTCTGTCGAGCTTCGCCGTCTCTCTGCTGCGTGGTTTCATTCCCTACGAGATCCGCATCCCGGTGTTCATCCTCATCATCGCCTCGCTGGTGACGGTGGTGGATCTGCTGTTCAACGCCTATCTGCATGATCTCTATCTGGTCCTCGGCATCTTCATCCCACTGATCGTCACCAACTGCATCGTGCTGGCACGTGTCGAAGCCTTCGCCGCCAAAAATTCCACCTGGCTGGCCGCCTTCGACGGCGCAGCGATGGGGGTGGGTTTCGTCTGGGTGATCGGTCTGTTGGGCGCGATCCGGGAATTCATTGGCCAAGGCACGCTGTTCTCCGGCATCGAGATGATCATTCCGAGCGCCCATGCCTTGCAGATACTTCCAGAGGACTATCCCGGCTTCCTGATCGCGATTCTGCCGCCCGGCGCCTTCTTCGTGCTGGGCCTGATGATCGCTGCGCGCAACTGGCTCGACCATCGCGCCAACGAACGCGCCAAGGCACGGTTGCGCGCACAGCAAATCCTGCAAATAGCGCCATGATTCGGCACGATCGGATGGCAGCGGAGCAGCGCATTTATCCCGGATTGTCCATTAGACCGTCCTGTCACCGAATGGGCGAGAGCAAGCCTTGTGATCTTGGACTGCGCGGGCGCGCATCATCTGCAGGCGGGCCCTATCCGCCCGCGCTCCTCGCCAATAGACGAGGGATTGGCTCGTCGCGCGGACACAAATGGCCTCGCCTTCGCCTTGATATCGCCTCGCGCCCTAATGGACAATCCGGGTTTATGCTAGATTGATCCGATATTCCAATGCCGAGGACGAACATGGTAACCCCCGGTCTCCCGCACTACCTATTCCGCAATGAACTGTCTTTGCGCGTCAAAACGACTTTCGCGACTTTTGCTCTGCTCGTAACCGGCGTACTGCTGCCGATGACGAGCCAGGCCACCGGATTCGGAGCCGCTCAGGGCGAAGCGGTGATCGGCACTCCTCTGTCTGTCGAAATCGAGGTCACCAATCCGGAACGCAGCAGCATGGAATGCTTCGAAATCAAACCCCTCGGCGAGGAAGGCGATAGCAGTTTCTTTCCACGGCGAGCCCGCCTCGATCTGAGGAAATCGGCCGATGGCAAGACTCATCTCGTCGTCACGGGCGACACGATCCGTGAACCGGTCGTCGAGTTCCGGCTGAGAACGCGCTGTGGCGCACAAGTCGAACGACATTACACGCTTCTGGCCAGCCCACCACGAGAACTCCTGCCAGAATCGGTTGCACTGCCCGTGACCTCATCGTTACCGATCGCAAATTCGCCGCGCACGGATACCGTAAAAAGCATCCCCCAAAGCCACGGTCTGACGCTCAACCAACTCGCCCGCCAGCGCTACCCGCTGCAACCCAAGGCGCGAGCAAAGTTCAAGCGCATGGTGAAGAACGCGAATCCGGATCTGGCACTTGCCGATGATGAAGTCCTGCCGGTCGATCCCGCGGCGCTCAAGTATCCGGACCACCTGCCGAAGCGTCGCACCGGCCCCTATCGTCCCGCCAAAGCGCAGAAGAAGGTCACCCAACCATCATCGAAATCCGCTGCCAAAGCGAAAGAGGTCAAGACCGCCACCCCCGTCGCCGCTCCCGAGCCTTCTCCAGCGCAATCCGATCGGCTGGTGATCGCCTCCGGGGCGGGCGAGAAACCACAGCCGACGACAGCGCAGGAAGCCGCCCTGGCCGGTAAGGCCGAGAGCTCTTTCGCGGCTCAAGAGGAATTGATCGCCCGCCTGGCTCAAGCCGAGATGGCCTACAAGAGCCTGCAGGAACGGCTGCAGCTCATGGAAGATCGCATGCGCGGGCTCGAGATGGAAAAGGAACGCCTGCGGCAGGCACAGGAAGCCTTGTCACAATCCGCACTCGTCGAACTGGTCATTGCAGTCATTGCAGGAGGAGCGTTGGGTGCCCTGTTGATGTCGCTCTGGCTAAGGCGCAGGGCGGCGAACTCGGATCCTCCCCGTATCGGCTTCTGACCCGGCGCATGAAGCCAGCGCAACGCGTCGAATTGTTCCGCCGCCTCGCGGCGCTCGATCCAGAACCCAAAACCGAGCTCGAATACGCCACGCCGTTCCAGCTCTTGGTCGCAGTGATCCTCTCGGCCCAGGCGACCGACAAGAGTGTCAATCTCGTCACCCGCGCGCTGTTTTGCGTCGCCCCGACGCCACAGGCGCTGCTCGCACTCGGTGAAGAGAAGCTCGCCGACTCCATCAAAACCATCGGCCTTTACAAAACCAAGGCAAAAAACCTCATCGCCACCGCTCGGCAGATTCTCGAGCGGCATGGCGGCGAAGTACCGCATGACCGGGCTGCCCTCGAAGCCCTGCCCGGTGTCGGTCGCAAGACGGCCAATGTCGTGCTCAACGTCGTCTTCCAGGAACCGACGATCGCCGTCGATACCCACATCTTCCGTGTTGCCAACCGCACCGGACTCGCGCCGGGCAAGGATGTCCGCGCGGTGGAAAAGAAGCTGCTCGAAGTCGTCCCCCGCGAATTCCGCCAACATGCGCACCATTGGCTGATCCTGCACGGCCGCTATGTCTGCAAGGCGCGCAAACCCGAATGCTGGCGCTGCGTGATCCGTGACCTGTGCGCCTACGAGGACAAGAATGCTCTTCAACCCCACGCGTGACCAGGCACGGCAATTCTTCATCGAGGCCTGGCGCAAGCGCTGCGGCGGCGTTCCCGCGTCAGCATTGGAAACCATCGCCGCCGACGTCATCGCGATGCATCCGGAATATCACGCGCTGCTCGTCGCTGCCGATGCGCTGACCCGCGAATGGACGCCCGAGGACGGCGCGATGAACCCCTTCCTGCATCTTTCCCTGCATCTGGCGATCGCCGAGCAATTGTCGATCGATCAGCCGCCAGGCATTCGCGCGCTGTTCGAAACTCGGCGCTCGCACCACGGCAACGTCCACGATGCATTGCACGACATCCTCGACTGCCTCGGCGAGACGATCTGGCGCGCCCAGCGCGAGCGTCAGCCGCCCGACGGCGCGGCCTATCTCGACTGCATCCGCCGCAAGGCAGGGTGAATCATTGCGCCGGTAGCTGATCCTGCAGCGGCGGTGCCACTTTCAACACCTCGGCGATCGTCGTCAATCCGGCCGCCACCTTGCGCGCCCCGGCGATCCTGAGCGGCTGCATACCGGCCTTGATCGCGCGTTCGCGCAACGCCGCGATGTCGGTATGTGGGCCGATCAAGCCCTTGATCTCCTGACTCATCGGCATGATCTCGTAGAGGCCGATGCGCCCGAGATAGCCGGTCATGCGGCATTCGAGGCAGCCGACCGGTCGATGGAGCCGGGTCGGTTGCTTCGCTTTCCACGGGGAGACCAGTCCCTGCCAGAGGACTTCGTCATCCTTGTCGAGCGGCGCGGCTTGCTTGCAGTGCGGACAGAGCGTGCGCACCAAGCGCTGCGCCATCACGCCGATCACCGTCGCTTGCAGCAGATAGGGCGGCACACCCAGATCGAGGAGTCGCGTGACCGCCGTCGGCGCGTCGTTGGTATGCAGCGTCGACAACACCAAATGGCCGGTCAGTGCGGCCTGTACCGCCATGTCGGCGGTCTCGAGGTCGCGGATTTCACCAACCATGATGATGTCCGGATCCTGGCGCATCAGCGCGCGGATACCGGCAGCGAAGGTGACGCCGAGCTCCGGCTGCACCTGCACCTGATTGAAGGCTGGTTCGATCATCTCGATCGGGTCTTCGAGTGTGCAGACGTTGACTTCCGGCGTGGCCAACTGCTTGAGCGTCGAATACAGCGTCGTCGTCTTGCCCGAGCCGGTCGGGCCGGTGACGAGGATGATGCCGTTGGGCTTGGCGGTCATCTCCTGCCAGCGCGCGGCATCCTCGCTGGAAAAACCGAGATCGGCCAGATCACGTACCAGCACCTCGGGATCGAAGATGCGCATCACCAGCTTCTCGCCGAAAGCAGTCGGCAGCGTGGAGAGCCTGAGCTCGATCTCTTCGCCATCGGGCGAGCGCGTCTTGATGCGGCCATCCTGCGGGCGGCGTTTTTCGACCACGTCCATGCGGCCGAGGATCTTGATGCGGCTGGTCATCGCATTGAGGACCGGCATCGGGATCTGATAGACCTGGTGCAGCACGCCGTCGATCCGGAAACGCACGATGCCCATTTCCCGCCGCGGCTCGATGTGGATGTCGGAAGCGCGCTGCTCGAACGCATATTGCCAGAGCCAGTCGACGATCAGCACGATGTGCTGGTCGTTGGCATCGAGCGTGGTCTTGCCGCGACCGAGCTCGACGAGCTGCTCGAAATTGGAAACGCCGGTGCGGGCCACGTCGCCGCGCGCCAGCGCGCTCTTCACCGATTTGGCGAGGTTGTAGAACTCGACCTGGTAGCGCTCGATGTCTTGCGGGTTGGCGACCACCAGCCGGATGTCTTTCTTCAGGATCGGTTCGAGTTCCGCCTCCCAGCTGCGAATGAACGGTTCGGCGGTGGCGATCACCACCTCGGTCGCGCGCACCTCGACCGGCAGGATACGGAAACGGCTCGCGTAGGCGGAACTCATCACCTCGGTGACGGCGGCGAGATTCACCTTCAGCGGATCGATGTGGTAATACGGCAGGCCAACCCAGCCGGCGAGCCATTCGGTCAGCGTCTCGAGATCGAGCAAGCGATAGGGCGGCGTAGGCGACTTCCAACGCTGTTCGGCGATCACCGTGAGCGGATGGGTCATACCGCGGTAAAAGCGGCGCTCGCGGCGGAAACGCTCGGCCTCCTCGCGCGGCACCTTGCCATCAAGGATCAAGGCGTCGATGACTTCCTGCAGGGTGAGGCGATGTTCCCCGTTCGCGGCGGCGCTGTTCATGAAACGCGACTATACCGTCCTCGATGGCGCGACGCCAGGCTTCGAGCTTTTCGGCATAACTCCAGCTTGCGTTGGCCCCACTGGTGGAAGGAAGAATCAGCGTCGTAAAGCCCAGCGCCGTAAGTTGCGGCGCGAAACGGCCCGCGGTGCGGCCATTGAAAAGGACGCGCTGCAGCCGCGGCGCCGTCGCGACGAGATGGCCGAAATCGTTGGCAACACCGTTTTTGATCGCGGCATCGAGACTACCGACACGCTCGCATGAGGCATAGACGTCCCAGATGGCGATGCCGGCCTCCTTCACCGCCGCCTGCTTCGCAGCATAGTCCATCGTGAAGAGCGGCAGATCAAGCACTGCGCCGAGGATTTTCCAGAACTGGTTCTGCCGGTGGGCGTAATACTGGCGCGCAGCCAGCGAGGCTTCGGAAGGAAACGAGCCGAGGATCAGCACCTCGGCTCGTTGATCACAGATCGGGGGCAGCCCGTGGAGAACCGTCACTGGCTGGAAAGACTCATCGACAGCATCAGATCGTTGATGCGTTTGACGAAAGTCGCCGGATCGTCGAGCTGGCCGCCTTCGGCGAGGAGTGCTTGATCGAACAGCACCGCGGCCCAGTCGTCGAACTTTTGCTGCTCGGTTCTGAGGCGCAACACCACCGGATGCTTCGGGTTGATCTCGAGGATTGGTTTGGAGATCGGCGCCTTCTGCCCTGCGGCCTTGAGGATGCGTGCCAGATTGCCGGACAAATCGTGCTCATCGGCGACCAAACAGGCCGGGCTGTCGGTAAGACGATGCGTCACGCGCACTTCCTTGACGCGCTCGCCCAAGGACTTGGCGATCTTCTCCGTCAGGTCCTTGAACTCGGAAGCCTCCTTCTCCTGCTCCTTCTTCTCGGCCTCGTCCTCGAGCTTGCCGAGGTCGAGACCACCTTTGGCGACCGAGACGAGAGGCTTGCCCTCGAATTCGGTCAAGTGCGAAACCACCCACTCATCGACGCGGTCGGAGAGCAGCAGGACCTCGATGCCCTTCTTGCGGAAGATTTCGAGATGCGGGCTGTTCTTCGCCGCATTGAAGCTCTCGGCCGTGACATAGTAGATTTTCTCCTGGCCGTCCTTCATCCGCGCCACATAATCGGCGAGCGACACCGTCTCCTCACTCGTGTCGTTGTGCGTCGAGGCGAAGCGCAACAGCTTCGCGATCTTCTCCTTGTTGGCGAAATCCTCGCCGACGCCTTCTTTCAGCACGCGCCCGAACTCGCCCCAGAACTTGGCGTATTTCTCCTTGTCGCTCTCGGCCAAGTCCGCCAGCAGGCCGAGCACCTTCGCCGTACAGCCTTTGCGGATCGTCTCGATGTCCTTGCTTTCTTGCAGGATCTCGCGCGAGACGTTCAAAGGCAGATCGGCCGAATCGACCACGCCGCGCACGAAGCGCAAGTAGAGCGGCATCAGCTGCTCGGCATCGTCCATGATGAACACGCGCCGCACATAGAGCTTGACGCCATGGCGCGCATGGCGATCCCACAGATCGAACGGCGCATGCGCGGGGATGTAGAGCAGCTGCGTGTATTCGGTCTTACCCTCGACCTTGGCATGCACCCAGGCGAGCGGATCGTCGTAATCGTGCGCGACGTGCTTGTAGAAGGCCTTGTAATCGTCCTCGGAAATCTCGTTCTTCGGCCTGGCCCACAGCGCAGAGGCTTGATTCACCGTTTCCCACGCGTCGAGCTTGACCTCATTGCCGTCCTTCCACTCCTCCTTCCGCATCTTGATCGGCTGGACGATGTGGTCGGAATACTTGTGGATGATTGACTTGAGCTTCCAGGCCGAGAGCAGATCGTCCTGCCCTTCGCGTAAGTGCAGCGTGATCTCGGTGCCGCGCTCGGGCTTCTCGATCATCGTGACGGTGAATTCGCCACCGCCGTCGGAAACCCATTCGACGCCCTGGTCGGGCTTCTCGCCAGCACGGCGCGTCCTCACCGTCACCTTGTCGGCGACGATGAACGAAGAATAGAAACCGACGCCGAACTGGCCAATGAGGTGTGCATCCTTCTGCTGATCGCCGGTGAGACTGGCGAAGAATTCGCGCGTGCCGGATTTGGCGATGGTGCCCAGATTCGCGATCACCTCGTCGCGATTCATGCCGATGCCGTTATCGGCGACGGTGATGGTGCGCGCTTGCCGGTCGTAATCGACGCGAATCTCGAAGTCGCCACCCCCTTCGAGCAAGGCGGCGTTGTGCAGCGATTCGAAGCGCAGCTTGTCGCAGGCATCGGATGCGTTCGAGATCAGCTCGCGCAGGAAGATTTCGCGGTTGCTGTAGAGGCTGTGGATCATCAGGTGAAGCAGCTGCTTCACCTCGGCCTGGAAGCCCAGGGTTTCCTTGTCTGCGGTTGCGATACTCATTGGGATTCCTCCGTAAAAGACCCCAGCGATATGAGGGCCGCAGAGCCCTTTTTCAAGCGTAGCGGATCTCGAGGATCTCGATCTCGCGCAGTCCCGTGGGGCTTTGGAACTTGACGATGTCGCCCTCGCGCGCCTTCATCAAGGCGCGTGCCAAGGGCGAGATCCAACTGATCTTGCCGTTGGCCGGATCGGCCTCATCGACGCCGACGATCTGGTAGCAAAGCGGCGTGCCCTCATCGGCGTCGAGATAGCCGATGGTCACCGTCGCGCCGAAGAACACCTGCTCCAAATTGCTCTGCAACGCCGGATCGACCACCACGGCATTATCGAGCCGCTTCTGCAGGTAACGGATGCGCCGGTCCATTTCCCTGAGCTTCTTCTTGCCGTAGATGTAATCGCCGTTTTCCGAGCGGTCGCCATTGGAAGCCGCCCAGGCGACGACCTCGACCAGATGGGGACGTTCGACCTTGACGAGACGCTCGAATTCCTCGCGCAGCGCGCGATGGCCCGCCGGAGTCATGTAGTTCTTGGTGCCGGGCGGCAGGGATGGCTGACCGGGAAGATCGTCCTCGTCGTCTTCGTGGTTGGTTTCCTTGACGAAAGCCTTGTTCATGTTCGCGTGCCGTATCGCCAAAGCAGATTCTGCGTATTTTATCGGCCCGATTGCCAAATCCCGGGCTCAAGATTAGGATGGCCCATATGACCCTGCCCGACGATCCGCAAGCCCTGGAGGCGCTACTCGAAGAACTCAAGAGCGAACATCGCGATCTCGATGCGAGCATCACCCGTCTGGAAGAAAATCCCCCGCACGACGAGCTGCTGTTGCGGCGAATGAAGAAGCGCAAACTGCTGCTCAAGGACCGCATCGCCGCCGTGGAGCGGCTGCTCGGCCCCGACCTGATCGCTTGATTGCCCTAGGTCTTCGGCCGCAGATGCTGGTGCAACGCCGTGCCGTGCGGCCGGTAGCCGTGGGCGTGGGCGCTGTTCTCGACCTCCACCGAGACGAGATTGACCTGACCGTGACGCACGCCGCGCTCGGCGATGAGCCGATCGGCGAAAGCGCGCACGCTGGCGGTCGGTCCGCGCAGGATCACGCTCTCCAGGCAGTTGTCGTGATCGAGATGCGCGTGCATCGTCGCCACCGTCAGGTCGTGATGGGCGTGTTGCAGCCCCGTCAGCCGTTCGGCCAGATCGCGCGCGTGGTGGTTATAGACATAGGAAAGATTGGCGACACAATGACCCGTCTCGACGCCTTGGCGTGCCGCTTCCAGCTGCTCGCGCAACAGGTCGCGAATCGCCTCGGAGCGGTTGCGGTAGCCGCGCCGCGCGATCAGCGCATCGAACTCGCGCGCCAGGGTCTCGTCCAACGAAATGGTGATACGTTCCATATACTCTGATCCCCCACTCATGAAAGGATACGCCATGAAACTCGATGATGCCGCCCTCGACCAACTCTTCCGCAATGCACGCACCCACAATGCCTGGCTCGACAAGCCCGTTCCCGACAGTCTGCTCGTCGAGCTCCACGAGCTGATGAAATGGGGGCCGACCAGCGCCAACTGCTGGCCGCTGCGCGTGGTCTATGTCAAGTCAGCACAGGCGAAGGCGCGTCTGGTGCCGCTGATGATGGAAGGTAACCGCGCCAAGACGCAAGCGGCGCCGGTCACCGCGATCCTCGGCATGGATATGGCGTTCTACGAGCAATTGCCGAGACTGTTCCCGCACACCGATGCGAGATCCTGGTTCGTCGGCAACGACGCGCTGATCGAAGCCACCGCGTTCCGCAACAGCAGTCTGCAAGGCGCCTATTTCATGCTCGCCGCCCGTGCCCTCGGTCTCGACTGTGGCCCGATGTCCGGTTTCGACGCCGCCGCGGTGGACGCCGAATTCTTCGCCGGCACGACGGTCAAGAGCAACTTCATCTGCAATCTCGGCTACGGCGACCCGGCAGGACTGTTCCCGCGCAGCCCGCGCCCAGACTTCGACGAGGTGTGCAAAATCCTCTAGCAGGAACGGCTTTGAGGCGCACCGCTGTCGGTTTTTGCGCAGCGGCTGACGAAAATTGCGCAGAGATACCTCTCCAGGGGCGTGTCTTGGGCGATAAATTGTGTCGCCAAAAATTACATTTTTGAATTTTTGTTTATAAAACATATACCTGATGAATCAGGCACGATTTATGCTTAGTGTGCTGGGTAGCAACTTTTCCGACGGCATCTGCCATGAAAACTCGATTCTTCATCGCCACTGCGCTCGTCAGTTTCACTTTATCCAGCACTGTCTCTGCTCTGACCATCGACGGCAACCTTTCGGACTGGGGCGTCAATCCTTCCACCTGGGCACCCGCCAGCGGCATCCATTACGTAATCGAAGATCAAACCGGCAGTGGTGGGTATTACCTCGATCCTGGCTGGGGCGGGCAGGCCTATGATGCCGAAGCGATCTACACGACGATCATTGGGAGTACGCTGTACATCGCGCTCGCCACCGGCCACAACCCCAACACAGTGCAAAACCCCGCGAACAACAGCTTTGGCGCAGGCGACTTTGCAATCGACTTTGGGAAAAACGGCATTTTCGATCTGGGCATCAACATCGTCCATAACGGCACCAACGCCAATGCCGATCCACTCCAAATGAGTGGCGGCGTCTATAAGAATCCAGTCTGGAATTATGGTCTCTGGAATTCGAGTGGTGCCTATGATCCAGGCCATCCCGATCGCGCACATCCGACCCACATGCAAAGCGGCACCCATATCGGCAACGCAACCATCGCGACTGGCAGCGCCACCGGCTACGGCAGCAAATCGAGCGATCTGCACTACTTCTACGAGATGAGCCTCGATCTAAGTCTACTTTGGTCAGCAGGTTGGGACGGAAATCCATTCAACATCAACTGGACCGAAAATTGCGCCAACGACAGCATCGTCGTCGATCCACCTTTCCATGTTCCCGAACCCAGCTCCCTCGCACTGCTGGGCATCACTCTGCTCGGCCTGAGAAGCATGCGCCGCCGCAGCTGATTCCCGCGACCACAGATCCAGACTGACGGGAAGCGAATACAATCGCAGAAGACTTCACGAGGGCGTGCTTTACGGTCTAATAGCACCCCATGCCTCTTCTCAAACTCGATGCCGGCCACCTCGCCTACGGTCATGTAGCGCTGCTCGACGCAGCCGATTTCCAGCTCGATGCCGGCGAGCGCGTCGCGCTGATCGGCAGAAACGGCAGCGGCAAATCCTCGCTGCTCGCCGCACTGGCCGGCAAGGCGAGTCTCGACGATGGCACGCTCCGGCTGCAGCCCGGCCTCAGGATCGGCTATGTGCCGCAGGAACCGCCGCTCGACGAAAGCCTCACGGTGTTCGAAACCATCGTCGCCGGGATGGGCGAGACCCGCCGGCTGCTCGCCGAGTACCACGAGGTCTCCCATCGCCTGGCAGACGCCGGTGCAGACCAGATCGTTCTACTCGCACGCATGGAAGCGCTCCAGCACGAGATGGAAGCGCTCGGTGTCTGGGCTTACGAGGCGAGCGCCGAGCAGGTGATCGCGCGTTTCGCACTCGACGCCGATGCGCGGATCGGCACGCTCTCCGGCGGACAGAAAAAGCGCGTGGCGCTGGCCCAGGCGCTTGCGGCCGCCCCCGATGTGTTGCTGCTCGACGAACCGACCAATCACCTCGATATCGCGGCGATCGAATGGCTCGAAGAGTTCCTGCTCGAAAACCGGCTGACCCTGCTGTTCGTCACCCATGATCGGCGCTTTCTCGATCGCTTGGCGACCCGGATCGTCGAGCTCGACCGCGGCCGACTGACCAGTTATCCCGGTAGCTTCGCGGCCTACCGGGAGCGCAAGGAGCGCGAGCTTGCCGACGAAGCAAAGGCGCAGCAGCGCTTCGACAAGCTGCTGAAGGAAGAAGAAGCGTGGATTCGGCAGGGCGTCGAGGCACGCCGCACCCGCGCCGTGTTCCGCGTGCAGCGGCTCGAACGGCTGCGCAGCGAGCGTGCAGCACGACGTGAGCGGCTCGGCGCGGTACGCTTGCGCCTCGATAGCGGCGATAAGAGCGGGCAGGTGGTGGCCGAGCTCGAACACGTCAGCAAGTCTTTCGGCGCGCACACGGTGGTACGCGACTTCTCCTGCCGCATCCTGCGCGGCGACCGTGTCGGCATCATCGGTCCGAACGGCGCCGGCAAGACCACCCTGCTGCGCCTCATCCTGGGTGAGGTCAAGCCCGACAGCGGCACGGTGAAGCGCGGCACGAAGCTCGCAGTCGCCTATTTCGACCAGTTCCGCGCCCAGCTCGATCCCGAGGCCACACTCGCCGACATCATCTCGCCGGGTTCGGACTGGGTCGAGATCGCCGGCGCAAGAAAGCATGTCGTCGGTTATCTCGGCGACTTCCTGTTCGCGCCGCAACGGGCGCGCTCACCGGTGAAATCGCTCTCCGGCGGAGAAAAGAACCGCCTGCTCTTAGCGCGGCTGTTCGCGCGGCCGGCCAACGTGCTGGTGCTCGACGAGCCGACCAACGATCTGGACATCGAAACGCTCGACTTACTCGAAGACCTCTTGCAAGACTATCCCGGCACGGTATTCCTCGTCAGCCACGACCGTGTCTTCCTCGATGCCATCGTCACCCAGACCATCGCCGCCGAAGGCGACGGCATCTGGCACGAATATGCCGGTGGCTACAGCGACTGGGCGGCTTACCAAAGCCAGCGCAAAGAGTCCAAGGCCGAAACACAACGCGAACCGACAGCGAAGTCGGTGCTGGCGACACGGCACGAAAATAAGGCAAAGCCCGACAAACTCTCCTGGAAGGAACGACGCGAGCTGGAAGCCCTGTCCGAGCAGATCGCCACGCTCGAAACCGAACAGCAGGCACTGGCCAAACGTCTGGAGGATCCGGCACTGTACGACGAGCCACAACAGGCGCAAGCCGTCGCGACGCGCTTGGCCGAAATCGACGACGAACTGCTGGCCATGCTGGAGCGCTGGGAAAACCTCGAAACTCGACTAAAGTGATATGGCAGGATTTTTTCCGTCCAGACGGCAGGCGGAAAGAGGGCATTTCGGGTTCTCGTCAATCCCCCCCAGCCGGACACGGATTCCGCAGCGCAACAAAACAGCGCTTTCCGCGAACGCCCACGAGTCCGCACAACAGACTGATTTTTGGCGCTCTTTTTTCGCACCCGACCTACTAGATCTAGTGGTAAAAAATTCTTCGCCTACTAGGAAAGAATATAACTATCTGATTTTCCTGTGAGCAAAAATTTTTTTCTTTGATGTTTCCCGGGTTCTCGTTAAGCTTCGGCCTTGCCCGATTTCCGATCAACCCAACCCATCCACGGACCGACCATGACGATCGAACAGACCACCGACCTAGACAGCATTGGAGAAGCCCAGGAACACACCGGCCAGCTCGGTCTTCTCCTGCCGCAAGAGATTTCCGGCGAGGTTTTGCTCGAAAAGTACGCCAAGGGCTTTGAGCGCAACGTCCATGACGTGCGCGCCCGGGTTGCCCACGCGCTGGCCAGCGTCGAAGCGGAAGAACGCCGCGCCTATTGGCAGGAGCGCTTCCTCGATGCCCAGGAAAACGGCTTCATTCCCGCCGGCCGCATCAACTCGGCGGCGGGCACCGACCTGTGCGCGACGCTGATCAACTGCTTCGTGCAACCCGTCGGTGACTCGATCTCGGAAGTCGTGGATGGCCGCCCCGGCATCTACACCGCGCTGGCGCAAGCGGCCGAAACGATGCGGCGCGGCGGCGGCGTCGGATACGACTTTTCCAGCATCCGCCCGGTCGGCGCCTTCGTGCGCGGCACCCATTCGCGCGCTTCCGGCCCAGTGTCCTACATGCGCGTCTTCGACCGTTCCTGCGAAACCGTCGAATCCGCCGGCGCACGCCGCGGCGCGCAGATGGGTGTCTTGCGCTGCGACCACCCCGACATCGAAGCCTTCATCCACGCGAAGGATCATGGTGATCTGACGAATTTCAACATCTCGGTCGGCGTCACCGATGCCTTCATGCAAGCCGTCGAGGCCGGCAGCGAGGTCGAACTCGTGCATCGCGCCGAACCGACCGACGAGCTGAAGCAGGCCGGCGCCTACCAACGCGACGACGGGCTGTGGGTCTATCGCAAGGTGCCGGCGCGCGAGCTGTGGGACCAGATCATGCGTTCGACCTACGACCACGCCGAACCGGGCATCCTGTTCATCGACCGGATGAACAAGGACAACAACCTCAACTACTGCGAGACGATCGAGGCCACCAACCCCTGCGCCGAACAGCCGCTGCCGCCCTATGGCTGCTGCTGTCTCGGCTCGATCAACCTGACGCTGTTCGTGCGTCAGCCATTCTCGGAGACTGCCGACTTCGATTACGCCGGCTTCGGCAAGGTGATCGAGGTGGCGGTGCGCATGCTCGACAACGTGCTCGACGTCACCCACTGGCCGCTGCCGCAACAGCAGGCCGAAGCCGCGGCCAAGCGCCGCATTGGCCTGGGCTTCACCGGCCTGGGCGATGCGCTGATCATGCTCGGCCTGCGCTACGATTCCGACGAAGCGCGCAAGACTGCTGCCAGGATCGCCGAGTTCATGCGCGACCGCGCCTACCTGACCTCGGTCGAGCTCGCCAAGGAGCGCGGCCCTTTCCCTCTGTTCAACGCCGATTTGTACCTGACCGGCGGCAATTTCGCCTCGCGCCTGCCGCAGCACATCAAGGACGTGATCAGAAAACATGGCATCCGCAATTCGCATCTGTTGTCGATCGCGCCGACCGGCACCATTTCGCTGGCTTTCGCCGACAACGCCTCGAATGGCATCGAGCCGCCGTTCTCCTGGACCTACACGCGCAAAAAGCGCATGCCGGACGGCACCCACAAGGAATACGCCGTCGAGGATTACGCCTGGCGCCTCTATAAGCATCTCGGTGGCGACACCAACGCCCTGCCCGACTACTTCGTCACCGCCCTGGAAATCTCGGCCAAGGCGCATGAGGAGATGGTCGCCGCGGTCGCCCCCTACATCGACACCTCGATCTCCAAGACCGTCAACGTGCCGGCCGACTACCCGTACGCCGAATTCGAGGATCTTTATCTGGTCGCCTGGAAATCCGGCCTCAAGGGACTGGCCACCTACCGGCCGAATGCGGTGCTCGGCAGCGTGCTGTCGGTCGAACCGCAGCAACCGGCCCAGGGGCAGAAAGCCCAGAAACAGCCGCAGGACGTCGTGATCGACGGCGCCAACCGGCGCCTGTCGATCGGCTCATTGCCCGCACCAGTGCTTGCCTCGCTGCGCTGGCCGGGACGTCCGCGTCTGCCTGACGGCAATAGCGCATGGACCTACATGATCGAGACGCCGCACGGCGAGTTCGCGCTCTTCGTAGGCCAGATCGAGAACGAGAAACACCAGCAGGTGCCTTTCGAGGTCTGGGTCAACGGTACCGAGCAGCCACGCGGCCTCGGTGCGGTGGCCAAGACCCTGTCGATGGACATGCGCGCCAACGACCCCGCCTGGCTGAATCTCAAGCTCGACGTACTGGCCAGCACGGTCGGCGACGAACCCTTCGAGATGCCCTTCCCGCCGCATGGCGAGCTGAAGCTGATGCCCGGCACGGTGTCGGCGCTGGCGCAGGTGATCCGCTACCGCTGCGAACAGCTCGGCGCGCTGGTCAGCGATGGCTCCACCCCCGTGCTCGATTGCATGTTCTCGCGCGACGAGCCGAAGACCGGTACCGACGGCACGCTGTCCTGGACCGTCGACATCGTCAATCCGGCCTCGCGCGAGGATTTCGTGCTCGGTCTCAAGGAAATCACGCTGCCCGACGGCGTCACCCGTCCCTATTCCTGCTGGCTCTCCGGCAATTACCCGCGTGCCCTCGATGGCCTGACCAAGCTGCTCTCGCTCGACATGCGCGTGATGGATCCGGCGTGGATCGGCATGAAGCTGCGCAAGCTCCTGAATTACCCCGAGCCGCTGGGCGACTTCATGGCACGCGTGCCTGGCTCGAACAAGCAGCAGAACTGGCCCTCGACGGTGGCCTACATCGCGCGACTGATCATCCACCGTTACGCGATGCTCGGTATCCTCGACGAGCAGGGCTTCCCGACCCGCGAAATGGGCATCCTCGAGCGGCCGAGCGACAAGAAGGGCGAACTCAAGATCACTCAGGGATCGTTGTGCTCTGAATGCGGCAACATGACCGTGATCCGCAAGGATGGCTGCGACTTCTGCACTGCCTGCGGCGCAGTCGGCACTTGCGGCTAGACATCCGGACCTGGCCCGGGCTCACACCTGGGCCGGAAATTCTGGTAGATTTGATGTCCCCGCGACACTCTCAAAGCAATGGCATCCAACCGTGGGGATTTTTGGGTTGCGTCGTGAGCACCCAGCCGTCATGAACGCAGCGACGGCGAATGGCATGCCTGGCATGTCGCATTTCCAATTTTTTGATTGATCGAGAAGCCCTTGGAGAACGAAGACCTTTCCTCTCCGGTCGCCGCGTCCGACGCAGCCGTCGCGGCGCCCACTGCACCCAATGTGGTCAGCGCGTCACCCCCGCCCCCGGCATTCGATCCGCGCCGCCGCATCCGTGAATTGCTGGCGATTCCGGAACGCGACCGCACCGATGCCGAATGGGACGAACTGAACGAGCTCGAAATCCAGACCGCACCGGGCAACCGCATCGGCAACCAGCCGCCGGCCAGTTATTCCGGCAAGCCTGCCTTCCATGCCAAGCACCGTATGAAAGGCAAGGCCAAGGGCAAGCCCGGCCAGAGCGGAAACCGGCCGCCGGGCGGCGGAAAAGCGCAGAATCACCCGAACAAGCCGCGCCCCGCATAAAGCCGCCGAGGCGGAACTGCATTCGCGGTCGTGGCCTTTTGCTGCCCGCGCTGCCCAAATGACCGCGCCCATCGCCACGCGCCCTCCAACCACCAACGGCGGACAGCTATGGTGGTGGTTGCCGCGTCTGTCGATCCTGCTGTTCCTTGCCGCGATCATTACGCTGTTTTGGTATCTCGAACGCAGCGACCGCGAAGAGAAACACGCGACACTGATCAGCGATATGCTGTGGCTCGAGCAGAATCTGCGCTTCCTGCTCCACCACAACGAAGACCTGTTCGGGCGTTTCGATCCGCAGCGCATCGGACAGCGCGAAACCTTCCAGGCCCACGTGGCGCCCGTCATCGCCAGTAATTCCGGTGTCATTCAAGTGCTCTGGCTGGCTCCGTCCGGAGAGAGACTGGATGCCTACCCGCCCGTTTCCAGCGCGCCATCCACCGAGACTGCCGTCGCGCAGGCCGGCGTGCAACGGCTTGCCGGGTCGGTGGCCCATGCCGTCTATGGCCCACCCTACCCCGTCGGCGGCGACTGGCGATTCGAAGTGCACGTGCCGATTTTCCATGCCGGAGAACTCGCCGGCATCGTCGTCGGGGTTTATTCGATCAGCCGTCTGCTGGCGGATGGCGTTCCGTGGTGGATCGCCGAACGTTATCAAATCGCGATCGCCGATCCCTCGGGCCAGTCGCTTGGCCAGCGCTCCAACATCACGGAGATCGACACCGACAACGCTTACCAGATGCCTTTCGACCCGCCCGGCCACGGTCTGATCCTGCATGCGATCTCCTACCGTAGCGCCACGCCGATGGCCGGCCGGGTGATCATCGCGGGGCTGACTTTCCTCGCCGCGCTGGTGCTGTTCAGCCTGTGGACGCTGCGCCGGCACGTGCAGGGCCGGCTGGCGGCGGAAAGCGCGCTGCAAAACGAAGTCGCGTTCCGCAAGGCGATGGAGGACTCGGTGCAGACCGGCCTGCGCGCGCGTAACCTCGACGGCATGATCACCTACGTCAATCCGGCATTCTGCCGCATGGTCGGTTATTCAGCCGGCGAATTGATCGGCCGCCGGCCGCCGATGCCCTACTGGGCCGAGGAATATCTCGACGAAACGCGCGCGATGCACGAGAAAGTGCTCGCCGGCCAGGCACCCAGCGAGGGTTTCGAGATCAAGCTCAAGCGTCGCAATGGGGAAATCTTCGATGCGTTGATCATCGAAGCGCCGCTGATCGACAGCCAAGGCCGGCATACTGGCTGGATGGGCTCGGTGGTCGATATCACGGAGAGAAAGCGCGTCGCCGAGCTGGCGCGCCAGCAGGAAGAACGCTTGCAGGCCAGCGCCCGTCTGATCACGATGGGTGAGATGGCCTCGAGCCTCGCCCACGAGCTGAACCAACCGCTGGCGGCGATTTCCAGTTATGCGACCGGCTGCCGTAACCTGATCGCGGCCGGCGCGCCGCAAAATGAAATCGACGGTGCGATCGCCAAGTGCCAGGAACAGGCCCAGCGCGCCGGGCGCATCATCCGCCGCATCTACGAATTCGTGCAGCGTCAGGAACCGAAAAACGAATCTTGCGACATCGGTCTTTTGATCAATGACCTGATCATGCTGCTGGATGGCGACGCCCGCCGCCAGCGCGTGCGCATCCAGCGCGAGATCGCGCCAGACCTGCCCGTCTGGCAAGCCGATCGTATTCTGCTCGGCCAGGCGATCCTCAACCTGATGAAAAATGGCATCGACGCGATGGCTCAGACGGAAGAAGCCGCACGCGTCCTCACCGTGCGCGCGGCAAGCTTTGCCGGACAGGTGCTTATCTCGGTCGCCGATCGCGGCTGCGGCATCGGGGCGGAAACCGCCGCGCAGCTGTTCGAACCGTTCTACACCACCAAGCAAGAGGGCCTCGGCATGGGCCTGAAGATCTGCCGCTCGGTGGTCGAAGCGCATCATGGCCGGCTCTGGTTCGAAACGAACCCGGCCGGTGGCACGATTTTCCACATCGCGCTACCATGCCCGACGACATGACCTCCGGGATGGCCTATCTCGTCGATGACGACGCCGCGATCCGCGATGCGTTGCCCTGGCTGCTGCGCTCGCGTGGCATTGCCTGCCGCGCCTGGGCATCGGCCGAGGCATTCCTCGCCGACTACCGCGACGAGATGAGCGGCTGCCTGATCCTCGATCTGCGCATGGCCGGCATGACCGGCAGCGAGCTCTTTGAGCGCCTGCTAGAGCGCGGCTGCGCGATGCCGGTGATCTTCCTCACCGGTCACGGCGACGTGCCGCTGGCGGTCAACGCCTTGAAGCGCGGCGCCTTCGACTTCATCGAAAAACCCTTCAACGACAACGAGCTCGCCGACCGCGTGCATGAAGCGCTGCAATACGAAAAAAATCGGCGCCGGCAGGACGGCATGAAAGCCGCGGTGCTGGAACGACTGGCCACACTCACCGAGCGCGAACGTCAAGTGATGGAACACATCCTCGCCGGCAAGCTCAACAAGGTGATCGCCGACGAGCTATCGATCGCGATGCGCACCGTCGAAGTGCACCGCGCGCACATCTTCGAAAAGATGGGCGTGCGCTCGGCCGTCGAGCTGGCTCAGCGGCTGTCGCTGCTCGGCCCACCCGGCTCCAGATGAATCCATCCGCGACGGCGCAGCAGCCGATGGTTGCCGAGCTCGACGAGCGGATGACGATCGCTTGCAGCGGCGAGCATCTGGCGTAACGCTTCACGCAGCCGGGCATCCGACGGAATCGCGACCTGGTTGTGTGCGAGCAGGTAACGCAGCACATTGCGCGCGCGCGGCTCGGGCAGCGCCTGCAAGCGCTCGACGGGAAGCGGAAAGCCTTCGCAACCTGCCAGATCGAGGCGCGCCAGATCGTCGAGCAGCGCTTCGGCCTCGGCAAAGCGCGCCGCGGCGGCGGCGAGATTGCGCGTCGCGGCCGGAAAGCGCCCCAAAAGCAGCTTCAGAACACGGTGACGGAGGAAGTTCCTTGTGTGACGAATGTCCGCATTGCTCTCGTCCTCGATCCATTCCAGCCCTTGCGCTTTGGCATACGCCGCGATCTCGGCGCGGCCTACGGTCAAGAGCGGGCGCAACAGGCGGCCGCTCGCCTGACGCATCGCCGCCGCGCCGGCCAAGCCGGCGCCGCGCAGCAGATTGAACAGCAAGGTCTCGGCCTGATCGTCGCGCTGATGCGCGAGCACGATCCAATCGGCAGGTATCCGCGCGAACACCGCATGACGCGCGCGCCGTGCCGCCGCCTCCAACCCGTCGGGCGAACCACGTTCGACCGTGACGCGCACGCACTGGAATGGCACGCCCAGGCTGCGAGCGAAAGCCGCGCAGAAATCAGCCCAAGCATCGGCATGCTGGCTCAAACCGTGATGGACGTGCAATGCAGAAAGCCCCTCAGGACGCAGCCGAGCCAAACTGTGCAACAGGACGACGGAATCGATGCCGCCCGACAGAGCGACGGCCAGCCGCGCACCGGGCGGCGCGTAGTTTTCCAGGCAGGCCGTCAGGGCGCGTTCGATCGCGTCAATGGACGGCGAGTTCCTTGAACTTGCCATGACTCATCAAGCGCTGATAGCGACGCTCGACGAGTTCGTCGGCGGAAAGGCCCTGCAAACCACGCAATGCATCCTGCAAGGCCTTTTTCAACGCGGCGGCAGCCGCACGCGGATCGCGATGCGCGCCGCCCAGCGGTTCGTTGATCACGCGATCGATCAGCCCGAGCGTCTTCAGACGCGCTGCGGTGATGCCCAGGGTTTCCGCGGCATCGGGGGCGCGTTCTGCGCTCTTCCAGAGGATCGACGCGCAGCCTTCCGGCGAGATCACCGAATAAGTCGCGTATTGCAGCATCATCACCACGTCCCCTTGGGCGATCGCCAGCGCACCGCCCGAACCGCCCTCGCCGATGATCGTGCATACCAGCGGCACTTTCAGCTCGGCCATCACGAACAGATTGCGCCCGATCGCCTCGGACTGGCCGCGCTCTTCGGCACCAATACCCGGATAGGCACCGGGCGTATCGACGAAGGTGAATACCGGCATGCCGAATTTCTCCGCCAAACGCATCAGCCGCAAGGCCTTGCGATAGCCCTCGGGCCGGGGCATGCCGAAATTGCGGTGGATCTTCTCCTTCGTATCGCGACCCTTCTGATGGCCGATCACGACGCAGGACTGGCCATTGAAGCGCGCCAAGCCGCCGACGATCGCCGGATCGTCGGCAAAGGCGCGATCGCCGTGCAGCTCGACGAAATCGGTGAAGATCATGCCGATGTAGTCGAGCGTATAGGGGCGCTGCGGATGACGCGCCACTTGGGCGATCTGCCACGGCGTCAGCTTGGCGTAGATCTCCTTGATGAGCGCCGCGCTCTTGCTCTCCAGCCGGCCGATCTCGTCGGAGATATCCACAGCCGAATCGTCCTGCACATAACGCAGCTGCTCGATTTTCTCCTCGAGCTCGGCGATCGGCTGTTCGAAATCCAGAAAGGTCGTCTTCATGGCGGGGATTCTACTGGAAGGCGCAAGCCGAACGGCAAGTGCCGAAACGAAGCGTGGGATATCCCGAGCCGAAGCCGAGCATGACGGCGCGCACAATGACAAACGCGCGTTTGTCGGACATAAAATGGAAGAGCCCAACGGGTTTCCCCGCTGGGCCCGGATACGACTCGGAGTCTTACGACTCCAGCTTATTGTAGCAACGGCTCTCACCCCGGATAGCCACAACGAAGCGAATGATAAGGGAGGATGGCATGGGCGACAAGACCTCGCAAAATTTGGCCTTCGGTCTGGACATCGGCATCGCTTCGGTCGGCTGGTGCGTGCTCGACGACGAGCGCATCATCGACCTCGGCGTGCGCTGTTTCGACAAGGCGGAAACCGCCGACAAGGGCGAATCGCTCAATCTCGCGCGACGCATGGCGCGGCTGATGCGCCGCCGTCTGCGCCGGCGCGCCTGGCGGCTCGTCAAGCTCGCCCGCCTGCTCAGGCGCGAGGGCTTGATCGATCGCATCGAAGCCGTGCGCCGCCCATCGTCGATTTCTCCCTGGAAGCTGCGCGTCGAAGGCCTCGACCGTCGCCTGGAACCGATCGAGTGGGCGCGCGTCATCTATCACCTCGTCAAACATCGCGGCTTTCACTGGATCAGCCGCGCCGAGGAAAAGAAAGCCGAAGGCGACAAGAAGGAAGGCGGCAGGGTCAAGCAAGGACTTTCCGACACCCAGCGGCGCATGGCCGAAAAAGGCTATCGCAGCGCCGCCGAGATGGTGCTGGCCGAATTTCCGGATGCCCAGCGCAACAAGGCCGGGGAATACAGCAAAGCCCTCTCTCGGACACTGCTCGCCGACGAGCTGGCGCTTTTGTTCCGCCGTCAGCGCGAACTGGGCAATCCGCATGCCGGCGCCCCACTGGAAGAGAAGATCCTCGGCCGCGGTGACCGCAAGAGCGGCCTGTTCTGGGAGCAAAAGCCGCCACTTTCCGGTGCCGATTTGCTCAAAATGCTGGGCAGATGCACCTTCGAGAGAACGGGAGGGCCTGACGGCAAGGGCGAATACCGCGCGCCGAAAGCGAGCTTCACCGCCGAGCGCCATGTCTGGCTCACCCGCCTCAACAACCTGCGCATCGTCGTCGATGGCCGCACGCGAGCGCTGAACGAGACCGAGCGGCAGCTCGTTCTGCCTTTGCCCTATCAGCGCGCCGGCGACTTCAAGTACGAACACCTGCGCGCGGCGCTCACCAAGGCCGGACTGGCGAATTTCAGCTTTGCCGGCATCGCCGAGGAGAAGGAAAAGGAGGTGCTCGTCAAGCTGCCGGCATGGCAAACCCTACGCAAGACGCTCAAGGACAAAGGCTTGCAAACGGAATGGGAGAGCATGGCCGGACAGGCGATGGCCGGCGATCCGACGCTGCTCGACGAAATCTCCCTCGTGCTCTCGGTCTTCAAGGACGGCGCCGAAGTCGAGACGGAATTGCGCAAGCTCGATCTACCCGGCGGCGAAAAGATGATCGAGGCGCTGTCCGAAATCAGCTTCGACAAGTTCCACAACCTCTCGCTGAAAGCCTTGCGCAAGATCGTGCCACAGATGGAGAAGGGCCTGCGCTACGACGAAGCTTGCCAGGTCGTCGGCTATCACCACAGCCAGCCGCAGGCCGCCGAGACGAGGAAAGACATCTATCTGCCGCCTTTCTACCTTGGGCGCGAAAAGAATGGACGGCTCACACTCAACGAGGAACTGGATATTCCCAGGAATCCCGTCGTGCTGCGCGCGCTCAACCAGGCGCGCAAGGTGATGAATGCGCTGATCCGCGCCTATTGCTCGCCGCACGAGGTGCATATCGAAATGGCGCGCGATCTGTCCCGCCCCTCCGATGAACGCAACAAAATCAAGAAGGCACAGGAGGAATACCGCGAGCGCAACGAAAAGGACAAGGCGGTTTTCGCCGACGAATTCGGCATCCCGGCCAAAAGCCGCGAGTTCGAGAAATTCCAGCTCTACCGCGAGCAGCAGGGCAAGTGCGCCTACTCTCTGCAAGCGCTGGATCTTCAGCGCGTGATTTTCGATCCGGGGTATGCCGAGGTGGATCATGCGCTGCCCTACTCGCGCAGCTTCGATGACAGCAAGAACAACAAGGTGCTGGTGCTGGGCGAAGAAAACCGCAACAAGGGTAACCGCACCCCGTATGAGTACCTGACCAGCTTCACGGGCGGCGAGCAAGGCGAACGCTGGCGCAACTTCGTCGCTTACGTCGAAGCGAACAAGAACTTTCGGCTCGCCAAGCGCCAGCGCCTGTTGCGCAAGGATTTTTCCAGCACGGCCGCCGAGGAGTTTCGCGAGCGCCACCTCAACGACACCCGCTACATCTGCCGCTTCTTCAAGAACTACGTCGAGCGGCATCTCAAACTCACGCCGAAAGTCGGCGCTGATGGGACGGCACTTACCGAAGCGAAGCGCTGCGTCGTCGTCAATGGCCAGCTCACCGCTTTCCTGCGCGCCCGCTGGGGCTTGCTGAAGGTGCGCAGCGACAGCGACCGCCACCACGCGCTCGACGCCGCCGTAGTCGCCGCCTGTAGTCATGGCATGGTCAAACGCCTAGCCGACTATGCGCGCAGCCACGAACTCGAAAACCTGCGCTTGGGCTTTCCCGACCCGGAAACCGGCGAGATTCTCGATCCGGCGATGTTCGCGCGCCTGACTGCGCATTTCCCCGAGCCGTGGCCGCACTTCAGGCAGGAGCTCGAAGCGCGGCTGTTCATCGACGACGAGCAAGCCTTGCGCGAGCGATTGCAGGCTTTCGGCACCTATCCGGCCGAGGCGCTCGCCAACGTTCGCCCGCTGTTCGTCTCGCGCGCGCCACAGCGCAGAGGTAGCGGCGCGGCGCACAAGGACACCATCTACGGTCAGCCGGAACGACTCAAGGCGAAAGGAAGCGTCACGCAGCGAGTGCCGCTTTCCAGCCTGAAACTGGCCGACCTCGACAAACTGATCGACCCGCACCGTAACGAGAAACTCTACGCCGCGATCCGCGCACGGCTGGAAGCCCACGGCGGCAAGGGCGACAAAGCCTTCCCATCCGACAATCCGCTGAGGAAACCCGACCGCGACGGCAAGCCGACCGGCCCGATCGTGCGCAGCGTGACGATGGTGATCGACAAGCTCTCAGGCATTCCCGTGCGCGGCGGCATCGCCAAGAACGACACCATGCTGCGCGTCGACGTCTTCCGCAGCAAAAAGGACGGCAAGTTCCATTTGGTGCCTGTGTATGTGCATCACGTCGCGATCTTCAAGCGCACCGGGGAATTGCCGAACCGGGCGATCGTGGCTTTCAAGGACGAGGAGGAATGGACGCTGATCGACGAAGCGGATTTCGACTTTCTATTCTCCGCACATCCCAGTGATTTGTTGCGCGTCAAGCTGAAAGGAGAAGTGCTGACGGGTTATTTTGCCGGTTGTGATCGGTCAACCGGCAATATTGGTCTCTGGGCGCACGACCGGAACGCCAGTGTCGGCAAAGACGGATTCATCCGCACTGGGGTGAAAACTGCCAGCGGGTTCGAAAAATTCCACGTCGACGTCCTCGGCAACGTCTACCCTGCGCCGAAGGAAGCGCGCCGTGGTCTGGCGTAGCGTGATGATCTCGCGTCCCGCGCGGCTACGGCGGGAGCATTATTCGCTGGCCATCGACCAGGAGGAAACCGCCTTCGTGCCCTTCGAGGACATCGCGGTGATCGTCTTGAACCATCGCGAGATCACGCTCACCCATCCAGTACTCTCGGCCTGCGCCGAATACGGCATCGGGCTTTTTGCCACCGGCGCCAACCACCAGCCGGCCGGCGTGTTCCTGCCGTTCCTGCCGCATTCGCGCACCACGCGCATGATGAGAAAGCAGCTTGGGCTAGGCAAGCCCGCGGCCAAGCAGGCCTGGGCTGCTCTCGTGCGCCGCAAGATCGAGAACCAGGCCGCCTGTCTCAAGTTGTGCGGCAAAGAAGGCATGGATCGGCTCGCCTCCTATGCGCGGCGCGTGCGCTCCGGCGACCCGGACAATCTGGAAGCGCAAGCCGCGGCGTTCTATTTCGCGCAGCTCTTCGGGAGCGATTTCAACCGCGCCGAGGCGCGCTGGACGAACGCCGCGCTCGATTACGGCTATGCGGTATTACGCGGCGCGATCGCGCGCGGACTGGTGGCGCATGGGCTGCATCCGACCGTCGGCCTGTTCCATGACAGCGAGCAGAATGCCTTCAACCTGGCCGACGATCTGATCGAACCCTTCCGGCCGATCGTCGATCTACACGTCGCCAAGCATCCGGCCTCGACTGAGGGCGATTTGATTCCGACGGACAAGCAGGCGCTGGTGGCGCTGCTCAATGTCGATGTCGGCATGCCACAAGGAAGGATGTCGGTGCTCTCGGCGATCGAATACGCGGTCGAAAGCCTGGTGCGGGTCTATGAAGACGAAAGCCGCCAGCTCCACCTGCCCGCGCTCATCGGTCTTACGGCGCACCGGCTGGAGTATTGACGTGGGCATAGAGACGAGGCGATACATGAGGCTGCTGGTATTTTTCGACCTGCCGATGGTCACCAAGGCCGAAAAGCGCGCCTATGTGCAGTTCCGCAAATTCTTGCTCAACGACGGCTACGACATGATCCAGTGGTCGGTCTATGGCCGCATCCTCAATGGCAGCGACGCCGAGAAAAAGCATCTGGCGCGGCTCGCCGAGAACCTGCCTCCGGAAGGCTCGGTGCGCGCGATGACCGTGACCGAAAAGCAGTATGCCGGCATGCGCCTGTTGGTCGGCATGCCGCTTTTTCAGGAAAAAAAGGTCTCAGCGGCGCAACTGGTGCTGTTCTGATCCGGGATTGGAGAAGAAAAATCCCCGCCAAGCCTTGGCCGGACGGGGATCAAGATACAGCCAAATTGTAGCTATCCGGGGTGAGAGAGGGAGCTACAACGATTGCAGCAAAATTGCATCATGATTGCATAATTGTAGCTATCCGGGGTGAGAGAGGGAGCTACAACGCAAACTTCTACAACCTTGGCACGATCAAAAATTGTAGCTATCCGGGGTGAGAGAGGGAGCTACAACGATGCTGCCTGATCTCTTGCTTTTTTGATGAATTGTAGCTATCCGGGGTGAGAGAGGGAGCTACAACGGTCGAAGACCTTGGCGCGCATCGACTTCAAATTGTAGCTATCCGGGGTGAGAGAGGGAGCTACAACACAGACGCTCAACATCCCGCTTGACCACCGAATTGTAGCTATCCGGGGTGAGAGAGGGAGCTACAACTACAGCGCCATGCGCGTTATATATATTCTTAATTGTAGCTATCCGGGGTGAGAGAGGGAGCTACAACACGCAGGCACTGGCCGAGCACTTGCGTCATAATTGTAGCTATCCGGGGTGAGAGAGGGAGCTACAACGAAACATGGCGCGTAACTCCGCAGATGCTCAATTGTAGCTATCCGGGGTGAGAGAGGGAGCTACAACCAGCATCGAACGAGCGAACAGCACGAAGCAAATTGTAGCTATCCGGGGTGAGAGAGGGAGCTACAACGTTTGTCTGGTATGGTCATGATCTTCCTCCAATTGTAGCTATCCGGGGTGAGAGAGGGAGCTACAACGTGATTTCGCCACTTTGGAAATGATTTCTGAATTGTAGCTATCCGGGGTGAGAGAGGGAGCTACAACGGGGGGTCGTATCCAACGCCAGCGCAGATTAATTGTAGCTATCCGGGGTGAGAGAGGGAGCTACAACACCGGCCAATGTCTGGCCGAACGAAATCGAAATTGTAGCTATCCGGGGTGAGAGAGGGAGCTACAACTCGGAAGATGTTATATGATTGTTTCGCCTAAATTGTAGCTATCCGGGGTGAGAGAGGGAGCTACAACGTTTCATGCGGGAGCTCGCGGCCCCCGCATGAAACGTGCCGCTTCGCGGCCAGTCTGTAAGGTGCCGTCCCGCCAGCGCCGAGTGTTCGAGATGACTCGGCACCCGGCGGGACGCTCTCGTTTCCGCCACCGTCGACGCTCACGCCCGGCGCCAGGTGGTGCCTTGCGGGCCGTCTTCGAGGATGATGCCGACGGCCTTCAATTCGTCGCGGATGCGGTCGGCTTCGGCGAAGTTTCTCGCCTTCTTCGCGGCGGCGCGCGCGGCGACTCTGGCTTCGATTTCCGCAGCGCTCATGCCCTCGCCCGCCGCCGGCCCGGCTTGCAGGAATTCGATTGGATCGCGTTGCAAGAGGCCCAGAATCCCGCCCAGCCCTTTGAGCTGCGCCGCCAGCGCGGCATCCTTGCTGCGATTGACCTCATTGGCGAGATCGAACAGCACGGCGATCGCTTCCGGCGTGGCGAAGTCATCGTCCATCGCCGCCTTGAAACGCATCGCATGCGGCTCGTTCCAGTCGACGCTCGGCGCAACAATGAAGCCTTTCAGCGCGGTATAGAGACGGGTCAGAGCGGCGCGCGCGTCTTCGAGGTGGGCAGCGGAATAATTGAGCGGGCTGCGGTAGTGCGCGCGCAGGATGAAGAAACGCACGACTTCGGGGTGATATTTCTTCAGGACGTCGCGGATGGTGAAGAAGTTGCCGAGTGATTTCGACATCTTCTCGTCATCGACGCGCACGAAGCCATTGTGCATCCAGTAATTGACGAAGACATGACCATGCGCCCCTTCGGATTGGGCGATCTCGTTCTCGTGGTGCGGGAACTGCAAATCCTGGCCGCCGCCGTGGATGTCGAAATGTTCGCCGAGCAGCTTGGAGCTCATCGCCGAGCATTCGATGTGCCAACCCGGGCGGCCCGGCCCCCACGGCGAAGCCCATTTCACCTCGTCCGGTTCATCCGCTTTGGCGTGCTTCCAGAGCACGAAATCGAGCGGATCTTGCTTGCCTTCCATGACATCGACCCGCTCGCCGGCGCGCAGGTCTTCGAGTGATTTGCCGGAAAGCTTGCCATAGGCGGGAAACTTGCGCACCGCGAAGCAGACGTCGCCGTTGGCGGCGACATAGGCGTAGCCATTCTTTTCCAGCTTGTCGATCAGCGCCAGCATCGCCGGCACGTATTCGGTGGCGCGTGGCTCGAAATCCGGGCGCGCAACACCCAGAGCGTCGGCGTCCTCGTGCATCGCGGCGATGAAACGGTCGGTGAGGCTGCGGATCGACTCGCCATTGTCCACGGCGCGCTTGATGATCTTGTCGTCGATGTCGGTGATGTTGCGCACATAGGTGACCCGATAGCCGCTGGCCTCGAGCCAGCGCACCACCATGTCGAAGACCACCAGCACGCGGGCGTGGCCGAGATGGCAGTAGTCATAGACGGTCATGCCGCACACGTAGAGACGCACCTTGCCAGGCTCGATGGGCACGAACTCTTGCACGGAGCGGGTCAGCGAATTGAAGATTTTCAGCATGGGAGAAGCGTCGCACAAAAGGCTAGAATCATACGTCGTTTGTTCCGGACGGAGATATCATCCCAAATTGACCATTAGACCGGGCTGATTCGCCATGAGCATTCGATACGATCATTTCAACGCCCTACGCGGCGGTTTTCGAGCTGCGGGCGGCATCTTTGCGCCCCCGCTCCTCGCCAATAGGCTCCGCTATTGGCTCGTCGCGGTAACGCAAACCTGCTCGCCCTCGCTTTTGATACCCGCTCGCGTTCCAATGGACAATCTGGGATCATGAAACATTTGTTCGCGCTGTTGTCCGCGCTGTTTTTCCCGTTGGCCGCGGCCGCCGCCAATCCCCAGGTCGAGCTGAAGACCAGCCTCGGCGTGATCGTTCTCGAACTCGATGCCGCCAGAGCGCCGAAGACCACCGAAAACTTCCTGCAATACGTCAAGGACGGCTTCTACGACGGCACGATCTTCCATCGCGTGATCGACGGCTTCATGATCCAGGGCGGCGGCATGACCCCCGACATGAAGGAAAAGCCGACCCGTGCGCCAATCCCCAACGAGGCCAAGAACGGCCTCAAGAACGTCACCGGCAGCATCGCGATGGCCAGGACGCGCGATCCGCACTCGGCCGCGGCGCAGTTCTTCATCAACGTCAAGGACAATGCCTTCCTCGACTATCCGGGCCAGGACGGCTGGGGCTATGCCGTATTCGGCCAGGTCGTGCGGGGCCTCGATGTCGTGCAGAAAATCGCCAAGGTTCCCACCGGCAATGCCGGCTTCCACCAGAACGTCCCGCTCACTCCCGTCGTCATCGAAACCGCCCGCATCCTCGACAAGAAATAAGGAACCCCAGAATGATCAAGCTCACCACCAACCTCGGCACCATCACGCTCGAACTCGACGCCGAGAAGGCGCCGAAGACCGTCGCCAACTTCATCGATTACGTCAAGGCCGGCCATTACGACGGCACGATCTTCCACCGCGTGATCGACGGCTTCATGATCCAGGGGGGCGGCTTCCTGCCCGGCATGAAACAGAAACCGACCAACGCAGCGATCGAGAACGAGGCAGCCAACGGTCTGAAAAACCAGCGTGGCACGATCGCGATGGCGCGCACCTCGGACCCGCACTCGGCCACCGCGCAGTTCTTCATCAACGTCGCCGACAACGACTTTCTCGATTTTCGCGCGCCCTCGGGCAATGGCTGGGGCTACTGCGTGTTCGGGCGCGTCGTCGAGGGCATGGACGTCGTCGACGCGATCAGGCGCGTGAAGACCGGCAACAGGGGCTTCCACCAGGACGTGCCGGTCGAGGACGTCGTGATCGAGAAGGCGGAAGTCGTCTGAGCGAGCTATTCATCTCCGACCTGCATCTCTCCCCGACCGAGCCGGGGACGGTGCAGACCTTCCTCGATTTCCTCGCCGGCCCGGCGCGCGAGGCGAGCCGACTGACCATCCTCGGCGACCTGTTCGAATATTGGGCCGGCGACGACGATCTGGCCGATCCCTTCAACGCCCGCATCGTCGCCGCCTTGCGCACGCTATCCGACAGCGGGGTGCGGCTCGAATTCATGGCCGGCAACCGCGATTTTTTGATCGGCGCAGCCTTTGCCGGCGCGGCCGGCCTCACCTTGCTTTCCGATCCTTGCGTGCGGGAAATCGACGGCATCCGCACCGTGCTCACGCACGGCGATCAGCTGTGCACCGACGACATCGACTACCAGCGCTTCCGCGAAGAGGTCCGCAAGCCGGCCTGGCGGGAGGCTTTTCTTGCCCGGCCGCTGGCGGATCGCAAACGCGAGATCGAAGCCCTGCGCGCCTTAAGCGAAAAGGAAAAGCAACACAAGCCGGCTCAGATCATGGACGTGAATGCCGACGCGGTCGCTGCCATGTGCGCTGCGCATCGCGCCCAGGCGCTGATCCACGGCCACACCCATCGGCAGGGACGTCACGAGCATCTCGTCGCCGGCAAACCCTGCCTGCGCTGGGTGCTCGGCGACTGGAACCCTGGCCGGCTCAGCGCGCTTTTCTGCGCGGCGGCGAACTGGCGGTTTTCCGTTTGAATGTCCGTTCGCCCTCGCCCGGCTTGGCCGGACGGATCTTGAGCGGCAGATGACGCACCCGCGTGCGCTTGAGCGTTTCGAGCACCTGCGGCGGCAACTCGGGCAGCTCCACCGTGCTGTAGTCATCGAACAGATCGATCTGGCCGATCAGCCTGCCGTCGATGCCGCCTTCGTTGGCGATCGCGCCGACGATCTCTTTCGGCAACGCGCCTTGGTTGCGGCCAACCTCGATCCGGTAGCGTAGCCGCGGTGCCGCATCGAAATCGCGCCCGGCCGCCGGCATTGAACGCGGTTTGCGCTCCGCTGGGGCCAGACTCGGCGCTGGCACAACGGCACGTTTGCTGCGCGCTGGGGCGGCGCGCGGCACGCTGGGCGCCGGCTCATCCAACCCCTCTGGCTGCAAAGGCCGCTCGCGCTGAGCAAGAAACGCGAGCGCGGCGGCGATCTGCCGCGTCGCCAGACCGTCTTCGTTTTCCATGCGCCGCACCACGTCGTAGAAGAAGTCGAGATTCTCCTCGGCGAGTGTGTCGAGCACCTGCTGGCGGAACTGTTGCACGCGCCGCTCGGCCACTTCGCCGCGTGTGGGCAGCGCCACCGGCTCGATCGGCTGGCGCGTGGCGCGCTCGATGGTTTTGAGCATGCGCATCTCGCGCGGGCTGACGAACAGGATCGCAACCCCCGTGCGACCGGCCCGACCGGTGCGGCCGATGCGGTGCACATAGGCTTCGGTGTCGTAAGGAATGTCGTAGTTGATGACATGGCTGATGCGCGGCACGTCCAGGCCGCGCGCAGCGACGTCGGTGGCGACGACGATGTCGAGGCTGCCATTCTTCAAACGTTCGATCACCTGCTCGCGCAAGCCCTGCGTCATGTCGCCGTTCAGGGCCGCCGCCTCGTAGCCGCGTGCCTCCAGCTTGTCGGCGAGCTCGACCGTCGCGGTCTTGGTGCGCACGAAAACGATCGCCGCCTCGAAATCCTCCTCGACTTCCAGCATGCGGGTCAGCGCTTCGAGCTTGTCCGCGCCGGAAACCTTCCAGTACTTCTGCTTGATCGCCGCGACAGTCGTGGTGGCGGCACGGATCTTCACCTGTTCTGGATCGCGCAGATAACGGCTGGCGATGCGGCGGATCGGCTCGGGCATCGTCGCCGAGAAGAGCGCCGTCTGTCTCGTCGCCGGCGTGTGTTCGAGGATCCATTCGACATCGTCGATGAACCCCATGCGCAGCATCTCATCGGCCTCGTCGAGCACCAGCGTTTTGAGATGGTCGAGATTCAGGCTCTTCCTTTCCAGGTGATCCATCACCCGTCCGGGAGTGCCGACGATCACCTGCGCGCCGCGCGCGAGAGCCCGCAGCTGGATCACCATGCTCTGGCCGCCGTAGATCGGCAAGACATGGAAGCCCGGCATCTGGTGCGCATATTTCTGGAACGCCTCGGCGACCTGGATCGCCAGCTCGCGCGTCGGTGCGAGCACCAGCGCCTGCGGACGTTTGTCGGCGAGATCGAGCCGCGCCAGGATCGGCAGGGCAAACGCCGCGGTCTTGCCGGTGCCGGTCTGCGCCTCGCCCAAGAGGTCGCGCCCAGCCAACAGATGCGGGATGCAGGCGGCCTGGATCGGCGACGGCGTCTCATAGCCGACTTCGGCGAGTGCGGAAAGGAGATACGGCGGCAGCGCGAGCGCCGCGAAGGAGTCGAGGGTGTCGGTCATGGGAAAGCCTGCGTCTGGCAGGGTGAAGAAAGGCCTTTCAGGCCGCGCGGGCCGGCATTATCGCAGAATCTGGTAAGGCGCAGGGTCGATGGCCGGCGCACGCCCCGAAACGAGATCGGCCAGCAGCCGGCCGGAGCCGACCGCCATCGTCCAGCCCAGCGTGCCGTGGCCGCTATTCACATACAGCCCGCCGATCGGCGTCGGGCCGATCAGCGGCACGTTGCCGGGCGTAGCCGGACGCAGTCCGGCCCAAGGTTCGACGGCGTCGTCGCGCAAGGCAAGCCGCGGGAAGATCTGCCGCACGCGGCGGATGAGCGGCGCGATGCGCGCGGGATTGATCGACGTGTCCAGACCAGTGAATTCGGCCGTGCCGGCCACGCGCAGGCGCTCGCCCAGGCGCGAATAGACGATCTTCGCGCCATCGTCGGTCAGACTCACGCTCGGCGCCGGCGCATCGGGGGACAGGGCAATGGTGATCGAATAGCCTTTGGCAGGATAGATCGGCAGGCGTATGCCCAGCGGCCGCAACAGCCCGGGCGTGTAGCTGCCGAGCGCGACGACGCAGGCCTCGCCGGCGATGCGTTTGTCATTGACGAGGCGCACCGCATTGAACCGTCCGCCCGCGGTTTCGATGCCGGCGATTGCGCTGCCGTAAAGGAACCTCACGCCGTGCTGCCGGCAATGGCCAGCCAACGCCAGGGTAAAACGCCGTGCATCGCCCGATTCGTCGCCCGGCGTGTAGGTGCCGCCGACGATCGGCAGCGTCGAATCCTTGAGCGCCGGCTCGATCGCCAGACATTCGGCCGCCGACTTGACACTGCGCTCGCAGCCGAACTGCTGCATGAATTCGGCCTGGGGAACGGCGCGCGCGAATTCCTGCTCGTCGGTGTAGTAATGCAGGATGCCACGCTCCAGGCAGTCGTATTCGAGCCCCAGCTCGTGACGCAAGGCTTTCACGCGCGCGCGGCTGTCGAGCGAGAGCGCAAGGATCGCGCGGATGTTGGCGCGTGTGCGGCTGGGCGTGCATTCGCGCAGGAAGCGCAATCCCCAGCGCCATTGGGCGGCATCGGCGCGCAGCCGCCACAAAAGCGGCGAATCCTCGCGGCCCAGCCATTTGAGGATCTTCAGCGGTGTCGCGGGATTCGCCCACGGTTCGGCATGACTGGTCGAGATCTGGCCACCGTTGGCGAAACTGGTCTCCAGCGCCGGGCCGGGCTGACGGTCGATGACGGTCACCTCGTGACCCTCCCGGGCGAGGAACCAGGCGGAAGCGACGCCGATCAGTCCCGCTCCAAGCACTACAATACGCATTCGAGTTTCCCATTCACCGCCAGCGCAGGATTATAGGCACCCACATGAAGTTCCTCTTCGACCTCTTTCCGGTCATCCTGTTCTTCGTCGCCTACAAGTTCGCCGGCATCTATGTCGCGACCGGCGTCGCCATCGTCGCAACCTGCGCGCAGATCGGCTGGGTGCATTTCCGCCACGGCAAGGTCGACAAGATGCTTTGGGTCAGTCTCGTGCTGATCGTCGTCTTCGGCGGCATGACGCTGCTCTTGCACGATCCGACGTTCATCAAATGGAAACCGACGATCCTCTATTGGCTGTTCGCGCTGGTGCTCTCCGGCTCGGCCTGGCTGTTCGACAAAAACCTGATACGCAGCATGCTCGGCCAGCAGATGACCCTACCCGACGGTATCTGGAGCCGCCTCAATCTCGCCTGGGCCGCTTTCTTCGCGCTGATGGGTGCACTCAATCTCTACGTCGCCTACCACTTCAGCGAGGACGCCTGGGTGAATTTCAAGCTGTTCGGCGGCATGGGCCTGATGCTCGCTTTCGTCGTCGCGCAGGGGCTGTTCCTCGCCAAACACCTCGAAGACAAGGAGTCGCATTGATGCTCTACATGATCCTCGGCAGCGACGCTCCAGGCAGCCTCGACAAGCGGTTGATTGCGCGCCCTGCCCATCTCGAACGGCTGCAAGTGCTGCTCGCCGCCGGCCGGCTGATCCTCGCCGGCCCCTGCCCGGCGATCGACAGCCCAGACCCCGGCCCGGCCGGCTTTTCCGGCAGCTTGATCGTCGCCGAGTTTTCTTCCCTCGAGGAAGCGCAAGCCTGGGCACAAGCCGATCCTTACAATGCCGCCGGCGTCTATGCCAGCGTGACGGTGAAGCCCTTCAAGAAGGTTCTGCCATGAGCGCCGTCGAGCTGATCCGGGCACGCCTCGCCGCTCTCGCGCCCAGCGCACTCGAGATCCGCGACGACAGCGCCCAGCATGCTGGCCATGCCGGTGCGAAAGAAGGCGGCCACTACGCCATCCGTATCGTCGCGCCCTGCTTTGCCGGCCTGTCGACCTTGCAGCGCCACCGCCTGGTGTATGATGCCGTCGGCGATCTGCCCAATGCCCGCATCCATGCGCTGAGCATCACCGCCAAGACCCCCGAAGAAACCTAATTTTTCACCCGGACACCCGCCATGAAACGCACCCTGCTTCCGCTCGCTCTGCTCGCTTTTGCTTCCTCCACCGTCCTGGCTGCCGATCCGGTCGCCAAGGTCAATGGCAAACCCATCCCGGCCAGCCGCGCCGAGGTCCTGATCGCCCACCAGCTGGCGCAGGGTCAGGCCAAGACCCCTGAGCTCGAAAAGGCCGTCAAGGAAGAATTGGTGCGCCGCGAAGTGCTGGCGCAGGCCGCCAGCGCCAAGGGCCTCGACAAGAAGCCCGACGTGCAGGCGCAGATCGATCTCGCCCGCCAGGGCGTGCTGATCGGCGCCTATCTGAACGATTACGCCAAGGCGCTCAAGATCAGCGATGAAGACGTCAAAAAGGAATATGACGCGATCAGGAACGCGCTCGGCGACAAGGAATACAAGGCGCGCCACATCCTCGTCGACAAGGAGGAAGAGGCCAAGGACATCATCGCCAAGCTCAAGGCCGGTCAGAAGTTCGAGGAGCTGGCCAAGCTCTCCAAGGACCCCGGCTCCAAGGACAAGGGCGGCGAACTCGGCTGGGCGAACAAGGCCAGCTACGTGCCGGCCTTCGCCGACGCGATGGTCAAGCTCGCGAAAGGTAAATTCACCGAATCCCCGGTGCAGACCAATTTCGGCTGGCATGTGATCCAGCTCGACGACGTGCGCGAACTGAAAGCGCCGCCGCTCGACGAGGTCAAGCCGCAGATCATCCAACGCTTGCGCCAGCAAGCCGTCGAGAAGCATATTCTCGATCTGCGCGCGAAGGCCAAAGTCGAATAAGCGGAACTCGGCGCTGACAGGACGGCACATTGCTGGACGTCTGGCGCAGATGGCGGCGACAGCGCGCCGCCGCCGCACTCGAAATCAGTGAAACCCAATGGCAGGCGGCGGAATATCCGCTGCCGTTCCTCGATCGGCTGAATGATGGGCAGCGCCAGCGCCTGCGCGCCCTGGCGCGCGAGTTCATCGCCAGCAAGGAATGGAGCGGCGCGCAGGGTCTGCAGCTGACTGCCCCGATCCAGCTCTCGATCGCGCTGCAGGCCTGCCTGCCGATCCTCGAGCTCGGGCTCGACTGGTATCGCGGCTGGGTCGGCATCGTCGTCTATCCCGGCGACTTCGTCATCCCGCGCCAGATCGTCGATGAAGACGGCGTCGTCCATGAATACGACGACCCCGTGCTCGGCGAGGCCTGGGAAGGTGGCCCGGTGCTGCTGTCATGGTTCGACGACCCGACCGAACCCGGCGACGTCAGCATCGTCATCCACGAATTCGCCCACAAGCTCGACATGACCAACGGCGCGGTCGACGGCATGCCGCGGCTCCACGCCGACATGCGCGCCGCCGACTGGAGTGCCGCGTATCAGCCAGCCTTCGACGATTTCTGCCGGCGTGTCGAGGCCGGTGAGGACACGGCGATCGACCCCTACGCCGCCCTCCATCCGAGCGAATTCTTCGCCGTCACGAGCGAGGTGTTCTTCGAAGCGCCCGATCTCTTGATGGCCGAATATCCGGCCGTCTATGAGCAGCTGCGGCGTTTCTACCGTCAGGATCCTCTGACTGGCTTTATTGCGTTGCAGCAAAAGTAAGGCAAAATACGCCCGCCCATTTTCTCCACTCGGGACCGCCATGAGCCACGATTTCATCGACACGATCGAAAACCGCACCTACGACGAGATCCAGGTCGGCGATTCCGCGTCGCTGACGCGCACCTTGCGGCCCGAGGACATCCAGATGTTCGCGATCATCTCCGGCGACATGAACCCGACCCATGTCGATCCGGAATATGCCCGTTCGTCGCAGTTCCGCGAGGTCGTCGGCCACGGCATGTGGGGCGCGATGCTGTTCTCGAACATCCTCGGCACGCAGTTTCCCGGCCCCGGCACCGTCTATGTCGATCAGAACCTGCATTTCGACCGCGTCGTGCGCATCGGCGATACGCTCACCGCGACCATCACCTGCCAGCGCAAGTTCGACCACAATCACCACATCCTGTTCGATTGCCGCTGCGCCAATCAGGAGGGCGAGCTGGTCATCAGTGGCACGGCCGAGGTGATCGCGCCGGTCGAAAAGATCAAGCGCATGAAGGTCGCGCTGCCGGAAATCAAGCTCTCGGCGACCAAGACCGCGCGCTACGAGCATCTGCTCGAGATCACCGCGGGGCTCGCGCCGATTCCGATGGCCGTGGTGCACCCCTGCGATGCCGAATCGCTGAAGGGGGCGCTCTTGGCGCGCGATCGTGGTCTGATCGATCCGACCCTGGTCGGCCCGGAGAAACGCATCCGCGCATTGGCCGAGGAGCTCGGGCTCAATCTCTACGGCTGCCAGTTCCTCGACGTGCCGCACAGCCATGCCGCTGCGGAATCTGGCGTCGCGCTGGCGCGCGAAGGTCTCGTCGAAGCATTGATGAAGGGCAGCCTGCACACCGACGAGCTGATGAGTGAAGTGGTGGACAAGGCCACCGGCTTGCGCACCGACCGGCGCATCAGTCACGTGTTCCTGATGGACGTGCCGACCTACCCGCGCCCGCTGATGATCACCGATGCCGCGGTCAATGTCGCGCCCGATCTGCCGACCAAGGTCGACATCGTGCAGAATGCGATCGATCTGGCGCACATGCTGAAGATTCCCGAGCCCAAGGTCGCGCTGCTCGCCGCGGTCGAGACGGTGAATGCCAAGATGCCCGCCACGCTCGACGCCGCTGCGTTGTGCAAGATGGCCGACCGCGGCCAGATCGAGGGCGGCATCCTCGATGGGCCCCTTGCCTTCGACAACGCGATCTCGGTGGTCGCCGCGCGCACCAAAGGCATCAAATCGGCGGTGGCGGGACAAGCCGACATCCTGCTGGTGCCGGACATCGAATCCGGCAACATGCTCGCCAAGCAACTCGAATATCTCGCCGATGCGCTCGCCGCCGGCATCGTGCTCGGCGCGCGCGTGCCGATCGTGCTGACCAGCCGCGCCGATTCGGCGCAGACGCGCACCGCCTCGACGGCGATTGCCGTCGTCATGGCCCATTGCAAGCGCGGCACCTGCAAGTAAGCGGGCGCACGATGGCCGATGCCCTACTGACTCTCAACAGCGGATCGGCAACGATCAAATATGCGCTGTTCCGACGTGCCGATCCGATCCCGGCCAAGCCCGAATTCGATGGCCTGATCGAGGTCGGCAGCGAAGAGGGAGCCCATCGCGCCGCCATCGAGCGTCTGCTGCACTGGGTGCGTGCGCAGGCCGCCGACTGGACGATCGTTGGCGTCGGTCACCGTGTCGTCCACGGCGGCGAACGCTACGCGCAGCCGATCGTGATCGACGCGCAACACCTCGCGCAGCTCAAGGCCTTCATCCCGCTCGCGCCGCTTCATCAGCCGCACAATCTCGCCGGCATCGAGGCGATGCAGGCCGCGCTGCCCGACGTGCCGCAGATCGCCTGTTTCGATACCGCCTTCCATCGCAGCCAGCCGGAGCTGGCCCAGCTGTTTGCGCTGCCGCGCCGCATCACCGCGCAAGGCGTGCGCCGCTACGGTTTTCACGGCCTCTCCTACGAATACATCGCCGAGGTGCTGCCGCAGCATCTGCCGGCGCAACAGGCCGACGGCCGTGTGATCGTCGCGCATCTGGGCAACGGCGCCTCGATGTGCGCCATGCGCGGCAGGAAGAGCCAGGCGACGACGATGGGTTTTACCGCGCTCGAAGGCCTGATGATGGGCACGCGCTGCGGCAGCCTCGATCCCGGTGTGCTGCTGTATCTGATGGAGTACGCCGACATGGACACGCCGGCGCTCACCCGGCTGCTCTACAAGGAATCCGGCCTGCTCGGCGTCTCGGGCATCTCCGCCGACATGCGTGTGCTGCTCTCAACCGACCGGCCCGAAGCGCGCGAAGCCGTCGAGCTCTTCTGCTACCGCATCGTGCGCGAGACCGGCTCGCTCATCGCCGCGCTCGGCGGCCTCGATGCCTTCGTATTCACGGGCGGCATCGGCGAGCATGCCGCACCGGTGCGCGAACGGGTTTGCCGCCAGTTGGGCTGGCTGGGCGTGGAAATCGATCCTGCGGCCAATGCGGCCCATCAGCAGCGCATCAGCACGCCAGCCAGCAAGACAGCCGTGCTCGTCCTGCCGACCAACGAGGAATGGATGCTGGCGCGTCACGCGGCGGAGCTGATCGGCTGAGAATTTCATGCCGTCCCGCCAGCGCCGACTCTCCGAAATGAGTCGGCGCCCGACGGGACGTTCTCATTTCCGCCAGCGCCGACTCTCCGAAATGAGTCGGCGCCCGACGGGACGTCCTCATTTCCGCCAGCGCCGACTGCGCCGCACGTATAATTCGCGCCTTTTTCAAGCGTCTTTCCCGTCATGTCCAAGCTCGCCTTTGAAATCGCCCGCCGGCGCACCTTCGCCATCATCTCGCATCCGGATGCCGGCAAGACGACGCTGACCGAGAAGCTCCTCTGGTTCGGCGGCGCGATCCAGGTGGCCGGCGAGGTGCGGGCACGCAAGGCCGCGCGGTATGCGACTTCCGACTGGATGGAGCTGGAAAAGCAACGTGGCATTTCGGTGACCAGCTCGGTGATGCAGTTTCCTTACCGCGAGCACATGGTGAACCTGCTCGACACACCGGGCCACGAGGACTTCTCCGAGGATACCTACCGGACTCTCACCGCCGTCGATTCGGCGGTAATGGTGATCGACTCGGTCAATGGTGTCGAGGCGCAGACGATCAAGCTCTTGAACGTCTGCCGCCTGCGTGACACGCCGATCCTCACCTTCATCAACAAGCTCGACCGCGAGGGGCGCGCCCCGATCGACCTCATCGACGAGATCGAGGACGTGCTGAAGATCCAGTGCGCGCCGATGACCTGGCCGATCGGCATGGGGAAATCGTTCCGCGGCGTCTATGACCTCTACGACGACTGCGTCTATTTCTTCGACCCGCAGGCGGAAAAAGGCACCTCGCGCATCATCGAGCACCTCGACAACCCCGAGCTCGATGAATCGTTGGGCTATCAGGCCGAAGAGCTGCGCGCCGAAATCGAGCTGGTGCGCGGCGCCTCGCACGCCTTCGACAAGACGGCTTATCTGGCCGGCCGGCAAACCCCGGTATTCTTCGGCTCGGCGATCAACAACTTCGGCGTGCAATCACTGCTCGATGCGATCGTCGATCTGGCACCGCCGCCGCAGCGACGCGCGGCGATCAGTGCCGGCGTCGAGCGGATGGTCGAACCGCTGGAGCCGAAATTCACCGGCTTCGTGTTCAAGATCCAGGCCAACATGGACCCGAAACACCGCGACCGCATCGCCTTCGTGCGCGTCTGTTCGGGCCATTACACGCGTGGCATCAAGCTCAAGCAGCAGTCGACCGGCAAGACGCTGGCGGTCAACAACGCGATCACCTTCATGGCGCAGGATCGCAACACCACCGACGAAGCCTGGCCCGGCGACATCATCGGCATCCCGAATCATGGCACGGTGGTGCTCGGCGACACTTTCAGCGAGGGCGAGGCGCTCCAATTCACCGGCATTCCTTGCTTCGCGCCCGAGCACTTTCGCCGCGCACAAATCCGCAATCCGATGAAGATCAAGCAGTTGCAGAAGGGCCTGCAGCAGCTCGCCGAGGAAGGCGCCACCCAGCTCTTCAAGCCCCTCGATGGCAACGACCTGATCTTGGGGGCCGTCGGCCTGCTACAGTTCGACGTCGTCGCCCACCGGCTCGAACATGAATACGGCGTCGATTGCTTCTTCGAGCCGGTCAATGTCGCCACCGCGCGCTGGCTACGCGGGCCAGAGCTGGCACTCAAGGCGTTGATCGACAAGGCGCCGGCCAACATCGCACTCGATAACGCCGGCGACTACGTCTATCTCGCCCCGAACCGCGTCAACCTGCAGATGGCGCAGGAGCGCCATCCAGACATCGTCTTCCTGGAAACCCGCGAGATTCATTGAATCTCTATAATGATGCGCTTCTGATTGGGACAGAACGACATGGAAGCCGAACGCATCAACGCCGTCGTCAATCGCATCGCCGACCTGGAAGCCCGCGGCGATCAACTGCGGAGGTATCTTTGACTTCGCTGCGAAGTCGGAGAAACTCGCCGAACTGAACCGGGTGATGGAAGACCCGGCGCTCTGGAACGATCCCGAGCGCGCCCAGAGCCTGGGTAAAGAGAAAAAATCCCTCGAAGCCATCGTGCTGACGCTGGAGGGCGTGGGCAATTCGCTGACCGATGCGCGCGAGCTCATCGAAATGGCGAAAGAAGAGGACGACGAAGCCACCCTCGCCGCGGTCGAGGCCGATCTCGACACGGTCGAAAAGAAAATCGCCGACCTCGAGTTCCGGCGCATGTTCAACAACCCGGCCGACCCGAACAACTGCTTCATCGACATCCAGGCCGGCGCCGGCGGCACCGAGGCCTGCGACTGGGCGGCGATGCTGCTGCGCCAGTATCTGAAATACTGCGAAAAGAAGGGCTTCAAGACCGAGATCCTCGAACAGACCGACGGCGACGTGGCCGGCATCCGTAGCGCGACGATCAAGGTCGAGGGCGATTATGCCTATGGCTTCTTGCGCACCGAGACCGGCGTGCATCGGCTGGTGCGCAAATCGCCGTTCGATTCCTCGGGCGGCCGTCACACCAGTTTTGCCAGCATCTACGTCTATCCGGAGATCGACGACTCGATCGAGGTCGACATCAACCCGGCCGATCTGCGCATCGATACCTTCCGCGCCTCCGGCGCCGGCGGCCAGCACATCAACAAGACCGATTCGGCAGTGCGCATCACGCACATCCCGACCGGCATCGTCGTGCAGTGCCAGAACGACCGCTCGCAGCACAAGAACCGCACCGAGGCGATGGCGATGCTCAAATCGCGCCTGTACGAGCTGGAAATGCAGAAGCGCCGTGAAGAGGCCGACAAGCTCGAAGCGCAGAAGACCGATGTCGGCTGGGGTCACCAGATCAGGAGCTACGTGCTGGATCAATCCCGCATCAAGGACTTGCGCACCGGCGTCGAAATCTCGAACACCCAGAAAGTGCTCGACGGCGATCTGGATGCCTTCATCGAGGCGAGCCTGAAACAGGGGGTTTGATCCGCTTTCAGCGCGCCGACCTTCACTGCCTGCATGCATACCCAGCATGCACAGTTAGCAGGCCGTTGAAAAACGTCACGAGGATGGCCAGATGCAAGGCGTTTGGTGCGCAGCGACCGAGACATATCAATACAGATAGGCGAGGGAGCGAGCACCGCGCAACGCCGCAGATGGCCCACCGCAGTAGTTTTTCAACAGCCTGTTAGCCCGCGAATTGCTTGGCATTGGCCATGGCGCGCATCCTCGTCATCGATGAATCGCGGCAACGCGCACTGGAAATCTGCACCGGGCTGATCCAGGCCGGCCATCAGGTTGCTGCCGTGCTGCCGTCGGCCAACGATCTGATTTCCCGGATCGAGGAAGTCGCACCGGACGTCATCCTGATCGAGACCGAGTCGCCTTCGCGCGACACACTCGAACATCTCGCGGTGATGAACCAGACCATGCCAGGGCCAGTGGTGATGTTCTCGGGTGATCGCAATGGCGAGACGATCCATTCGGCAGTCAGGGCGGGTGTGGTCGCCTACGTGGTCTGTGGCCCGGTGAGCTTGCCGGCATCGAACGCCTTGACCCAGTTGCGCAGCGTCTGGTCGCTGATGCCCAGTTCCCGCGCTACGGCGCCGATGCCCTGGCCTCCCTTGACCCGCTTCACCGCCAGTTCCCTGAACGCCGCCGTGTACTCCTGCTTCGGTATCTTCGACTTCCTCGCTCCTTCCAGTTTGCCGGGGCGTCATACCCCATCTCCTGGAAGAGAAAATTTCAGGGGAAGCTCGCTCCGGCGCATGCTGAACTGTTCGGTTACGAGCCCCGCATCCGCGAACGGGTGAATCCCGAATCGGCGCTGGCGGCAGATTCGAACGTCCCGCGGGGCGCCAACTCAATTCGACGAGTCGGCGCTGGCGGCAGATTCGAGCGTCCCGCCGGGCGCCAACTCAATTCGACGAGTCGGCGCTGGCGGGACGGCAACCGTTGTGACACAATGCGCATCATCGTGTCACGAGGAAACCCGCCATGCGCACCGTCACCATCCGCGAGGCCCGCGCAGGGCTCTCTCACCCCGAACGGCTGTTTGCCGGCGAAGACGAGGTGATCGTCACGCGCCGCGGCGAGCCGGTGGCGCGCATCCTGCCGATCCAACCGACCAAGCCGAAATTCCGCTCGCTGGCGGAATTTCGCGCCACTCAGCCGTATCAGACGGTGCCGAGCGAGCTGCTGATCGCCGAGGACCGCGAGGATCGCTGTTGATGATCTATTGCGATACCAGCGCCTTGCTCAAGCGCTACCTGCATGAACATGCCAGCGACGATTTCGACGCATTATTCATGAATCGGGGTCCGCTATCGATCAGCCGGCTGAGCATTGTCGAAGCACGCTGTTCATTGGCCAGACGCCGGCGCAATCGGCAAATCGATAGTGCGACGGAAGTGCAGGCCAGTAAGGAGTTGCTCCAAGACATCCGCGATGGCGCACTCGTCTTGCATGGGGTAGGCGACGCTCACTTTTCTTTGGCATGCGAGCTCATCGAAACACTGACGGCGATGCCATTGCGTAGTCTGGACGCCGTGCATCTGGCCATTGCTCGTGAAATTCGAGCCACCGCCTTCGCCACCGCCGACAGGATCCAGGCCGAGGCCGCCGCGGCGCTCGGCCTTGCCGTTCATCGTTTCTACTGAAAGCCCATCATGACCGAACCGTCCCAAACCCCCATCACCGAGGAGAACCACATCATCGCCGAGCGCCGCGAGAAGCTGAAAGCCTGGCGCGCCACCGGCCAAGCCTATCCGAACGATTTCCGCCGCGAGAACACCGCGGCGAAACTCGACGAGCTCTACGGCGAGAAAACCAAGGAGGAACTGGAAGCCACACCGATCGCGGTGCGGGTGGCCGGGCGGATCATGTTGAAGCGCGTGATGGGCAAAGCAAGCTTCATCACCGTGCAGGACCTCTCGGGCCGCATCCAGTTCTACGTCACGAAAGACAAGGTCGGCGAGGCGGTCTACGAAGATTTCAAAAAATGGGATTTGGGCGACATCGTCGGGGCTGCAGGCACGCTGATGAAGACCAAGACCGGCGAGCTCACCGTCGATTGCACGGAAATCCGCCTGCTGTCGAAATGCCTGCGCCCGCTGCCGGAAAAGTTTCATGGACTGACCGACGTCGAGCAGAAGTACCGGAGCCGCTATCTGGACCTCATCACCAATGAGGCAACGCGCTTCACCTTCGTCGCCAGGAGCCGCATGATCCAGTCGATCCGCAACTACATGGTGCATCACGGCTTCCTCGAAGTGGAAACGCCGATGATGCACCCGATTCCCGGCGGGGCGGCGGCCAGGCCCTTCGTCACCCATCACAATGCGCTCGACATGGATCTGTTCCTGCGCATCGCGCCCGAGCTCTACCTGAAACGCCTCGTCGTCGGCGGCTTCGAAAAGGTGTTCGAGGTGAACCGCAATTTCCGCAACGAGGGTCTCTCGCCACGCCACAACCCGGAATTCACGATGATGGAGTTTTATGAAGCCTATGCCGATTACCGCAGCCTGATGGATTTCACCGAGGGGTTGATCCGCCATGCCGCACGCGAGGCTTTGGGCAGCGAAGTCTTCGAATATCAGGGTCGCATCCTCGATTTGTCCAAGCCCTTCCGCCGCATGACCATCGTCGAGGCCATCCACGCCTACCACCCGGGTTACAGCCTGACGATGCTGGGCGATGCCGGCTGGCTGCGGCACAAGCTCGCCGATCTGCAAGTCGAGGTCAAGCCCAATGCGGGTCTGGGCACCTTGCAGATGCAATTGTTCGAGGAAACCACCGAGACCGAGCTATGGGACCCCACCTACATCATCGACTACCCGACCGAGGTTTCGCCGCTGGCGCGCCGCTCCGATACGAACCCGGAGGTGACCGAGCGCTTCGAGCTGTTCATCGTCGGCCGCGAGATCGCCAATGGTTTTTCGGAATTGAACGATCCCGAGGATCAGGCGGCGCGCTTCATGGAGCAGGCCAAGGCGCGGGCCGCCGGCGATGAGGAGGCGATGTATTTCGATGCCGACTACATCCGCGCGCTCGAATATGGGCTGCCGCCGACCGGCGGCTGCGGCATCGGCATCGACCGTCTCGTGATGCTGCTCACCGATTCGCCCTCGATTCGCGACGTGATCCTCTTTCCGCAGATGCGTCCGGAGTGAAACCGACGCCGATCGTTCCCGCCGAGCTCGCGTTCGACGGCAACGGCGTACCCTACGCGCCGGCTTTCGGCGACGTCTATCACTCCGCCAGCGGCGGCCTCGAACAGGCCCGCCATGTGTTTCTCGCCGGCAACGATCTGCCGGCGCGTTGGCAGGGGCGTGATTTCGCCATCCTGGAAACCGGCTTCGGCCTCGGGCTCAACTTCCTCGCTACCTGGCAGGCGTGGCGAGAAACGCCCGGATGCCGGCTGCATTACGTCGCAATCGAACAACACCCTTTCCGGGTCGAGGATCTCGCGCGGCTGCATGAAAGATTCCCTACCCTCGCGCCGCTCGCTGCCCGATTGCGCGCAGCCTGGCCGAGTCTGATTCCTGGCTTCCACAGGCGGCACTTCGCAGGCGGTGCCATCACGCTGACGCTGGTCTTCGGCCCAGCGCAGACCGTGCTCGGCGAGATCGCCGGACGCTTCGATGCCTTCTATCTCGACGGTTTCTCGCCGGCGAAAAATCCCGAGATGTGGTCGAAAGAGCTTTGTGAGGATCTGGCCTGGCTTGCCGCGCCCGGCGCGACACTCGCCACCTGGACGGTGGCGGGCGAAGTGCGGCGCCATCTCGCCGCGGCGGGCTTTTCTGTCGAGCGCCGCCCCGGTTTCGGCAGCAAACGCGAGATGCTCGTCGGTCAATATCGCGGGGGTGCCGTTCCGAAGCCGCCGAGTTTCGGCGGCCAGCGCATCGCCGTGATCGGCGCCGGCATCGCTGGACTGTCCTGCGCCGAACGGCTCGCCTCACGCGGCTGCGAAGTCACGTTGTTCGAGCGGCGCGAGCATATCGCCGCCGAGACTTCCGGCAATCATCAAGCCGTCTTGCTTCCGGCATTGGCCGTCGAGGCGACCCGCCTTTCAAGCCTGAACACGATCGCCTTCCTCTATGCGCTGCATCGCCTCGAAACCCTCGCCGCAACCGGCCATCCCCCCGTCTTCGCGCCGTGCGGCGTGTTCCAGATCGCCCGCGATGGCGCGCATGCGCAAAAGCAGGCGCGCATCGTTGCCGAACGAGGGCTACCCGGCGACTTCGTGCAGTTTTTCGACGCGGACAGCGCCGCGCAGATCGTGGGCATGGCGGTCGCCGGGCCGGGCTGGTGGTTTCCCCGCGCCGGCTGGGTCGCACCAACCGCATTGGCCCAGGCGCTACTCGCGCAGGCAGGCGAAGGCGTCACTCTCCGCCTCGCTACGCCGGTCGCCGAGCTGCACGGGAGCGACGGCGGCTGGCAGCTGCGCGATGCGACGGGTCAGCCGCTCTGGGAGGGCGCCACGGTCATCCTCGCCCATGCACACGAGATTCGCCGCCTGCCGCAGGCCGCGCATCTACCGATCTTGTGTTTTCGCGGCCAGACGACCCATCTGCCTGCCCAAGCGCTCCCCGACTTGCTGCGCACCGTCGTCTGCCGTGAAGGCTATCTCGCTCCGCCGCACGACGGCATCGCCAGCCTGGGTGCCAGCTTCAAGCGCAGCCGTGATCTGGCGCCGAGCATCGAGGAGCATGCCGCGAATCTCGCGCGTTTGACTTCGATGCTGCCGACGCTGGCCGGACGTTTCGACCCGACCACGCTGGCAGGCCGCGTCGCGCTGCGGCCGGTCTCGCCGGACAAGCTGCCGCTGGTCGGCGCCTTGCCACTGTCGACATGCGAGCCACGCCCGATCGCGCATGTCGAATGGCCGCGCTGGCCGGGGCTGTTCGTCGCCACGGGTTATGGGGCGCGCGGCTTCGTCTGGGCGCAGCTGATGGCCGAACTGCTGGCCAGCCACATTTGCAACGAGCCATTGCCGATCGGCCATGAGCTTACCGCCGCAGTCGATCCGGCGCGCTTTGCCTGGAAAGGGCGCAGCGAAATGTAACCAACTGTTGCGGGCGTCCCCTGTCGGCAACGGTCTCGCGTTATGCTTGCCACACCCGACGCAAACAGGAGGAAACCACATGACGCCCCCCGTCCCGAACCCGCCGGCCAAATCCGGCCTGCATCCTCTCGTCGCCATCGCGGCGATCTCCGTGACTGCCTTTTCGCTCTTCGGCATCGCTGCGATCAACGGCTGGCTGCCCAGTGGCAAGGCCACTTCGGCCGAAACACCCACCGCCGTCGCCACCGTCCCGGCCAGCGAACCCAAGGCCGCGGCGCAACCGGTTGCCAATACACCCGCTCCCGTCGAACACCGCGCAGCGAAACCCGTCGTCAAGGCGGCGCCGAAACCCGCGCCGAAACCCGCCGCGAAACCGGCGTCGACCGAAATCGCCCAGGCGCCCGTCGCCGCACCGCCTGTGTCGCCGCCCGCTTTGCCGGTATGTGGCAACTGCGGCGTGATCGACGACATCCGCGAAATCACGCAGCCGGGCGAAGCCACCGGTCTGGGTGCAGTTGCCGGCGGCGTGGTCGGTGCGATCCTGGGTCATCAGATCGGCGGCGGCACCGGCAAGAAGCTGGCCACCGTGGCAGGTGCGGCCGGTGGCGCCTATGCCGGTCATCAGATCGAGAAATCGCAGCGCAAGACCACGCGCTATGAAGTCATCGTGCGCATGAACGATGGCACGACGCGCTCGGTGATGATGGACACGCTCCCCGGTTGGCGCGTCGGCGAGCGCGTGCGCATCGAAAACGGCACGCTGGTGAGAGATTAACCCAGATTGTCCATTGGAACGCGAGCGGGTTTCGAAGGCGAGGGCGAGCAGGTTTGCGTCACCGCGACGAGCCAATAACTGTGTCTATTGGCGAGGAGCGGAGGCGCAAAGATGCCGCCCGCAGCCCGAAAGCCGCCGTGTAGGGCGATGAAATGACCGTATCAAATGCTCATGGCGAATCAGCCCGGTCTAATGGACAATCTGGGATTAATCGAGCGCCCTCTCCAGGCGTTTCAGTACCTCACCCCGTCCCATCACCGCGAGCACGCGGTCGATGGGCGGGCTTTGTGTCTGGCCGAGCAACACGACGCGCAAGGGGATCGCCACCTGCGGCATTTTCAACCCCGTCGCCGCGAGCGTCTCTTTGATCGCCTTGGCGAGGGCTTCGGGCCGAAAGTCGGCGCTGGCGAGACGGCAGCGCAGATCGGCAAGCGCGCTCTTTGCCGTGTCGCAAAGATGCTGCGCCACCAGCTCGGCCGGAGGCTGCGGCGCGACGTAAAACGGATGCGCCGCGTCGGCGAGCTCGTTGAGGTTATGCACGCGATCCTTGTAGAGCGCGGCAATTTCTGCGGGTTCGGGGAACGCCGTATCGACCACGCCTTCACGCGCCAGTCGCCGGCGAATTTCCTGGCCGAGCCGTGCATCGTCACAGTGTTTGATGTAATGGGCGTTCAGCCAATTGAGTTTCTCGGTGTTGAACTGAGCGGCGGAACTGGTGATGTGATCGAGATCGAACCAGGCGATGAATTGCTCCATCGAGAAGATTTCGTCATCGCCATGCGACCAACCCAGCCGCGCCAGATAATTCAGCACCGCCTCGGGCAGATAGCCGTCTTCGTCATACTGCATCACCGAGACCGCGCCGTGGCGTTTCGAGAGCTTCGTCCCGTCCGGGCCGAGGATCATCGACAGATGTCCGTAACGCGGCAGTGGTGCGCCGAGCGCCTTCAGCAGATTGATCTGGCGCGGCGTGTTATTGACGTGATCGTCGCCGCGGATCACATGGGTGATCCCCATGTCCCAGTCATCGACGACGACGCAAAAGTTGTAGGTCGGTGTGCCATCGGCGCGCGCGATGACGAAATCGTCGAGCTCGGCATTGCTGAACTCGATGTGCCCTTTGACCAAGTCATCCCAGGCGACCATGCCGTCGGTCGGGTTCCTGAAGCGCACCACCGGCTGCACGCCAGAGGGCGGTGTCGGCAGTGTCTTGCCTGGCTCGGGCCGCCAGCGACCGTCATAGCGCGGTTTTTCCTTGCGCGCTTCCTGTTCGGCGCGCAGCGCGTCGAGCTCCTCCTTGCTCATGTAGCAGAAATACGCGCTGCCGGCGGCGAGCATCTGCTGGATCACTTCCTTGTAGCGATACATGCGCTGGGTCTGGAAAAACGGGCCCTCATCGGGGGTCAAGCCGAGCCAGCGCATGCCGTCGAGGATGGCCTGAACGGCCTGCGGTGTCGAACGCTCGATGTCGGTATCCTCGATGCGCAGGATGAACTGGCCACCATGATGGCGCGCATAGGCCCAGGCAAACAGCGCGGTGCGCGCACCGCCGATGTGCAGATAGCCGGTCGGACTGGGAGCGAAACGAGTGCGGACGGTCATGATGGAAGGGCCGGGAAAAAACGATATTTTAACGTGACCGGCGGCGTCGCCATCCCGTAGCATCGCGGCATGCAAGCCCTAGCCCAGCGTTTCCCCGCTTTGCAGTCGCGCAATTTCCGGCTGTTCTTCGCCGGCCAGCTGGTCTCGCTGATCGGCACCTGGATGCAGCATATCGCGATGACCTGGCTCGCTTATCGGCTCACCGATTCGACCGTGATGCTCGGTATGGTCGGCTTCTCCAGCCAGCTGCCGATCCTGTTGTTCTCGATCCCTGCCGGTGTCTGGAACGACCGCCTCGATCGGCGCCGCCTGTTGCTGCTGACCCAGTTCCTCGCCCTGCTGCAGGCACTGCTGCTCGCCGGGCTTACCGCGACGCAATCGATCACGCCGCCATTGCTGCTCATCCTCGCCTTCACGCTCGGTTGCATCAATGCCGTCGATCTACCCGCACGCCAGGCTTTCGTTGCGCAGATGGTGCCGGACAAGCGCGCCCTGCCGAATGCGATCGGTCTCAACTCCTTTCTGATGAATGGCTCGCGCTTCGTCGGCCCGGCGCTCGCCGGCCTGATCGTCGCCAGTTTGGGCGAGGCCGCCTGCTTCCTGCTCAATGCGCTGTCCTATCTGGCAGTGCTTGCCGCGCTGGCGGCGATTCGCACGGTCCCCGGCAAGCCAGCGGCGCGACAACCGGCTGTTGATGCCCTGCGCGCCGGGCTGTCCTACACGAAAAGTCATCCACGCATCCGCACCATCCTGCTGCTGGTCGCCGGCTTCAGTTTTTTCGTTACCCCCTACGTGGTGATGATGCCGGTGTATGCGCGCGACCTGTTCCAGGGCGACGCCCGGACCTATGGGCTGTTGATCAGCAGCGCGGGCGCGGGTTCGCTTTGCGCGGCGTTCTGGCTGGCCTGGCGGGGCAGCCAACGGGCCGGCGAAGGCCTCGACCGGCTGGTCGGCCGCACGGCGCTGGCCGGCGGCATCGCGCTGGCCATATTCTCCTTCGTCCCGACGATTATTCTCGCCTATCCATTGCTGGTGCTGCTCGGCTTTGCCGTCGTGATCACGGCTGCCGGCAGCAACACCTTGATCCAACTGGAAGTCGAAGAACACTTCCGTGGCCGGGTGATGGCGATCTTCTCGACGGCGTTTCTCGGCATCGCGCCATTGGGCAGCCTGACGGTGGGCCTGGTCAGCGCTCATCTCGACGTGCGGCCGACCCTGTTCTGCTGCGGCATGCTGGCGTTCGGCGCCGGCCTGGTTTTTCGGCGGCGCATTCATGCACACAAATGAAAAAGGCACGGCAATGCCGTGGCCTGCAAGCGTCTGTTGCTTATCGCGCGAAATTACTTCTTGGCGGCCTTCTTCTTGCCCGCGACGGCGGCCTTGAAGCCAGCGCCAGCGGTGAAGCGCGGCACGGTGGTGGCGGCAATCTTGATCTTTTCACCGGTCTTGGGATTGACACCGGTGCGTGCGGCGCGCTTGGCGGCCTTGAAGGTGCCAAAGCCCACCAGCGTCACGGCATTGCCCTTGGCGACGGACTTGACCACGGCATCGATCATTGCATCCAGCGCCTTGGCGGCAGCGGCTTTGCTGATGTCGGCACTCTTGGCGACGACTTCGACGAGATCCCCTTTATTCATGTTGAATTGCTCCTCAAGTGGAATGGCCAAATTGCCATGATAATTCTAGCGGGATATCCGGGCCGGACGTCAAGTGCCTGGCGGGATTTCAACCCAGATTGTCCATTAGGCCGGGCGAAGGCTTTATGAGGCGTTTGAAATCGAGCTCATACGCCCTACATGGCGGCTATCAAACTGCGGGCGGCATCTTTGCGCTCGCGCTGGTCATTCATGGACACGGTTATGGACTCCTCGCGCGAACACAAATCTGCTCGCCTTCAGCCACGAAATCCGCCTACGTTCCATTGGACAATCTGGGTTCAACGTATCCGGCGAGCGGTTGTGGCTTCTCGCGCAGCAGGGCGATGCCGACGGCAAGGATGGCTATAATGAATCAAGAAAGTCGTTGTGCCGCCCCGAACAGGAGGATTTCACTTGATGCTCTTCATTCTCTACTACGTCATCGCCATCACGATCCTGGTGCTGCACTTTACCGGCTTTCTGGCGCGGCACAATCTCGAATGGCTGGTGCTAGTCCTGGCGGTGACCGTTTTCCCGGCCGTCATCTATTTATAGCTGGAGCGCAGACTTTTTCGATCAGGGCCTTGACGGCTTGCGCATCGGCATCCAGCACGATGACACGCTGCGGTAGATTTTCGATACCTTCCAATTCCTTTGGCCGCGTCGGCTGCACCCCGAGCGCTTCTTGAATCGTCTCGGCAAACTTCACCGGCTGCGCGGTCTCCAGCACAATGATGGGCGTCGGCACGCCCACCCCCATCTGCTCGCGCGCCACCTTGACGGCATCAGCGGTGTGCGGATCGATCATCACCCGATGGCGCTGCCAGACGTCTCGAATCGTCGCCAGTCGGTCGACATGCGTGCTCTTGCCGGAGACGAAACGGAACTCGGGTAGCCGTGCGAAATACGGCGTGGCGGACAGATCGAAACCTTCTCCGGCAGCGACTTTCGCCCATAGTTCGCGCACCACCGCCGGATCGCGCCCGACCAGGTCGAAGACGAAGCGCTCGAAATTCGAGGCTTTCGAGATATCCATCGACGGACTCGAAGTCACATAGGTCTCGGCGCTGTCGCGTGGGCGGTAACGTCCGGTGCGGAAGAACTCGTCGAGCACGTCGTTCTCGTTGGTGGCGAGCACCAGCCGCTCGATCGGCAGACCCATCATCCGGGCGATATGGCCGGCGCAGATATTGCCGAAGTTGCCGGATGGCACGCTGAAGGCCACCTTCTCGTCGTTGCTCTGCGTCGCGGCAAAATAGCCCTTGAAGTAATAGACGATCTGCGCCAGCACACGCGCCCAGTTGATCGAATTCACCGCACCGATCTTGTATCTCGCCTTGAACGCGGCATCGTTGGCGACGTTTTTGACGATGTCCTGGCAGTCGTCGAACATGCCGCGGATCGCGATGTTGATGATGTTCTCGTCCTGCAGCGAATACATCTGCGCGCGCTGGAAGGGGCTCATCTTGCCGTGCGGCGAGAGCATGAAGACGCGCACACCTTTTTTTCCCCGCATCGCGTACTCGGCGGCGGAACCGGTATCGCCCGAGGTAGCCCCCAGGATGTTGATCGTTTCATTGCGCTTCTCGAGCACATACTCGAACAGGTTGCCCAACAGCTGCATCGCCATGTCCTTGAAGGCGAGCGTCGGGCCGTTCGACAGTTCGAGCAGATGAAAGCCGGGATCGAGCGTGGTCAGCGGCGTGATCTCCGCCGCATCGTGACCGGGCCGGCAGTAGCGATAGTTGCGCGCGGTATAGGTGCGATCGACGATCGATTTCAGGTCACAGGCCGGAATGTCGTCGATGAATTTCAAAAAGATCTTCAGCGCCAGCGCCGGATAAGGCAACTCGCGCCATTCGGCGAGCTCGGCCGGAGAGATCTGCGGATAGTGTTCGGGCAGATACAGGCCGCCGTCGGGCGCCAGGCCGCCGAGCAGGATGTCACAAAAGGCTTGCGGCGCCGCCTGGCCGCGCGTGGAAATGTATTTCATGGCGAATCGAAAAGATCAAGGCTGGCGGGGATTATAGAGTGCGCCCAGCAGGCGCAGGACGAAGTCGGCCAGCGCCAGCGCTGCCAACAGCCACGCCCAATGCGCTTCGAACAGCAGGGCGAGGCCGGCGCCGAGAAACAGCATGGCGCGAAAGCGGCCGCCGCCGGCAAGACGTCGCTGCATCACCTGCCGTGCCGGAGAATCCACGCCGGGGAAACGCCACACCGGTATGAGCTGCGCCAGCGCGCCGCTGACCAGCGGCAGCAGGAAGAACGCGACGTAGCCAGACAAGGCAGGTCGTGCCGCAAGCCCGCCCGCGCCGTGCGCGAGCCCCGCGATAAGCAGAATCAAGAACCCGACGCTGGCGATGAACAGCGGTGCCGTTGCGGTCGCGCCGACTTTCGCACCATAGACACGCCACCAGGCAAAGAGATCGCGCCCGACCACCCAAGCGAGCAGCATGGCGCCGGGCACGGCAAACCAAAAGCCGACCGTCGCGCCAGCCGCGATCGACACGGCGCCAGTAAGCGCCGGCAGGAGATCCTCGCGCAGGCGCGCGGCAGCCGTCGCATCGAACTGGCGCAGGGCGGTCGGCAACAGCACCGGCAGCGTGCCGAGTGCGGCCAGACCGATGAAGCCGAGGGTATTCAGATGCAGATGGAAGAGACGCAATGGCGGACGCAATGTGGGAATCATCAGCCACACCGGCACGAGGCTCAGCGCGAAAAAAAGACACAGCAACGCCGCACCATACCAATACGCGCCCGGATGTGGCGCGCCCAGCGCGGCGCGCAGGCGGCGGGAAACCCAGAACAACAACAGCACCGCGGCAGCCGCATCGATCGTCGCAGCCAGATGCAGAAACCATTGCGGCAGGATGCCCGCCAACGCCAGCGGCGTGATGAGTCCCGCCACCTGCACAGGAAGCGGCAGGTAATGGATCGACGGCTCGGCGGCGCGGCTTTTCGTCAGCACCGGCACGAAATGAGCGATCGCGCCAAAGATCAGCGGCAACGAACCCAGCGCGAAGGCGAGATGAAAAGTCGGCGCTGGCGGGACGGCACCCAGCGCCGCAGCCAATGCGGCCAGAAAGGCCACGATGGCACAAACGCCAAGCCAGACCAGCATCCGCGCGGCGTTTCAGCTCAGCTCTTCGAGCCGCAAACGCACGATCTTGCCGCTCACCACCGGCAGCGCCTCGATCCGCGCGATCGCCGCATCGACCTGCTTTTCGCGCACGACATGGGTCAGGATGATGATGTCGGTCTGCTGCTCGCCCTCGCCCGGCTCACGCTGCACCATCGCATCGATCGAGATCTGCTCGTCGGCCAGGATGCGCGTGATGTCGGCGAGCACGCCTGGCTTGTCCTCCACCCGCATGCGCAGGTAATAGCCGCTTTCCACCTCGGCCATCGGCAGGATCGGAAGATTAGCCACTGCATCGGGCTGGAAAGCGAGATGCGGGACGCGGTTTTCCGGGTCGGCGGTGGCCATGCGCGTCACATCCACCAGATCGGCGATCACCGCCGAGGCGGTTGGCTCGGCACCGGCCCCTTTGCCGTAATAGAGCGTCGCGCCGACCGCGTCGCCCTGCACCAGCACCGCGTTCATCGCGCCCTCGACATTGGCGAGCAGCCGCTTGGCCGGGATCAGCGTCGGATGCACCCGCAGCTCGATCGCGGTCTGACCGTCGAGCTTTCTGCGCTTGGTGATGCCCAACAACTTGATGCGATAGCCGAGTTGTTCGGCATAGCGGATGTCTTCCGCCTGTAGCTTGCTGATGCCTTCGACATAGGCTTTGTCGAACTGCATCGGGATGCCGAAGGCGATCGCCGCCATGATCGTCAGCTTGTGAGCGGCGTCGATGCCTTCGATGTCGAAGGTCGGATCCGCCTCGGCGTAACCCAGCCGCTGCGCCTCCTTGAGCACCGTTGCGAACGGCAGCCCCTTGTTGCGCATCTCGGAGAGGATGAAGTTGGTGGTGCCGTTGATGATGCCGGCGATCCATTCGATGCGGTTGGCGGTCAAGCCTTCGCGCAGCGCCTTGATGATCGGAATGCCGCCGGCGACCGCAGCCTCGAAACCGATCATCACCCCCTTCCGTTGCGCGGCGGCGAAAATCTCATTGCCATGCACGGCGAGCAGCGCCTTGTTCGCGGTCACTACATGTTTGCCGTTCTCGATGGCCGTCATCACCAGTTCCTTGGCGACGCCATAGCCGCCGATCAGCTCGACGACGATATCGATCTCAGGGTTATTGACGACGGCGAAGGCATCGTCGGTCAAATCGACCTTGCCGCCCGTGACCCGTCGGGCCAGTTCCAGGTTCTTGTCCGCGACCTGAGTGATGCGGATCGGCCGTCCGGCACGGCGGGTGATCTCCGCCTCGTTGCGCGCCAGAACGGTATAGGTGCCGCCACCGACGGTGCCGATCCCCAGCAGTCCGACTTGAATTGGCTTCATGGTTGTGCAGTAAAAAAAAGATATGAAATTTCAGGTGCCGTGGCGCTTGCGATACGTCTCCAGGAACCGGGCGATGCGACCGATCGCCTCGGTAAGATCATCGACGTTCGGCAGGAACACGACACGGAAGTGATCCGGGTTGGGCCAGTTGAAGCCGCTCCCTTGCACCAGCAGGACTTTTTCTTCCTCGAGCAATTCGAGGATGAACTGCTGGTCATCATCGATCGGGTAAAGCTTCGGATCGAGCCGCGGGAAACAATACAGCGCCGCTTGAGGCCGCACACAGGAAACGCCGGGAATGTTCGAGAGCATCTCCCAGGCGAGATCGCGCTGCTTGGCCAGGCGCCCGTGCGGTGCGACCAGATCTTCGATGCTCTGATAGCCGCCCAGCGCGGTCTGGATCGCGTGCTGGCCCGGCACATTCGAGCACAGGCGCATCGAAGCGAGAATGTTCAGGCCCTCGATGTAGTCCTGCGCATGACGCTTCTCACCGGAGACGATCATCCAGCCGGCACGGAAGCCACAAGCGCGATAATTCTTCGACAAGCCGTTGAAGGTGATGAATAGCACGTCATCGGCCAGGCTGGCGATCGAGGTGTGCTTGCGGCCGTCATAGAGCACCTTGTCGTAGATTTCGTCGGCGAACACGATCAGCTCGTGCTGGCGGGCGATGTCGACGATGCCCCGGAGCAGATCGTCGGGGTACAGCGCGCCAGTCGGGTTGTTCGGATTGATGACCACGATCGCCCGCGTCGCCGGCGTGATCTTGGCACGAATGTCGGCCAGATCCGGCAGCCAGCCGGCACCTTCGTCGCACAGATAATGACGCGGCGTGCCGCCGGAGAGGCTCACCGCAGCGGTCCACAACGGATAGTCCGGCGCTGGCACCAGCACCTCGTCGCCGTTGTTGAGCAGACCCTGCATCGCCATCACGATCAGTTCCGAGACACCGTTGCCGAGCGTGATGTCGTCGATCGTCACGCCGGGAATCTTCTTCTGCTGGCTGTAGTGCATCACCGCCTTGCGGGCGGAAAACAGGCCTTTCGAGTCGGAATAGCCGGAGGCATCGCGAATGTTGCGGATCACGTCGACGACGATCTCCTCCGGCGCCTCGAAGCCGAAAGCGGCCGGGTTGCCGATGTTGAGCTTGATGACCCGATGCCCCTCCTCTTCCATCTGGCGTGCCCGGGCCAGCACCGGACCGCGGATGTCGTAACAAACGTTGGCGAGCTTGGTCGATTTGAGGATCGGACGCATGAGGCGGCTAAGGGAGCAAAAATCGAAAGGCTATAATCCTACCGAATGACCCGCGCTGCGGCAAATCCAAAGCCTGCCGCGCATTCCCGACAGACCCCTTCCCGGCAGACCCCTCTTGAAGCTTCATCCCGATCCACGCAGCACCGACAACATCGTCACCGCCTACGGCAGCGATTTCATCGCGGTCGGTGGCCGTGTGCTGACGCGCAGTCTGCTGCTCCTGCCCGATCGTCTCGACGCGCAATGGGGCCCCGAGGCGTATGCCGATCTCGCCATCGAGCATCTCGCGCGCCTCGCTGCCTTTTCCTGCGATGTGGTGCTGCTCGGCACCGGACGACGCCAACGTTTTCCTGCACCCGCGCTGCTGCGCCCGCTGATCGAGGCTGGCCGCGGCTTCGAGATCATGGATACGGCGGCGGCCTGCCGCACCTACAACATCCTGGTCGGTGAAGGACGTCTGCCCCTAGCTGCGCTGATTCTCGAAAAAGACGCCGCATGAAGCCCATGCTCGCGCTGCGCATCGAGGTTCCCGGCTATCGCGCCTGCGCCGCGCTGCCAGTACTCATCGCCCTATTGCAAAGCCAGGAAGCTGGCGCGAGTTTCCTGTTCGGACTGAGCAATGACTGGCTCGGCCGCTCACCCGCGCGCCATGCCCGCAGCCTGCTCGAACAGGTGCCCGCCGCCGGATTCGATACCGGCATTTTCGGCTGGCAGCCGACTCAGTGGCTCAAACGGGCCGCTTCGGCGCCGGCCGTCTGGATAAGCGAGCAGTTCGCACAAGCCCGGGCGGCCTTCACGAAAACCTTCGGCTGTGCGCCGCAATTGACGGCGGCGCCCGGCTGGCAGGGAAATCCGCACTCCTTACGCCTGACACAGCGCCTCGGTTTCGCCCGCGCCAGCGACACCCGCGGGCATCACCCCTTCATTCCCGTCTGGAATGGCGAGATCGTGCGCTGCCCGCAAATTCCGGTCACCCTGCCGACTCTCGACGAGCTGGCCGTCGCCTCAGGCAAGGGGATGGCGGACGTGGTCGATGCCCTGCTGGCGCTGACTGCGCAACCACCACGCTTCGGCCATGTCTTCAACCTCATGGCCAGCCGGGCACTTGGGAAGGCGCCGCAGCATTTCGAGCGTCTGCTCGTCGGCTGGCGTGGCCAAGGCTACCGGATCGTTTCACTCGACGTCTTCGCCGCTGGATTGGTCATCGATCAACTGCCGCGCCATGAAATCATCATCGGCACGGTCCCTGGCCATTCCCGCCCCGTGCTGCTGCAAGGGGATGAATTCCTTTCTGAATGGAGAACTCCGGCATGAATGAAGCTTCCGTTTCACCGCTCAACGTCGGCCAGACAGTGCCCGACTTTTCCCTGCCGGCCACCAGCGGGCGAACTTTCCATCTCTGTGCACTGCGCGGTCAGGCCGTCGTGCTCTATTTCTATCCGAAGGACGGCACACCGGGCTGTACCACCGAGGCCGGCCAGTTCCGCGACCTCTACGATGCCTTCGTCGCACAGGGCGCCACGGTCTGGGGCATTTCCCGCGACAGCCTGAAGTCGCACGAAAACTTCAAGGCCAAACTGGGATTGCCGTTCGAGCTGCTCTGCGATGCCGATGAGACAGCCTGCCGCCTGTTCGGCGTCATCAAAATGAAAAATCTCTACGGCAAACAGGTGCGCGGCATCGAGCGCAGCACCTTCCTGATCGATCCCGCCGGTCACCTGGCGCGCGAATGGCGCGGCGTGAAAGCGGATGGCCATGCGGCCGACGTACTCGAAGCCGTGAAATCCCTTTGATCTCCTCACCCCCTGCCCTGAGAGCCGATGAACGCCAAACGCACTGCCAAATCCAGCAAGCCAACCAAACTATTCGTGCTCGACACCAACGTCCTGATGCACGATCCGACCAGCCTGTTCCGCTTCGAGGAGCACGACCTGTTCGTGCCGATGATGACGCTGGAGGAACTCGACGCCAACAAGAAGGGCATGTCGGAAGTCGCGCGGAATGCCCGTCAGGCGAGCCGCATGCTGGATGAGATCGTCACCGGCAGCGAGGTGGACATCGAAGATGGCATCGACCTTGCCAACCCCTCGCGCGGACTGGCGAGCGGCCGGCTGTTTTTGCAGACCGAAGCGATCAACGGTCTCCTACCGGCCTCGCTGCCGACCTCGCGCGCCGACAACCAGATCATCGCCGTCGCGCTGCATCTGCGCCAGAAGCACCCGAAACGGCCGGTGATCCTCGTCACCAAGGACATCAACATGCGCATCAAGGCCCGCGCACTGGGCCTCGAGGCGCAGGACTATTTCAACGACAAGGTGCTCGAGGACACCGACCTGCTCTACACCGGCAGCCTCGAGCTGCCCGCCGACTTCTGGGAAACCCACGCGCAGGGTCTGGAATCGTGGAAAAGGGACGGCCGCACCTATTACCGCATCAGCGGGCCGCTGTGCGCCGATCTGCTGATCAACGAATTCGTCTGGCAGGAAGGCCCGCAACCCTTGCAGGCCTGGGTGCGTACGCACGCTGGCAAGACGGTGGAGCTAGAGACCCTGACGGACTACTCGCACGGCAAGAATGCCGTCTGGGGCATCACGGCCCGGAACCGGGAGCAAAATTTTGCGCTGAACCTGTTGATGCATCCAGACATCGACTTCGTCACGCTGCTGGGCCAGGCCGGCACCGGCAAGACGCTGCTCACGCTCGCCGCCGCGCTGACGCAGACGCTGGAACAGAAGCGCTTCTCCGAGATCATCATCACGCGCGTCACCGTGCCGGTCGGCGAAGACATCGGCTTTTTGCCCGGCAGCGAGGAGGAAAAGATGACGCCGTGGATGGGCGCGCTCGAAGACAACCTCGACGTGCTCAACAAACCGCTCGACGATGGCGACAAAGGCAATTACTCGGGCGATTGGGGCCGCGCCGCGACGATGGACCTGATTCGGAGCCGCATCAAGATCAAGTCGCTGAACTTCATGCGCGGCCGCACCTTCCTCAACAAGTTCCTGATCATCGATGAGGCGCAGAACCTGACCCCCAAGCAGATGAAGACGTTGATCACGCGTGCCGGCCCCGGCACCAAGGTAGTCTGCCTCGGCAACATCGCGCAGATCGACACGCCGTATCTCACTGAAGGCTCTTCGGGTCTCACCTATGTCGTCGATCGCTTCAAGGGTTGGCCGCACGCCGGCCACATCACCTTGCAGCGCGGCGAGCGCTCACGGCTCGCCGATCATGCCGCCGAGGTGCTGTAACTGTCGTAAGCGTGCCGTTCTGCCAGCGCCGACTTTCGCTCAATAAGTGCCTGGGGCAGCAAAATTCTCGAAACGGGTGTATTCCCCAAGGAAGGTGAGCTTGACGACACCCGTCGGCCCGTTGCGGTGCTTACCGATGATCACTTCGGCAACCCCCTTCTCGGTCGTGTCCGGTTTGTAGTATTCCTCGCGATACATCATCAGGATGATGTCGGCATCCTGCTCGATGGCGCCCGATTCACGCAGATCCGACATCAAGGGCCGCTTGTCGTTGCGCTCTTCGACCTTGCGCGACAGCTGCGAAAGGGCGATCACCGGCACCTGCAACTCTTTCGCCAGCGCCTTGATCGAGCGCGAGATCTCGGAGATTTCCGTGGCACGGTTCTCGTTGTCACGGATCGAGGTCATCAATTGCAGGTAGTCGATGACGATCAGACCGAGACGCCCGAACTGGCGATGCAGACGGCGCGCACGCGCCCGCAGGTCGGAAGCATTGATCGCACCCGTCTCGTCGATGTGGATCGGCGCTTCATGCAGCTTGCCCAGCGCCACCGACATCTTCTCCCAATCCTCGTCGGTCAGCTTGCCGGTGCGGATCTTGGTCTGATCGAGGCGCCCGACCGAAGACAAAAAACGCATCGCCAGTTGCGGTCCGGACATTTCCAGGCTGAAGATCGCCACTGGTTGGCGCAGTTCGACACCGACGTGTTCGGCGATGTTCAGTGCAAACGCGGTCTTGCCCATCGAGGGACGGCCCGCGACGACGATCATGTCGCCGGGCTGGAAGCCGGAGGTGAGCCGGTCGAGATCATGGAAGCCCGACGCCAGGCCAGTGATGTCGGAAGGATTGTCGCGGTTGTAGAGCTTTTCGATGCGATCGACCACCTCGCCCAGCAACGGTGTGATGGCTTGGAATCCCTGGCCGACACGGTTGCCCACTTCGGCGATCTCGAAGACTTTCTGCTCTGCCTGGTCCAGCAGGGTCTTGACATCCCGTCCGGCGGGGTTCAGCGCCGCGGCGGCGATTTCGTCGCCGACGGATACCAGCTTGCGCAGGATCGCCCGCTCATGCACGATCTCGGCATAGCGACGGATGTTGGCGGCAGACGGCGTGGCATTGGCAATCTCGCCCAGATACGCGAGCCCACCGGTCTCATTGACCTGGTTGGCATGCTCGATCGATTCAAAGACGGTCACCACGTCTGCCGGCCGGCCGGTTTCGATCAGTTTTCTGATGTGCGCGAAAATGCGGCGGTGATCGTCACGGTAGAAGTCCGCTTCATTGACGATGTCGGCGATTCGGTCCCAGGCACCGTTGTCGAGCAATAGTCCGCCAAGCAAAGACTGTTCGGCCTCGATCGAATGCGGTGGTAGTTTCAGAGCGGCGACTTGCGGATCCGCCGCGACGGCCTGCAGATAAGCTTGTCCCATTTGCGCCATGTTGCGATTCCTCCGTCTGTGCAAGTCTACTCGCGATATTCCCGGCTGACGAGGGAACAAGCTGTGGGAATGAGCATCTTCTTCTGTGCACAAACTGTGCATCGCTTGTGCATGAACGAAAGTGCGCTGCGTCTACGCAAAAAGCCGCCCATCGGGCGGCTTTTTGTCCGAATGAAAACCCACTTATTGTTCGGCGACGACGGCAACGGTCACACTGGCGGCGACATCCGCATGAGGGACGACTTCCAGGACCGTTTCTCCCAGTGCCTTGATCGGCCCCATCGGCATGCGCACGGCACTTTTCTCGATCACGATGCCTTGGGCGGCGAGTGCATCGACGATGTCGATCGTCGTCACCGAACCAAACAGACGACCATCGACCCCGGCCTTGCGCGCAACCTCGACACGCAGCCCGTCGAGTTTCGCGGCAATGGCCTGGGCTGCGGCCAGCTTCTCGGCGGCGACCTTTTCGAGTTCGGCACGGCGCGCTTCGAAAACCTTGATGTTTTCAGGGGTCGCGCGTTTCGCGAAGCCCTTGGGGATCAGGTAATTGCGCGCATAACCTTCCTTGACCTTGACGACATCGCCCAGATTGCCGAGGTTCGCCACCTTGTCCATCAGAATCACTTGCATGGTTTGCCTCCTCGCTTACTTGTGCAGGTCGGTATAAGGCAGCAGCGCAAGGAAACGTGCCCGCTTGATGGCGGTCGATAGCTGGCGCTGATAACGACTCTTGGTGCCGGTGATGCGTGCCGGCATTACCTTACCGGTCTCGGTAATGAAATCCTTCAGCAGATCGACGTCCTTGTAATCGACATAAGGAATCTTCTCGGCGGAGAAACGGCAGAACTTGCGCCGCTTGAACAGATTGCGGCTCTTGCTGCGATCATCCTTCTTTTTGCTGCTGGGTTTGAAAGCCATTTTCGCTATCCCTTCTCAAAATTTTTCAAAGAATTCGACTTGAATCACATGGAGTACCGGAGTCTTCCGCTTCAGGCTGCGGGAAGCCAGGAATCCGCTTACCTTGAGCGCGCTCCCAGGAGACGCTTCCTTGATCAGCAAGGCCGTCGTGCCTAGGGCCACACAGGCGATTTCGCAAGTGACACGGCGAAGGTCCCCGGCTTCGAGCTGCTCCGAGTCGTGGACGATCATGAATTCGATGACCGGAATGCCTGCCGGGGTGTGGCGCAGTGGGCCAAATTCCTGCAAGACGCCCGCCAATTCGGTGTGATTCGCCTGCACGGCCGCGCCGCCTGCGGATTCACTCGGCTGCCGCTGCCTCCTCGGCGGACTTCTCTTCCTGACCGGACGCGGTCAGCGACCGCGCCTTCTCTTCTTTCATCATCGGCGAAGGGGCGGTCTCGGCATGATCCATCTTGACCGTCAGATGCCGCAAGACGGCATCGTTGAACCTGAAGGCATTTTCCAGTTCCGCCAGGGTGTCGATGCCGCACTCGATGTTCATCAGAACATAATGAGCCTTGTGCATCTTCTGGATCGGATAAGCCAGCTGGCGGCGTCCCCAGTCTTCGAGCCGGTGGATCGCACCACCCGCACCGGTGACGAGCGCCTTGTAACGTTCGATCATGGCCGGCACCTGGTCGGACTGATCCGGGTGCACGATGAAAACGATTTCGTAATGTCGCATGGACTCTCCTTTTGGATCGGGTTGAGCCCCCTCGCATGCGCTACGAGTGGAGCAAGGATTGAAAGGGCGTGCATTCTATCCGGAGACTGCTGAAAATACAAGGCGATTTCCTCTGGCGCAGCACGCATAATCGGAATTTGCCGCAACCCTCGATCGCGCCGATAATGCGCATCATGAATGACCAATCCAATTCCGCCGCGCTCGATCTCGAAGGCTGGGTCGCCTATTTCAGCGCCGCGCCGATTCCGGTCTTGCGTCATACCGAGCAACAGCTCGCAGCCTTACGCGAGCACGCCCAGAAAGCCAACGCCCGCACGATCTCCGCGGTGATCCTCCAGGACCCGATGATGACGTTGCGCGTGCTCGCCTATATCGAAAGCAAACGCAGCAAGACGCGGCTGACCGACATCACCACGATCGAACGGTCGCTGATGATGATCGGCATGGAGCCGTTCTTCAACGACTTCGAGCACCTGCCGACGGTCGAAGAGCATCTCAAGGGGCATCCGCGCGCCCTGCTCGGCTTGCTCAAGGTCATCGCCCGCGCGCGCAAAGCCGCACACTGGGCACGTGAATGGGCGATCCATCGCCATGATCTGGACGTCGACGAAATCACCGTCGCAACCCTGCTCTACGACTTTGCGGAAATCCTCATGTGGTGCTTCGCCCCAGGATTGGCGCTGCAAGTCGCCGATCGCCAGAAGGCCGACCGCACGTTGCGTTCTGTGGCGGTGCAGACCGAGGTGTATGGCGTCCCGCTATGGCAGATCAAACAAACGCTGGCACACCGTTGGCATTTGCCGCAATTGCTGATTACGCTGATGGATCCGCAAAACGCCGAGCATCCGCGGGTCCGCAACGTGAAGCTGGCGGTCGATCTGGCGCGCCATTCGGCAAACGGCTGGGACGATGCGGCGTTGCCCGACGACTACAAGGCCATCGAAGAGCTGCTGCACATCAGTCATGAAACCCTGATGCACAAGCTCGGGCTCGATCGGCCACCTTCAGCTAACGCCGAGGACAAGCCGCCAGCGAATGGATAAAATGCGCCACCTCGCCCTCGTAGCTCAGTGGATAGAGCGACCGCCTCCTAAGCGGTAGGTCGCAGGTTCGATTCCTGCCTTGGGCGCCAGTGTTTTTCTACGCCCCTGCAGTCATTTGACCCGGGTCAGATGGGCGTTACGCTTCGCGGCGTGCTCTGTCGCTCGCTCGACTGGAGGCTCAGCGGCTTCGGGTGCCGTCTCGCCAGCGCCGACTTTTCCATCAGTTGCGGATGTCTCCTCCGCGCTCACCTCGAAGGCCATGCCTTGGCCGTTTTCGCGCGCATAAATCGCCGCGACGGTCGCGACCGGCACGCTGACCTGGAAGAGTGCACCGCCGAATCGCGTCTGAAAGGTGATCTCGTCGTTGCCCAGCGCCAGATGGTGCGTCGCCTCCGGGCTGATGTTGAGGACGATCTGCCCGTCGCGGACATATTCCCGCGGCACCCGCGTTCGCGCATCCACTTGAACGACCAGGTAGGGTGTGCAACCGTTATCGACGCACCACTCGTAAATGGCACGGATCAAGTATGGCTTGGTCGGGGACATAAGCCGAAGGAACGGCGAGCAAACCCACGGCGGCGCCTCAGCGCCGCATCACCTTTTCCGATGGAGTCAGGGCGTCGATGAAGCCTTGGCGGGCGAAGATACGCTCAGCATATTTGAGCACCGGCGCCGCCGACTTCGGCAGTTCGATGCCATAGTGTTCGAGACGCCAGAGCAGTGGCGCAATCGCCACGTCGAGCATCGAGAAATCGTCGCCCAAGAGGTACTTTTGCTTGGCGAACAAGGGTACCAGTTCGACGAGCCGGTCGCGGATGTGCGCCCGCGCCTTTTCTGCCGACTTCAAGTTGCGTTCGAGCGCATCGATGTGTTGGCCAAACAGCTCCTGCTCCATCGTGTGGAGCAGCTGGCGTGCCTTGGCGCGCGTCTGCGGATCCGGCGGCATCAGCTGGGGATGTGGAAAGCGTTCATCGATGTATTCGTTGATGATGTTCGCTTCATAGAGAACCAAGTCACGATCCACCAGCACCGGCACACGGTTGTAAGGATTGATGACAGCGATGTCTTCCGGCTTGTTGAACAGATCGACGTCGATGACCTGGAAGTCCATCTGTTTCTCGTAGAGAACGATGCGACAGCGATGGCTATATGGGCAGGTGGTGCCCGAATACAGATTCATCATTGCGCTCGTTCCCCAGGAATAATCGGAATCACGTACCACTCGGCGCACGGGTGGATTCATGTCTCGGTGTCCCATGGCAGGATTGTCGTTCTGTTAATGGACGTCTTTCCAGTACTCACGTTTCAGGGCATAGGCCAAGACGAACAGGATAGCCAGCGCGATCAGCACGACGACGCCCAACGCCTTGCGATAGTTCTGCATGGGTTCCCCCATGTAGTTCAGGAAGCCGACCAAGTCGGCGACCATCGCGTCGTATTCCTCGGGTTTCATCAATCCAGGTTTGGCGAGTGTCAGTTTGTGATCGGGGCCGAGCACCTGCTCACCCTGCAATTCCCAGAGCACATGCGGCATTGCAACATTGGAGAACACGACGTTGTTCCAACCGCTCGGCCGGCTGTCGTCACGGTAGAAGCTGCGCAGATAAGTGTAGAGCCAGTCGGCACCAGAACCGAACTCGGAAGCGCGAGCCCGACTGATCACCGTCAGATCGGGAGGCGCGGCGCCGAACCATTGCTTTGCCTCGGCACGGCGCATCGCGATCGTCATCAGTTCACCAACCTTTTCCTGCGTGAATAACAAATTGTCTTTGATCTGCTGCTCGGTCAGGCCGATGTCGCGCAAACGGTTGTAGCGCATATAGGACGCCGAATGGCAGTTCAGGCAGTAATTGACGAACACCTTGGCGCCGTTTTGCAACGCAGGCAGATCATGGCTGCGATCCGGCGCCTTGTCGAGGTGGAGTTCCGCCCCACTGGCAAAGGCCAGCAGCGGCGCACACAGCAGAGCAATCAATAGTTTCTTCATTATTTCGTCACCCTTTCCGGTTCCGGCTTGCACTTGTCCAGCGAGGTATAGATCGGCATCAGCAGGAAGAACGCAAAATAGAGAATCGTGCAGATCTGGGCGACCAGGGTGCGACCCGGGGTCGGTGCCAGCATGCCCAGATAGCCAAGGATCACGAAACTGATCACGAAAATCGTCAGCGCGCCTTTGTAGAGAGGCCCACGATAGCGGATCGACTTCACCGGGCTGCGATCCAGCCAGGGAAGGAAGGCGAAGATCAACACCCCCAGCCCCATGAAAATGACCCCCCATAGCTTCGCATCGACCCAGAAGAAATTCACCGTGTTGGCACGCAGAATCGAATAGAACGGACCGAAATACCAGACCGGCGCGATATGAGGCGGCGTCACCAGCGGATCGGCAGGGAAGAAATTGTTGGCTTCGAGGAAATAACCACCGCCTTCGGGCATGAAGAACACCACTACCGAAAACACCATCAGGAAAGCGACCACGCCGACGATGTCCTTCACGGTGTAATACGGATGGAACGGGATGCCATCGAGCGGCTTGCCGGTTTCGTCCTTTTTCTTCTTGATCTCGATGCCGTCCGGGTTGTTCGAGCCGACCTCGTGCAACGCGATCAGATGCACGGCGACCAGCGCGGGCAGGATCAGCACCGGTAACAGATAGTGGAGCGAGAACAGGCGGTTCAGCGTCGCATCGCCGACGACGTAATCACCACGGATCCACACGCCGAGATCGGGGCCGATCAACGGAATGGCGGTGAAAAGATTCAGGATCACCTGCGCACCCCAGTAGGACATCTGACCCCAAGGCAGCAGGTAACCCATGAAGGCAGTGGCCATCAGGACGAGGAAAATCACCACGCCGACGATCCACACCAGCTCACGCGGCGTGCGGTAGGAACCGTAGAGCATGCCACGAAACATGTGCAGATAGACGACGATGAAGAATGCCGAGGCACCGGTGGAATGCATGTAGCGGATCAACCAGCCCCAGGGAACGTCGCGCATGATGTATTCGACGCTGGCGAACGCCACAGGAACCCCAGAAGCATTGAGCGAGGCATCCGGTTTGTAGTGCATGACGAGGAATACCCCGGTGAGGATTTGCAGCACCAGCACCAGAAGAGCCAGCGAGCCGAAGAAATACCAGAAGTTGAAATTCTTCGGGGCGTAATACTTAGCCAGGTGATCGTTCCACAACGACATCAGCGGAAAACGCGCATCGAGCCATTCCAGCAGGTTGCCGGTGGTCGTGCCGTCGGATTTGTACTTTTCGACGTTGGCGCCAGCCATGACTTAAGCCCCCTTCTTCTCTTCGCCAATCAGAATCTTGGCGTCCGACAGGTAATAATGCGGCGGAATCTCCAGGTTGTCTGGCGCCGGCTTGTTCTTGTAGACACGACCAGCAAGATCGAAGGTCGAGCCGTGACAGGGACACAGGAAGCCCCCCGGCCAATCGGCATCGATCCCCGACTCGGCGCCGGTCTTGAACTTCTCGGTCGGCGAACAGCCCAGATGAGTGCAGATGCCGATGGCGACCAGATACTCCGGCTTGATCGAACGATATTCGTTCTTCGCATAATCCGGTTGCTGGTGACGCTCGGATTTCGGATCGGCCAGCTTGTCATCGTGCTTCGACAGGTTGTCGAGCATTTCCTTGGTGCGATGAATGATCCACACCGGCTTGCCGCGCCACTCGACGGTCATCATTTCCCCTGGCTGCAGCTTGCTGATATCGACTTCTACCGGCGCCCCGGCAGATTTGGCACGCTCGGACGGCGCCAGCGAACCGACGAAAGGCACGACGGCCGCAACTCCCGCCACACCGCCGGCAACCGACGTAGCGACCAGCAGGCGACGCCTGCCACAATCCACTTTATCGTCACAACTCATGGTGGCTTCCTATCAATTTGGGCTTACGCAAAAAACCAGGAAATCATACCAGACCCGGCGAGCGATTCAAAGCCCCCCGGCTTTACTCGATGCTCAATAGTCACGTCGATCGAGCAAAGCCTGGGCGACGCTCGCGACATCGGCGTACTCGATCTCGCTGCCAAGCGGCAGGCCACGGGCGAGACGGCTGACCTTGATTCCCCGCGCGTGGAGCATCTCGGCGAGGTAGTGCGCCGTCACCTCACCTTCCTGGGTGAGATTGGTGGCCAGGATCACCTCCTTCACCACGCCATCGCTAGCCCGCGCCAGCAGGCGATCGAAAGCGAGTTCCCGCGGCCCAATGCCGTCGAGCGGCGAAAGCCGGCCCATCAGCACGTAATAGAGCCCCCGGTAGGCCTGGCTTTGTTCGACGACATTTACGTCGGCAGGCATCTCGACGACGCACAGCTGCGTGGGATCGCGTTGCGGTGAGAGGCAGCGATCGCAGATCTCGGCTTCGGTAAAGTTGTTGCATCGGGCACAGGGGTGCAGAGTCTGCAAAGCGCGCGACAATGCAGCAGCGAGACGCTCGGCACCACGACGCTCATGCTGCAGCAGATGATAGGCCATGCGCTGGGCGGATTTAGGCCCCACCCCCGGCAAGCAGCGCAGGGCGATGATGAGTTCGTCCAGCGCAGAAACCGTGGTCATCAATGCAGATGGCGCGGCATGGCTTCCTCTTCGGCCTCGGGCAGCTCGGCATGCACCGGCTCGCCCTCGGGGTTCGGATACAGCGGCGCGCCGCAATCGTCGCAGTATTCGAGCGGAAAGCGATGGTCGAGCACCATCACCTCGCGCACCCCGGCCTCGCGCAGCACCGCCTCGATCTGCCCGGGAAGATCGACGGCCTCGTCTTCGTGTTCGAGTAGCGGCCAGACCACCCCATGGATCACCTCGACCGTATCGCCGAGGGTGAAGCCGATCCGGTATTCCTCCAACTGGCGATCATAGTAGGGTGCCACGACCGCACGCAGGTTGGCCGCCGGCACGTTCAGTGTCGTCTGCAGGAAAGCGACCGCCGAGCGCAACGAATAGGGACGGGAAGCGCGGTCGGCTTCGCGGATCGCGGCATGGAAGGATTGCGGCAGCAGCGCATCGAACGCGCAAGCCGGCAAGAGGCCGCGCAGCACCTCGCCACCTTGGTTGCGCCATTGTTTGAGCGCCTCGTTACGGCTGCCGTCGGTTTCCTGCCAGCGGAACAGCGGCGCGCCTGACGCAGCGCAGACGACGCCGATCAGGTAACGGGTGTCGGAGAGGAAATTCATCGTCTCGGGCATTTGCACCGGATCGAGCCGGGTGTCGCGTCCATGCAGCGCGGCCTTGGCGAGCTTCTCCCTCAGCGCGGCCGTCTCGCAATAGCTTTGTGGCAACTGATCGGGACTGAACATGAAGTCCGCCAGCCCGAAATGCACATCGGCGGCAAAGACATGAGCCTGCAGCTGGACACGCAACATCGCCAGCAGCTCGGCGTTGATCGTCCCCGAGGGAATCGCATAGCGGGACCAGGCCAGCACCGGCGCGGCGAAAAGCAACACGTCCTGACCGGCACCACTGCCGGCCAGCGGATGGTGATGCGATTCGGCACAGCTTTCCACCAAGTCGGCGAGCTCGTCGTAGGCGCGCCCGCCGCTGGCATAAAGATGGTCGAGCGCGGCATTCAGCGCCGCTTCGTCCTGGCCGCGCAACAGGCGATCGATGATGCCCTGCAGACGATGCTCCCAAAAGGCGTCTTCCAGGCGGCTGCCGGACAGGCTCAATTGGGTCGCGCAGTGGATCAGCGCCTCGGTATCGGGCGTTTGCTTGGTGCGGCGGGCGAAGCGGGAACGTTTCATGGCAAGCGGAAAAAGTTTCGCAGCGATGGCTGCACTGGTGCGCGGATTTTATCAGTTCGAAAACCCTGGCCGGGCTGATGAAAATTCGGCGCTGGCTAAACGGCACCTCTCGCTTGCCTGCACCGCTCAACAGAGACTCAGGCCCCGAAGCAAATCCCGCTCGATATCGGCGACGGCCTCGAGGCCGACGGCGACGCGCACCAACCCTTCGGTGATTCCGGCCGAGGCGCGCGCCTCTGGGGTGAGCCGGCCATGCGTGGTGGTCGCCGGATGGGTGATCGTCGTCTTCACATCGCCGAGGTTCGCGGTGATCGACAGCAGCCGACAATGATCGATGACGCGCCAGGCGGCTTCGCGCCCACCTTTCACCTCGAAGGAGACGATCGCACCCCCCGCCGCTTGCTGGCGCATGGCCAGCGCGTGCTGAGGATGAGAAGGTAAACCAGGATAGAACACGCGTTCGATCGCGGTATGAGCCTCCAAACGCCGCGCCAGCTCCAGTGCGTGGGCGGATTGCGCCTCGACGCGGAGTTTCAACGTCTCGAGCCCCTTCAGGATCACCCAGGCATTGAACGGCGACAGCGTCGGCCCGGCAGTGCGCATGAACTTGAAGATCTCCTCGATCAGCGCTTTCGGCCCGCAGATCGCGCCGCCGAGCACCCTGCCCTGCCCGTCGAGATGCTTGGTCGCGGAGTGGATCACCAAATCGGCACCGAATTCGATCGGTCGCTGCAGCGCCGGCGTGCAAAAGCAATTATCGACCGCCAACAGCGCGCCGGCTTCGTGCGCCAGGCGGGCGAGTCGGGCGATATCCTGCACTTCGGTGAGTGGATTCGACGGTGTTTCGATGAATATCAGCTTCGTATTCGGTTTGAGTGCCTTGGCAAAATCGTCGGGGTCGCAACCGGACACGAAACTCGTTGTCACGCCGAATTTCGGCAGGATCGTAGCGAACAATGTCTGGCTCGCGCCGAAGATGCCGCGCGCGGCGACGATGTGATCGCCGCTTTGTAGCAGCGCCATCGCGGTGGCGAGGATCGCCGCCATGCCGCTCGCCGTCGCGATGCAGGCATCGGCGCCCTCCAGCGCGGCGAGGCGCTCCTGGAACAGCGTGACGGTCGGATTGGTGAAACGCGAATAAATGAACCCTTCCCGCTCGCCGGAGAACAGCGCTGCCGCCTCGGCGGCGTTGGAGAACACGAAGCTCGAGGTGAGATACAGCGCCTCGGAATGCTCGCCGAATTGGCTGCGTTCCTGGCCGGTGCGGATCGCCAGCGTCTCGAAGTGGTAAGACTGATCGTTGCTCATTCGTTGGGCGGAGAAACGAGGTTGAGATCGAGCTGACTGCCGCCTCCTTCGTCGCGCGCCGGGCGGCCGTGCGCGGCCTCGATGCTGTCGAGGTATTCGCTGCTGACGTCGCCGGTGATGTAATGGCCATCGAAGCAGGAGCAGTCGAACTGGGTGAGCGCCGGATTCAACGAGCGCACGGCTTCGCGCAGGGCGTCGAGATCCTGGTAGATCAGCGCATCGGCGCCGATTTCCTGGCAGATTTCCTCGTCGTTGCGGTAAGCGGCGATCAGCTCGGCGCGCGTTGGCATGTCGATGCCATAGACGTTGGCGTAACGCACCGGCGGGCTGGCCGAAGCGAAATAGACCCGCTTTGCGCCCGCCTCGCGCGCCATCATGATGATTTCGCGGCTGGTGGTGCCGCGCACGATCGAATCATCGACCAGCAGCACGTTCTTGCCGCGGAACTCCGAGACGATGGCATTGAGCTTCTGGCGCACGGATTTCTTGCGCGTCGCCTGGCCGGGCATGATGAAGGTGCGGCCAATGTAGCGGTTCTTGACGAAGCCCTCGCGGTAAGGGACGCCAAGGCGGGTAGCGAGCTCGAGCGCCGCCGGACGACTCGAATCGGGAATCGGGATCACCGTGTCGATCGCCAGATGCGGCATCGTGTGACGGATCTTGTCGGCCAGCGCGACGCCCATATTGACCCGCGCCGCATACACTGACACACCATCGATCAGCGAATCGGGCCGCGCCAGATAGACGTATTCGAACATGCAGGGCGCATGAATGGTCTTTTCCGCGCACTGCCGGCTGAGGAACTGACCGCGCGTGTCGATCAAGACTGCTTCACCCGGCTCGACATCGCGCAGGAATTTGAAGCCGAGCGTATCGAGCGCGACGCTTTCGGAGGCCACCAGGTATTCCGTGCCGGCAGGAGTCTCGTTCTTGCCGATCACCAGCGGGCGGATGCCGTAGGGGTCGCGAAAAGCCAGCAATCCGTAGCCGGCGACCATCGCCACCACCGCGTAGGCACCGCGCACGCGTTTGTGCGTTCCGGCCACTGCCTTGAAGAGGGTTTCGGCATCGACCTGGTATTTCGTCGTCGCCGCCTGCAGTTCGTGGGCGAGGACGTTGAGCAGCACCTCGGAATCCGAGTTGGTGTTGATGTGGCGCAGATCCTGCAAGAACATGTCGCGCTTGAGCTGCTCGGCATTGGTCAAATTACCGTTGTGGGCGAGCATCAGGCCGAACGGCGAATTGACGTAGAAGGGTTGCGACTCGGCGGCATTGTAGGCCGAGCCCGCGGTCGGATAGCGGCAGTGGGCGATGCCCCAGTTGCCGGTCAGATCGCGCATGTTGCGGGTGCGGAACACGTCACGCACCAGCCCCGGCCCTTTGTGCATGTGGAAGCGTCCGCCCTCTGCAGTGGCGATGCCGGCCGCATCCTGGCCGCGGTGTTGCAGCACCTGGAGACCGTCATAGAGCAACTGATTGACTGGCGTGGTCGCGACTACGCCGAGAATGCCGCACATCGTTTCACCCCAACGCGCATGACGGGCACTGTCGCCCGCGGAGGATGGAATACCCATGCGCAAACACCCGCCCACATCCTGTAGGGGCGGGTCTTGTGCCCGCCCGATGGGCGGGTCTTGTGCCCGCCCGATGGCCGAGATGACGAGTAGGCACAAGGCCTACCCCTACGGCGTGTGCGCGGCTTTCGCCGCGAGGGTGATCTTCCGGTCGAGTCACGAACGTCGAAGACATGGCTGATCGTATTTCACGCTATCGGTAATGGATTCGTTTCGCCAGCTCCGTCGGCAGCCAGGGCTTGGTCGCCAGCACCCCCGTCTCCAGTGGCGGCGCGAACATCGCCTGTCGCCACCAGGATTGCTGTGGCACAGGCGTCAGACCCGCCAATAGCACCAGTATCAGCAGGATCGTAACGCCGCGCAAGGCGCCGAACAGGGCCCCCAGGAACCGATCCAAGGGCTGCAAGCCGGTGGCCTTGAGCAAGAGGCCGATCAACCAGCGCAACAGCGCGAATGCGATCAGCACGGAGATGAAGACGGTAATGAAACCTGCCAGCGGTCGCCATAGCGGATCTGACAGTTCCGCGAGCAGATGATCCCCCACCGGCTGTGCCCAGAGCCGCGCCGCCAAAAAGGCCACCACCCAGGCCAGCAACGCGAGAATTTCGCTGATCAGGCCCCGGCTGAAGCCCAACGCCAGTGAGACGCCGAGGACGGCCAGCACGCAATAGTCGAACGCTGTCATCGGCCGGATTCGCTGTCACGATTTTTTGGCCACCGGGCCATCGATACCGATCGTCTTGATACGCGCCCTCGCCTTCTCGGCAGCATCCTGACTGGGAAAAGGTCCTGCCCGAACACGCGTGCGTGGGCCGTTCGGGGTATCGACCTTCTCGGTGTAGGCCGGCAACCCCATTTCTTTGAGCTTCGCCAGTAGATTCTTGACACGCCCCATCTCGGCATACGCACCCAGCTGGACTTCCCACGACTCTCCGCCGACTGGGGATTTCACCTCGGCCTTGGGCTCGGTCTTGGCGGGCGGCTTCGGCTCGACGGCGGCAGGGGCTGCCACTGATTTATTCTCGGCTTTGGTTTCCGGCAGGTGGCCATTTTCGGCTTTCGCTGCCGCCTTGTCTGCCGATTCCGCCGCGGGCTTCGCTTCCGATTTCGGCTCCGGCTTGGCGATGGGTTTGGCTTCCGTCCTGGCGATGGGTTTTTCCGTGCCGGCCATCTTCCGGTCAGCGCCTTCGTCCGGACTCGGGATGCGAACCTGGAGATCCTTGAGCGGCGGTGCCGGTTGGTGGTCCATCACCATCGGCAGCACGATGGCCGCGAACAGCGCCACCGCCACGGCGCCGATCAGGCGCCGTCGGGCACGCTTCTTGAGCAGCATGATCTCGTCCGGCTGCACCTGTGCATCCAACTGTCTGTTCTCTTGCGCCATCTCAGCCACCGCCGCGATTCAGGGAACGCATCACCCCCGCCACCGTCAGGAATGATCCTAAGGCCAAAATTCTATCATCGGCGCTGGCGTTCTCCTGCGCGTGGCGCAGCGCTGCCTCGGGAGAAACGAAGGTCGGTGCCTTGCCGTCTGCGCCGAGTTTTTCGATGATTGCGGCCAGCTGCGCCGCAGACGCCGCGCGCGGCACCGGCAGGTCGCAGGGCAGCCAGCGATCGACCCGGTGACGCATCGCCCCGACGACGCCGGCAATGTCCTTGTCGGCCATCATGCCGAAGACGGCCCAGGTCGTGCGGGCGCATCCCATGTTGCCGAGGTTGCGGGCAAGCTCGGCTGCCGCCTGGGGATTATGGGCGACATCGAGAACGAGCTGCGGTCGCCCAGGCAGCACCTGGCAGCGCCCCGCCAATTCGACTTCCGCCAGCCCGCGGCGGATGTCTTGGGCGGCGACCGGCAAATGCTCATCGAGCGCATCGAGCGCGGCGATCGCGCAGGCCGCGTTGCTCAATTGGCATTCGCCGCGCAAGGCAGGATGGGCCAGACCACCAAGCCGCCGCCCCGTGAGGTTCCAAAATTGCCACTGGTTTTCTTGACGTAGATAACCGAAATCACGGCCGAGGCAGCGAAACTCGGCGCTGGCGGCACGGCAGGCTTCGACCAATCCGGCCGGTGGATCGTCATCGCCACAGATCAGCGGCCGGCCGGGACGGCAGATACCGGCCTTCTCGCAACCGATGTGCTCGCGCGTCGGCCCGAGATAGTCGGTGTGATCCAGCGCGATGCTGGTGACGACCGCGCAGTCGGCATCATAGATGTTCGTCGCGTCGAGCCGCCCCCCCAGGCCCACCTCGAGGATGATCGCATCGGGGCGGGCGGCCGCGAACATCTCCCAGGCGGCCAGCGTGCCGAATTCGAAATAGGTGAGCGGCACTTCTCCGCGCGCCGCCTCGACGCGCGTAAATGCCGCGCAGAAGGCGGCATCACTCGCTGGCAGGCCGTCGATGCGCACCCGTTCGTTGTAGGTGATCAGGTGCGGCGAGGTATAGGTGCCGACCCGGTAGCCGGCGGACATCAGGATGCGCTCGAGCAGCGCACAGGTCGAACCCTTGCCGTTGGTGCCGCCGACGGTGATCACCGGGCAGAACGGTCGCTGGCCGAGCGCTTGGGAAACGCGCCGTACTCGATCGAGGCCGAGCTCGATGCCCGCCTGCCCTTTCGGGTGCAGGCTTTCCAGGTAGGCGAGCCAGTCGGCCAGACTGTGCGGCGACATCAGGCCGCAGGGATCCTCTGCAGCAACGTGAGCACCGCAGCGAGCTTCTCGCGCATTTCGCGTCGATCGACGATCATGTCGATGGCGCCCTTCACCAGCAGGAACTCGGCGCGCTGGAAGCCTTCCGGCAGCTTCTCGCGCACCGTCTGTTCGATCACGCGTGGACCGGCGAAGCCGATCAAGGCGCCCGGCTCGGCCATCACCACGTCGCCGACGAAGGCGAAGGAGGCTGAGACACCGCCCATGGTCGGATCGGTGAGAATGGTGACGAACGGCAGCTGCTGACGCGCCAACCTCGTCACCGCTGCGGTGGTCTTGCTCATCTGCATCAACGAGAACAGGCCTTCCTGCATGCGGGCGCCGCCGGACGCGGTGATGCAGACGAACGGCAGCTGATGCTCGACGGCGACATTCACGCCGCGCACGAAGCGCTCGCCGACCACCGAGCCCATCGAGCCGCCCATGAAATCGAATTCGAAACAGGCCACCACGAGCGGCAGATGCTTCACTGCACCCTGCATCACGACCAGCGCGTCGGTCTCGCCGCTTTCTTCATGGGCCGCAGCCAGCCGCTCCGGATAGCGTTTGCTGTCCTTGAATTTCAGCACGTCGAGCGGCACGACCTCACTGCCGATCTCATGGCGCCCTTCCGGGTCGAGCAGCAGGTCGAGGCGCGCACGCGCCCTGAGGCGATGATGATGGCCGCATTTCGGGCAGACGCTGAGATTCTGTTCGAGGTCGGTCGCATAGAGCACCGCCTCACAGGCTGCGCATTTGCGCCACAATCCTTCGGGAATCGAACGGCGAGCCCCTTCGGCGCGCTTGATCTTCGGTGGCAGCAGCTTTTGCAACCAGCTCATCCCTGCGTCTCCCCTGACGTCGCATCCATCGCGGCGCGCACCTCGCGCAAAAAGGCCGTCACCCTTGCTGGTGCTTCTTCCGCCGGCCCTCGTTCGATCAACTCGATGATCCGGCTGCCGATCACCACCGCATCGGCGACACGTGCGATACGTGCGGCGGAGGCGGCATCGCGGACGCCAAAGCCGACGCCGACTGGCATACCCACTTTTTCGCGGATCAGCGGGATACGCCGGGCGACCTCGTCGAGATCGATCGCCGCCGAACCCGTCACGCCCTTCAGCGAGACGTAGTAGATGTAACCGCTGCCCACCTCGGCAACCTCGGTGATCCGTTTCGCGTCGGAAGTCGGCGCCAGCAGGAAGATCGGATCGATGCCATGCTGCTGCAAAGCGTCGGCAAACCCCGCGCATTCCTCGGGCGGATAATCGACCGTCAGCACGCCATCGACACCGGCTGCCGCCGCATCGCGGACAAATGCTTCGAGGCCATAGGCCTCGATTGGATTGGCATAGCCCATCAGCACGATGGGCGTAATCGCATCGGCCTTGCGGAATTCACGCACCATGCCGAGCACGAGATGCAAGCTGACGCCATAGGAAAGGGCGCGCTCCGAGGCACGCTGGATCGTCGGGCCGTCGGCCATCGGGTCGGAAAACGGCACGCCGAGCTCGATGATGTCGGCACCGCCGGCGATAAGCGCATGCATCAGCGGCAGCGTCAGCCCGGGCCCGGGATCACCCGCGGTGATGAAGGGAATCAGCGCCTTGCGACCTTCTGCCGCAAGCCGGGCGAATGTGGCAGCAATGCGCGACATCAGGCCGCCACCCGCTCGGTATCGAATGAATGACGGATACCCAACAAACCGTCGATCGACAGATCTTCGTCGATCAAAGGCCAGTGGATGCCGTAACCCGACGGACTGACCTCGAACACTGCCAAACTTTCGGCGCTGGCCGTCTTGAGCCGCGGTGACAGCTCGCGTATGGCAAAGCGCATAGGGCGGCCATCGATGTTCAGCATGAGGAAATCATCGACGATGCGTGCGTCCCGGACTTCGTGCCATTTAGCCATTTCCCCTCTCCTGCTGGAAAATTTGCCAACGTTCGGCAATGTACTCGAAATGATCGAAGATCAACTTACGAATCTCGCGCAGATCGCGCGGGCCAAGGCCATGGACGAATGCAGGTCTGATCTCGTACTCGTCGGGCAATAACCAGAATTTGCATTCCATCTCTCCCTTGCGCGCATGTACATGCATTGGCTCGCAGCCTTCATTGGCATAAAGCATAAAAGAACAACCGCCAACCAAGCATCTGCAAAATGGTTGGCATTCAGAACCTTATCCCGGCGCGTTCGGCCACCGTGTGCAAGTCCTTGTCGCCACGGCCGGACAGGTTGACGAGCAGGATGCGGTCCTTCGGCAGGCCGCGCGCGGCTTTCGCCGCGTAGGCGAGCGCATGGCTCGACTCCAGTGCCGGGATGATGCCCTCGTAGCGACACAGGTCGTGAAACGCAGCCAGTGCTTCCTCGTCCGTGACGGTCACATACTCGGCCCTGCCGCTGTCCTTGAGCCAGGCGTGCTCGGGGCCGACGCCCGGATAGTCCAGGCCGGCGGAAATCGAGTGCGTCTCGATGATCTGGCCATTGTCGTCCTGCAACAGATAGGTGCGGTTGCCGTGCAAAACCCCCGGGCGGCCGGCGGTCAATGACGCGGCATGGTGGCCGGTCTCGATCCCCAGGCCGGCAGCTTCGACGCCGACCAGCTTGACCTTTTCATTGGGGAGGTAGTCGTAAAAGATGCCCATCGCATTGGAACCGCCGCCCACGCAGGCGATCACCTGGTCAGGTTGCCGCCCCGCAAGCCGAGGCATTTGCGCGATGCACTCCTTGCCGATCACCGACTGGAAGTCGCGCACCATCATCGGATAGGGATGCGGACCTGCCACCGTGCCGATGATGTAGAAGGTGTTCTCGACATTCGTGACCCAATCGCGCATCGCCTCGTTGAGCGCATCCTTGAGCGTCTTCGAGCCGGACTCGACCGGTACGACCGTCGCGCCGAGCACTTTCATCCGATAAACGTTGGCCGACTGACGCTTGACGTCTTCCGAGCCCATGTAGACGACGCATTCCATGCCATAGCGTGCGGCAACGGTGGCCGTCGCGACGCCGTGCATGCCTGCGCCGGTCTCGGCGATCACGCGCCGCTTGCCCATGCGGCGCGCCAGCAATGCCTGGCCGATGCCGTTGTTGATCTTGTGTGCGCCGGTGTGGTTGAGATCTTCGCGCTTGAGATAGATCTGTGCGCCGCCGAGCGCCTGCGACCAGCGCCGCGCATAGTAGATCGGGCTTGGGCGACCGACATAATGCGTCAGTTCCTGCTCGAATTCGGCGCGGAAGGCGGGATCGTTGCGCGCATCCTCGTAGGCCGCCGCCAGCTCGGTGAGTGCAGGAATCAGCGTCTCGGCGACGAAGATGCCGCCGTATCTGCCGAAATGGCCCCGCTCATCGGGCAAACTGTACTCGTTTTGCGTCATCTGCCATTCTCACTGCCGCCATGAAGGCGGCGATTTTCGTCGCATCCTTGATGCCCTTGGAGCGTTCTACGCCGCTGCTGACATCCACTGCCCAAGGCCGAATCCTGACCAGCGCATCGCCGACATTGCCCGCGTGGAGCCCACCCGACAGAATGATCGGCAGCGGCAGGTTTTCAGGGATCAGCGACCAGTCGAAGGTTTGCCCGCTGCCGCCATAGCCGCTGCTCCAGGCATCGAGCAGCAATCCTTGGGCGGTCGGGAAAGCGCCGGCGAATTCTAGCAGATCGACCTCCGGCTTGACCCGCACCGCCTTGAGATACGGGCGGGCGAACTGCTGACAATAAGCGGCATCCTCGTCGCCATGGAACTGCAACAGATCGAGCGGCACCTGGGCGAGCGTTTCCCGGACGAGGGCGGGCTCGGCATTCACGAACAGGCCGACCCGGGTGACGAATGGCGGCACCAGCCGCGAGAGCCTGGCAGCCGTTTCGACCGGTAGATGGCGTGGACTGGGGGGATAAAAGACGAAACCGACGGCATCGGCGCCGGCCGCCACTACGGCGGCGAGATCTTCTTCCCGCGTGATGCCGCAGATCTTGACGCGCGTGCGCTGCATGGGCTCATCCAAGGGGCAGACAGGGAAGCGCCATGATACGTCCCTGCTGCGGCAATCCCCAAGCCTCGTCGTATTCGACCCCCGTCAGATACAGGCCATCGGGCGCGTAAGTCGGCGCACCCAGACGCCGGTCGCGCGCTTCGAGCAGGCGCACGAAATCGTCCGGGCTCATCCTGCCCACGCCGACATGGACCAGCGCGCCCACCAGATTGCGCACCATGTGATGCAGGAAAGCATTCGCGCAGCAGTCGAACACGATCAGATCGCCCTGCCGCTCGATGTCGAAACGATACAGGGTTTTGACGGGCGATTTCGCCTGGCAGCCGGCGGCTCGGAATGACGAGAAATCGTGTTCTCCGATCAAGCAGGCGGAGGCAGCCCGCATCGCAGGTAGATCCAAGGGTCGATGGCACCACCCGACGCGGCCGGCCAAAAGGCCGGGCCGCTCAGGCCGATTGAGCAGCAGATAGCGATAGCTGCGTGCCCGCGCGGCAAAGCGTGCATGAAAATCCGCGCCGACCGGTACGGCCCAGCGCACAGCGACTTCTCGCGGCAAATGCGCATTCGCGCCGCGTACCCAGGCCGTCAGGGGTCTGGAAACAGCGACATCGAAATGTACCAGCTGGGCGGTCGCATGCACGCCGGCGTCGGTGCGGCCGGCACATACGACACGAACACGATGGCCGGCAACGGCAGCGAGCGCGGCCTCCAACGCATCCTGGACCGTATTGCCCCCCGCTTGCGACTGCCAACCCAAGAATCGAGAGCCGTCGTATTCCAGACCGAGCGCGATTCTCATGCGTAGCGCATCAGGAGCGAAAGGCAGCCGGCGACGAACAGCATCAAGGCGCAATCGATGGCGCGAAAGCGCGGCATCGTCAATGTCAGGGTGGAGGGCAGCCCGCTTGCGCCGATGTCTGACGGCATCAGCCATTCCCGCCACGGCATGGCGCGTTGCCGCTCAACCGTATCGAGCACCAGCATCAGCCTGACGACCGTCTTCTCGCGCCAGGCGAAGGGGGTCAGAAGCCAATGCAGTCCGGCGAGCAGTCCTGTTGTTCCCAGTTGCCGATGCAGCAGGGCGAGACTCGCCAAGAGCGTGAGCAGTCGACCGATCTGCTCCGCCCCTCGTCTGAGTCCTTCATGAGTGAGGCCGAGCGTTCCGGCCATTCCAGGTAGATATTCGCCGGGGGTGAAGAAAAGGTAGAGCATCAGCAGCGAGAGCAGCAGCCAGCGGGTGCGGCGCAGCAGCGCACGGGTGCGGTCGGAGGCCAGCACGATGGCCAGCGCGATGCAAGCAGCCGCCACGGCGGCCAGCCAGATAACGCTCAGCCACTGCAGCGCAAATGCGAAAGCCAGCCAGGCCAGCAACAGCGAGGCGGGATGGAACATGGCGCGTCTTGACATCCGCAGACAAGTAATGTCGGAACCCTCTCAGGTGTCCGGCATGCGTGTTGCCGCTCAGCTTGCGCTCAACTGCTCCAGCTTGGCCTTGGCTTGCGCCTGCTGGGATGGCGAGCCTTCGTTGAGGACCTCGTTCAGGAGCTCGCGCGCGCCCTCCAAATCGCCCATTTCCTCATAAGCCTGCGCCAGCTCCAGCTTCGTGGCCGCCTCGGCATTGTCGGGCTCGGCTTCCTGTGGTGCGACAGGAGCAGCAACAGATTGCGCCTCGGCCGCCAGCGACGGCTCTGGTATGGAACCCAGGGGTAGCTTGTCGGTCGGCACTTCTTCGAGGTCGAGATCGAAATCCAGCTTCAGATCACCGATGCCCGGCAACGGCGATGGTTCCGCTGGCGTTTCCGCATGCGGGACCGAAACGGCAGATAGATCCGCTGAAGAGGGCTCAGCCGGGGGGCCAGACTCGGTATCGGTCGCCGGATTCAGATCGAAATCGAAATCGATGTCGACGGGTTGTTCGGCAGCGGCAGTTTTCTCTGCGGCTTCGGCGGTTTCCTCGACCGGGGAGCCGATGTCCAGTTCGAAATCGAGAACCGGAGGATTTTCCTTCGCGACAGCCTCGGCTTCTTCCACCGCGCCCACCACAGCCGCCTCGGCTTCAGGTGAGCCGAGGTCGAAATCGAAATCGAGCACCACTCCGGTCTCTTCGGCGGGCACCTTAGCCAGTCGAGCTTGACCCGGTTCGCTGCCTGCTGGCTCAACCTCGGCGGGCGAGCCAAGATCCAGATCGAACTCCAGCGAGGGAATGTTTTCGACGGCGGCTGTTTCCGGTGCCTGCGGGGCTAAAGCTTCCTGTTTGGAGACTCCAACCGCTGCAGGCTCGGGCTGGATCGGCTCGGGCTGGATCGATTCGACGGTCGGTGCGGGCTCGACCCTGTCGATTGCCGCAGCAGGCTTGACTGCCTCGGTCGCCGTCGGGCCCACGGCAAAAATGCCGCCAAACAAGCCCAGCGAATGCGCCATGGTAACGACTTTTTCCCAATCCGGGCCATGGCCTTTGTCGAGTTCGTGGAGTTTCGCGGCGACCGCCTCGAATTGGGCGAGATTCTCCTGCTTGGCATACAGCTCGAGCAGTTTCATGTGAATTGCCGACCGGCCGGGGTCCTTGACGAGGCCAGCCTGCAGCACTTCCTCGGCCTGACGGTCGCGCCCATAGGCCATCAGCACCTCGGCCTCGGCCACCGGATCGACGATCTCCTCACTCGTCAGCAGGCCGCCTTCGCTGAATTCGCCCTGGATCGAGAGTTCACCACTTTCGAAGCCGGGAGCAAGCACGCTCTGCGGCGCGGCCTCGACCGGGGCGGGAGTCGGCGCTGGCGCAACGGCAGCCGCTGGAGAAGTTTTTTCAGCCGCTGCCTTCTTACGGCGCCAGGAGGCATAGCCCAGATAACCGAGCAGCAGGGCAATCAGGCCACCACCGCCATAGACGATCTCGGGGTTTTCCTCGACGAAGCTGAGTTCGGCTTCTGGTGGTGGCAAAGCCGGCTTCTTCGCAGCAGGCGGCGGTACAGCGGGTTTGGCCGTCTGGCTTGAAATGTCGGCCGGGGCTGCAGGCACCGCGGCCCCAGGTGCAGTATCAGTCGGCTTGGCAGGGACCGATTCCGTGGCTGCTGCTGGTTTGGCTTCCTCGGCTTTCGACGCGGACGCTTCACTCTTCGCCGGCTCAACGGGTTTCGCCTTGGGAGCCGGTTGGGCGGCCGTATTCTGCTGTTGGAGTGCGGCCCCCGCCTCGCTCTTGATCTCAATGAGTTTCTTGAGGTTCTCGATATTTTTTTCAAGCAATGCGATGCGTTCAGACGCTTCACGCAACGCCTTGTCGCGGGCGATCAGATCCTCTTCGAGGCTTCTGCCGCTCGCAGCCTGTTTAGCTTTCGCCGGTTCGGTGCGCGAGACTTCCAGCTTATCCTTGACCGGCGGCGGAGGCGTCTTGTCCTCGACCTCGGGCTTGATCGTACCACTCACCTGCTGAGGCGGAACGGCCGCAGCCACCGGCGCTGCCGCCACCGCTCCTGCGAGCCGACGCCGATATGCGGCGAATTCAGTGGTCTGCTCGATCACCAGCTTGCGCGCCGTGGCTGGATCGACCCTGGCGACCTCATCGGCTGCCGGAATGCGCAAAATCTTGCCCGCACGCAGGCGGTTCATGTTGCCGCCATCGAAGGCATCCCGGTTGTTGTCCAACAATGCGACCAGCATCTGATCGAGCGTGACCGATTCCGGCCGCGTCTCCCGGGCAATCTTGCTCAGCGTATCTCCGGGCTTGACCCGATATTCGCTGCTGGCGGGCGCTCCTGCCACGACGGTGGGTGACACCGCAGGTTTGACGGCAGCAGGCGCCGGCAGGGGCTTGCTCGCCGGTGCCGTAGGCGCAACCACCGAAGCCGGCCTGGCTACCTGGAGCATTTCCGGTGGATCGAGCAGGAAGGTGTATTCCCTGATCACCCGACCGGAACCCCAGCTCAGCTCGACGAGAAAATGCAGGAAGGGTTCGGTGACCGGACGAACCGTCGTCAGCTTCAAAACCGGCTGACCGCTCGCCGACTTGTCGATCCTGATCTGCAAGTCCGCGAGCACCGGCAAGTAGTCGATACCTGCTTCCTTGAACGCTTCCGGCGAAGCGATTCGGGCCGACATCGAACCCAGTTCGGCAGGCGTCGCATTCAAAGCGACTTCGGCATTCAACTGCTGGCCGATTCCGGAATAGACACTCAACGGCCCGAGTCCAGCGGCCTGTGCACCGAAGGCGCCGGCAAGGAGCATGGCCATCAGGGACGCTTTGAAGATCGACGCTCTGGGTGATTTATTCACGATTGACCCCGCCCGGGAGAGATAACCCAGTATTCAAAATAACATCATGCACTTAATGGCGCAAGCTCGACTTGTACTTCATATGCCGGATACGTGCTCAGGCGAGCAAAATCCGCAACATCCTGCGTAGGGGTTCGGCGGCGCCCCACAACAGCTGGTCGCCACAGGTAAATGCGCCGAGGTATTCCGGCCCCATCGCCAGTTTGTGCAGACGGCCCACCGGCACGGTCAACGTGCCAGTCACTGCAGCGGGTGTCAGCTCCCGCTCGGTGATTTCGCGCTCGTTGGCTACCACCTTCACCCAATCGTTGCCTTTGGCGATGATGTCCGCGAGTTCGTCGAGCGGCACATCTTTTTTGAGTTTGATGGTCAGCCCCTGCGAGTGGCAGCGCATCGCACCGACGCGCACGCAGATGCCATCGATCGGGATGCTGCCCGGCGAGCGAAACGGTGGACGGCCGAGGATTTTGTTGCATTCTGCCCCGCCCTTCCACTCTTCCTTCGACTGGCCGTGCTCGACCGGTACGTCGATCCAGGGAATCACACTGCCAGCGAGCGGCACGCCACGAAAGTTCTTGGTCGGAAATGTCGCCGAGCGCATCGTCTCGGCGACCTTACGATCGATGTCGAGAATGGCGGAAGCGGGATCGGCGAGTTCCGCTTTCACCGCCTCGTGCAGCATACCCATCTGCGCCAAAAGCTCGCGCATGTTCTGCGCGCCAGCGCCAGAAGCCGCCTGATAGGTCATCGCCGAGACCCACTCGACCAGATCGTGATGGAACAGCCCACCCAGTCCCATCAGCATCAACGACACCGTGCAGTTGCCGCCGATGTAATTCTTGATGCCTTTCGCCAGCCCCGCCTCGATGACGTCTAGATTGACCGGATCGAGGATGATGATCGCATCATCGGCCATGCGGAGGGAGGATGCAGCGTCGATCCAGTAACCATTCCAGCCCGCGGCACGCAGGGGAGCGAACACCTCCTTCGTGTACTCACCACCCTGACAGCTGATGATGATGTCCATCTGCCGCAAGGCGGCGATGTCACGGGCATCCTTGAGCGGCGCGCCGCCGGCCTCCGCCGGCCCTTGGCCGCCGACGTTCGAGGTGGTGAAAAAAACCGGTTCGATCAGGGCGAAATCGCCTTCTTCGCGCATGCGGCTCATCAGCACCGAGCCGACCATGCCGCGCCAACCCACCAAACCTACTTTCTTCATGATCCGCGTTCCTCTCGTCGATCAAAGCGCCGCGAGCACCGCGTCGCCCATTTCCTTTGTGCCGACCTTCCGGGTGCCCGGCTCGAAGATATCGGCAGTGCGCAGCCCCTGGGCCAGTACCCGCTTCACCGCATTCTCGATCCGGCAGGCCGCTTCTTCGTTACTGAACGTATAGCGCAACATCATCGCAGCCGAGAGGATCGTCGCCAGCGGGTTGGCCAACCCCTTGCCAGCAATGTCCGGCGCCGAACCATGGCAGGGTTCGTAGAGCCCCTTGTTTTTTTCGTCCAGCGATGCCGAGGGCAGCATGCCGATCGAACCCGTCAGCATCGCGGCTTCGTCCGAGAGAATGTCGCCGAACATGTTGCCGGTGACCATCACGTCGAATTGTTTGGGGTTTTTCACCAGCTGCATCGCGGCATTGTCGACGAGCATGTGCGACAGCTCGACATCAGGATATTCGCGTGCCGTCTCGGTCACCACGTCGCGCCACAGCTGCGTGCATTCGAGCACGTTCATCTTGTCGACCGAACAGACGCGGCGATTGCGCTTGCGCGCCGCCTCGCAGGCCACACGGGCGATGCGGCGGATCTCGCTCTCGGCATAGATCATCGTGTTGAAACCGACCCGCTGCTCTTCGCCATCGACGTTGCGCTTCTCGATTCCCCGTGGCTGACCGAAGTAGATGTCGCCGGTCAGTTCGCGCACGATCAGGATGTCGAGGCCGGCCACGATCTCGGGTTTGAGCGTCGAGGCATTGGCAAGCTCCGGGTAGAGCACTGCCGGGCGCAGATTGGCGAACAGGCCAAGCTCTTTGCGGATGCCCAAGAGACCGCGTTCGGGTCGCTGTTCGCGCGGGTTGCCGTCCCATTTTGGGCCGCCGACGGCGCCGAGCAGTACGGCATCGGCCTCGCGCGCGAGCTTCCGTGTCGCCTCGGGATAAGGGTCACCGGTTGCATCAACGGCACAACCGCCCAAGAGCCCCTCTTCCATTTCGAATTTCAGGTCGAGTGCCTCGAGAACGCGCACCGCCTCGGCGGTGATTTCCGGCCCGATGCCATCACCGGGCAATACGAGGATTTTCATCAGGATTCCTATTGACTGAATTACTTGACGGCTCTTTGAATCGCTTCGCCACCCTTCTCGATATCCTTGCCGATCCCATGGACGGTGTTGCAACCGGTGAGAAACAACACGATGGCGAACAAACCCAGCAATTTCTTCATGTTCGTCTCCAAAAAAGAAAAATTATCGCATGACAGCACTATGGAAGCAGCGAGATTCCGGCGAGGTCAGTTCTTGCTCGGATGGTAATGGCTCAAAGCCTCCGGTAACCAACGCTCGATTTGCCTGATCCGCGTTTCGTCTGCCGGATGGGTCGAGAGCCATTCCGGAAGCTTCGACTTTCCTTTCGCCTGCGCCGCCATCCGCTGCCACAACGCCAGCGCGGCACGCGGATCGTAGCCCGCCTTGGCCATGTAGATCAGCCCCATGCGGTCGGCCTCGGATTCGTGCAAGCGTGAATAGGGGAGCAGGAAACCGACCGCCGCGCCCGCGCCGAGCAAGCCGGCATAAAGATCGCGGCGCGACGAATCGCTGGTGGCCATCACCGTGGCGACGGTCAGTCCGGCGACCACCATTTCCTGGCTGAGGCGCTCTCCGCCGTGGCGTGCAATCGCATGGGCGACTTCGTGCGCGATCACCGCCGCGAGGCCGGCATCGTCCTGCGCCACCGGCAGCAGGCCGGTATAAACGGCGACCTTGCCGCCGGGCAGACAGAAGGCATTGACGGTCTTGTCGTTCTCGATCACCTTGAATTCCCACTGATAATCCGTGCGGCCGGTCGCGGCGGCGATGCGGCGGCCGATACGTTGCACACGATCGTTGATGAGCGGATCGGTGTTGAGCTTTTCCCTTTCGAGGATCTCCCTGAAGCTCGTCAGCCCCATGCGGATTTCCTGCTGCTCCGAAACCATCAGCAACTGCGAGCGGCCAGTGACCGGTACGGTGCTGCAGCCGGTCTGCAGGAGAAAAACGGCCGCCAGCGACAGAAGCAATGCCTTGCTCTTCATTTTTCTTTCAGCGGTGTGAGCGATTGCGCTGACAAGCCGCGCCAGACCAACAGCCAGCCGCAGGCGGCAAACAGCGCCCCGAGCGTATAGGTCATGCCGGCGCCGAGAGGATCCCATGCCTGGCCGCTGACCAGGCCGCCCACCATGCCGCCGGCACCGAACGAAATACTGCCATAAACGCCCTGGACGCGCGCCTGCTGCGAAGGTTCGAACCAACGGATCAGCACCGCCATCGCCGCTGCGTGGTAGGCGCCGAAGGTCGCACCATGGAGCAGCTGGGCGAACAGCAGCGCCACTGGATAATCCGCCGCCCAGCCGATCAGCAGGAAGCGCAGCACAGCCAAGGCAAAACTCGCCAACAGGATGGCACGCAGCGAAACATGGCCCATCAGGCGTGGCATGTTCATGAAGACGACGATCTCGGCGATCACGCCGAGCGACCAAAGCATGCCGATCGACAGCTTGTCGTAGCCATGCGCGACGAGATGGATCGAGTAGAACACATAAAGCGGCCCATGTGCGACCGACATGAAAAAGCACGCGGCCAAGAGCGCCAGCACCGCAGGCCGACGCAAGCGCGCGCCGATCGGAGGTGCCGTGCCACGAGCGCCGAGTTTCGTTTCTTCGAGCGTCATGGCGCTGGCCAGCACGCTGGCAAGGATCGCCAAACAGGCCCAGAGGATCGTGCCGATCGGCAGGTGATCGAGCAATGCGCCCAAGCCCAGCACGCTGGCGATGAAACCGATCGACCCCCACAAGCGGATCCTGCCGTAACGCTCGGTCTGCCCGGCGAGCCGGTCGAGGGTCATCGCTTCGACGAGGGGCAATGCGGCACTCCAGAAGAACCAGACGAGCGCCATCGCGGCAAACAGCACGGCCAGATCGCGGGACAGGAAGAAAGCAACGAAACCGATGAGTGCGCCGAACGCGGCGAGCTTGATCACCGCGGCGCGCACGCCGAGATGATCGGCAAGCCATCCCCAAAGATTCGGCGCCACGAGGCGCATCACCTGCGGCACGGACATCAGCATGCCGATCTCGCTGGCCGGCAGGCCGACATCCTGGAGATAGAGTGTGAAATACGGCGCAAACGCCCCGACGAAGGAGAAATAAAAGAAATACCAAACGGCCAGCCGAGTAAGCTGCTGACGATCTGGCTCGGGCGAGTGGCCGTGCTGGCCTATGGTCAAGCGCAGTGTTTCTGACCGATGCGGTAAGCCATCAGCAACTGGTAGATCTCGTCTTTGAGCCTGACGCGCTCTTTCTTCATGTCTTCGAGCGTGAAGTCGGCCACCGGCATGTCATGCTCCTCGAGATCCTCGACCTTGCCGGTCAGGCGGTGGTAGCGGGCGCAAAGGGCAGCGAAGAAACCGCTTTCGGCCTTCATCGTGTCGATGGCGTCGCGCAGTTCCGGAAACTCGCTGTAGAGATCGTGATGGTCGACGTGCATGGCTGTATTCTTCCCTGTTTGTCGTGTTATCGAAATGGGCCGGATTCTAACAGGCCGAGTCCGATCCAGCCGGTGGCGCCTGGCCGGGAATCGCCGCCGTCGGGCAATGCACATCGGCGCATTGCGCCCGATCGAGCAGCGCGGCATCGATCAGCACCAGCGCGAGCATGGCCTCGGCGATCGGCGTGGCACGGATACCGACACAGGGATCGTGACGTCCTTCGGTGGATACCATCACCGGCCGACCGTCGATGTCGATCGAGCGGCGCGGAATGCGAATGCTCGAGGTCGGCTTGATGGCGATGGAGACGCGCACCTCCTGGCCGGTGGAAATGCCGCCCAGGATGCCGCCAGCGTGATTGGAGAGGAACCCCTGTGGCGTCAGTTCGTCGCCATGCTCGCTGCCACGCTGGGCAACGCTTCGGAAGCCGGCGCCGATTTCCACCCCCTTGACCGCATTGATGCCCATCATCGCATAGGCGATCCGCGCATCGAGCCGGTCATAGACCGGATCGCCCCAGCCCGGCGGCACGCCGCTGGCCACGACCTCGATCTTGGCGCCGACCGAATCGCCCTCCTTGCGCAGTCGATCCATATAAGCCTCGAGCTCCGGCACGATCGCGGCGTTCGGCGCAAAGAAGGGATTACGGTCGATCTCCGCGGCATCGACGAAAGGAATCTCGATCGGCCCGAGCTGGCTCATCCAGCCGCGGATCGACACGCCGAAACGTTCCTTCAGCCATTTCTTCGCGATCGCGCCGGCGGCGACGCGCACCGCCGTCTCTCGCGCGGAAGAGCGCCCACCACCGCGATAGTCGCGGATGCCGTATTTCTGCCAGTACGTGTAGTCGGCATGACCCGGCCGGAAAGTCCGCGCGATGCTGCCGTAGTCCTTACTGCGCTGATCGGTATTGCGGATCAGGAGCGCGATCGGCGTGCCCGTGGTCTTGCCCTCGAAGACGCCGGAGAGAATCTCGACTTCATCGGCTTCGCGTCGCTGCGTGACATGACGCGAGGTGCCAGGCTTGCGGCGATCGAGCTCGACCTGGATGTCGCCGGCAGACAGTTCGAGCCCCGGGGGGCAGCCATCGACGACGCAACCGATCGCCGGCCCGTGCGATTCGCCGAACGAGGTGACGGAAAACAGCGTGCCGAGGGTATTGCCGGGCATCAGAATACGGTATCAGGACAGGAGGCGAAAAGGGCCATGCAGTCTAGCATCGCTCAACCGCAGCGTTCGAGCAAGGATTTCTTGCCCGGCTTGCCGCGCCATTCGTCCGCATCCGGCAAGGGCGCCTTGCGCTCGACGATCGGCGGCCACTGCTTGGCCAGCTCTGCGTTCAACGCGACGAATTCGCGTTGCTCGTCCGGCACGTCGTCCTCGGCGAAAATCGCCTCGGCCGGACACTCCGGCACGCACAAGGTGCAGTCGATGCACTCGTCCGGATCGATGACGAGGAAATTCGGCCCCTCGCGGAAACAATCGACCGGGCAGACATCGACGCAGTCCGTATATTTGCACTTGATGCAGTTTTCCGTCACGACGTAGGTCATCTTCGCCCTCCTTCACAACTGCTTTCGTTAAGTATAGCCGCGGCATGCCGTCCCGCCAGCGCCGGCTCGACGAGAAAAGCCGGTGCCCGGCGGGACGCTCTCATTTCCCCGCCAGCGTCGGCTCGACGAGAAAAGCCGGTGCCCGGCGGGACGCTCTCATTTCCCCGCCAGCGCCGGCTCGACGAGAAAAGCCGGTGCCCGGCGGGACGCTCTCATTTCCCCGCCAGCACCGAGTTTCAGCCCTTATCGACGTAAGGGTTCTTGCTGCTCTTGAACTGGATGCGCAAGGGTGTGCCCTGCAGCCCGAACGCCTCGACGAAAGCATGCTCGAGATAGCGCACGTAGGCCGGCGGTACGTGCTCGAGCGCATTGCCGTGAATCACGACCACGGGCGGATTACTGCCACCCTGATGGGCATAGCGCAGCTTCGGGCGCACGTTGCCATGTCGCGGCGGCGCCTGCTTTTGCACGGCGTCGAGCAGCACGCGCGTCAGCTTCGGAGTGGGCAGCTTGGCCATCGCGGCGGCGTAAGCCAAGGCGACCGACTGTAGCAGACCCGCCACACCCTGTCCTTTGAGCGCCGAGATGTAATGCACGCGCGCAAAGCCAAGGAAATTGAGTTTGCGCTGGATGTCCCGCTTGACCTGCTCGCGACGATAGGCATCGACGGCATCCCACTTGTTGACCGCCAGCACCAGCGCGCGACCGGCATCACAGCAAAAACCGGCGATGTGTGCATCCTGGTCGGAGATGTTCTGGCTCGCATCGACCATCAGCACCACGACATTGGCGGCCTCGATCGCCTGCAGCGTCTTGACCACCGAAAACTTTTCGATGGCCTCGAACACCTTGCCCTTACGGCGCAGGCCCGCCGTGTCGATCAGCGTGTAGCGCCGGCCATTCTTCTCGAACGGCGTGGCGATCGCATCGCGCGTCGTGCCCGGCTGGTCAAAGGCGATCATGCGCTCCTCGCCGAGCAGGGTGTTGACCAGCGTGCTCTTGCCGACATTGGGCCGGCCGACGATCGCCACACGTGGCCCGGTCTCTTCCGGCGCTTCTTCGGCTGCCTCGGGAAAGCGAGCCAGCACCAGCTCCAGCAGCTCGCGCACCCCTTCGCCGTGCGCGGCGGAGATGACATAGGGTTCTCCACAGCCGAGTTCGTGGAATTCCGCCGCGACGACATCGCGGTCCATGCCCTCGGCCTTGTTGACGACCAGATACACAGGGCGGCCCGAACGACGCAGTCGCTCGGCGATCACCTTGTCCTGCGGCGTGAGTCCCGTGCGCACATCGACGATGAACAACAGCGCATCGGCTTCGGCGATCGCCGCCTCGGCCTGGCGCGCCATTTCATAAACCAGCCCCTCCTTCGCCTGCGGCTCGAAACCACCGGTATCGATGACCAGAAAGGGGCGTTTGCCGAGCCGGCCTTGGCCATAGTGGCGATCGCGTGTCAGCCCAGGTTGATCGGCGACCAGCGCCGCCCGCGACTTGGTCAGCCGGTTGAACAGCGTGGATTTGCCGACATTGGGACGGCCGACGAGCGCGAGCGTGGGAATCATCAACGCAAAGCGAAGGCGAAGATGCCGCCGTTTCTGGTCTGCACGACGAAATTCTCGGCCGCCATGCGCCGCAGCGGCGCCAGCAGGGGCGAGCCATCGGTCGAGCTGCGCGCGAGAAAGCTGCCGTCGTCCTCGGCGAGCACGTGCAGATAACCCTCGAAATCACCGACGACGACCTTGCGGTCCAGCGCCAGCGGGCGGCCGACACCGCGCAGGCGCAGCTTGTCCTGCTTCCATAGCGTGGCACCGCCGTTGCGTTCGAAGGCATGCACGACGCCCTTTTCATCCGTGACGAAGATGGCCCGCTGGCCGATGTCGAGACCTGCCACCGAGGAGATGTCGCGGGCCCAGAGCTGCCGGCCATTGTCGCTGTCGAAACAGGCCAGCCGTCCCTGATAGGCGACGGCACAGACGGTAGCCATTTCGACCACCGGATCGCTGGCGACATCGGCGATGCGCTCGAGTTCGGTCGTGCCACGCGGCAGCGCTACCGTGGATTCCCACAGCGCCGCACCATTGCCACGCGCGATCGCGACCAGCTTGCCGCCGGGGAAACCGGCAAAGACGGCCTTGTCGGTCAGCACGACGCCCGCCGTGGAGCGCAGCACCAGCGTGGGCAGAGGCCGCTGATACAGCCAGCGGCGGAGGCCAGAGGCCGCATCGAAGGCGAAGATGTGCGCGTCGGCGCTGCGCACGACGACGAGATCGCCGGCCAGTGCCGGGGAGGCAAGGATTTCGGAACTGACCTGCGCCTGCCAGGCCAACTTGCCATCTCGAGCATGGAAGGCAAGCACCTCCCCTTTCGGAGTGCCGACCACCACCAGCTGGTCGCTGGCGCCGACACCGCCGGAGAGCGGCTTGCCAGTCTCGATCCTCCAGACCTGGCGGCCGGCGTCGAAGCGCGCCAGCGTGCCGTCACGCGCTGCGGCATAGACGCTTTCGCCGACCACGGCCGGCGTCAGCGCATATTCCCCGGCCTTGCCGATGCTCGCCTGCCAGAGACGGCCGATCTCGGCCTGCGGCTGGATGACCGGCAGCGGCGCGGGCTTGGCCTTCGGCACCGACTTGCTGAAGGGATTGATCGCATCGACGGTGTCGCTCAAGGCGGCGCAGCCGGCCAGCAGCACGGTGGCGCACGACAACAGCAGTGCGGAGAACCTCATGAGCTCACCCCGATCGCGTCGCGCTTGTCCTTCAGGATGTCGAGGTACGTTCCGGGCGGCAAACCCTCGGCCTTGCGGTCGGCTTCGAGCGCCTTGATCGCTTCCTCGTAGGCGTTGCGGGCCTCAGCGGCCTTGCCCTGGGCGGCGAGGATGTCGCCGCGCACTTCGAGAAAGCGCATCATCAGATTCGGCGTTGGCGGCACGGCAAGGAGCTTCAATGCCTCGTCGAACGACTTTTCCTCGGCCAGCACGATGGCCTGCCGAAGCCGCGCGAGATCACGCGTGCCCTGATCCGTCGCATGTTCCGCCGCCCAGCCGTACTGGGCCTGGGCCGATTTCAGATCGCCGGTCTCGGCCAGCACCTTGCCGGCGACCATCGCCGCCATGCCGGCATAGGCCGTGCCGGCATGCTTGTCGACGAGTTCGCCGGCCAAGAGGCGCACGCGTTTGACATCCTGCTGCGCCAGCGCCTGCTGCAGATTGCCAAATAGCTGCGCGGCCTTGGCGGCCTCGTTGCGTTGCCACCATTGCCAGACCTGCCAGCCGACCACGGCGACGGCGAAAGCGACCACCACCGAGGTGACCAACGTGCCGTGCAGCTTCCACCAGGTCTTCAGCTCTTCAATCTGTTCCTGTTCTTCGAGATCGTAGGTTGCCATGCTCATTCCTCGTTGATTGCTTCATCCGCACCGAAGAGCCAGTCGCTTACCGCATCCGCGAGCCCATCGACGGCCACGCGCCATTGCTCCATCTCGACCCGCAAGGGCTTCAGGCTCGCTTCGTTCTTCTGCGCCTCGTCCTCGCCGATGATCACCGCCAGCTGCGCACCAGAGGCATCGGCGCGCTTCATCTGCGACTTGAAACTGCCGCCGCCCATGTGGCTGATGACCGCGCAACCGATGTCGCGCAAGGCTTCCGCCACCCGGAAGGCAAGACGCTGCGCCGCCTCGCCCTGATGCACGAGATAGACATCGGGCGCCGGCGCTTCCGGCAGGCCGCTTTGGGACTCCAGCAGCGCCATCAGCCGCTCGACGCCCAGCGCAAAACCGCAGGCGGGCGCCGGCTTGCCACCCAGCTGCGCGATCAGCCCATCGTAGCGCCCGCCGGCGCAAACGGTGCCCTGGGCGCCGAGCCGGTCGGTGACCCACTCGAACACGGTCAGATTGTAGTAGTCGAGCCCGCGCACCAGCCGCGGATTGATCCGGTAGGGAACACCGGCATCCTTGAGCAGTCGCTGTACGCCTTCGAAATGTTTCAGCGAGGCTTCGCCGAGATAATCGATCAGCTTCGGCGCTCCTTCGACGAGCGTTTGCAGGGCCGGGTTCTTGGTGTCGAGGATACGTAACGGATTCGTGTGCAACCGCCGCCTGCCGTCCTCGTCGAGCTGGTCGATATGCCTTTCCAGATAACTGATCAGGTCGGCGCGATGCTTCGTACGCTCATCGAGCTGCCCCAACGAGTTGATCTCGAGGCGGATGCCGTCGAGCCCCAGATCGTCCCACAGCCGCGCGCACATCAGGATCTGCTCGGCGTCGATATCGGGACCCGCCAGCCCCAGCGCCTCGACACCGACCTGGTGGAACTGCCGGTAACGGCCTTTCTGCGGCCGTTCATGGCGGAACATCGGCCCCATGTACCACAGCCGCTTCGGCCCATCGTAAAGAAGATTGTGCTGCAACACGGCGCGCACGCAGGAGGCGGTCCCCTCCGGGCGCAACGTGAGCGATTCGCCATTGAGGCTGTCGATGAAGGAATACATCTCCTTCTCGACGATGTCGGTCACCGCGCCGATGGCGCGCGCGAACAGCGGCGTGGGTTCGACCAGCGGCATGCGGATCGGCCGGTAGCCGTAGGAAAACAGCCAGTCGCGCACGGTCTCCTCGAAGGCTTCCCAGCGCTCGGATTCGGGCGGCAGGATGTCGTTCATGCCGCGGATGGCTTGCAAGACTCGACTCATGAATGCCTTGGGTAGGTTTTTGCAACGTAAGCGTCGATGATGGCGCGGAATTCGGCGGCGATGTTCTCGCCGCGCAAGGTGGTGAGGCGCTCGCCATCGGCATAGACGGGCGCCACCGGCGCTTCACCCGTGCCGGGCAGCGAGATGCCGAGGTTGGCATGCTTGCTTTCACCGGGGCCATTGACCACGCAGCCCATCACCGCCACGGTCATCATTTCCACACCACGGTGTTCGAGCCGCCACTTGGGCATCTTCTCCCGCACATAGGTCTGGATGTCCTGCGCGAGCTCCTGGAAGAAAGTGCTGCTGGTGCGGCCGCAGCCGGGGCAGGCCACCACCAACGGCACGAAGGCACGCAGGCCCATCGTCTGCAAGATTTCCTGCGCGACGACGACCTCCTTGGTGCGTGGCTCATTCGGTTCCGGCGTCAGCGAGACACGGATCGTATCGCCAATGCCCTCCTGCAGCAGCACGGCCAGCGCTGCGGTCGAGGCGACGATGCCCTTGCTGCCCATGCCGGCCTCGGTAAGCCCCAGATGCAGCGGGTAGTCGCACTGCGCCGCCAGCTCGCGATAGATCGCAATCAGATCCTGCACCCCACTCACTTTGCAGGAGAGCACGATCGCATTGCCGGGCAAGCCCAGCTTCTCGGCCTGCGCCGCAGACTCCAACGCCGAAGTCACCATCGCCTCACGCATCAGCCCCGTCGCGTCCTTCGGCTCCAAGCGACGGGCATTCTCGTCCATCAACCGGGCGAGGAGCTCCTGATCGAGGCTACCCCAATTGACGCCGATACGCACGGGCTTGCCGAATTTGCAGGCGAATTCGATCATCTGCGCGAACTGATCGAAGCGCTTGGCCCCCTTGCCGACGTTGCCGGGATTGATGCGCAGCTTGTCGAGCGCGGCGGCGCATTCCGGCACCTCGGCGAGCAGCTTGTGGCCGTTGAAATGAAAGTCACCGACGAGCGGCACCTCCAGCCCGAGCTGCAGCAGCCGCTCCTTGATCTTCGGCACCGCAGCCGCAGCCTCGCGGGTATTCACCGTGACGCGCACGATCTCGGCGCCGGCGCGATCGAGCATGGCTACCTGCTGGGCCGTGGCGAAGACGTCGGCGGTGTCGGTATTGGTCATCGATTGGACGACAACCGGTGCCGTCCCGCCAACGCAGACTTTGCCGACCATGACCTGTCGCGTCAGCCGGCGTGTTGGAATATTCGCCGTCATGGTCATTCGAGTCTTAAGCGCGCCACTTCCGCTCGCGTATGAGGAGCGAGATCGATCGGCTTGCCATCATAGGACAGTGTGACCTTCGTGGCATTGCCGATCACGATGTCGAAGGGCGGCTGACCAACGAGGTTCAATTCGCTACCCGGCGGATTCTCGCCGCTGTGCAGCACCTGCTTGTTTGCATCGACGACCTCGACCCAGGAACGATCGGCAAACGAGAAATGCAAAGCCGGCGAGGATCCCTGACCGGTCGCCACATCGGCCGGCGCCGGCACGGGGCTGTCGGCCGACGCAGTAACGGGAGTGTCGGCCGACGCAGTAACGGGCGTTGGTGCCGGTGAAGCCGGCGGCTGGTTCGTGGTTTGTCCGATCGACGATTCTGCGCCAGCTGCCGCCGGCGCGGCCCGCTGTGGCACCGGGCCGAAGAAATGCCACAGCATCAGCAAGGCAGCCGCCAGCAGTAGCACCAGTGAGAGGGTCAGCAACGGGGAGGATTCCCGCAACCCACGTCGCTCGCTGGCGATCCCCATGTTATCGGGCGGTCGCACCTCGACGGGCCCGCTTGGCAAGGCGTCATCGAGTTGCTGCAGCAACTTCGTCGCATCCAGTTTCAGCAGACGCGCGTAGTTGCGCACGAAGCCGCGCACGATCGTTGCACCGGGCAGCGCAGCGTAATCGTCGGCCTCGAGGGCGGCGATCTGCCGGGGGCTGAATTTCAGCGCCTGGGCGACATCGTCAGGGGTCAATTGCGCGGCTTCGCGCGCGGCACGCAACTGCGACCCGACAGAAAGGGTTTGTGCAGCCGGCGAGGTTTCGCTGCCGGCGATGTCGTGCTCCAACTCGCTCAATCGAACGCTCCGCGCATCATCAACAGGTATTCGGGCGAATCGCGGAATTTGCGGCGCAAGATGCCCATGTTGGCCGCCTCGCTCTTGTGGTCGCCGAGTTTACGGTCGATGCGCAAGGAAAGCCATACGGTCTCGGCCGTCGGTTCGATTCTCTCGTGCAATTTGCGCAGCCACTCGCGTGCGTCTTCGTAACGTCCGCGCCGGTAATCGATTTCGGCCAGCAGGTAATAGGCGCGCAAGTCGTTCGGGTCGAGCTTCAAGGCACGGAACAGATGAGACTCGGCGGTGACGTCGTCTTTGTCCAGCAGCGCGCACACGCCCATGTTGTGCAAGGCGGTGGCGGGCGTCTTGTAGAGCGGATTGGCAAGCGCCTTGTTGAAGTAGGCGAAAGAATCCTTGACCCTGCCCGTCTGGCAGAGGAACCACCCGAAGTTGTTGCTGATTTCTGGATTGCCCGGGGCCAGCGCCAACGCCTGGCGAAAAGCCGCTTCGGCCTCCCCGTTCTGCCCGAGGGCCATATGCACGAGCCCTTTCAGGTTGTAGGCGGGAGCATAGCCGTCCTGGGCCTCGATGGCGATCTTCGCCTCGTTGAGCGCGATTTCGTACTGACCCTCACGCAGATAGGCAAGACCGAGATCGGTATGCACCTTCGCCCGTTCGCGCGGATCCGCGGCAACGGGTGGGCTGATCGCCGTCTTTTGTTCCAGATCGGGCAGCGGTTCCGGCTTGGGGGGAGCGGAGGTGCTCGCACATCCTAGCAGGGCGGATGCCAAGACAAACGGCAAAAAGCGCAACGGGATCATTGGGCGATTGCCTCTGGATGGAGCTCGACCGAACGGCGTTTGGTCCTGTCCCTGACCTGCCCGGCCAACTGGCCACAAGCCGCGTCGATCTCGTCGCCGCGGGTTTTCCTCACCGTCGTGACGATGTCGGCGTTCATCAGGATTGCCTGGAAGCGGCGCACGCGCTCCATCGATGGCTTGCGAAAACCCGAATCCGGGAAGGGATTGAACGGGATCAGGTTGAACTTGCAGGGGATGTCGCGCACCAGTTTCGACAAAGCGCGGGCATCCTCGTCGCGATCATTGACATCGGCGAGCAACACGTATTCGAAAGTGATGAAATCGCGCGGCGCGTTTTCCAGATAGCGCCGGCAAGCGGCCATCAGCTCCGCGAGCGGATATTTCTTGTTGAGCGGTACCAGTTCGTCGCGCAAGGCATCGGTCGGCGCGTGCAGCGAGACGGCCAGTGCCACCGGACAATCCTCGCGCAACCGATCGATCGCCGGCACCATCCCGGCGGTGGAGACGGTGACGCGTCGACGCGACAGGCCATAGGCATGGTCGTCGAGCATCAGTCTGAGCGCCGCCACGACATTGTCGTAGTTCGCCAACGGCTCGCCCATACCCATCAGCACGACGTTGCTGATCACGCGTTCTCTTGGATCGCCCACCCCTGGCTGCTTCACCGCGCCGAGCACACGGTTGGCGTGCCAGAGCTGGCCGATGATCTCGGCGGTGGAGAGATTGCGGTTGAAACCCTGCCGGCCCGTCGAACAAAAAGCGCATTCCAGCGCGCAACCCACCTGCGTCGACACGCACAGGGTGCCGCGACCGGCTTCGGGGATGAATACCGTCTCGACGGCATTGCCCTGCCCGACGTCGAGCAGCCATTTGCGCGTGCCGTCGGCAGCCATGCTGTCACGCACGGGAACAGGACCACGAATCTCGGCCGTTTCCGTGAGCTTGGCGCGCAGGCTTTTCGCCACATCGGTCATCTGCCCGAAATCGTCGACGCCGAAACGATGCATCCAGGAGAGCACCTGGCGCGCGCGGAAGGGTTTCTCGCCCAATTGCGCGAACCAGGCTGTCAGCCCGTCGATATCGAAATCGAGCAGATTGGTCGTCATCAACGGCCAGAGAAAACGTCCAGTTCCGGGAAGAAATAGGCGATCTCGGTCTTCGCCGTCTCGGGGCCATCCGAGCCATGCACGGCATTGGCATCGATGCTCTCGGCGAAATCGGCACGAATGGTGCCGGGTTCGGCCTTTTTCGGGTCGGTCGCGCCCATCAACGCACGGTTCTTGGCGATCGCGTCCTCGCCTTCGAGCACCTGGATCATCACCGGACCGGAGGTCATGAACTTGACGAGATCCTTGAAGAAAGGACGCTCCTTGTGCACGGCATAGAAGCCGGCCGCTTCACGTTCCGAGAGCCACGCCATGCGGGCGGCGACGATCTTGAGACCGTTGGTCTCGAAACGGGAATAGATCTTGCCGATCAGGTTCTTCGCCACGGCATCCGGTTTGATGATCGACAGAGTGCGTTCGATGGCCATTCTGAGATTCTCCAGCAGATTGATATGAAAAACAAAGGACTGCGGATTTTATCGCAGAATCGACCTTCCCCGCCCGCAGCAGCGACAAAAAAGCCCGGTCCGACGGCCGGGCTTGTGCGCAGCAAGGCTTTCTCAGTGGATCATGCCCAGGGTGCGCGGCAACCACAGCGACAGCGGTGGCCAGTAGGTGACGATGACGAGGAAGATCAGCATCGTCAGCAACCAGGGCCAGACCGCGACCGTCAGCTCGGTAATGCCCATCTTGGTGATCCCGGAGGAAACGTAGAGGTTCAAACCGACGGGCGGATGGCACATGCCGACTTCCATGTTCACGACCATCAGGATGCCGAAATGCACCGGGTCGATGCCGAGCTTGACGGCGATCGGGAACAGGATCGGCGCCAGGATCAGCACGATCGACGAAGGCTCCATGAAGTTGCCGGCGATCAGCAACAGCACGTTGGCGATCAGCAAAAAACCGATTACCCCGACGCCAGTACCGATCATCCAGTTCGCCATCTCTTGCGGGATGTTCTCATGCGTCATCAGGAAGGAAAACAGTACCGCGTTGGTGATGATGTAGAGCAGCATCGCACTCATGTTCGCCGACGAGAGCAGCACGCGCGGCACATCTTTCAGCCCCATGTCCCTATAGACGAACACGGCGACGAAGAAGGCATATACCGCGCTCATCGCCGCGGCCTCGGTCGGCGTGAAGATGCCGCTGTAGATGCCGCCCATCACCACGACGATCAGGAACACCCCCCAAGCGGATTCGCGGAAGGCCGTCCAGCGCTCGCCCCACGACGCCCGCGGCTGACGCGGGTAAGCGTTCTTCCAGGCGCGGTACCAGGTCGTCATACCGAGCATCGTCGCCATCACCAGCCCCGGAATCACGCCGGCCATGAACAGCGCGCCCACCGAAGTGTTGGTCGACACCGAATACATCACCATCACGATCGACGGCGGAATCAGGATGCCGAGCGCGCCCGAGGTGGTGATGACACCGGCGCCGAAGCGCTTCGGGAAGCCGGCTTTGACCATCGCCGGCATCAGGATCGAACCGATCGCCACGACGGTGGCCGGGCTGGAGCCCGATACCGCCGCAAACAGCGCGCAGGCGACCACCCCGCCCAAGCCCAGTCCGCCGTGCCAGTGGCCCACCATCGAGGTGGCGAACTTGATCATGCGCCGTGCCACACCTCCGTGGGTGAGGAAATTGCCGGCGAGAATGAAGAACGGGATCGCCATGATCTCGAACTTCTCGATGCCGGTAAACAGCTTCAGCGCCACCGACTCGACCGGCACGTGGGTCATGAAGAACAGGAAGGACAGCACCGTGAGGCCGAGCGAGATCGAGATCGGCATACCGGTCAGCATCAGCGCCACCAGCAGCGAAAAGATGAGGAGCGAATTCATGACTGGGCACCCCCAGCACGGCGATCGCCGCCAGCAGGCGGGCCGTCGTCGCGCTGCCGACGCTCGGGGCCGGCAAACACGCTGCGCGGATGCAGGTCATCGTTCATCCGGTAGATCGCGTCATCCTTGCCAGGTTCGAGCGACTCGCCTTCTGGCAGACCTTCGACATGGCCGTGATCATGATGCGGCAGTTCACCGCTGCGCATGAAGCTCACCATGACTTGGAGGAAGCGGAAGCACATCAGCCAGGAGCCGAGAGGAATCGCCGAATAGACGATCCAGGTCGGCCACTCGAGGTCTGGCGTCGTCGGGCCTTCGTAAAGGTCGCCAAGCTCCAGGCCGAGGAATTTATAGATGCTGTAGTGCGCGCCGTTTTCCCAGACGAAGGTCGCTCCCAGCGTGCCGACGATGCCCGTAAACAGCGCCCCGGCGAGTAGGCCGAAGACGATGAACTTGGCGCGAGTGCGGTCGGAGAGTCGATTGATCAAGACATCGACGCCGACGTGGATGCCGGTTCTCACCCCATAGGCGGCGCCGAACTTGGCCATCCAGACGAACATGATGATGCAAAGCTCCTGCGCCCAGGAGAAGTCGAGCGAAATCAGCCAGTCCTGCACGACCGGGATCGGCCAACCCGAGGCATAGCGATGCAAGACGGCGACGAAGATGATCGTCGTTGCCGCCCCCATCAGAAAGGTGATCAGCCATTCTTCGAGGTGATCGAGGATCTTCATGCGCTTTCCCGACAAAACGACGGGGAGCAGCGTGCTCCCCGCGTTCGCGCTAACGCAGCAAAGAAATCAAAGCTTGTGCGGATCGAAGCCGGTTTCCTGATACACCGACTGGATCAGCTCCTTGCCGATACGGTCGGCCATCTGCTCATGCACTTTGACGAGGGCCTTTTTCCAGGCTTTTTTCTGCTCCGGCGTCAGGGTGATGATCTCGCTCTTGCCAGACTTCCGGACGGCCTCGAGGGCCTGGTCGTTCTCGACCTTGGCGATTTGGTTGGCATAACGGGTCGCCTGTTCCATCGCGTCTTCGAGCGCCTTGCGGATGTCCGCTGGCAGGCCGTCCCAGAATTTCTTGTTGACGATCACCGCATAGCCGAGATAGCCGTGGTCGGAGAGCGTCACATACTTCTGCACCTCGTGCATCTTCTGCGTGTAGAGGTTCGACGGCGGGTTCTCGGTGCCATCGACCACACCGGTCTGCAATGCCTGATAGACCTCGGAGAAGGCCATCTTCTGCGGCAAGGCGCCGAGCGCGCGCATCTGGGCATCCAGCACGTTCGAGGACTGGATGCGCATTTTCAGCCCCTTGAAGTCTTCTGGCATGCGCAGCGGCTTGTTCGCGCTCATCACCTTGAAGCCGTTGTCCCAGTAGGCCAAGCCGAGGATGCCCTTCGACTCGAGTTTCTTCAGCAGCGACTTGCCGACCGGTCCGGTGGTGACCTTGTGCAACTCCCCGTAATTGTCGAAGATGAACGGCAGATCGAAGAGCTCGAATTCCTTGACGCCCAAGGGGCCGAACTTGGCGAGCGACGGCGCGAGCATCTGCACGGCGCCCAGCTGGAGGGCCTCCATTTCTTCCTTGTCCTTGTAGAGCGTGCTGTTCGGATAGACCTCGACCTTGACGCGCCCCTTGGTGAGTTCCTCGGCCTTCTGTTTGAAGAACTCGGCCCCCTTGCCTTTCGGTGTGTCGGTGGCCACGACATGGCTGAACTTGATGACGATCGGCTGATCCGCCAGCGCCGTGCAGGCGAATGTGGCGGCGATGAGGCCCATCATGAGCGTGCGTAGTTTCATTTCTCGTCTCCTTGGAACCATTCGATGAAGCGGCCAAGCCGCATGGATACGATCCTGCTTTCTTGGCTTGTCAAGTTAGCGCTTTCCGAATGCCATGCGCCATTGTGGTTTTCCGCAGACATATGCTTCGCCATGATTGCCCGCTCGATGCGAAGGGTTAAACTGCCCCCCTTTTCCGAAACGGGCATCCGATGAACCTCATTTTGCGCCTTACCGTGCTCGTGCTGGTCGTGCTCGCCGGCGGCTGCGCAACACTACCCGGCAGTGTTGCGCAAAAACCCGACCGCTCGGCCGAAGCGGCCGTGCAGCCTTCGCCGCCCCAGACCATTTCTGAACCCGGCGCTGCCGCCGCGCCAGAATTGCCTGCCTCTGCACTGCCCAAACAAATCATCACTGAAAACACTCCACCGCCGCTCATCGACCTGACCGCCCCCCCCGAGGATCTCTGGCAGCGCATCCGCCGCGGCTTCGGCATGCCCGATCTGCACGATCCGCTCGTCGCCGAGCATCAATCCTGGTATCTGAACCGCCCGGAAATGCTGCGGCGCATCTTCGAGCGTGGCCGGCGTTATCTCTACCACATCGTCGAGGAGCTGGAAACACGCGGCATGCCCACCGAGCTTGCCCTCTTGCCGATGGTCGAGAGCGCCTTCAATCCGCGAGCCGTATCGAGGGCGCGAGCGATGGGACTGTGGCAGTTCATTCCCTCGACCGGCAAGACCTACAACCTCGACCAGAACTGGTGGGCCGATGAGCGTCGCGACATCATCGCCTCGACGGATGCGGCGCTGACCTATCTGCAAAAAATCTATGAAATGCACGGTGACTGGCATCTCGCGCTGGCTTCCTACAACTGGGGTGAAGGCGCCGTCGGCCGGGCGATCGCAAAAAACCAGGCCAAGGGTCTGCCCACGGACTATTCGAGCCTGACGATGCCCGCCGAGACCCGCAACTATGTGCCGAAACTGCAAGCACTGAAGAACATCGTCGCGCAACCCGAGCTGTTCGGTATCTATTTGCCGCCGATCCCCAATCGGCCTTATTTCGAAACGGTCGCGAAGCCGGCGCGCATCGATGTCGCGCTCGCCGCGCACCTCGCTGGGATATCGGTCGAGGAGTTCGTCGCCTTGAACCCGGCTTACCATCGTCCCGTCATCGATGGCAATCAGGCCGGCGAGGAACTGCTGCTTCCCGTGGAAAAGATCGGCACCTTCCTCACCAATCTGGAGCGTTACGAGGCCGAAGACAAGCCGCTGTCGAACTGGAAGACTCATACGCTCAAGCGCGGCGAGACGATCGCCAAGGTCGCCGCCCGTTTCAAGCTCAGCGAGGCGCGGTTGCGGCAGATCAACGGGATTACGCCGCGCGTCAGAATCCATCCCGGCTTCACCCTGCTCATCCCCCGTCCTGGCAGCCAGGCGGCAGAAAACCTCGCCCATGCGCTGCCCGAACCTCCGCCGCTACCGAAGGAAAGCGCCACGCCGAGCCGCAAAGGCAAAACAGTGGCGGCCAGGTTCAAGGGGAAACCCACGGTGACGGTCAAGCCAAGCGCGAAACCAGCCGTGAGAGCGAAAACGAAAACGCCACCCAATGCCCGGACGACCAAGAAAAAGCTTCAACCTAAAAACCCCAGTTGACCGCTTCTGTAAGCAAAAAATGCCTTTGAGAATCAGAGCTTGCCACACTTTCCCCGCTCACCGAGTCGGTGACCCCGCTACGCACCCCCTGGCGCGCCCCGGCGCGCGCCTGGCTTTGTTGCTCCTCCTTGCAGGCATGAGCCTGCGGCGTCGTCGCGTCGCGCCATCCGCCCGCCGGCACGCACCATCGGGCGCGTCCAACTGAGGTTTTTAGGTTCAATCGGGAAAATAACAGCGCACCCAGTGCGTCGCCGAAATCACGGCAGTCGCAGGATAGGCGGCATGGCAGCGCGCCGCCGCGCGCGGGCAGCGCGGATGGAAATGGCAGCCCGGCGGCGGGTTCGCCGGCGAGGGCGGATCGCCCTGGACCCATAGCCGTTCGCCGGGCGCTCCCACAAGCTTCGGCACCGCCGCCAACAGCGCCTGAGTATAGGGGTGGCGCGGGTTGTCCAATACCTCCTCGACCGTTCCCTGTTCGACGATGCGGCCCAGATACATCACGGCCACCTCATGGGCGAGGAAATCGACCGCCGCGATGTTGTGCGTGATGAACAGATACGCCAATCCCAGACGCGCCTGCAAGTCGAGCAACAGGTTGAGGATCTGCGCCTGCACCGAGACATCCAGCGCACTGGTCGGCTCATCGCAGATCAACAGCCTGGGCATGACGGCCAAGGCGCGGGCGATGGCGATGCGCTGGCGCTGGCCGCCGGAGAATTCGTGCGGATAGCGCTTGGCCATTTCCGGCGTCAGTCCCACCTGGCGCAGCAAAGCCGAAACGTCCGCATCGGGCCGGCCCTCCCGAACGATCGCGTCGATGGTGAGCCGCGGATCGAGGGAGCCGAAGGGGTCCTGGAACACCATCTGCATCTCGCGCGGCGCCAGCCCATCCAAAATCCGACCTGCGAGCTTCACCGTTCCCGCCGTCGCCGACTGCAGCCCAAGGATCGCCTTGCCGACCGTGGTCTTGCCACAGCCCGATTCGCCCACCAGCGCCAGCGTGCGGCCTGCCGCAATCGAGAGGTCGACGCCATCGACTGCCCGCACCCAGCCGACGGCACGCTGTAGCACGCCGCGCCGGATCGGGAAATGCACTTTGAGGTCGTGCGCCTCGAGCAAGTTCTCGGTCGTGGGGCGGCCATGTCCTTCTGCGCAGGGAGGTGCTGTGCCACCAGCGCCGATTTTCGTCGCCGTTTCCAGATGGCAACGCACTCGATGTCCCGGTGTGGGCTCGCGCCAGGGCGGCGGCACCGTGCCGCACACCGGCAGGGCAACCGAGCAGCGGGCGACGAAGCGGCAGCCCGCATGACGCTCGGTGGGATTCGGCACGCTGCCGGGAATCGTTGCCAGACGCGTCCGCCGGGCGGCCGTAGCGGGCAAGGCGGCGAACAGCCGCTGCGCGTACGGGTGGGCGGGCTGGGCAAAGAATGCAGCGCGCGGCGCGATCTCGACGAGCTCGCCGGCATACATCACGGCGACACGATCGGCCATCCGCGCGACGACCCCCAGGTCATGGGTGATCAGGAGCATCGCCATGCCCCGCTTTGCCGCGAGTCTGGCGAGCAGATCGAGCACCTGGGCCTGGATCGTCACATCGAGCGCGGTGGTCGGCTCGTCGGCGATCAAAAGCTCCGGCTCGCCGGCCAGCGCCATCGCGATCATCGCCCGCTGCTTCATGCCGCCCGACATCTGGAACGGATATTCGCCGGCCCGCCGCTCGGGATCGGGGATACCCACCGCGGTGAGCAGTTCGACGACTCGTCTCATATCCGCCGAGCCGCCATGCAGCCGCAACGCCTCGCCGATCTGGCTGCCGATGGTCATCACCGGATTCAGGCTGGTCGCCGGCTCCTGGAAGATCATGCCGATGCGGCCGCCGCGCACCTCGCGCATGCGGACCTCGGGCAGGGCGAAGAGGTCGGTGTCCCCCAGATGCGCCATGCCGCCAGCGATCCGCGCCGCCTCGGGAAGTAACCGCAGCAACGCCAGCGCAGTGAGCGACTTACCGCAGCCGGATTCCCCGACCAGCGCGAAAGTCTCCCCCCGGGCAATCTCGAACGAAACGCCCTCGACCGGACGAGCGGGGCCGATGTCGATGGAAAGATCGCGCACGGTAAGCAATGTCATCGCACCGCCCGCGGGTCGAAAGCGTCGCGCACCACGTCGGCGAACAGATTCGCCGCGAGCACCAGCACGAACATGAAGACGAAGGCGGCAGCCAAGGACCACCAGACCATCGGCTCGCGCGCGAGCTCCATGCGCGCGGCGTTGATCATCGTGCCGAAGCTGATCGTGTTCGGATCGACGCCGATGCCGACATAGGACAGCACAGCCTCGGCGAGCACCAGTCCCGAGAAATCCATCACGATCGCGATCATCACGATGTGCATCACGTTCGGCAGGATGTGGCGCGCCAGGATGCGCAGGCCAGATACCCCGAGCGCGCGCGCCGCCTGCACGTATTCCAGCTCGCGCAGCTTCAGGGTCTCACCACGCAGCAGCCGGCACAGCCCCGTCCAGCTGGTCAAGCCGAGAATCGCGCACAAGGCGATCAGCCGTGCGTCGGCGCGCTCGGCGCTGGTCGCGAACCATTCCGGATGGGTGTCGATCACCACCTGCATCATCAGCACCGCGGCGGCGATCAGGAGCACACCGGGTATGGAGTTGAGCGTCGTGTAGAGATACTGGATCACATCGTCGATCCAGCCGCCCGCGTAGCCGGCGAGGATGCCGAAAAAAATCGCCGCCGGCAGCATGATCAGCGTGGTGAGCGTGCCGATCAACAGGCCGGTACGGATGCTCTTCAGCGTCAGATAGAGCACGTCCTGCCCCACCTTGTCGGTGCCGAACACATGATAGCCCTGTGCCAGTACGGCGACGGGGCCGGCCATGAGGCAAAGCACCAGCAAGGTGAGGAACACGGCATCCCAAGCCAGATGCGGCACCTTCGCCCGCCACGGTGCGCCGACGAGCCACAGCGTCAGCCAGACGAGCACGCCGGCGCCCAGTCCTTTGAGGATGCGCAAGCGGATATCCGCGCCGTGGCGGGAGAGATTCTCACCCAGATGCGCGCCGCCGAATTTGAGGCGCGGGAAGTCGCGCCCCTCGCCCTCGATGGTTTCCTTGGCGAAGGAGTGTGTGGAAAGCGGCGCCGAGTAGGTCTTCTCGGTGCGCGTGCGCAGGTCGGCAAGCAGCCCATCGAGCAATGATCGCACCTCCACGGCATAGTTCTCGCCCTCCCCCGGCAACCGCTCGCGATAGTGCACCGAATCCAGCAGCGCAACGGCGGTGAAGGCCACGAGCAGCGTCGCCGCCGCCATCGCCACACGGTTTTGGCCGACGCGCCGCCAACTCGCCCGCAGGTGCTCGACGCGACGCGCCCAAAGCCCGCCGATGATCGCCGCCAGAACGAGCAGGAAGAACAGCGCATCCGAGACGAGCAGGACGAACTTCATTGCAGGCGGATGCGCGGATCGGCGAGCGTGTAGGAAATGTCGGTGAGCAGCAGGCCGACGATGTAGAGCACCGAGCCGATGAATACCATCGCGCGCACGACGGCGAAGTCCTGCGCGTTGATCGCATCGATCGTGTAGCTGCCCAGGCCCGGAATGCCGAAGAACGCCTCGATCAAGAGACTGCCCATGAACAGCGATGGAATCAGCACCACCGCGCCGGTGAGGATCGGGATCAGGGCGTTCCTCAGCACGTGGCGAAACAGCACGACGCGCTCCGACAAGCCCTTGGCGCGCGCGGTGCGCACGTAATCCTTGTTCGCCTCTTCGAGAAAGATCGTCCGATACCAGCGGGATGAGGCACCCAAGCCGGCGAGCACGCTGATGATCACCGGCAAGACGATGAACTTCGTCGCCGACAGCCCCTCGGCGTAGCCGGAGATCGGCACCAGATGCCAGACCTTGGCAACGAGCCACTGGCCGCCGATGATGTAGAAGAGGCTGGAGACCGACATCATCGCCACGCACAACACGACGCCGGCGAAATCGAGATAGGTGGCGCGAAAATAAACGAGCAAGAGCGCGAACGAAATCGCCGCAATCAGCCCCAGCACGAACACCGGCACCGCCACCGCGAGACTCGGCCCCATGCGCTGGCCGATCTCGCGCGCAATGTCGCGGCCATCGTCGGCGCGGCCGAAATCGAGCACGAACATCCTCACCGACTTGGTGAAAAAGATCGTGCGGGTGAGCTTTTCGGCGCCTAGCGCCTGGGCATTCCAAAACAGCGGCAAGTCGTAACCGCGCTCGGCCTTCCATTTCTCGATCGCTTCCGGCGTGACACGCTTGACGCCGAGCTGCATGCGCGCCATGTCGTCCGGGGTGTTGACGATGAAAAACAGCGCAAAGGTGATGACATTGACGCCGATCAGGATCGGCAAGGCGTAAAGCAGGCGGCGGATCAGGTAGGCGAGCATTGCCAGTGACTATAAAACATCGTCGCTGACTTCGGCATCGCAATCGCAACCGATGCCAACACCGATCCAGCGCCGCACGAGACGACGCGGCAGCCAGCGGGCAAACCCCGTCGGCGCGACGACCAGGCCACAGACATAGCGCGTCTCTTGCCAGGTCAGCGCCGGGCAGGGGCCCTCGCGATGCCGCAGCAAAAGACGCGAGAGCGGACAGGGAAACAGCGCACAGCAGACCCCGCAGCCATTGCAAGGGGCGCCGACGGCAGGCTTCTCCGGTACGGCGGCATGAAGGGAGATGGCCTTCATTCGAGGCGAAACTCCACGGGCAGCAGCACCTGGCGATGCCCGCCGGCCAGGCGCCCGACGCGGCTTGCCGCCTGCACGGCCGCCTCATCGAGCAGCGCATGTCCCGACGAACTCGCCAGCTCGATGCGGGTGACACGGCCGCCCTCGTCGAGTGTCAGGAGCAGCACGACACGCCCTTCCAGCCCCTGCTCGATCGCCGCGCGCGGATAGAACTCCTCCTGCGTCAATGCTGCCAGCGCGGCGGACAGCGCACGCCCTTTCAAAGGCTGCGGCTTTACCGGGCCGACAGTCGGCGCTGGCGCAACGGCAGCTTTGGCCGAAGCGGGCACGATGGCATCCTGGGTCGCTTCCGGCGCGGCGGACATGAGCTGCGCGACCGGCTCGGGCATGGCAAGCGGCGGCAGGGTCACCTCGAGCGCGGAAACAGGCCTTGGCATACGCGGTGCGCGCCAAGGAAACAACAGCACCCCGTGCAGGACAAGACTGATCAACAGCGCCAGCCCCATCCGGCCACCTGCCGAATCCCGACACCCGATCGTCGCCGCCATCATGCGGTGAATGCTACCCCAGCGGTTAAACTGCTGGCGATGAAACGCTGGCTTCCTCCCCTCTTTGCGCTCCTGCTGCCGCTATCAACCGCTTTTGCCGAGCTGCCCGACCCAGCGCGATTTTCCGCTGCGCTCGAATTGGGCGACATCCAGCAGGCCGCGGCCTGGCTCGATGAGGGACTGGACCCAAATTTCGAGGGTCAGCTGATCGGCACCGGCCTGATGATCGGCGCCTGGGAAGGCAATATCCCGCTGATGGAACTATTCCTCGCTCGCGGCGCCGACATCGACCGCGCCAACCGCTTCGGCGAAACCGCGCTGATGCTCGCGGCATGGAAGAACCGCCAGGAAGCGGTGCGCTGGCTGCTCGCTCATGGCGCCCGCCCCAATCCTGGGAAAGAGCGCGTCTGGACGGCACTGCACTATGCGGCCTTCGCCGGCCATGCCCGCGTGGTCGAAGACCTGCTCGCCGCCGGCGCCGAGGTCAATGCACGCTCGACCAATGGCTCGACGGTGGTGATGATGGCCGCGCGCGAAGGGCATGCAAGCATCGCCCAGCGCTTGATCGATGCCGGCGCAAACCCCGCGCTCAAGAACGATTATGGCGATGATGCCGTCGCCTGGGCGATGCGACAGGGCAACTACGACATCGCCAAGCTCTTCACCAGCACCGAGAACTTCGCCGCACTGGCGCGCCAGGCCGCGGAAAATCCGCCCGCGCCGCCCGTGCGTTCGCTTCAGGCACCCGATCGGGTCGATGAGCTGCTGCGCAAGGCGCGCCTGGCCGAGATGGCTGGCAAGCGTGACGAAGCACTCCTGATCTACCGCCAAGCCTGGGAGGAACTGAAAGCCCTGCAAGCGCCGCGCAAAGTCGGCGCCGACAAGACGCCCCCCGCCGGAAAGACCGACGCGGGAGCGAAGACACCCAAAGCGCTCGTCATTCGCGCCAAACGAAACGCGCCGGAAAAACAGTCGCTCACGATCCGCTATGCGGAAAGCGAGGACGCCAGCGCCGATCAATGGCTCGAACGCGCCCGCGCCGCGGAAGCGGCCGGCGAGCGCCATCAGGCCCTGGAGTTTTATCGCCGCGCGGCTGCGGCGATTCGCGCCAGTGCTGCGCAATGACCCTCAGCGAGCGCTTCCTCAATATTTGACGCGGGCATAGTAGGTCTTCTCCGCCGCGGCGCGCGCTTGGCCCAGGGTATGGATGCCCATGCCGGCCAAAAGCGGCAGCATGCGCAGGAACACCTCGGCGGTGACGATCGCATCGCCGAGCGCGGTGTGGCGGCCGATGATCTTGATGCCGAGCCGTTCGGCGATCGCTTCGAGTTTGTGCGACTCCTGGTTCGGATGGATCACCGCCGACAATAGCAGCGTATCGAGCACCGGATGCGTAAAGCGCAAGCCAAGTTTCTCTTCCTTCAATTGCAGGAAACGCATGTCGAAGGCGGCGTTGTGCGCGACCAGGACGGTTCCCTCGCAGAAGCGGTGGAACTGAGGCAGGACGGTGGCGATGGTCGGCTGGCCGCGCACCATCTCTTCGGTGATGCCGTGGATCGGAATGCTCTCGGGGCGCAACGGACGCTGCGGATCGATGAGCTGGTCGACGTTCTCGTGGCGCAACAACCGGCCATTGACGATACGCACCGCGCCGATCTGGATGATCTCGTCACCCGCGGAGGGCTCGATGCCCGTGGTCTCGGTATCGAAGACCGTGTAGGTGAGCGCCGCAAGGGGCATATCGTCGCTGGTACGATCCTCGCCGGCGCGATGGAACAGATCGAAATCGTAGAACTCCGGCCGGCTCTCGACCTGGATCAGCGCGACGCCATCGCTGCTTTCCTGCTCCCTGGCAGCCGGAATCTCGATGCGGAAAAAAGATTGCTGGATCGCCGCGCTGCGGCCACAGGAGAGCTGGCCGCCATGGCGGTCGGTGACGTCACGCAACGTGAGCGGTGTGGTTTCCCCGGCGATGGTCATCGGTTCGAGTTGCCAACCCAGCAGCGTTTCGGTCGATACCGCGGTGCCGGCCCAATGCAGCTCCAGCCGTGCCATACGCCCGGCGCGGGCGAGCCGCAGACGCACCAGCCTGACAGCGAAACTTTCAGTGAGCTTCGCGGCGAGGAAGGTCACCGCCTGGGTGAGCGAATAACTATCGACGCGAACCCAGAGATCATCCGCCACGTCGTCGATCTTCGCCGTGAGTCCAAGCCGCTTTTCGATGCGTCGACCGACCGCCGTCATCAGATCGGCACCCAGCATGTCTTCTAGCGGCCAGCGGCCGATCAGCGTGTTCGCATATTCCTGGGCGGACTGGTTGAGCCGCACGGCGAGGATCTGGATCTCGTCCTCGATGGCATCGGCAATGGCTTCGACCTCGTCGATCGCAACACAGCCGCGCAGTCCTTGCAAACTGGCGCGGATTCCAGTGAGCGCCGCGCGCGTGTCGTCGGTCAGCGCCTGTACGGTGCGGTCACAGTGCGTCCCGCTTTCGAGCTGCTTGGTGATGTTTTCCATCACCAGCACATAGCCGGCAATGCTGCGCTGCACCTCTTTTTCTTTTGCTTCATCCGGAGCAGCGGCAGAGGACAGGACCGGCGCCATTTGCACGCGGATCAGCTGTCCGGCGCGGGTCGTCGTGATGAAGTGGGCGAGCGGCCGGCTGCCCGCGCGTTCCAGGCGATGTTGCAGGGATTCCAACGCATGGCCGATCAGCGAATGGTCGAACACCCCGTAGATCGAACGCCCCAGACCGATCACGCCGCCACCGGCATGGCCATCCGGTACCAGCGCTTTCACCTGCAGGCGGGCATGATTGTTGTAAAGCAGGATGCGGCCGTCGAGATTGCAGACCAGCACCGGCATTGGCAGATCGGCGACCAATGCGGCAAGCCGGTTTCTTTCCTCCTCGGTGGCCGCCTTGGCGGCCGCGATGCGCGCCTCGACATCGGTCTGCAGGGCGTCACGCGCATCGGCCAGCGCATTCGCGGCCTCGGCCAATGCCCGGATTTCCGGCGCGCCGGTGGGTGGAATACGGTAGGCACGGTTGGCCTCGATCATCAGCCGCATCTTCTCGGCAAGCGCCGACAGGCCGAGCACATATTGCTTGAAAAAGAGCCGCAACCCATTGACGGCGAGCAACAGCGCGAGCAAGCCGAGCATCGCACCGATCGGCAACCAGCGATTGAGCATGACGAGAAAAGCGGCGCGCTCATCGCCCTGCAACTCGTGAAGGGCGATCGCCATCGTCAGCGCCACTGGCGCGGTCATCACCAACAGCAGAATGACCACGGCCAGAATGAAGCGGGCTTTTGCGCTCATCGACGCTGCGTGCCTCGGCTGAAGGATTGGTGCTGGTGCCGGCAACCGGATTCGAACTGGTGACCTACCGCTTACAAGGCGGTTGCTCTACCGACTGAGCTATGCCGGCACGCTGTGCAGCGGATTATAAACGGAGCCTCGCGTGTATCTTAAAATGCAAGCTTTGATCTGCGTTCTTCCCCATGCAACCAGTCTCGTCGCACCGCGACATCGCCTTGCGTCTTCTGCTGCTGTGCGACTCGCCGGCACTGATCGACGCCTTGCGCAGCAGTTGGCAATGGGAAGGGCCCACCCCGGAATTTTCCGCGGTGAGCGGATTACCCGCGCTACGCTCGGCGCTGCGCTCCGGGTCCTGGGATGCGGTACTGCATTGCCTCAATCATGCCGGCTGTACTCCAGTCGCCGCGCTGAGGACGTTGCGCGATCGCGGTCTCGAAACGCCGTTGATCGTCGTCGCGGAACCGGCCGACCAGCGTACCGCGATGAAGGCGCTGCGCTGCGGCATTCATGACATCGTCTTCACCGATCGACTCGAACGTCTGCCTGCCGCCGTCGAGCGAGAGGTCCGCGAAGCCGGCCAGCGCGCCGACCATCGCGCCGCGCTGGAAATGTTGCACGACAGCGAGACCCGCTTTCGGGCGCTGGCCAGCAATCTGCCCGGCTTGGTGTTCAACCTGCAACGCGATCCGGCAGGGCGTTTCCGTTTCCTCTATGTCAGCGAAGGCAGCACGCGCCTGCTCGGCATCGCCCCGCACGAACTGCGCGGCATTACGGAGCGTTTTTTCGCCTGTCTTCTGCCCGCCGATCAGCAAACCCTGATCGCGGCACTCGAGGAATCCGCCCAGTCAGGCAACCCACTGTCATGGGAAGGTCGCCTCAGGGACGGCGTCCGCTGGATCGACATGCGTTCGCTGCCTCATCGTGGCGACGAAGGCACGGTGCAATGGACCGGAATCGCGACCGACATCACGCGCACCAAGAACACCGAAGCCGCGCTACGCGAATCACGCGCCCAGCTGGCCGCTCTGTCGTTCCACCTCGAAGCCGCCAAGGAAGAGGAACGCGAACGCATCGCCCGCGACATCCATGACGAGCTCGGTAGCATCCTCGTGCGTCTCAAGATCGAAGCGGCGCTCCTGGCCAGCAAGCTGCCTGTCGAGCTCGCCGACAAGGCGCGTTCGATCGAGAATCTGCTCGACCAGGCGATGAGCACCGCCAGCCGGGTCGCCCGGCAGCTGCGCCCCGGGATCCTGAAGGAATTCGGACTCGCCGCCGCGATCGAGTGCCAGGCCGAAGACTTCATGCACAGCACCGGCATCACCTGCCGCGCTCAATGCGACGACGGCATCGAGGTGGATCCCGAAACCTCGCTGGCCCTGTTTCGCATCACCCAGGAAGCACTGACGAACATCGCCAAGCATGCGCACGCATCGCTGGTTGCCGTGCGCTTGAGACGCGAAAACGGTAATATCGTGCTCGAGATTCGCGACAACGGTCGCGGCATCGCCGAGTGCGACCTCGACAAGCCCAAATCCTTCGGCCTGCGCGGCATCCGTGAGCGGGTGCAGAGCCTCGATGGCAGCTTCCATATCGCCAGCGCGGAACAAGGTGGCACGCTGCTGATCCTGAAAGTGCCGGAGCGACACGGCGATGTCGTCGCTGCAGGCGAGGCCGAACCCGTCATCCAGCCCGATCTGTTCTGAAATGGCAGAAAAAATCCGTGTCCTGATCGCCGACGACCACGCCATCGTGCGTCAGGGGTTCAAGCAGATCTTTTCCGAAACCGAAGACCTCGTCGTCGCCGGCGAGGCCGACGACGGCGTCGATGCGTTGCAGATCGCCCGGCAGAACGAATGGGACGTGTTCCTGCTCGACATCTCGATGCCCAACCGCAACGGCATCGACACGCTGAAACAGCTCAAGCGTGAGTTTCCCAAGCAACCGGTGCTGATCCTCAGCATGCACCCCGAGGAGCAGTATGCGTTGCGCGCGCTGAAAGCCGGCGCCTCGGGGTATCTGACCAAGCAAAGCGCTCCGGATCAGCTCGTCACCGCGATCCGTCAGGTCGCGCGCGGCAAGAAATACGTCAGCCCGGGCGTGGCTCAGCAGCTCGCCGAAGCGATTGCTGAAGACACCGAAAAGCTACCGCACGAGCGCATCACCGATCGCGAATATCAGGTGCTGGTGATGATCGCCCAAGGCAAGCCATTGACACAGATCGCCGACGAACTGAATCTGGGCGTCGCCACGGTCAGCACTTATCGAGCGCGTCTGTTGGAAAAAATGGGGCTGAAGAGCACCGCCGAGCTGATCCACTACGGCCTGCGGCACGGGCTCGTCGACTAATCTTTTCTCTTCGCGGCCATGACGCCCTTCGAAATCGCCCGCGAAACCCTCAAACGGCTCGCCCAGCAACGCATCATGCCGACGCCCGACAACTATCGGGCGCTCTATCACGAAATCGCCGGCACCACCGCCCAGGAGCCCTTCCCGGAGAAATCGCTGAAAAAGCTGCTCTCCGGCTTGCCCCGCACGGCACCGGAACAGCTGCGCTTCGCGCGCCAGATCGAAAAGGCGATCGGCGAAAACGACTGGGAAGCCGTGCGCACGGCGCTCACCGAGCTGTTGGCGAAATCCGCGGAAGAACCACCGGACTGGTCCGGGTTGATCCGCGAGCTGATCCTGAGGCTGGAGATGCGCCAGGCCGAGCTCACGCCGGCGCGCAAGCGCGAAGCGCTCGAACACGTGTTGAGCGCCACATCCTCGCCCGAGCTGCTCTATGGCCGCCTCCAGGGGCTAATGAAAAGCTGGTCGCAAGCCAGCGCGCTCGAAATTGCCACCGCCGACTCCGCTGTCGAGGCCGAGAGTGCCGGTGCACCAGCGCCGACTTTGGCCGGCAGCGCCACCTCTTCCACCCTCGGCAAGGCGACGATCGAGCTGCTCGAGCTGCTCGCGCAGCTCATCGAGACCACGATCGCGCTGATCATCGGCGAGAACACCGAACTGTCTTCCGAAGCGCAAAAGCTGGTCGCTGCGGCGCGGAGTGCGCACAGCAACGACGACGTCGCCAAGCTCGTCGCCACGCTGAAGCGCTTTGCCTACCGGCTGCATTTCGTCGCCGAGGATCAGAACGAGGTTCGCGCCGCCTTGCTCCACCTGCTGCATCTCATCATCGACAATATCGGCGAGCTGGTGATCGATGACCGCTGGCTGCATGGCCAGATCGCGACGGTGCTCGATCTCGTCAGCCAGCCGCTTGATCTGCGCCGTCTCGATGAAGTCGAGCGTCGCATGAAAGAGGTCATCTTCAAGCAAAGCGCGCTGAAAAAGAGCCTGATCGACGCTCAGGAACAGCTCAAGGCCATGCTCGCCACGTTCGTGGACCGCCTGGCCGATTTTTCCTCCTCGACCGGCAGCTATCACGACAAACTCGAACATTATGCCGAGAAGATCAGCCAGGCCAGCGACATCACCGAGCTGACGCAGGTCCTCGACGCGGTGATGAGCGAAACCCGTGCCGTCCAGCTCGATGCCCAGCGCACCCATGACGAGCTGCAGTCGATGCGGCAGAGAGTCGCGGCGGCCGAACAGGAGGTGCAACGTCTGCAACAGGAGCTTGCTCGGGCGAGCGAGCTGGTGCGCCACGATCCGCTCACCGGCGCCCTCAATCGCAAAGGCATGGACGAGGCGATCGAAACCGAGGCTTCACGCGCCAAGCGCCACGGCAGCCCGCTTTGCCTGGCGCTGCTCGACATCGACAATTTCAAGAAACTCAACGATAGCCTGGGGCACGCTGCCGGCGATGCCGCGCTGGTGCATCTGGCCAAGGTCGTCGGCGAAACGATTCGTCCCTCAGACACGCTGGCGCGCTACGGCGGCGAGGAATTCGTGATCCTGCTGCCCAACACACCGCTGGAGGATGCCGTCACGGCGATGCAGCGCGTGCAGCGCGAACTGACGCGCCACTTCTTCCTGCACGACAACCAGAAGGTGCTGATCACCTTCAGTTGTGGCGTCGCCGAGCTCGGCCCCGACGAATCGCCTGAAGCCGCGTTGCAGCGCGCCGATGCAGCGATGTATCTCGCCAAGCGTGCTGGCAAGAACCGCGTGATGGCTGCCTGAAAATTCGATCATGGTTATTGACGCCGATGGCCGGTTTCTTGCATAATGGCGGGACTGACGCGGGGTGGAGCAGTCTGGCAGCTCGTCGGGCTCATAACCCGAAGGTCGCAAGTTCAAATCTTGCCCCCGCAACCAAACACAATGAGGCCAACTACTTAGCGGTGGTTGGCCTTATTTTTTTCGTATCCGACATGGAGAGCGCTTCGATGGATATCGCCAAAATCGCCCAGACGCGTCATACCTGCAAGGCCTTCGACCCCAGCCGCAAGATTCCGGCCGGAGAGGTCGAACAGATCAGAACCCTGCTGCGCTTCGCCCCTTCCTCGGTGAATTCGCAGCCCTGGCATTTCATCATTGCCGCCACCGATGCCGCCAAGGCGACCATCGCCAAGGCGACGGAACATCCGATGTATGCCGCCAATGGCCAGAAGATCATGGCCGCCTCGCATGTCGTGGTGTTCTGCGCGCGCACCACACTGGAGGATGCCCACCTCGTCGAAGTCACCGAGCAGGAAGCGCGTGATGGCCGCTTTGCGAACGCGGACGCCCAAGCCCTGCAGCTGAAGAGCCGCCGGTTCTATGCCGGCCTGCACCGTTTCGACCTGAAAGACACCCAACATTGGATGGAAAAACAGGTTTATCTGGCGCTCGGCACCCTCCTCTTCGGTGCTGCGGCGCTGGGCATCGATGCGACCCCGATCGAAGGCTTCGACAGCCGCATTCTCAACGACGTGCTCGGGCTGCGTGAAAAGGGGCTCACCAGCGTCGTGCTCGCCGCGCTCGGCTATCGCAGCGCGGAGGATTTCAACGCCCGCCTGCCCAAGTCGCGGCTACCCGCGGCGACGGTGATTTCCGAGCTTTGACGGCACCCTCTATGAGCCTGCGACTCACCTGCGCTGCCGGCGCCAAGGATATTCCTCGACCTTGCCATCGGCGATCTGGTAGCCCGCGGCGCCCTCGGCCGTCGTCACTGCGACGGTCTTCAGTGTGCCGGTGACATAGACCGGAAAAATCGCCATTTCCGGGGCAACGGGTGTTTTCGGCAGCACATGGATGATCTGATTCGCGGGAGGCGGCGGGGTATGGATGCAAGCGCCGTAATAGGGCACGAGCAGGAATTCACTCACCCCCTTGTCGTTGCGCTCGAGTGTGACGACGAAACCGGCGATGCGCACGCGCTTGCCATCGAGCGATTTGACCACCGGCGCCTTGTCCAGATCCTGCCTGAGCTTGTCGAGCAGCGCACTGGCCTTCGGGTCGTTATCAGAGAGCGCGGCAAGATCGATACCGTCGAGCGCCTTCTTTGGATTCCAGTCCGCCGGCATCAGCGCTTCCCATTCGAGCTCGACGACACCGGCCGGCAGTGATCGTGCCATTGGTGCGGCAAGCGTCTCGCCGACACGGAATTCACCCTGGGCGAAGGCTAGGCCGGACGACAAAACGGCGAGGCCAAGGCCCCGCCGCAATGCGCCCCGCCAATCAGCGCGGCAGTTCTTCAAAGACATTGGTCCAGACGTTCAACACCTGCGAGCCACCGGGCGCATTGCCGGTCTTGATCTCCTTGACGACGGTCAGCGTTTGCATGTCGAGCTTGTGCAGGTTGCCATCGCCGGCATTCGACAGATAGCCGTAACGACTATCCGGCGTGAAGGCGATATGGCCCATGCGGCCCTTGCCGACAGCCAGATCTTTGACGACCTTGAAGCCCTGTGTATTGTCGATGATCGACACCCAGTTGTTGCCGTAGTTGGTGACCACGGCGTACTTGCCGTCCGGCGTGTTGTAGGTGTGGCCGATGCCGGTCGAGACGGTCTCGGTGCGCTTGACGAACTTCTTGGTCGCCGCGTCGAACACGGCGACCTCGGTGCCTTCGAGCTTGCTGCCTGGCCCACGGTTCAGGATGAAGAAATACTTGCCGTCCTGCGAGAAATTGCCATGATGACCCTCGATCACGCCCTGGCCAATGAGTGGCATCTTGATCTGGGCGATCTGCTCGAAGCTGCCGATGCCATAGACCAGCGCGCCGGGATAGTTCTTGTCGCGATCCTTGCCTTCGACGACCACCCAGACTTCTGTGCCATCGGGGCTCGGCACGACGTAGTGCGGCTTGGACGGCACCTTGATCTTTTTGACCGACCAGTCGGTGGTGTCGATGATCACGAAATGGTCATCGACGCGATCGACGGTGAAGGCATAGCGCGAGTCGTAGCTCCAGGCATTGTGCATCGAGGTCGGCCCCTTGGCTTGACCGGTGACGGCGAGCTCGACGTTCTTGACGACCTTGTCGCTCGCGGTGTCGATGAAAGCGACGCGCAGTTTGCCGTCATCGAGCCCCCAGTGGTTGACCATCACCAGCTTGCCATTCGGGCTGACCACCGGATGTTTGGGCCGGTTGCCGGTTTTGATCTTCGCCACGACCGCGCGCTTGTCCAGATCGATCACGGTCACCGTGTCCTTGCCCTCGCCTTCGGCGCCGACATAGACCTTGCGGCCATCCGGTGTAGTGTCGCCCAGGCCGGCGCTCTTCTCGGTGTCGAGCGTAGCGACGACGCTGTCGGTGGCCGGATCGACGAGATAAGCCTTGCCGTTGCCGCCGTGCAGATGGACGATCACATTCGGCCACTTGACGTCGGCGCGCTTGGGCGCGCTGGCGGTGGTGGCGCAGCCCGCAAGGGCAAAGGCCGCCGCAAGGGCGGTGACGATCAGCTTCTTGTTGGTATGCACGTTTCCTCCTCCTGTGAATGAAACATGAGATCGAGCAGATATCAATTTTCTTGATATCACCATCGACTATACCGAAATTCGACGCTGGTGGCACGGCAAGCGAGATTTCTAGCCAGCGGAGCCTAGATACGCATTGCCGCGGTGCCATTTCCCCGGGCGGATCGCTCAAGTCACGCGCGGCAGCTGATCCCAGCGCGTCGTATAGCCGGGGCTCAGCCGCTCGCGCTTCATTTGCCAGCATGCATCGCCTCGACCCGTGGCCGCGGAACGTAGCGTTCCCCGCCCCCAGATCGCATTGATGCGGTCCATCGCCTGCATCAGCCGCCTATTGTCACGCGGAGCGGCGAACAGATCCTGCGGCTGTGCGGCCGCAGGGCTCAGTTCGAGCAGGGCGATGCCGGCCTTCTGATAGGCGAATCCCGGCCGATAGATGCGTTCGAGCGCCCACAGCGCCGCCCGCGTCAGCCGCAAGGTATCGTCGCTCGGCGTCGGCAACGAGACGGCAAGCGCCCCATGATATTGCGGCGCCGTTGCACTGTGCGGATTGGTGCGGATCAGCACCTGCACCATCCCGGCACATGAAGCCTGAGCGCGCAGCTTTTCCGCCGCGATCGCGACGTGACTGGCAACGGCCTCCCGCAACGCGGCAAGCTCGGTCACATAACGGCCGAAAGAGCGCGAGGAGATGATCTGCTGCTTGTTCGCTGCCACCTCTTCGAGCGCAAGACAGGGAATCTCGTTGAGCTCGCGCTGGATGCGCTCAAGCACCACCGAGAAGCGGGTGCGCAGCATCGCCGTGTCGGCGCGACGCAGCGCTTCGACGCTGGAAATGCCGATTTCCGTCAGCTGCCGCGCCAGCCGCGGCCCGACACCCCACACTTCGCCCACCGGAAGGGCCGAAAAAAGCCCGGACAGCGCCTCTGCGGGCAGCGCCGTGAAATCGCAGACACCGTCGCTACCGGCCAGCCGTTTCTTCGCGCAATGATTGGCCAGCTTGGCCAAGGTCTTGGTGGCGCCGATGCCGACACAGACGGGCAGACCAAGCCACTGCCCGACCCGCCGGCGGATCGCCTGACCGTACCCGTAGCGGTCTTTCCCGACGATGCCGTCGAGAACCAAGAAACATTCGTCGATGCTGTAAATCTCCTGGAGCGGGGAAAAGGCAGCGAGCACCGCCATCATGCGGTTGCTCATGTCGGCATACAGCGCGTAATTGCTGGAGAGCGCAACGATGCCGTGGCGCCGCGCGAGATCGCGCAACTGGAACCACGGCGCGCCCATCTTCACGCCGAGCGCCTTCGCCTCGTCGCTGCGCGATACGACACAGCCGTCGTTGTTGGACAGGACGACGACGGGCCGGCCGGCGAGCTTCGGGTCGAACACCCGTTCGCAGGAGACATAGAAGTTGTTGCCATCGACGAGCGCGAACGTCATCGTTCAGAGTTTGTGGATGCTCCAGCGCACCACTCCCCATACCTGTAACTCCTGCCCTTCCTCGACGAGGATGTCGCGGTGGCCCGGTGCGCCGGAGCGCAGCAGCACGCCATCGGGCAACCGGCAAAACTGCTTGACGACGAACTCGCCATCGACGACGGCAACGACGATGCTGCGGTCGGCAAGATCGAGCGCGCGGTCGACTACCAAGAGGTCGCCATCGTGAATGCCGAAACCGGTCATCGAATTCCCGCTGACGCGCACGAAAAACGTCGCTTCTCTGTGACTGATGAGATGCTCGTCGAGACTGAGTCGCATCTCGAAATAATCCGCAGCCGGCGACGGAAAACCCGCAGGTACCGCCCGATCGAGCAAGGGCTGACCCGGCGGCAGGATCACGCCGGTTTCGGCAGACAGACGGGGCATGTCAGGACCGATAGCGCCGGACGAGACCGGTGACCACACCGAAAATTTCCAGTTCACCTCGGGGGCGAATCACCGGATAGGCCGGATTGTGCGGCTTGAGGACGAAACGGCCCTGCTCCAGCGCGAGCTCCTTGAGTGTGAACTCGTTATCGACGATGGCGACGACGAAGTCCCCAGCCTTCGCGGCCTTGGTGCGTTCGACGACGACGATGTCGCCATCGTAGATGCCGGCATCACACATCGAATCGCCCTTCACCGGCACCATCACGGTTCGCGAGGGCTGACGCACCAGATAGCGATCGACGAGGAAAAGCTCCCCCTGGCCGCCTTCGATCATGTCCGGCGCACCGGCGCGTACCGCAGCCTCGGCCAGCGGACGCTCGAAAAAGCGCTCGGCAGGTACCCAGGTGGCATCATCGGGCGCACGCTCGAAAAACCCGGCGGCCGCCAGACGATCCATCAGCTTGCTGGCCGCCGCCTTCGAGGCGAAGCCCATCAATTCGGCAATACGCTGAAACGAGGGAATGTGCCGGTTCTCGGCGTAATAATCGCGCAGCCGGTCGAGATAATCGGCATCGCGAGCAGGATTGGCAGCAGGCATGACACGCTCCCCTGAACGAACGTTCTCTACTTTAGAGAACGTTCGTTCGCTTGTCAACGGGGAGGCGGCGGGGGCGGATTTCCCGGTGGCGGAGGCGGCAGAGCAGTGGCCGGCGGTGCCGCAGTGTAGCCTGACATGCTCACCGGCACGCGATGGCCGCGGGCATACATGCATTGCACATAGGCGTGATCATATTGACGCTGACTGCCATATACCGCGCCACGTGAGGCTTCGGCACCCGAAGCGCTGCCGACGATCAGCCCCATGCCGGCACCGACGCCGGCCGCGTCGCGACCACCGATCGCGGCACCCGCCACGGCGCCGATCGCCGTACCGATGGCGGCATTCTGGATGGCTGCCGAGCTGGCGACCTGCTCGCGTGACCGGCCGCCGATCTGCTGGAAAGCATAGTCACGGCAATAGACATCGTCGACGCGAAACTCGTCGAACGTTCGTCCCGTGCCAGGCAGGACCATCACGCTCGGCGCGGTCGGCACGCTGGCACAGCCGGCGATCGCCAGCCCGGCCAACAATAGCGGTAGTACTTTTTTCCTTGGGGTCATCACCAACTCTCCTTGCGGGTCACTGCCGCGGCTGGGGCGCCACCTTCTCCCACGGGCTCGGACATTCCTTGACATAGGGATAATACGCCCGAGCCTCGCGGCAGTAGTACCAGTAACCGGGTTCGGGCGGAGGGGCTGCGCGCGGCTGCTCGATATAGACTGGCGGTGGCGCGGGCGGCGGCACCACGACGACGGGCGGCGCGGCATAGATCGGATAGGGATAATAATACGGCGGATACCACCATGGCCCGCCCCAATAGAAACCGAACTCGACCGACGTGCGTGGCCGATGATGCCAATGGGGATCGGCCCATGCGTTGCCCACCAGCAGGCAGGCCAGCGCGAGCACCGTTGCGGCTCTGGCGACACTCTTCATGGCTGGCTTTCTCCTCGAATACTTTTATTCACATTGAAGCATCCGTGGGCCGCCAGACAATGTCGCCCGCGTGGCAAAGTGTAAGGAATTGTTGCAAGAGCGAGGGTGCCATCCCGAAGCCGCCGACTCTCCGAGACGAGGCGGCGCCCGGCGGGACGTCCCTTTTTCCGCCAGCGCCGATTTTCTCGTCTTACTGGAACGGATGACGCAGCACGATCGTCTCTTCCCGGTCCGGCCCCGTGGAAATCATATCCACCGGCACGCCACACAGCGCCTCCATGCGCTTGATGTAATTCTGCGCCGCGCGCGGTAGATCAGCGAAGGTCTTGATGCCGACGGTGCTCTCTTTCCAGCCCGGCATCGATTCATAGACCGGCTCGCAGCGTTCGAGCTCGTCCGCGCCGACCGGCAGGATGTCGGTGAATTGGCCGTCGAGCTTGTAGCCGGTGCAGATCTTCATCTCCTCGAGGCCATCGAGCACATCGAGCTTCATCACGCACAAGCCCGAGACGCCATTGATCTGGATCGAGCGCTTCAGCGCGGCGGCGTCGAACCAGCCACAACGGCGTGCGCGCCCGGTCGTCGAGCCGAATTCGTGCCCTTTTTCGGCCATGTGCTTACCGACGGGATCCTGCTTGTCGATGGCATCGTACAGTTCGGTCGGGAACGGGCCGGAGCCGACGCGCGTCGTGTAAGCCTTGGTGATGCCCAGCACGTAATGCAGCATGCCCGGGCCGACGCCGGCGCCGGTCGAGGCGCCACCGGCGACGCAGTTCGACGAGGTGACATACGGATAGGTGCCGTGGTCGATGTCGAGCAGCGTGCCCTGGGCGCCTTCGAACAGGATGTTGGCACCGGCGTTGTGCGCATCGTAGAGCGCGCGCGGCACGTCTGCGACCATCTTGGTCAGCCGGGCGGCCTGCGCCATCACACCGTCGAACACTTGCTGGAAATCGACGGGGGCGGCGCCGAGATAGTTTTTCAGCACGAAGTTGTGATAGTCGAGCACCTCGCCGAGCTTCTCGGCGAAGCGCTTCGGCCGCAAGAGATCCTGCACGCGTAAAGCCCGCCGCGCCACCTTGTCTTCGTACGCCGGACCGATACCGCGGCCGGTGGTGCCGATCTTTTTCGCCCCCTTGGCGGCCTCACGGGCGACATCGAGCGCCTGGTGGTAGGGCAGGATCAGCGGGCAGGCCTCGGAAATCCTCACCCGTGCCTCGGCATCGACGCCGGCGGCGTTGAGCTCGTCGATCTCCTTGATCAGCGCATCGGGCGAGAGCACCACACCATTGCCGATGTAGCAGATCACGTCCTCGCGCAGAATGCCTGACGGCACGAGATGCAAAACGGTCTTCTTGCCACCGATCACCAGCGTGTGGCCGGCATTGTGGCCGCCCTGGTAACGCACCACTGCCTGGGCATGATCGGTGAGCCAGTCGACGATCTTGCCCTTGCCTTCGTCACCCCATTGCGTGCCGATCACGACGACGTTCTTGGCCATCTTTCAATTCTCCCCTAACGGTTCAACGATCCATTCATCACCGCGCCGCACCAGACGGCGGTCGCAACCGGCCTCCCGCCAGCAGCCTTCATGGTCCGGAAGAGCGGCGACGACGATCTCGCCCGCCGCGCGCAGGCGTTCGACTTCCGCGTGCGCCGCTTCGTCTTCCGGCCAGGGCGCGAGAATCGCGCCCGGCATCGGCTGCGGTTTGGCAAGGCGCGCCAGCGCGCGCAGATCGAGCGAAAAACCCGTCGCCGGCCGGGCACGGCCGAAACGCGCGCCGATGCCGTCATAACGCCCGCCCAAGGCGATCGCCCCAGGACTGTCGGCGCAATAGGCGGCGAACACGACGCCATTGTGATAGTGATAGCCACGCAGGTCGGCCAGATCGAATGACAGCGGCAGATCGGCGAGCTCGGTGGCGAGCCGTTGCAAGTCGCCCAACGCTCGCGTGATCTCTGGCAGCATCGGCAGACAGACGGACGCCCCGCGGATCACTTCCTCGCCGCCATAGAGTGTCGGCAGGAAGAGCAGGCCATTTCTGACGGGCTCGGGGAGAACGGCGGTCAGCTCGCGCAGGCTGGGCACATCTTTGGCCTGCAAGGCTTCGAACAGCGCCTGCTCCACCGCTGGCGCCAGTCCCTGGCCGGCCACCAGCGCGCGAAAGATGCCGACATGGCCAAGATCGATGCGGAAAGGCGGCAAATCGGCCAGATGCAGCGTGCGCGCGAGCAAGCGGATGACTTCGTGATCGGCCTCGAGCCCGGCATGCCCATACAGCTCGATGCCGATCTGCAGCGGCTCGCGGGGCGCGAACAATCCCGCCGGCCGGGTGTGCAGCACGCTGCCGCAGTAGCACAGCCTTGTTACGCCGGCCCGATTGAGCAGGTGGGCATCGATGCGCGCCGCCTGCGGCGTGATGTCGGCGCGCAACACCAGTGTGCGGCCCGAGAGCTGGTCAATGAGCTTGAAGCTGGAAAGATTGAGATCGCTGGCCTGTTCGTCGAGCAGGGCATCGGCGAATTCGAGCAAGGGAGGGACGACCAGCTGGTAGCCGTAACGAGCGAACTCGTCGAGCAGCTGCCGGCGCAGACGCTCGATCTGGGCGGCCTCGGCTGGCAGCAGGTCTTCGATGGCCTCGGGCAACAACCAGGCATGCATGGCGTTTTATCTGAACAACAGCAACAGCGTCAGACCGATGACGATCGAGCTCAAGCCCACGAAACGCAGCTGACCATCGGTGAGCTCGAGCGCACGACGAAAGGTCTCGCGCCAGATGCGCGGCGCGGCGAAGGGCAATAGGCCTTCGATCACGAGCATCAGCGCGAACGCCAGCAGGAGATTCGTCATGGGTGCGTGCCAGAAGACTTATTTGCCAGCAGCTTTCGCGCCGTTCTTCAGATACTTGAAGAACTCGGCGCTCGGATCGACGACGAGCAGGTCGTTCTTGTTGGCGAAGCTCTGGCGATACGCTTCGAGACTGCGGTAGAAGGCGTAGAACTCGGGGTTCTCGCCAAAAGCCTTGGCATAGATCGCCGCGGCCTTGGCATCGCCTTCACCCTTGATCTTCTGGGCCTCGCGATAGGCCTCGGCGATGATCACCTCGCGCTGCTTGTCGGCGTCGGCGCGGATCCGTTCCGCTTCTGCCGCGCCCTGCGAGCGGAGCTCGTTGGCCACGCGCTTGCGCTCGGTCTCCATGCGGCGATAGACGGATTCGGAGACTTCCGGCGGCAGATCGACGCGCTTCAAACGCACATCGACGATCTCGACGCCGATCTGGCGCGCATCGGCATCCGCCTTCTTCTGCACCTCGGCCATGATCTTGTCGCGTTCGCCGGAAACCACGTCATGCACGGTGCGCCGGCCGAACTCTTCGCGCAGGCCGGAATTGACGGTCTGCGCCAGACGGGTACGCGCCAGCATTTCGTCGCCCTGCACCGAGATGTAATACTGATGCACGTCGGCGATCCGCCATTTGACGAAGGAATCGACCAGCACCGGCTTTTTCTCGGCGGTCAAGAAACGCTCCGGCTCGACCGAGTCCATCGTCAGGATGCGCCGATCGAAATAGCGTACGTTCTGGATCAACGGCCACTTGAAATGAAGACCGGGAGTCGTGACCACCTCCTTGATCTCGCCGAGCTGGAAGACGATTGCATACTGGCGCTGATCGACGGTAAACAGCATCGCGCCGGCTGCGACGAACACGGCGAAGACGATCGCGAGCATGAAGGGCAGTCGTTGCATCAGCGTTCTCCCCGTTCGCGCGTCAGTTGGCCGCGCGTGCGCACGTCACGGTTTTCCTGGGCGGAAGCCGGCGCCGACGGCCGCTCGACGATCGGCGCTTCAGCCGGCGCGGGATTGGCCGCCGCCTGCTGCATCAGCTTGTCGAGCGGCAGATAGAGCAGATTGCCGCCGCCCTTGGCATCGATCATCACCTTGCTGGTGTTGGTGAAGATCTGCTGCATGGTTTCTAGATAGAGGCGCTGGCGCGTGACTTCCGGCGCCTTGGCGTATTCGCCATAGAGCTTGGAAAAGCGTGCCGCTTCACCTTCTGCGGTGGCGACGAGCCGCGCGCGGTAGCCTTCGGCTTCCTGCAGCAGGCGCGAAGCGGTACCACGCGCCCGCGGGATCACGTCGTTGGCGTAGGCTTCCCCCTCGTTCTTCTGCCGCTCGCGGTCCTGGCCAGCCTTCACCGCATCGTCGAAGGCGGCTTGCACCTGCTCGGGCGGCTGGGTGCTCTGCATCGTCACGGCGCGGATCTGGATGCCGGTGTCGTAACGGTCGAGGATCTCCTGCATCGTCTTCTGCGTGTTGGCGGCGATCACATCGCGACCCTCATAGAGCACGAAGTCCATCTTGCTCTTGCCAACCACCTCGCGGATCGCGGTCTCGGCAGCCTGAGTGACGGCGTCGTCGGGATGGCGGTTGTTGAACAGGTAGGCCTTTGGGTCTTTGAGCAGGTACTGGACGGCGAACTGCACGCTGACGATGTTCTCGTCGTCGGTGAGCATCAGCGCTTCCTTGAGCACCTTGTTCTTCTCGGAACCGCGATAGCCGATCTCGATGGTGCGCACGCCGGTGAGGTTGACGACTTCATGGCTCTGGATCGGCCAGGGTAGTCGCCAGCGCAGGCCCGGCTCGGTGGTTTCGGAGTATTTGCCGAGGGTGAGCACCACGCCGCGCTGGCTGGCATCGACGATGTAGAAGCCGCTCGCCAGCCAGACGACCGCGATGAGCGCGATCAAGAGGCCCAGGCCGCCGCCGAACTGGCCAGGCGTCAAGTTCGGCCTGCGCGCGCCGCCGTCGTCGCCGCCCGCACCGCCGCCCTTCTTGCCCAGGATGCCGGACAGGCGCTTGTTGAAATCGCGCCACAGCTCGTCGAGATCGGGAGGCCCGTTGCGGCCGCCGCGCCCGGGGTCGTTGCCCCAGCCGTGGTCATTGAGCGACATCAGAATGCCGGTGATCATGTTCTGTAATGGGGTGGGTGGTCTTGTCGATGATCGGCATTGCCAGCTTGCGCGACATTTCGGCCAGCGCGGCTCGCAACAGGTCGAGTCCGGCGCCGGTCTTGGCGCTGACACGGACGCGGGCGATGTTATCACACTCATCCCGTTCGACTCCGGGGGCAACCCCCGTCAAATCGATCTTGTTGAGGACGACGATCTGCGGCACCCCGGCTGCGCCGATCTCGGCAAGCACCTGGAGGACGGCGCGCATTTGCTGGTCGCGATCGGGGCTTGCGGCATCGACGACGTGCAACAGTAAATCGGCCGCCACCGTTTCTTCGAGCGTGGCATGGAAGGCGGCGACGAGCGCATGCGGCAGGTCGCGAATGAAGCCGACGGTGTCGGATAACACGATCTGGCAGCCTGATCGACCGTTTTCCAGCTCGCAGCTCGGCACATAGAGCTTGCGGGAAGTGGTATCGAGGGTGGCGAAGAGCTGATCGGCGGCATAGGCACCTGCCTTCGTCAGCGCGTTGAACAACGTGCTCTTGCCGGCGTTGGTGTAGCCGACCAGCGAGACCGAGAGCACCTCGCTGCGACTACGCCCCTTGCGGCGCACTGCGCGTTGGCGTTCCAGCTGCCGCAGGCGCTCTTTCAATACGGCGATGCGCTTGCCAAGCAGGCGCCGGTCGGTTTCCAACTGTTTCTCGCCCGGGCCGCGCAGACCGATGCCACCCCGTTGCCGCTCCAGGTGACTCCAGCCGCGCACCAGTCGCGTCAGCTGGTGCTCGAGCTGGGCGAGTTCGACCTGCAGCTTGCCTTCGTGACTCTTCGCGCGCAATGCGAAGATGTCGAGGATCAGCGCCGTACGATCGATGACGCGGCGCTCCAGGGCTTTTTCCAGGTTGCGCTGCTGGGCAGGCGAAAGCTCGTGGTTGAAGATGACCAGCTCCGCACCGTGGAGAATCGTCGCCGCGCGGATTTCCTCGACCTTGCCGGAACCGGCATAGGTTTTCGGATCGGGGCGATCCCTTTTGCCGGTGATCGTGGCGATGGGGACGGCCCCGGCGCTGCCGGCCAAGAGCCGGAACTCGTCGAGGCGTTCGGCGACATCGCCCTCACCGAAATCGAGCTGCACGAGAATGGCCCGCTCGCCGGCCGCAGGGCGTTCAAACATCGGCGGAGCGTCCGCCGCTCAAGGGAGTCACTCGGCCGGTTCGTTGCTGATATTCACCGGGCGGGCGGGCACCACGGTGGAAATGGCGTGCTTATAGACCATCTGTGTGACGGTGTTCTTGAGCAACACGACATATTGGTCGAAGGATTCGACCTGCCCCTGCAGCTTGATGCCATTGACGAGATAGATCGAAACGGGGATGTGCTCGCGCCGCAGCGTGTTCAGAAACGGGTCTTGTAGCATCTGCCCTTTGTTGCTCATGATGGCCTCACGAAGTCATGGTTATGAAAAATCGGAACTGTAGCCGATTTTCGCCGGGGAAGCCAGCGCCTGCCGGCCCTCAGGCGCCGCCGGTCGCCTTGAACAGCCCGGCGGCAGTCGCAGCCAGCGCCCGCCGCACGCTGATCACGGCCTGCTGCGCGGCGAACAGCTCGCGCTGGGCATCCAAGAGTTCCAGATAGCTGGAGACCCCAGCGCGCTGACGCGCCTCGACGCGGCGCAGGCGTTCGGCTTGCGCGGCTTCGGCCTGAACGAGCGCTTCGAGCTGTTGGGCGTAATGCTCGCGCGCCGCCAACAGATCGGCCACCTCGCGGAAAGCCTGCTGGATGGTCTTTTCGTATTCGGCAACTGCGATATGCTGGCGCGCCGCGGCGATATCTTCGTTGGCCGCGTTGCGACCAGCGTCGAATAGCGGCCATTTCAACACTGGCACGAAACTCCACGCGCCGCTGCCGCCGCCGAACAGTCCGGACAGCGCCGGGCTTGCCGAGCCGGCGAGCACCGTGAGCACGATCTTCGGAAAGAAAGCCGCGCGCGCCGCGCCGATGTTGGCATTCGCCGCGATCAGCTTCTGCTCCGCCGCCAAGACGTCGGGGCGTCGCAACAACACCTCGGAAGGCAGACCGACAGGGACTTCCGGCAAGGCGCCAAAGCCCAGAGCCGGCCCATCGAGAAAGGCACCGATATCGCTGCCAACCAAAAGGCGCAGCGCGTTTGCCGCCGCCGCCTGTTGGCGCTCGAGATTCGCGAGTTCCGCGGCTGCGGCCTGATAGGCGCCATCGGCGGCGAGAAAGTCGAGGTCCGTGGCCAACCCCACGTCGCGGCGACGCTCGATGAGCCGCCGGTTCTCGGCGCGGTTCTTGAGCGTCGCTGCAGTGAGCCGGCTGCGGGTAGCGAGTTCGATGAGGCTGTAATAGGCGCTCGCGACATCGCTGATCAAAGACAGCTCAAACGCTTGCCGGGCATAGTCGCTGGCGAGGAAGTTCGCCCGTGCCGCTTCATCGAGGCTTTTCACACGTCCCCAAAAATCGAGCTCGAAGGCCGTCATGCTCAGGTTGGCATCGAAGCGCCGGTTGTGGGTCGGCCGGCCCGAAGAGGTCAAACTCCCTGGCACGCGGGCAGCCTGTTCCTGCAAGCCGACATCGACGGTCGGGAAACGATCGGCGCGCGCCAAGCCTGCCTGCGCGCGCGCTTCCTCGACACGGGCGATGGCGATCATGAGATCGCGGTTGTGTTCGAGCGCCAGGCCGATCAGTCGTTGCAAGGCCGGATCGGTGAAGAAAGCGCGCCAGTCGCCGTTGAAACCCGGCGCGGGTGAGACGGCACTCGGCAATGGCCATGCTTGCGGCACCGGCGCTGCCGGCCGCTCATGGGGTGGGATGAATGAGCAGCCGGCGATGAGCAGGATAAGCGGCAGCGACTTATTCATGGGGCGGCTCCTGACGATGCCGGGAATGGCCGGGAAAGATGCGCCGCACGACGACGAAGAACACCGGCACCAAAAACACGGCGAGCACTGTGGCCGAGATCATGCCGCCCATCACGCCGGTGCCGATCGCATGGCGGCTGTTGGCGCCCGCGCCGGTGGAGACTGCCAACGGCAGCACGCCGAAGACGAAGGCGATCGAGGTCATCAGGATCGGCCGGAAGCGCAGCCGGCAGGCTTCCAGCGTCGCTTCGATCAATTCCCGACCCTCTTCGTGCAGCCTGCGCGCGAACTCGATGATCAGGATCGCGTTCTTGGCCGAAAGACCGATGATCGCGATCAGCCCCACCTTGAAATAGACGTCGTTCGGCAAGCCACGCAAGGTGACGGCCAGCACCGCGCCGAAGATACCGAGCGGCACGACGAGCATCACCGCGAAGGGTACCGACCAACTCTCATACAACGCGGCAAGACAAAGAAAGACGACGATCAGCGAGACGCCGAACAAGAATGGCGCCTGTGCGCCGGATTGGCGCTCTTCGAAGGAAGTGCCGGACCACTCGAAACCGATCCCGGCAGGCAATTGCTTGGCGATCGCCTCCATCGCCGCCATCGCCTCGCCGGTCGAGCGCCCCGGTGCCGGGCCGCCAGCAATCTTCATCGCCGGCAAGCCGTTGTAGCGGTCCAGTTTCGGGGAACCCACCACCCATTTCGCCTGCGCGAATTCGGCCAGCGGAATCATATCGCCGCGAGCGTTCCTGACCGGCAGGCGCAGGATGTCCTCGGGCGTGCGGCGCAAACCGGCATCGGCCTGCATCTGCACGCGCAGGATGCGTCCCTGGCGCACGAAATCGTTGAGATACGCCTGACCGAGCGTCGCTTGCAAGCTGTCGTTCAGATCGGCGAGATTCACCCCCAAGGCGCTGGCCTTCACGCGGTCGATGTCGAGGAAGAGCTGCGGCCCGGCCTCCTGCCCTTCGGGGCGCACGCCCGAGAGCACCGGATTCTGGCCCGCCAAGCCCAAGGCCAGGTTACGGGCTTCGAGAAGCTTTTCGCGTCCCAACCCACCGCGATCCTGCAAGCGGAAATCGAAGCCGCCGACCGCGGCCAGTTCCGGAATCGGCGGCACGTTGATCGCGAAAATCATCGCCTGCTTGATGCGGAAGAAAGTCATGTTGGCCTTCCTCACCAAGGATTCGGCTTCGCTTTCCTTGGCCGGCCGCCCGTCCCAATCTTTCAGGCGCACGAAGGCGATCGCTGCATTCTGGCCGCGGCCGAAGAAGGAAAAGCCGGCCACCCCGATCACATGCGCGACCTCGGGCTGCGCGAGGTAATATTGCTCGACGCTCGAGAGCACCTCGAGCGTGCGCTCGCGTGTCGCGCCTGGCGGCAGCTGGACGATGTTGATGAAGTAGCCTTGATCTTCGGAGGGCAGGAAGCTGCCAGGCAGCTTCGCGAACAGCCAGCCGGCGGCGGCAAGAATCGTCGCATAGACGATGAGCCAGCGGCCGGGCCGGCCGAGCATGCGCCGTATGGCGCCCACATAGCGCCTCACGGTCGCGGCGAAGAAACGGTTCCACCCGCCGAAGAAGCCGCGCGAGGGCAGCACCTCGCCTCGTTCGTGCTTGAGCAGGGTCGCGCACAGGGCGGGCGTGAGCGTCATCGCCATCAAGGCGGAAAAGAGCATCGTCAGCACCAGGGTCACCGAGAACTGGCGATAGATCGCGCCGGTCGAGCCGCCGAAGAAGGCCATCGGCACGAACACCGCCGAGAGCACCAGGGTGATGGCGATGATCGCGCCGAAGATCTGCCCCATCGCCTTGATGGTCGCCTCGCGGGGGGCAAGCCCCTCCTCGCTCATGATGCGCTCGACGTTCTCGACGACGACGATCGCGTCATCGACGACGATGGCGATCGCCAGAACCATCGCGAAGAGCGTCAGCACGTTGATCGAGTATCCAAGAAAATAGAGCCCCACCGTGCCGCCCAACAGTGCCACCGGCACGACGATGGCCGGGATGAAGGTGGCGCGCCAGTTCTCCAAAAACAGATACATCACGAGCACGACGAGGATCATCGCCTCGACGAGGGTTTTGACCACCTCGCGAATCGAGATCTCGACGAAGGTCGAGGTGTCATACGGCACCAGCCAGTCGATCCCCTTGGGGAAATACTGCGCGAGATTGGTCATCGTCGCGCGTACTGCCTTGGCGGTCTCCAGAGCGTTTGCGCCGGGGGCCATGCGCACGGCGATCGCCGCGTTCGGCTGACCATCGACGCGCGCCGCCACCGAATAATCCTCCGCGCCCAATTCCACCCGCGCGACGTCCTTGACACGCACCAATGCGCCGCGGGCATCGGACTTGACGATGATCGCGCCGAATTCTTCGGGGCTGGCCAAGCGGCTTTTCATGACGATCGGCGCAGCGATTTCCTGTCCCGGCAGCGCGGGAATCGCGCCCAGTTCTCCGGTAGCGAGCTGTACGTTCTGCGCGCGCACCGCACGGGCGACATCCGCCGGGGTGAGATTGAAGGCCTGGAGCCGATCGGGCTTGAGCCAGATGCGCATCGAATATTCGGTGCCGAACAGGATCGCCTCGCCCACCCCCGGTGTGCGGCGGATGCTCTCCAACACGTTCGCCGCCGCGAAGCTGCCCAGGGCGATGTTGTCGAGCGACTTATCGGGCGAGAAGATCGAGATGATCATCAAGAAATTGCGCGCCGATTTGGCCACCGTCACGCCCAGCCGCCGCACCTCCTCGGGCAGACGCGCCTCGGCGCGCTTGATGCGGTTCTGTGTCTCGACCGAGGCGAGATCGAGATTGGTGCCGGCCTTGAAGGTCAGCGTGATCGTGCCGCGGTTTTGCTCTGAACTCGACTCCATGTAGAGCAGGTTGTCGATGCCGTTCATCTCCTGCTCGATCAAGGCGACCGCAGTCTCCTCGACCACCTGCCCCGAGGCGCCGGGGTAGTTCAACGTGATCGACAAGGCCGGCGGCGCAACGGAGGGATAGCTTGCCACCGGCAGCTCGCGCAAAGACATCAGCCCCCCCATGATGATGACGAGCGCGATCACCCAGGCAAAGACCGGCCGGTCGATGAAGAAGCGCGGCAGCATTTACTTCTTCCCCGCTGCCGAGGCCGGGGCGGGCGGCCCAGCCAGCAGGGGCGCACCAGGCGTCCAGGGCACCGCTTTGACGACGCTGCCGGGTCTTGCCTTCTGCAGGCCATTGACGATCACGATATCGCCCGCCACAAGACCCTCGGTGACGATGAAATCATTGCCGCTGACGCCGCCCGTCTTGATCGGGCGCACGCTCACCTTGCCCTCGGCATCGACGGTCATCACGATCTGGCCGGTGGGCGACCCTTGCACCGCGCGCTGTGGCACGGTCAGCGCCTCATCGATCATCGCTTCGGGAAAACGCACGCGCACGAAGGCGCCGGGCAGCAGCTCGCGGCGCGGATTGGGAAACTCGGCACGCAGCACCACCGCGCCGGTGCTCGGATCGACCGCCATGTCGGTGAATTTGACCCGGCCTTTTTCGGCATAGAGCGAGCCGTCTTCCAACACAAGCTGCACTTCGGCGCTGTCGGCCTTTTTCTGCTTGCCGGCCTTCACCGCCTGCTGCAGGCGCAGCAAATCGGCATAACCGTGGGTGAATTCGACGCGGATCGGATCGATCTGTTCGATGGTGGCCAGATGAGTCGCCTCGTTTCTGCCGACCAGCGCGCCCTCGGTGACCAGCGCGCGGCCGATACGGCCGGAAATCGGCGCCGACGGGACGGCATTCTCGAAATCGAGCCGCGCCTTGGCGAGCGAAGCTTCGGCCTGCTTGACCTTGGCGGCGGCGGCGTCGAACTCCTGCTGGCTCACCGCCTTGATTTCCAAAAGCGGCTGGTAGCGCGCCAGCACCGCCCGCGCCGCGGCGAGATCGGCCTCGGCGGCATCGAGCTGTGCCCGGTAGGTGCGCGCATCGATTCTAAACAGCGGCGTGCCGGCCTTGACATCGCTGCCCTCGACGAACAGCTGCTTTTCCACCACTCCCTCGACGCGCGCCCGCACCTGGGCAGTGCGATAGGCCAGTAGCCGACCGGGCAGATCCTGCGTGATCTTCGCCGTGACAGGTTTGACCGTCACGACATCGACTTCCGGCGGCGGCATTGCGGCGGGTTTGCCCGGACCTGCGGTAGCGCCGGGCTTGCCCCCATCATTGCCCTGACCGCAGGCCGCGAGGATCAACAAGAGGAAAATAGATGGGATTTTTTTCAGGAAACGCTGAATAAGTTGCTGCGCGGGCGCATCGCCGCGTTGCGCGGTGTTGGCTTCGGCCGCTTCGCTTAACCTCGGCAAAGCCGAGGTTAGCCTTCGCCGCAACTTCGTTGTCGCTCCCTCGCCTAACTCCATGTTATGTGGTTCCGGCATAACTTGCGCTTCGCTCCTGTTAGCCTGCACCGAAACTTCGCCTTCGGCTCGTTTTCTCGGTCGCTGCGCTCCGTGCGCCTTGCGCTGCATCCCGCTCGCGGCCTTCTTCAGCGTTTCCTTCATGAATCACTCCGTCTGACATCGCCTTCTGGAGCGAAGGCGCGCAGAAAACAGTCGACGATCCTCGCCGCCTGGCCAGGATCGAATTCTGGCGGTGTTTCGCCGGAAAACAGGTATTGGCTACGCTCGGCGCCAACCAGCATCGAAAGAAGCATGCCAGCGGCGAACTCGGCATCGTCGCAGCGCAATTCGCCGCACGCCATCGACGCCTTGATTACCTCGCGCAGACAAGCGGCCGTGCGTCGTGGTCCGCTTTCGTAAAACGCGGCGGCCAGTTCCGGAAAGCGCGGAATCTCGGCCACCAGCATCCGGTAGAACTGCAGGCCGCCCGTTGAGAGCAGGCGTTCGCGATATCGCACGCCGAAGCGTACCAACCGCTCCCGCAAGGGGGTGCCGTCATCATCCAAAGCGACGAGAAATTCGGCGGTGGCATTTTTGATCACCTCGGCAAAAAGCTCGGCCTTGCTCGAAAAGTGATTGTAGAGCGTCTGCTTGGCCACACCTGCCTGCGCGGCGATACGGTCGACACTGACATGGTAACCCTCGGCGCCGAACACCTCACAGGCGGCTTGTAAAAGACGCTTCCGGCAATCGCCGCTCGCAGCTTGATCGGGAAAAGACATGGAGCGATCCTATGGACTAGACTGTCCAGTCTATCGGATCGAAAGAAATCGTGCAATTTGCCTCATGCCATTCAGGCTGGCTCGAAGATGTGACCTTTCACGCGCACCGCGCGGCCGCGGAAGAGCGCGATCAGCCTGCCGTCTTGATTGACGACCTCGACGTCGTAAAGACCGCTGCGCCCGCCCTGCTGACGCCGGATGGCCGTCGCCGTCAGCACCTCACCCATCATCGCCGGGGCGAGGAAATCGATGTCCGCGCCAGATGCCACCGTGCGCTGGTTGTCGGAATTACAGGCATAGGCGAAGGTAGCATCGGCCACCGCGAAGATGAAGGCGCCGTGGCAACTGCCGTGGCCATTGACCATGTCCGGTCGCACGGCCATTTTCAGCGTCGCCGCGCCGGGACCGACGGCGACGATCTCGATGCCCAGGCCACGCGCGGCATGGTCGTCGGCCCACATGATTTCAGCCACTTTCTCGGCGATCCGTTGCGCGGACATGTTGTTTTTCCCTCCCGGCAGACAACGCGCTGGATTCTAAGACGCTAGCGAGTGGTGAAGGTGAGGCAGACTCTGATTTCCGAAGACACTTTTCACCTTGAGGAGCGGTCAGCCGGGGCTGTTAGGTTCAATTTCGCAAACGCCGCCGCCATCGCGCTGGTGGGTTCTGGCCGTGGCTGCTGTCGATGGCGTTGCAGATCACGCGGAGATGCCGTCTGCCCAGCGCCGACTTTTTCCGTCTTCCTCACCTCGTCTGAAAGCCGCATCGACAACGCGATGCGCTTTCGTGGCAGATCGACCTCCAGCACCTTGACCTTGACCACGTCGCCGGCTTTCACCACCGTGTGCGGGTCGCGCACGAATTTGTCCGACAGCGCCGAGACATGCACCAGGCCATCCTGATGCACGCCGATATCGACGAAAGCACCGAAGTTGGTGACGTTGGTGACCACCCCTTCGAGCACCATGCCGGGTTCGAGGTCGGTGATTTCCTCGACGCCTTCGCGGAATGACGCGGTCTTGAATTCCGGCCGCGGGTCACGGCCGGGTTTTTCGAGTTCTTTGAGGATGTCTTGCACCGTCGGCAGGCCGAAGCGTTCGTCGGTGTATTTCTCGGGCCGCAACGAGCGGATCAGGCGGCTATCGCCGATGACTTCCTTCACGCTTTTCTTGATGTCGGCAAGGATGCGCTCGACCACCGGGTAGGCTTCCGGGTGCACCGCCGAGGCATCGAGCGGATTCTCGCCGTGAGGGATGCGCAAGAAACCGGCCGCCTGCTCGAAAGTCTTTTCTCCCAGCCGCGGCACTTTTTTCAGCGCCGCGCGCGTCGGGAAAGCCCCATGTTGGTCACGGTAGCCGACGATGTTCGCCGCGAGCGTGGCATTCAAACCGGAGATGCGGGCCAAGAGCGCCACCGAAGCGGTGTTGACATCGACGCCGACGGCATTGACGCAGTCCTCGACCACGGCATCGAGGGCGCGCGCGAGCTTGGCCTGATTGACGTCGTGCTGATACTGGCCGACCCCGATGCTCTTCGGCTCGATCTTGACGAGCTCCGCCAGCGGATCCTGCAGCCGGCGCGCGATCGAGACCGCGCCGCGCAAGCTCACATCGAGCTCGGGAAACTCGCGCGCAGCGAGCTCCGAAGCCGAATACACCGAAGCGCCGGCTTCCGAGACGAGGACCTTGGTCAGCCTCAGTTCCGGATGGCGCTGGATCAGCTCGCCGACGAGCCGGTCGGTCTCGCGGCTGGCGGTGCCGTTGCCGATCGCAACGAGCTTGACGCCGTGCTTTTGCGCCAGCCGACGCAGCGCGGCGATCGAGACTTCCCAGTCGCGGCGCGGCTCGAACGGATAGAGCGTCGCCGTCTCCAAGAGCTTGCCGGTGGCATCGACGACGGCGACCTTGACTCCGGTGCGGATGCCCGGATCGAGGCCGATCACCGCCTGCGGCCCAGCCGGCGCGGCGAGCAGCAAATCGTGCAAGTTGCGGGCGAAGACGCGGATCGCCTCTTCCTCGGCGCGCTCGCGCAAGACGCCCATCAGCTCGGTTTCGAGATGGAGCGAGAGCTTCACCAGCCAAGTCCAGCGCACCGTCTCGGTAAGCCACCTGTCGGCCGCCCTGCCCTTGTCTTCGATGCCGACATGACGCGCGATCATCGCGATGCAGGGCGAGGATTCGGGCGGATCGCGCAGTTCCGGCTCGGTCTTGATCGAAAGGCGCAGCACGTCCTCGTTGCGCCCGCGCAGCAGCGCCAGCACGCGGTGCGAAGCGGCGCTCTTCAATGGCTCGCGGAAATCGAACCAGTCGCGAAACTTCGCCCCTGCCTCCTCCTTGCCTTCGATCACGGTCGAGACGATGAAGGCGTGCTCGTTGAGATAGCCGCGCAGCTTCTCCAGCAGCGAAGCATCCTCGGCGAAACGCTCCATCAGGATCTGGCGCGCCCCATCGAGCGCCGCCTTGACGTCCGGCACGCCCTTGTCGGCAGCGACGAATTTCGCCGCCTCGGCTTCCGGAACGAGCGTCGGATCGCGATAAAGAGACTCGGCCAGGGGCGTAAGCCCCGCCTCGCGCGCGATCTGCGCCTTGGTGCGGCGCTTGGGCTTATAAGGAAGATACAGATCTTCGAGCCGCTGCTTGGTCTCGGCGTGCTCGATTTCATGCTTCAGTTCGGGGCTGAGCTTGCCCTGCTCTTCGATGCTCGACAGGATCGCCGCGCGGCGCTCTTCCAGCTCGCGCAGATAACCCAGCCGCTCTTCGAGGGTGCGCAGCTGCGTGTCATCAAGATTGCCGGTCGCTTCCTTGCGGTAACGGGCGATGAAGGGCACGGTGGCGCCGCCGTCGAGCAATTGGACGGCCGCGGCGACTTGATTGGGAAGCACGCCGAGTTCGGCGGCGATGCGGGATTCGATCGAAGGCAGCATGGGTCGGACTGGAAACGAAAAGGCGCGCACACTACCGCAAGCCGGGCCGAGGTGCAATCGGTACCGCGGCAGATATTCGTTTGGTATGATCGGGCGATGCGCAACCTGGAATTTTGCCTCTGCCGCGCCGTGCGATGAAACCCATTCCCGGAGATGGCATCGTCCTGCGTTCGATCCTGCTCACGGTGCTCGCCTTTTTCCTGGCGGGCATCGGCATTTTCGCGTTCACCTATCATGCAACTGCCGAACGAGCGGCGCGGAATGTCGACATCCGGTTGAATCAGTTGCTCGACACGATTTACAGCACCCTGAGCATCGCCTGTTTCCTGAAGGATCAGTCGCTTGCCGAGGATGTTGCCACTGGGCTGCTGAAAAGTCCGGAAGTGCTGCATGTGCTGATCCAGGCCGATGAAATTACGCTCGTCGATGCAAAGCGTGCCGGCGAAGCACCTGTTTCGGAAGCTGTCACGCTTCCTCCTCTCGAACGTGTGGTGACATCCCCTTTCACGCCTGACAAGAAAGTCGGCATGATCCGGCTCTCACCCAACCCGGAAGTGATCGCCCAGCAGCGCAGCAACGAGATCCAGCGTGCAGCAGAGCAGCTCCTCTGGCAGCTCCTCGTCGTCTCCGGGGCGATCGGCACGGCGCTGATCGTCTTCGTCGCCCGGCCGATTTCGCACATCTCCGAGCGTCTGCATACGATGGATCCGCTGCAGGGCGAACGGCTGCCGATTCCATCCGGCCATCTGAATACCGAACTCGGCCGGCTCGTCGGCGACATCAACCGTCTCGCCGACAGACTGGCGCTGACAATCGCAGAAGCTCGCCAAGACCGTGCGTCCGCCGAAGCCGCCTCGGAGGCGAAAAGCCAGTTTCTAGCCAGCCTGAGCCGCGAGATCCGCGCTCCGCTCACCACCATCCGACAGATCGCCCGGCTCGGCGCACGTCAGGGCGAATCCGCCATCGATCAAGAACATTTCGGCCGCATCGACAAAGCCGGCGCCCAATTGCAGGCCACGATCGACGACGTGCTGGATTTCTCCCGCATCGAGGCAGGGAAGCTCGTCCTTGAAAACAACCCCTGCAAGCTCACCAGTCTCGTCGCCGATGCAGTCGCCGCGGTCGAGCAGCACGCAGCCGCCAAGGGACTTGAGCTCGTCTGTCGGCAAAGTGATTCTTTACCGGAATTCATCCTCGGCGACCCCGCGCGCATCCGGCAGATCCTCGTCACCCTGCTGATGAACGCCGTGCGTCACAGTTCGCACGGCAGCATCGTGCTGACCGTGCTAAGCGCCGATGACGAACTGTGGTTCTCGGTCAGAGATGAAGGCGTCGGCATGACGCGCGAAGAGATCACCAATGCGTTCCGGGCCTTCGCCCACGACGACCAACCGATCGATCGGTCTGCGTGCGGCACGCGGCTGGCGCTGCCGATCGCGATGAACCTAGCCAGTCTGATGGGTGGCACGATCCAGGCCGTCAGCACCCCCTGGCATGGCAGCACCTTCACGCTGCAATTGCCTTTGCGGCCAGCGGATCAGTCCGCCTGAGGCGCAGCGGATTCCTGCGCCTTCAGCGAAAGCATCGCCGCCCGGGTCTGCGGTGTTTCGAGACTGATGCGGCCCAACACCCCAGAGCGGAAATCGGTCAGCAGGATCATCGCCGCCTTCTCCAGTTCGAGCTTGCCACCCCGCAGGCAGCCGCGTTTCCTGCCGACCGTCTCGACGATACCGATCGCATCCATCCCGGCCACATCGATTCCATAGCGCGCGGCGAGCAGCGCCGGATAACGCACCAGCAGGATGCCGGCGAGGAATTCGGCCACTGCTTCGTCGATCACGGCATTGCGGCCGATCGCATGGCAGGCGGCGAGCATGTAACCATCCGCATCGTGCTCGATCTTCGGCCACATCAGCCCCGGCGTGTCGGTGATCGTCATGCCGGGACCGAGGTCGAAGCTCTGCAGATGTCTGGTCACCGCGGGCTCGTCGCCGACCGCGGCAATGCGGCGCTTGATGAGCGCGTTCAGCAAAGTCGATTTGCCGACGTTGGGAATCCCCATGATCATCATGCGCAGCGGTTTGGTCGGGTCGTTGCGGTGTGGGGCGAGTTGGCGGCAAAGGGCCGGAATCTTCGCCGCCTCACCCGGCTTTTTGCAGGAGAGCGCGACGGCCAGCACGCCGGGCTGCCGGGCGTAAAAGTCGAGCCAGGCGCGGGTTGCGACCGGATCGGCCAGATCGGCCTTGTTCAGCACGCGCAACACCGGCCGCTGGCGCGCTGCACGCAGCTCGCGGATCATCGGATTGCTGCTCGCCTCGGGGCAGCGCGCATCGAGCACCTCGATGACGACATCGGTACGGGCCATCGTCTCGGCGGCCTTTTTGCGCGCCGAGACCATGTGGCCGGGGAACCACTGGATGGACATTGCCGAATCGTGGAAATGAATGGGCCGTGATTATCGCCGATTCACAATTCACAAACCCGGCGCTGGCGATACGGCACCCTCACCCACCACCGCGCTGCATCGCACGATCCATCCGCGCCAGCAGCGCCTGACAAGCTTCGAACGATCCCGCAGTGAAACGGATGCGCACCATCAGGCGCGGCAATGAAAGTTTCGCGATCACACGCGGCGGCAGCGGCGCGAGCGTTATCTCCATCTTCGCCCCGGCTGCCGCGACGCAAAGCCTCTCGTCGCGCTCGCTCACGGCGTCGGGAAAGGCGAAATCGAGCACACGGCGGAATTCCTGCGCCGTCGTCGCCATCTCGCGTGTCAGGGTTTCATCGTCCATGGTTTGCAGCCTATCATCCTAAAAACCCCAGTTGACCACTCATGAAGGCAAAAAATGCCTGAGAAGATCGAAAGATGTCTCACTGATTCCGCTCACCGGAGAGGTGACCCTGCTACGCACCCCCTGGCACGCGCCGACGGGCGCCTGGCTTTGTTGCTCCTCCTTGCAGGCATGAGCCTGCTGCGTCGTCGCGTCGCGCCATCCGCCCGCCGGCACGCACCATCGGGCGCGTCCAACAGAGGTTTTTAGGATCATGCAAAGATGGCCCGCAAACCGATGACCCCTCTCGATCATCTCTTACGCTGGATCAACGTGCTGCTGCGCGGGCTGCATCTTGCCGCGGTGATCCTGCTCGGCGCGGCGTTGCTCGGCGCGCCGCAGGCCAGCCCTGCCAGTGCCATCGCCGTCGCGGTGACCGGTTTCGCGATGTTCGCGCTCGATGTCTGGCGCAAGCCGCAGCACCTCATCGAGGCCGCCGGCCTCAGTGTCCTCGTCAAACTGGTGCTGGTCGGCTGGATGGTCCTCGACGCCGCCGCGCGACCCTATCTGTTCTGGCTCATCGTCGCCGGTTCGGCGATCGCCGCCCACGCGCCGGCGCGCTTTCGTCACGCGATGCTGCTGGGCAGCAAAAGTTCGCGTTGAAGCCGTCTGCTGTCTGTGCTAAGTTGGCTTCATCGGCTGCCTGGCCGAATTGGCTGACGTCTCGATAACGACCAACGAGCAGGAGAAACGCGTCATGCAGAAATCCCTTCATATCGATGCCAACAAGTGCACTGGCTGTCTGCAGTGCGAGCTGGCCTGTTCCTTCGACAATTACGGGTCGTTCAATCCATCCCGATCGCGCATCAAGGTCTTCAACTTCGAGCACGAGGGACGCAAGGTGCCTTATACCTGCACCCAGTGCGCCGATGCCTGGTGCATGAACGCCTGCCCGGTCGATGCGATCCGCATCGACGCCGCCACTGGCGCCAAGGTGGTGTATGAGGCGACCTGCGTCGGCTGCAAGGTGTGCACGATCGCCTGCCCGTTCGGCACGATCAATTACGTCGCCGAGACCGGCAAGGTACAAAAATGCGACCTGTGCGGCGGAGAACCCGCTTGCGCCGCCGCCTGCCCCACCGGGGCGATCACCTATGTCGATGCCGATTGGACCGGTTTCGACAGAATGCGCGCCTGGGCCGGCAAGACTGACACCGCACCGCGCGTTGCTGCCTGATCGGAGGAGAACATCATGGGATGGACACGAAAAATTCTGCGCGTTGACCTCACCCACGGCACCTGCACAGCCGAACCGCTCAACATGGAATGGGCGCAGCAGTATCTCGGCCAGCGCGGCCTGGCCACCAAGTATTTCGTCAGCGAGGTCGATCCGAAGGTCGATCCGCTCTCGCCCGCCAACAAGCTAATCATGACCACCGGGCCTTTGACCGGCACGCCCGCCTCGACTGGCGGCCGTTATTCGGTGGTGACCAAGGGCGCGCTCACCGGCGCGATCGCCTGTTCGAACTCGGGCGGCTTCTTTGGCGCGGAATTGAAGTTCGCCGGCTGGGACATGATCATCTTCGAAGGCAAGAGTCCGCAGCCGGTCTATCTGTCGATCGAAAACGACAAGGCGGAGCTCAAGGATGCCTCGCACCTGTGGGGCAAGACGGTCTGGCAGACCGAGGAGATCATCAAGAAGACCCACCAGGACCCGCAAATACGCGTCGCCAGCATCGGCCGCGCCGGCGAGAACGGCGTGCTCTACGCCTGCGTCGTCAATGACCTGCACCGCGCTGCGGGCCGTTCCGGCGTCGGCACCGTGATGGGCAGCAAGAACCTCAAGGCCGTCGCGGTGCGTGGCACGCGAGGCGTGTCGGGAATCAAGGACCCGCAGACCTTCATGGCGGCCGTCGCCGCCGGCAAGAAGGTGCTGGCCGAGAATGCCGTCACCGGCCAGGGCTTGCCGAAATACGGCACCCAGGTGTTGATGAACGTCATCAACGAGATCGGCGCGCTGCCGACGCGCAACCATCGCGACGTGCAGTTCGAGCAGGCCAACCGGATTTCGGCCGAGGCGATGTACGAAAAGCGCCCGACCGACGGCAAGTCCCATCTCGTCACCAACGCCGCCTGCTTCGGCTGCACGATCGCCTGCGGCCGCATCTCGCGCATCGACGAGACGCACTTCTCGGTGGTCAACAAACCCGAATACTGGGGCGCCTCCGGCGGCCTCGAATACGAGGCGGCCTGGGCGCTCGGCGCCGCCAACGGTGTCGGCGATCTCGAAGCCTTGCAGTTCGCGAACATGATCTGCAACGAAGACGGCATGGACCCGATCTCGTTCGGCGCCACCGTCGGCGCGGCGATGGAGCTTTATGAGCTCGGCATCCTCAAGAAAGAAGACATCGGCATGGAAGCGCCGTTCGGCTCGGCCCAGGCGCTGGTGGCGCTGGCGCAAGCGACCGCGCAGGGCGAAGGCTTCGGCAAGCTGCTGGGGCTGGGCTCGGCGCGCCTGTGCGAGAAATACGGTCGGCCGGAGCTGTCGATGGGCGTCAAGAAGCAGGAATTCCCCGCCTACGATTCACGCGGCATCCAGGGCATGGGGCTCGCCTATGCCACCTCGAACCGCGGTGCCTGCCATCTGCGCGGCTATACGGTCGCCTCCGAGGTGCTGGGCATCCCGGTCAAGACCGACCCGCTCGTCACCGAAGGCAAGGCCGCGCTGGTCAAAGCCTTTCAGGATGCCACCGCGGTGTTCGATTCTTCGGGCTTATGTATCTTCACCTCGTTCGCTTGGACGCTGGCCGACATCCAGCCGCAGATCGCCGCCGCCTGTGAGGGCGACTGGTCGCTGGAAAAACTCAATGAGGTCGGCGAGCGCATCTGGAACATGGAACGCCAGTTCAACCTCGCCGCCGGCTTCACCGCGAAGGACGACGACCTGCCGCCGCGCCTGAAGACCGAGCCGGCGAAGACCGGGCCGGCCAAGGGGCTGGTCAACGGCCTCGACAAGATGAAGCCCGAGTATTACCAGCTGCGCGGCTGGGATGCCGAAGGCCGACCCAGCGGCGAGACTTTGCAACGGCTGGGTTTGTGAGATGAGGCATGTCATCATCGGCAACGGCCCCGCGGGGGTCGTTGCCGCAGAAACCTTGCGTCGACTGCAGCCGACCGCCGAGATCGCGCTGATCGGCGACGAGGCAGAGCCACCCTACTCGCGCATGGCGATCCCGTATTTCCTGCAAGGCAACATTCCCGAGGACGGCACTCATCTGCGCAAGACGCACGACCATTTCACGACCCACCGCATCCACCTGATCCAGGGGCGCGTAAGCTGTGTCGATTCGGCGGTGCGGCAGATCGAATTCGCCAGCGGTGAACGCCTTGCCTATGATCGGCTCCTGATTGCCACCGGCTCGCGGCCGATCCGTCCGGAGATTCCCGGCATCGACCTCGCCAACGTGCATACCTGCTGGACGCTCGACGACGCGCGCGCGATCGCGGCAAAAGCCCAGCCCGGCAGCCGCGTGGTGCAGCTCGGCGCCGGTTTCATCGGCTGCATCATCCTGGAAGCGCTTGCCACTCGCGACGTCGAGCTGACGATCGTCGAGATGGGAGACCGGATGGTGCCGCGCATGATGACTTTGATAGCCGGTGCGATGATCGAGCGCTGGGTGAAAAGCAAAGGTATCGAAGTGCGTGTCAGCACCGCGATCAGCGCTATCGAGCAGGACGGCGATGCGCTGTGTGTCAAACTCGGCGCTGGCGAAACGGCACTGCGAGCCGACCTGGTGATCTGCGCCGCCGGCGTGCGTCCGAATGTGGACTTTCTTGCCGGCAGTGGCGTGGCGCTCGGCCGCGGCATCCGCGTCGACCGCGGCATGCGCACTTCGGTGCCGGACATTTATGCCGCCGGCGATGTCACCGAGGCACCGGGTTTTTACGATGGCACGCCGCAGCTCAACGCGATCCAGCCCAACGCCGTCGAGCAAGGGCGCATCGCCGCGATCAACATGGCCGGCGGCAATGCCGAATTGCCAGGCAGTCTGGCGATCAACGTGCTCGATACGCTCGGCTTGATCTCCACCTCCTTCGGCCACTGGCAAGGCAAAGGCGACGGCGTCGAGCTCGTCGATGAGGCAAACTTCCGCTATCTGTCGCTGCAATTCGAGGATGACGTGCTGATCGGCGCCACCAGCATCGGCTGGACGGATCATGTCGGCGCCTTGCGTGGCCTGATCCAGTCGCGCATCCGGCTGGGCCCGTGGAAAGCGCGCCTGATGGCCGATCCGACGCAGTTCATGGCCGCCTACCTCGCCTGCACCCAAAAAGCGGCATGAAAATCACCTTCAAGCTCTTCGCCTCGCTGCAGGATCATCTGCCGTTCGAGGCAAGAGCGAAGAATGCGCTCGAGATCGAGCTTCCGGAAGGCACGACGATCGCCCAGGTGATCGAACGTTTCGCGCTGCCGGCGGCTTCCTGCAAGCTGGTGCTGGTCGATGGCGTGTTCGTGCCGCCGGCAGAGCGCGCAAGCCGCACGCTCAAGGACGGCGAAACGCTCGCCATCTGGCCACCGATCGCCGGCGGCTGAGTGCTCGTCCCGCAACGTTTCGTTGTTGCGGCGCACAAGCAAACTTGCGATACTTGCAGTGCAGTTCGAAGGGCGCAGCCCTCCCTATGCTTCAACCCAAGGATGTCCGGGTTCAACCCGAAACAAAGAAAGGCTCGAACATGGAAATCAAAGGCAGTGTGGTTCTCGTCACCGGCGGCGGCAATGGCATCGGCGAAGCGGTCGCCAAGTATTTCGCCCAACGGGGCGCCAAGATCGCGATCGTCGACATGGTGCAGGAAAACATCGATCGCGTGCTCGCGGATCTCAAGGCGATGGGCGCCGAAGCCATCGGCGTGCAGGCGAACGTCACCAGCGAGGCGGATACCGCGAAGTTCATCCAGGCGACTCTCGATGCGTTCGGCAAGTTGAACATCACCGTCGCCTGCGCCGGCATCATCCGCGACGGCATGATGCTCACGCTCGACAAGCAGACCGGCAAGGTATCGCGCAAGCTGGGCCTCGACAAATGGCAAGCGGTGATCGACGTCAACCTCACCGGCACCTTCCTGACGCTGCGCGATTCCGCCGAAGCGATGGTCAATGGCGGCTGGCCGGGCCTGCTGGTCACCATCTCCTCGGTCAACAAGGTCGGCCAGATCGGCCAGCTCAACTACTCCTCGACCAAGGTCGCCGACGCGCTGATGCCGAAGATCATCATCGGCGAATTCATGCTGCGCGGCATCAAGAACATCCGCTGCGTCGGCATCGCGCCGGGCTACACCGCGACGCCGATGCTCACCGGCATGAACCAGGACGCATTGAAGGCGATCCTCAAGGACGTGCATCTGGGCCGCCTGGTCGAGCCGGAGGAAATCGCCCGCCTGATCGGCCACTGCGCCGAAAACGAGGCAATCAACGCCACCACGCTGGAAATCACCGGCGGCCTCTGCTATCCCGGCGGCATCGCGAAGTAAGCGTTTCGGCTTTGGCTACAAGGGCAAGCGGCTAATCGCTTGCCCTTTTCGTTCGAGGGGCAAAAGGCGCTGTTTCGGCGCGCATTGCTCGAGGGAGGACGGGTGTTTGCCCAAGAGCCTTCGCGGGCGTCAGTGTGTGACATGCGCGTTAGGTGCGCAAGGGGTGAATCCAAGCAAACAGCGCCTGCCCCTGCGATTCGGCGAGTTGCGCGAGCTCGCCAAGATCGGCAAGCATCGTGGCAACCTCATCCTCGCTCCAGCCCGCCGTCTCGAATGCCTCTGTCGCCGTCAGCTCGGCGGCGACGGCCTCCAGCCGTTCGTCGTCGAGCGCGGCAAGCCGCGCCAATAGCGCGTCACTCAAACGCAGCACCAGCGCGCCCTCGTCCGGCGAAACATAAACGGGTTCGCATTGCGCCGCGGCGTCATCGAACAGTTCGCCGGTCAGCACGCACTCCAGCATCGCGATCCGGGGGATGGTCAGATCGCGCAAGCCAATGCCGCTCCACAGATCGAGCGGATTCGCCGCTTCGCCGATCGCTTCGACTTCGTCCGCTTCGGCGGCGATGATTTGGGTCAGGATGCTCATGCGCGGATTCTAGGCTACACTCGAAAGCCTTTCGCAACCGGCATCGACGAACATGTCAGCACTCCCTTTCACCTGTCTCGACGACTATGACCCGGACGCGCTCAGCGTCTGGCGCGCCCGTCAGTTCCTGCTCGAAACCGTCCAGCCCATCGTCGGCCATGAACGCCTCTTCGTGCGTGAGGCGCTCGACCGCGTGCTCGCCGAGGACGTGATCTCGCCGGTCGATGTGCCGGCGCACGACAACTCGGCGATGGACGGCTGGGCGGTGCGCCATGCCGATCTCTCGCCCGATCGCGAAACACGGCTGACGATCGTCGGCACGGCCTTCGCCGGCCGTCCCTGCGATGCGAAACTCGGCGCTTGCGAGACGGCACGCATCATGACCGGGGCGATGATTCCCGAGGGCGCCGATTGCGTGGTGATCCAGGAAGTCGTGCGCGTCGAAGGCGAGACGATCGTCGTCCCACCGGGACAGAAGCCGGCGCAGAACATCCGCCGCGCCGGCGAGGATTTGCAGGCCGGCAAACCGGCGCTTTCCGCCGGCAAGCGCTTGCGGCCCGCCGAACTCGGCGTGATCGCCTCGCTCGGCATCGCCGAAGTCACGGTGCGGCGCCGCGTGCGTGTCGCCTTGTTTTCCACCGGCGACGAGCTGATGTCGATCGGCACGCCACTAGCGCCAGGCGCGGTCTATGACAGCAACCGCTACACCCTCTGGGGCATGCTGACAAGGCTGGGCTGCGAAGTGATCGACATGGGCGTGGTCAAGGACGATCCGGTGACGCTGGAAGCGGCTTTCCGCGCGGCGGCGGCCTGCAGTGATGCGATCGTCACCAGCGGCGGCGTTTCGGTCGGCGAGGCGGATTTCGTCAAACAGCTGATGGCGCGCCTGGGCGAAGTGGCGTTCTGGAAGATCGCGATGAAGCCCGGCAAGCCGATGGCTTTCGGGCGCATCGGCGCGGGCAAGGAAAGCGCGTGGCTGTTCGGCCTGCCTGGCAATCCGGTCGCGGTGATGGTGACCTTCTACCAGTTCGTCCAGCCGGCACTGATGAAGCTGATGGGCATCGACCCAGTGCCCGAGGTTGCGACGTTCCCGGCGCGCTGCGTCGTGCCGATCAAAAAAGGCAAGGGGCGCACCGAGTTCCAGCGCGGCATCCTGTTCCAGGAAAACGGCGCATGGTGCGTGCGGCCGACCGGCCATCAGGGTTCGGGCATGCTGAGCTCGATGACCCAGGCCGACTGTTTCATCGTCCTCGAAGCAGAACGCGGCTTCATCGAAGCGGGTGAGATGGTGCAGGTACAGCCTTTCGCAGGGCTCGCCTAGCCGCAGGACCCAGATGCACTTTGCCACTGCGGGCATCGATGCGCCACTGTGGCTACCGCCATTGGCCGGTTTCGTGCTCGCCTATTTCTGCTCGATGGTCGGCATCTCGGGCGCCTTCCTGCTGCTGCCCTTCCAGATGAGCGTGCTCGGCTACGTCTCGCCCTCGGTATCGGCGACCAATCTGGTCTTCAACCTCGTCGCGATCCCCGGCGGCGTCTGGCGCTATGCCAAGGAAGGCCGGCTGGACTGGCCTCTGGCGCGCCTCATCGCGCTGGGCACACTGCCCGGCCTCCTGGCCGGCTGGTGGCTGCGTCTGCATTGGCTGGTCGATCCCAAGACCTTCAAGCTGTTCGTCGGCCTGGTGCTCGGCGGGCTCGCCATACGCCTGTGGCGCTCCCGAACCATCGTATCCACCCGGCCGACGACAACGAAACCCGAGAGTTTCCCGGCGCGCGGCGTGTTGCTGCTCTCCCTGGTCATCGGCATGATCGGCGGCGCCTACGGCATCGGCGGTGGCGCGTTGATGTCTCCGGTACTGGTCGCGCTATTCGGCCTATCACTGCATGCGATCGCCGGCGCGACACTGTTCGGCACCTTCCTGACCTCGTTGCTGGGGGTGGCCGCCTATCAGTTCCTGCCCGCCCCGGCAGGCTTGCCGACCCAGCCGGACTGGGCGCTCGGCCTGATGTTCGGCTTCGGCGGTCTTGCCGGCATGTATCTCGGCGCGCGCACACAAAAGCACGTGCCGTTGCGACTGCTCGAGACCGGGCTGGCGCTGCTGCTCGCCGGGCTTGCGGTGACCTATGTGACGCAGTTTTTTCGCTGATTACGCATCCTCGCCCAGCACACCAAACTCGACGGCAGTCTTGACGTAGAACAGATGCACGCCTTCGGCCTTGAGCCGTGCAAACAAGCGCTCGGCCTGTTCGCTGCTCACGGCCATCACGACCTCCACCGGCTGATCGGCCAGCTCGAAAAAACGCGCCGAATGGATGCGGCGATCATGTCCCAGCCCTTCGCTGCCGGCAAGAACCGTCGCGCCCTGCAACCCCAGTTCCTTGGCAAGATGAACCAGCCAGTCGGCCAACGGCTTGCCCTTGTGACGACGATCCTGCTGGGTGAAAAAGGTGATCTGATAACCGTTCATACCCATTCCTCATGCCGATTTCAACCATTGCCAGGAGACCATGCCGGCGAACGTCGCCAGCAGCGAGCCGGCGACATGCACCGCCACCGCCCCCAGCGCCCAGCCCGGCCGGCCTTCCTGCAGCAGGCTGACGACCTCGGCCGAGAAGGTCGAAAAGGTCGTCAGCCCGCCGCAAAATCCAGTGACGATCAGCAGGCGCCATTCCGGCGCGATCGATGGCGCCAGCGCGAAATAGGCGATCGCGACACCGATGATGTAGCCGCCGATCAGGTTGGCGGCGAGCGTTCCCGGCGGGATGGCCGGGAACAGGCTGTTGAGCTTGAGGCCGAGAAACCAGCGCAACAGCGCACCGAGCGCAGCCCCGAGGGCGATCGCGAGTATCGTTTTCCACATGACGAATTCCCGAATTTCCGGCAGACGGCAAAGCGCACCGACCGCCCGCTGCAGATCATGAGCTTTCAGCCGGATTATCCTCCTCTTCGCCCCAGTAGCAAGCAAACCGTCATGAACGCTCGATTTCCCGGACTACAATGGAAATGGACATCCGTCCCACACGTCTCCATCACCCAGAAAGGAGCACGACCATGACCGAAACCGATCTCGATGCCGCCCACGCCAGCAAGCGGCCCGTTACTCCAGAAGAACGCTACAAGATGATCGCCGAGGCTGCCTATTTCCTCGCCGAAAAGCGCGGCTTTGCCGGCGGCGACATGGCCCAGGATTGGCGCAACGCCGAAGCGCAGATCGACCAGATGCTGCGCGAACAGGGGCGTCTGCCAGCGCTGACGGACGAAGACATCGAACAGCGTGTCAAGACGGCGCTCGCTAGCGACCCTGCGTCGATCGCCAAGGAAGTGCGCGCGATCACGCTCGATGCGCTGACTCGTGGACATCTCGATAGCGAGGCGGTGAAACGCGTCACGGCGGCGGTGGTCGCGGGCGCCCGCGCCGGCGTCGCCCCGTTGGGCGAACGTGGCGACCAGCCGCTGAAAGAGGCGATGCGCGGCCTCGACGAGGCACTCGCCGGCGCTGCGGAAGCGGCGCATCTGGCCATCGAGGAAGCCGCGACACGCACCAAGGAGTTTTCCCAACAAGGACTCAAGAAGGCGGCGGACGATCTGGCCACGCTGCAGACACTGTTTGCCGAAACACTGCAGGAGGCCGCGCGCACGGCGCGGGGCGTGGCACAAACCACGTTCAAGCAACTGGCCGAGCATGCCAAAAGCAGCGGCTCGGCGGTGGGGCAGCGGGTCAAGCTGGCCGTCGAGCAGCTCGCCCAGACGGCCAAGGCGACCGCACGCGATCAGGCCCGAAAGGGAACGAAAGCCCTGCGCAACGAGACCGCGCTGCTCGCCGGACTGGCCGCCGGGCTCTTGCAAGGCATCGCCGCCCGCTTGCAATCGACATCCGATGAGAAGCAGCGCTGATGCTGTGGCAGGCCATCGGCGCCGTCCGCGATCTGGGACGCCTGCATGACATCGCCAGCATCCTGATCCGTTACGGCTTTGGCGATCTGGTGCGGCGCATCGGTATGGCCGGCGCGCTGGAGCGGGCCGGCCGTGCGCTGCACTGGCAAGCGCCGGAAGAATTGGCGCGACTGGAACCGCCAGCCCGGGTGCGCCGCGCGCTGGAGGACTTGGGGCCCAGCTTCGTCAAGCTCGGTCAGATCCTCGCCACGCGCGTCGACCTGTTCCCGCCGGAGTGGATCGCCGAATTCGGCAAGTTGCAAGATGCCGCGCCGGCACTGCCTTTCGAGCAACTACGGCCGCAATTGACCGAGGACCTCGGCCAGGAACCAGAGTCGGTGTTTCCCCGGCTGGAAACCGAGGCGCTCGCCGCCGCCTCGCTGGCCCAGGTACATCGTGCCTGGCTTGCCGACGGTACGGCAGTGATCCTCAAGGTGCGCCGCCCCGGCATCCGGCCGATCGTCGAGGCCGATCTACGCTTGCTGGCGCGGCTGGCCGAGATCATCGAAGCGGAAGCCGCCGATCTGCGCCGCTATCGGCCCAAGGAAGTGGTGCGCCAGTTCACCCAGGCGCTGCGGCGCGAGTTGGATTTCGCGATCGAGGGTCGCAATGCCGAGCGCATCGCGGCGAATTTCGCCGACTGGCCCGAAATCGTCGTACCACGCATCCACTGGACATGGACGTCTGAGCGACTGCTCGTCCAGGACTATGTCGAAGGCATTGCAGGCCGCGACCTGGACGCCGTCGCTGCCGCCGGGTTCGACCGCAAAACCCTCGCCCGGCGCGGCGCACAAGCCGTCCTGAAGATGTTGCTCGAAGACGGCTTCTTCCATGCCGATCCGCATCCCGGCAATGTCTTCTATCTGCCCGACCAGCGCATCGCCTTCATCGACTTCGGCATGATCGGCCGCCTTTCCGAGGAACGCCGCTATCAGCTGGCCTTGCTGCTGCACGGCCTCGTCCGCCATGACGCGGCCAAGGTCGCCGACGTGTTCCTGGAATGGAGCAACGATACCCAGACCGACGGCGAAGCCATCACGCCAGAAATCGACGCCTTCGTCGATCAGTATCACGGTGTGCCGCTCAAGCGCCTCGATCTGGGCGCGATGCTCTCCGATCTGATCGCCATCCTGCGCGAACATGGCCTGGCGCTACCGCCCGACCTCGCGTTGATGACCAAGGCGTTCATCACCCTCGAAGGCTTGGGGCGCCAGCTCGATCCCGATTTCGACATGGCGGGCGAAGCCGCGCCGTTCATCGAACGGGTGCTGATCGCCCATGCCGCGCCCGCCGCGCTGCTCAAGCGTGCCTGGCGCGAGATCGACGAGACGGTCACCCTCCTCTCGCGGCTGCCGCAGGATCTGCGTCAGCTGCTCACCGCCGCCCGGCGCGGCAAATTGCAGGTGCAAGTCGAAGTCCTGCCCTTGAAGCAGTTCGGCGATCGCCTCGACCGGGCGATCAGCCGCCTCGCCCTTGCCATCGTCACCGCAGCGCTGATCATCGGCTCGGCGATCGTGATGACCGTCGAGCATGAGACCACGCTGCCCAGCCTGCCTTCCTTTGGCCTGCTGGGCTTCATTGCCGCAGTCGTCGGCGGTCTGTGGGTGGTGTTGTCGATCTGGAAGAGCGGAAGGTAAGGACACCCCCGATGAAACTCCCCCGCGGTGTCATCGCCCTGGGTCTGGTCTCGCTGACGATGGACCTCTCCTCCGAGATGATCCACAGCCTCTTGCCGGTGTTCCTGGTGACGGTGCTGGGGGCATCCGCCTTGTCGGTCGGCTTCATCGAAGGCATCGCCGAGGCGACGGCTGCGATCGCCAAGGTCTTCTCCGGCGTGATCTCCGACTGGATCGGGCGCAGAAAACCGCTGGTGCTCCTGGGCTATGGCCTGGCGGCGCTGACGAAACCGCTCTTTCCCCTCGCCACCGGAATCACGGCGGTGCTCACCGCGCGCTTTCTCGACCGCATCGGCAAGGGCATCCGCGGCGCCCCGCGCGATGCGCTGATCGCCGATTTGACGCCCAAGGCGCAGCGGGGCGCGGCCTATGGCCTGCGCCAGGCGCTGGACACGGTCGGGGCCTTCGCCGGGCCTCTCGCCGCGATGGGCCTGATGGCGGCGAGTCACGACGATTTCCGCCTGGTGTTCTGGGTCGCCGTACTGCCCGCCGTCGCTTGCGTGCTGTTGATCCTCTTCGGCGTCGAGGAGCCCGAGGCCACGCGCCCGCCTGCCCAAGCGCGCTTCCCGATTTCCCGCGCCAGCCTCGCGCAACTGCCGTCCCGCTTCTGGTGGGTGGTGGCCTTTGCCGCGGTGCTCACACTCGCGCGCTTCTCAGAGGCTTTTCTGCTCCTGCGTGCCGAGAACGCGGGGCTGGCCGCGACTTGGGTGCCGCTGATCCTGATCGTGATGAACCTCGTCTATGCGGCCAGCGCCTTTCCCTTCGGCAAATTCTCCGACAACGCCAGCCGCCGCAGCCTGCTCGTCTGGGGCGTGCTGTTTCTGATCGCCGCCGACATCGTTCTCGCGCTCGCCGCCAACGCCTGGGCCGTCGGCCTGGGCGCCGCGATCTGGGGCCTGCACATGGGCGCAACCCAGGGACTGCTCTCGGCACTCATCGCCGATGCCGCGCCGGCGAGCCTGCGCGGCACGGCCTTTGGCGTTTTCAACCTGGTGAGCGGGGCGGCGCTGCTCGCCGCCAGCGTCATCGCCGGTAGCCTATGGACCTGGCTCGGGCCGGCTGCGACCTTCTATGCCGGTGCGGCCTTCTCCTTGGTGGCGCTGGCTGGACTCATCATCGGTGGGCGGACGTGAGCGATACGCTGACTAGCACTTCGCTCACTCCCACTCGATCGTACCGGGCGGCTTACCCGTGATGTCATAGACGACGCGCGAGATGCCGCGAATCTCATTGACAATGCGATTGGAGACGCGCGCCAAGAGTTCATGCGGCAGTTCGGCCCAGCGGGCGGTCATGAAGTCGGTGGTTTCGACGGCGCGCAATGCGACGACATAGTCATAGACGCGGCCATCGCCCATCACGCCGACGCTTTTCACCGGCAGGAACACGGCGAAGGCCTGGCTAACCTTTTCATACCATTCGGCGGCCCTAAGCTCATCGATGAAGATCGCATCCGCACGGCGCAGCAGATCGGCATATTCCGGCTTCACCTCACCGAGGATGCGCACGCCAAGGCCCGGCCCCGGGAACGGATGGCGATGAACCATCTCATGAGGCAGTCCCAAAGCGATGCCCAGTTCGCGCACTTCGTCCTTGAAAAGTTCGCGCAAGGGTTCGAGCAGTTTCAGGTTCAGCGTTTCGGGTAGTCCGCCGACGTTGTGATGGCTCTTGATGGTGTGCGCCTTCTTGGTCTTGCCGCCCGCAGATTCGATCACATCAGGGTAGATGGTGCCCTGCGCCAGCCACTTCGCATTCGGCAGTTTCTTGGCTTCGGCCTGAAACACTTCGATGAATTCGCGGCCAATGATCTTGCGTTTCTGTTCCGGATCGCTGATGCCCTTGAGATGCTCCATGAACTGGGCGGCGGCATCGACGTGGATGACTTTCACACCGAGATTACGCGCGAAAGTCTGCATCACCTGCTCGGCCTCATTCAGTCGCAGCAGACCGTTGTCGACGAACACGCAGGTGAGCTGATCACCGATCGCCTTGTGCAGGAGCGCGGCGACGACCGAGGAGTCGACGCCGCCCGAGAGCCCCAGGACGACTTCGTCCTTGCCGACTTGCTCGCGGATGCGCGCGGTCGCTTCGTCGACATAGCCGGGCATGTTCCAATCACCCCTGCAGCCGCAAATGTCATGCACGAAACGGGCAATGATTTCGCGGCCTTTGAGCGTATGCGTCACTTCGGGGTGGAACTGCACACCATAGAAGCGACGTTCTTCGTCGGCCATCGCGGCGATCGGTGTCGCCTCGTTGCTGCCGATGACCTTGAAGCCCGGTGGCAGTAGCGTGACTTTGTCGCCATGCGACATCCAGACTTCGAGCAGGCCATGACCCTCGGCATTGGTGCGATCCTGGATGCCTGCGAACAGCCTCGAGTGGCCATGGGCGCGCATTTCGGCATAGCCGAACTCGCGCTTGCCGGAGCTTTCGACCTTACCGCCGAGCTGCGCCGCCATCGTCTGCATGCCGTAGCAGATACCCAACACCGGCACGCCCAGCTCGAAAACGAGCTGCGGCGCGCGCCAATCCTCGGCCTCATAGACCGAATTCGGCCCGCCCGAGAGGATGATGCCGGCAGGTGCAAACTCGCGAATGAACTGTTCGGAAACGTCGAACGGATGCAGCTCGCAATACACCTGCTGCTCGCGCACGCGGCGGGCGATCAACTGGGTGACTTGCGATCCGAAATCGAGGATGAGGATTTTTTGATGGGACATGATGGCTGCCTCTGCATGTGAAACGGGCGGCCTTAAGCCGCCCGTCGGGAGTTGCGCTGTCTCATTCGACGTGGTAGTTGGGCGCTTCCTTGGTGATCTGTACGTCATGGACGTGCGATTCGCGCACGCCGGCCGAGGTGATTTCGACGAACTGCGCTTTGGCGTGCATCTCGGCGATGGTCGCGCAACCGAGATAGCCCATCGAGGAACGCAAACCACCCATCAGCTGGTGGATCACGGCAGCCACCGGACCCTTGTAGGGCACGCGACCCTCGATCCCCTCGGGCACGAGCTTTTCGACGTTCGCCTCGTTTTCCTGGAAGTAGCGATCCGAAGAGCCCTTCTGCATCGCGCCCAGAGAACCCATCCCGCGGTAAGCCTTGTAGGAGCGGCCCTGGTAGAGCACCGTCTCGCCCGGCGCCTCCTCGGTGCCGGCGAACAGGCCGCCGAGCATGACCGCGTGCGCACCGGCGGCGATCGCCTTGGCAATGTCACCGGAATAACGGATACCGCCGTCGGCAATGAGCGGGATGCCGGTATTGGCCAATGCCGTGGCGACGTTGTCGACCGCGGTGATCTGTGGCACGCCGACGCCGGCGACGATACGCGTGGTGCAGATCGAGCCGGGGCCGATGCCGACCTTTACCGCATCGGCCCCGTGATCGGCGAGCGCGCGCGCGGCCTCGCCGGTGGCGATGTTGCCGCCGATCACCTCGATCTGCGGGTAGTTCTTCTTGACCCATGCGACACGGTTCAGCACGCCTTGCGAATGACCGTGGGCGGTATCGACGACGATCACATCGACACCCGCTTCGGCGAGCAGAGCAACACGCTCCTCGGTACCCGCAGCGACACCCACCGCAGCACCGACGCGCAGCCGACCAAGCTCGTCGCGGGCGGCATTGGGATAGTCCGAAGCCTTCTGGATGTCCTTGACGGTCATCAGCCCGCGCAGTTCCCAGGCATCGTTGATGACCAGCACGCGCTCGAGGCGATGCTTGTGCATCAGCGCCTTGCCTTCTTCGAGGGTCGCGCCTTCCTTGACGGTGACGAGGCACTCCTTCGGCGTCATGATGTGGCCAATCGGTTCGTCCAGCCGCGTTTCGAAGCGCAGGTCGCGATTGGTGACGATGCCGACGACCTTGCCGTTTTCGACCACCGGCAGGCCGGAAATCTTGTGGATGCGCGTAAGATCGAGCACCTCGCGCACGGTCATCGTCGGCGGAATGGTAATCGGATCCTTGAGGATGCCGGATTCGTAACGTTTGACCTTCGCCACTTCGGCGGCCTGGGCCGCCGGTTCGAGATTCTTGTGGATGATGCCGATGCCGCCCTCCTGGGCCAAGGCGATCGCCAGGCGCGCCTCGGTCACCGTATCCATCGCCGCCGAGACCAGCGGCAGGTTGAGACGGATCTTGCGTGTGAGCTGGGTGGCGAGGGAGACGTCGCGGGGGAGGATCGCCGAATGGGCGGGAATCAGGAGAACGTCGTCGAAGGTCAGGGCCTTCTTGATCAGTCGCATGCTGTTATCCTCGTATCCAAAAACGTATTATACGGAGGCGGCCGGACAGCGGCAATTCAGGCCCTCCCCGGCCCCATCCCCATCCCGAGTTCCGTGAGGATCGATCATGCGCTCATTCTCGTTCCTGCGTCACCCCTACGCCATCCTGCTCGCGCTGCTACCCCTTGCGGCCGCGGCCCAGGTCTATTCCTGGAAAGACGCCAGTGGCAAGGTCCATTATGGCGACCGACCGCCTGCGGAACGTCAGGCCCAGGTGCGTCAGTTGCCGGGTGCGCCCGCTGCGACCCCCGATGTCGAAGCCGCCCGCAAGGCAGCAGCCGAGCGACAGTTCGCCCAGCGTGAAAAGCAGACGAGAAGTCAAGACAAATCGGCGCCGGAAGACCCGGCGCAGGCCAAGCTGCGCGCCGAAAACTGTCAACGCGCAAAGAACCAGCTTGCAGCCCTCGAATCCGGCCAGATACGCTTCACGATCGACGCCAAGGGAGAGCGTGTCGCCCTCGAAGGTCCGTTACGCGAAGAGGAGCTCGTCCGGGCGCGGCAATCGGTCGCCGAGTGGTGCAAATAGCCTCTGCTATTCTTCCCCTGCTGTCGCGCCAGCACCCTTCTTGAGCACCTTACCCTCGGCGGCGCGCAGCTTTCTGACTTCCTTCGGATCGGCGATCAGCGGCCGGTAGATTTCCACGCGGTCACGGTCCCGCAGCAGCGTATCCAGTTTCGCGAGCTTGCTGTAGATGCCGAACTTGCCTTTCGCCAGATCGATTTCCGGATATTTGGCGAGCAGACCAGAAGCCTCGAGCGCCTGCTGGAGCGTCGAGCCGGCCGGCAGAGTCAGCGGAACCACCTCTTGCCGGGTCGGCAACGCATAGACCACTTCGATCTTGATCGTGTCAGTCATGGATTTGCTGGGCGCGTTTGACGAAAGAATCGACGAAGGTATTGACGATGTGGCCGAACACCGGCCCCAGCGCCTTCTCGAGCAGTTTGTTGGAAAACTCGTAGTTCAGGTGGAACTCCACCTTGCAACCCTGCTCCCCCAGTTTCGTGAAGCGCCAGCTGCCGTCTAGGCGGCGGAACGGGCCTTCGCGGAACGAAAGCCGCATCAAATGCGGCGGTGTCTTGCTGTTTTCGGTGGCGAAGTGCGTGCGGATGCCGCGATAGTGGATGTGGATGCGCGCCGCAGTCTTGTCGTTCGTGCGTTCCAGCACCTCGACGCCGCCGCACCAGGGCAGGAATTGCGGATAGTCCTCGACATGATCGACGAGCGCGAACATCTGTTCGGGCGTGCGCATGATCAAAACGGATTTCTCGACGACGGCCATGATGGAGGGTGTTCTAGAATGCGAGGATTCTACCTCCGCAGCGCCATACCCTTCGTTCATGAGCATCGTCGAAAACAAGAAAGCCTTCCACGATTACTTCATCGAGGAACGCATCGAGGCCGGCCTGGTGCTCGAAGGCTGGGAAGTCAAGGCGATCCGCGCCGGTCGCGTGCAGATCAAAGAGGCCTACGTGATCGTCAAGAACGGCGAAGTCTGGCTGCTCGGTTGCCATATCAGCCCGCTGTCCACGGCCTCGACCCACACCAAGCATGATCCGGTCAGGACGCGCAAGCTCCTGTTGCACGAACGCGAGATCGCCAAGCTGATCGGCAAGGTCGAGCGCGCGGGTTATGCGCTGGTGCCGCTCGACCTGCATTTCAGCAAGGGCCGCATCAAGCTCGAAATCGGGCTCGCCAAAGGCAAGAAACAATACGACAAGCGGGCCGCGGAAAAAGAGCGCGAATGGAATCGGGAAAAACAACGGCTGATGAAGGAAACGCGCTGAATCCTTGCCTTCCGTGACACCGACTTCCAACCTCTGACTGATCGTCGGCTGCCTGATGCTGCAGCCGCTGCCGACCACCCCCTACCTCGCCTCCCTGCCCCATCTGGCCAGCGATTCCGGCGCCACACCGGTGATAGCGCAGAACGAAACCGGGGGCAAGTGTCCTCAACTAGATAGGCGAGCATCCGAGCCTCGCGCAACACAGCCCTCCGGACACGCAGCAGGTTTATTCAGCTTAACCCAGATTGTCCATTGAGAGCGGGCTGATGCGCCATGAGCATCCGATACGATCATTGCAACGCCCTACGCGGCGGTTTTCGAGCTGCGGGCGGCATCTTTGCGCCTCCGCGTATCGCCGGACACGGTTATTGGCTCGTCGCGGAGACCCAAACCTGCTCGCCCTCGCTTTTGATACCCGCTCACGTTCCAATGGACAATCTGGGTTTAACGTGAAATACAAGGCAATAAGTGCGCCAACTTAAGTTTCCTCGACGGCAGCCAAACCTCGCGGCGAAAGCCGCGCTGACAGTCTTCCCTCCCGCGGGGGGGGGCGCTGTTTCGGCGCGCACTGCTCGCTCCAGGCCTAGCCGGCCGGCTATGCAGAGCCGGCCGTGGGCGGTGCTTAAGAGAGGGCGGGTGTTCATTTTTGCGCATGGGGTTTTCATGCCTTCGCGGGTGGGCGTGGCGATCATGCGCGTTAGGTTAGACGATCATGCCGGCCCCCACGGTATCATTGGTCGAGGGATCAATGACGATAAAGGCGCCGGTGGCACGGTTGTCCGCATATCGATCGACGAAGATCGGACGGCCAAGACGGAAGCCTACCCGGACGATGTCGTTCATGCCGATGTGGCTGGTATCCACATGCCTCAGGGTGGTGATGTCCAGCCGGTAGTCGATACCCGCGAGTCGGGCCGGCACCTCGCGTGTCGTGTGGCGGATCAGGTAACGTCGCATTGGATCAAGGGGAGATCCAGACAACCAGCAAAGGTCGGCCTTCAGCAACGCGGAGGACAGCGGTCGTTCGTCAGGTTTGACGATCATATCGCCTCGTGAGACGTCGATCTCATCCTCCACTAGCAATGTGACCGACTGACCAGCGACAGCCGACGGCAGTGAGCGACCATACAGCCGAATATCTTTGATATGGGTGACGAGACCCGCAGGCAGGATTTCCACCCGATCGCCGACAGCGACCGAGCCGGATTCGATACGCCCCATGTAACCGCGAAAACTACCGTCGCTCTGCTGAGGTCGACATACATATTGCACCGGGAAGCGAAAACGTTCGTCGCATGCCACGGTGCCGGCACCCGGCGCAGCTTCGAGAATCTCCAGTAAGGTCGGACCGCGATACCAGCCAAGTCGCTCGCCGCGTTCGACGATCATGTCGCCCTCAAGGGCCGAGATCGGAACGAACGACACATCATCGATGCCGAGACGATGGGCACAGTCGAGATAGTCGGCGCGCAGACGCGCGAATACATCTTCGTCATAACCGACCAAATCCATCTTATTCACCGCGACGACGAGCTGCGGAATACCCAACAGACGCGCGATGGCCGAATGGCGACGCGTCTGCGGCAATACGCCCTTCCGTGCATCGACGAGAATGATCGCCAGGTCAGCCGTGGATGCGGCAGTAACCATGTTGCGAGTGTACTGCTCGTGGCCGGGCGCGTCGGCGATAATGTATTTGCGCGTGCCGGTACTGAAGTAACGATAGGCAACGTCGATGGTAATTCCCTGCTCGCGCTCGGCGACAAGACCGTCGGTAAGCAACGAGAGATCAACGGCCGAGAGTCCTCGCTTCCGAGAGGTTTTGGCAATGGCGTGCAGCGTGTCGGCAAGGATCGCCTTGCTGTCATAGAGCAATCGGCCGATCAGTGTGCTTTTGCCGTCGTCGACACTACCGCAAGTCATAAAGCGCAATAGGCCGTTGTCAAGCGCCGGAGCGCCTTGATCGAAAAGTTCCGCAGCCCCCATCAAAAGTATCCTTCCTTTTTACGTTGCTCCATGGCTGCTTCCGTGGCTTGATCGTCGAGGCGCGTGGCGCCGCGCTCGGTAATGCTAGCAGCCGCTGTCTCGGCAATGATTTTGTCGACGCTATCGGCATGCGATTCGACCGCAGCCGTGCAAGTGATATCGCCGACGGTACGAAAACGCACCGAAAGGTTTTCTGCCTTCTCGTCCTCTTGCAGCGGGGTAAGCGGGGTGATCGGCAACAGCAGCCCTCTGCGGCGTATGACCGGTCGAAGATGAGCAAAATATATGGTTGGCACTTCCAGGTTTTCACGCGCAATGTATTGCCAAACGTCGAGCTCAGTCCAGTTCGAAATCGGGAAGACGCGCATGTGTTCGCCTGGGTGGACTCTGGCATTGTAGAGATTCCAGAGTTCCGCTCGCTGATTCTTCGGATCCCATTGTCCGAAGGCATCGCGAAACGAGAAGATCCGCTCCTTGGCGCGTGCTTTCTCCTCATCGCGCCGTGCGCCACCGATGCAGGCATCGAAGCCGAACTCCTCGATGGCTTCGAGTAATGTCACCGATTGGTGCTTGTTACGCGACTCCTCAGCCGAACGCAACACCACAGTACCGCGCGCGATCGAATCCTCCACCGAACGCACGATCAGTCGTTCGCCCAACTCGGCGACGCGATGGTCGCGGAACTCGATCACCTCAGGAAAATTGTGACCCGTATCGATATGCATCAGCGGAAATGGAAAGCGGCCAGGGCGAAACGCCTTTTCCGCGAGGCGCAGCAACACGATCGAATCCTTGCCACCGGAAAACAGTAGGACAGGATGAGCACACTGCCCAGCCACTTCGCGCAAAATATGGATCGCCTCCGCCTCCAGCCAATCGAGATGATTGAGGGTGTGCTGACCCATGATTGCGAAAGTCATGCCGCCTCCCGCGTAACGATCTCTAACGTCTCGTCAGTGCAGGCTTTGCGCATCAGACGACCTTCGACCAGGTGCAGGCCACACTCCTTCGTAATGGGGGATTCCCACCACCAACGTCCGGCGCGAATGTCCTCGCCGGGTTGAATGGCGCGCGTGCATGGTGCGCAGCCGATACTCGGATAATGTCGGTCATGCAGTGCGTTATAGGGAACATTATGCAAATGCAGGTAGGCCCAGACTTCACGCTCGCTCCAGTCGACAAGCGGGTTGAACTTTACGAGATCGAAGGCGAAGTCATAGTCAATGCGCCGCAGGCTGTTACGGGTAATAGACTGTTCAGCGCGCAAGCCCGTGACCCATGCCTTCTTGCCCGCAAGTTTCCTGCGCAAGGGCTCGACCTTGCGCGCTTGACAGCAAGCCTTGCGTGCCTCGATGGAATCGTAGAAGCCATTGATGCCGTAGGTACGAACGAACAGCGCCAGCTGCTCGGCATCGGGATGGCAGATCTCGATGCGGCGGCCATAGTGCCGTTCTGTCCTGGCGATCAGATCATGAGTTTCGGTGGGTAGCCGACCGGTATCGATGGTGAAGATCTCGATGCCAATGTCTTGGCGCCAGATCAAGTCAGTAAGCACCATGTCTTCGGCGCCGAGGCTGCTGGCAAAAACTACGGGCGCGAAGTCGCGGGCGGCCGCGCTCAATAAACGAGCCACCTCGGCTGCCCGCTCTGCGAGGTCGCCGGTGGAATCTTCATAGGAATCCAAGAAATCTTCGCGTTTCATGCCGCTACCTCATGTTGCCAAGATCCTGGGATCGTAGTGGGTTGGTAAGCGACACTAAAGGTGTCGAAAGAATCCAGCACGCTTTCGTCTCCCTCTATTTCGAAAGCATCGAAGCCCACCCGTTCCAGAAAATGCAGATAATCGCGCTCCACGGCGCCGATGGCACGCAACTCGCCGCGATAGCCGAGGCGCGAGCGCAGCATGCGGGCAATCGAATAGCCGCGACCGTCGCCCACGGCCGGGAAATGCACGGCAATCACGTCCAAGTCTTCAAGATCGCCGGCAAGGGTCAAAGGATCATCCGTAGGCGCCAGCCATATCCCAAGCCGATTACCCTGGCCGCCATCATTCCATTGCCGCTGGATCAAATCCCATTTGCGCGCCTGCCAGACGGCGAGCGGCACCAACACGTCGCCATAGGGTAGCCTGGCTGCGGCGGGGGGCGTACCTTCGGCAAGGGTCAGGATGTTCCAGTCGTTCGCGACGACGGCGCGTCGCTTGATCAACTTAGCCATTTGCAACCTCTCTTTCATTATCAAAAGTTTGCTCTTCAATTGCGTATGCGGCAGACATGAAGCTGCTGATACCGATACGTCGCAGTGTGTCGCTGAAGTTTTCCTTGGGGTATCGACAGGCACGGTAGTGCGCAACGATTCGCGCCACGACCTCGGGCACCTCAGCGGCAGATACCGATGGGCCAATTACTTTGCCGATGGCAGCTGGCGCGGTACTCCTGCCCCCAAGGATGATCTGGTAGTGCTCTTCGCCGGCCTTGTTGATACCAAGGATGCCTATGTCACCCACATGGTGGTGGCCGCAAGCATTGACGCAGCCTGAAATGTTGAGCCGCAGCGGACCTATGTCAGCCAGCTCCGTCTGGCTGGAAAAACGCGCCTGGATTTCCGCCACCACGGGTAGCGTGCGTGCATATGCCAGCGAGCAGTAATCGCCGCCTGGGCAGGCGACGACATCGGCGAGCAGCCCCACCGTCGCGGTCGCCAGCCCGAATTTTTTCGCTTCCTGCCAGAGGTTATAAAGATCACTTTTCTTCACGTCGGGCAGAATCAGATTCTGGGTTTGTGACGTGCGCAGCTCGCCAAAACCAAAGCGTTCGGCAAGATCGGCCGCTGCTTCCATCGTCTGTGCCGATGCATCCCCAGGCGCTTTCCCCGGGCGCTTGAGCGACAACGTGACGGCAGCATAGCCGGGCACACGATGCGCATGGACATTGCTGGCGACCCAGGCAGCAAAACCTTTGTCCGAACGCCGTGCGAGCTCGAAGCGTGCATCGCAATGCGGCAGGTTTTCATAGGCGGGAGCGGCAAAATGAGCCATGACGGCAGCGATCCGTTCCGGAGTCAGCGTCAGCGGACCGCCACGCAAATGCGTCCACTCTGCCTCCACGCGCCTGGAAAACTCCTCCGCGCCCAGCGATTGGACAAGAACTTTGAGACGCGATTTGTAAAGATTGTCGCGCCGGCCCTGCAGGTTATAGACACGCAGTAACGCTTCGCTGTAGTTCAGCAGCTCAGCTGCCGGCAGAAAGTCGCGAACCATCCGTCCGAGGATGGGAGTACGCCCAAGACCACCTCCGGCCCAAACGCGAAAACCAGGATTGCCGGCAGTATCCTTGAGCATTTCGAAACCAAGATCATGAATGCGGGTGCTCGCTGCGTCATCCGGCCCACCTGAGAACGCCACCTTGAATTTGCGTGGCAAAGTGGCGAATTCAGGATGCAGTGTCGCCCATTGGCGGAACAACTCAGCCCAAGGGCGTGGATCGGCAATTTCCGAGGGCGAAACGCCGGCAAGAGGATCGGCGGTCACCACGCGGATGCAGTTTCCGCAGCTTTGTATCGAATGCATGTCGACCTCGGCCAGTTCGGCGAGAATCTCAGGTACCCGATCGACGCGCACCCAGTTGAGTTGCAAGTTGTGGCGTGTGGTGAAGTGACCATAACCACGATCATAGATACGGGTGATGCGCGCCAGCGTTCTCAGTTGCTTGCTAGACAATTGTCCGTAGGGAATCGCAATGCGCAGCAAAGGGTTGTGTTTCTCGTAATAGAGCCCGTTTTGCAGCCGCAACGGGCGGAACTGGTCCTCGGTCAATTCGCCGGCTAGATAGCGGCGCGTTTGATCGCGGAACTGAGTTACACGTTCAGCGACAATGCGACGATCGATATCGTTGTAGGCATACATACCCAAGCCCTTTCTTCAGTTAGTAATGAGCTTGCCGCCGGCAAACACGAGCAAAACCGCCAAGGCAGCGCGGAGAAAAACCTCCGGTATGCGCGGCGCCAGATGGCTGCCAAGCCAGACGCCGGGCAATGAGCCGACCAGCAAAGCGCTCAGTAACGACCAGTCGATGTTTCCCCACCACCAGTGCCCCAGTCCGGCCACCAGCGTCAGTGGGACCGCATGAGCTATGTCGGCGCCGACAATGCGGATCGGTGATAGTCCCGGGTAAAGAAAGAACAGCGCCGTGACGCCGAGAGCACCGGCACCGACGGATGACAGAGCGACGAGGATGCCGAGCACGGTGCCGGCCAGCACCGTCGGCCACGCTCGATCCCGAGTCACCCGATTGCCGCCCTTTCCCCTGGCCAACAGGCGAAGCCGCAAAATCATTGCCGCGGCGGTAAACAGCAAAGCCAGACCGAGAAAAAAACGAATGGTCTGGTGGGCGTTGCCGAGGCCGCCCGGGACGAAATGATGGACGAACAGGAGAGCAAGCACCGCTGCCGGCAGGCTGCCCAGCGCGAGGCGACCGACGATGCGCCATTCGATATGGCCATAGCGCGCATGGATGATGGCGCCGCCAGTCTTGGTGAGCGCCGCATACAGTAGGTCGGTGCCCACTGCCGTGATGGGTGCAACGCCAAACAGCAGCACCAGCAGCGGTGTCATCAACGCGCCGCCACCCACGCCGGTAATCCCGACTAGGGTGCCAACGGCAAAACCCGAAATGATTTGCGCAAGTTCCACGAATGATGCTCCGCTCGTTCCAAAACTTCGTTGCGGTGCATCGTATCGACTTCCTTTAATTCCTTGAAATACTTTATAATTAAATTCATATAACTTTTAGGAATATTCTGGTTGCCATGAAACTGCAACAACTGCGCTATCTGTACGAAATAGCGCGCCATGACCTCAATGTTTCCGAGGCGGCAAGCGCTCTTTACACCTCACAGCCAGGGGTTTCGAAGCAAGTGGCTTTGCTGGAGGAGGAGCTTGGCGTAACCATCTTCACCCGCAAGGGCAAACGTTTGACGGGCATCACCGAGCCAGGTCGTCATGTGCTCGCCATCGTCGGCCGCATACTCGATGAGACCCGTAATCTCAAGCGCGTCGGCGAAGACTACGCCAATGAATCCAGCGGTACTCTGAGTGTGGCAACCACGCACACTCAGGCACGCTACCTACTGCCGGCGGTGGTGAAAGGTTTCATGGAAAGACACCCTCAGGTGCGCTTACGTTTACAGGAGGGCAATCCGATCCAAGTGGCAAGCTGGGTGGCAGATGGCACGGCCGACCTGGGAATAGCTACAGAGGCATTGGCGGAACACCCACGCCTCATCGCATTGCCTTGCTACCAATGGTCGCATCTCGTCATTACACCCCGGAATCATCCGCTACTGGCGCACAAAGACATCACTCTCGCCATGCTTGCCGAGTGGCCGCTGATCACATACGACCCGACCTTCACGGGCCGCACCAAGATCGATCGCGCTTTCGACCGGGCGGGCGTTGCGCCGAATGTCGTATTGACCGCCATCGATTCCGATGTCATCAAGACCTATGTCGCCTTGGGGCTGGGCATCGGCATCATCGCTGCGATGGCTTTCGATTCGACACGCGACACGGACATCGTCGCCCTGTCTGCGAATAACTTGTTTGAGACCAATACCACCCGGTTAGCCATTCGCAAAGGGGCTTGGCTACGTCGCTACGATTTCGATTTCATCGAACTCTTTGCTCCGCACCTGACACGCCGTGTCATCGAGGCTACGCTACGCGGTGACGGCGAGGATCCGGGCCTCTGACCTGGACAGACCTCTTGCGCCGTCCCGACCGTCAAATCCCCGCTGTCTCAAAAAATTGACCGACGGAAGCAAAGGGCCGCTAAGCTTTCCTGCCCAGCACGGCGCGGATCGTCTCCTGCAGGTCGCCAGGAATCAGGATCGTCTTCGCGTTATGAGAATCGGCGAGCTTCGTCATCGCCAGGATGTATTTCTCGCCGAGCATGTAGCGCATCGGCCCTTCGTTGTCGCCGATCGCCTGGCTGACCCGCTTGATCGCCTCGGCGGACGCCTCGGCCAGCGTCACTTGCGCCTCGGCGTCGCGGCGCGCCGATTCGAGGCGCGCCTCGGCCTGCAGGATCATCGACTGCTTCTCGCCCTCGGATTTGGTCACCATCGCCTTCCTTTCGCGCTCCGCGGCGGCCTGCATCTCCATCGCCTTCTGCATCGATGGGCTGGGCTTGATGTCCTGGATCTCGACGGATTTGACCGTCAGCCCCCAGTCGATCGCTTCGTCGGCAATGCTCTCGCGTAACCTTGCCTTGATCTTGTCGCGGTTCGAGAGCGCCTCGTCGAGATTCATCTCGCCGATGATCGAGCGCAGCGTGGTCATGATCATGTTGCGGATCGCCTCGGCGAAGTCGGTCACCCCATAGACCGCTTTGATCGGATCGGTGACCTTGATGAAGGCGATCGCATTGGTGACGATCACCGCATTGTCACGCGTGATCACCTCCTGCTCCTGCACGTCGAGGATGATGTCCTTGGTGACGAGCTTGTAACGCACCTGATCCAGGTATGGAATGATGATGTTCAAGCCTGGGTGCAAGGTGCCGTGGTACTTGCCGAGCCGTTCGACGATCCACTCCTCTCCCTGCGGCACGATGCGGATGCCCTTGGCGAGCGTGATGCCGGTAAAGACCAGCAGCGCGACGACGAAGATCATCACATCCATCTCAAACCCTCCCGACTTTCAACAAACTGCCTTCGATCGCGAGCACCCGGACGCGTTCGCCGCTTTTGATTTCCTCGTCGGCAATGCAAACCCATACATCGTCGCCGAGCACCGGCTTCTGGAAACGCACCTTGCCCTTATGGAACGGCGCTACCTCATGCACCAGCACGCCGACCTCGCCAATCACGCCCGCATCGGCCATGCCAACCTTCGTCTTGTGCATGCCCGGCTTGAACACCTTGAACCAGGCCGCGACCAGCACCAGCGAGACGATCAGCCACAGCCCGAGCTGTGCGGTGAGCGTCAAATCGGCCAGCGCTACGGCCAATGCGACGACGAGCGCCCCGGCACCGAACCAGATCAGCACGAACGAGGGCACGACGAGCTCGGCGACGATCAACACGATGCCGCCCACCGCCCAGTGCCACCATGCAAGGTCCATAGCTTTTCCCCCGTCGTGCCGTCCCGGCAGCACCGACTTTACCCGAATTCTCGCTGGCGGCGCATCTCGAACAGGCACACCGCCGCCGCAGCGGCGACGTTGAGCGATTCGCTGTCCGGGGCGAGCGGAATCGTTGCGCGCTTCGTGGCCAAGGCCACGAGGTCGGGGGAGAGCCCCGCCCCCTCGTTGCCGAACAGCCATGCGGTCGGTTGAGAGAAATCGAGCGCATACAACGACTCGCCGCCATGTGCAACGGCTGCCAGCGACCGACCGGAAAAGCTTTGCACGAAAGCAGCGAGATCGACGTTCTCATGGATGGCGAGCGAAAAATGCGCACCCTGCGCGGCACGCAGCACGCGCTGCGTCCAGGCACCGGCGCAACCTGGGCCGAGCAGCACGTCGCGCACGCCGGCCGCTGCCGCGGTGCGCAGCAGCGTGCCGACATTGCCTGCATCCTGTATCGCGTCGAGCAGCAGACAGTCACCAGCCGTCCCCGTGCGCAAACTTGGAGCTGACGAGACGGCACCCCCGGCTTTCGTCACCTTCGGCACGGCAATGCGAGCCAGGATGCCGACTGGCGTCTTCAATTCGCTCACCTCACGGAACAGTGTGCTGCGCAGGCAAAGCACCGGAACGCCGGGAATGCGCACCAGCAGGGCGGCGATCTCGGGATGATCGAGGGCTTCTTCCGCCACGGCGACGAGCTCGGGAACCACGCCATGATCGAGCGCCGCGGCAACCAGATGAGGGCCCTCCAAGAGTGCGCGGCCTTCACGCTTCTGCCGTCGCGCGGTGACGGCGAGATCGTGCAGATCCTTGAACGTCGGATTGTCACGTGAGGTGATCGTCTTCATGCGAATAGCTCGAATTGGCGCACCGGCGCAAAGCTCTTGCGATGCGCTCGACAGGGCCCATGCGCGCGCAATGCCGCGAGATGTTCCGCGGTGCCGTAGCCCATGTGGCGATCGAAACCATATTGCGGATGGCGTGCGTGCAAGTCGAGCATGATGGCGTCGCGCGCCGTCTTGGCGAGGATCGAGGCGGCCGAGATCGATGCCACCGTGGCGTCGCCGCCGACGATCGCGCGGGCTGGGATGTCGAGCGATGGGCAGCGGTTGCCATCGATCAACACTTCGTGGGGCCGAATGGCCAGACCCGCGACCGCGCGCTGCATCGCCAGCAACGTCGCCTGCAGGATATTGAGCGTGTCGATTTCCTCGACGCTCGCTACCGCGACATGCCAGGCCAATGCCTTGGCGCGAATCGCATCGGCGAGCCTTGCCCGCTTGGCCGGCGTCAGTTTTTTCGAGTCGGCCAGACCATCGATGGGACGAGTTGGATCGAGGATCACCGCCGCGGCGACGACCGGGCCCGCCAAGGGCCCCCTGCCCGCTTCGTCGACACCGCAAATCATCGACGCTTTTCCAACAACGCCAGGATCGCCGTGGCCGCGCGTTCGGCGGTATTCTGACGCAGCGTTAGGTGCATCTCGGTAAAGCAGCGGGCCAGACGTTTTTCGACCTCCTCATCCTGGACGAGATTGCCGAGCGCCTGGGCGAGGTTCTCCGCTGTTGCATCGTGCTGCAGAAATTCCGGGACGACGAAACGGCCGGCGAGGATGTTGGGCAGGCCCACCCAGGGCAGATAGCCCATCCGTTTCATGATGCGCCACGACCAGTCGGACATGCGATAGGTGATGACATGCGGGGCCTTCCTCAGCGCTGCTTCGAGCGTCGCGGTGCCGCTGGCGACGAGGGCGCCATCACAGGCGGCGAGGGCATCCCGTGCATGACCGAACAGCAGGCGGATCGGCCACTCCTGTGCGCCCAGCCGCCACAGCGCGGTCTCGAACAAAAGGCGCGTTTCTCGCGAGACGAGGGGGACGAGAAAACGTGAGGTGGGAAAACGTTCGCGTAACAGACCGGCGGTACGGATGAACAGCTCGGCGTGATAACCGACTTCCGATTGGCGGCTGCCCGGCAACAGCGCAAAGACGGGGCCAGCGTCGGGAATCTCCAGAAGCTCACGCGCTGCGGCGCGGTCGACCTCGATGGGCAGCATATCGGCCAGCGGGTGCCCGACATAGACCACATCGAGACCGGTTTTTTCGTAAAGCGGCGGCTCGAAGGGAAACAGCGCCAGCAACTGGTCGCAGGCACGGGCGATTTTGCCGATACGTCCACGGCGCCAGGCCCACACCGATGGGCTGACGTAATGGACGGTGCAAACGCCGGCACGCTTCATGCGCGCTTCGAGCCAGAGATTGAAATCCGGTGCATCGACGCCGATGAAGACGTCGGGCCGCTCGGCGAGCAGGCGTTCGAGCAACTGCCTGCGGACGGCGGCGATGCGGCGATAATGCCGCAATACCTCCGCATAACCGCGCACCGCGAGGGTTTCCGCCGGCCACCAGGCGGTGAATCCGACACGCTGCATCTGCGGTCCACCGATGCCGACGAATTCGGCGTCGGGCAGGCGGCGCTGCAAGGCTTCGATCAGGTGTGCGGCCAGCAGGTCGCCCGACGCCTCGCCTGCCACCAGGGCAATACGCGTCATGGGAGATCAGCGAATGATGCCGCGTCCGGGTGTCGCGAGGAATTCGGCCAGCGGCGCGAGAGCCGCGACACCGGCTTGCGCTTCGGCGGCAATCGCCACGACCGCCTCGTCGAGCTTGAGACCGCTACGGTAGAGTGTCTTGTAGGCGCGACGGATGCTGGCAATCGTCTCTGGGGCGAAACCGCGTCGCCGCAAGCCTTCGCTGTTGATACCATGCGGCGCGGCCGGGTTGCCGGCGGCCATCACGTAGGGCGGGATGTCCTGCAGCACGACGCTGCCGACACCGGTGATGCAGTGCGCGCCGACGCGCACGAACTGATGCACGCCGGTATAACCGCCGAGGATCGCCCAGTCGCCGACATGCACATGGCCGGCGAGTTGCGCGTTGTTGGCGAAGATCGTGTGGTTGCCCACCTGGCAGTCATGGGCGATATGCACATAGGCCATGATCCAGTTGTCATTGCCAAGACGCGTCACGCCAGCATCCTGGACGGTGCCGCGATTGAAGGTGCAGAACTCGCGGATGGTGTTGCGGTCGCCGATTTCGAGCCGGGTCGGTTCATTGGCGTACTTCTTGTCCTGCGGCATCTCGCCGAGCGAAGAGAACTGGAAGATGCGGTTGTCGCGGCCGATGCGCGTCGGCCCGTTGATCACGACATGCGGACCGATCCAAGTGCCGTCGCCGATTTCGACCTCGGCGCCGATGATGGTGTAGGCGCCGACCGTGACGTTTTCGCCAAACTGCGCCTGCGGGTCGACGAGCGCAGTGGGGTGGATACTGACCGCCATCTCACTGTTCCGGCTGTCCCGGCTTTTCCAGCTTGCGCATCGTGCAGATCAGTTCCGCCTCGCAGGCGAGTTGGCCATCGACCCTGGCCTTGCCGGAAAACTTCCACATGCCGCGTTTATTGCCGAGGATGGTCACTTCGATGATCAGCTGATCGCCCGGTGTCACCGGTCGCTTGAAGCGTGCACCGTCGATGCCGACGAAATAATAGACGGCATCCGTCTCGGGCTTGCCATCCATCTTGCGGAACGACAGGATCGCCGCCGTCTGCGCCATCGCCTCGACGATCAATACGCCGGGCATCACCGGATGATGCGGATAATGGCCGGGGAAGAACGGCTCGTTCATGCTGACGTTCTTGAGGGCGACGATCCGTTCGCCCGGCACGATCTCGAGCACCCGATCGACCAGCAGGATCGGATAGCGGTGCGGCAGATATTCGAGGATCTGGTGGATGTCCATTGCGGTCGGGGCGTTCATCGGGCGTTCTCCAGTTCGGCGAGGCGTTTTTCGAGTGCGCGTATTTTATCGGCCAGCGCATTAAGATGCCGCAGATGGGCGAAGTTTTTCAGCCACTCGGCATGAGGTTGCAGGGGCACGGCGCCGGTGTAATGGCCTGGCGCGAGGATCGACTTGCCAACGAAGGTGCCGGCGGCGACATGAACGTCGTCCGCCAGCGTCAGATGGCCGATGATCATCGCCGCACCGCCGATGGTGCAGCGCGCGCCGATCTTCGTGCTGCCGGCGATGCCAACGCAGCCGGCGATCGCCGTGTGCCGGCCGATTTTCACGTTGTGCGCGATCTGGATCTGGTTGTCGAGCTTGACGCCATCCTCGATCACCGTATCCTCCAGCGCGCCACGGTCGATCGTCGTATTGGCGCCGATCTCGACGTCGTCGCCGATCACGACGCCGCCGCTCTGGGCGATCTTCACCCATGTCGCGCCGTCGGCCGCGAAGCCGAAACCATCTGCCCCGATCACCGCGCCCGAATGAACGATCACTCGTCGGCCGATGCGGCAACCGTGATAGACCGTCACATTGGGATACAGCCAGCTATCGTCACCAACCACTGCACCGGCGCCGATGCGGCAGTGCGCGCCGATGACGCAATTTTCACCGATCGCGACATCTGGACCGATCCAGGCCAGCGGACCGATCGCGCAGCTTGCCGGTACCGCCGATTCGACCACCGCACTCGGATGGATGCCCGGCGCCGGGCGCGGCACCTTCGCCAGCCATTGCGAGACGCGGGCGAAGTAGAGATAAGGCTGTACCGTGACGATCGCATCGACAGGACATTCCGCCGCAGCTTCGGGGGCGAGGATCACTGCGCCCGCACGCGTCGTCATGAGCTGACGGCGATACTTCGGATTCGCCAGAAAACTGAGTTGATCGGACGTCGCGTTTTCGAGCGTCGCCAACCCGCAGACGAGCCGCTGCGGGTCGCCTTTCAGCTCGCCGCCGAAACGGGCGACGATCTCGCCCAGGGTGCGTGGCGTTGCCACCTGTTGCTTGCCGTTACTTCGCAGCGGGCGCAGTCTCGTTGCTGAGCGCCTTGATCACCTTCTCGGTGATGTCGATGCGCGGGCTGAAATACACCGCCTCCTGGACGATCAGATCGAACTTCTCGGTTTCGGCGACCTGTTTGATGACCTTGTTGGCGCGCTCGAAAATTGCCGCCAGCTCCTCGTTCTGGCGCAGATTCAGATCCTCGCGGAATTCGCGCTGCTTGCGCTGGAATTCACGGTTCAGCTCGGCAAATTCGCGCTCTTTGCTGCGCCGCTCACTCTCGGCCATCGTCACGCCGTTCTTGTCGAGATTTTCCTGCAGCGCCTGCAGGCGCTTGGCCATTTGCTGCAGCTCCTGGTCGCGTGGCGCGAATTCCTTCTCGAGCTTTAGCTTGGCGCGCTTGGCCTGCGGCGATTCATTGACCACCCGCTGGCCATTGACGAAGCCGATCTTCACCGTTTCCGCGCGCGCGGGCGTGAAGGTCAGGGCCAGCAAAACCGGAGCAATAACCTGGATGATGCGATTCATGTTCTCTCCTGTGTCAGAAGACGGTCCCCATCTGGAACTGCAGTCGCTGCGTCTTGTCGCCCTCCTTGCGGTTGAGCGGCTGCGCCAGGCTGAACTTCAACGGGCCGAGCGGCGAGGACCAGGACAGCGAAAGCCCGGTGCTGTAGCGCAGGTCGCCGACGTTGAGCTTCTCGCCGACGCCCCATACCCAACCGGCATCGACGAAGGCACCGAGGCGGAAGGATTTGTCCTTGCCGCTGCCGGGCATCGGGAAGAGGAATTCGGCGTTCATCACCAGGCGCCGGTCACCACCGATGCGCTGGTCGGTATCGGTCGCATACGGATCGACCGGGCCGAGCGCTCCCGCCTTGAAACCGCGCACCGAGCCAACGCCACCGGCATAGTAATACTTATAGAACGGCAGCGGCTTGCTGCCGATGCCGCCTCCTTGGCCATATTCGCCATTGAGCATCAGCGTGTATTCGCGGCCGATCGGGAAAAAGCGCTGATATTGGAAATTGGCTCGGTAATAGCGCAGGCTGCCGCCCAGCCCCACCTCACCACTGACACGCGCGTTGTAGCCGGACATCGGGTAGATGATGCTGTCGAGCGTGTTCTTGGCCCAGCCGAGCGTGCCGATCGCGCCGGTGAATTTGCTGCCGTATTGGTCGAGGAAGCGCTGGATCGTCGGCGTCGTATAGCTCGTCGTCTTGATCTCGGTGCTGTCGACGGCGAGGCCGAAGTTGATCGTGTCGTCCTCGCCGATCGGAAAGCCATAACGGATGCCGCCACCCAGCGATTTCGTGGCATAGGTCGCCAGGCTCGTCAGCTTCGTGGTGTCGGTATCGCGCGCATAGACGTCGAAACCGCGGCTGACCCCATCGACCGTGTAATAGGGATCGGTATAGGAAAACGAATACAGCGTGTTGATCTTGCTGGTGTTGAAGCCGATGCCGACATGCTTGCCGCTGCCGAACAGGTTCTGCTGGTTGACCGAGCCGGAGAACACCAGCCCTTCGGAGCTCGACAGGCCGGCGCCGAGCATCAAATTGCCGGTGGGTTTTTCTTTGACATTCATCACCACGTCGACTTGGTCGGTGGTGCCCGGCACCGCAGGCGTCTCGACCGTCACCTCGTCGAAATAGCCGAGCCGGTCGACGCGGGTACGCGACTTGTTGATCTTCTCGCCGTCATACCAGGCGGCCTCCATCTGGCGCATCTCGCGGCGGATCACTTCGTCACGCGTGCGCGTGTTGCCCTGCACTTGGATGCGCCGCACATAGACGCGGCGGCCTGGATCGATGAACAACGTGAAGGCGACCTGTTTCTTTTCCTTGTCGAGCTCGGGCGCGGCATTCACGTTGGCGAAGGCATAGCCGTCGTTGCCGAGACGCTCGGCGATCGCCTTGGTGGTCGCGGTTACCTGCTCGCGCGAGAACAGGCTGCCGGGCTTGATCGTCACCAGTTTGAGTAGCTCGTCTTCCGGCAACAAGAGCTCGCCGGCAAGCTTGACCGATGACACCGTGTAGCGCTCACCCTCATTGATGTTGATCGTGATGTAGATGTCCTGCTTATCCGGCGTGATCATCACCTGCGTCGATTCGATGGTGAACTCGATGAAGCCGCGATCGAGATACCACGAACGCAGGGTTTCCAGGTCGGCCGAGAGCTTCTGCTTCGAATACTGATCGTTCTTGGTATACCAGGTCAGCCAGCCAGGGGTACGCAAGGTGAATTGCTCGAGCAGTTCCTTTTCCTTGAACGCCTTGGCGCCGACGATGTTGATCTGGCGGATCTTGGCGATGTCGCCTTCCTCGACCGCGAAGGTGATGCCGACGCGATTGCGCTCCAAGGGCGTGACCGTCGTCGTCACCTGCGCCGCATAGTAGCCCTGCGACAGATACTGGCGCTTCAGTTCCTGCTCGGCGCGCTCGACCAGCGAACGGTCGAAAATGCGCGATTCGGCAAGCCCCACTTCACGCAGACCCTTGCGCAACTGCTCCTTCTCGAACGCCTTGACGCCGATGAATTCGAGCGAGGCAATGGCCGGGCGTTCCTCGACCAACACCACCAGCACATTGCCTTCGACCTCGAGCCGCACGTCCTTGAAGAAGCCGGTGGCAAAAAGGGCCTTGATCGCCTGGGAGGCCTTCTCTTCGGTGAGCGTGTCGCCGACCTTGACCGGCAGATAGGAAAACACCGTGCCGGCCTCGGTGCGCTGGATGCCTTCGACACGGATGTCGTGCACCACGAAAGGTTCGAAGGCGGCAGCGCTCGTGGCCAGCATTGCCGCGATCAGACCCGCAAGTAAAGAACGTTTCATGCGTTGGCCGAAATCAGTCGGAAAGCAGTCGGAAAAAGTCGTTGTATAGGGCCAGCCCCATCAGCAATGCAAGCACGGTCAGACCGATTTGCTGGCCGATTGCCATGACGCGTTCCGAGAGCGGTTTCCCCTTGATCAGTTCGGCCAGATAATACATCAAGTGTCCGCCATCCAGCACCGGGATCGGCAGCAGGTTCAGCACGCCGAGACTGATGCTGATCAGCGCGAGGAAACGGAGATAGTGCTCGCCGCCCATGCGCGCAGACTGGCCGGCATAGTCGGCGATCGTCACCGGGCCCGAGACGTTGCGGATCGAGGCCTCGCCCTTGACCATGCGGCCGATCATGCGCAGCGACAGCGCCGCGGTATCCCAGGTCTGCGCAATGGCGCGCTCGAGCGCTTCGAGCGGCGCATAGCGCACCTTCACCAAAAACGCGCGGCGCGCCTCGGGGTCACTGCGCACGCCGATGCCGATCCGCGCCACCGGCTTGCCGCGCTCCTCGACCAGCGCGGGCGTCACGGCGACGCTGAGCCGCTCGCCGCCGCGTTCGATTTCGAGCGTCAGCACGCGTGCGCCGGCAGCACGGATCGTCGCCGCGACCTCCTGCCAGCCGGCCATCGGTTCGCCATCGATCGCGACGATGCGATCTCCGACCCGCAGACCGGCCCGCGCCGCCGGCGAATCCGGCTGCACGCTGCCGATCAGCGCTGGGAAATCGGGGGCCTTAAGCTTGAGGCCGAGGGCCGGCAGCACGTCGCCTTCCAGCGCCGATGAAGGCAACCGGGCCAGATCGAAGCGATGAAAATTGATGTTGCCATGTGCATCGATGGTTTCGAGCACGATCGCATCGCGCTCCAGCACATGACGCAGGATTTCCCAGCGCAGCTCACTCCAGGTCGCCACCGCTTTGCCATTGATGCTGCGTGCCGTCTCGCCAGCCCCGACTTTCGCCTCTGCCGCCAAGGTGTTTTCAGGCGGGGCGGCGAGGATCGGCCGCGGTTCCTCGACGCCGCTCGTAAACAGCGCGGCATAAAGCGCCACGGCGAGCAGCAGGTTGGCGAATGGCCCGGCAACGACGATGAATGCGCGCCGGGCGAGACTTTGGCGATTGAAGGCGCGCGAAAGCTCATCGGCCGGCACCTCGCCCTCGTGTTCGTCGAGCATCTTGACGTAACCGCCGAGCGGAAACGCGGCGATCTGCCATTCGGTGGCATCGCGGCCGAAACGCCATGTCAGGAGCGGCCGTCCGAAACCGATCGAAAAACGCAGGATCTTGACGTTGCATAGCCGCGCGGCCCAATAGTGGCCCAGCTCATGCACGACGATCAGCACCCCCAGCGCCAGCAGGAAAGCGCCGAGCGTCCCGAAAATGCCCGAGGAATTCATGCCCGGCAGCGTTGCAGCATTTCGCTCGCGATGTTGCGCGCATGCGCATCAGTGGCGAGGATCGCGGCGAGATCGGGCATTTCCTCGACCGGGATCGCGTCCAGCGTCGCACCGATCACCTCACTGATGCCGAGGAAGGGCAACTGGCCGTCGAGGAAGGCGGCGACCGCCACTTCGTTGGCGGCATTGAGCACGGTCGCTGCATTGCCGCCCGCGGCGAGCGCGCGATAGGCCAGGCCGAGGCAAGGGAAGCGTTCGAGATCGGGGCGCTCGAAATCGAGCCGCGCGATCGCCGGCAGATCGAGCGGCGCCACCCCCGCGGCGACGCGTTCCGGCCAGGCGAGCGCATGGGCGATCGGCGTACGCATGTCCGGATTACCCAGCTCGGCGAGCACCGAGCCATCGATGTATTGCACCAGCGAATGGATCACGCTCTGTGGATGGACGACCACCTCGATCTGCTCTGGCGCCAGACCGAACAGCCAATGCGCCTCGATCACTTCGAGGCCCTTGTTCATCAGCGTCGCCGAATCGACCGAGATCTTGCGGCCCATCGACCAGTTCGGATGGGCGCAGGCGGCCTCTGGGGTCACCGCACGCAGCGCCTCGTGCGGCGTGGTGCGAAACGGTCCGCCCGAGGCGGTGAGCAGGATGCGGCTCACGCCCGCGCGCGCAGGCTGGCCGGCATAGTCGGCCGGCAGCGACTGGAACACCGCATTGTGCTCGGAATCGATCGGCAGCAGGGTGGCGCGATGCGCCTTGACTTCGGCCATGAACAGCTGGCCGGCCATCACCAGCGCTTCCTTGTTCGCCAGCAGCACCTGTTTTCCTGCGCGCACTGCGGCGAGCGTCGGCATCAGCCCCGCGGCGCCGACGATCGCGGCCATCACCGCATCGACTTCCGGCAGCGCGGCGACGAATTCGAGCGCCTGCGGGCCGGCCAACACCTCGGTAGCCACGCCGGCATCGCTTAGCCTTGCGCCCACCGCGGCAGCATCCTCGGGCCGACCGACCACCGCATAGCGCGGCCGATGCTGCAGGCATTGCTGGTAGAGCACTTCGATGCGGCTGTTGCCGGTCAGCGCCACGACCTGGAAGCGATCCGGATGTCGCGCGACGACGTCGAGCGTGGAAACACCGATCGAGCCGGTCGCGCCGAGAACCGTGAGCTTCTTCATGCCGAAAGGAAATGCAGACCGAGCGCGACGAGCGGCAGCGTCGACAGCTGGCTGTCGATGCGGTCGAGGATGCCGCCATGACCCGGCAACAACTGGCTGCTGTCCTTGACGCCCGCCTGGCGCTTGGCGAGCGACTCGAACAGATCGCCGACGATCGACAGTGCGGTGATGATGAGCAGGCAGCCGGCCAGCACGAACCGGTCGAGGTTTTGCACGGCCGGCAGCAGTGGTGCGACCGCGAAACCATAGACCAGAACGCCGATCAGCGCTCCGGCCACGCCCTCCCAGGTTTTCCCCGGGCTGATGCTCGGTGCGAGCTTGTGCCGACCGAAGGCGCGGCCGCTGAAATAGGCCGCGATGTCGGCGACCCAGACCAGCGCCATCACCGCCAGCAACAGGACTGGGCTGCGCGCATGCAAGGCGACCAGGGCCGCCCAGGCCGGCAGGATCAGCACCAGGCCAAGCGTGGCGCAGGCGGTAGGCCATTGCCACTTCAGCCACAACGGCGCAACGCCAAGCCAGAACAGTGTGGCAAGCCCCCAGAGGAGCCGAAAACCGTCTTCGGGCCGCGTCCAGAACAGCAGACACAGCCCGAAGGCGAGTAGCCCGAAGGCGATGCGCCCGCGGAGCGGGGCTTGCATCAGGCCGGCCCATTCCCAGGCGGCCATTGCGGCCACCAGTGCGAACGTCATCCCCGCCAGTCGCGGCGGCAGCAAAAACAAGACGGCCAGAAAAGCGGCGACGAGGAACAGCGCGGTGATGATTCGCGCTTTAAGCATTGGTTGAAGTCGGCGCTGGCGCAACGGCAGTGCCCGTGGCGGAGAGTAGCTGCTCGCTGGTGCGCCCGAAACGGCGTTCGCGTTTGCGGTAGCTTTCGATCGCGGCATCGAGCGCCGCGGCGTCGAAATCGGGCCAGAACGTGTCCGTGAAATACAGCTCGGTGTAAGCGAGCTGCCAGAGCAGGAAATTGCTGATGCGCTGCTCACCGCCGGTGCGGATGAACAGGTCCGGCTCCGGCGCGTAGCTCATCGCCAAAAACGGCTCCAGATCCCCCTCGCCATAGTTGCCGGCCTTTTCAGGAAAGGCGAGCGCCAGGCCATTGACCGCTTGCATCATATCCCAACGGCCGCCGTAGTTGGCGGCGATCGTCAAGGTGAGGCGCTTGTTTTCCGCGGTCAGGTTTTCGCCGCGGCGGATCAGGTCGATCAGACGCGGCTCGAAAGCGGCCAGATCGCCGATGACGCGCAGACGCACGCCGTTTTGGTGCAGCTTGCCGACCTCGCGTTCCAGCGCCGCCATGAACAGGTTCATCAGGAAGCCGACTTCCTCGGGGGGACGACGCCAGTTTTCCGAGCTGAAGGCGAACAGCGTCAGATATTCGATGCCGCGCTCGATCGAGGCGGCGACGATGCGGCGCACCGCCTCGAGGCCCTGCTTGTGGCCGGCGACGCGCGGCAATAGACGCTGCTTCGCCCAGCGCCCGTTGCCATCCATGATGATCGCCAGATGGCGCGGAACGCTGCGCGGTGCCGGGATGCTGCGCGTCGTGCTGGAAAACATCGTGCGGCTCACAGCGACGGCCTAGACGGCCATCAGGTCCTTTTCCTTTTCGGCGAGCAGCTTGTCGATCTCGGCGACATACTTGTCGGTGAGCTTCTGCACCTCGTCCTGCGCGCGCCGTTCCTCGTCTTCGGAAATCTCGTGCTTCTTGAGCGCATCCTTGAGATGGGTGATCGCATCGCGGCGCAGGTTGCGCACCGCCACCTTGGCGGTCTCACCTTCGTGGCGCACCACTTTGATCAGATCACGGCGCCGTTCCTCGGTGAGCATCGGCATCGGCACGCGCAGCAAATCGCCCTGTGCCGAAGGATTGAGGCCGAGGTCGGATTCGCGGATCGCCTTTTCGATCTTCGGCCCCATGCCCTTTTCCCAGGGTTGTACGCCGATGGTGCGGGCATCGAGCAAGGTGACGTTCGCCACCTGGTTGATCGGCACCAGGCTGCCGTAATAATCGACCATCACGTGATCGAGCAGGCCGGTGTGCGCGCGGCCGGTGCGCACCTTGGCCAAATCGGCCTTCAGCGCCTCGACACTCTTCTGCATCTTGTGTTCGGTGGTTTTCTTCAGTTCCGCAATGATCATGGAAAACTCCCGCTTGGCAACTCAGCAATGCACCAGCGTGCCCTCGTCTTCGCCCATCACGACACGCTGCAAGGCGCCGGGCTTGAAGATCGAGAACACGTTGATCGGCAGCTTCTGGTCGCGGCACAGCGCAAACGCCGTGGCATCCATCACGGCGAGATTGCGGCCGATCGCCTCGTCGAAGCTGATCTTCGTGTAGCGAATCGCGGCCGGATCCTTCTTCGGATCGGCGCTATAGACGCCATCGACCTTGGTGGCTTTCAAGACCATCTCGGCGCCGATCTCCGAGCCGCGCAGCGCCGCCGCGGTATCGGTGGTGAAGAACGGATTGCCGGTGCCGCCGCCGAAGATCACCACCTTGCCTTCTTCGAGATAGCGGATCGCTTTGCCGCGGATGTAGGGCTCGACGACTTGTTCGATGGTCAGTGCCGATTGCACGCGCGCATTCATACCCGCCTGGCGCATCGCATCGGCGAGCGCCATCGCATTCATCACCGTGGCCAGCATGCCGATGTAGTCCGCGGTGGCGCGATCCATGCCGGCGGAAGCCCCGGCCATGCCACGGAAGATGTTACCGCCGCCGATCACCACGCCGATCTCGACACCGAGATCGACGACCGCCTTCACTTCATTGACGATGCGCCAGAGCGTCTCGCGATTGATGCCATAGGCATCATCGCCCATCAACGCCTCGCCGGAGAGCTTGAGCAGGATGCGACGGTAATGCGGTGCGGCGGCGGGCATGATGCTGCTTACTTCTTCGCCGCAGCCGCCTGTGCCGCCACCTCGGCAGCGAAGTCGGATTGCTTCTTCTCGATGCCCTCGCCGACGATGTAGAGCGCAAAGCCATTCACCGTCGCGCCCTTGCTCTTCAGCAGCTCAGCGATGGTCTGCTTGCCATCCTCGGCCTTGACGAACACCTGACCGAGCAGCGTGACGTCCTTGAGGAACTTCTGCACCGTGCCTTCGGCGATCTTTTCGAGCATCGCTTCGGGCTTACCGGCCTCGCGCGCCTTCTCGATCGCGATGCGGCGCTCGGTCTCGATGAGCTCGGCCGGCACGCCGGAAGCATCCAGCGCCTTGGGCTTGGAGGCGGCGATGTGCATCGCGATGTCCTTGGCCATCTGATCGTCGCCGCCGCTGACATCGACCAGCACGCCGATCTTGGCGCCGCCATGCACATAGGCGGCGAGCTTGCCTTCCGCCTCGATGCGCGTAAAGCGGCGGATCGTCATGTTCTCGCCGATCTTGCCGACCAGCGCGGCGCGCGTATCTTCGACCGTCCCCTCACCGAGCGGCAACGCGGAGAGCGCCGCGACGTCAGCCGGGTTGTTCTTGGCCACCAGCTCGGCGCAGCTCTTGGCGAGCGCGATAAATTCCTCGTTCTTGGCGACGAAGTCGGTTTCGGAGTTCACTTCCACCATCGCGCCCAGCTTGCCGTCGGCTGACAGATACAGGCCGATCACACCCTCGGCGGCGATGCGGGCCGCCGCCTTGGTTGCCTTGTTGCCGAGCTTGACGCGCAGGATCTCCTCGGCCTTGGCCATGTCGCCACCCGCCTCGGTCAGCGCCTTCTTGCATTCCATCATCGGCGCATCGGTCTTCTCGCGCAGCGCCTTGACCATGCTCGCGGTAATTTCAGCCATGCTCATCTTCCCTTCGCTCACTCTTCCGTTTCTTCTTCTGCAACCTCGACGAACTCATCGTCGCCGGCCAGCTGTTGCACCACCTCGTCGATCGCCTGATTCCTGCCTTCCAGAATGGCATCGGCCGCACCGCGCGCATAGAGGCGGATCGCACGCGAGGAATCGTCGTTACCCGGGATCACGTAGTCGATGCCGATCGGGCTGTGGTTGGTATCGACCACGCCGACGATCGGGATGTCGAGCTTGTTGGCCTCGGTGACGGCGATCTTGTGATAGCCGACGTCGATGACGAACAGCGCATCCGGCAGCGCGTTCATTTCCTTGATGCCGCCGAGGCTCTTCTGCAGCTTGGCGAGCTCGCGCGTCATCATCAGGGCCTCCTTCTTGTTCATCTTCTCGAGCGTGCCATCCTCGACCATCTGCTCCATTTCCTTGAGCCTTTTGAGCGACTGCTTGACGGTCTTGAAGTTGGTGAGCATACCGCCCAGCCAGCGCTCATCGACATAGGGCATGCCACAGCGCTGCGCCTCTTCGGCGACGATCTCGCGCGCCTGGCGCTTGGTACCGACGAACAGCACGGTGCCCTTCTTCGCTGCCAGCTTCTTCAAAAAGTCCATCGCCTCGTTGTATTTGACGAGAGTCTTTTCGAGGTTGATGATGTGGATCTTGTTGCGATGGCCGAAAATGTAGGGGGCCATCTTGGGGTTCCAGAAACGGGTCTGGTGGCCGAAATGCACGCCGGCCTCCAGCATCTGACGCATGGTAGTGCTCATTTGGATCGATCTCCGATATGGGTTGGTCCGCCACCCGGCCAGTCTTTCAAGCGCAAGGCACCCATTCGGCGCCGGGTGTGTGAATTTTGTCCTGCGCAAAGCAAAACAAGCGGCGGATTATAAATGGATTGCATGCCGTGCAGCAAGCGCCGGATGCGGTTGGATTTTCGCTGGCGGCGGCGGGTTAGAATCGGCAGGCCCGACATCTCCGACAGAGAAACATGAGCGTCACGATCAAGACCCCGGAAGAAATCGAAAAGATGCGCATCGCCGGCCGGCTCGCCGGCGAAGTGCTCGACTACATCGAGCCCTTCGTCAAGCCCGGCGTCACCACCGAGGAGCTCGACCGGCTGTGCCACGATTACATGGTCAAGGTGCAAGGCTGCATCCCCGCGCCGCTCAATTACGCACCGCCCGGTTATGTGCCTTATCCGAAGTCCATCTGCGCTTCCGTCAATCACCAGGTCTGCCACGGCGTGCCGAATGACCGGCCGCTGAAGAAGGGCGACATCGTCAATCTCGACATCACGACGATCAAGGACGGCTGGCATGGCGACACCTCCCGGATGTTCGTCGCCGGTGGCCTGGAGGCCGCCTCGATCCTCGCCAAGCGGCTGATCCGCATCACGCACGAGTGTCTGTGGCTGGGCATCGCCGCCGTGCGCCCGGGTGCGCATCTGGGCGACATCGGCGCGGCGATCCAGCGCCATGCCGAAGCGAACGGCTTTTCGGTGGTGCGCGAATTCTGCGGCCACGGCATCGGCCGCAAGTTCCACGAAGAGCCGCAAGTGCTCCATTACGGCAAGCGCGGCGATGGCCTGCGCCTCGAGCCCGGCATGGTGTTTACGATCGAGCCGATGATCAATGCGGGCAAGGCGGCGATCTCCGAGCTGCCCGACGGCTGGACGATCGTCACCAAGGATCGCAGCCTTTCCGCCCAATGGGAACACACCGTCGCCGTCACCGAAACCGGCGTCGAAGTGCTGACGCTCTCGGCTGGCGCGCCACCGAATCCGTTTCAGTCTTGAGTCGCTCCCGGCCTCGCTGCCCCTCCCCGTCGGCCGATCCGATCGCCAGCTGCCGCGAGCGACTCAGCCAAGGACGCGCTGCGCTCGAGCAGCATTATCTCGCCGGCGGCCATCCGGCCGCACTGCTGCGCGGCACGGCACGGCTGGTGGATCGAGTGCTGCGCCATCTCTGGCGGAGCGCCGGCATCGACCGGCGGCTCGCCCTCGTCGCGGTCGGCGGTTACGGACGCGGCGAGCTTTATCCAGCCTCGGACGTCGATCTTCTGATCCTGCTGCCAGCGGGCGCCGAGGAAGGCCCAGCGCCGCAATTGGAAGCATTCATCGGCATGCTCTGGGACATCGGCCTCGAAATCGGTCACAGCGTGCGTACCATCGAGCAATGTCTGGAAGCCGCCGGGCGCGACATCACGGTGCAGACCGCCTTACTCGAAGCGCGCTTCCTGTGCGGCGCACGCACGTTGTTCGAGCGTTTCCAGAGCGCCTTTGCAGCGCAGTTCGATTCCCTCGCTTTTTTCCGTGCGAAGCGTCTCGAACAGGAAGAACGCTACGCGAAATACAACGACACGCCCTACGCACTCGAGCCCAATTGCAAGGAGCATCCGGGCGGCTTACGTGATCTGCAGATCATCCTCTGGGTCGGGCGCGCGGCGACCGGAGCCATCGGCTGGCAGGCGCTCGCCCGCCAGGGGCTTGTCTCGGCGATCGAAGCACGGCAACTGGCGGGTACGGAGAACTTCCTGCGCCGCGTGCGGATCGGTTTGCACCTGATCGCTCGCCGGCGCGAGGATCGCTTGCTGTTCGACCATCAGGGGGCGCTCGCCGCGCTGCTCGGCTGCAAGGCCACCGCCAACCGCCGCGCTGCCGAAGTGCTGATGCAGCGCTATTACCGTAATGCCAAGCGCATCACGCAGCTCAATACCCTGATCCTGCTCGATCTGGCGGCGCGGCTGGAACGGCACCCCCCCGCCGCCGCCATCCCGATCGACGCCGATTTCCAGATCGATCAAGATCTGCTCGACATCCGCCGCGATGATTTGTTCGAGCGCAAACCGGGCGCGCTGCTGACGAGCTTTTGGCTGCTCTCGCAGCGGCCGGAACTGAAGGGCATGACGCCGCGCTGTCTGCGCGCGCTGTGGCATGCGCGCCACCGCATCGACGCCGCCTTTCGCCACGACCCGGCCAACTGTGAGCGCTTTTTGGCGCTGTTCAAAGCGCAGCGCGGTTTGACCCACCAGCTGCGGCGCATGAACCAGTTCGACATCCTCGGCGCTTATCTACCGGCCTTCGGACGCATCGTCGGGCGCATGCAGCACGACCTGTTCCATGTCTATACCGTCGATCAGCACATCCTGCAGGTAGTGCGCAACCTGCGCCGCCTCTCGCTGCCCGAATTCGCCCACGAGTACCCGGAGCACTCGAGCCTGATGGCCGGCTTTCCGGAACGCTGGCGGCTGTATCTCGCCGCATTGTTCCACGACATCGCCAAGGGACGCGGCGGCGACCACTCGAAGCTCGGCATGCGCGATGCGCGACGTTTCTGCCGTGCCCACGGCCTCGGCAAGGACGATACGGCGCTGATCGTGTTTCTCGTCGAGCATCATTTGACGATGTCGCTGTTTGCACAAAAGCGCGATCTCACCGATCCGGAAACGATCCGGCGCTTTGCCGCGATCGTGGCCACGGAAGAGCGACTGACCGCACTGTATCTGCTCACCGTCTGCGACATCCGCGGCACCGGCCCGAAGGTGTGGAACCCATGGAAGGCCAAGCTGCTCGAAGACCTCTACCGGCTGACGCGTCCGCTGCTCACTGGCGAGCGCCACACGCCGACCGGCGTCGAGGAACGCCAGGCAGAAGCGCGCAACCGGCTGCGCTTGCGTGGCCTGCGCCCCGGCATCGAGGACGCCTTGTGGCGCGAGCTCGACACTGCCTACTTCCTCCGTCACGACGGCGACGAGATCGCCTGGCACACCCAGCAGCTCTATCACCGTCTGGCGCCCGCTAGGCCGCTGGTGAAGGCGCGCATCAATCCCGCCGGCGCCGGTTTGCAGGCGATGATCTACGTGCAGGATCAACCGGAGCTGTTCGCCCGCATCTGCGGCTTTTTCGCCCGCCTCGGTTTCACGATCGTCGATGCGAAGATCCACACCACGCGTCATGGTTACGCGCTCGACAGCTTCGCGCTGCTCGATCCGGAGCATCAGATGCCCTACCGCGACATGCTGAGCTTCATCGAGCACGAACTTTCCGACGAGCTCACCCGGCTGCCACCGCTGGCGCCGCCGCCGCGCGCCCGGCTATCGCGCCGCGCGCGGCACATGCCGCTCGCTCCGGAAGTGTCGATCCGCAGCGCCGAAGATGGCCGTCATCATCTGCTGTCGCTGGTCGCCGCCGACCGCACCGGATTGCTCTATGCGATCGCCCGCGTGCTGGCGCGGCACGGTATCGCGGTACATGGCGCGAAGATCATGACGCTCGGCGAGCGCGTCGAGGACACCTTCCTGATCAGCGGCGCGGAGCTCGGCCAGACCGCCTCGCTGGTGCAGTTGGAGCAGGAGTTGCTCGACACGCTGAAGATCTGAAACTCGGCGCTGGCAGGACGGCACTACAGTGGCGCCTCGCACAAATGCTCGACCACCCGACGCACCTTGATCAGCGCTTCTTCCAGAACCGCTTCGAGCTGAGCGAAACTGATCGCCGTTTTCGAATCGCCGCGCCCGGCCGCCCAGTTCGCCACCGCACAGATCGCTGCGTAGGGCGTTTCCAGCTCGCGCGCCAGGCCAGCCTCGGGCATGCCGGTCATGCCGACGATGTCGGCGCCATCGCGCGCCAAGCGCTCGATTTCTGCGGCACTTTCCAGACGCGGTCCCTGGGTCGCGGCATAAACCGCCGAGCCGGCCGCCTTGATGCCAGAGGCATCGGCGGCGCACAACAGCCGTTCGCGCAAGGCGCGATCGTAGGGCTCGGTGAAATCGACATGCACCACCGGTGCTTCGCCGCCATCGAAAAAGGTATGCGCTCGCCCCCAGGTGTAATCGATGATCTGGTGCGGCACCGCGAGCGAACCCGGGCCGAGGTCGGCGCGAATGCCGCCGACCGAGGCGACGGAAACGATGCCGCTCGCTCCAGCCGCCTTGACCAGCGCCCAGAGATTGGCGCGGTAATTGACGCGATGCGGCGGGATCGTGTGACCGTAGCCGTGGCGCGGCAGGAAGACGACATCCTGCCTGCCGATGCGGCCGAACGTGAGCACGCCCGAGGGGTCGCCGTAAGGCGTGCGCACCACCTCGCGCCGCGTCACTTCGAGACTCGCCAGCTGAGTGAGCCCGCTGCCGCCGATGACTGCCAACATTCTGATCTCCTTCGTGATGGGGACAGAGCCTCTGCTAGAATGCGCGCCCTTTTTCCAGACGCACGCCAATGTCCCGTTCCTTACGCAACATCGCCATTATCGCCCACGTCGACCACGGCAAGACCACTCTCGTCGATCAGCTGTTGCGGCAGTCCGGCACTTTCCGCGAGAACCAGCAGATCGCCGAGCGCGTGATGGATTCGAACGACCTCGAACGGGAACGCGGCATCACCATCCTCGCCAAGAACTGCGCGATCGACTGGGAAGGCACCCACATCAACATCGTCGACACGCCGGGCCACGCCGACTTCGGCGGCGAGGTCGAGCGCGTGCTGTCGATGGTCGATGGCGTGCTGCTGCTGGTGGATGCCGTCGAAGGGCCGATGCCGCAAACGCGCTTCGTCACCAAAAAGGCGCTGGCGCAGGGTTTGAAGCCGATCGTCGTCATCAACAAGATCGACCGGCCCGGTGCGCGCCCGGACTGGGTGATCGACCATACTTTCGATCTGTTCGACAAGCTCGGCGCCACCGAGGAGCAGCTCGATTTTCCAGTCGTCTATGCATCAGCCTTGAACGGCTATGCGATGATGGCTTCCCACACGCCCGGCACCGACATGCGGCCGCTTTTCGAGGCCATCTTGCGCCACGTACCGCCCCCCGACGTCGATTCGGAGGCGCCGCTCCAGCTGCAGATCTGCTCGCTCGATTACAGCTCATATCTGGGTCGCATCGGCATCGGCCGCATCAAGCAGGGTCACCTGAAATCCGGCCAGCAGGTCGCGGTGATGTACGGCGACGAGATGCGCGGCAGCGCGAAGGTCGGCCAGATCTTCGTCTTCAAGGGCTTGGAACGCGAAGCGACAGCGGAAGCCGAAGCCGGCGACATCGTACTGGTCACCGGCATCGATGAGGTCGGCATCGGCGTCACGCTCTGCGCCGTCGACAACCCCGTGGGCTTACCGCCGATCCTGGTCGATGAGCCGACGCTGACGATGAACTTCCAGGTCAATACGTCGCCGCTCGCCGGCAAGGAAGGCAAGTTCGTCACCAGCCGCCAGATTCGCGAACGTTTGGCGCGCGAACTGCTTTCCAATGTCGCGCTACGCGTCAAGGATACCGACAACGCCGACGTCTTCGAAGTTTCCGGCCGCGGCGAGCTGCATCTGACCATCCTGCTCGAAAACATGCGCCGCGAAGGCTATGAGCTCGCCGTCTCACGGCCGCGCGTGGTGCTCCATGAAGTGGATGGCGAAAAGCAGGAACCTTATGAAATGCTCACCGTGGATGTGGAGGAAGTCCATCAGGGCGGCGTGATGGAGGAACTCGGCCGCAGAAAGGGCGAGCTCCAGGACATGCAGCCGGACGGCAAAGGCCGCGTGCGTCTCGAATACCGTATCCCGGCGCGCGGCCTGATCGGCTTTCAGGGCGAGTTTCTGACACTCACTCGTGGTACCGGCCTGATGAGCCACGTCTTCGACGCTTACGGCCCCTGGGCCGGAGCGCTTTCCGACCGCCGCAACGGCGTGTTGGTCTCGGCCGAAGATGGCGCCGCGGTCGCTTACGCGCTATGGAAACTACAGGAGCGCGGCCGCATGTTCATCAACCCCGGCGATCCGGTCTATGAGGGCATGATCATCGGCATCCACAGCCGCGAAAACGACCTGGTCGTGAATCCGATCAAGGGCAAGCAGCTCACCAACATCCGTGCCGCCGGCAAGGACGAAGCGGTGCAGCTCACCCCGCCGATCCGGCTCACCCTCGAATCGGCGGTCGAATTCATCGCCGACGACGAGCTGGTCGAGATCACGCCGAAATCGATCCGCCTGAGGAAGCGCTTCCTGAAGGCACACGAGCGCAGGCGTGCCGGCCGTGAGGAATCTTCTGCATAAGCCGCCGCCGGCGGCGCGTCGCTGGCTGTTGCGCATCGCGATCGCCGGCGCGATCCTCGCGCTGATCGGGCTTTCTTCCCAGACCCCGGTGATGCCGCTGATGTGCAAGATCTATGGTTGAACCCAGATTATCCATTAGATCTGGCTGATGCGCCATGAGCATTCGATACGATCATTTCATTGCTTTACGCGGCGGCTTTTCGGCCTGCGGGCGGCATCTTTGCGCCCCCGCGTATCGCCAGACACGGTTATTGGCTCGTCGCGGTGACGCAAACCTGCTCGCCCTCGCCTTTTGATACCCGCTCGTGTTCCAATGGACAATCTGGGTTGAAACTTTCTGGCGCTTTCGGTAGTCTAAAAATCATTTATGTCGTAACCACAGAGAGGAAAACACCATGCAACCGTTCGACATCGTCACCCAAACCTCTGCCGAATCGGTCGTCCGTCAAAACCGCGTGCTGCGCAACACTTACGCACTGCTCGGCCTGTCGATGGTGCCGACCGTGCTCGGCGCGCTGCTCGGCGTCCAGCTGAAGTTCTCCTTCCTCGCTGGCAGCCCGTTGCTGGCCTTCCTGCTGTTCCTCGGCATCGCCTGGGGCTTCATGTACGGCATCGAGCGCACCAAGAACAACGGCATGGGCGTCGTGCTGCTGTTGGGCTTCACTTTCTTCATGGGCTTGATGCTCTCGCGCATCCTGCAGGTGGCGCTGGGCTTTGCCAACGGCGGACAACTGATCGCGCTGGCCGCGGGCGGCACCGGCGCGATCTTCTTCGTGATGGCCGGCATCGCCGCGACGAGCAAGCGCGACTTCTCCAACCTTGGCAAGTTCCTCTTCGCCGGTGTGATCCTGATCCTGCTTGCCGCGCTCGCCAATGCCTTCTTCCAGATCCCGGCGCTGGCGCTGACGATCTCGGTGCTCGCGATCGGCATCTTCTCCGCGCTGATTCTCTACGACATCAACCGCATCGTCCGGGGTGGTGAGGACAACTACATCTCGGCGACGCTGGCGGTCTATCTCGACATCTACAACGTCTTCGTCAGCCTCTTGAACCTGCTGCTCGCCTTTACCGGCCAGCGGGATTGACGATGAAATTCGGCGCTGGCGCAATGGCACGCCGCGCTTCATCTCAGACGGCGACCTCGGGGTCGCCGTTTTCGTTTCAACCCAGATTGTCCATTAGGGCGCGAAGGGCCCGCCCGCAGATGATGCGCGCCCGCGCAGTCCAGCATGGCAAGGTTTACTCACGCTCATCCGATGACAGGACGGTCTAATGGACAATCTGGGTTCAACCTAAAAACCTCAGTTGGACGCGCCCGATGGTGCGTGGCGGCGGGTGCATGGCGCGGCGCGACGACGCAGCAGGCTCATGCCTGCAAGGAGGAGCAACAAAGCCAGGTGCCAGCTTAGGAAGCGCCAGGGGGTGCGTAGCGGGGTCACCGACTCGGTGAGCGGGGAAAGTGTGGCAAGCTCTGATTCTCAAAGGCATTTTTTGCTTACAGAAGCGGTCAACTGGGGTTTTTAGGTTCAATGAAAATGAACGCCCGTCTGCCCGCCGACTGGTGGCTGGTGTTCGCGGCCTGGCTCGTCGCCGCTACGGCGACACTCGGCGCCTTGTTCTTCGGCGAGGTGATGGGGCTGCCGCCTTGTCTGCTGTGCTGGTATCAGCGTATCTGCATGTTCCCGCTGGCGCTGATCCTGCCGCTCGGGCTTGCCGCCCAAGATCGTCACATCGTGCGCTATGCGCTGCCGCTCGCCATGATCGGCCTGGCCATCGCGCTGTTCCATCAAGCGCTGGTGTCCGGCTGGGTGCCGAAAAGCCTGGAACCCTGCGCGCGCGGCGTGCCCTGTTCGAAGACCGTCGTCGAGTGGTTCGGTTTCCTCACGCTTCCCTGGCTGTCGATCGCCGCATTCGCGGCCATCGTCCTGTTGCTCACGCTCGCCTTCCGGCAGGGGCGACGATGAATCCCCGCACCCTCGTCCTCGTCACCGCCGCGCTGTTGCTGTCCGCATTCGTCGCGGCAACCGCGCTTTATCACCGCGCACAAGCCGATGCCGCCACCCGGCGCGCGATCGATCACGGCGATCGGCTGATCCGCCCGCATGCGCCGATCCTCGGCGATGTCACTGCGCCGGTGACGATCGTCGAGTTTTTCGATCCGGCCTGCGCTACCTGCCAGGCATTCCATGAGCCTCTCAAAGCACTCGTCGCCGCCCATCCGGGCAAACTCAAACTGGTGCTGCGCTATGCCCCCTTCCAGATCGGCGCGGAGCACATCGTCGCGCTGCTGGAGGCCGCCCGCCGCCAGGACAAATTCTGGCCAGTACTCGATGTGCTGATGGAAACACAGGACGACTGGAAGCCGCTGCACGAAGCGGAGCTGCCGCGCGTCTGGAAACACCTGGACGGACTGGAACTGGATCTCGACCGGCTGCGCCGTGACATGAGCGATCCGGAAATCGCCGCGCGCATCCAGCAGGACGAGGAAGACGCCAACCGCCTGAGGATCGACACGACGCCGACTTTTTACGTCAACGGCCGGCCGCTGCCTGGCTTCGGTTTCGGCGTGCTGCAAAAGACCGTCGAAGCCGCGCTAGCCACGCTCGAATAGCGCGATCGACTCGACGTGCGAGGTGTGCGGGAACATGTTCGCGATGCCCGCCGCGCGCAGCCGATAGCCCTTTTCGTGCACCAGCACGGCCGCATCGCGCGCCAAGGTGGCCGGATTGCACGAGACATAGACGATGCGCGCCGGCGCATCGCTGCCGAGACATTTGACGAGCTCGATCGCGCCCTCGCGCGGCGGATCGATCAGCATCTTGTCGAAACACCCCCAGCCAGAAAGCTGCTCCGGGGTTACCGCGAACAGATTGGCGACGTGATAGTCGATCCGCGCAGCGAGGCCATTGGCCAACGCATTTTCCCGCGCCCGCGCCACCAGCGGGGCGCTGCCCTCGACGCCGACCACCGTCGCCCCGCAACGCGCCAGCGGCAGCGTGAAATTGCCCAGCCCGCAGAACATGTCGGCGATGCGCTCCTTTGGTCGTGGCGCGAGCAACCCGATCGCGCGGCGCACCAGCACGCGGTTCACATCGTGATTCACCTGCGTGAAATCGGTCGGCCGGAAACGCAAGCCGACCGCGAAATCCGCCAGCCGATAGACGGGCAAGGGCGCTTCGGCCGGATGAAAGGGTGTCGCCGTATCCGGCCCACCCGGCTGCAGCCAGAGATGCACACCGTGCCTGTCGGCGAAGCCGCGCAGCACATCCTCATCCGCAGCGGTCAGCGGCTCGAGGATGCGCAACACCAAGACGGGCGGCCCGTCGCCGACGGCAACCTCGATCTGCGGCAGCTGCTGGGCGATCGAAAGCCGGCCAACCAAGGTCCGCAAAGCCGGCAACAGTGCGGAAATCGGCGCTGGCAGCACGGCACAGGAAGTCATGTCGGCGACGAAACTGCTCTTTTTCTCGTGGAAGCCGACCAGCACGCCGCCCTTCTTCGCAACGAACCGCACCGCAAGCCGGGCGCGGCGGCGATAGCCCCAGGCCGGGCCGATGATCGGCGGTAGCATCGTCTCGGGTTCGAGCCGCGCGATGTGCCAAAAGGCATCCTCGAGCACCCGCTGCTTGACGGCCGCCTGCGCGCCCGGTTCCAGATGCTGCATGCTGCAACCGCCGCAGATGCCGAAGTGGGGGCAGCGCGGCGCGACTCTCTGGCTCGAGGGTTCGAGGATGTCCTCGACACGGCCGGTATCGAACTTCGGCTTGCTGCGCAGGCGCGCGTAACGTACGCGCTCGCCCGGCAACGCGCCTTCGATGAACACCACCTTGCCCTCGACGTGGGCAACGCCGCGTCCTTCATGGTCGAGCGATTCGATGATGGCGATGTTCATGATGGCGCTTCGCAAGGTCGGGGGCGCGATTATAGAGGCCGCCTCGCTTCGCCCAGATGCGCAATTGATGCCGATCAATAGCGAGCCCTTTCGAACATGGTAAGGTGCGCCGCTTGCAATGAAATTCCACCGTCTGATCCTGCTCATCCTCGCCGGCATTTTGCTGGGGGCGTTGCTGCTCTACCAGCTCGTCTCTTGGCGGCTGGCCAGGCAGGCCGCCGAAGATCAGCTGCTCGAAAACGCCGAGCGCATCCGCGGGGTCTTGATGAGCCTGCGCCGCGTCTCCCAGCATGCGTTCCTGGAATCCGGCCTCGAGCTCAACGAAAAGACGCTGCCGCTCTTGCCGGCTTTCGCGATGGCCCGAATGGCCGAAGAGCTGAAGAATTTCGACAGCAGCGGCTTTTCTTTCAACAACGTCTCGGATCAGGCGCGTAACCACCACAACCAGGCGGATGCCGAAGAACTCAAAGCCATCGCTTTCTTCCGCGAACACCCGAAGGCCGAACGCTACACAGCTCCGATCATCGACGCCGACGGCCGCGAAAAGCTCCTCTATGCGCGGCCGATCTGGATCGAGGATTATTGTCTGAAGTGCCACGGCAAGCCGGAGGATGCGCCACCCTCGATCCGCGCGCGTTACCCGAATGCCTACGGTTACAAGGTGGGTGATTTACGCGGCGTGCTGTCGATCAAGCTGCCTCGTGAACAGGTCACCGTGCATGCTTGGCGCAATTTCCGCTGGCAGCTGTTGATCAGCCTGATCGTCTTTTTCGCTGCCGGCGCATTCCTCGTTTGGCGGCTGCGCCGTGATCTCGCCCGGCCATTGGCGAGCGTTGCCGCGGCTGCGCAGCAGCTGGCCACTGGCGATCTGACTGCGCGGGCGCATTCCGCTTCGACGATCGACGAAGTGCGTGCCGTCGCCGACAGCTTCAATCGCATGGCCACCACGCTCGGTCAGACGCAGAAGGCGCTGAGCGAATCGGAGGCGCGCTACCGGCTGCTCGCCGAGCATGCGCGGGATTGCATCACTTTCGAATTGCCCGAAGGAGGTTTTTCCTATGTCTCACCCGCGGCGCGCGCCATTTTCGGCGTAGCGCCCGAAGCCTTGCTCCGCGCCCATGCATCCGATCTGCTCGAGCGGATCGCGCCCGAGGATCGGCGACGCTGGCAGGAGCATCTCGGACATGCCGATCTGGCCACCGAAGGCATGGAACTGCGCCTGCTACGCCCCGATGGCGAGACCGTCTGGATCGAGCACGACTGCATGCCGGTGTTCGAGGAGGGCCGCTATCTTGGCCGGCGCGGTGCATTCCGCGACATCACCGCGCGCAAACACGCCGAGGCCGAGGCCGAACGGCTCGCCTACCAGGATGCGCTGACCGGCCTGCCGAACCGCCGCGAAATGATCGAGCGGCTCGCCTACGTGCTCGCCACATCGTCGCGACAGAAGATGCTGGCGGCGTTGATCCTGATCGATCTTTCCGGTTTCAAGCGGCTCAACGAAGCGCGTGGTGAAGATTTCGGCAACCGGGTACTGATCGCCGTGGCCGAGCGCCTCCAGCACACGCTGCGCGAAGGCGATCTCGTCGCACGCACCTATGGTGACGAATTCGCTCTGTTGCTCACCCATCTCGACAAGCACAGCGATCTGGCCACGAAGCAGATCGTCTCCGTGCTCGGCAAACTGCAACAAGCCATCGTTGCGCCGATGTTCCTGGACGGCGAGGAACTCGCCCTCGCCGCCTGCTTCGGCATCACCCATCTGCCCACAACTGCGGCTGACAGCGCTGAAGCCGCCCTGCGTCGCGCCGATACCGCGTTGCATCGCGCGAAGGCGAAAGGGCCGGGCGAATACGCCTTCTTCGAGGAGGCGATGGGCGAAACCGCCCGGCTGCGTTTCGAGATCGAAAAAGCGCTGCGCCAAGCCTTGCTGCGTGACGAGCTGCGTTTGTATCTACAGTCCCAAGTCGATGCCGCCGGGCGCATCATCGGCGCCGAAGTCTTGCTGCGCTGGCAGCATCCCGAACGCGGGCTCGTTCCGCCCGGCCAGTTCATTCCGATCGCCGAAGAGTCGAAGCTGATCGTCGAGCTCGGTGCCTGGGTGCTCAAAGAAGCTTGCCTGCTGATCCGCCGCCAGCTCGACGCAGGCCGTCCGCTGCGCCTGTCGGTGAATCTCTCGGCACGGCAGTTTCGCCAGCCTGGCTTCGAGCGCTGGCTCGCCGATTTGATCGAGGCGCATGGCGCCGATCCGGCGCTCATGACGCTCGAAGTCACGGAAAGCCTCGCCATCGAGGATTTCGCCGTCACCGTCGGCCGCATGCATGCGCTGCGCGCCATGGGCCTGCATTTCTCGCTCGATGATTTCGGCACCGGCTATTCGTCGCTCGCCTATCTGAAACGGCTGCCGATCTCGGAGCTCAAGATCGACAAGAGTTTCGTCCTCGACGCGCCATTCGATGCCGACGACGCAGCGCTCGTCGATACCATCCTAGGCGTGGCGCGGCAGCTCAAGTTACGCGTCGTCGCCGAAGGCGTGGAGACCGCGCTTCATGCCGCCTTCCTCGACGGCAAGGGTGAAATCATCCGCCAAGGCTATCACTACGGCAAGCCGCTCCCCGTCGAGGAGTGGTTGGCGGCTTGGAAGTGAAGCTCAGAGCATCAGCCAGCCCGTTCCCTCGGCCTGCGTCGCCACGCCGATCCAGTCGGCCGAGCAATCGAGCGCCTGCGCGAGCGCCGCGCGGGCAAGATGCGGACGGTTGTTTTCCTCGGAAAGATGCGCGGCAATGACGTGACGCAGTTTCCGCCCGCCGATGGCGCGCAGCAGTTCGGCGGCCTGGCCATTTTCCAGATGGCCATAACCGCCGGCGATGCGCTGCTTCAACGGTGGCGGATAGCGACCGTTGGCGAGCATCTCGGCATCGTGGTTACATTCGAGCACCAGCGCCACGCAGTCCCTGAGCATCGCGACGATGTGCGCGGTGATGCCGCCGGCATCGGTGAGCACGCCCAAGCGGCTGGCGCCATCGGAGAAGACGAACTGGGTCGGCTCGCGCGCATCGTGCGGCACGGGGTAAGGATGAATTTCCAGATCACCGATGGCAAAGCAGGTGTGGCTGTCGAAACGGCGCACCGGCACGTCCTCCAGTTGCCGGGATGCTGCAACGGTGCCGAAACTGGCAAAAACCTGCCAGCCGTAGCGCGCCGCGCAGCGCGCCGCGCCGCCGACATGGTCGGCATGCTCGTGCGTGATCAGCACCGCGGCGATGCTCTCCGGAACGATGGCGAGGCGCGCGAGCCGCCGTGCCAGCTCGCGCGGTCCAAAGCCGCAGTCGAGCAGCACGCGGGTTGCGCCCGATTCGACGATCAGCGCATTGCCCTTGCTGCCGCTGCCCAGTGAAGCGAAGCGAATCACTTCAACTGTTCGTGCAGCAGGGTGAGGATCTTTCTCGCCGTTTCCGAATTGTCGGCGCCGCCCTCGCGGGTCAGTACGCGCACGCTGCTTTCCGGGCCGTTGCCCTGCACGTGGATGCGGTACTGCTGCTTCGGGTCGACTTCGGGCTTGCCTTTGAAGAGATTGAGCGGATTGAGCTTGGACAGCCAGCCCTCATTCTCGCCCTTCTTCTTCGGATCGGCTTCCGGGTCGATGTAGCGCACGTAGTACAGCCCTTGGCTGCGGTCGCGGTCTTCGACCGTGAAGCCGACGCGGTCGAGCGCGAGACCAACGCGCCGCCAGGCGCGGTCGAAGGACTCCTCGATCAACAACGTGCCGGCGCCGTCGGCAGCGCGCGTGAGCTTGGCGCGTTCCGGCGCCTTCTCGGCGGCCATCAAGGTCTTGGCACGCGTTTCCTCGACGCCGAGACGCACCATCAGGCGTCTGAGCATCTCGGCTTCGAGCTCGGGATCGGGCGGACGCGGCTGCCAGCGGGTCTGGTCCTTGCCTTCGGTGACATAGACCTCGTACATGCCGCGATGGCTGATGTAGATCTCCACGGTGCCGGGCTCCGCGCCCTTTTCGATCCGGGTACGGAACTTGTCGCGCTCCGGCGTCGAATACAGGCTGTCGAACACCTTGCCGATCGTCGAGCGAATGATGTCCTGGGGAATCTTGGCGCGGTTTTCGGCCCAGTCGGTTTCCATCACACCGGCTTCGGGAAGCTCGACATCGATGATGAAACCCATTTCCTGCCAGAATTCCTTGAGCTTGGGCCACAACTCGTCAGGCGTGCCGGCAACCACCAGCCAGCGCTGCGTGCCGGCGCGTTCGATGCGCATCTTCTCGGCATTCGGCAACACTGGGCTCGCCGCCGCGGTGGTCGTCCCCCCCTTGCGTTCGCCGGCATATTCGGAATAAGTCGCACTGCCCCGCGGCGTGATGTCGGGCACCGCGTAACGATCGTCGCGCGACGGCTGGGTCAAATCCGGCGGCACTTCGAGCGAGGGCAGCTTGCCCGCCGACTTGTATTCGATTTTCTTCGATTCCGGCAGGATGTTGCCGGTGCATGCGGAGAGCAGGACAGCGCCAAACAGCGCGCCCGCGAGACGGAACAGGGGAAGTTTCATGCTCATGGTCACAGGTCGATGCCGGCTTCGAGCATGGCCGCGCGCACCCGGCCGTGATATTCGGGCGACAGAACGGTGAGCGGCAGCCGCAGCGTGTCCTTGATCAGGCCCATGCGTGCGCAGGCCCATTTGACGGGAATCGGGTTCGCTTCGCAGAACAGTTGCTTGTGCAGACCCATCAGCTTCAGATTGATCTCGCGCGCCGTCTCGACGTCGCCGGCAAGCGCCGCGGCGACCATCTCGTGCATCAACCGCGGCGCGACATTGCCGGTGACGGTGATGATGCCGTGACCGCCCAGCAGCACCAGCGCGAGGCCGGTCGCATCGTCGCCACTGTAGATCGCGAAGCCCGCCGGGGCGCGCTTGATCAGGTCGATGCCGCGCTCCAGGTTGCCGGTGGCATCCTTGATGCCGACGATGCCGGGCACCTGCGCCAGCCGCAGCGTGGTCTCATTGGCGAGATCCGCGACGGTGCGGCCCGGCACGTTATAGAGGATCATCGGCAGATCGACTTCCTCGGCGATGGCCTTGAAGTGCTGATAAAGCCCTTCCTGGGTCGGTTTGTTGTAATAGGGCACGACGGACAGGTGGGCACTGGCGCCGGCAGCCTTGGCGCAGTGGGCGAGCTCGATCGCCTCGGTGGTCGAATTCGCGCCGGTGCCGGCGATCACCGGAATGCGTCCGGCGACGTGGGCGACGGTTTCGCGGATGAGCAGGCAGTGTTCTGCCATGTCGACGGTCGGCGATTCGCCGGTGGTGCCGACGACGACGACGGCGTCGGAACCTTCGGCGATGTGCCAGTCGAGCAGGCGACGCAGTGCGGGAAGATCGAGCGAGCCGTCCTCCTGCATCGGAGTGACGATCGCGGGAATGGAGCCTCGAATCATGATGTGTACGAACCGTGGGTTAGATTTCGGCCAGTGCCTTGATGTGAGCGGTCACGCTGCGCGCGAGCGCCGAAAGCGCATAGCCGCCTTCGAGCATCGAGACGATGCGGCCTTGGGCGCTCTTACGGGCGACTTCGAGCAGCCGTTCGGTCACCCAGGCGTAATCGGATTCCACCAAGCCCAATGATGCCATGTCGTCCTCGTAATGGGCATCGAAGCCGGCAGAGATGAAGATCAGCTCGGGAGCAAATTCGGTCAGCCGCGGCAGCCATTTCTCGGTCACGATCTCGCGAAAAGCCTCGCCGCGCAGGCCAGCCTTCACCGGGACATTGCACATGTTGGGTGCCGGATTCTCGGTGCCGCTGTAGGGATAGAAGGGGTGCTGGAAGATGCTGACCATCAAGGTGCGCATGTCGCCCGCGAGGATGTCTTCGGTGCCGTTGCCGTGATGCACGTCGAAATCGACGACGGCGACGCGCTGCAAGCCCCAGGCGTCGAGCGCATGGCGCACCGCGACGGCGATGTTGTTGAAAAAGCAAAAGCCCATCGGCTTGGCGCGTTCGGCGTGATGGCCCGGAGGACGTACCGCGCAGAAAGCCGCCCGAACCTCATTCTTCATCAGCAGATCGGTTGCCAGCACACCGGCGCCGGCGGCGCGCAGGGCCGCCCGCAAAGTGCCGGGGCTCATCGCCGTGTCGGGATCGAGATGGTGGATGCCTTGCTCGGGCGCGCTGGCATGGATGAAATCGATGTATTCGGGCGGATGGACGCGCAGCAGTTGTTCTCGGGTGACGAGCGGCGCGTCGTAAAAGTTCAGATACATGTCGAGTCCCGCGGCGATCAGCCGATCCTGGATGGCACCGAGCCGGTCGGGGCATTCGGGATGATGCGCGCCCATGTCGTGCAGCAGGCACTCGCGATGGGTGATGAAGGCGATCGGCATGTCGGAGGGGGACGTCGGGGGCTTCGCTTACAATCTCGGCAACGCCATTATGGCGCTTCTTCGGATTGTAACGCATGGTCTCCCACCCCAGTCCCCTTGCCACCGTGCTCGCTGCCGCCAGTCGCATCGTCCTCGGCAAGGAGCGGCAGATCCGCCTGGCGCTGGCCTGTCTGCTGGCGCGCGGCCATCTGTTGATCGAGGACCTGCCCGGCGTCGGCAAGACGACGCTGGCGCACACGCTCGCCCGCCTCATCGGCCTCGATTTCCAGCGCATCCAGTTCACCAGCGACATGCTGCCGGCCGACATCCTCGGCATTTCGGTGTTCGACCGCGAAACCGGCGTCTTCCGCTTCCACCCTGGACCGATCTTCACCCAGGTGGTGCTCGCCGACGAGATCAACCGCGCCACGCCAAAGACCCAGAGCGCGCTGCTCGAAGCGATGGAAGAACGCCAGGTCACCGTCGAAGGCGAAACACGCCCGCTGCCGCAGCCCTTCTTCGTGATCGCCACGCAGAACCCCTCTCACCAGCTCGGCACCTTCCCATTACCCGAATCGCAGCTCGACCGTTTCCTGATGAAGATCGCGCTGGGCTACCCCGACCGTGCGGCCGAACGCGCACTGCTCGAAGGCGCCGACCGCCGCGAGCTGCTCGCTAAGACTGCACCGCTACTGTCGGCCGAAACCTTGCTCGCCGAGCAACGGCGCGTCGCCTCGGTGCATGTGGCGCCGGCTCTGCTCGACTATCTGCAGGCACTCGTCGGCCATACGCGCAACCTATCGCCTACCGGCCTGTCGCCACGCGCGGCGCTCGGGCTTCTCGCCGCCGCGCGCGCCTGGGCCTGGCTTGCCGGCCGTGATCATGTGTTGCCGGAAGACGTGCAGGCCGTGCTGCCGGCCGTCGTCGCGCACCGTCTGGGAACCCCGGGCGAGCCGCGCGATGCCGATGTCAGCGGTCGCGCGCTGATCGAGGCGGTGCCCATCCCCTGATGCTGTCCGGATTACGTCTGGCGCTGCGCGAGCGGTTCATCGCCTGGGCGCTGCGCGCCCACCCGCCGGAAGCCCAGCCAGTGATGCTCGGGCAGCGGCGCGTCTATGTGCTACCGACGCGTGCCGGCCTGCTCTATGCGATCTCCCTCATCGTGCTGTTGATCGGCGCGATCAACTACAACCTCTCGCTCGGCTATGCGCTGGTGTTCCTGCTCGCCGGCGTGGGCGTCGTGACGATTTTGCACACGTTTCGCAATCTGGCCGGTATCGCGCTCGGCGTCGCTGAGGCGGCCCCCGTGTTCGTCGGCTGCGATGCATGCTTTCCCTTGTTGCTCCACAATCCGGATGCCCGCGCGCGCCGCCGCCTGCGGCTGTTTTTGCCGGGACAGGCAGCGGTCGCCATCGATCTGCCGCCGCAGGAGAGCACTCGCGCGCTGTTGCCGTTGCCGGCGCGACGGCGCGGCTGGCTGACGATGCCGCGCGTGACGATCGACACGGTCTGGCCGTTGGGCCTGGTGCGCTGTTGGGCCTACGCCTGGCCCGCGGCGCGCTGCCTTGTCTATCCGCGACCCGCCCGTGCCGTGCCGAAGCCGCCGAGTTTCGCCGCGATGCAGGAGGGGCGGCTGGCGAGCGAGGCCGGTGACGAGGATTTCGCTGGTCTCAAGCGCCACCGGCCGGGCGATCCGCTGCATCACGTCGCCTGGAAGATCGCGGCGCGGCTGGGACCGGAGGCCAGCTTGCAGACCAAGCAGTTTTCCGGCACCGCGTCCCCGGCGCTCATGTTCGACTGGGCGCAGCTACCGGGGTCACTCGATGTCGAGACCCGGCTGTCGATCCTTGCCCGCTGGGTACTCGATGCCGAAGAAGCAGGTCTGTCATATGGCTTGCGACTGCCCGGTCGAGAAATTTCGCAGACACAGGGCCCAGTCCATTTGCATGCCTGCCTGAAGGCCTTGGCGCTCTATGGCGACGAAGCATGAGCGAACCGCGCCGCCGCTGACGTCGGCGCAAAGCGGCTGGCTACTGGCGTCGGGCATCGTCGCCACGCTGCCGCTCGCCAGCCAAGTGCCGCCGTGGCTTGCCGCCCTCGCCGCCGGTGCATTCCTCTGGCGCGCGTGGCTTCTCTCGCGCGGCCTGCCGCTGCCGCCGCGCTGGTTGCTGATCCTCGTCACGCTGGGCAGCGTCGCGGCGGTGCTGATCCACACTCGCACGCTGTTCGGTCAAGCCGCGGGCGTCGCGCTGCTGGTCGTCTTCATGGCCTTGAAGCAGCTCGAGGCGCGCGCGAATCGCGACGGCCTGGCCATCGTGTTGCTCGGCTACTTCCTGACGCTGGCGCAATTCTTCGCGAACCAGTCGATTCCGGTCGCGGCGACGATGCTCGGCACAGTGCTGATCATCACCGCAACCCTCGCCAGCCTCGTCGATCCGGCAGGCCGGCCGCGGGAACTGGTCAAACTCGCCGGCACATTGTTGATGCAGGCAGCACCGCTAATGCTGATCCTGTTTTTGCTCTTCCCGCGCGTAGAGGGGCCGCTGTGGGGCCTGCCGCGCGATGCCTACAGCGGCCTGACCGGATTGTCGGACAGCATGGCGCCAGGCACGATCCAGAACCTCGCCCAATCAGATGCGATCGCCTTCCGCGTCAAATTCGCTGGTGCGGCGCCGCCGAAACGCGACATGTACTGGCGCGGCCCGGTGCTCTCGAGACTCGATGGCCGCATCTTCCGGGCCGGCGAGGTGCGACGTCTCGATGAGTCGCCCTACAGGGCTCGACAGGCAAGCCTTGCCTATCACTACACGCTGACGCTCGAAGCGCACAACCGACCGTGGCTGTTCGCGCTCGAGCTGCCCGAAACATTGCCGCCCGACGCTTTTCGCACCCATGACTTCCAGTTGCAGGCGAAGCGCCCTGTGCGCGAACGCCTGCGTTACACCCTCGTCTCGCATCCGCTGGTCGATTTCGGCGCCGAAGACCCTGCCGTGCTCGCCGCCGCGCTGACGCTTCCCGCCGGGCTCAATCCGCGCACCGTAGAGCTCGGCGCCAGCTGGGCGGCAGCAGGCTTGGCCCCGGCCGAGCGCGTAGCGCGCGGCCTCGACTTCCTGCGAGACCAGCGGCTCACCTACACGCTGCGGCCGCCGCTCACCGACGAACATGTCGCCGACACTTTCCTGTTCGAGACGAAGCGCGGCTTCTGCGAGCATTTCGCCGCCGCGTTCGTCGTGCTGATGCGCGCGGCGGGCGTGCCCGCGCGCGTCGTCACCGGTTACCAGGGCGGCGAAAGGAATCCCGTCGATGACACCTGGGTGATCCGCCAGGCGGACGCGCATGCCTGGGCCGAAGTCTGGTTCGACGGCCGCGGCTGGCAGCGCATCGATCCCACCGCGACCGCCGCGCCGGCGCGCATCGAAGAAGATCTCGCCACCGCCCTGCCGGCCGGCGATCCCTTACCCTTCTTCGCGCGTTCGGGTTTCGACTGGCTGCGTGCGGTGCGCTATCGCTGGTGGGCGATCAACAACGCCTGGAACCAGTGGGTGCTCGGCTTCGACCCGCAACGCCAGCGCGATCTGCTCCTCCGGCTCGGTATGAGCACGCCAGACTGGCGATCGATGACCGCCTGGCTCGCCGGCCTTTCCGGCGTGGCGCTCATCATGCTCGCCCTCGTGCTGCTCAAGCGCCGTCCGCATCCCGATAAAGCGCAGCGCGCATGGCTGACGGTCTGCCGGCGTCTGGCCAAACGCGGCCTTACGCGCCGGCCGTGGGAAGGGCCGCTGGATTACGCGGAACGCGTCGCGCGGGAATTGCCCGCCGCAGCGGACGATATTCGCGCCATCGCACAGGCTTACTGCGCGCTACGCTACGGCCCTACCTCGCACGAGGGGCTTGCCGCGCTCAGACGGCGTGTCAACGCCTTCCGCCCATGAAACCGCTCGTCTTCCTCGTCATCGTTTTGCTCGCCCTGCCCGCCCACGCCGCCGGTTTCGCCGAGCGCGAAGAGGTGCAGACGTTCATCACCGAGATGCAGGAAAAACACGGCCTCGATAGCTCCCGACTGGCCGCGCTGTTTGCCAAGGCGCGACCGATGCCCGCGGTGATCGAGGCCATCAGGCCGCCCACCGATCCGCGCATCCGCTCGTGGCAAACCTATCGCGCACGTTTCATCGAACCCAAACGCATCGCCGCTGGCTTGCGCTTCATGTGCCAGCACCGCGCGGCGCTCGCGCGGGCCGAGGCGAAAACCGGTGTGCCGGCGGAGATCATCGCCGCGATCATCGGCATCGAAACCTTCTACGGCAAACATCTCGGCCGCTTCGACAGCTTCGCGGCGCTGGCCACGCTGGCCTTCGACTACCCGCCGCGCGCGGAAGCGTTCCGGCGCGAGCTCGAGGCGCTTTTGCTACTCGCGCGCGACGAGCGACGCGCACCCGACAGCTACCGCGGCTCCTATGCCGGCGCGATCGGCCTGCCGCAGTTTCTGCCCTCGAGCATCCGCCACTATGCGGTGGATTTCGACCACGATGGCCGCATCGATCTCGTCGGCAGCGCGGAAGACGCGATCGGCAGCGTGGCGAACTTTCTCGCCTCGCACGGCTGGGAAGCAGGCGGGCCGATCGCGATCCCGGTCAAAGTCGGCGCAGGTAAGACGGCAGCCGACGCCCTGATCGAGGAAGGCATCCTGCCCCAGCGACGGCCGCAGGAGATGGCGAGCTTCGGGGTCATGATCCCTGCCGATGCGCCCGACGCCCCTGCGGCGCTGATCGACCTCGTCACACCGGAAAAGCCGACCGAATACTGGCTGGGCTACCAGAACTTCTATGTGCTGACGCGTTATAACCGTTCGAGCTTCTATGCGATGGCGGTTTATCGGCTCGCCGCGACACTGATGGCACGCTTAGAGTAACGAGCGCACCCCTATGCCATCCCTCGCCATGCGCTGGCGCAGGCGGGCAAGCGCTTCCATCTGCAGTTGCCGCACGCGTTCGCGCGTGACGCCGAGCTCGCCGGCCAACTCCTCCAACGTCGCGACGTCGCGCTCGTTCAGGCCGTAGCGTCTTTCGACGATGTAACGATGACGCTCGGGCAGCTCGGCGACCCAGCCTTCGATGTGGCGGGCGATCTCGTCTTCTTCGACGCTCACCTCGGGATCGACGGCGTTTTCGTCGGCGAGCGCGTCGGCGATCGACAAATCAGGGTCGATGTCGAGCGGCGCATCGAGCGAGGCGGTGCGTTCGTTGAGCAGCAACAGGCGGCGAATCTCGTCGACCGGTTTGTGCAGCAAGCCGGCCACTTTCTCGAGCACCGGGGTCGGCGCCGCATCGACCATTTCCGGGTCGGCGCCGATTCTGCGCAGCGCCATCAGCACGCCATTGAGCTCCTTGACCACATGCACCGGCAGACGCACGGTGCGCGACTGATTCATGATCGCGCGCTCGATGTTCTGGCGGATCCACCAGGTCGCATAGGTCGAGAAGCGAAAGCCGCGCTCCGGATCGAATTTCTCCAACGCATGAATCAGGCCGAGGTTGCCTTCCTCGATCAGGTCGTCGAGCGGAATGCCGCGATGCTGGTAATGTTTGGCGATGCTCACCACCAGCCTGAGGTTCGCTTCGATCATCCTCTGGCGCGCTTGGCTATCCCCGGCACGCACCGCACGCGCCAGCGCAAACTCCTCTTCCGGCTTGAGCAGCGGCTTGGCGCCGATCTCGTTCAGATACAGCTGCGTGACGTCGTCGAGGAAGCCGTCCTCGCCAGCGAGCTCGCCACTCGCTTCATGGTCATTCGACGGCGGCGCCAGTGCTGCGTCGCCAGGCGCGCCGGCGCCGATGGCGTTGTCTTCGTCGGCAGCCGTCATCGAGCAGGCAACAGCTTCAGCGGGTCGAGCGGCTTGCCCTTGTGCCGCAGCTCGAAATGCAGTTTGGGTTGATCGGCGTCGGAATCGCCGAGCTCGGCGATCTTATCGCCCCGCTTGACCATCTGGCCCTCCTTGACGAGGATGCGGCTATTGTGGGCATAGACGCTGCTGTAGCCATCGGCATGCAGCAGCACGACGAGATTACCATGCTTCGGATAGACACCGACGAAGATCACCTTGCCGGCAGCGGCGGCACGCACTGGATCGCCGATCTTGCCGGCGATGTCGATGCCGCGGTTGATCGCCTGGGCGCCGCCATTGCCATCGCTGAAAGTGGCGAGCAGCTTGCCGTTGGCGGGCCAGAGCCATTCGCTGCCGGAGTCCGTCGCGGCAGCAGGCGATGTTACCGGTGGGATGGGGGCAGCAGGCTTTCCGGGCGCGGGCGCGGCGAGCGCCGCGGGCGGTGGTGCGGATTCACCCTTGAGCAGGGCGAGATTCTCTGCCGAGTAAGGCAGCTTGCCGCCTTTCGGCGCACGTTTGACGGCATCATGGCTGCTCGGCGCCACGGTCGGCGCTGGTGGAACGGCACTGCCTGCGGCAGCGCCGTCGAGAGGGCGGGCAACGACGGCACCGCTGCCAATGATCGGCCGCACTTCGATGGCTTCTGGCGACGGCGCGGGCGTAGCAGCTGGCGCTGCAGGTGGGGTCAGCCGTAGGGTCTGACCGACGACGAGGCGGCTCGTATTGTCGAGCAAGTTCCAGGCCGCCAGATCACGGGGGTTGAGGCCATGCTCGCGAGCGATGCCGTAGAGCGTCTCACCCTTCTTGACCACATGGGTCTTGGCCGCAGTCTCCGCCGGCGCAGGCAGGCGCGGCTTCTCGATGTGGGCGGTCGATTGCACCTCGCTCACCGGGGCCGGCAGCGTGCTGGCGCAACCAGCGAGAAGTAGCAGCGCGAGGGTGAGGATTCTGCGTTTCATCAGCCGACTCCCGGCAGCAAAGGCACGAAGCGCACCGACTCGAAGAGGCTTTCTTTCCAGCCCTGCGCGGTACGCTCGACGACCATCAGCATCTGCGCGCCGCCGCCGACCGGCATCACCAGGCGGCCGCCGACTGTCAGCTGGTCCTTCAAAGCCTGCGGCACCGCCGCCGCGGCGGCGGCGACGATGATCGATTCGAAGGGCGCCGCCTCGGGCAGACCCATCATGCCATCGCCATGCTTGAGGCGCACCCGGGTCAAGCGCAGCGCCTTGAGGTTCTCGCGCGCCCGCGCCAGCAGCGCGGCGAGCCGTTCGACGCCATAGACCTCCCTTGTGAGCTGGGCGAGCACCGCCGCCTGATAGCCGCAGCCGGCGCCGACCTCGAGCGTCTTGCCCAGGCTCGCGCGGCCTTCGAGCAGCAGCTCGATCATGCGCGCGACGATGTAGGGCTGCGAGATGGTCTGGCCGAGGATCAGCGGCAGCGCGGTGTCCTCATAAGCGCGGTGCGCCATCGCCGGCTCGACGAAGATGTGGCGCGGCACCAGCCCCAACGCCATCAGCACCTGTTCGTTCTTGATCCCCTGTTCGCGCAGGCGTTCGATCATGCGCGCGCGCGTGCGCTCCGAGGTCATGCCGACGCCACGGAAAGCCATATGCGCATTCATCGTCCGAGCCACTCCCGCACCCGGTCCAGCTGGGCAACATGCGTCAGGTCGATCGCGAGCGGCGTGATCGACACCCGGCCCTGCGCGACCGCATGGAAATCGGTGCCGGGGCCGGCATCGGCCGCCGCACCGGCGGGCCCGATCCAATATACCGTGTCGCCGCGCGGCGAGACCTGCTTGACCACCGGCTCGGCCTTGTGGCGGCGACCCAGGCGGGTGACCTCCCAGCCGGAAAGCTCTGCCTGTGGCCGATCCGGGACATTGACGTTGAGCAGCACCGGCTCGGGAAACGGCCGGGCGTGCAGGCGCTCGACCAGCGCGCGCACGACGCGCGCCGCCGTCTCGAAATGGCGCCCCGCGAAACTCGCCAACGAGACGGCCAGCGCGGGGATACCAAGCAGATAGCCCTCCATCGCCGCCGCGACGGTGCCGGAATAGATCGTATCGTCACCCATGTTGGCGCCGAGATTGATGCCCGAGATCACCATGTCCGGCTCTTGCGGCAGCATGCCGGTCACCGCCAGATGCACGCAGTCGCTGGGCGTGCCATTCACATAGTGGAAACCGTTCTCCGCCGTCTTGAGCAGCAGGGGGCGATCGAGGGTGAGCGAATTCGATGCGCCGCTGCGGTTGCGCTCCGGCGCGACGACGGTCACCTGGCCCAGATCCTGCAAGGCTGCGGCGAGCGCGGAAAGTCCCGGGGCGGAATAGCCGTCGTCGTTGGAAAGCAAAAGGTTCATGGGGCGATTTTAGCGGAGGCTTGCCATCGTCTTCCGCATGAAACAAAGGTCCTCCCAGGCCTTGGCTTTGTCCGGCAGGTTGCGCAGCAGATAGGCCGGATGGTAGGTGACGATCAGCGGTGTGCCGGCGAAGTCGTGGATGATGCCGCGCGCCCGCGAGATCGTCACCTCCCGTTGCAATAGCGTCTGCGCCGCGGGCTTGCCCAGCGCAATGATGAGCTTCGGGCGGATGAGCTCGATCTGCCGTGCGAGAAACGGCCAGCAGGCCGCCGTCTCAGCGGCTTCCGGCGTGCGGTTGTTGGGCGGCCGGCATTTCACCGCATTGGCGATATAGACGTTCTCCCCCCGCCTAAGGCCAATGGCCGCGAGCATGTTGTCGAGCAGCTTGCCCGCCTGGCCGACGAAAGGTTCGCCGCGCTCGTCCTCCTCCGCGCCCGGGCCTTCGCCGACGAACAGCCACTCGGCATGGATGTCGCCGACGCCGAGCACCGCCTGCTTGCGCGTGGCATAGAGCGGACAGGCGGTGCATTCCGCCACCGCCCGGCGCAATTGATCCCAATCCATCGCCGCGATCGCCGCGGTGCGGTGATCGAGCGGCGCGGCCGCGGCAGCGACGGACGATGCAGCGTCCGCCGCCGACTTCTGCGGCGGCCGGCGAAGTTTCCAGATCGGGCCGAGGCCCATTTCCTTGATCAACTGTTCGCGGTTCATGGTTCCCTGGCCATCACGATCGCATCTTCCCTTCCTTCCCGTGCCGGATAGTAAGCCCGCCGCCGGCCGATTTCGACAAAACCTGCCTGCCGGTAGAAAGCAAGTGCCGGCTGATTCGAGGGACGCACCTCGAGCAAGAGGCGCGTCATGCCGGCCGCGCGCGCCCGCCCCGCGATGAACTCGAGCAGTGCGCGGCCACGCCCGGCGCGCTGACGATCCGGCGCAATGCCGATCACCAGCAGATGCGCTTCGTCGACCGCATGCATCAGCACCGCGAAGCCGACCAAGCGGTCGCCTTCGCGCATCACCCAGGCATCATAACCGGCGGCGAGCGCATCGAGAAAGTTGCCGCGCGTCCAGGGAAATTCCTGCACCGCCGCCTCGATCGCCAGCACGGCATCGACGTCATCCGCCGTCATCGGCGCGAAACTCATTTCTCGCCGCCGCGCGCGCGGCGTTCCGCGACGGTGAGCGCCACCTTGTCGCGCACGTAGAGCGGCTGCGCCTGCCTGGCTGGCACGCCTTCGCCCCGCGCAAGCTGCCGGACACCGAGCCGCGCCACCGCCGCGGCGCTTGGAAATACCGTCGCAGCGACGGCTTCGAGACGTGCCCCCATGCGGGCGCGGATTGCCTCGCCGTGCGGCGTCGCAAAGCCATCTCCTACGCCGCGAAAGCCATCCCCTTCCGGCAGGGGTGCCGTTGCGCCAGGGCCGACTTTCGGCGCCATCCGCTCGACAACATCATCCCCCGCAACCCGATAGGCGCCGAGATAGACTTCGTTCATCCGCGCATCGAGGCAGGCGAGCACCGGGCCGTCGCCCGCCGCCAAGGCCAGCGCAGCAAGAGAGGAAACCGGCGCCACCGGCAAATCCAGGCCACAGGCGAGTCCCTGCGCGACGCCGCAAGCGAGCCGCAAGCCGGTGAAGCCGCCGGGGCCGGCGCCGAAGGCGATGCCGTCGAGGCGTCGTAAGGTGAGCCCCGCCTCGGCGAGCAATTCCAGCGTCCAAGGCAGCAGCACTTCGGAACCGCCATTGGCGTAATCGGCGCTTCTTTCACAGAGGGAGCCGTCGCACCACAAGGCAACGGATAGGCGGCGCGTGGCCGCCTCGAAGGCAATCAGTTTCACGCTGCGGATTCTACCGGTCGGGCCGGGTGGAACCGAGCACATAATCGATCCGCCGCTGACGTGCCGCTGCACAGGCAGCATCGCCGGCAGCCTTGCAACGATCACGCGCAAAACTCAGCCACGCCAGCAGCGGCCGCCGCCAGCCCTGTTGCGATGCGGTGTCGATCGCGAGATCGATGCCTGCCGGCGGCAGGCGGCCGGCCCGAAGAAGTAATGCGGCCGCGACGAGCCGGGAAAGCGGATCTTCGATCGCGGAAAGCGTTGCGAGCGCATCGCGGCTTGCCGGCACACCCTGCTGCGCTGGCGGCAAGAGCGCGGCATCGAGTCTTTCCCAGCGGCCGGCGAGATAGTCGGCATACGCCCTGGCCGCGGCATCGGCATCCTGCTCAAGCACCTGGAATGCCGGGCATTGCGTCGCCGCGAGGCTGGCGACTTCGAGCGCGCAGGCGACGAGCTCCACCCGCGCCATCTGGCTTGCCTCGCCGGTCCGCGCGACCTCGGCGCGGGCGCGCGCCAGTTCCAGCCGGGCTACGCGCTCGCGGCCGGCGAAATAGGCGGCCGTGTAATTGCCGAGCGCCGCATGGGCGTTGACCCGCCAGTCCGGCACCGCCGGAGCGCTGGCGCAACCAGCGAGCAGAAGCAACAAAGCGAGGAGGCTTTTCATGGCAGCTTGAGCTCCCGCTCGCGCGCAAACGGCCACTTGCGATTGACCTCCTCGACGAGCTGGGAGATGCGTCGCAGACTCGCCTCGACCTCGGCACGCAAGACATCGAGGTCTTCGCTCGCCACGCGCGCATTCGCGGCGATCTGCCGCGCCTCATCGAGCGTCGCATCGACCTTCTCGAGGCTTTGCCGCGCTTGGCCGAGCAAGTGGCGCAGTTCGGCAACGGCCGCCTGCGTTTCATCCAGCACGCCTTCGCGGCCCAGGATCTTCGCATCGGCCTGGGCGAGCAGGCGGTTGCTGCGCTCGAGCGCCTCGAGCACCCGTTTTGCACCGGCCTCGCCCAGCAAGCCGGGCAGGCTGCCGTCCTTGCCGGTCATCCGGCCGGTGAGCGTCTGCAGATTGGCGAGGCTTGCGCGCAGCGGCGCATCGGCAGCGGTGATTCGTTTCAGATTGTCGATGAGATCGCGCATCGTGGCCACGAGCTGCGGGATGCCCGCTGTCGCATCGCCGATCAAGACCTCGCGGCGCGCGCCCTCGGGCAGCGGCGGATCGTCGAGGATGCCCGTATAGGCACGCAACTTTGCGCCACCGACGAGACCGCGTTCGAGCGTGAATACCGATGAAGTGCGCAGCCAGCGCGCATCCTTGACGGGCACCTCGACATGGATGTGCGCCTTGCCGTCTTCGCCCAGCTCGATCTTCGCCACCCGGCCGATCGCAAAGCCGGAAAAGGTCATGTCCATGCCGACCGTAACCCCTTCGGAATTTTCCGCCAGCAGCACGAAATGCCGTTTCTCCTCGAACACCCCGCGCGCGTGCATCACATACAGCACGAATCCGGCAAGAAGAATGATGAGCAGCGTGAGAAGCAGATAAGCCTTGGCAGTGGCATGCGCGATCGGCAGGGCATTCGGGTCACGCGGGTCGGCAGGCGCGCTCATGGGTTCAGAAATGCAGCACGATGAGGCTCGCGCCTTCGATCAGCACGAGCGAGAGAAACAGCCGCGCCATCACGCGCATTTCGCTGCCCGCGGCGGCGCGGCGTGGCGTATCGAGCGCCACCGTGGCCGGCGCCGCCCCGACGGCGAGCCCGAACAGGGCCGCCTTGAGCAGAAAACCGGGCAGGGTCACCGGATCGAACACCTGACCGACGAGTCTCGAAAAGCCGGCGATTCCCCACGGTGTCAGGCCATAGACGATCAGATAGGCCACAAAAAGCGCGATCAAGGTACTGGCCAGCGTCAAGAGCACAGTGGCGAACAGGTTGGCGATGAAGCCGGGCAGCACGATGCGCAGGAAGGCATCACCCACGGCCAGCGGCTCGCCATGTGCGCGCAGCCCGGCGAGATGATCGAGCACGGCCAGCCCCGAGCGCATCGCGACGAACAAAGCGGCGGCCAAAGGCAAGAGCTCGACGACGAAGACGCGCACCACGCCTTCGAGCGCCAAATGAGAAAGGCCGTAACTGGCAGCGCTCGCCGCGACGATGCGCGTCGTCACCGCGGCGAAGAGCGCCGAGAACAGCGCATAGCCAGGCAGCGCCTGCCCGGCCGCGAAGCACAGCGCCTGCGCCGTGGCCAAACGCACGGCGGGACGATGGCTCGCAGGGCTGACCGCCGCGGTCAATAGCAGCGCAAAGAAGCGCACGAAGCGCCATTCGCGCTCGATACCGCGCAGCAGCCGGACCGGGAATGAAAGCTTGGAGGAATCGGCTTGGCTCATCGCGCAACCATCTTAACCGATCGGCCTGCCCCTGTTGCTTTCCCCGGTGCGATCAGTATGATGAAAAATACTTTTCTTCATACTAGACGGCGATGAACTCGCGATTTCCCCTCAGCCTGTCAATTCTCGTTTCACTCTGCCTTACCGTCCCTACGGCCTTCGCCCACGATCTGTGGATCGAAAAATCCGGCCAGCAATTCACTCTGTATCAAGGCCATCGCCACAGCGCCCATGCCGGCGCCGAAACGATGGACTATGGCAAGAATTTCGTCACCACCGCCACCTGTTTCGATGCCCAAGGGGGCAGGCGCCCACTCACCATCACGAGCCCCGCCCCCTGGAAGGCCAGCGGCGCGTGCGCGGCGCTCGTCATTACCGCCTCTTCCGGCTACTGGAGCAAGACGCCGTGGGAGACGAGGAACGTGCCGAAGACAGAAGCGCCCGGCGCGATCAAGAGCTGGCTGTCCGAGGAAGCCATCAAGCGGCTCGAGCGCTGGGCGCCGCCCTTTGCGAAGCCTTTGAGCGAAGCTCTGGAAATCGTGCCGCAGGCCGATCCATTCGCGCTCAAGCCCGGTGAAAAACTCGTCGTTCAGGTCTTGCTTTCCGGTAAGCCGCAGGCGAATGTGCCAGTGGCCTATCACGGCGAGACGCGCGGCACGACCGACCCGCAAGGCCAGATCGCGATCCGCCTGCGCCACGGCGGCCTGCAGCTCATCTCGGCCAGCCTCGAGCAGCCGCTTGCCGACGGCAAGGCCGATGTCGAAATCCTCGGTACGACCCTGCAATTCGAGCTGCCGCAATGAAACGTTTTCTTCTGTTGCTGCTTTGCCTGAGCCCGCCCGTGGCGGCGCACGAAGTGCATACGCAGATCGACGTCGCCGAAGCCGTGGTGATCAAGCTCACCTATGCCAACGGCGAGCCCTTCGCCTATGAGAAATACGCCCTCACCGCCGCAGGACGACAAACGCCGCAGCAGGTCGGCAACACCGACGCCGCCGGGCGCATCGTCTTCCTGCCGGGCCAGCAAGAGAAATGGCAACTTTCGGCCGTTTCCGCCGACGGCCACGGGGTGAGCCAGGAAATCACCGTGCCCACGCGCGGCGCGCCCAGTAAAGCCGCCGCCCCCATGCAACCACGCTGGCTCATCGCCTTCTCCGGCTTCACCCTGATCTTCGGCCTGTTTGGCCTGTGGCAACTTTTCCTGAGGAGGAAACGATGAAACGCCTCATGATCTCCTTCCTGCTTTGGCCCGCCGTAGCGCTTGCCCATCACGGCGTCGCCGGTGTCGGCGCTACCGCCCTCGAAGGGCCGGGTTCCCCGGTCGAGTCGGCAAGTTCCGCAGTGTTGCCCGCCGGCAAGACGCTCGCCTACGCCAAGCTCGATCATGCGAAGTTCAAGACCTATGATCCGGATCCCGCCAATCCGGAAAGCGATTATGCGAACTACTGGATGGTCGGGCTCGGCCACGGCTTCACCCCCTGGTTTTCGGCCTATCTGTTTGCGCCCTACCACGAAAAGATCGACGAGCCCGGCGGGCTCGATTCGAAAGGCTGGGCCGATGTCTCGGTCATGGGCCAGATCGGCTTCAAATACGACGGCGGCTTCAAACTCGTGCCGGCGCACGAAAGCCTCGACGACATGGAAGATTGGCATTTCACGGTGTTCTTCGGTAGCACCTTGCCGACCGGCAACGCCAACCATCGGCTCGCCGACGGAACGATCGATCCCGGTAAAGCACACGGTTTCGGCAAACCGGCGCTCAGCCTCGGCGTCACGGCGACCAAGCAGCTTGCGCGTGATCTCACCTTCAATCTCGAAGCCTCGGCGATCCGTTTCCGGGAATACCGTTACGACGACGGCCAGACGATGAAGTTCGGCACCGAGTATCGCCTCAACCTCGGCCTTGCCCAGCGCCTCCATACGATTCCGGACAGTCGCTTCCGCATCGATGGCGTGCTCGAAGCGCAATACCTGCAACTGGGCCGCGACATCGAAAATGGTGCGCCTGCCGAAGCCACCGGCGGCAGAATGCTCTATCTCATGCCAGGGCTGAGGCTCTACAAGGACGACATGAGCTTCGCCTTCGGCTTCAAGAAAGCGGTGTGGACCCGTCTCAACGAATCGGCCGACCAGCAAGGCGCCGAAGGCAAGGAAAAATATCGGCTGATCTTTTCCGCCTCCTACCTCTTCTGATCCCCGACCTCTGCCATGCACATCCCCGACGGCTTTCTCTCGCCACAGACCTATCTGCCTGCCACGCTGATGGCCGTCGGGGCGTGGGCCTGGGCGGCACGCGGATTGAAATCGCGGCTGGATGAAACGCTGCTGCCGCGGCTGGCGATGGTCACGGCGCTCGCCTATGGCCTGGGGCTGGTGATGCTACCGCTACCCGGCGGCACCTCGGCGCATCTGATCGGTGTCGCGATGCTCGCGCTGCTCTTCGGCTGGCGGCTCGCCTTCCTTGCCTATTCCGGCGTATTGCTCCTGCAGGCGCTGCTCTTCGGCGCCGGAGGTTTGACCGCGCTGCCGGTCAACGCCCTGGCGATGGGGTTCATCGGCAGTGGCGCGGCGCTGATCGTTTTCCGCCTGCTGCGGCGGGTCAATGAGGCTTTTGCCGTGCTGTTCGCCGCCTGGGCTTCCGTCTTGCTGCCGGGCATCGTCGTCGCCCTCGTGCTGGGACTGCAGCCCTTGATCGCCCATAAACCCGACGGCTCGCCGCTCTTCTTTCCCTTCGGCTGGTCGATCACCTTGCCGGCGATCCTGATCCCCCATGCCTTCATTGGCCTCGCCGAAGCAGCCCTCACCCTCTTCGTCTGGCGCTATGCGAAAGCGCGCAAATGGACATCATGACACCGCGCCAGAAACTCCTGCTCTACCTTGCCGTCCTGCCAGCGCCGACGCTCATCCATCAGCCGGCGCTTCTCGCCGCTGGGTTCGCCTTCGCTTTGCTGCTTGCCGGCAAAACGCGCTGGCGCATCCTGAGCCGCAGCCTCATCGCCATCCTCGCCTTCGATCTGTCGGTGAGCCTCGGCGTCGTCCTGGTCGGCCTGTGGCAGGGCCGGATCGATGTCGATTGGCTGCTGCTCGCCAACCTGCGCGTGTTGCTGATGGCCTATCTCGGATTCTGGTTCATCGCGCGGTGCGAACTCCTCGCGGCGCTCGAAGGTCTGCCCACCGCACGGCGGCTGGTCACTCTGACGATCGGCCAGATCCGCACTTTCGAGCGCGTGCTGGGTGATTTTCGCCTGGCTTTCGATAGTCGTAACATCGCGCGTCCCCGTCTCCTCGACCGCCGCCATCACGCCGGCGCTCAAGCCATTGCCTTGCTCGACAAGGCAATGGCGCAATCGACCGAGGTCGCGCAGGCTCTGCGCTCGCGCGGCGCCTTCGACTGATGCTGAAACTCAATGACATACGTTTCGGCTGGGAAGCCGACCAGCCAGTGATCGAGGCTCTCTCGCTCGAGGTGCGCACGGGCGACAAGCTCGTGCTGTTGGGCGCCAATGGCTGCGGCAAGTCCACGCTGCTCAAGCTGATGAATGGACTCATCGAACCGCAGTCGGGCACAATTCATTACGAGGGCACGCCACTCACCAAGTCGGCGCTGGGAGAACGGCACTTTGCGCGGCGCTTTCGCTCTGAGTGCGCGCTGCTCTTCCAGCATCCGGAGGCGATGCTGTTCAATCCGACGGTGCGCGAGGAAATCGCCTATGGGCCGCGGCAACTGGGACTTGCCGACGTCGAAGCGCGCGTCGCACACTGGGCCGCTGCATTGCGGCTCACAGAACTCTTGGACAAACCGCCGTTTCTGCTCTCCGGCGGTGAAAAGCAGAAAGTGGCGCTCGCCGCGATCCTGGTGCTGGAGCCGAAACTTTTGCTGCTCGACGAGCCGTCGGCGAGCCTGGATCCCGCCAGCGTCGGCTGGCTGATCGATCTCATCATCGAATCGAGCGTGACGGTAGTCGCAGCGACCCACAATCTGTCGCTCGCCGCCGAGCTCGGCAGCCGCTGTATCGTGCTGGGTCAGCGGGGTCGCATGCTCTTCGACGGCCCGGTCGAGGCGGCACTAGGCAATCTCGCGCTACTCGATGAAGCGCATCTGGCGCACCGCCATCGTCATCGGCACGGCGGCACGCAGCACTCCCATTTGCACGCCCACGATTGGGCAAGCAGCTGATCAATGCACGCTGCCGAACGAGGGATCGAGCGTTCCTTCCGGTAGCGGCAGGCCGGCCAATTTGCAGCCCTGAGCCAGCGGGCCGCCCGGGAAGAGCGCATACAGATGGCGACGGCCGCCGGCTGCGGCGAAATCCTTCTCGAGTGCTCGGGTCACGTCACGCGCATTCCATCCGGGCCCCTCGGCGCGATACAGCTCGCGCAGACGGACGATCACGTCCCAATGGGCATCGGTGAGCGTCAGCCCTTCCTCTTCGGCGCGCTGGTGGGCGAAACGCGGCGACCAGTGCGGCAGATCGGCAAGGAAACCTTCGACATCGTGATTGACGAGCGAGGGATTGGCGATGAATTTGTTGATGTCGTACATGATGACCTCCTTTTTGGCTTGGAACGGGTCGGCTTACCCGACTTTTTTACTATGTTTTTAGTCAAGCACAGGAACCCAGGAAGTCAAGGGAAAGTTTCAGCGCGGGCCGCGCCGATACATCCTGCCCGCCTCGCGGATGTCGTGGCGTAATGCGCGGCGTTCTTCAGGGCTCATCTCGCGCCAAGCTTCGCGGTGCTCGCGATGACGCTCGTCACGCCACTGCTGCCAACGCTGCGCCTGCTCCGCTGAGGGTTCGCGCAGCATCCTGGGCGGCGCCTCATCGAGCCAGGGCGCACGCGGCGGTGCAGGCGGCACGCCTTGCGCCAGCGCACTTGCCGCCCAACCCAGCAAAATAGCCGCGAGCTTTTTCATGGCTATCATCCTAAAAACCTCAGTTGACCGCTCCTGTAGGCAAAAAATGCCTTTGAAAATCATAGATTGCTACACCCCCCGCTCACCGAGTCGGTGACCCCGCTACGCACCCGCTGGCACGCGCCGGCGCGCGCCTGGCTTTGTTGCTCCTCCTTGCAGGCATGAGCCTGCTGCGTCGTCGCGCCGCGCCATGCACCCGCCGCCACGCACCATCGGGCGCGTCCAACCGAGGTTTTTAGGATCATTGTAGGACGCTGCACTGCCCAGGCGAGCCTGCCTTTGTAACAATCCGTTGCCGTGGCAGCCCAGGCAACATCCGGAAAAGATTTCAGGCGGTATCCTTGCGCCTCATGAACACCGAGACCCGCAAACCGAAAATCCTCGTCGTCGATGACGATGTGCGGCTACGCAGCCAGCTCGAGCGCTATCTCGGCGATCAGGGTTTCACCGTCAAGGCAGTGGGTGATGCGCCGCAGATGGATCGCCAGCTCGAGCGCGAGCTCTATGATCTCATCGTCCTCGACCTGATGCTGCCCGGCGAGGATGGTCTGTCGATTTGCCGCCGGCTGCGTGCGAAGCGCGACGCTTACCATGACATCGCGATCCTGATGCTCACCGCCAAGGGTGACGACATCGATCGCATCATCGGCCTGGAGCTCGGCGCCGACGATTATCTGGGGAAGCCATTCAACCCGCGCGAGCTGGTCGCGCGCATCCATGCCATCCTGCGCCGACGCACCAGCGGGATACCGGCGGGCGCGCCCGCGCCCACGCCTGAAATCGTCCGCTTCGGCAAGGTCGAGGTGAATCTCGCCACCCGTGAGTTGAGGCGCAACGGCAGCACGACGATGCTCACCACCGGCGAATTCAGCCTGCTTTCCGTGCTGCTCAAGCATCCGCGCCAGCCGCTCTCGCGCGACAAGTTGATGGAGCTCGCCCGCGGCCGTGAGCATGGCGTGTTCGACCGCGCGATCGACGTGCAGATCTCGCGCTTGCGCAAGCTCGTCGAGGAAGATCCCTCCAAGCCACGCCACATCCAGACGGTCTGGGGCTTCGGCTATGTCTTCGTCCCCGACGCGCCTGCTGCCGCATAGCCTGCTCTGGCGCGCTTTCCTGCTGATCGCGACGCTGATGCTCGCGGCGGTCGGCGCTTGGCTGGCGATCTTCCGTCAGGCCGAAATCGAGCCGCGCGCCCACGCGCTGGCCCAGACGATCGTCAGCATCAGCAATCTGACGCGCACCGCATTGCTCGCTGCGCGGCCGGAGCGACGCATCGATGTGCTCGCCGATCTCTCCGACGTCGAGGGCGTGCATGTCTATCCAGCCGAGGCCGACGACCGGATCGTCCCACCGCCAGCCACAGCGCTGATGCGTCATCTGGAAAGCGATCTGCGCGAGCGGCTCGGCACCGAAACAAGGCTTGCCTTCGAGCTCAACGATGAGCCGGGGCTGTTCGTCAGCTTCCGCCTCTTTCCCGGCGAAGATGGCGTGTTTTGGCTCGCCCTGCCGCGCGAACGCCTCGAAGGCCGCTTTCCGCTGCAATGGCTCGGTTGGGGCGCGCTGGTACTGCTCCTCGCACTCGCCGGCGCCTGGCTGATCGTGCTGCGCATCTCGCGCCCGCTCAAAGCGCTTGAAGCCGCGGCAGGCAAGCTCGGCCAGGGCGAAACACCCTCACCTTTGCCCGAAAAAGGGCCAGACGAGATCGTCGCCGTCACCCACGCCTTCAACCAGATGAGCGAGAGCCTGAAACGTCTCGAAGAAGATCGCCGGCTGCTGCTCGCCGGCATTTCGCACGACCTGCGCACGCCGCTCGCGCGCCTGCGCATGGAGATCGAGATTTCGGTCAGCGATCCGCAGGCGCGCGCCGACATGGCCGCCGACATCGACGAAATGGATCGCACCATCGGCCAGTTCCTCGACTTCGCGCGCCATAAGGCGCAGCGGAGCGTCGCGCTGGAGCCGACCAATCTCGCTCCGTGGCTTGGAGAGATCGCCGCGCGCTATGGCGACAAGGTGAAGTGCCGTCCCGCCAGCGCCGAGTTTCTGCACCCGATCCAGCGTGAGCCTCTTAGGCGGGCGGTCGTCAATCTGATCGAAAATGCGCTGCGTCACGGCGGCGGCACCGCAGCGGTGGAATTGACGCTCGAGCGGGAAGACGGCCGGCTCGTCATCGCGGTGCTCGACCGCGGACCCGGCATCGCCCCAGAGGACGCCGAGCGCCTGAAGCAGCCCTTCACGCGCGGCGAGGCGGCACGCACCGGCGCCGCCGGCGCGGGACTGGGACTGGCGATCGTCGAGCGCATCGCCCGCGCCCACGGCGGGCGTCTGGAACTCCTGCCCCGCGAAGGCGGGGGCCTGGCTGCCCGGATCGTGCTGCCCGTCAATTGAGCTTCTTTCCCTCGCCGATGCGTTCGAGGAAGGCGCGCGCGGCCTCGTGTCCATGCGCGGCGGCCATGCGCAGCCACTTCATTGCCAGCTTTGGATTCTTCGTGCCGCCGACGCCGCGATACCAGGCACAGCCGAGCTCATACTGCGCGTTCGGATCGCCGAGCAATGCCGCGCGGCGCAAATACTTCAGAGCACGCTTCGCATCGCGGCGCACCCCCTGGCCGTGAAGCAGCATGAAACCGAGGCTGTAGAGCGCATAGGCATCCTCGTGCTGCTCGACCGCCTGCGCGAACCAGCGATAGGCCTCGCGGTAATTCTGCGCCACCCCCTCGCCGTGGTAATAAAGATCCGCAAGCGCCAGCTTGGCGTCGAACAGGATCGCGGCACGGCGATACCAGGTCACCGCCTGCACGACATCGGCAGGGCCGCCCAGACCATGCCGCAGGCATTCGGCCAGCATCCAGGCGGCGCGCCGGTGGCCAAGCTCACCCGCCTTGCGATAGCACTCGCGCGCACGCGCGGCATCGACGATCGTGCCGCGGCCGTGGAAATGACGCTCGCCCTCGTTGAACCAATAACGTTCCAGCTCGTCCAGCGCCGGCTGCCAGCCCTGCTCGGCCGCTTCGCGCAACAGGGTCTCGCCGCGCTCGATGTCGGCCTGGCCACCGATCCCATACAGCAGACAACGTCCCAGCTCGGCCTTGCCATGCGCAAGCCCTGCCGTGGCGGCCTCATGGTAATGGCGACGCGCCGCGACCGGATCGGCCGCCACGCCCTCGCCATGCTCGTGACATTCCCCGAGCCAGACGTGGGCGCTCGCCTCGCCACCGGCCGCAGCCCGCCGATACCAGGCGAGCGCCAGCGCCTTGTCTTCCTCGACGCCTTCGCCCCAACGGTAGCAATGGCCCAGCTTGAGCTGCGCGCGCGCATGATTGCGGCTCGCCGCCTCGCGCCACCAATGCACGGCTTGCGTCAAATCGCGCTCGACCAGCCCATAGCCGGTCGCATGGGCTTCGGCGAGCTCGAACTGCGCTTCGCGGCTGCCCAGCGCGGCCGCCCGACGATACCAGGCCACGCCGGCAGCCGGGTCGGCGGGCAGGCCGAAGCCAAAGGTGGCGCATTGGCCGAGCAGGGTCATCGCTTCGACCACCCCGTGCCGTGCCGCGGCACGCAGCCAGCGCACCGCTTCGGCATGATCGACTGCCACCCCTTCCCCCGCATAAAGACAAAGGCCCAGGCTGAACATCGCCGTCGGCACCCCCGCCTGGGCGGCTTCGCGCCACAGTCGCACGGCTTCGGCGCGGTCTGGGGCGATGCCGCGACCGAAAAAGCAGCAGCGTGCAAGCAGATCGGACGCTTCGGCATGGCCTTGCCCACTGGCTCGGCGCAACCACGCCACGGCCGCGGCGAAATCGACGGGAAGGCAATCGCCCGAATAGGACAATCTGCCCATCCAATACTGCGCCTCGCGATTGCCGCGCTCGGCCGTTTCACGCAGCAAGGACAGCCCGCGCTCGCTGTCCGCAGCCACGCCATGCCCGCGCAGCAGGCAGAGCGCGAACCAGGTCGCGCCGCGGCCATCCTGCTGCTGCGCGGCCCGCTCGAAGAGCGCCGCCGCTTCACGGAAATCGCGCGGCAGCCCGATGCCCTGATAGAGCAGCCAACCGAGAACCGCGTAGCCGGCCGGGCATTGGCGCTGCGCGCTGCGTGTCGCCCAGCGCACCGCATCCTGCGCCGATGGTGGCGTTTCCTTGCCGAGCGCGCAACGCCAGGCCAGCTCCGCTTGGGCGTGAGGATTGCCGCCCTGCGCCATGCGTTGCAATTCCGACGCCTCGACACTCTGCCAGAAAGTATCGGCATGCCCGATGAGATCGAGCCCTTCGGCGATGCCGCGCTCGATCAGGCTGCCATCGAGGGCTTCGCGAAACAAGCCGAGCAGCGCAGGGGTTTCCAGCGGGACGAGGTTCATCGGCAGGAAAAAATCAGAAAGGCTCGCCGAACGAAGTCAGCGGCCGGAAACGGCGGCTGTTCGAATTATCCCCAAAATTTGTGGATAACTTTGTGAATCGTTTGCGCATCATGCTCCTAAGTAGCCTACGGAAAAGGACTTTTGTTACTTCGTCGCAAAACTGACCAAAATATTTATCGTTATTAATCAATGACTTATATGGATACCCCGGGTTTTGGGCGGCACTTGGGTCACCTGTCGGGAAATGTTTCGGAGACGAAACGCGATTGTGGATGAGGTAGCATTCGCAAAGCGCCTGCATCTGCCATTTTGACCCCATTTTCGCGCCAATTGAACGCAGAAATCCTCACCGTCAGTGAGCTCAATCGCGCCGCCCGTCAGCTGATCGAACGGCATTTCCCGCTGTTGTGGGTCAGCGGCGAGATTTCCAACCTGACGTCCGCCGCCTCCGGGCACCTGTATTTCTCCCTGAAGGACGATCGAGCGCAGGTGCGCTGCGTGATGTTCCGCTCGCGTGCCCAATCGTTGCCCTGGCGTCTCGAAAACGGCCAGCAGGTCGAAGCCCAGGCACTCGTCACACTCTACGAGGCACGTGGCGAATTCCAGCTCAACGTCGAAGCTCTGCGCCGCGCCGGCCTTGGCCGCCTCTACGAACGCTTCCTGCAGCTGCGCGACAAGCTCGGCCGCGAAGGACTGCTCGATGCTTCACGGAAAAAACCCGTGCCAGCGTATCCGCGCCGGGTCGGCATCGTCACCTCCCCCCAGGCCGCGGCACTGTCCGATGTGCTCGCCGCCTTCGCGCGGCGGGCAAGACATGTCGAGCTGATCGTCTATCCGACCCTGGTCCAAGGCGCCGAGGCACCGGCCGCGATCGTCGCCGCGCTTTCCACCGCGTATGCCCGCGCCGAATGCGATCTGCTGCTGCTCGTGCGCGGCGGCGGCAGTCTCGAAGACCTCTGGGCCTTCAACGACGAAACGGTGGCGCGGCAGATCGCCGCCGCGCCGATGCCCATCATCGCCGGCATCGGCCACGAGACCGATACGACGATCGCCGACCTCGTCGCCGACCAGCGGGCCGCAACCCCCACCGCCGCGGCCGAGCTGGCAAGCGCCGGCTGGCATGCAGCGGCCAGGGAGCTCGCCACGCTCGTCACCACCTTGCAGCGAACATTGCGCACGGCGCTGGAGGGCCGCATGCAGGCAGTCGATCGGCTGGCCCTGCGCCTCATTCATCCGGCCCAGCGGCTCGCCGCCGGACGCCAACGGCTGGAATCGCTCGGCCACCGCCTGCACGCGGCGATCGAACGACGCTTGGCACAGCAATCCCGTCTCGGCTCGCTGGAACACCGCATCCGCCAAGCCATCAACGAGAGGCTCTCCCGCTGCCAAAAAAGCCTCTCCCGCTGCCAGGGCGCGCTGTCGGGGCTATCGCCGCTTTCCACGCTCGCGCGCGGCTACAGCATCGTGCGTCAGGTCGATGGCGCCATCGTGCGGGATGCCAGCCATCTCGCACCTGGTGAACGTATCGAGTTACAGTTCGCCCGCGGCTCGGCCAGTGGCCGCATCGAGACGATCACGCCGGCCGGCGACTTGTAAAATCATGTGCGAGCACCACATGGCTCATGAGACTTCAACCCCAATGAACAGGAGAACGACATGGAACACACCCTCCCCCCCCTGCCCTATCCGAAAAACGCCCTGACGCCGTATATGTCCGAGGAAACCTTCGACTACCACTACGGCAAGCACCATCAGGCTTACGTCACCAATCTGAACAACCTGATCAAGGGCACCGAATACGAAAACCTCGACCTCGAATCGATCGTCAAGAAAGCGCCTGCCGGCGGCATCTACAACAATGCCGCCCAGGTCTGGAACCACAGCTTCTTCTGGAACTGCATGAAGCCGAACGGCGGCGGCGCCCCGAGCGGTGCGCTGCTCGAGGCGATCAACAAGAAGTGGGGTTCGGTCGACGAGTTCAAGAAGGCCTTCCAGGCGTCCGCGGTCGGCAATTTCGGCTCGGGCTGGACCTGGCTGGTGAAAAAGGCCGATGGCTCGGTCGATATCGTGAACATGGGCGCCGCGGGTACCCCGCTGACCACGGGCGACAAGCCGCTGCTGTGCATCGACGTCTGGGAACACGCCTACTACATCGATTACCGTAATCTGCGCCCGAAGTTCGTCGAGACCTTCCTCAACCATCTGGTGAACTGGGAATTCGCCGAAAAGAACTTCGCGTAATCCCACGCAGCTTCGAGAAAACGGGCGCCGCGGCGCCCGTTTCGTTTTGTGGGCTTCCCCCGAACAGCCGGGGTTGAGCGAGCAGACGCTGCGCAACCGGGTCAAGACATTCGATGCCGGGAAGCTCAATGGGCCTCAGACCAAGGTGGCGACGCCGGAGCAGATCGGCGCAGCGCAGGCGCCTGACGGATGCGCGGATGCTGGCGCTGATCCGCGCCATCCATGCCGAACTCAAGGGCGCCGATTGGCAAACGAAAACCCGAGGGAACCTCACTGTTACAAATTATTCGTTGCATTTCCTTGCGAAAGCGCGCATAGTCCGATCCAGCGATTTTCAAGTAGTGTCGTTGTTGTCTGGTCTTGTACTCGCGAACCGGTTCCCGGTCGCCGTCCTTCCCCTGCACCACCCGCTGTCTTGAGTTTCGCCCCAGTACGGGGGCAACCCCAATTTTTGTTTTTTCAGGATATTCAAGACATGGCAACAGGTACAGTGAAGTGGTTCAACGATTCCAAGGGCTTCGGTTTCATCACCCCGGAGGCCGGCGGCGATGATCTTTTCGCCCATTTTTCCGCAATCCAGACGAGCGGCTTCAAGACGCTGCGCGAAGGTCAGCGCGTCAATTTCGACGTCACCCGCGGCCCCAAGGGTCAGCAGGCGTCGAACATTCGGCCGATCGACTAAGGTCTTGCCCAGCCAGTCTCAGCGGCTGGCCGGCGATCTTACCGAGCCCGGGCCCTCCCGGGCTTTTTTCTCGCCATGAAAGAACCCTGATGGCCAAAGAAGAACTCATCGAAATGAACGGCGTGGTGATGGAAGTGCTGCCCGATTCGCGTTATCGCGTCACCCTCGACAACGGCCATGATCTGGTGGCCTACAGCGCCGGGAAGATGCGCAAGCACCACATCCGCATCCTGGCCGGCGACAAGGTCTCGCTGGAGCTGTCGCCTTATGACCTGAGCAAGGGACGCATCATCTTCCGTCACCTCGAAGCACGCGCAACACCTGCCGCGCCACGCCGCCGGAAGTATTGACGGCAGCGCGGCTTGACACACGTGCCTGTCTAGCCGCCGATGCCGAGCCAGAAGCCGCTCTTGCGGTCGAGGAAATCCGCGTAGCTCAGATAGTGCGAGCCATCACAGGAGAATGTCAGGCTCACCATGCCGTTGAAGATGTTGATCGACGCCGAGCGTAGATAAATGGTGCGATCGGCCAGGCGCAGCTCACGCATGCCGGCGAGAATCGGCCGGATCGCCTCGCGTGGCATCGATGCGTCGGCCGGCCAGTGCTGGCGCGGGTAGAGCAGACAGACATCCGGATCACCGAGCGCCTCGTCGTCGATGAGACGATAACGGTAAGGATCATCGAGAAACCAGGCGGTGACCCGGCTACTGGAAAAATGGATCACCGCCTGAAACAGGCCCCGGTCGGTGATCAGCTCTTCGAGGATCGTCAGCGCCTGATCGATATGACGATCCATCGGGCTGTCGATACGCTCCTGGAGGAACACGGTGCCGCGGATCGACGGATCCCCCTTGATCTGACGCCAGGCCCGCGATTCTTCGTGCAGTGTCGTGGCCGTCGGCAAATGGCGCAGATCGAAATCCGCGCCCAGATAGCCCAGCAGCTGATCTCCCTTGCACACGACATGCAGCGCCGTGATCGATGGCCGGCCCGACTGGCTCACGTAGGCATCGGAGAGCAAAAAGCCCCACGGCGGCATCGGCTCACGCATATAAGAGCGGTGCGAGCGGTCGCGGCCGAAATGGACCGTCGAGAAACGATCGGCGCCGACGTTGTCGCAGATCTGGATCCCCTGCGGGTCGAGGCAATACAGATACTTGACGTGTGGCACTTCGCCGAAATGCTCGCGCAGCAAGGCATCGAGCTTTTCACGCTCGCCCCACACCGGCGGGCACAGCGAAGCCAGCCGCGCCATCGGCGCATGCAGCTGTGCGGCGAGCGCGGCGCGCTGTCGTTCGATCGAGGCTTTCCAGTTTTCCGTCACGCTTACCCTACGCTGCCGATCACGGTCAACGCCCCAACACCTTGTCGAGCGCAGCGGCGAAAGTGGTTACCGTGCGGTCGACGGCATATAGTTTGTCGAGGCCGAACAGGCCGATGCGAAAGCTGCGGAAATCCGCCGGCTCATCGCATTGCAACGGCACGCCCGCGGCGATTTGCAGCCCCTGGGCGGCGAACTTCTTGCCCGACTGGAGCTCGGCATCGTCGGTATAGCAGACGATGACGCCGGGCGCTTCGAAACCCGGCGCGGCGACACTTTTGATGCCTGCATCGGCGAGCACCTTGCGCACCCTGGCGCCCAATTCGATTTGCGCGGCACGCAATTTCTCGAAGCCGTACTCCTCGGCCTCGCGCATCACGTTGCACAAGGTGACGAGCGCATCGGTCGGTGGCGTCGCGTGATAGGCGTGGCCGCCCTTCTCATAGGCCTGCATGATCTGCAGCCACTTCTTGAGATCCAGCGCGAAGCTGGTGCTGGTCGTCGTCTCGAGACGTTCCAGCGCCGTCGTGCCCAGGCAGACCAATCCCGCGCCCGGCGGCCCGCTCCAGCCCTTCTGTGGCGCGGTGACGAGGATGTCGATCCCCAGCTCCGCCATGTCCACCCACAGAGCACCCGAGGCGACGCAGTCGAGCACGAACAAGCCCCCCTGCGCATGCACTGCATCGGCAACAGCGCGCAGATAATCATCCGGCAGCAGCAGGCCGGAAGATGTTTCGACATGCGGTGCGAAGACGAGCTCGGGGCGCTCCGCCTCGATCGTGGCCACGACCTCTTCGATCGGCGCAGGCACGAAAGGGGAATGCGATTCTGCGGCAATGCGCCGCGCCTTCAGGACCGTCGTGGAGGCAGGGATCGCGCCCATCTCGAAGATCTGGCTCCAGCGATAGCTGAACCAGCCATTGCGGATCACCAGGCATTTCTTACCGGTGGCGAACTGACGGGCGATCGCCTCCATGCCGAAGGTGCCGCTGCCCGGCACGACGATCGCGGCCTCGGCACGATAGACGGCCTTGAGTACGCGCGCGATCTCGCGCATCGCGCTCTGGAACTTCGCCGACATGTGATTGAGCGCGCGGTCGGTATAGACGACCGAGTATTCGAGCAGACCCTCCGGATCGACGTTGGGCAACAAGCCGGGCATGCGCAACTCCTTGTGTGCTTTGATGGGCCTTCAGATTAACAAATTCGGCGCTGGCAGAACGGCATCAATGCGCCGGCGGGACTTGGCCGATGCCGCTGATGGCATCCCCAGCCCGAATGCCGCGCTGGGCAAACCACCCCGCATTCATTTCCAGCGCATAGCGCGCCGGCCGCGCCGCGCAGTGATTGTCGAGGGTCTGCGGCTGCATCTCCTCGATGTTGATGATCCGGCCCGTGGCATCGAGAAAAGCGACCGAGAGTGGTAGATAGGTGTTCTTCATCCACATGCAATGGCGCGCCTCCTGGTCGAAGACGAACAGCATGCCGCGCGCAGGAGGCAGCGTCGTGCGCTGCATCAGGCCGCGGATGCGCGCAGCTGGGCTGGCCGCCACTTCGGCCTCGATACGGTGGATGCCGGCGTTGAGTTCGATCACCGGCAACGACTGCGCAAGAGCGGCGCGGGCGAGTAGGAGGGCAGCCAGCATGACAGGGGCTTTCATGCGTTGATCTTCCTTTCGGCGAAACGGTGGCAGAAGCGCAGGGCCTCTGGATAAGGGAAGAAGTCGCGGATCTTTCCGCTGCGGATGTCCTCCTGCGCGCGCAGCCAGAAGCCGACGTCGAGCAGATCGGCATGGTGCTTCAGGAACGCGGCGCGTATGCGTGGTTCGCCGAGCAAGAAGGTGGCGAATTCCTCCGGGAAGACGTCGTTCTTGCCCACCGCGTACCAGGGCTCGCCGGACAATTCCGCTTCTTCGTTGGGTGGTGGCGGAATACGCCGGAAATGACAGTCGGTCATGAATTCGATCTCGTCGTAATCGTAGAACACCACGCGACCGTAACGCGTCATGCCGAAATTCTTCCACAGTAGATCGCCCGGAAAGATGTTGGCGATCGCCAGCTCACGGATCGCATTGCCGTATTCGATCACCGCCTGCTCGACGAGATCGTCGCGACCCGTTGCGAGCGCCCGTTCCAGATAGAGATTGAGCGGTTGCATGCGCCGTTCGATGTAGAGATGTTTGATGATCAGGTCGCCTGCTTCCTCCTCGAGCTGCGAAGGAATCTCGCGGTAGAGCTCATCGATCAGTTCGGGCGCGAGCCGCGCTTTCGGCAAGGCGACCAAGGAAAATTCGAGCGTATCGGCCAGGCGACCGACACGATCGATCTGCTTGACGAGCTGGTATTTGCTTCTCACCGTGGCGTGATCGACTTCCTTGCTGCTGCCGAAGCGATCCTTGATCACCTTGAAGACATAAGGATAAGACGGCAGCGTGAACACCAGCATCACCTGACCGCGAATGCCGGGCGCGATGACGAACTGGTCATCCGAATGATGGAGATGGGAAAACAGGCCACGGTAGAAAGAAGTCTTGCCCTGCTTGCCCAAACCGAGCATCGAATAGATCTCGGCGCGCGGCTTGTTCGGCATCAGGCTGCGCAGAAACTGCACGGTGTTCGCCGGCACCGGCATGTCCACCATGAAATAGGCGCGCGACAGCGAGAACAGCACGCCGATGTCCGCGGCATCGAGCAGGATCGTATCGAGATAGAGCCTGCCGGAAGCATCATGGAGCACCGGGATCGCGAACGGATACTCGTTCGCACCGTTGATCACCTTGCCGATCACATAAGCGGCCTTGTTGCGATAAAAGGCCGAGGACAGCACCTGGATCTGGAAGTTGTCCTCGCGCGGCGGTAGCTCCGGATAGCGTTCGCGCACCGCAAGTAGCAGCCAAGCGACATCGCGGTCGAGATCGGCAAACGGGCGCCGCCAGCCGAAATCGAGAAAGATGCGGCCAAGTGCTGCGCGCCAGTCGGCTTCGCGCAGGTAGTAAAAGCGATAGGCGGGCGGATCGGACTCGATGTACTCCGTCGAGATCGCCGGCCGCACGAAGATGAATTCGTTGTGGAAATAGGTGCGGTGCAGGATCTTGCAGAACACCGAGTTGAAAAAGGTTTCCGCCAGCTCCGGCTGGGCGTGTTCGGTCAACATGCCGATGTAGTAGAGCTTGGCTTGGCGCCAAATGTCGGTATCCAGGGCATCCGAGCCGAATGCGCGGTGCACTTGTGCGACGGTTTCGGCGACCCGGTCGTCGTAGAACTGGATGCGCTCGCGAACGGCCCGCTGCACGGCGGACCAGTCACCGGCCTCGAAGTACTCTTTGGCCGCTGCCGAAATCTCACGAAACAAGCGGTAATGCTTGTCGAAGCCGGCCAGCAAAGTCTGCGCGATCGCCAGCGCCCGTCGTTCAAGTGAGGACGTGCCGGACGCCAGGCTCGAGGGAATGCCCATGTTCGGAAGACCTTGATGCAAAAGCGAGCGATTCTAGACCTTGCCTGCCACCATTGCCCATTCGCTGGCGAGCCGGCGATCAATCATGGATAATGAAACGATTGCAACCGTCAGTGGAGCCATCATGAGTCAATCCCATATCCAGATCCCTGCCGAGGGGCAGAGAATCGTCGTCGGACAACCCATTCCCGACAATCCCATCATCCCGTTCATCGAAGGCGATGGCATCGGCGTCGATATCACGCCGGTGATGAAGGCCGTCGTCGATGCCGCCGTCGCCAAGGCCTATGGCGGCAAGCGCAAGATCGTTTGGCTGGAAGTCTATGCGGGAGAAAAGGCAACCAGGCTGTATGGCCCAGATCAGTGGCTGCCCCAGGAGACTTTCGATGCCCTGAAGACCTATGCGGTCTCGATCAAGGGGCCGATGACCACGCCGGTCGGCGGCGGTATCCGCTCGCTGAACGTCGCGCTGCGCCAGGAACTCGATCTGTACCAATGTGTCCGCCCGGTGCGCTATTTCAAGGGGGTACCCTCGCCGCTCAAGGATCCGTCGCAGACCGACATGGTGATTTTCCGCGAGAACACCGAAGACATCTATGCTGGCATCGAATGGCCGGCTCAGTCGGAAGGCGCACAAAAGGTGATCCGCTTCCTGCAAGACGAAATGGGCGTCAAGAAGATTCGCTTTCCTGCCACCTCCGGCATCGGCATCAAGCCAGTCTCTCGCGAGGGCACCGAGCGCCTGGTGCGCGCCGCGATCAAATATGCGATCGCCAATGATCGGCAGAGCGTCACCCTCGTCCACAAGGGCAACATCATGAAATACACCGAGGGCGCCTTCCGCGACTGGGGTTATGCGCTGGCGCGCAACGAATTCGGCGCCCAACCGATCGACGGCGGCCCGTGGTGCAGCTTCAAGAATCCAGAAACCAGCCGCGAGATCGTCATCAAGGACGTGATCGCCGACGCCTTCCTGCAACAGATCCTGTTACGTCCCGCCGAATACGATGTTATCGCCACGCTGAATCTCAATGGCGACTACATCTCCGATGCGCTGGCTGCACAAGTCGGCGGCATCGGCATTGCGCCGGGCGCCAACATCTCCGACCAATATGCGGTGTTCGAGGCCACCCACGGCACGGCGCCCAAGTATGCCGGCCAGGACAAGGTCAATCCCGGCTCGCTGATCCTTTCGGCCGAAATGATGTTGCGCCACCTCGGCTGGAAGGAAGCCGCCGACCTGATCATCCAGGCGATGGAAGCCACCATCAGCGACAAGATCGTCACCTACGACTTTGCCCGTCTGATGGAAGGCGCGAAGGAAGTGAAGTGCTCGGAATTCGGCCGGGCGATGATCGAGCGGATGTGACGATGCAACGAAAAACCCGGCAATGCCGGGTTTTTCGTCGTCAGCGCCCTCGAAAATCGGCGCTGGCGGGACGGCACAGCTACCGTCTAAATCAGGTCTTCTGGATATTCGAAGCCTGCTTGCCCTTGGGGCCTTGGACGACGTCGAAACTGACCTTCTCGCCCTCTTTCAGGGTCTTGAAACCCTGCATGTTGATCGCGGAGAAGTGCGCGAACAGATCTTCGCTGCCATCGTCCGGGGTGATGAAGCCAAAACCCTTGGAGTCGTTGAACCACTTGACGGTACCCGTTGCCATAAAACCTCTTTCCTAAAACGACGTTACATATATCCGGCCATGCAGCGCATCACCGGCGACATGTTTGTGTAACAAGTTTCTCGACGGCAGGAAGGAGTCAGGCCGGTGGATCAGAGGCAAACGCACGGAGAAGCACGGTGACTCGGTATTGCTGGGATGAAGCTTGCACCAAACACGGCAGCCTTTTACTGAAGTTCACCATTCCCGTCAAGCAGTTTCGATGCTGCATGACAACATCGCCAGAACCTCGATGAGTTCAGCCAACAGAGGCACAGACCGGGTTTTCCCCCGCTGATTCCCCAATGGCCAGCGGGTTGTTGCCGCGACGATTCGCATTACAATCATTTCATGGTCACCCGCAAGAAGATTCAACCGAATGGCAACGTCGTCCTCGAACCGGAGCAGCAGAAAGTCAACCCGCCGCCTCTATATAAGGTGGTGCTGCTCAACGACGACTACACGCCGATGGATTTCGTCGTCGTCGTGCTCGAGAAGTTTTTTCGCATGAGCCGCGAAAAGGCCACGCGCGTGATGCTGACGGTCCATCACCGCGGCCGCGCCGTCTGCGGCGTGTATCCGCGCGACGTCGCCAGCACCAAGGTCGAGCAGGTGACTGCCTTCGCCCGGCAACACCAGCATCCGCTGGCCTGCGTGATGGAAGAGAACTGAAAGGAAAGCAATGATCGCCCAGGAACTCGAAGTCAGTCTGCACATGGCCTTCGTCGAAGCCCGCCAGAAGCGTCACGAATTCATCACCGTCGAGCACCTGCTGCTGGCCCTACTCGACAATCCTTCCGCCGCCGACGTGCTGCGCGCCTGTGCGGCCGACATCGAGGCTCTGCGCCGTGAAATCACCCGCTTCATCGACCAGCACACGCCGACCGTTCCCGGCGACGGCGAGATCGACACGCAGCCGACGCTCGGTTTCCAGCGCGTGATCCAGCGCGCCATCCTGCATGTGCAATCTTCCGGCAAAAAGGAAGTGAATGGCGCCAACGTGCTGGTGGCGATTTTCGCCGAGAAGGATTCGCATGCGGTCTATTTCCTGCAGAAGCAGAACATCACGCGACTGGATGTGGTGAATTACATTTCCCATGGCATCACCAAGGTGCCGGCCCACAACGGCAAGAATGAGGAAAACCGCGAACAGGAAACCGATGCTCAGCAAGCCGGCGGCGCGCTGGAAAGCTTCACGCAGAACCTCAACCAGCTGGCACTCACCGGCAAGATCGATCCGCTGATCGGCCGCGAGAAGGAGCTGGAGCGCGTGATCCAGACGTTGTGTCGGCGGCGCAAGAACAATCCGCTGCTGGTCGGCGAGGCCGGCGTCGGCAAGACCGCGATCGCCGAGGGTCTGGCGCGGCGCATCGTCGAAGGCCGCGTCCCCGACATTCTCGCCAATGCCACCGTCTATGCGCTCGACATGGGCGCGCTGTTGGCCGGCACCAAATACCGCGGCGACTTCGAGCAGCGCCTCAAGGCCGTGCTCAAGCAGCTCGCCGACGATCCGAACGCGATCCTGTTCATCGACGAGATCCACACCCTGATCGGCGCCGGGGCGGCTTCCGGCGGCACGCTCGATGCATCGAACCTGCTCAAGCCGGCGCTCTCCTCCGGGGCCATCAAGTGCATCGGCGCGACCACCTACAATGAGTTCCGCGGCGTGTTCGAAAAAGACCACGCACTGTCGCGGCGCTTCCAGAAGATCGATGTCAGTGAGCCCTCGGTCGAGGAGACCGTCTCGATCCTGCGCGGCCTGAAATCGCGCTTCGAGGAGCACCACGGTATCAAGTATTCCGCCGCGGCGATCAGCAATGCCGCCGAGCTCGCAGCGAAGTACATCACCGACCGTCATCTGCCGGACAAGGCGATCGACGTGATCGACGAAGCCGGCGCCGCGCAGCGCATCCTGCCGAAATCGAAGCAGAAAAAACTGATCGGCAAGCAGGAGATCGAGGAAGTCGTCGCCAAGATCGCGCGCATCCCGCCGCAACACGTCTCCGCGGATGACCGCACCGCACTCAAAAATCTCGACCGCGACCTGAAGAGCGTCGTCTTCGGCCAAGACGCCGCAATCGATGCCATAACGAAAGCGATCAGGATGTCACGCTCCGGACTCGGCAACCCGCAAAAGCCGATTGGCTGTTTCCTGTTCTCGGGGCCCACCGGCGTCGGCAAGACCGAGGTCGCACGCCAGCTCGCCTATTGCATGGGCATCGAACTGATCCGCTTCGACATGTCCGAATACATGGAGCGTCATGCGGTCAGCCGCCTGATCGGCGCGCCACCCGGCTATGTCGGTTTCGACCAGGGCGGGTTGCTCACCGAGGCGATCTCGAAGAAGCCGCATGCGGTGTTGCTGCTCGACGAAATCGAAAAGGCGCATCCGGACATCTTCAACATCCTGTTGCAGGTGATGGACCATGGGACGCTGACCGACAATAACGGTCGGAAGGCGGATTTCCGCAACGTCGTGATCATCATGACCACCAATGCCGGCGCCGAGGCGCTGCAGAAGACGACGATCGGCTTCACCCCCAGCAAGCAGCCCGGCGACGAGATGGCGGACATCAAGCGTATGTTCTCGCCGGAATTCCGCAACCGCCTCGATGCCATCGTCTCGTTCAAGCCGCTCGATTCGGCGATCATCCTGCGTGTCGTCGACAAGTTCCTGATGCAGCTCGAAGTCCAGCTGCATGAAAAGAAGGTCGAGGCGGTATTTACCGATCAGCTGCGCGCCTGGCTCGCCGAGAAGGGCTTCGATCCGCTGATGGGCGCCCGCCCGATGGCGCGGCTGATCCAGGACACGATCCGTGCCGTGCTGGCCGACGAGCTGCTGTTTGGCCGTCTCGTCAATGGCGGTAGGGTGACCATCGATCTCGACGAGAACGACCAGGTGCGCCTGGTGTTCGAGGACACACCGAGCCAAAACACCCCTTCGCCTTCCTCCTCGACGGCTTGATGCAATACGCGACCAGCGATCTGTGCGATGCACACGAAGGCAAAGTGCGCGTTGCCGCGCCGATCTTTCGCTCCTTTGGCGGGCGCAAGGCTTTCCACGGCCAGATCGCCACGCTGAAACTCTTCGAGGACAACGGCCTGGTGCGTCAGGCCCTCGAAACCCCGGGCGCGGAGCGCGTCCTGGTGATCGACGGTGGCGGCAGTCTGCGCTGCGCGCTCCTGGGCGACCAGCTCGCCGCGCTTGCCGTCAAGAACGGCTGGGCCGGCGTCGTCGTCTGGGGTTGCATCCGTGATTCCGCCGCCATTGCCGCGATGGATCTCGGCGTGCTCGCGCTGGCCACCCATCCGCAAAAGACGGTGAAAAAGAACCTCGGCGAGGCAGGGGTGCCCGTCTGTTTCGCCGGCATTGAATTTCGTCCCGGCGACTGGCTCTATGCCGACGCCGACGGCTTGATCGTTGCGGCCGAACGCCTCCACTGACCCCCATCCATAAGAAGGCGATAAGCCTGCCCATGACCAGCATCAAAAATTTCTAACATATGTCTTATATAAGATACTTGTTGCTTTGCAATATTACCATTATAGTTGTCCAACAGGCCGTTGAAAAACGTCACGAGGATGGCCAGATGTAAGGCGCACGGAGCGCAGCGACCGAGACATATCAATAAGATAGGCGAGGGAGCGAGCACCGCGCAACGCCGCAGATGGCCACCGCAGTAGTTTTTCAACAGCCTGCTAAGCGTAACGCTTTCCCCGAACCCTAGCGAGAGAGGACTCAAACATGATCGATCGACAGACCCAAATCGCCATCTTGGAAAAAGACTGGGCCGAAAATCCGCGCTGGAAGAACGTCAGGCGCACTTATTCTGCCGCCGACGTCGTGCGTCTGCGCGGCTCGGTGCAGATCGAATACACGCTCGCCAAGCGCGGCGCCGAAAAGCTCTGGCGCCTGATCAATGGCGAGGCGAAGAAAGGCTATGTGAACGCCTTCGGCGCGATCACCGCCGGCCAGGCGATGCAGCAGGCCAAGGCTGGCCTCGAAGCGGTGTATCTGTCCGGCTGGCAGGTCGCCGCCGACGGCAATACCTCGGAGACGATGTATCCGGACCAGTCGCTCTACGCCTATGACTCGGTGCCGACCATGGTGCGCCGTATCAACAACACCTTCAAGCGCGCCGACGAGATCCAGTGGAGCCGCGGCATCGGCCCCGGCGACAAGGACTATATCGACTACTTCCTGCCGATCGTGGCCGATGCCGAGGCCGGCTTCGGCGGCGTGTTGAACGCCTTCGAGCTGATGAAAAACATGATCGCCGCCGGTGCTGCCGGCGTGCACTTCGAGGATCAGCTCGCCGCGGTCAAGAAGTGCGGCCACATGGGCGGCAAGGTGCTGGTGCCGACTCAGGAAGCGATCGAGAAGTTGATCGCCGCGCGTTTCGCCGCCGACGTGATGAATGTTCCCACCATCGTGCTCGCCCGCACCGACGCCGAAGCGGCGAATCTGCTGACTTCGGATCACGACGAGCGCGACCGGCCGTTCCTGACCGGGGAACGCACCCAGGAAGGTTTTTTCCGCGTCAAGAATGGCCTCGAGCAAGCCATTTCCCGCGGTGTTTCCTATGCGCCCTATGCCGATCTGGTCTGGTGCGAGACCGGCACGCCCGACCTCGGTTTCGCGCGCGAGTTCGCGCAGGCGGTGCTCGAGGAATGCCCGGGCAAACTGCTGGCCTACAACTGCTCGCCGTCATTCAACTGGAAAAAGAATCTCGACGAAAAAACCATCGCCAGGTTCCAGGACGAGCTCTCGGCGCTGGGCTACAAATACCAATTCATCACGCTCGCAGGTATCCACATCAACTGGTTCAACACTTTCAAGTTCGCCTATCACTACGCCCGCGGCGAGGGCATGAAGCATTATGTCGAGATGGTGCAGGAACCCGAGTTTGCCGCGCGCGAATTGGGCTACACCTTCGTCGCCCACCAGCAGGAAGTCGGTGCCGGCTATTTCGACGACGTCACCACGGTGATCCAGGGTGGCTCATCGAGCGTCAAGGCGCTCACCGGCTCGACGGAGGAGGAGCAGTTTCACTGATCCCTCGAAACAGAGGGAGTGGAGCGAAGAGGCCTCGCGGGGAAACCCGCGGGGCTTTTTTGCATCCATCGAAATTCGGCGCTGGCGGAAATTTCGACGTCCCGCCGGGCGCCGAGTCATTTCGAATACTCGGCGTTGGCGGGACGGCAGCTACTCGCTCTTATCCCAGTAATCGGGCCGGCTGTAATGTTCTTTCAGCAGTTCGATGAACAGTCGCACACGCAAGGGCAAATGGCGGCGCTGCGGAAAAACCGCATGGATGCCCACCGGCGGCGCGGCGAATTCGTCGAGCACCGATACGAGACGCCCCCAGCGCAGATCCTCGCCCACTTCCCAGAGCGAGCGCCAGGCGAGCCCCATGCCGGCCAACGCCCAGTCATGCAGCACCGCTCCATCGTTACAGGCGAAACGACCGCCTGGCTTGAAGAGCACCGGCTTGCCATCGACGAAGAAATCCCAACCCGATTGAGCGACCAGACTGAGACAATCGTGGCGCGATAAATCGTCCAGACTGCGCGGCACGCCACGTGCGCGGAAATAGGCCGGGCTGCCGACCACGACGCGTCTCATCTCGCCGAGCCGCACGGCGACGAGGCTCGAATCGACGAGTCCGCCAAGCCGTACCGCGCAGTCGACGCCTTCATTGACCAGATCGACCGTGCGGTCCGACAAATCGAGACTGGCGCTCACCTCTGGGTGAGCCCGCAGGAAGCCCATCAACAGCGGGGCGACATGCTTTCGGCCAAACCCCGCCGGCGCGGTGACGCGAAGAAAGCCACTGGCACGCGCGCTTCCCTCGGTGACGGCCGCTTCGGCATCTTCGAGGTCACGCAGGATACGCTGGCAATCTTCGAGATAGGCGTTGCCTTCGAAGGTCAGCGTGATCTTCCGGGTCGTGCGTACCAGCAACTTGACGCCGAGCCGTTCCTCGAGTGCATCCAGCCGTCGGCTGATCACGGCAGGCGCCACGCCCTCGGCTGCTGCAGCCGCCGTCAGGCTGCCGCGTTGACTGACGGCGACGAAGGTTTCCATCAACTTAAGCCTGTCCATCTGCCCTCTCCTTTGTTTATTTTGCAACAATCAATTGCCGATCAACCAATTTTTTTGCCCGCCGATAATCTGTAGACTGCGATCGTCACGTCTTTTATTTCTGCGATGATGGCATCGATCGACAATCCGGAAATCTTTCTGCGCGACCTGTTCGACGCGGCACTCGCTGCAGTCGATCCGGCCATTTGCGTGCCTGGTCGTCTACCTACCCCACCGCGGGGACGCACCGTCGTGATCGGCGCCGGCAAGGCCGCAGCGGCGATGGCGGCGGCGGTCGAGGCGCATTGGCCAAGCGACGCGCCGCTTTCCGGCCTGGTCGTGACGCGCTACGGCCACGGCGTTCCGACGCGACGCGTCGAAGTGGTCGAAGCCGCCCACCCGTTGCCAGACGCCGCCGGCGAGCAGGCGGCGCGCCTGATATTCGAACGCGTCAGAGGGCTGACGGCCGACGATCTGGTGCTGTGCTTGATCTCGGGCGGCGGCTCGGCGCTGCTGGCCCTGCCCGCCCCGGGCCTGCGGCTGGCCGACAAGCAGGCGGTGAGCAAAGCCTTGTTGAAAAGCGGTGCGAACATCCACGAGATGAATTGCGTCAGAAAGCACCTGTCGGCGATCAAAGGCGGGCGACTGGCACTCGCCTGCGCGCCTGCACGGGTGGTGACCTTGGGCATCTCGGACATCCCAGGCGACGACCCGTCCGCGCTCGCCTCGGGGCCGACGGTGGCCGATCCGACCACGTGCAGCGACGCGCTCGGCATTCTCGCCAAATACCGGATCGAGGTGCCGCCGCACGTTCGCGCCTGGCTCGGAAGCGCAGAATGCGAGACGCCGAAACCAGGCGATCCGCGATTAGCGCACTGCGAAACCCGCATCATCGCCACTGCGCAGCAGGCGTTGCAGGCCGCGGCTACCTTTGCCCGCTGTCAAGGCGTCACACCGCTGGTGCTGGGCGACACGATCGAAGGCGAGGCGCGCGACGTGGCCTATGTCCATGCCGCGATCGCCCGCCAGATCCATCGTTACGACGAACCCATTGCCAAGCCCTGTGTGATCCTTTCCGGCGGCGAGACGACCGTCACCGTGCGCGGCAATGGCCGCGGCGGCCGCAACGCCGAATTCCTGCTCGCGCTCGCCCATGTACTCGACGTCCCGGCCTGGGCACTCGCCTGCGATACCGATGGCATCGACGGCACCGAAGACAACGCCGGCGCCTGGTTCGGGCCCGATGTGCATGAACGCGCCGCGGCGTGCCGTCTCGCCAGCGCCGACTTTCTGGCGAACAACGACGGCTATGGCTTTTTCGCCGCCCTTGGCCAGCTGATCGTTACCGGGCCGACACGCACCAACGTCAACGATTTTCGTGCGATTTACCTTCCCCGTACTTAGCAGGCCGTTGAAAAACGTCACGAGGATGGCCAGATGCAAGGCGTTTGGTGCGCAGCGACCGAAGTCTATCAATAAGATAGGCGAGGGAGCGACAACGAAGTTGCGGCGAAGGCTCACTTTGGCTTTGCCGAGGTTAAGCGAAGCGGCCGAAGCCAACACCGCGCAACGCGGAAGAACGCCCACCGCAGTAGTTTTTCAACAGCCTGTTAGATGGGCGCCTCTAGTCAAGACATTATTGACCAAAATGTGTGTAATCCAAGCTTGTTTTTTCATGTGTCTTATATAAGATATTTCTGCACCGCATCATTCTTCCAGCTCAACCCAGATAGGAGACGCCATGAACCTCGATCTACCCGCCGGCGTAGAAATCCACGCCCCGATCCATCCGCGTTTCGACGAAATCCTCACCAAGGAGGCACTCGAATTCGTCGCCAAGCTGCACCGCGCCTTCGAGCCACGCCGTCAGGAATTGCTGAAAAAGCGTGTCGAACGCCAAGCGCGCATCGATGCCGGCCAGATGCCCGACTTTCTGCCCGAGACGAAGCATATCCGCGAAGGCGACTGGAAGATCGCGCCGCTGCCGCCGGCGCTCCACTGCCGCCGCGTCGAGATTACCGGCCCGGTCGAGCGCAAGATGATCATCAACGCCTTCAACTCGGGGGCGGATTCCTACATGACCGACTTCGAGGATTCCAACAGCCCGAACTGGTACAACCAGATCCAGGGCCAGGTGAATCTCTACGACGCGATCCGCCGCCAGATCACTTTCACCAACGAGGCCGGCAAGGAATACAAACTCAACGACAAGATCGCGACTTTGCAGATCCGCCCGCGCGGCTGGCACCTGGATGAGAAGCACGTCACCGTCGATGGCCAGCGAGTCAGTGGCGGCATCTTCGACTTCGCGCTGGTGTTTTTCCACAACGCCAAGGAGCAAGTCGCACGCGGTGCCGGCCCCTTCTACTACCTGCCGAAGATGGAATCTCACCTCGAAGCACGCCTGTGGAACGACATCTTCTGCATGGCGCAGGATCACATCGGTCTGCCGCGCGGCACGATCAAGGCCACGGTGCTGATCGAGACCATCCTCGCCACCTTCGAGATGGAAGAGATTCTTTACGAGCTGCGCGAACATTCGGCCGGGCTCAACGCAGGTCGCTGGGACTATATCTTCAGCGCGATCAAGAAATTCAAGCGCAACAAGGATTTTTGTCTCGCCAACCGCAGCGCGATCACGATGGAAGTGCCGTTCATGCGCGCCTACGCCTTGGCCTTGGTGCAGGCTTGCCACAAGCGCGGCGCACCGGCGATCGGCGGCATGAGCGCGCTCATCCCAATCAAGAACGATCCCGAAGCCAACGAAAAGGCGCTTTCCGGCATTCGCCACGACAAGCGGCGCGATGCCAACGACGGCTATGACGGCGGCTGGGTCGCCCACCCGGGCCTAGTCCCGATCGCGATGGAGGAATTCGTCAAGGTGCTGGGCGATCGGCCGAACCAGTGGGACAAACAGGTCGAAGGCCACTTCGGGCCGAAGGACTGGCTTGATTTCGGCCCCGAAAAGCCCATCACCGAAGCCGGTCTGAGGAACAACATCAACGTCGGCATCCATTACCTCGGCTCGTGGCTCGCCGGCAACGGCTGTGTGCCGATTCACAACCTGATGGAAGATGCCGCCACCGCCGAAATCTCCCGCTCGCAGGTCTGGCAGTGGGTACGCTCGCCCAAAGGGGTGATTTCCGAAGGCCCGCGCGCCGGCGAGAAGATCACCGCCGAGATGGTCAAGGCGATGATTCCGGAAGAACTCGCCAAGGTGAAGGCGGTTGTCAGCGCCAACGGCGAAAAGACCGACAGCTATGACCAGGCGGCGAAGATCTTCGAGCAGATGTCGCTCGCCGAAGAGTTTCCCGAATTCCTCACCCTGCCGCTCTACGAGGCGATGGAATAACTCCGCCTATCCCAGCGCCGCAGCCAAATTCGGCGCTGGGAAGACGGCAGCTCGTTCCCACCCCTCAAGTATTAGAAGATTCGGATATATTCACCTAAAAAATTGTTCGATAAAACCTCTTGATTCAAATCAGCGATCGCTGTAATAATTTCTCGACATAAGCCATGCGCTAGGCGCAGAGAAGAAGAAGCGGAGGAGGTTTCAGTGTCGGGAAGCGTTTCCGGGTCGTATGGCCGGGAAGGTCGTAGATGTCCGCCCCATCCCGTCGGTTCGAATCCCTCTTCCAGAGATCGAGCGACGACATGAGGAGGAAGAATTGACGATGGCTGAGATCCAAAACGACCCACCCCCCAAAGAAAAGTTGGGCCTGATCGAGCGGTTGAAGAATCCGCCGAAATGTTCGATGCTGCGCATGATCGTCATCGGCGTGCTGGGCGGCATCATCATCTGGGGTGGACTCAATATGGGCATGGAATACACCAACCGCTCGGAGTTCTGCACCTCCTGCCACGAAATGCAGATTCCCTTCAACGAGCTCAAGCAGACTGTCCACTACAAGAACCGCAGCGGCGCCGCGGCGCAATGCGCCGACTGCCATGTCGCCAGCAGCAAGACGCCGACCGACTACATGTTCAAGGCGTTCCAGAAGATTCTCGCCGCCCGCGACGTGATCGGCCATATCAAGGGCACGGTCGACACCCCGGAGAAATTCGAGGCGCACCGCTACACGATGGCCAAGCGCGTTTGGCAGCGTCTGAAGGAACGCGACTCGAAGGAATGCCGCAACTGCCACGACTTCAAGTACATGGACCCCGACAAGCAGAAAGACCGCTCGGCGGTGAAGCATGAAGGCGCGGTCGAGGACGGCAAGACCTGTATCGAATGCCACAAGGGTGTTTCCCACCACCTGCCGAAGGAATATCTCGAAGAGCTGAAGAAGCAGGGTGGCGAGAAGGCGGAAGGCTGACCACGATTTTCCCGGAGACCAACTGAATGGAGTCACAGATGAAAAAGATCGCTTGGGCTTTCATGGGTGTATTCGCCGCTGGCGGCGTGTTCGCCGGCGAGCCCGACTGGAGCAAGGTTACCGAACGCAAGATCAAGCTGTTCTATCCCGGCCAGTCCGGCCTGGAATGGATCTTGAATAAGGCCGACCATTCGGCGGTGCCCGATATCGTCAACAAGAAGCGCGCCTGTTCGAAGTGCCACGAGGGCGACGCCAACGAAGTCGGCGACAAGATCATCAAAGGCAATCCTGTCGGCAACTCGAAGACGCAACTCGAACCGAAGCCGATTGCCGACCGTGCCGGCTGGGTGCCAGCGAGCTTCAAGATGGCCCACGACGGACAGAATCTCTATGTGCGCGTCGAGTGGGAGCAGCCCAAGGGCGGCAGCTTCGGCATGGACAAGAAAAACGAGGTCAAGCTGGCGATGATGTTCGACGGCGGCATCAGTGACGGTGGCACGCCGGCGATCGACTTGGCCGAGCGCGCCGGCTGCTGGGTCACTTGTCACAACGACCTGCGTTCGATGAAAGAGGCCAAGGACGACAAGAAGACCAAGTACATCAAAGGCGCGGCGCTCGACGGCGGCAAGTTCATGGACCTGATCCAATGGCGCAGTGGCAAGGGCGAAAAACCGGTCGATGGCTTTATTGCCGACAAGCGCGTGATGGAAGGCGGCAAAGGGCTCGTCAAGGCCGAGGGGAAGAAGGACGGCAACAAATGGGTCGTCACCTTCACGCGGGCGTTGGCCGGCGGCGGCACGGGCGACCACAAGATCGAGCCGGGGAAAATCTACGACTTCGGTTTTGCCTTGCATGATGGTGGCGCCGAGGCGCGTTACCACTATGTCTCGCTCAATTACCAATTCGGCCTCGACAAGGCGGTCGAGGGCGTCAAGTATTACTACAACGTCGTGAAGCAGTAACAGGGGAAGCAGCACCGGCAGTTCACTTTTTCGTCACAGGAGGAGAAAACGATGAAGCAACGATGGAGCAGTTGGGCACTGACCGCAGGTGCCCTGACGATCTCGGCGACGGCCTTTGCCGCCGACCCATACACGGCGATGCTCGCCAATGCCTGCGCCGGCTGTCATGGCACGCACGGGGGCAGCGCCGGTTTGACGATGCCGAGCCTGGCCGCGCAATCGAAGACGGCGATCGTCGAAGCGATGAAGAAATTCAGGAGCGGCGAGCGCCCCTCCAGCATCATGGGCCGCCTAGCCAAGGGCTATACCGATCAGCAGATCGACCAGCTCGGTGAGTTCTTCTCCAAGCAAAAGCTGCATTTCACCCATCAGCAAGTCGATATGGCCAAGGCGAAGAAAGGCGCCGAGCTGCAGGAAGCCAACTGCTCCCGCTGCCATCTCGACGATGGCACGGATGGCAAGGACGACACGCCGGTGGTGGCGAGCCAGTGGCTACCCTACTTACAGATGCAGATGGAGCTCTATCAATCTGGCAAGCGCAAGATGCCGGACAAGATGGCCGAGAAGGTGAAGCCCTTGTCCAAGGAAGACCTGGACGCCCTGCTCCACTTCTACGCCAGCGTGAATAAATAAGGGGGACGAGACATGACACTGGATCGCAGAAATTTCATCAAACTCGTTGGTGGCGCCGGAAGCCTCGCGCTGGCTGGCTGCGCTAGCCAAGGCCCGGCCGTGTCGAGCGGCTCGGCGGCCGAAATCATGCCCAAGGGCGCAGCGCGCCGCGTCGTCGTCGTCGGCGGCGGATACGGCGGCACGATCGCCGCCAAATACATCCGCATGATGGATCCGAGCATCGAGGTGGTACTGGTCGAGCGCAATGACCATTTCGTCTCCTGCCCGTTCTCGAACCTCTACATCGGCGGCATCCTGCCGGATCTGTCGTCGCTGACCATCAAATACGACAAACTGATCGCCAATCACGGCATCAAGTTCGTGCAGGCCGAGGTCACCGCGATCGATCCTGCCGCGCATACCGTCGTCACCTCGAAAGGCACACTGAAATACGACCGTCTGGTCATCTCCCCGGGCATCGACTTCCGCACCGAGGAGATCGAGGGCTACAACGCACAAACTCCCGAGATCATGCCGCACGCCTGGAAGGCCGGCCCACAGACCGTGTTGCTGCGCAAGCAGCTCGAAGCGATGAAGGATGGCGGCACCGTGGTGCTCGCCGTGCCGCTCTCGCCGTTCCGCTGCCCGCCCGGCCCCTATGAGCGCACCAGCATGATCGCCCGCTATCTGAAGAAGCACAAGCCGAAGTCGAAGATCATCGTCGTAGATGCCAACCCGGACATCGCCTCGAAAGGCCCGTTGTTCCGCAAGGGCTGGGACATGCACTACAAGGGCATCATCGACTACCTCAAGGCATCGAAGGTCACCGCGATCAATGCCGCGAATAAGTCGGTGCTGATCGAGGGTCTCGACGAGGTCAAGGGCGACGTCATCAACCTGATCCCGCCGCAACGCGCCGCGAACATCGCGGTGCAGGCCGGTCTGGTTGGCGACGACAAGAAGTGGTGCCCGGTCAATCAGGCGACCTTCGAATCCACGCTGCACGAGGACATCCACGTCATCGGCGATGCCTCGATCGCCGGCGCGATGCCGAAGTCAGGCTACTCGGCGAACTCGGAAGCCAAGATCTGTGCAGCCAACGTCGTCGCACTGATGAATGGCAAGCCGGTGGTGCCGCTGTCCGGCATCAACACCTGCTACAGCTACATCACCGACGACGAGGCGATCAGCGTGGCGGCCGTCTACATGCTGAAAGACGGCAAGATCGTCTCGGTGCCGAATTCCGGCGGCGTCTCGCCGAAGGACTGGTCAATGGTCAAGACCGAAGCGATCTATGCCAAGAGTTGGCTCAGGAACATCCTCACCGAGATGTCGACCTGATCCCACGTTTTATTCAACTCGACGAACCCCGCCTCGCGCGGGGTTCTTTTTTTGTCGTGCGAAACTCGGCGCTGGCATAACGGCACCGATCCGACGCGTTTCAGCGCTGACCGGTGCTGCCAAATCCCCCTGCTCCGCGCTGTGAATCTTCGAAGCTGTCGACGATGTTGAAGGCGACCTGCAGTACCGGAACGATCACCAGCTGCGCGACGCGGTCGAGAGGGTTGAGGGCGAAGACCTCGTGACCGCGATTCCACAGGGAAACGAAAATCTCGCCCTGGTAATCCGAATCGATCAGGCCGACCAGGTTGCCGAGCACGATGCCGTGTTTGTGGCCAAGTCCAGAGCGGGGCAGGATCAATGCCGCCATGCCCGGATCGGCGATATGGATCGCGATGCCTGACGGCACCAGCATCGTCTCGTTCGGATGCAAGCGGATCGGCGCCTCGATGCAGGCGCGCAGATCCATCCCTGCCGCACCCGGTGTCGCGTAATGCGGCGCGTAGCCGCCTTTCTCGTCCTTGAGACGCGGATCGAGGATGCGCACATCGATGGTCGGCTTAGGCATGAATCATCTCCGCGATATGGCGCACGATCGCGCGCGCCAGGGTCAGTTTGTCGCCGGCCGGCAGCGGATGACTGCCGGCAGCATCGAACAGGGTAATCTGGTTCGTCTCGCCGCCCAGTCCGTCCTGGACGAGGTTGCCGACGATGAGTGGCAGTTTCTTTGCCCGCCGCTTGGCTTCGGCATACTCGGCGAGATTCTGACTCTCGGCGGCGAAGCCGACGCACAACGGCGCATCCGGCCGCGCGGCAATCTCGGCCAGGATGTCGGGGTTGGCGACGAGTTCGAGGGTAAGCCGCTCAGCACCTTTCTTGATCTTGTGAGTAGCGGGGGCGGCGGGGCGGTAATCGGCCACCGCCGCGACACTGACGAAGATATCGGTCGGCAAGGCGGCCAGGACCGCATCGCGCATCTCGAACGCGCTGCGCACATCGATGCGTGTGACCCCAGCAGGCGTCGGCAGGCACACCGGCCCGGCCACCAGCGTCACCGATGCCCCAGCCTCCGCGCAGGCGCGCGCCAAAGCAAATCCCATCTTGCCGGAGCTCATATTCGTCAGCACGCGCACCGGATCGAGGGGTTCGTGGGTCGGCCCGGCCGTCAGCACGACACGCTTGCCAGCGAGCAGCTTCGGCTGGAGATGAGCGATCAGCGCGTCGCAAAGTTCCTCTGCTTCGAGCATGCGCCCTTCACCCATCTCGCCACAAGCCTGCTCGCCGCTGGCTGGGCCGAGGATTTCGACACCATCGTTGCGCAATTGCGCGACGTTGCGCTGCGTGGCCGGATGGGCCCACATCTGGCGATTCATCGCCGGCGCGACCAGCAGCGGGCATTCGCGCGCAAGGCAAAGGGAAGAAAGTAGATCATCGGCAAAACCATGTGCCAGCTTGGCGATGAAATCGGCCGTCGCCGGGGCGATCAGCACGGCAGCCGCGCCGCGCACGAGGTCGATATGAGCCATGCCGTTGGCTTGATCGGTTTCCCACAGCGAGACATGCACCGGCCGGCCGGTGAGCGCCTGAAAGGTCAGCGGCGCCACGAAATGCGTCGCCGCCTCGGTCATGACGACATCGACATCGGCTCCCGCCTTGCCGATCAGCCGTGCCAGTTCGCAGGCCTTGTAAGCCGCGATGCCGCCGGTGACTCCCAGCACGATGCGCCTACCCTGCAAGTCGTTCATGACAGATAGAATGATGGAAACGGATTGGGAGATTCTAGCTCATGGCGATCACCGACTGGCCCGACGACGAGCGCCCGCGCGAAAGGCTGCTTTCGCAGGGCGCCGCTGCGCTTTCGGATGCGGAACTGCTGGCGATCTTCCTGCGTGTCGGCGTCAAGGGCGTGAGCGCGGTCGATCTCGCCCGGCGACTGCTCGCCCATTTCGATAACAGCCTGACGCGGCTGTGTGCCGCTTCGGCAGTGGAGCTGACCGCCGTCAATGGCATCGGACCAGCCAAGGCGGCACAGCTCGTCGCCACCCTCGAGCTCGCGCGCCGCGGCTTGCGCGAGGAGCTACGCCAACGTCCGGCCCTTGCCACCCCCAATGCCGTGCGCGACTGGTTGCGTCTGGCGCTATCGCCATTGCAGCATGAAGTTTTTCTGGCCCTCTGGCTCGATGCCCAGAACCGGCTGATCGCCGATGAGGAACTGTTCCGTGGCACCCTCACCCAGACTTCGGTTTATCCACGCGAAGTCGTCAAGCGCGCCCTGGCACGCAATGCCGCCGCCGTGATCCTCGCCCACAACCATCCTTCGGGTGTTGCCGAGCCCTCGGCCGCGGACGAGGTGTTGACGCGCAACCTCAAGCAGGCGCTCGCGCTGGTCGATGTCCGCCTCGTCGATCACTTCATCGTCGCCGGCCACGCGCCGCCGCTTTCCTTTGCCGAGCGGGGACTCCTCTGAATTTCCGTAAAAAACACTTGCCCGCCCCCCGCCGGTCGGCTAAAATGTGCGGCTTTTAAGCAATCGATGTTTTCTGGAGACAACCATGTCCCGCGTTTGCCAAGTGACGGGCAAGGCCCCGATGGTGGGTAACCACGTTTCCCACGCCAACAACAAGACCAAGCGTCGCTATCTACCCAACCTGCAGAATCGCAGGTTCTGGGTCGAATCCGAAAACCGCTGGGTGCGCCTGCGCGTCTCGAACGCGGGTTTGCGCACCATCGACAAGAAAGGCATCGACGTCGTTCTCGCCGAGCTGCGCGAACGCGGCGAGGCCGTTTGAGACAGGAGTCAGCAATCATGGCAGCCAAGGGCGGACGTGAAAAAATCAAGCTCGAATCCACTGCGGGCACGGGGCACTTTTACACCACTAGCAAGAACAAGCGCACCACGCCGGAAAAGCTCGAGTTCATGAAATATGACCCGAAGGCACGCAAGCACGTGCTTTACAAGGAAGTGAAGCTCAAGTAAGCCATTCCCGGACAGTCCGCTCCCCTGCCGGGCGCGCGGAATGGAAGGCCACAACGCCAGCGAACCACCGCTGGCGTTTTTTCTTCCAGCGAACCATCGCTGGCGTTTTTGTTTTCTGGGCAGGAAAAAAAGAAGCGGTGCGAGTCGCTGGATTACCTGCTTGTCGAGCCTGAGGGAAGATCCCGACAAGCACATTGGAGGAGGAGGAGGTTCGTCAAGAGAAACCAAGATCAGGGGGGACTTGGCGCTCTAACTTACCAGCGACCCAATGCAAAGCACCGCTTCACTGCTTTCTATATCAAAAGGCGTGCCAGATCGGCTCTCGTCAAGATAATTGACTTAAAAACAGATAGATAAAGAAACGAGCCTGCAGAAGCCGAAGAAAAAGAGCCGATCGCTCATGCCATTTTGGCAGCGATGACTGCCAATTCATGTCACACTGCCAATCTCGTTCTTCTCGCGGATCCTTTGCAGACGGCGATACAGCGTTCGCTCGCTGATCCCCAGCTCGGCCGCCAGCGACTTCCGGTTGCCGTGGTGAGCCGCCAGCCGCCGCCGCAAGGCCTCGTCTTCGATGTCTTCCAGAGTCCGGGCGACAACGACAGGGCCGCCGGAGCGCGTGGCCGGATCGCCACCGTGGATCAGCTCGGGCGGCAAATGTTCCGGCAGAATCACATCGCCATCACACAGCAGGGTCGCGCGTTCGAGCACGTTACGCAGTTCGCGTACGTTGCCGGGATAGTCGTAGGCCATCAGGCAGGCAAGCGCCTCCTCCGAGAGGTGCAGGCTGCGCCCGGGCGCCACGCGCGCCAACAAGGCTTCGACAAGCAGCGGCACGTCCTCGATCCGCTCCCGCAGCGCCGGCAGATGGATCGGGAAGGTATTCAACCGGTAATACAAATCCTGGCGGAAACGTCCCTCACTGATCATCGCGCGCAGGTTCCGGTGGGTCGCGGAAATCAGCCGCACATCCGCCTTGAGGAAATCGCTCGCGCCGACGCGACGGAAGGTACCGGTTTCCAGCAATCGCAACAATTTGACCTGGAGCCCCAGCGGGATGTCCCCGAGCTCGTCGAGAAACAAGGTCCCGCCGGAAGCCGCCTCGACCAAACCGATGCGCCGCGACGCGGCACCGGTGAAGGAGCCCTTCTCGTGGCCGAACAATTCGCTCTCGAACAAGGTTTCGGTCAAACCGGAGCAATCCACCGCGACGAAAGGCCGGCTGGCGCGCCGGCTGGCATCGTGGATCGCTTTGGCCACCAGTTCCTTGCCCGTGCCGGATTCGCCCTGCAACATCACCGTCGCATCGGAAGGCGCCACCCGCGCCACGAGCTCGAGCATGCGCCGGAACGCCGGCGCTCGCCCAACCAGCGCGCGCGCATCGGGCAAGCCCTGAGACACGCCGAGCGTTTCCATCTTCTCGACGAAATAGGCGATCTCGCCCTGCGCGTTGCGCACCGGTGCAAGTTCGATATTCACATAGGCTTCGCCTTCCGGCGTATGGTGTAGATGCAGCACGCGTTCGCGCTGGCCAGAGGCGAGGCTCTGCTTGAGCGGGCAGGTCTCACCCGCCTTGTCGCATGGGGCTGGATAGCGATGGGAAACGGCATAGCAGGTTTGACCGACGATCGCATGCCCGCCGCCATAATTGCGACGATAGGCCTTGTTCGCCGCCAGGATGCGGTAATCCCGGTCGCAGAGGATGTGCGGCTCGGGCAAGGTATCGAGATAGGAAATCAACTCGGCGAGCGGATGCGAAATCATGGCATGTCAATCTGTCAGCGATTCATTGCCCATTGTGCCATGAATGACAGCAGCGCTGCTCTGTGCGCCGATTGGGAAAGCTTTTTTCCGCTGGAACACAACTTGCTCAAGCGTGCTTAAGCATTCGCTAATATAATTCGATCCCCCCATCGAAGTCGCTACAAAATCAAAAGGGAAAAAGCCAATGACGAACCCCAGCCCTGCAACCCCTTCCGCGCCCCACTCCCGCCTCGCCCACTATCCGATCCCCCTGTTCGCCACGGTAATGGGCACCAGCGGCCTCGCCATCGCCTGGAAGAAGGCCGGCCACGTGCTCGGCCTGCCGGCCGGGATCGGTATTTCCCTGCAATGGTGGGCGCTCGTCCTGTTCGTGATGGTCGGACTCGGCTATCTGGCCAAGATGGTCTCGCATTGGGAGGCCGTGAAGAAGGAATTCTCGAATCCGATCCGGCTCAATTTCTTTCCGGCGATCTCGATTTCCTTGCTGCTGCTCGCCGTCACCTTTACCGAATCGCAAGCAAGCCTAGCGCTTGGGTTTTGGAGCGTCGGCGCCGTCTTGCACCTGGCATTCACGCTGTTCGTGATGAGCAGCTGGATCCACCACACCCGCTATGAGATCAAGCATGTCAACCCCGCCTGGTTCATTCCCATCGTCGGCAATGTGATCGTGCCGGTGGGTGGCGTCACTTTCGCGCCAGCGGCGATCTCGTGGTTCTTTTTCAGCATCGGCCTCGTGTTCTGGGTCGTGCTGCTGACCATCGTGATGAACCGGCTGTTCTTCCATGAGCCGCTGCCCGAGCGCCTGACACCGACGCTGTTCATCCTGATCGCGCCGCCGGCGGTCGGCTTCATCGCCTGGTTGAAACTTACCGGTGGCCAGATCGACGCGTTCGCCCAGATCCTCTACAGCGTCGCCTTGTTTCTGACGCTGCTGCTCGCCAGCAATGCGCTGCGTTTCTTCCGCCTGCGCTTCTTTCTTTCGACCTGGGCTTATTCCTTCCCGCTCGCCGCGATCACCATCGCCACGCTGATCATGGCCGAACACGGTTCGGGATTTTTCGTCGGCCTGTCCTGGCTGCTCTTGATCGTATTGAGCCTGGTGCTGCTGCTATTGACATTGCGTACCGCGTTGGCGGTGATGCGCGGCGAGATCTGCGTGCCCGAATGAGAGCGGGTGCCGTCCGACGAGCGTCGAGTTTCATTGCAGCAGCCGCACCTCGCGCTGCGGGAAGGGAATTTCGATGCCGGCTTCCTTGAAGGCTTGCCAAATGGCGCGATGGATGTCCGATTTGATCTGCAGCGTGCCCTCGGCGGGATCGGCGATCCAGAAACCCAGTTCGAGATCGATGCCCGAATCGGCAAAGCGCACCACGAAGGCCTTCGGCGGCGGATCAGTGATCACGCGCGGCTGGGCCTGCGCCGCCTCGACGAGGATCATGAGCGCTTTTTCCAGATCGCTGTCGTAGGCGACCTGCACCTGGGTACTGATGCGCACCTTCGGATCGCTGAAGGTTTCGTTGTTGATCACCGAGCTGACCAGCATCTCGTTGGGCACGATCGTTTCGATGCCGGTCATGCCGCGCAATACCGTGTAACGCGTCGTAATACGGCTGACCACGCCGCGCCGGCCATCGACCTCGATCAGGTTGTCGATCTTGATCGAGCGATCGAGCAAGATGATGAAGCCGGAGACGTAATTCGCGGCGATCTTCTGCAGACCGAAGCCCAAACCGACGCCCAAGGCGCCACCGAACACCGACAGCGCGGTCAGATCGATGCCGACCATCGGCAAGGCGATCAACACCGCGAGCACGGCCAGGAGCGCCCGCGCCAGCCGCGCCAGCACCAGCCGCAGATTGCCATCGAGGCTTTGCGCACCCATCAGCCGCGCTTCGATCAATCCCCCGGCCCACAAGGCGACCAGCAGCGTCGTCAGTACCGCGCCAGCCCCTTGCAGGATCAGCCAGAGATTGAGCCGCGTGCTGCCGAGCGTGAAGCCGACGTCTTCGAGGAGCGCGACCAATTGCGGCAGCAGACCGAGGATGTGCAGCGCCACCACGGTCCACACCAGCAGCGCAAAGCTGCGTTCGAAGCCCGCCAACCAAGGGGCCGCCGCCGAGAATGTGTGGCGCAGCACGAACATCACCGCGCGGATGATGAGCAGCGAGAGGAGCAATGGCACCGCCAGGTTGAGCAGATTCACGTGATGCCAGTGCGCGAGCAGCGGGCGCGCGGCGAGCACCAGCAGCAGCATCGCCGCGGGTAGGCCGATGCGCTTCAATCCCCGCTGGCCGAAGCGGCGCGCGACGTTTTCGATCGCGCCCGAATGTGCAAAGCGCGCATGCACCCAACGATCGAACAGCCAGGCGAGCAAGAAACAGCCGGCCAACACGGCGATCTGCCAGCCGACCTCGGGCTGCTGCAGATCGTCCCAGAGATCCAACAGCAGCTTGCCGAAGGGTTCTGCGAGGGGGGCGCTCATGGAAATACCTTTGCTTCGAAGGGCAGCGCATCGGCGCGATGGCGCCGCCAGTTGGCGAAATAGACCCGCGCCAGCGCCGGATTGTCGCGCAGGATCAAGAGATTCTCGGCATTGCGCGCCTGTGCCGACCAGGTGAGGTTGTAGCTGCCGGTAATGACCACGGGATGATCACTGTCGACGTCGATGAGTAGGATTTTATTGTGTGCAGCAGCATAGCGGGTTTCCAGATAGACCGCGATGCCGGCGGCAGCGAGCTTCGCCACCTGCGAATTCTCGCCTTTCATGGCCATCTCGTAGTCGGCGAGCACCTCGACATTGACGCCGCGCCCATGGGCGGCGATGAGCGACCGGGCGATGCTGCGGCTGCTGAGCAAGAACATCTGCACGTGCAAACTGCGCTGCGCCGCATCGATCACCCGCAGCAGCGCGCCTTCGGCGTCGTCCCAGGGCGTAAACAACACCTCGATGCGGCCTGTCGCCGGCACTTCGACCGCGGCGACCACCGGTGCCAGCAGCCATAGGGTAATGATGAGCCACGCCTTCACTTCGCCCGCTCCAGCACTGCGGCATAAAAGCCGTCGGTGCCATGAACGTGAGGCATAAGCTGCAGGTCGGCACCGGCAAGTTCGATGTGGATGCCCTGTGCGGCGAGAATCTCGCCGGCAGGGCGCCGTGAGTATTGCGGCTCCTTGGCGAGAAAAGCATCGACGATGGCTTCGTTCTCTTCGGGCAGCAGGCTGCAGGTGGCATAGACGAGCCGCCCGCCGGGCTTGACGAGTCGCGCCGCGGCCGCCAGGATCGCCGCTTGCTTGGCGGTCAGCTCGAGGATGTCCTGCGGCGTCTGCCGCCATTTCAGATCGGGATTGCGCCGCAGCGTGCCCAGGCCCGAGCAGGGCGCATCGACCAGCACGCGGTCGCACTTGCCGGCCAGCCGCTTCACATGCACGTCGTTTTCGTGCGCGATCGCGATCGGATGGACGTTGGTAAGCCCCGAGCGCGAAAGCCGCGGCTTGAGTTTCGCCAGGCGCCTTTCTGAAACATCGAAGGCATACAGCCGCCCCGTCGAGCGCATCAGCGCGCCCATGAGCAGCGTCTTGCCGCCGGCGCCGGCACAGAAGTCGACGACCATCTCGCCACGCTTCGGTGCGACGAGATGGCCGATCAGCTGGCTGCCTTCGTCCTGCACCTCGATGCTGCCGTCGAGGAACAGCGGGTGCTTGGCCAGCGCCGGCTTGGCCTCGAGGCGGATGCCGTGCGGCGCAAAAGGACAGGGCTTTGCCGCGATGCCTTCCGTCGCCAAACGCGCCAGCACATCGTCACGCCGCGCCTTGAGGATGTTTACCCGCAGATCGAGCGGTGCCGGCTGATTCAGCGCGCGGGCGATCGCAATGAGTTCGGGCTGCGAGATCAGGGCGCTCAACCGCTCGATCAGCCAGTCGGGTAGATCGGTCTGTTCGCCGAGCGTCAGCGCCGGCTCCGGCTGCGCCTTCAAGGCAGCGAGCCATTCAGCGTCCTGTTTCGGCAGCGCCGCCTCCAGCATGCGCAGGCTGATGCCGCGATGGCGCACCAGCGCCGCGAGCGCGAGTTGCCGGGCATCGGCTTGCGGGCCGACCCAGGCCGAAAGCGAACGCAGGCGGCGCAACAGCGCATAGGCCGCCTCGGCGATGAAGGCGCGTTCGCGCGACCCACAATGGTGGGCGCGGAAAAACGCCGACAGCACGATATCGGCTGGCTGGCGGAATTGCCGCAACTCGCGGCAGGCTTCGACCGTCAGGTCGATCAGGCGAAAAGAGAGGGGGCTCATCGTGGCAGGTCCGTGTCGGCAAAGGGGAATCCAGGTTCGATGGCAATGACGACCTGGTCGAAGACCTCGCCCTTGCGGTCGCGATGGCGGATTTTCAGCGGCAGGCGCGTTTGCTCATCCAGCCACAGCTCGGTGACATCTTCATTGGGGCGGCCCAGCACCGTCAGATGGCGCACCGGCCTTGTTCCCAGCGGCGTTTCGAGCTGGGACGCCTCATCCACCCTGACCTGGTAGTTCGCCAGCTTGCGTGTCGTCGCCACGCTGACGGCATATTCCGGCGTATCGAGCGGCAGTCCGGCGAGCTGAAAGAAGACCGAGAGCAGATCCTGTGCCCCCGCCACGAACGGGGCGCTGCCGCCACGGCTGAACACGACGCGCCCCGCCTCTGGCTCGAATGTTACACGCTCGCTCTCACGCCCCTCGCGCTCGACCGTAAACTCCATTGGCCGCACGCCGGCGGCATCGAAACCACCGCGGCTGGTCTGCACGACCTTCACCGGCCGGAACAACGCGACGAGGCCGGTGGTTTCGGCGATGGTTTGCAGAGAATAGCGAGCATCGCCCCACTCCCAGCGTTGCTCGGTCTGACCGATGACGAACCCCTGCTCGCCGCGCGTCACCTGATAGACGATGCGGCCGCTTTCGGGCCAGCGAATCAGATGAGTCGGCGCTGGCGGAAATGAAGACGTCCCGCCGGGCGCCGACTCATCCCGAAAAGTCGGCGCTGGCGGAAATGAAGACGTCCCGCCGGGCGCCGACTCGTCCCGGAAAGTCGGCGCTGGCGGAAATGAAGACGTCCCGCCGGGCGCCGACTCATCCCGAAAAGTCGGCGCTGGCGGGACGGCACCCCCGGCAGGCGAAAGAGGCTCGGTGACCGGTGCTGCCGTGGCAGTGTCGGCGGGCAGGATTTCCGGTTCGCTGGGCGCTGGAGGCGCTGCAGGGGCCGGCTCAGGCTCCGGCAGATGGGCGGCCGGCGGACTTGCCTGCGGCTGGGTCGATGCAGCCGGTGCGGCGGGGGGCTGTGCTTTCGGGCGCGGGCGTTTCTTGGCAGACGGCGCCGCCCGGGGTGACGCTGGCGTCATGGGCGCCGACACCAAGGTCGCCTCGAGGCGAGGTAGTTCGTTCTCGCCTTCCTCCGGCAAGGACCACCCCGGCGCAAGCAAGGCGCCGACATGCAGTATCAGCGAGGCGGCCAGCGCCAGCCAGAACGGCAGCATCGAAGGACTACTGTGCGGGAACCCGCAGGGCGAGATCGGCGGAGGTGGCATCGTCATCCCAGACGACTCGGCCGCTTTCGAGCCGGCAACGACCGTCGAGCACCGCTCGCGCGGCCTGCGGGTAGATGATGTGTTCCTGTTGGAGCACGCGCGCGGCGAGACTGTCCGGCGTATCTCCCGCCAGCACCGGCACGGCGGCCTGGATGATGATCGGCCCGCTATCGAGTGCGGAGGTGACGAAATGCACCGTGCAGCCATGCAGGCGCACGCCGGCGGCCAGCGCCGCCTCGTGGGTATTGAGACCGGGGAAGGCGGGCAACAGCGAGGGATGGATGTTGAGCAAGCGACCGGCGAAGCGTTCGACGAAGCCCGGTGTCAGGATGCGCATGAAGCCGGCGAGCAACACCAGCTCGCCGCCCACGCCTTCGATTTCCTCGGCCAGCGTCGCATCGAAGGCTTCACGGGCAGGGAATCGCCGATGATCGACGATGCGCGTCGGCACGCCCCGGTCGGCGGCCCAGGCAAGGCCGGCCGCCTCCGGACGGTTGCTGATCACGGCAACGCATTGACCGGGCAACCTGGCTTGGAGGAGCGCCTGCATGTTGCTGCCGCGGCCGGAGATGAGGATCACATAAGGTTTCATGAGCGCTTCACTTGACGGGAAGGAAGACGGCGGTGGCGAAACTGTGCACCACCTTGACGACGGTGCGGTTGGTCTTGTCGGCGACGATTTGCGCCAGGATGTCGAGGCTGCCGATCAGGCGGCCGAATTCGCGTTCGAAACTGAGATTCTGGATCGGCCCCATCTCGTTCGACAGCAGAAGCGGCGTGCCTGCCGGCAGCTCGCCCTCGGGCTGGCTACGGCGCGCCTGGGCGAGCTTCCAGGCAGCGATCTCGACGTTGCGGGCCGCATTGTAGAGCCGCTGGGCATCGAGCTCGTCGAGAATGAAAAATTCGGTCTTGCCGTCGAAGGCGTCGAAGAGCATCGTGTTCAGTCCGCCGATGAACGCAGCGACGCGGTCATGCGGATAATCCTCGCGCAGGCCCGCGAGCAGCAGCGCCGTGCCGCGCCGACCTTCCGGCTCCGGAGACTGCCCCAGCCGCTCTCGATCCATCAATTTCGCCAGCGCCGCCTCGCGACTCAAATGGCCGCCCTTCTTCCACTCGCGCGGATTGCGCCGGTAGAGCTTGTCGGCCAGACGGCTAAGGCTGGCAAACACCTCGCGCCGATGCAGGTCGGCGACGCGATCGACATCGGTCTTGACGAGCTGTCCCGGACTCGACAGGCAGCCGGAAAGCGTCGCGCACGAAATGGCCAGCAACAAACTGCGTCGTTTCATTGGCGGGCCGCGGCAAGCCGCGCGCGCAGCCAGCCGATCGCCATCGGCATCACCGAGACGAGGATGATGCCGACGATCACTAGCGACAGGTTGTTCTTCACCAGCGGCAGGTTGCCGAACCAGTAGCCGGCCAGCGTCAGCGAAAACACCCACAGCACGGCGCCGAGCAGGTCGAACGCGAAATAGCGTGCATAGGTCATCCGCGCGACGCCGGCGACGAACGGCGCAAAGGTGCGCACCAGCGGCACGAAGCGGGCCATCGTCATCGTCAGCGGGCCATAGCGCTCGTAGAAAGCGTGCGTCTTCTCGTAGGCAGCGCGGTTGAAGAAGCGCGAGCCCTCGCCCCAGCGCAGGATGCGGCTGCCGACCCAGCGGCCGATCCAGTAATTGGTGTTGTCGCCGAGCACCGCAGCCGACAGCAATGCGGCGATCAGGACCGCGATGTCCATGCCGCCGGCCGCCGCGAGCGCACCGGCGACGAACAGCAATGAGTCGCCCGGCAGGAAGGGCGTCACCACCAGGCCGGTCTCGCAGAAGACGATCGCGAACAACAGCGCATAGATCCACACGCCGTATTCCGCCACCAGTAGTGCGAGATGCCGATCCAGATGCAGGACGATGTCGAGGAATTGTCCGAGGATCTCCATGATCGGCGCAGTTTACAATGCGCAGGCTCATGGCCCGCATTCATCCCCTACCCGATCTCCTGATCAGCCAGATCGCCGCCGGCGAAGTCGTCGAGCGGCCCGCCTCGGTGCTCAAGGAGCTGATCGAGAACAGCCTCGATGCCGGCGCGACGAAAATCGCCGTCGAGCTCGAAGAAGGTGGCGTCAAGCTAATCCGCGTCGCCGACGACGGTTGCGGCATCGCAGCCGACGACTTGCCGCTCGCCTTCGCCCGCCATGCGACGAGCAAGATCGCCACGCTCGATGATCTCGAGCGCGTCGGAAGCTACGGTTTCCGTGGCGAGGCGCTGGCCTCGATCGCCTCGGTCGCCAGGGTGAACCTCACCAGCCGTACGGCAGAGGCCCCGCACGCCTGGCAGCTCGATACCGAGACGCTCGCTCGGGGCGGCGCCCCAAAACCGGCGGCGCTTTCCGCCGGCACGGTGGTGATGGTCGCCGACCTCTACTTCAGCACCCCCGCGCGGCGCAAGTTCTTGAAGAGCACGGCCACCGAGTTCGCGCACTGCGACGAGGTGCTGGCGCGTATGGCCCAGGCACGTCCCGAGGTCGGCTTCACCCTCGCCCACAACGGCCAGATGCGCCGCCGCCTGCCGCCGACCGATCTTTCGCGTCGCACCCGCGATCTGATGGGAGAGGCGTTCTTCGCTCACGCGCGAAAGCTCGATGCCCAGGCCGGGCCGCTGCGGCTGACCGGTTTCGCCGCGCTGCCTGCCTATGCGAAAAATACGCGCGCCGAGCAGCTCTTCTTCGTCAATGGCCGCTTCGTGCGCGACAAGCTGCTTTCCCATGCGGCACGTGCCGCCTATGCCGACGTGCTGCATGGCGCGCTGCAGCCGGCCTGGGTGTTGTTCCTCGACATCGATCCGGCGCAAGTCGACGTCAATGTCCACCCGGCGAAGACGGAAGTGCGCTTCCGCGACGGCCAGGCTGTGCATCGGTTCGTCTTCCATGCCCTCGAGCGTGCGCTGGCCGAACCGCTGGCTGGCGCTAAAGCCCCGATGCGTGCCGTCCCGCCAGCGCCGACTTTCCGAAGCGAGTCGGCGCCCGGCGGGACGTCTTCATTTCCGCCAGCGCCGACTTTCCGGAGCGAGTCGGCGCCCGGCGGGACGCCCTCATTTCCGCCAGCGCCGACATTCATGCCGCAGCAGACGAGTTTCTCCGTACGCGAACCTTCCCCGGCCGCCTATCTCGAATTCGTGCAACGGGCGTTTGCAGCTACCGCTCATCCAGCCTCGACCGTCGATATCACCGCTCCCCCACTCGGCCATGCGCTCGCCCAGCTATCCGGCATCTACATCCTGGCGCAGAACGCCAAGGGGCTCGTGATCGTCGATATGCACGCCGCCCACGAACGCATCCTCTATGAGAAACTGAAGGCGGCCGCCGATGCCCGGCCAGCCACGCAAATGCTGCTCGTGCCAGTGCTGATCTTTGCCAGCGCGGCCGAGCTTGCCTGCGTCGAGGAACATGCGGCGACACTCGATCGACTCGGCTTCGAAATCGCGCCCGCCGGCCCGCAACAGCTCGCGGTGCGGGCCGTGCCGCAGATTCTTGCCGACGGCGACATCGTGGCACTGGTGCGCGCGCTGCTCCATGATCTCGCCGAACATCCGGCCAGCCAGGTGTCGGAGCAGCATCGCAACGAAATCCTCGCCCGGCTTGCCTGTCATGGCGCAGTGCGCGCCCACCGGCAGCTTTCTCTGCCGGAAATGGATGCGCTGTTACGCGCGATGGAGCAAACCGAACGCGCCGACCAATGCAATCACGGCCGCCCGACCTGGGTGCAGCTAACGCTTGCCGATCTGGACCGGCTGTTCATGCGCGGTCGCTGATTCTCAAGTGTCAATGCAGCGAAACCGGCTGGAAGAGGATGGCATCATGAGCGGCGAGGAAGTCTTCGTATTCTTCTTCATCATGCGGCCGGGTCAGGAACTCCCTGAATTCCTCGCGCATGCGCTTTGCGACCGCGCCGCGCAGCAATCCGATCCGGCCATTGCGCTTGTCGAGGATTTCGAGCGCATCGATGCCCGGATAATCGATCAGATACAGCTGCGGATTGTTGAACAGGATGTTCATACGACCTCCTTCAGAACGCTTGTCTCGTAAATGGGCATCGACGTGACGATTTCAACCGCGACGCATCCCGCCCTGCCTGCCGTCATCGCCCTGATCGGCCCGACTGCGAGCGGCAAGACCGAGCTGGCGCTGGAAATCGCCCGCCGCTTTCCGGTCGAGATCGTCAGCCTCGACTCGGCGCAGGTGTTCATCGGCATGGACATCGGCACCGCGAAGCCGGACCGCGAGACGCTGGCACATTTTCCGCATCATCTGATCGACCTGATCACCCCCGAGGAACGCTACTCGGCCGCACAGTTCCGTAGCGATGCGTTGCGCGTGATGACCGGGATCGTCGCGCGCGGCAAGGTGCCCTTGCTGGTCGGCGGCACGATGCTCTATTTCAAGGCCTTGAGCGAAGGGCTCGCCGACTTGCCCCAGGCCGATCTGGGATTGCGCGCCGCGATCGATCAGGAGGCCGCACGTCGAGGCTGGCCGGCGCTCCATGCCGAATTGGCGAAATACGATCCGGCAACCGCCGCACGGCTGGCGCCCACCGACAGCCAGCGCATCCAGCGCGCGCTCGAAGTGCTGCGGATCACCGGCCGGCCTTTGAGCGACTTCTGGCAACGGCAGGAGAGGGATGCCCTGCCCTTCCGGCTGTTGACGATCGCACTCGTCCCACCGCAACGGCATGTCCTCCACGAGCGCATCGCCCGGCGCTTTCGCGCGATGCTCGCCGCGGGTCTCATCGGCGAGGTCGAGGCATTGCGTGCGCGCTACCGGCTTTGCGCCGACTTGCCTTCGATGCGCTGCGTCGGCTACCGCCAGGTCTGGGAAATGCTGGAGGGACGGCTACCCGCCCGGGAACTCGCCGAGCGCGGCATCTTCGCCACGCGACAGTTCGCCAAGCGGCAGCTCACCTGGCTGCGCGCCTTCCGGGATGCGGGTGTAATTGACCATGAATTCGACCTCGAATCGGCCTTCAGCGATGCGCTGACGACTGCCAGAATACTGTCGGCAATCGAAACCCATCTGGAACAAGCGCCCCGTCCCAACCCATGACCGTTCAGTCCATTCCGGCCGAAGAGCTCGAAAGATACAGCACGAACCATCGTCGCGAAATCCTCTTCTATCTGCATCAGCTGATCATGGACGGGGAACGGGTCAGCGTCGTGTTCAACGAGGGCAAGGACATGTTCCTCACCGTGCTGCTCGCGGTGGATGAGGACCACGACCGGCTGATCTTCGACTGGGGCGGCAGCGAAGAAACCAACCAGAAACTACTCAAGAGCGAGCGCAACTTTTTCGTCTGCGCGCCGCATGGAGTGAAAAACCAGTTCATGACTGGCGCGGTTCATGAGACCGTCTTTCAGGGCCGGCGCGCCTTCGTCACCCAGTTGCCGCAGCGCTATACCCGCCTGCAGCGGCGCGAGTTCTTCCGCCTTGTGCTGCCGATCACCCGACGCCCGACTTGCACGCTGCCTGCACCGGAGGGTCAGACGCCGCTGCAACTGCCCGTGATCGACATCAGCGTCGGCGGGCTGGCGATGGAAATGCCCGATCCGCACCCACCCTTCGAAGTCGGCCAGATGCTGCCGGGCGCCTTGATCGAATTCCGCGACGGCCAGCGGCTCGTCGTGAATCTGGAAGTGCGCAACGTCGGACCGCTCGAACGCGGCAACAAGGTGGTGGGGCGTATCGGCTGCCGTTTCGTCGATCTGCCCCGTCAGGACGAACATCTGCTCCAGCACTTCATCACCGAGGAGCAGCGCGAGGAACGCGCCCGGCTCGGCGGCAGCTGATCAGATGATCAGCGTCTGCGCCTGCCCCGGCCGGCGCGCTTCGATACGGCCCAGCCGATAAACGGTCTCGCCGGCGGCAATGAGGAATTCCGCGGCCGGCTCGGCATCCTCGGCGGCGACGATCACCACCATGCCGATGCCGCAGTTGAAGACGCGATGCATCTCGTCGTCGGCGACATTGCCTTCGCGCTGCAGCCACTCAAACAGTGGCGGCAGCGGCCATGCCGTTCTTTCGATGACGGCCGTCACGTTCTCCGGCAGGACGCGCGGCACGTTGCCGGTGATGCCGCCGCCGGTGATATGCGCCATGCCCTTCACCGTGAGCCGCTCCATCAAGGCGAGCAGAGACTTCACATAGATGCGCGTCGGGGCGATGAGCGCATCGGCGAACGGCCGGCCGTGGAAATCGGCCGCCATGTCCGGCTGCGCGCGCTCGACGATGCGGCGGATCAGCGAATAGCCGTTCGAATGCGCCCCGGACGAAGCCAGGCCCAGCACGACGTCGCCAGGCACGATCGAGCGGCCATCGATGATCTTCGCTTTCTCGACGACGCCGACGGCGAAGCCGGCCAGATCGTATTCGCCGGGGGGATACATGTCGGGCATCTCGGCCGTCTCGCCGCCGATCAGCGCACAGCCGGCGAGCTCACAGCCTTTCGCGATGCCTCCGATCACCCATGCCGCGGTGCCGACGTCGAGCCTGCCGCAGGCGAAGTAGTCGAGAAAAAACAAAGGCTCCGCCCCTTGCACGAGGATGTCATTGACGCTCATCGCGACCAGATCCTGCCCCACGGTGTCGTGGCGGTTGAGCTGGAAGGCGAGCTTGAGCTTCGTGCCGACGCCGTCCGTGCCCGAGACCAGCACCGGCTCGCGATACTTCTTCGGCAGATCGCACAGCGCACCGAAGCCGCCGATGCCGCCGAGCACCTCGGGACGCAGTGTGCGCTTGGCAAGCGGCTTGATGCGTTCCACCAGCGCGTCGCCGGCATCGATATCGACACCCGCGTCGCGATAGGTCAAGGGGGAAGAGGAATTCATGGTCGAAGGCCGGCTGAGAACGAAACGGGAGGATTTGCGGCGATAATTCGCATTGCCGCAAAGAAGTTGCGCGCGGATTCTACCGGAAACGTTCCATTGCCCACGCTGCCTTGACCCAACTGCTGCTCGATCTGCGGCCCAATCAGCCGCCTTCCTTCGACAATTTCATCGTCGGCGAAAATGCCGAGCTGCTGGCGCGGCTGCGTCTGCTCGCCGAACCAGGCTGCTTCGATGCGATTTACCTGTGGGGCGCGAAAGGCTGCGGCAAGAGCCATCTGTTGAGCGCGACGGCTGGAGGCGCCCTGCGGCGACGGCCGGTGTTGTTGCTGTCGGGGTGCCGTTCCGCCAGCGCCGATTTCCACGCGCCGCCGGGCGGCCTGTTGATCGTCGACGACGTCGATGCCCTCGATGCAGACGCACAAGTGGCGCTGTTCCGCATCTTCAACACCGCGCGGCTGATCGGTCTCGGGCTGCTGTTGGCTGGCGGCAAGCCGCCGACGAAGCTCGAGCTGCGCGAGGACTTGCGCACCCGCATCGGCCAGACGCTGATCTATGCGGTCAAGACGCTCAACGACGAGGAGAAGGCCGCTGCCCTGCGCCGCCATGCGCTCGAGCGTGGCCTCAAGGTCGATGACGGTCTCGTCCGGTACCTGCTCGCGCATGGCCGGCGCGATCTTCCCTCCCTGATGGCCGTGCTCGACCACCTCGATCGCACCACGCTCGAACGCAAGCAGCAGGCCACCCTGCCGCTACTCAAGCAAGCCATCCAACTCACCCTCGTTCCAGAAGACGATGAATCTCGCCCTATTTGATCTCGACAACACCCTGCTTTCCGGCGACTCCGACTTCGAATGGGCGCAGTTCCTGATTTCGAAGGGCGTGCTCGACCGCGAAGTGCATGAGGCGAAGAATCAGGCCTTCTACGAGGACTACAAGGCTGGCACCCTCGACATCCACGCCTTCCTGAAATTCCAGCTCGCGCCGCTATCACGCCACGATCGCCGTCAGCTCGACGCCTGGCATCGCGAGTTCATGGACACACGCATCCAGCCGCTGATCGGCGATAGCGCGCGACGGCTCGTCAAACGCCATCTGGACGACGGGGATCTGTGCGTGATGGTCACTGCGACCAACAGTTTCGTCACCGGCCCGATCTGCCGCGAATTCGGCATCCCGCACCTCGTCGCCACCGTGCCGGCCTGCGCGGACGGGCACTTCACCGGCGCACCGCGCGGCATCCCCGCCTTCAAGGAAGGCAAAGTCGAGCGCCTGAATCTCTGGCTCGAAGCAATGGGCCTGTGGTGGGGCGCTTTCGAGCGCAGCACCTTTTACAGCGACTCCCACAACGACCTGCCTTTGCTGGAGCGCGTGACCCATCCGGTCGCAGTCGACCCCGACGACACGCTGCGCGCCCATGCCGCCCACCGCGGCTGGCCGATCCTGAGCCTGCGCTGAGCGCTTGTTAATAGGGGCGAGGGAGCCCGCCACCGCGCAACGCCGAAGAATGCTCACCGCTTTACAACGCTTTACAACGCTTTACAACGCTTTACAACGCTTTACAACGCTTTACAACGGCCTGCTAAACTAGTCTGGTCTTTACCCCAGATTGTCCATTAGACCGTCCTGTCATCGGATGAGCGTGAGCAAACCTTGCCATGCTGGACTGCGCGGGCGCGCATCATCTGCGGGCGGGCCCTTCGCGCCCGCGCGTATCGCCAGACACCGTTATTGGCTCGTCGCGCGGTCGCAAATCGCCTCGCCCTCGCCTCGAAATCGCCTCGCGCCCTAATGGACAATCTGGGTTTACGAAAGAATACTCTATGCAAATCGTCAGCCTCTTCGATGCCAAAACCCACCTGTCGCGCCTTGTCGACCAGATCGCCACCGGCGCACAGACCGAGATCATCATTTGCCGCAATGGCAAGCCGGTTGCGCGCATGCTGCCGATCCAGAACGACACGAGCCGACGCATCGGCATCGCGCGGGGTGAATTCGAAGTGCCGGACGACATCGACGCTGCAAATGCAGAAATCGCGGCATTGTTTTCCGAGCGGGCCGGCACGTGAGACTGCTGCTCGATACCCAGATCGTGCTGTGGGCCTTGGTCGGCTCGCCGTGCCTGGGCACGCGCGCCGAAGCACTGATCCGCGATCCGGCCAATGAGATCCATGTCAGCAGCGTCACGATCTGGGAGATTGCGATCAAGCATGCCCTGGGCCGCGGCGACATGCCGATTTCCGGCGCGCGCGCTGCTGAGCTGTGTGCGCAAGCAGGCTATCGCGAGCTGCCGGTCGGCTGGCGTCACACCGAGGCCATCGAGCATTTGCCCGGCTTGCATGGCGATCCTTTCGATCGTCTCTTGATCGCGCAAGCCATCACGGAACCGATGCGTTTGCTCAGCCGCGATCGCGACATCGCGCGCTATGGCGACATGGTAATTCCGGTCTGATCGCCTCATGAACCCATACGCCCGGCAATGATCCGCAAGCTCCTGCGCCGCGTCTTCAGGCGCGGCGAACCCACCCCGCGCCCGGTCGAGATCATCGGCCCCGAGCAGCACGGCATCCGTCCTGAACAAGTGTCGGCGGCTGCGCGCCGCACCGTTGATACCCTGCAGCAGGCCGGCTTCAAGGCCTATGTCGTCGGCGGCGCGGTACGGGATCTGATCGCCGGCATCGATCCTAAGGATTTCGACGTCGCCACTGACGCCACGCCCGAGCAGGTGCGCAATCTCTTCCGCCGCGCGCGCATCATCGGCCGGCGTTTCCAGATCGTGCATGTGATGTTCGGTCAGGAAACCATCGAGGTGTCGACATTCCGCGCCGCCCACGACGAAAACACGCTGAAAGACGAGCACGGCCGCGTGCTGCGCGACAACGTCTGGGGCACGATGGAGGAGGACGCCGCGCGCCGCGATTTCACGATCAATGCGCTCTACTACGATCCGGCCACGCAACAGGTCTTCGATTACCACCACGGCGTGCGCGATCTGCAGCACAAGACCCTGCGCATGATCGGGGACCCGCGTGCCCGCTACCGCGAAGACCCGGTGCGCATGCTGCGCGCGGTACGCCTGTCCGCAAAGCTCGATTTGCGCATGGACCCGACCGTCGAGGCGCCGATCCGCGAGATGGCCGAACTGATCGAGAACGTGCCGGCCGCGCGTCTGTTCGACGAGATGTTGAAGCTCTTGTTTTCCGGCCATGCCGTCGAATGCGTAAAACGCCTGCGCGAAGAAGGTCTGCACCACGGTCTGCTGCCGCTGCTCGATGTGATCCTCGAACAACCGTTGGGCGAAAAATTCGTCATGCTGGCGCTTGCCGACACCGATCGGCGGGTGCGCGAAGGCAAACGCACCTCGCCGGGCTTTCTGTTCGCCACGTTGCTGTGGCACGAGGTGCTCGCCAACTGGGAAGCGCGCAAGAACCAGGGTGAGCTTCCGGTGCCGGCCTTGCACGCGGCGATGGACGAAGTGCTCGACACTCAAGGCGAAAAACTTGCCATCACCCGCCGCATCATCGGCGACATCAAGGAAATCTGGCTCTTGCAGCCGCGCTTCGAAAAGCGCGGCGGCCGTGCGCCGCTGCGCCTCATCGAGCAACCGCGCTTCCGTGCCGCCTGGGATTTTTTGCGTCTGCGAGCGGAAAGCGGCGAGCTGCCCGAAGAAATCGTCGATTGGTGGGCGCGCTTTGCCGAGGCCGACCATGCCACCCGCGAAGCGATGCTGAAACCCGAGACCGCCGGCACCAAGAAGCGCCGCCGCCGGCGCGCCAAAAAGCCCGCCGAATGCCCAGCCAGTGCCGTTTCACCAGCGCCGAGTTTGAACGAGTGAGCATGCCATGACGGCCTTCGCCTATATCGCGCTCGGCGCAAACCTCGGCGATCCGCTGACCACCGTGCGCGCCGCGATCACCGCCTTGCAGGAGATGGCCGATGCCCGCTTCATTGCCGGTTCCTCGCTCTATCGCACCGCGCCGATCGGACTCAAACATCAGCCGGACTTCATCAACGCCGTCGTCAAGCTCGAAACCGGACTCGCTCCCGCCGACCTGCTCACCCGCCTGCTCGCCATCGAGGCCGCCTTCGGCCGTGTGCGCAGCGTCAAAAACGCCCCGCGCACGCTCGATCTCGATCTGTTGTTGTGCGGTGAAGCGGTGCTCGACCTGCCCGAACTGACCCTGCCCCATCCGCGCATGGCCGAACGCGCCTTCGTCTTGGCGCCGCTTGCCGAAATCGCACCCGATCTGGTCATTCCAGGCCGCGGCCCGCTTGCCGCCTTGTTGCCGCAGGTTGCCGACCAGCGCATCGAAAGGCTTTCGTAAGCCAAGGCGGTGTATGCTTGATAGCCTTCAGCAGCAAACGACGCCATGACCTATCTCGCCTCGAACAAACCGGTCACCCTTCCCGGCCTTGCCCGCATGAAGCATGCCGGCGAGAAGATCGCGATGCTGACCTGTTACGACGCCAGCTTTGCCGCGCTCGAAGACCGCTGCGGCGTCGATGCGATCCTCGTCGGCGATTCCCTCGGCAATGTGATCCAGGGCAAGACGTCGACGCTGCCGGTGACGCTGGAGCACATGGTCTATCACACCGAATGCGTCGGCCACATGGTGAACCGCGCGATGGTCATCGCCGACATGCCGTTCGGCGCCTATCACGAATCGAAGGAGCAGGCGATCAGGAATGCCGGTCGATTGCTCGCCGCCGGCGCCGAGATGGTCAAGCTCGAAGGCGGCGAAGTGATGGCCGAGACCGTGCATTTCCTCGTCGAGCGCGGCGTGCCGGTCTGCGCGCACATCGGCCTCACCCCCCAATCGGTGCATGCCTTGGGCGGCTACCATGTGCAAGGGCGTGATGAGGTTTCCGCGCAGCGCATGATCAACGATGCGATCGCCCTCGAACAGGCCGGCGCGGCGCTGATGGTGCTGGAAATGGTGCCCTCGGCGCTGGCGGCAAAGATTACGCGCACGCTCAAGGCATGCGCGACGATCGGCATCGGTGCCGGCCCCGACTGCGACGGACAGGTGCTGGTGCTCTACGACATGCTCGGTCTCTACCCCGGCAAGAAGGGCCGTTTCGTCAAGGACTTCATGCTTGAGGCGCAAAGCATCGAAGGCGCCGTGCGCGCTTACGTCGCCGCCGTCAAGGAAGGCCGCTATCCGGCGCCGGAACACTGCTACTGAGAGAAAAATGCAGATCCACCACACCATCGCCGGCCTGCGCGCCGCGTTGCAAGATGCCGGCCGCATCGTGCTTGTGCCGACCATGGGCAATCTGCACGAAGGCCACATCACGCTGATGAAGCAGGCCCGCGCGCATGGCGACAGAGTGGTCGCCTCGATCTTCGTCAATCGGCTGCAGTTCCGACCCGGCGAGGACTTCGACAAATACCCGCGCACGCTCGAAGCGGATTGCGAGAAACTCATCGCCGCAGGCGTCGACCATCTTTTCGCCCCCGCGGAAGAAGAGCTCTATCCCTCCCCGCAGCGCTATCTCGTCGAACCGCCGACCGAACATGCCGACATCCTCGAAGGCGAGTTCCGCCCCGGCCATTTTCGAGGTGTGGCGACAGTCGTGATGAAGCTGTTCGCCATCGTTCAGCCCCAGGCAGCGCTCTTTGGCAAGAAGGACTACCAGCAGTTCCTGGTGCTCTCGGCGATGGTGCAGGAATTCGCGCTGCCGATCGAGGTGATTCCCGGCGAGACGGTGCGCGCCGCCGATGGCCTGGCGCTCTCATCGCGCAATGGCTATCTTTCGCCGGCCGAGCGCGCCGAGGCACCCCGTCTGTATCGCACCCTCGCCCAGGTCGCCGAGGCGATTCGCGCCGGCAGCCGCGATTTTTCCCGCCTCGAGGCCGAGGCGATGCAACAGCTACGCGAACATGGCTGGCAGCCCGACTACGTTGCCGTGCGCCAGAGAATTGATCTACAATCGCCGCCCACCGATGGCCCGATGCCGCCGCTGGTGGTTTTGGCGGCGGCCCGGCTGGGCACGACGCGGCTGATCGACAATCTCGAAATCTGATCCCCCTCCTTTCCATACTCCATCTCGAGGCATTGCCATGAGCGAGCACATCCATTACGTCACCGACGCCAGTTTCAAGAGCGACGTGCTGGAATCCCCGATTCCAGTGCTGGTCGATTACTGGGCCGAATGGTGCGGCCCGTGCAAGATGATCGCGCCGATTCTCGACGAAGTGGCCAAGGAATACAGCGGCCGTCTCAAGGTCGCCAAGCTGAACATCGACGAGAACCCCAAGACGCCGGGCGAATATGGCATCCGCGGCATTCCGACGCTGATCCTGTTCAAGAACGGCAACGTCGAGGCCACCAAGGTCGGTGCGCTCTCGAAGTCGCAGCTCACCGCCTTCATTGACAGCAATCTCTGATCCCGTTACTGTCCGCCCGGAGTCGCGCGGCGCCTGCGCTCACCGATTCCGGGCAGCCGGTCCTCCTCCGGCGCATCTTTCCACACCCCAGTCGTTTTTTCCGAGCCCAGCGCATCCGCGCTCACGCACAACCATGCACCTTTCCGAACTCAAGACCCACCACGTCAGCCAGCTGATCGAAATGGCCGCCGCTCTCGGCATCGAGGGCGCCAACCGTTTGCGCAAGCAGGAACTGATCTTCGCCATCCTCAAGGAACACGCCAAGAAAGGCGAGGTCATCTACGGCGACGGCTGCCTCGAGGTGATGAGCGACGGTTATGGCTTCCTGCGCTCGGCCGACACCTCCTATCTCGCCAACCCGGACGACGTCTATGTCTCGCCCTCGCAGATCCGCCGCTTCAACCTGCGCACCGGCGATACCATCGAAGGCGAAATCAGGACGCCCAAGGATGGCGAGCGCTACTTCGCGCTGGTCAAGCTCGACAAGGTGAATGGCGAATCGCCGGAAGTCTGCAAACACAAGATCCTGTTCGAGAACTTAACCCCCCTGCACCCGACCGAGCATCTGAAACTCGAGCGCGACATCAAGGCCGAAGAGAACATCACCAGCCGCGTCATCGACATCATCGCGCCGATCGGCAAGGGTCAGCGGGGTCTGTTGGTCGCGCCGCCGAAATCCGGCAAGACCGTGATGCTGCAGCACATCGCCCACGCGATCGCCGCCAACCATCCCGAAGCGGTGCTGATCGTGATGCTGATCGACGAACGCCCCGAAGAAGTCACCGAGATGCAGCGCACCGTGCGCGGCGAAGTCGTCGCCTCGACCTTCGACGAGCCGGCGACCCGCCACGTGCAGGTCGCCGAGATGGTGATCGAGAAAGCCAAGCGGCTGACCGAGCACAAGAAGGACGTCGTCATCCTGCTCGACTCGATCACGCGGCTGGCGCGCGCCTACAACACCGTGCAGCCGGCTTCCGGCAAGGTGCTCACCGGCGGCGTCGACGCCAACGCCTTGCAAAAGCCCAAACGCTTCTTCGGCGCCGCGCGCAACATCGAGGAAGGCGGCAGCCTGACGATCATCGCCACCGCGCTGATCGACACCGGCAGCCGCATGGACGAAGTGATCTACGAGGAATTCAAGGGCACTGGTAATTCCGAGATCCACCTCGATCGTCGCATGGCGGAAAAGCGCGTCTATCCGGCGATCAACGTCAACCGTTCCGGCACGCGCCGCGAGGAACTGCTGCTCAAGCCCGACGTGCTGCAGAAGGTCTGGGTGCTGAGAAAACTCATGTACGGCCTGGACGACCTGGAGGCGACCGAATTCCTGCTCGACAAGGTCAAATCCACCAAGAACAACGCGGAATTCTTCGACGCGATGCGGCGCGGCGGTTGATCTACCGTCCGGTTTCGAGGATAATGCGCGGCTTTTCAGCAAACTCTGCGGCCCCCACCGGACAGCACAAAGGACAGTGAAATGAAAGAAGGCATCCACCCGAAATACACCGAGATCGAGGTGACTTGCAGCTGCGGCAACAGCTTCAAGACGCGCTCGACCGTCGGCAAGCCACTGCACATCGAAGTCTGCTCGGCCTGCCACCCGTTCTACACCGGCAAGCAGAAGATCGTCGACACTGCGGGCCGCGTCGAACGCTTCAAGCAGAAATACAAGCGCGCCGGCGCGGCTTCCTGACGCGCGGCTGCCTGACGCCGCACCCAGGCAAAGGCAGGCTTCCTGCGTTGGCGTCATGACCAGGGCAGTCGTCCCTGCCCGATATTTTCGAGGGCAGCCGCGGCTGCCCTTTGCTTTTCATAGTTTGGGATCATGAATTTCACCGTTCCCACCCAGCCGCTCTCGCCCCGCCTGCCGCTCGCGGTCGTCGTCGTGCTGGCTGCGCTCTATCTGCTGACGGGACTTCAGCATGATCCGTGGAAGCATGAGGATGCGATCCACATCGGCATCATTTGGGGTTTCGTCAAAGAGGGCCATTGGCTCGCCCCAATGATCGCCGGCGAGCCCTGGCCGCATACCGCACCGCTCTATCACTGGGTGGCTGCCCTGCTGGGCAAACTGCTTGGTGGGCTGCTCGGCTTTCATGTCGCCGCACGGCTGGCGACGACGCTGTTCGGCGCATTGTTCCTCGTCGTGCTCTCCCGCGCCGCGCAGAGCTTTCACGGCCGCGACAATGGCCGGATCGCCGTCCTGCTGGCCTTGGGCGCACTGGGTCTGCTCCTGCCGCTGCACGAAGCGCAGCCAGGCATTGCCGGCCTGGCGTTTGCCGCCTTGGCTTGGTGGGGCGCCGGGCTGAGTCTGCAAGGGGATCGGCGTGGCGCCGTCCTGATCGGCCTGGGTTTGGGTCTGACCTTTCCCGCTCATGGCCTTGCGGGGCTGGTAATCGCCCTTGCCGCTCTGCCAGCGCCGATTTTGCGCCGCGACTGGATCGGGCTTGGGCTTGCGCTGCTGATCGCTGTCCCGCTCGCTGCTGCTTGGCCCTGGGCGCTCCTGCACTCCTCACCGGAATTCTGGACGCAGTGGTGGCAAAACGAGCTCGCCGAAGTCACCCGTGGGCGAAATTGGCCCGCTGCGCAACACTTGGAGTACCTGGGCTGGGTGGCATGGCCGGTCTGGCCGCTCGCGCTTTGGAGTCTATGGGTGAGTCGCCGTGAGCCGGTCAAGCTGGCGATCCCTCTCCTCGGTGTATTCTTCGGGCTTCTCTGGTTTCTTTCCGGTCCGCCACGCAGCCTCGCGCTGTTGCCGCTGCTTCTACCCCTGCTGCTCGTCGCGGCGGCAGGCGCCGACCGGCTGCGCCGCGGCGCGGCGAATGCCTTCGATTGGTTCGGCTGGCTGACCTTCACCTTCTTCGCCGTGCTGATCTGGCTCGGTGCCAGCGCCCAAGCACTCGGCTGGCCAGCCAAGATCGCGCGCAACTTCGCCCGTCTCGCGCCAGGCCATACCGTCGAGTATTCGTACGCCACCCTGGGGTTCGCCGCCTTGCTGACGCTCCTCTGGCTGCTGTTCTGGGGATTGCGACGCGCCAGCTGGCGTCCCACGCTGCGCTGGGCAAGCGGTCTGACGCTGATGTGGGCACTGATCATGAGCCTCTGGTCATCTTGGCTCGATCATTACAAATCCTACCGCCCGGTGGTTCAGTCGCTGCAGGCTATGCTACCCGCCAGCATCGACTGCATCGAGCGAATCAGTCTCGGCGACGCCCACCGCGCCGTGCTCGATTACTACACCGGCATCCGCACCGTCGATCCTGCCGCCGGCCGGCGCTGCTCTTTGCGGCTCGTCGTCGACCAGCGCGACCGGGTGATACCCAATGGCTGGCAGGAAGTCTGGCAAGGCCATCGTGCCGGCGATCGCAAGGAGCGCTGGTATCTCGAACAGCGTATCCGCTAGTGATCAGATTTTCAGCAGATTCGCCCGGTAATACTTGAGCTCTTCGATCGACTCGTAGATGTCGGCCAAGGCCTCGTGCTTGCCGCCTTTCTTGACCCCCTTGGCGATCGCCGGAGCCCAGCGCCGACACAACTCCTTGAGCGTCGAGACATCGAGGTTGCGGTAATGAAACCAGGCCTCGAGTTTCGGCATGTACCGTGCCATGAAGCGCCGATCCTGGCAGATCGAATTACCACAGATCGGCGACTTGCCCGCCGGCACATAGCGTTTCAGGAAATCGAGCGCCTGTGCCTCGACATCGGCCTCGGCGAGCACCGAGGCCCGCACCCGCTCGATCAGTCCGGATTTGCCGTGGGTCTTCTTGTTCCACTCGTCCATCGCCTCCAGCACCGCATCGTCCTGATGCACTGCCCAGACGGCGCTTTCGGCGATCACCTCGAGCTGGGAATTGGTGATCACCATCGCCAGCTCGAGAATGCGATCGCGTTCCGGATCGAGCCCGGTCATCTCCATGTCGAGCCAGACGAGAGCGTTTTGGTCTTGTGCCATACTGCGCTTCCGAAGTTTCGAACGGCTTGCATTCTTGCATACCTGACCCATTTTTCGCTCCATGGCCGCGTTGTTCTCCGCCGTTTTCCTTGCCATGCTAGCTTTGACCAGCACGCTGCGCGTCTGGCTGAGTCTGCGCCAGATGCGCCATGTCGCCGCCCATCGGCATGCGCTCCCGCCCGCCTTCGCTGAACGCATCACGCTCGCCGATCATCAGAAAGCCGCCGACTACACCACGGCCAAGCTTCGTCTCGGCCTGGTCGAGCTGGCTGCCGATACCCTGCTGCTGTTGGCATTCACTTTCGGTGGCCTGCTGGCGGCTTTCGACCGTTTCTGGCGCGACTTTTTCCCGGCGGCGGACGACGCCTACGGTCTCGCGCTGTTCGCCAGCGTCGGTCTGACGGGCTTCCTCGTCGGCCTGCCCTTCACGCTCTGGCGCATCTTCGGCATCGAGGCGCGCTTCGGCTTCAACAAGATGACCCCGGTGCTCTTCGTCACCGATCTGCTCAAGCAGCTCGTGCTGACGGTCCTGATCGGCGCGCCGCTCATCGCGCTCGTGCTCTGGCTGATGGAGGCAATGGGGCGCTTTTGGTGGCTTGATGTCTGGCTGACCTGGCTTATCTTCAACCTGCTGGTGCTGCTCGTCTATCCGACCTTCATCGCGCCGCTGTTCAACAAGTTCACGCCGCTCGCCGAAGGTGAGGTGAAGCAGCGTGTCGCCGCGCTGCTCGAACGTTGCGGCTTTACCAGCGCAGGGCTGTTCGTGATGGATGGGTCGAAACGCTCCGCACATGGCAATGCCTACTTCACCGGCTTCGGCAAATCGAAGCGCATCGTCTTCTTCGACACGCTGCTCGACAAACTCACGCCGACCGAAACCGAAGCCGTACTCGCCCACGAGCTCGGTCATTACAAACGCCGCCACATCGCCAAGCGCATCGCCGTGATGGCCGTTCTGTCGCTCGCCCTGCTCTGGCTGCTCGGCCAGCTCATCGATGAGCCGTGGTTCTATGAGGGCCTGCATGTCGGAACCGGCGGGACGGCGCCGGTAGTCGGCGCTGGCGACACGGCACGCAAGAGTGCGCTGGCGCTGATCCTCTTTACGCTGGTGTTGCCGGTTTTCTCCTTTCCGCTCACGCCATTGTTCTCATGGCTGTCGCGTCGGCATGAATTCGAGGCGGATGCCTTCGCCGCGCAGCAGTCTGATGCCCGGGCGCTGATCAGTGCGCTCGTCAAGCTCTACCGCGACAACGCGGCGACCTTGACGCCGGATCCGCTCCATTCGCTGTTTCACGACTCGCATCCGCCGGCGAGCCAGCGCATCGCCCATCTCGAATCGTTAGTCCGCAAGGAGTCCGCACCATGCTGAACGACCAGGAGATCGCATCCCGCCTTGCCGCGCTCGAAGGCTGGACGCGTCAAGGCAATGCCATCGTCAAGACCTACCGTTTCGCCAATTACCATGAAACGCTGGCCTTCGTGAATGCTCTCGCCTGGATCGCCCACCGCAGCGACCATCACCCCGACCTCGAAGTCGGATACGGCCATTGCCGCGTGAGTTTCAGCACCCACAGCGCCGGCGGCATGACCGACAGGGATTTCGCCAATGCAGCGCGCATCGACGCGCTGTTCTTCGCGCCGTGAGCGGCAGGAAAGTCGCTGCCACAAAGGCCGTTGAAGGCGTCGTTGCCGCCGCAGACATGAGTAACGGCGTCGTTACTGCCACCTTTGGCCGTCATTACGAAGTCACGCTCCCCGACGGCCGCATCGTCATCGGCATTCCGCGCGGCAAGAAAAGCATCTATGCCTGCGGCGACCGCGTCAGCCTAGGCCAACTGCTCGGCAACGAGGCGCCGATCCTCGCCCATGAGCCGAGAACCTCCTTGCTCTATCGCAGCGATCAATGGAAGCAGAAACTGATCGCCGCCAATGCCAGCCAAATCGTTCTGGTCGTCGCGACGGAGCCGAGCTTTGCGCCTGAACTGATCTCCCGCGCGCTCGTCGCCTGCGCGCATGAAAAGCTGCGCTGCGTGATCGTCCTCAACAAATGCGACCTCACCGCCGGGCTTTCCAAGGCGCGCGCCGAACTCGAACCCTTCGCCCGGCTCGGTCTGCCGATCGTCGAACTCTCCGCCCGTCTCGACGCTTCCCCCCTGAAACCCTGGCTGGCCGGGCAGGTGTCGGTGCTGGTCGGCCAAAGCGGCATGGGCAAATCGACGCTCGTCAATGCGCTGATTCCCGAAGCCGCTGCCGCGACGCGCGAAATCTCCACCGCACTCGATTCCGGCAAGCACACCACCACCCATACCCGTCTTTATTTCCTGCCCGAAGGCGATGGCGCGCTGATCGATTCGCCCGGTCTGCAAGCCTTTGGGCTCGCCCATCTAGAGCGCGGCGAGATCGAGCTGGGCTTCGTCGAGTTCTTGCCGTATCTCGAACAGTGCCGTTTCCGCGATTGCCGTCATGAAAACGAACCCGATTGCGCAATCCGCGCCGCGGTTACCGCTGGCTGGATCGACCCACGGCGGCTTACGCACTTTCTCGCCATCGCGCGCGAAAACGAAGCCGCCCGCGCATTCTGATTACCTGCCCGGCGCCATCACGTCACCCCCCAGCCGCGCATCGTGCGTGCCCGGCAATGGTGCTTCCTGGAGCTGCGGATTCCAGAAAAAGATCACGAAGACGATCGCAATGATGAGTGCGATGTTGAGCAGGATCAGAAAGAGCCGCATCTAATGCCCCGCCTCGAACCTGAAAGGCACCGCAATCCGCTTGCCGTCGGTTTCAACCAGCACGGTCGCCTGCCACAACATCCGGCCGGTCACACACACCGGCAGCGTCGCCTGTCCGAGGTGGCGTTGCGCCGTGATCGCCCGCAGCGTCGGCCGGTTGTACCCCATGCTCATCTCCACCCCGGCGAAATCGACCTTCACCCGCTCGGCATCGAGCCCTTCGAGCGCTACCTCGACCTCGAGTGGCCTCGCCACCGGAATCGGCCGCGGTGAAAGCGAGAAGCTGAGGCGTCCGCCGCCGGGCAGACGGGCGGTGCACGGCGTCCTATGCAGATCGCAGCCGACATCGGGCTGGACGAACAGATCCGCCTTCGGCAGCAATAGCGGCGAGAGCTTGTATCCGATCGCCCCGATCAGGATCAGGGCGAGAATCATCGCAGAATCGACGAGGAGGGATTTGCAGGGCGGCATCGGCCCCAAAGGTATCACGCCGGGCGGAAAAAGAATGCATGATCACTTGATTCCGATCAAGGTAAGGCCTTTTGCCCGCGCATAGATTGTGCGGCAAATTGTCGCAGCGGCGCTTTGTCGCACCCTGCCGCTGCGCATTTGGGTGTCGTCGATCAATCTGACATGGGAGTCCAAGCATGAAAAAACTCACCCAGCGAACCGTGCCGCTGTTACTGGCCGCCGGCATGGGTCTCGCAGCGGCGACCGCCTGGTCCGCCGAGACGCTGCAAGACGTGATGAAGCGGCGGGGATTGAGCCAGCAGGATTTGCTGGCGGCGGCGAAGACCTATGTGCCGACGGGGGGGCGGGACGAATTCGTGGTGTTCAGTTCTGGGGGGCAGTCGGGCCAGATCATCGTCTATGGCATCCCCTCGATGCGCATCCTCAAATACATCGCGGTGTTCACCCCCGAGCCCTGGCAGGGCTATGGCTATGACGAGGAGTCAAAGGCGGTATTGGCCGGTGGTCGCATCGATGGCAAGGACATCACCTGGGGCGACACCCACCACCCGGCGATCTCCGAGACCAACGGCGAGACCGATGGCCAGTTCCTGTTCATCAACGACAAGGCCAACCCGCGCATCGCGGTGATCGACCTGCGCGATTTCGAGACCAAGCAGATCGTCGTCAACCCGGTCTTCAAGTCCGAGCACGGCGGCGCCTTCGTCACCCCGAACACCGACTACGTCTTCGAAGCCTCGCAATACGCCGCGCCGCTCGAACCGCGCAAGTTCTATCCGCTCGAAGAGTTCAACGAGAAATACCGCGGCGGCATGACCTACTGGAAGTTCGACCGCAAGGAAGGCCGCATCAAGCCGGAGGAATCCTTCTCCGTCGAGCTGCCGCCCTATTCGCAGGACTTGTCGGATGCCGGCAAGGGCCCGTCGGATGGCTGGAGCTTCACCAACTCGTTCTGCTCCGAGCGCTATGTGGGCGGCATCGAGAAGGGCCGTCCGCCTTATGAAGCCGGCTGCTCCGCGAAGGACACCGACTACCTGCACGTGATCAACTGGAAGCGCGCCGCCGAACTGGTCAAGGCCGGCAAGGCGAAGAAGATCAACGGCCACAACGTGCTGCCGATCGACGTCGCCGTCAAGGAAGGCATCCTGTTCCTGATTCCCGAGCCGAAGAGCCCGCACGGCGTCGATGTCACCCCGGACGGCACCAAGATCATCGTCGCCGGCAAGCTCGATACGCACGTGTCCGTCTATTCCTTCGAGAAGATCATGGCCGCCATCAAGGCCGGCAAGTTCGAGTCCAAGGACCCCTACGGCATCCCGGTGCTGTCCATGAAGGACACGCTGCACACCCAGGTCTCGCTGGGCTTAGGCCCGCTGCACACGCAGTATGACTCCAAGCCCTGCGTGGCCTACACCTCGCTGTATGTCGATTCGCAGGTCGCGAAGTGGGACTTCTGCGAAGGCAAGGTGCTCGACAAGATCTCCGTCCATTACAACATCGGCCACCTGATGACGATGGAAGGCGATACGGCGAAGCCGAAGGGCCACTATCTGGTCGCACTGAACAAGCTGGCGATCGACCGCTTCGTGCCGGTGGGCCCGCTGCATCCGCAGAACCACCAGCTGATCGATATCTCCAACGACAAGATGCAGCTGCTCTACGACATGCCGTTGCCGCTGGGCGAACCCCACTACGCGGTGGCCATCGACGCCAAGAAGCTCAAGCCGGCGATCCGCTACAAGCTCGGCACCAACAGCCGCACCGACAATCCGCATCCGGGCGCCGTCAGGGCCGGTGAGGAAAAGACCGTCAGAAAGGGCAACAAGGTCGAGGTGTTCGGTACCCTGATCCGCTCGCACATCACGCCGGAAACCATCGAGACGGAAGTCGGCGACGAAGTGACGATCCACCTGACCAACCTCGAACGCGCCGAGGACGAAACCCACGGCTTCACGATCTCGACCTACAACGTCCATGCCTCGGTCGAGCCCGGCAAGACCGTCACGGTCAAGTTCAAGGCCGACAAGGAAGGCGTCTATCCCTACTACTGCACGGAGTTCTGCTCGGCGCTGCACCTCGAAATGCAGGGTTACCTCTTGGTCAAGCCGAAGGGCTGGAAGCCGTCCAAGACCACCCTCGCCGCCCAGGCTTATACGGAAGCCGACTATAAGGCCCAGTTGAAGAAGATCGCCGACACCCAGGCCGTCATCGACTCCGTCGTCGCCTTCATCACCTCGGTCAATTACAAGGACTTCCCGGATGCCGTCGCGATGGTCGAGGATGCCACCGACCAGCTCAACAAGATCCCCGATGCCAAGAAGAAACACGAGGAAGCCGCCGCCAAGAAGGATTGGGAACAGGCCACCCTCTGGGCCGAACAGGTCTGGCAATACCAGGTCAAGGCCGCCGACCTCGGCCTCAGAGCCAAAACCTATCTCGAACAAAAAGGCGCCAAAAAGGTCAAGTAAAGAGAAGCGATCCGAGGTCAATCAAAGGGGCGGGCAACCGCCCCTCTTTTTTTTGATCAGAGGAAAATAGCGTTTCATGCAGGACAGCAAACCGATTGCCGAGACTCCCACGGCGACCCGCGCCAACCCGTTGTCGCTGGTCACACACCCGCTCGCCTTCATCCTGACCGGCATCGTCTGGACCCTGCTGGTGCTGTTTTCGCTATGGACGCAGCGCGAACAGCTGAACCATACCGCCCAGGAGCTGGCGCGCATCGATGCGATCGCCAATTTGAAGAAGGACATGGCGATTCGCAAATGGGCTTCGGAAGTCGGCGGCGTATTCATCCGGGAAAACCGCGCGCCCAGCGTCGACCGCTTGAGCGAACAAGAGCGTCTGCTGGCGCTGCATTCGACGGGTGAAATGGACAAGCTGATTTCGCTGACCCCGATTCACATCCTGATGGGCATCCAGGAAGTCAGCAACAAGCTCTACGGCAGCAAGGAACGCCTGACCTCGCTGCAGCTCGCCAACCGCGACAATGCGCCAGACGAATGGGAAGCCGAGGCACTGAGGACCCTGCAAAGCGGCACACAAATCGTCGCCGAGGCGATGCCGAAGAAAAAAGGCCACGGCCTGATGCGCGTGATGATCCCGATGCGCATGGACGAGGAATGCCTCGAATGCCACCGCGACACGCTCGTCCCGGTCGGCGGGTTGCGCGGCGGCGCCGTAGTGTCGATCGACCTCAATGCCTACTGGAACGCGCAGGAGCCGACCTGGCGCACGATCCAGTATTGGCACATCGGCATCTGGCTGGCCGGCATCACGACGCTGTTCGCCTACTGGATCTTCCTGCGCCGGCGCGCCGCGGAACATGTCGCACTGGAGATGGAACGGCGCGCCAATGAAGATATATTGAAGAAGCACAAGGAGCGGCTGGAAGCTTCCGAAGCGCGCCTGCGCGAGCTGGCCGCGTTTTTGCAGACCGTGCGCGAGGAAGAGCGCACGCGCATCGCCCGCGAGCTCCACGATGAGCTGGGCCAGGCCCTCACCGCCTTGCGTTTCGATCTCGGCTGGCTGCGCAACAAGTGCAGCGCCTCGAATTTGGGCAGCCCGGCGGCGGAACGCGTCGGCAAGGCGTTGTCCGTCGTCGAGCAGAGCATCGTCTCGCTACGGCGAATTTCGGAAGACCTGCGGCCGGCGATGCTCGACAGCCTGGGGCTGGCCGCCGCGATCGAGCACCATGTCGCGCAATTTACCGAGCGCACCGGTATTCCTTGCCGGCTGCGGATGAACCGCGAAGAGTTCGATCTGCCGGGCGAGATCGCCACCGCCGTGTTCCGCATCGTCCAGGAAGCGCTGACCAACGTCGCCCGCCATGCCCAAGCCCATACCGTGACCGTTGTCATCGAGCAAAACGATAGGGGGATCCGGCTGACTGTCGAAGATGACGGACGCGGCTGCGAGAACTTGCAAGGCGGCGACGGCAAGAAGCATTTCGGCGTGATCGGCATGCGCGAACGCGCCGCGATCCTGGGCGGTCATCTCGACATCGAAAGTCAACCGGGCAAAGGCACGCGCATCGACGGCTGGCTGCCCATCCCCGAGGAGTCCCTTTCATGATCAAGGTCCTGATCGCCGACGACCACGCGATCCTGCGCGCCGGTCTGAAACAGATTCTTTCCGAAACCCCCGACATCGTCGTCGGCGGCGAAGCCGCCAATGGCCACGAAACACTCGCCAAGGCCCAGGCGGAGCCGTGGGACGTGCTGCTCTTGGACATGACGATGCCCGGCAGAAGCGGCATCGAGTTGATCAAGCAGCTCAAGCAGCTCGTTCCACGCCTGCCGATCCTGATCCTCAGCATGCACAAGGAGGACGTCTATGCGGTGCGAGCGCTCAAGGCCGGCGCCTCTGGTTATCTGTGCAAGGACAACGCCGAGGACCAGCTGGTCGCCGCATTGCGCAAGGTTGCCTCCGGCGGCCTCTACATCACGCCGACCGTCGCCGAGAAACTGGCACTCGACATGCTGCAGGGTGAAAAGACGGATGCGCCGCCCCACACCCGCCTCTCCGATCGCGAGTATCAGGTTTTCCAGGCCCTGGTGGCGGGCGAGAGCGTCTCCGAAATCGCCGAAAGATTGAATCTGAGCGTCAAGACGGTCAGCACCCACAAAGTGCATATCCTCGAAAAACTGCGCTGCGAGAACATCGCCGAGCTGGTGCGCTACGCAGTGCGACAGGGCTTGCTGCCGGAAGGCTGATCGTCATCGCTGCGATAGGAATTTTCCTACCCATCAAATCAGCCTGGGCCGATTCTGTTTCCCGAACGCGAAAACTAGTATGCTGTCAGTGCGACAAGTTGTCGCATGCGGCCGCATGCCGCATGGGGCGTTGAGCCGTGACATGTGCGTTTTTTTACCGGGAGGCAGATCATGAAGAGACTCAGCCAACGAGCCGTACCGTGGTTGCTGGCGGCAGGTTTTGGGATAGCGGCAGTGGGATCGGCGTTGGGTGCCGAGACGCTGCAAGACGTGATGAAGCGGCGGGGATTGAGCCAGCAGGATTTGCTGGCGGCGGCGAAGACCTATGTGCCGACGGGGGGGCGGGACGAATTCGTGGTGTTCAGTTCTGGGGGGCAGTCGGGCCAGATCATCGTCTATGGCATCCCCTCGATGCGCATCCTCAAATACATCGCGGTGTTCACCCCCGAGCCCTGGCAGGGCTATGGCTATGACGAGGAGTCAAAGGCGGTATTGGCCGGTGGTCGCATCGATGGCAAGGACATCACCTGGGGCGACACCCACCACCCGGCGATCTCCGAGACCAACGGCGAGACCGATGGCCAGTTCCTGTTCATCAACGACAAGGCCAACCCGCGCATCGCGGTGATCGACCTGCGCGATTTCGAGACCAAGCAGATCGTCGTCAACCCGGTCTTCAAGTCCGAGCACGGCGGCGCCTTCGTCACCCCGAACACCGACTACGTCTTCGAAGCCTCGCAATACGCCGCGCCGCTCGAACCGCGCAAGTTCTATCCGCTCGAAGAGTTCAACGAGAAATACCGCGGCGGCATGACCTACTGGAAGTTCGACCGCAAGGAAGGCCGCATCAAGCCGGAGGAATCCTTCTCCGTCGAGCTGCCGCCCTATTCGCAGGACTTGTCGGATGCCGGCAAGGGCCCGTCGGATGGCTGGAGCTTCACCAACTCGTTCTGCTCCGAGCGCTATGTGGGCGGCATCGAGAAGGGCCGTCCGCCTTATGAAGCCGGCTGCTCCGCGAAGGACACCGACTACCTGCACGTGATCAACTGGAAGCGCGCCGCCGAACTGGTCAAGGCCGGCAAGGCGAAGAAGATCAACGGCCACAACGTGCTGCCGATCGACGTCGCCGTCAAGGAAGGCATCCTGTTCCTGATTCCCGAGCCGAAGAGCCCGCACGGCGTCGATGTCACCCCGGACGGCACCAAGATCATCGTCGCCGGCAAGCTCGATACGCACGTGTCCGTCTATTCCTTCGAGAAGATCATGGCCGCCATCAAGGCCGGCAAGTTCGAGTCCAAGGACCCCTACGGCATCCCGGTGCTGTCCATGAAGGACACGCTGCACACCCAGGTCTCGCTGGGCTTAGGCCCGCTGCACACGCAGTATGACTCCAAGCCCTGCGTGGCCTACACCTCGCTGTATGTCGATTCGCAGGTCGCGAAGTGGGACTTCTGCGAAGGCAAGGTGCTCGACAAGATCTCCGTCCATTACAACATCGGCCACCTGATGACGATGGAAGGCGATACGGCGAAGCCGAAGGGCCACTATCTGGTCGCACTGAACAAGCTGGCGATCGACCGCTTCGTGCCGGTGGGCCCGCTGCATCCGCAGAACCACCAGCTGATCGATATCTCCAACGACAAGATGCAGCTGCTCTACGACATGCCGTTGCCGCTGGGCGAACCCCACTACGCGGTGGCCATCGACGCCAAGAAGCTCAAGCCGGCGATCCGCTACAAGCTCGGCACCAACAGCCGCACCGACAATCCGCATCCGGGCGCCGTCAGGGCCGGTGAGGAAAAGACCGTCAGAAAGGGCAACAAGGTCGAGGTGTTCGGTACCCTGATCCGCTCGCACATCACGCCGGAAACCATCGAGACGGAAGTCGGCGACGAAGTGACGATCCACCTGACCAACCTCGAACGCGCCGAGGACGAAACCCACGGCTTCACGATCTCGACCTACAACGTCCATGCCTCGGTCGAGCCCGGCAAGACCGTCACGGTCAAGTTCAAGGCCGACAAGGAAGGCGTCTATCCCTACTACTGCACGGAGTTCTGCTCGGCGCTGCACCTCGAAATGCAGGGTTACCTCTTGGTCAAGCCGAAGGGCTGGAAGCCGTCCAAGACCACCCTCGCCGCCCAGGCTTATACGGAAGCCGACTATAAGGCCCAGTTGAAGAAGATCGCCGACACCCAGGCCGTCATCGACTCCGTCGTCGCCTTCATCACCTCGGTCAATTACAAGGACTTCCCGGATGCCGTCGCGATGGTCGAGGATGCCACCGACCAGCTCAACAAGATCCCCGATGCCAAGAAGAAACACGAGGAAGCCGCCGCCAAGAAGGATTGGGAACAGGCCACCCTCTGGGCCGAACAGGTCTGGCAATACCAGGTCAAGGCCGCCGACCTCGGCCTCAGAGCCAAAACCTATCTCGAACAAAAAGGCGCCAAAAAGGTCAAGTAAAGGCGATTGTTGAGTAAATTGATCTAGTTCAAGGAAGTCACCGGGTGGATCGTTCAGAATGCGATCCACCCGGTCCAACCAAGGAAAGGAAACCCCGATGATGCTGAAAAGACTTCTCCCGATGGCCCTCGCGCTGAGCATTTCCACGCCCACCCTGGCCCTCGATGGCGCAGCCTTGTTCAAGGAAAGAACCTGCTTCACCTGTCACGGCAAGGATGCGAAGACGCCGATCATGCCCAACTATCCAAAGCTCGCCGGCCAGAATGCCGAATACGCACTGCAGCAGATGAAGGACATCAAGAGCGGCGCGCGCAACAACGGCCAGACTGCGGCGATGAAGGCCGTGATGCACCTCGTCAATGACGATGAGATGAAGGCGATCGCCGAGTATCTCTCCAAACTGAAGTAAATCGGAATCATCCGAGGCAAGAAATCAGAAGTAGCCAATGGAGCAGAGCATCGCATTCGGATACGCTGCTCACCCCGACAGCCGACAGGGGTTGGCGTCATTTCACAGAGAAAGGAAGCTCAGCATGAAGAAAGTCATCGTTCTGGCCATCGCGGCCGCCCTGCTCCCCGCCACCGCTACCCTCGCCCAAGTGCCCGCACAGAAAAAGCCCGGCATCGAAAGCAAGGATTACCAGTGGAACAAGATGGAAGGCAAGAAGGCCGAAGCCCTGAAACTCAAGGGTGACCCGAAGGAAGGCGAAGAGAGCTATGAAGTCTGCGGCGGCTGCCATCTGCCTTCCGGCGCCGGGCGCCCCGATGGAACCTTCCCGCAGCTCGCCGGCCAGCATGCCACGGTGTTGCTCAAGCAGATGGCCGACATCGTCGAAGGCTTGCGCGACAACCCGACGATGTATCCGTTCGCCAAAGAAGCGCTGAAGAATCCGCAGGAACTCGCCAACACGGCCGCCTACATCCAGACCCTGTGCGTTCCGACCGATCACGGCAAGTACGAAGGCAAGGACTATGATGCCCAGGTCGCCAAGGGCAAGGAGCTCTATCTGAAGGAATGCAAGAACTGCCACGGCGAGCATGGCGAGGGCAATGCCGAGAAGTTCTATCCGGTGATCGCCGGCCAACACTACAAGTATCTGCTGCGCCAAATGACCGCGATTCGCGACGGCAAGCGCCGCAACGCCAACCCGGACATGGTCAAGGTGATCACCAAATACACCGACGATCAGCTGGTGGCGATCTCCGCCTATCAGGCAAGCCTGATGATGCCGGGCAGGATGTGCGCGGACAAGCCCGCAGCCAAGGGCGGCAAGAAGAACTGAGCGCCGCATCTCGCCCTTGGGGGGAGGGCGAGCAGTTGCTTCCGGTATTCTGTAGGTATCCTGGCATCCCGTCCGCGGCCGCGGACGGGCCCCTCAATCGAAGAGAATGGACATGCAAGCAAACAACAGATTGATCGGCGGATTGACCCTGATCGCGCTGATCGCGATGATCGCCGCCTATTTCTCCCCGATCTGGTGGGTCTCGCTCACCGCGCCCAACTACCCCAAGGATGCCTTTCCGGACGGCATCCGCATCCACTTCCACTTCAACGGCGTCTTCAACGGCTGCAAGGCCGCCGGCAAGGGCAGCCGCTTGGCCGAGGAAGTGATCCAGTCCGACATTCAAGGCAACGAAGAGCGCTACAACCCGATCCTCGACCAGAAGAAGAAAGTTGATAGCGGTGCGCAGGGGCTGGACTGTGTGCATGAGATGAACACCATCAACCACTACGTCGGCATGTTTCCGATCGCCACCGGCGCACCGGTCGAAAAGCCTCTGGCGAAGTTCTTCTTCGGTTTCTTTGCGGTGATGCTGCTCGGTTTCATGTGCACCGACAAAAAGCGCCGTCTGGCGATCCTGACGGTTGGTTTCGTTGCCGTCGCTGCCTGGGCGATCGCCGATCAGTATCTGCTCGGTCATCTCGAGGCCCATGTCAAGGAATACATGGAAGAGACCGGAACTTTCTTCCGCGAGCCGGAGAAAATCCAGCAATGGGGCGACAACGTCCGGCGCATCACCGGCTACGTGATCGCCGGCATGATCGTGGCGATGTTGATCGTGATTGCGGGCATCTGGAAAGGGCCGCGCAAGTTCGAACTGCTGCTCGCGCTCGTGCCGGCCTTGCTGCCGCTCTACTTCGTGATCGAGTATTCGGCCTGGCTGTGGTTCTTCGGTCACCACCTGCACCCGTGGGGCGCGTTCACGGTCAAGCCTTTCATGCCGACCGTGTTCGGCGAAGGCAAGGTCGCGCAATTCTCGACCTATTCCTACCCTTACTGGGGTTACGGGCTGCTGCTGATCGTCTTCGTCTGTTTGATGCTCGCGCTTTTGATGCGGCGCAAGCAGCTCGACCAGCAGGCCGGGAGCTGAAATGATCGACTGGCGGAAGATCTTGTCGGGCCTGATGCTCGGCGGCTTTTCGCTGCTCGTCACCGCGCAAGGGGTGAGCGACAAAGTAGGTATCGGCGAAACCTCCGGGCGATTGGGCGAGACTGCGGATCTGTCGAACGCGCCGCGCGTCACGATCGACCGGCCCAAACCGACCTTTCCGCTCTACGAGCGCGACAAACGAATGCATGGCTATCCGCCCTTCCAGGCGCTCGTCGATGCCGCGCCGGCCGGCTCGGTGCTGAAAGTGCCACCGGGAAATTACGCCGGCCCGGTGGTCGTCAAAAAGCCTCTCACGATCGATGGCGGCGGCCAAGTGACGATCGATGCCGGCGACCGCGGCACGGTATTCTCGCTGGAGACCGATGGCGCCGTGCTGCGCGGCCTGCATCTGACCGGCTCCGGCGCCAACCACGACACCGATGATTCCTGCCTCGACGTGCGCGGCCACAACAACGTGATCGAAAATCTGCTGATCGACAACTGCCTGTTCGGCATCGACCTCAAGCAGTCGAGCAACAACATCGTGCGTGGCAACAGGATCTCCTCGAAACCCTTCGACCTGGGTATCCGCGGCGACGGCATCCGCCTTTGGTACAGCAACAACAACCTGATCGAAAACAACCTCGTCACCGATTCGCGCGACAACGTCGCCTGGTATTCGCATCGCAACATCTATCGCGGCAACGAAGGCCGACGCAGCCGTTATTCGATCCACTTCATGTTCGCCAACAACAATCTCGTCGAAGGCAACCGCTTCTACGACAATTCGGTCGGCATCTACTTCATGTACTGTGAGGGGAGCAGCGCGCGCCACAACATCCTCTCGCACGCCACCGGCGCGGCCGGCATGGCGATCGGTTTCAAGGAGGCCTCGGACATTTCCATCGAGAACAACGAGATCATCTACAGCGCGGTCGGCGTCGGTTCGGACCTGTCGCCGTTCCAGCCGAATACGACGGTCCGCTTCAAGGGCAACCGCTTCGCCTACAACGGCATCGCGGTACAGCTGACCAGCGAGCTGGGCGGCAATCTGCTCGACGACAACATCTTCGAAGGCAACCTGACCGACATTTACCAAGCCGGCCGCGGCCAGGGCGACAAGAACCAGTGGCATGGCAACTACTTCGATACCTATCAGGGCTTCGACAAGGATGGCGACGGTTTCGGCGACACACCGCACGAAGAGTATGCCTATGCCGACCAGATCTGGATGGAGACACCACCCGCGCGCTTCTTCAAGACCTCGCCGGTGCTCGAGCTGCTCGATTTCCTCGAACGGCTGGCGCCGATCACCGCTCCCGAACTGCAGGCGCGTGACCCGAAACCGCGCATGCACAAGCCCGTGAGGAATGCAGGATGAGCGAAAACGACACGCCCAAAGTCGGCGCTGACGAGACGGCATCCCCGCCCGTCCAAGGGGCGGCCGGCACCAAACCACCACTGTCGAAAGAGCGACGGCTGCAGGCGCGGCGTCGCGCGCTGCGCACCTTCCTGCTCGGCGCCGGCGTATTCGGCGCGGCGCTCTCCGGTTATCTGCCCGTCGCCTATGCGCAGAAGAAACGCTTGCGGCCGCCCGGTGCGCTGGACGAAAAGGATTTTCTCGCCAGCTGCATCAAGTGCGGGCAGTGCGTGCAGGTCTGCCCGGTGCAGGCCATCAAACTCGCCGACCTCTCCGATGGCTTTGGCGTCGGCGTACCGCACATCGACGCGCGCGATCAAGCCTGTGATTTCTCCTGTGATGCGGTGCAGTGCATCCTTGCCTGTCCGACTGGGGCGCTCACCTACAAGAAGCCCGCCTACATGAGCGTGCGCCCTGGCGCGAAACTGGCCAACAAACCGATTCTGCTCGCCAAGGAACACGATCCGGAGCCGACCTTGAATCTGACCGAGCGTATCGGCGTGGCGCGGCTGACCCGCCCCGAATCCTGCCTGGCGATGCAGGGCAAGAGCTTCAAGGGCCAGGCACGCGGCCCGGACTTCAAGGGCAAGCTGCGCTACATGAGCGTCGATCGCTGGAAGCCGATCAAGGTCGCCGATCATCCCTACGACGTCGAGCTGTGCGACTTGTGCGTGCAGGCCTGTCCGATCAAGGGGGCAATCACTCTGGAAACGGTGATCACGGCGGACGGCCGACAGCGCAAGACACCCGTCGTGCATGAGCCCTGCGTCGGCTGCGGTGTCTGCGAGATGATCTGCCCGACCGAGCCGGCGAGCATCGAAGTCCTGCCGGGCGAAGGTTGGAGAGGTGAATCATGAGTGCCGCATTGAAACGCCGTTTCGTCGAACAGATCAAGGTGATGTTCGGCGCCGAACCGCAAAAACCAGCGCTGATCGAAGAGCGCGCCCTGAAGGTGCATCAGCTCAAACGCATGACCAACAAGGCGGAACTCGCCGCCGCGAAGGAGGCACACCGCGCGCGCGAAAAGAATCACAAGTGGCGCAACTGGCGCTGGGCGACGCTGATCTTCGTCAATCTGCTGTTCGTCGTCTCCTACCACTTCGACATCCAGCTGCTCGAAGGCGCGCTCACCGCCTCGCGCTTCGCCGGCTTCCACCTGATCGACCTCAATTCAGCCTTGCAGGTGATGCTCGCCCACAAGCACATCATCACCAATCTGTTGATCGGCACCGGCACGGTGCTGGTGCTATGGATCCTGCTCGGCGGGCGCACTTTCTGCTCCTGGGTCTGCCCCTATCACTTCCTCGCCGAATGGGCCGAGAAGCTCCATCTCTTCTTGGTGCAGAAGAAGATCGTCACCGACACGCCGATCGACCGGCGCTGGCGCACCGTCTCCTGGGTCATCTTCGCTCTACTCGCGCTGGTGACCGGCTACACGGTCTATGAGGCGATCTCGCCGACTGGCATCGTCTCGCGGGCGCTGATCTACAGCAGCGGCATCCTGGCGATGCTCTGGGTTCTCGCCCTCCTCGTCTTCGAGGTGTTCTTCATGCGCCGCGCCTGGTGCCGCTACGCCTGCCCGATCGGGCTCACTTATGGCGTAGTCGGCATCATCTCGCCGCTGCGCGTCAAATACACGCTCCAAGGCTGTTTCCACGAGGGCGACTGCCGCAAGGTCTGTCTCGTGCCGCACGTGCTCGACACGGTGATCAAGGGCCGCGCGGTCGACACCGAGGTGCCGATCGGCCCGGACTGCACGCGCTGCGGTCTGTGCGTCGACACCTGTCCGACCGGTTCGCTCAAGTTCGACATCAAGGGGCTAGCGAAGCTGATGTAGACTCGTCGCTCACGGATTCGCAACACAGGAACCCCGCCATGAAGCTGAACATGATTTACTGGAAAAACGATCGCTTCTGGGTCGGCAAGCTCGTCGATCATCCGGAAATCATGACCCAAGGCGAGACTCTCGAAGAGCTCGAGGAAAACATCAAGGATGCCTATTGCTTGATGCTGATGGACGACGTGCCGCAGGACTACCAGGTCAAGGAAGTCGCCCTCACCCTATGAAGCGACAGGAGTTGCTGAAAAGACTCACTGAAGCAGGCTGTATCTTCGTTCGCCACGGCGCGCGCCACGACCTTTATCGCAATCCCGTGACCGACCGACAACAGCCGACCCCGACATAACGAAATCGACGAGCAGCTCGCCCGCCACATTCTCAAGATTCTCACCGCGCCCCGATGATCCGCTGCGAAAACCTCACCAAATCCTTCCGTCGCGCGCGCGTGCTCGATGGCATCGACCTCGACATCGCGTTGGGCGAGCGCATCGCGCTGATCGGCTCGAATGGCGCCGGCAAGACCACCTTGATCCGCTGTCTGCTCGGCGAATACGTGCATGACGGCAAGGTGACCATCGACGGTCACAGCCCCCGCCAAGAGCGCGCCAAGGTGCTCGGCAAGATCGGCTTCGTGCCGCAGCTGCCGCCACCCTTGAAGATGCCGGTTGCTCAGCTGATCGATTTTTCCGCCGCGCTCTCGGGCGCCGATCCCGGCCAGATCGATGCGATCTCCGATCGACTGGGTCTGCCGGTCGATACGATCCGCACCCGGCCGTTCAATCGCCTCTCCGGCGGCATGAAGCAAAAGCTTTTGATTGCGATCGCGCTCGGCCGCAATGCCAAGCTCCTGATCATGGACGAGCCGGCCGCGAACCTCGACCCGGCGGCGCGCAAGATCTTCTTCGAGCTTTTGGCCGAACGCCAGCACGATGCGACGATGCTGATCTCCAGCCACCGCATCGACGAGGTCGCCGCGCTGGTCAATCGCGTCATCGAAATGGACATGGGCAAGATCGTGCTCGACGACCGCGTCGCCGACGACGTCTCGCTCTCCGGCGTGTTCGCCTGCCGGCTCGTCGTGCGCCGCGTCGATGCGGCATTCGCGAAGACGCTGGCGGGCTGGAAATTCACTGCCGATGCTTCCGGCCTCGTCTGGAGCGGCGAAGTGGCCGGGCCGGACCGGCTGCGTTTCTTGGGCACGCTCTCGCGTTATGTCGCACTGCTCGCGGATCTCACCATGTCCGAAAAAGTCGGCGCTGACCAGACGGCACGATAGGAGGTCATGAAAAAAATGAAACGTCGTGAGTTTTGCACTTCCCTTTTCGCGCTCGCGCCGCTTCCCGCCGCCCTTGCAGCGCTTCACGGCTGTGCGCGCGACGAGGGCTGGCCGGAGGGCATGCAGCCGATCAAATGGGATCGCGATACCTGCGTGGTCTGCAACATGGGCATCTCCGACCGGCGCTTTGCCGCTGAGCTGCGCGGCGGGCCGAAGAACAACGTCTTCAAGTTCGACGATCCTGGCTGCCTTGCGCTGTTCCTCCACGACAAGGCGGACAAATACCCCTGGATCCGCGAGCCAGCGACGAAGCTCTGGGTCGCCGACGTCACCAGCCAGGGCAACGCGGTGCGCTGGCTCGATGCAAGATCCGCCCACTACATCAACAAGTATTCGCCGATGGGCTACAACTTCGGCGCCGTCGCCCAGCCGCAGCCCGGCTCGGTCGATTTCGCAACCATGGCCGAACACGTCGTCGCCAAGGTCAGGAAGCCGCAACGATGAAACAGCTCTGGCTCACCGCCCGTCTCGACATCGTCGAATCTTTGCGTGCGCGCTGGTTTCTGATCTACACCGGCGTGTTCGGCGGCATCGTCGCGCTGCTGTTCGTGTTCGGGCTGACCGAATCGCGCGTGCTCGGCTTCATTGGCCTCTCCCGCCTGTTGGTCACCTATATCCAGCTGACGATGGCGATCCTGCCGATCTTCGTCTTGATCACCACGGTGCGCTCGGTGGCGGGGGATCGCGAGGCGGGCGTATTCGAATACCTGCTCTCCTTGCCGGTGAGCCTCGCCGCCTGGTTCTGGGGCAAGATCCTCGGCCGTTATCTGGTCATCTTCGCACCGGTGTTCCTGGCGATGCTCGCCGCCGTCGGCATCGCGATGATCAAGGAAATCGAGATTCCCTGGGACATGTTCGGCTACTACACGGCGCTCTTGGCCGCGATGGCGGCCTGCTTCCTGGGACTGGGGATGCTGATTTCGGCGCTCGCGCGCAGCACCGACATGGCGCAGGGCGCCGCTTTCCTGACCTGGCTGGTGTTGCTCTTGTTCCTCGATCTGATCCTTTTGGGGGTGATGATCCAGGGGCGAGTCGCACCCGAAGTCGCGATCGGCATCGCACTCGTCAATCCCTTGCAGGTGTTTCGCACTGCGGCGCTGGCGTTGTTCGATCCGCAGCTGATCGTGCTCGGGCCTGCCGCCTATGTGATCCTCGACACCTTCGGCGCCAGTGGCTACAAGCTGTTCGCCCTCGCCTATCCGACAGCATTGGGGCTAGCCGCGGCGGGCCTGGGTTACTTCCTTTTTCGTCGTGGCGATCTACCCTGATGCGCACGCTGCTTTTCATTCTGATCACCTGCCTGAGCACCTTTACCCGCGCGCAGGATGCCGAAGCGCTCTTTGCCGCAAAGCTGACCGATGCGCAAGAGAAGCCGGCAAGCTTGGCGGGTTTCCGCGGCAAGCCGATGATCGTCAATTTCTGGGCGCGCTGGTGCTCGCCGTGCCGTGACGAAATGCCGGAAATCAGGGCCCTCGAGAACAAATACCGCGCGCAGGGGCTTGCCGTGGTCGGCATCGCGATCGAGGAGAACAGCGCCAATGCGCGCGATTTCCTGAAAGCCTATGAGATCGAATACCCGAACTTCTTCGCCGGAGCGCGCGGCACCGAGCTCCTGAAGGCGCTGGGCAACGACAAGGCGGGGCTTCCCTTCACCGTATTCATCGACCGGCAAGGCAAGCTCATCGGCCACAAGCTCGGCCGCATCAGTCGCAGCGAGCTCGAGGCCGCCGCCGACGCCTTGCTCCAATGACGGCGGTGCGCCACGCCCTGGATGAGAGCTTCGGTCGCGAAACGGTCGCGCCCGAAGAGCGCAAGAGCCGCATCCGGCGCATGTTCGATCGCATCGCGCCGCGCTACGACCTGATGAACGACCTGATGAGCTTCGGCATCCACAGGCTCTGGAAGCGTCGTCTCGCCCGGCGCGCAGCAGGCAGCCACGGCATCGTCGTCGATCTCGCCGGCGGCACCGGCGACGTCGCCCGCCTGCTTGACGGCTGTGGCCGGCGCGTCATCGTCTGCGATCCGAGTGTCGCGATGATGCAAGCCGGCCGGCGCGCCTGTGATCAGCGTATCCACTGGCTAGCGGGTGAGGCCGAGGCTCTGCCCTTTCCCGACTGCAGCATCGATGTGCTGACGATCGCCTTCGGCATCCGCAATGTGACGCGGCTGTCCGCCGCGCTCGCCGAGATCCATCGCGTGCTGGTGCCCGGCGGCCGCTTCATCTGTCTGGAATTCTCGCGCCCGGCGCCGCTCATCGCGCCGTTTTACGATGCCTATTCACACCTCGTGATTCCACGGCTGGGGGCCGCGATCGCGCGTGCACCCGGTGCCTACCAGTACTTGATCGAATCGATCCGGCGCTTTCCCGACCAGCGCGAATTCGCCGGATTGATCGCCGAAGCAGGCTTTACCGACGTTCATTGGGAAAATCTCTCCTTCGGCATCGCCTGCCTGCATTTCGGCCAAAAGCCCAGCGCGTCCGCATGAAGCTCAAGCTGCCTCTCGCCATCGGGGACGCCCCGCCGAGCCGTTGGCGCATCTGGTGGATCGCCGCCCGGCCGCGCACGCTCGCGCTTTCGGCGACGCCGGTGCTGGTGGGTAGCGCGCTTGCCTGGGCCGAAGGCGCGAGTCCACGCCTCGGCATCGCCTTGGCCACCCTGACCGCCGCGCTCTTGATCCAGATCGGCACGAATCTGCTCAACGATGCCAGCGATTTCGAGCGCGGCAATGACCGGCCCGGCCGCTTGGGCCCTTTGCGTGTCACTGCCGCCGGCTGGGCGAGCGCCGCTAGCGTGCGCCGCGCCGCGCTGCTCGCGTTTGCGTTCGCCTTCGCGTTGGGCGTCTTCCTCGCCGTCTCTGGCGGCTGGCCGATCGTGATCATCGGGCTCTCATCACTTGCCGCCGGCGCCATGTATTCGGCAGGACCGAAACCGATCTCCCATACGCCGTTCGGCGAGCTCTTCGTCTGGCTGTTCTTTGGCGTATTCGCCGTCTCCGGCAGCCACTGGCTGCAGGCCGAGCGCCTCTCCCCTGCGGCGTTGCTCGCCGGCGCGGCGCTGGGCCTGCCCGCCGCCGCCGTGCTGCTCGTCAACAACCTGCGCGATCTGGCCGCCGACACCGCCGCCGGCCGCATGACGCTCGCCGCCGTGCTCGGCGAAGCCCCGGCGCGTGACACCCATGCCGTGCTGATGATCGCCCCCTTTTTCGTGCTGCCGCTCTTGTCCGCGCTGTTGCCCTCCCGGCATGGGCTGTGGCTCGCACTGGCCGCCCTGCCCGCCGCTTTCGAGGTGGTGCGCGCGATGCGTCGAGCGCATGGCGTCGCGCTCAACGACGTGCTCGCCAGGAGCGCGCGCGCGCAATTTCTGTTCGGTCTTTTTCTCGCCCTCGGTTGCCTGCTGCCGCTATGACGATTTCCTGGGTTCCCGCCGCGACCTACACCGATATCCTCTATGAGCTCTCCGGCGACGGCATCGCGAAGATTTCCATCAACCGACCGGAGCGCCGCAACGCCTTCCGGCCGGAAACGATCATCGAGCTGCAAGACGCCTTCGCGCGCGCCCATCGCGACCCCGAGATTGGCGTCATCATCCTCACTGGCGTCGGCAACCAGGCCTTCTGCGCCGGCGGCGACCAGAAGGTGCGCGGCGACGACGGCGGCTATCATGATGTGGCAACCGGCACGCCGCATCTCAATGTGCTCGATCTGCAGATGCAGATCCGCCGCCTGCCCAAGCCGGTCGTCGCGATGGTCGCCGGCTACGCGATCGGCGGCGGCCATGTGCTGCATCTTTGCTGCGATCTGACCATCGCCGCGGAGAACGCGCGCTTCGGCCAGACCGGGCCGCGTGTCGGCAGCTTCGATGCCGGGCTGGGCGCGGGCCTCATGGCGCGCACGATCGGCATGAAACGCGCGAAGGAAATCTGGTTCCTCTGCCGCCAATACGATGCGCAGACGGCCTTGCAATGGGGCCTCGTCAATGCCGTCGTGCCGCTCGACCGGCTGGAAGCGGAAACCGTCGCCTGGTGCCGCGAAATGCTCAAGCTCTCGCCCACGGCGCTCAGGATGATCAAGGCCGGCTTCAATGCCGACACCGATGGCCTGGCGGGCATCCAGGAACTCGCCGGCCAGGCGACCGGACTTTTCTACATGACCGCCGAAGGGCAGGAAGGCAGGAACGCCTTCCTCGAAAAACGCCCGCCGGATTTCTCGAAATACCGCCGGCGGCCATGAAAGCGTTATGATTCGGCCATGATCTTCGACCGCATTACCGTAGACCCCGCGATCATGAACGGCCAGCCGACCATCCGCGGCATGCGTCTGACGGTGCGCCGCGTCGTCGAAGCCGCCGCCCTCTATCCCGATCGCGCCGCGCTTCTCGCCGAATACCCCGAGCTCGAAGAAGAGGACGTACGACAGGCGCTTGCTTTCGCGGCGAGCAATCTCGCCGACGAGACGTTCGCGCTCGAGGCAGCGTGATTTCCCTGTTGCTCGATCAAGGATTGCCTCGCTCAGTCGGCGCAGCGTTGCCAAGCGAACAATGGTCGGTATGGCATGTCGCCGATCTCGGTCTTTCCCGCGCAAGCGATCGAATGATTCTCCAGTTCGCCCGCAAAGAGAAACGCCATGTCATCACGTTGGATGCAGATTTTCACGCTTTGCTGGCCACCAGCGGTGAACGCGGTCCTTCGGTTGTGCGCTTGCGTATAGAAGGCTTGAAAAGCAAAGAGCTTGCGTTGCTCCTCGAGCGTATCTGGCCGAGCATCGCCACGGCGATGGCCAATGGCGCTCTGGTGACGGTTACGCCAGATCGCATTCGCATCAAACATCTCCCGATTGGTTGATGCACGCCACAGTCCTTCCCTACCGCCTGCCGCTCAAGCTGCCGTGGGTGGCGGCGCGCACCACTCTCACCGAACGCCTTGGCGCGCTACTGCATCTGATCGACGCCGACGGCCATGAAGGCTGGGGCGATTGCGCGCCCTTGCCTTCTGGCGGTGATCCGCAGCGGGTCATCGATGCGCTCGCCGCCTGGGCGTGCCGTCCCGCAGCCGCCGAGTTTGATGCCTTGCCTTGCGAGGCGCGCTGGGCGATCGAGACGGCACAAGCCGATCTCGCCGCGCAGCGGCAGGCCAAGCCCCTGTGGCGCCATCTCGGCGGCAGCTGCAACGGCATCGCGGTCAATGCCGCGCTCGGGCCGCTCGACGCTGGCTTGCCCGACCGTTACGCGCAGGCTGCCGCCCAAGGCTTTCGCATCGGCAAGATCAAGGTCGGGCTGGCATCCGTCGAGGAGGAGATCGCGCGCCTTTTCGCGCTGCCCAGGACCTTATGCCTGCGGCTCGATGCCAATCGCAGTTGGGATGAGAGCGAAGCGCGCCGTTTCCTGTTCGCGATCCGCGCCTTGCCGATCGACGCGGTCGAAGAGCCGCTCGCCCAGCCGTCGCTCGAAACCCTCGCCGCATTGCAGGCGGCGCTGCCTTATGCGCTCGCCCTCGACGAATCGCTGCCGGGGTTTTCCCTCGCGGCGCTGACGGAAAGCCGCGCAGTGCGCCGGCTGGTGGTCAAACCGGCGCGGCTGGGCGGCATTCGAGCAACGCGGCGGATCGCGCAGGCCGCACGAGATGCCGGCATCGAGCTCGTGCTCACCACGGTGATCGATTCGGCGATCGGTGTCGCCGCGACCGCGCATTTGGCCGCGGCGCTCTCGCCCGATCTCGCCCACGGCCTGGGCACCTCGGCATGGCTTGCCGACGATCTCGCCGCGCCGCCCGCAATCGTCGGGGGTGTTCTGCAACTACCAGAAACCGCAGGACTGGGCTTCACTCCGGCAGCGGCTCGGGGCGGTGGATGAAATACCCCTGCACATAGTCGACGCCGATTTCGGCGAGCCTGTCGAGGATCTCCTGGTTCTCGACCCATTCGGCGACCACTTCGAGCGACAAATCGCGGCCGATCTGCGCGATCGCATTGACGATCACGTAATCGTTGGCCTCTTCGTGCAGCGCGCGGACGAAGCCGCCGTCGATCTTCAGCACGCTCACCGGCAGCCGTTTCAGATAAGCGAAGGAAGACAGGCCGGCGCCGAAATCGTCGAGACAGAAACGGCAGCCGAGCTTCGTGATCGCGGCGATGAAGCGCTGCGCCGCGGCCAGATGATGGATCGCCGCGGTTTCGGTGATTTCGAACAACAGCCGCGCAGGGGCGATCCCCGATGACGCCAGGCGTAGCTGGACATGCTCGAGGAGATCGGCCTGCGACAGCGTTGCGCCGGACAGGTTGATCGCATAGCGGGCCTGATCCGCGGGATGACGGACGAGATGGTCGAGCAGTGCATCGAACACCCAGCGATCGAGCACAGGGGCATAGCCGAAGCGTTCCACCGCCGCGAGCACGCGGCCCGGCGGCGTCGCCACCCCTTGCTCGTCGAGCACCCGCAGCAGGATTTCGTAATGCTCGCCGGCATCTTGCGCCGCGAGCGGTGCGATGCGCTGGCGATAAAGGCGGAAGCGGTGTGCAGCGAGCGTTTCATCGAAGCGCATCACCCATTGCATCTCCTCGTCGAGCGCGCGGATGCCCGGATGGGCGGCGCTATGCACCTCGACGCGGCCGCGGCCTTGATCCTTCGCGTGATAGCAGGCGGTATCGGCATGGCCGAGCACCTCATCGACGCCCATGCCCGCTTCGAGAGGCGCGACGCCGACGCTGGCGCCGATGTGGAACTGGCGGGCTTCATAACGGAAAGCATGGCTGGTGATCAGCTCGACGAGTCGCCTGGCCGTGCAGACCGCTTCATCGAGCGGGCAATCGAACAGCAACAGGCCGAATTCGTCGCCGCCGATGCGCGCCAACAGACTCTTCTCAGCACCCTCCGGCGCCGGCACGGCCGACTGCATCAGGCCGACGATCTCGACCAGCAACGCGTCGCCGGCGGCATGGCCGCAGGTGTCATTGACCAGCTTGAACTGATCGAGATCGATGTAGCAGAACACGTGGCTGCGACCGTCCTCGCGCACCTGACGCAAGGCCCGCTCGATGCGCCCGACCAGGGCGCGGCGGTTCGGCAGACCGGTGAGCGGATCGTGGAAGGCCATCAGGCGCAACTCTCTGAGCAGCGCGCGCCGCTCGCTGTCGTCACGGAACACCAGCACCGCGCCGCAGGGCTGGCCGGGCGTGTCATGGGCGACCGAGGGCACGATCGCCGCCGAATCGTGCACCGGAATCTCGCGGCCGTCGCGGGCGATGAGCAGCGTGTGATTGGCCATCGCCTGGGTTTCGCCCGTGCGCAAGGCCAGCCGCGCCGGGTTGGGTTGCTGCGCGCGCGTCTCTTCATGGATGAGCGGCATCACGGTCTCGATCGGCTTGCCGCGCGCTTCAGGAAGCGGCCAGCCGCTGAGCCGTTCGGCGACCGGGTTCATGAACGCCACGTCACCATCGGCATCAGTGACGATGACGCCATCGCCGACCGAGGCGAGCGTGATGCGCCAGCGCTCCTTCTCGGTCGCCAGCTCGTCGATCTTCTGCTGCAATTGATCGCGCGCGCGGTTGATCACCCCGGCCGTCTCGACGAGCTCCGGCGGCGCGGTGGGCGACAATACGATGCGGGAGGCAAGATCGCCGGCCGCGCGGCGCTGGGTCGAGGCGCGGATCGCTTCCAGCCCGGCGAGATTGGCGCGCATGATCCGATGCATCGCCAGCGCGAGCAGCAGCATCGCGCCGGCGGCGATCAGTAGGCCCAGGCCGAGCATCCGCCACAGGCGATCTTCGACGAAGCCCGGCGCGATCGTCACGGCAAGCCGGCCGTATTCCCGACCACCGACGGCGATCGTTTCCTCGGCTTGACCCGGGACGAGCCCCAACAACGCCGCGAACCAGTCCGGACGTTGCAAGGCGGCGGGCGCCTCCTGCGCCTCGATCTCGACTCCATCGCCGGCAAAGCGCACCACGTTCGCCTCGGCGCTGGTCACCTCCCGGCGCATCAGCTGCTCGACGGTGGTGTAGTCCTTGAGGATCAAAGGCTCGACGAGAGTCGCGGCGAGCAGCCGCGCTTCGCGCTGCGCGGTCTGGGCCACCACGTTGCCGCCGATCTCGCGCGCGACCCGGAGCACCGCGACGCTGCCGACGATGGCCAGCAGCAGCCCCACCGCCACCAGCGCGATCAGCAGCCGAAAGCGGATTGATAGGCGCGCCAGCAGGTTCATTGCCCTTTGAGCGGGACGAGGGTCTCGCGGAAGAAGCGCCGGTAATTTTCGTAATCGGCGTCGGACGCGGCGACGAAGCCGCGCGGCCTTTTGAGCCCGAGTTTTTGCGCCGCCTCGGCGAGCACCGCGCGGCCGCTTTCCTCCTCGCGCAGCGCGAGAAAGGCGCGCTTGACCGCTTCGCGGTGAGCCGCCGGCACTTTCGGGTGCGCCATCACCGCCAGATCGAAATAGGGGATCGATTCCCAGAGCACACGGTAGGCGAAGTGCTCGCGCCGCGCGTAATCGGCCATCACCTGGCTATTGACGCCGGCGGCCGCGACCTGGCCGAATTTGAGCTGGCCCATCGCCGCCTCCTGGGTGCCGGCGAAGACCGGCTCCACCTCGACCCCGGCCTTGAGCAGCGCGTCGTAGGGCACGAAATAGCCGGTGAAGCCATACGGGTTCGCGAAGGCGACTTTCTGGCCGGCAAGCTCTTGCAGACGCTTTGCCGGACTGTCGTCGCGCACCACGACCTGCCCTTTGATGCCTTCGCCTTCCTGACGGGCGAGCACGGTGAAACCCAGCTTCGCGCGTTCCGGCGTGAAGAAATGGTTCGAATAGACGAAGGCCAGCTCGCCGCGCGCGGCCATGTCGGTCGTCTCGTTGGCGGTGCGCGCGACGCGCAGTTCGAGCTTCACCCCGGCGCGCTCGGAAACCCAGGCGAGGATCGGATTCCAGTATTCGGCGGTGAAGGTCAACGAACGGTGGTTGAGCACGCCGAACGGATATGGCCCGCCGGCCTCCCAGGCGTGGGCGGCAAGCGCACATAGCCAGAAAGAGACGAAGCAGAGGATTCTTTTCATGACTGTCTCCAAAGCAACATGCCGCCGCTGGCCAGCAGCAATGCGCCGATGATATGGCGAAAGGTCGTGGCCGAAATTCCGAAATGCAGCTTCTGACCCCAGTGTAATCCGAGCCATGCCGTCGGCGCCATCGCCGCCAGCAGCCACAGATGCTGCTCCTGGTAATGGCCGCCGAGCGCGAAACCGGCGATGCGCAGGCCGCCATCGACCACCCACAGCATCGCGATCGTGGCGAGGAACACGGTTTTCTCCAATTGACGCAGCCGGAAATACATCACATAGAACGGCCCGCCAGTGCCGAAGAGCCCGCCGACAAGCCCTCCGAGCAGACCTGCCGGCGCTGCCCAGCGCCGCGACAGATGCACATTCGGTTGCGGCAGGAACTGATAGGCGCCAAAAAGGACGACGAAAAGGCCCAACAACAGCTTCAGCAGACGGCCATCGATCCAGGCATGCAAGACCATCGCTAGCGTAATGCCCACGAACGAAAACGGTAGCAAGGGGCGCAGATCCGCCCAGACGATCAGGCGCCGATGACGCCAGGCTTGCAGGACCGAACCGGAATTGTCGAGGATCACGACCAGGGGCACGACGATCGACAGCGGTAGCATTTGCGCCAGCAAAGGAGAGGCAACCAGAGCCGATCCGAAGCCGGCGATCCCGCGGACGAAATAAGCAGCCAGCGCGATCAGGCTGGCGAACAAATACACCTCCATGGCGCAGGGTTTTTACCACAGGGCACTGATGTTTGCCTCCCTTGATCTGGCTCATGGGCGCACCTTGCCAAGCTGCCTACAATTGCGGCCATGCAAATCCTGCGCCATTGGCTCTCCCGCCACCCTCCCGAGCGGCCCGCGCTCATCCTGCCCGACGGCAGCGTTTTCTCTTATGGCGCGCTCGCTGGCCGACGCGGGCGAAGCGGCTTGACCCTACTCGAAGACGATGCGGCAACGCTCGCCAAGGGGCTAATCGATTGCGGCTTGGGCGCGGGCACGGCTTTTCCTTTACCGCCGCACCTTTCGCCAAAGGCACGCGCGCGGCTCATCGAACAGGCCGAAGCCACGGCAAACCCTCGCTTGGCGCTCATCATCGCCACCTCCGGTTCGAGCGGAGAACCGAAGGGCGTACGCCTTGCCTGGCGGTCGATCGCCGCTGCCGCACGCATGAGCGAGCGCGCCTTCGATCTCCAGCCCAATGATGCCTGGCTCGCCTGCCTGCCGCTTCATTTCGTCGCCGGCGCGACGATCCTCTACCGCTGTCTGCGTGCCGGGGCCACTGCGGTGGTGCAGGAAGGCTTCGATGTTCACGCCGTGGCGCGCGCCTTCGTCGAGCGGCGCATCACCCATGTCTCGCTGGTGCCGGCGATGCTGGCGAGATTGCTCGATGCCGCCGTCTTGCCGCCACCAAGTCTGCGTTGCGCGCTCGTCGGCGGCGCGGCGCTCGCACCGAGCCTGGAAGAAAGGGCGCGCAAGGCCGGCTGGCCGATCCGACTCAGCTACGGCATGACGGAAACCTGCGCCACCGCGCTCGTCGATGGCCGGTCGCTGCCGGGCGTGCGGGTGCGGCTGTCGGAGTCCGGCACGCTCGAAGTCGCGACACCAGCGCGAATGATCGGTTACCTGAATGAAGCCGACGTCGGCGAATGGCTCACCACGAGCGATCTGGCGACGATCGATGAAGCGGGCCGGGTGACGATCCTCGGTCGCGCCGACGAGATGCTGATCAGCGCCGGCGTCAATGTCCATCCGCTCGAAGTCGAGGCGCAGCTCACTCTATGTCCCGGCGTGCGCGAGGCGGCAGTGATGGGGCTCCCTGACCCCGTCTGGGGCGATCTGATCGCCGCGGTCTATGAGGGCGAAGCGGATGAGGCGGCGGTCGAGGCCTGGAGTCGCGCTCGACTGCCTTCCAGCCGCCGGCCGCGGCGTTTTCTGCGTGTCGCGCGGCTGCCCCGGCTCGCCTCCGGCAAGCTCGACCGGCACGCAGTGCGGAGCCTGTGGTCATGATCGACTGGGCGCAGATCGCGCCGGCACTGGCCAGCCTCGCGGCGCAGGCCCCGGCAGCGCGCTCGATCTCGCTTTCGGTGCGCTTGCCGTGCTGGCCGGCGATCAACCCCGAGGCGGCGGGCGAGTGGTGCTTCTGGCAGCGCCCGGAACAGGGTTTGCGCCTGCTCGGCGCCGGCATCGCCTTGCGCGCGCTGACGAGTGGCAACGGACGTTTCGCGGCGCTCGCCGCCGCACAGCGTGGCTTGATCGCCGGTTGGCGCTACGCCGGCGAGCCACCGCGCGCCTTCACTGGCTTCGCCTTCACGCCTGAAGGCGGCGAGCCTTTGCCGAATGCCAGCCTCTGGGTGCCGGAACTGCTGCTCACCGAACGGAGCGGGCATGTCAGTCTCACCTTGAGCACGGCCGCAGAACGGGCACAGACGGCCTTGGCCCGCTGGCGCTCACTCTGGAACGATCTGCTTCGCCCGCGCGCTCAGCGCCGCACTACGCCCCTCACCCTCCAGAAGGCAGCGCTTTCCGAGCAGGCCTTCCTCGCCCGTGGACGCGCGGCGCTGGCGGCGATTCGGCGCGGTGAGCTCGACAAGCTGGTGGTCACGCGCAGTCTCGAGCTCCGCGGCGATGTCGATGAGCAAGCCGCGCTCATCGACTTCCTCACCCGTCACCACCCTTCCTGCGCGACCTACGCCCTCGGCGGCCCCGGCTTCGCCTTCATCGGCGCCTCGCCCGAAACCCTGCTCGCGCTCGATGGCGACGAAGTCGCGGTCGATGCGCTCGCCGGTACCGGCTGGCACACGTCCCCCCGGGCGCTTTCCGACGACAAGAACCGGCGCGAGCACGATGTCGTCGTCCGGGCGATCATCGCGGCGCTCGAAGATCAGTGCACGGACATCCTTCTGCCGTCCGCGCCGGAAGTGCTGCAGCTCGAAGGCTTGAGCCATCTGCGCCGCCGCATCCTCGCGCGCCGCCGCGCAGATGTCGGGCCTTTCGATCTGATCATTCGGCTCCATCCGACGCCGGCGGTCGGCGGCACCCCGACGCCGGCCGCGCTCGACTGGCTCGAACGCCACCATGACCGGCGCGGCGCCTGGTACACCGGCGGCTTCGGCTGGGTCGATGCCGCCGGCGATGGCGACATCGCCGTCTGTCTGCGTTGCGGACTGCTCGAAGACGGACGCATCACTCTCTACGCCGGCGCCGGCTTCGTTGACGGCTCCGTCCCGGAGCAGGAACTCGCCGAAACCGAGGCGAAACTTTGCGCCATGCGCGATGCGCTCTTCGCCAGTCAGCGCCGGCAGGCCGCCGCATGAACACGGGGACGCGCAATCTCGCCTGGGCCGATCATTTGATCGCCGCGTTCGTCGCTGCCGGCGTGCATCACGCGGTGCTCGCTCCCGGCGCACGCTCGGCGCCGCTGGCACTCGCCTGTCTGCGCCGGCCGGAACTCGATTGCCAAGTCATCAACGACGAGCGCGCCGCCGGCTTCTTCGCGCTGGGGCTGGGCAAGGCGAGCAGACGGCCGGCGCTCGTCATCACCACCTCCGGCACCGCCGCGGCGAACCTCTTGCCGGCGATCGTCGAAGCGAACCTCGCCAGCGTGCCGCTGATCGCACTGACCGCCGACCGGCCGCCGGAAATGCACGGCTGGGAGGCAAACCAGACTATCGATCAGACGAAGCTCTATGGCGAACACGTGCGCGCCTTTCATGCGCTGCCGCCGCCGGATGAGGCGATCGAGGCGCGCTTTTTCTCCGCGCTCGCCGCGCGGCTGGTTGCCACGGCCACAACGCCGCTGCCAGGGCCGTTGCATGTGAATCTGCCGTTTCGCGAACCGCTGCTGCCGGAAACCCTGCCGGCGCCGCCAGCGCTGCCCGCGCCGATCGTCTTGCCTGCGCCCGCGACCCAGTCACCGGAAAACCTCGACGCAATCGCCGCGCGGCTCTTTGGCCGACCGGGCGTGATCATCTGTGGCGAAGCCTCATACCCGGACGGCTTTGCGCAGGCGCTCGCGCAACTGGCGGACGCGCTCGAGGCGCCGGTGATCGTCGAGGCGCTTTCCAACCTGCGCTTCGGCCCGCACGACAAGTCGCGTTTCGTCGCTCACGCCGCACGCTTTCTGCGCGAGACCAATCTGCCGGAACCAGCCTGGGTGCTGCGCTTTGGCGCCTTTCCCATCTCACGCGCGCTCGAGCGCTGGCTCAAAAGTCTCACCGCTGCCGAGCACCTCCTCGTCGCACCGCCTGGCCGCTGGCCCGATCCGCTGTGGCAAAGCGGCTCCGTGCTGCGCGGCGAGCCGCTCGCGATCGCCTCGGCCCTCATATCCTCGTGCCGTCCCGCCAGCGCCGAGTTTCCGGAACGACTCGGCGCCCGGCGGGACGTCTCGATTTCCGCCAGCGCCGAGTTTTCCACCCACTGGTTGGGCGCCGAGGTCGACGCCCGCGCCATGACTGACACCCGCTTCTTCGAAGGCACGATCGCCCGCACGCTGCTCGCCCAGCTTCCTGCCGGCTGCCAGGTCTTCGTCGGCAACTCGCTGGCGATCCGCGCCGTCGATGCCTTCGGCGGCCTGGGTGAAACGCCCTTGACGCTTTACGGCAACCGCGGCGCCTCAGGGATCGATGGCAGCATCGCCACGGCCGCCGGCATTGCGCAAGCGAGCGGCGCGCCGAGTGTCGCGCTGATCGGCGATCAGACGCTGCTCCACGACGCGACGAGCCTCGCCCTCGCCGCTCGTCACGGCGTGACCGTCGTGCTGCTCAACAACGGCGGCGGCGGCATCTTCGCGCATCTGCCGTTCGCGTCGGCGCTGCCGCCGGAACTGCTCAGGCACGGCTGGATCGCGCCGCAACGCTGCGATCTGGCCGCGCTCGCCGCGGCATTCGGCATGACGCATGAGCGCGTGCACACGCTCGAGGCGTTGCGCGCCGCGCTCGCGCCGCTGCCCAGGGGATGCTTGATCGAAGCGAGCATCGATCCGCAGGACAGCCAAACATGCTTCGCCCACTGATCCGGCTCGTCCTGTGGCTTGCCACGCCGCTCGTCTGGGCAGCGCCCTCATTGCAGGCGCTGATCGATGCCGCGCCAGCGGGCAGCACGCTGCACGTCCCGCCAGGTGTGTATGCCGGGCCCGTGACGATCGACAAGCCATTGGTCCTCGAAGGCGGTGGGCAGGCCCAGATTCGCAGCGCCGGCCGCGGCACGGTGGTGCGCATCAGTGGCCGCGGCGTGACATTGCGCGGCTTCTCGATCAGCGGCAGCGGCGAGCTCCATGATGCCGTCGATGCCGGTATCCAGGTCGAAGGGCATGATCACCTCATCGAGAACAACCGCATCGAGGATGTGCTGTTCGGCATCCATCTGCGCCAGGCCGTGAATACCGTGGTGCGCAGCAACCAAGTGACCGGCAAGCCGCTGCAGCTTTCGATGCGCGGTGACGCGATCCGCATGTGGCATGGCACTGCCAATCGCATCGAGCACAACCGCTTCCAGCGCGCGCGCGACCTGACTTTCATCAACTCGCAGGATAGCGTGATCATCGGCAACCAGTTCAGCGATGGCCGCTATGGCATGCAGATAGTATTCTCGCCGCGCCTGTCGATCGAGGACAATCGCATCGAGCGGATGGCCACCGGCATCGTCGTGCTCTATTCGCGCGACGTCGTGCTGCGCGGCAACACCATCGCCCATGCGCTCACCGGTGGCGGCGCCGGCATCGTCTTCAAGGAAAGTGATTCCGGTCGCGTCATCGGCAACACCGTGCTGCATTGCGCAGTCGGCCTCAAGGTGGATGCGCCGCCCGAGAAGATCGACCTGCTCGACGTGCGCGACAACCGCTTCGCGCACAACATCATCGGCCTGTTTTTCTACGGCGAAGCCGGCGGACACAGCTTCGCGCACAACCGTTTCGACAACAACCTCACCACCGTGGCGATCAGCGGCGTGGGCGCGGCCGCCGCGAACGTCTGGCGCTATAACCGCTGGGACGAATACCAGGGCTTCGACCGCGATCGCGACGGCATCGGCGACACCCCGCACGAGGTCTGGCTCTATGCCGACCGCATCTGGATGGAAACACCGATGACCACCTTCTTCCGCAATTCGCCGGTGCTCGAATTGCTCGATTTCCTCGAACGGCTGGCGCCGTTCTCGGCACCGTATCGCATCCTTTCCGATCCCACCCCCGCGATGGAGTGACCTCATGCCCATGCTCACCAGCTTGCGCATTTTCTGCTTTGCCTTCGGCCTGGTCTTCCTGCCGGCACGCGCCCATGCCGCCGCGCCGGAACAGGAAAGCGGCAAGGAAATCTACGGGCCCTGCGCCGCCTGCCACGGCGACCTCGGCCAGGGCGGCAAGCGCGGCGAATATCCGCGTCTGGCCGGCCAGCGCGCCGCCTATATCGAATACACGCTGAAGAAATTCCGCTCGCGCGAGCGCATCAACATCCCGATGTTCCCCTACACCCAGGAACGCGAGCTGCCGGATGAGGACATCAAGACGGTGGCCGCCTATCTGGCCGGCATCCAGCTGTCGACCAAGATTCCCGATTTCAAACCGACCGACGATGCCTTGACCCGCCTGTTGGCAATGGAAAAGGTGATGATCATCCCGAAGCTGGAAGGGGATCTGGAAAACGGCAAGCGACTCTACCAGGAGGAATGCGCCTACTGTCACGGCATCGATGGCCGGGGCAAGACGCGCTTTCCGATGCTCGTCGGGCAATACACGAACTACCTGCAAAAGCAGATCAATGCCTATATCAAGGGCGAGCGCCTTCACGACAAGGTCGCCGACGACGAGGATGAAGAGGACGGCAAGTCCAAACCCAAGACGGTGAAGCTCGGCGTGCTCAACCGGCTTACGGAAAAGGACATCCAGGACATCCTCGCCTACATCACGCATCTGCAGGACGAATGAGCCAGGAAATGACTGCCGGCCTGCGCGCGCCGGAACCCATCGGCGAGTCCGTCCCCGGCAACCGTGGCATCTGGGTCGGCATCTTCTGCGTGCTGGTCGAGTTCCTGCTGCTGTTCTGCGTCTATTTCATCGCCAAGGCGCACCATCCGGCCGCCTTCGAAAGAGGGCCGGATCAGCTCGCCACCGTCGCCGGCGTGACGATCACGCTGCTTTTGCTCACCAGCGGCTATTGCATGGTCAAAGCCGTCGCGGCAATCCGCCGCGATGCGCGGCGCACCACGCTGCGCTGGGTGCTGGCGGCCCTGCTGCTCGGTCTCGGCTACCCGTGCGTCAAGTTCTTCGAAATCCGCTGGAACGTCGCCCACGGCATCGACGGCGCCGCCGGCATCTTCTACACGGTGTATTACTACCTGACGCTCAACCATCTGGTGCATGTCAGCTGGGGCCTCTTGGGGCTGGCGTGGGTGGCGACGCGCACCGCGCTGGGCGTCTATTCGTCGCGCGATTACAGCGGCCTCGAAGCCGCAGCGATGTATTGGCACGGCACCGATGTGCTGTGGTTGATCCTCTTTCCGTTCTTCTACGTGCTGCGATGAATCGTCTGGGCCACGCCGAAAAAATCTGGCTGCTGCTCCTGGCACTCACGCTCGCTGGCGCCTGGCTCGCCGAAACCGGTCACGCCGGCTGGCCGCTGACTTTCGTCGTCGCCGGCCTGATCGCCATCAAGGGCCGGCTGGTGATCGATCACTACATGGCGATCACCACTGCCCATCCGCGCATCCGCCGCATCCTGCATGGCTTCGTCACCCTCGTGCCGCTGATGGTGATCTTCAGTCACGGTTGGGGAGATGTCCTGCGGCGCATCACCACGCTGCATTGATGGCTGTCAAGGACACGCACGCTAGCGGTGCTTAAACCCAGATTGTCCATTAGACCGGGCTGATTCGCCATGAGCATCCGATACGATCATTTCAACGCCCTACGCGGCGGTTTTCGAGCTGCGGGCGGCATCTTTGCGCCCCCGCTCCTCGCCAATAGACACTGTTATTGGCTCGTCGCGGGGACGCAAACCTGCTCGCCCTCGCCTTCGAAACCCGCTCGCGTTCCAATGGACAATCTGGGTTAAAGTAGCATTCGCGCTTTTCCCGCTGGATGAAACGAGATTCCATGAGCGAGCTCCCCTTTTACCAACCCGCCGGCAACGAGATCGACCTGTTCGAGCACGCACACCGCAATCGTTTGCCGGTGTTGATCAAGGGGCCGACCGGTGTGGGCAAGACGCGCTTCGTCGCGTTCATGGCCGCGAAGCTCGGCCTGCCGCTATTCACCGTCGCTTGCCATGACGATCTCACCGCCGCCGATCTGGTCGGTCGCCATCTGATCGGCGATGGCGCCACCTACTGGTCGGACGGCCCGCTCACCCGTGCGGTGCGCGAGGGCGGCATCTGCTATCTCGACGAGGTGGTCGAGGCGAGGAAGGACACCACGGTGGTGATCCACCCGTTGGCCGATCACCGTCGCGTGCTGCCGATCGACCGCACCGGCGAGGTGCTGCACGCTCCCGACAGCTTCATGCTGGTGGTCTCCTACAACCCTGGCTACCAGAATTTCCTCAAAGGCATGAAGCCATCGACGCGCCAGCGTTTCGTCGCGCTGCGCTTCGGCTTTCCCGATGCCGCGCACGAAGAGGCGATCCTCATCGGCGAGACCGGCTGCGACGCGATGATCGCGAAACGGCTCGTCAATATCGGCCGCAGCTTGCGTGCCCTGAAAGACGTCGACCTCGAAGAGGTCGCCAGCACGCGGCTGCTCGTCTATGCCGCGATCCTGATCCGCGATGGCATGGATCCCGTGGACGCCTGCCGTGCGGCGCTCATCGAAGCGCTCACCGACGATCTCGAAGTCGCCGCCGCGCTCGAGGAAGTGGTGCTCGCCACCTTCGGCAAATGAGCCGCGCACACGAAACGCCTGGCCAGGGGCTCGCCGTTGCGGCGGAATCGCTCTTTCTCGTCAATTTGATGCTGGCACCGGGGCTTGCCTTCCTGCTCTTGGCCTGGCTGTGGCTCAAGCATCGCGTCGCTGCGCCGCCGCTGGCGCGCTGCCATCTCGACCAGACCTTCTTCGTCAGCCTGTGGGGCGGCGCGCTGATCATCGCCATCTGCGCCGCATTCCTGTTTTTCCTCGGCTGGGACTGGGAATGGACCTGGGTCGCGGTGATCCTCTACTTCACCTGTATCCACTCGACGCTGATCCTGTTCGGCATGCTCGGGCTTGCGAAGGCCATGGCCGGCAAGCCTTATCGCTACCCCTGGATCGGCCCGCGCTGCGAGGGGCTCAAATGAAACCCCTGCGAAACGCCGCGAGTAGCGCGTCCCCGAGCATGAACGTTGAACCCAGATTGTCCATTGAGAGCGGGCTGATTCGCCATGAGCATTCGATACGATCATTTCAGCGCCCTACGCGGCGGTTTTCGAGCTGCGGGCGGCATCTTTGCGCCCCCGCGTATCGCCAGACACTGTTATTGGCTCGTCGCGGGGGCGCAAACCTGCTCGCCCTCGCTTTTGATACCCGCTCGCGTTCCAATGGACAATCTGGGTTGAACGCCTCAGTAATGGAAACGCAATTGGGCTATTTGAAGTTGGTCGCCTTCAACCCGATACACTATTCGGTGCTCGTCTGTGATCCGGCGTGACCAAAATCCCGAGAGTGCGTGTTTCAGCGGTTCGGGTTTTCCGACGCCGCCGAATGGTTCTCGCTGGATCTCGCGAATCAGTTTGTTGATCCGCTCGACCATTTTTTTATCCTGCTTTTGCCAATACAGGTAGTCTTCCCATGCCTCGTCTGCGAAGACCAGCTTCACTTGGCCAGTTTCCGCTCGATGCCCTTGCCGGCATTCAATTGCGCTACCGCCGTGAGAAGACGCTTCGCGTTCGCGGGTGTGCGCAAGAGATAGGCGGTTTCTTCCAACGCCTTATAGTCTTCAAGCGAGAGCATCACAACCGACTGCTCTCCGTTGCGGGTGATAATCAAGGCTTCGTGGTCGTCGCAGACTCGATCCATCGCGCTCGCCAAATTCGCGCGAAGCGTCGTGTAGGTAATCGCATCCATTTCCGGGCTCCTCCATATATGTACGCGTTACTGTACATTCTCGCCGGCCGCTTGTCTAGCAGGCCGCTGAAAAAACTACTGCGGTGGGCATTCTTCGGCGTTGCGCGGTGTTGGCTTCGGCCGCTTCGCTCAACCTCGACAAAGCCGAGCTTAGCCTTCGCCGCAACCTCGCTGCGCACCAAACGCCTTGCATCTGACCATCCTCGTGACGTTTTTCAATGGCCTGCCAGTGCCGTGAGTGACCAGACCTCTTTCGTCGGCCTCTGGATCGGCCCGCGCTGCGAAGGCGTCTAGATGGAAGAGTGGATCGGCGGACTCTGGGATCGCTGGATCACCCAGACAGCGCGGCGCGACCATCCGGACGCGGCGGTCGAGCTCAAGGACATCGAAAAGGCGCTCGGCGTGATCTTCCGCGCGCTGGGCGGCGATCCGGGACTGCGCATCGCCGCGGCCGCCGATCAGGCGCACGGCGCGCGCCGTCGCCTGTTGCAACGCATCGCCGGCATCGGTCAGCGCGTCGCCCATGCCGCGCTCGACCACGAAACCCTGGTGCTGCCCCCGCGTCTTGCCGTCCTGCCAACGCCGAGTTTGAACCGCGATCTCTATGTGTGGCTCGCCGCGCTGGCGGCGAGCGCCGGCCCGGCGCTGGAAAGGTTTTCGCAGGAATGGATCGTGTGCAACCAGTTCGCGACCTGGGTGACGCTGCAACGCTATCCGGGGCTCGAATCACGCTACCGGCGACTGGTCGAGGCCGTCGTCGCCGAGCGCATCCCCCCGGAGAAGATGCCGGACGACGAGGCCGCGCAAGAGCGCGCGGTGCTCAAGGCGCTCTTCGATCCCGGCAGCGTCGCCGAGCTGCCGCCGCTTGCGCGCGCCAAGGCGAAGACCCTCCAGCCGGTGCCGCTGTGGCTCTATCCCGCGCCGCCGGCGAAGAACGGCGCGCGCCGCATCGATCCGCTCCCGACAGAGGCCGAAGGCGAGCAAGCCCAAGAGCAGTCGGTCCAGAACAAGCGCTATCAGGCCGAGCGCGATGCGCCGCCGGAAAACGCATCACCCTTGATCCTGCTGTTTCGCGCCGAAAGCCTGCTTTCCTGGGCCGAATATCTGCGCGTCAACCGCGCGCTCGACGCGGACGAGAACCCCGATGCCGGCCGCGCCGCCGAATCACTCGAGAAACTCACCCTCGCAGAGAACGACGTTAGGGTTGCCTCGAAGGTGCGCTTCGATCTCGACCTGCCGGCGGCGGCAGAGGACGACCTCCTCGTGGGCCCCGGCATCCCGCTGCCGGAGTGGGACTGGAAACGCCGCATCATGAAGCCCGATTTCTGCCGCGTGCAGACGATGGTGGCGCGCGATTCCGTGCCGCAGCCACTGCCGGAGCGCCTCAAGCGCCATGCGCGCAAGCTCAAGAACCAGTTCGCCGCGTTGGCACCGGTGCGCCGCTGGCAGAAAGCCCAGCCCGAAGGCTCGGAGCTCGACATCGACGCCTGCGTGCGCATCGCTGCGGATCGCCTGGCCGGCTGGCATTTCTCGGGCGCCGGCGCGTATTTGAACCACCGGCCGACCGAGCGCGATCTCGCCTGCCTCGTGCTCGCCGATCTGTCGCTGTCGACCGATGCCTACGCCAACGACAGGCAGAAAGTGATCGATGTGATCCGCGATAGCCTGATGCTCTTCGGCGAGGCGCTCTCCGCCACCGGCGATGCCTTCGCCTTCTACGGTTTCTCGTCCTTGAAACGCAGCTTCGTGCGCTTCCACGAGATCAAACCCTTCGACCGCCCGCTCGACACCCTCGCGCGCGGCCGCATCGCGGCATTGAAGCCCGGCTGGTACACGCGCATGGGCGCGGCGGTGCGACGCGCGCGGCAACTGATCGAAAAACAACCGGCCCAGCGCCGCCTGCTGCTGATCCTTTCCGACGGCAAGCCGCACGACATCGACCTCTACGAAGGGCGCTACGGCATCGAGGACACGCGGATGGCGCTGATCGAAGCACGCGAAGCCGGCATCAAGCCCTTCTGCGTGACGATCGACCGCGAAGGCGCTGGTTATCTGCCGCATCTCTTTGGCCCGGCGGGCTACACCATCGTCAGAAAGCCCGAGGAACTGCCCGACCGGCTGCCGCTGCTTTATGCTCAACTGACCGGGAACGCATGAAACTCCTTGCCCATCCGATTTTCGCCCTTGGCTTTCGCACCCTGTTTCCTCTCGCCTGCCTCGCCGGGATGATCCTGCCGCTGTGGTGGGTGCTGGTGTTCACGGGTGCCGTCCCGCCAGCGCCGACTTTTGGAAATGAGGCGGCGCCCGGCGGGACGTCTTTGCTTCCGCCAGCGCCGACTTTTGGAAATGAGGCGGCGCCCGGCGGGACGTCTTCGCTTCCGCCAGCGCCGAGTTTCGTCCTGTCGCCATTGCAATGGCACGCCCACGAGATGTTCTATGGCTACGGCTGGGCGCTCATGGGTGGCTTTCTGCTCACCGCGACGAAGAACTGGGTCGGCGTGCGCGGCTGGCACGGCGGGGCGCTCGCGTTTCTCGCTGGCGCCTGGCTCCTCGATCGCTTCGCGCTGAGCATCGACACGGCCTGGTCGCCATGGCTCTTCTGGCCATCCACGCTACTCTTCCAGCTCGCGATCGTCGTGATGCTGATGCACACGCTACTCAAGCAAAGTCTGCGCGCTTCCGGCAGCGACAACTACTTCTTCTGGATCGCGCTGCCGCTCTTCTTGCCGGCGAAAGTCCTCATCCTGCAGGGCGATTTCTATACGCTCGGCGTCGGCATGTCGCTGGCCCTCTTCCGGCTGGCCTTCCTGATCATGCTCGAACGCACGCAGGTGCAGTTCATGCGCCATGCCTTCCGGCTCGAGATCCTACGCGATGCGCGTCTCGATCTGCCGATCAAGTGGCTCGCCGTTGCGTTGATCTTTGCCGAACTGCTGCCTGCTTCGCTGGCTGGCGCGCTCGAATTTCTGCTCGCCGCGCTGCTTTGCTGGCGCTTCGCCTTCTGGCACCCGGCCAGGGCGCTCTCACGGCTCGACATCGGCATCATGTACATCGGCTATCTGATGATCGTCGCGCAGCTCGTCGTATCCGGCCTCGGCCGTTTCGCCGAACCGCCGTGGGTCGGCACCGTGGCCGTGCATCTTTTCACCGTCGGCGTGATGGGTCTCATCGGCCCGGCGATGATCGTGCGCATCTCGAAGGGCCACACCGGCCGCGAAGTGGTTTTTACGCGCCTCGACAAGTCCGTGCTCTGGATCATGATCGCGGGCTTCCTCGCCCGCGTCGTCGCGCCGCAGTTCTATCCACCCGGCTACTTCATGTTCCTGCATCTGGCCGGAAGCTGCTGGCTCGTCGCCTTCGGCCTCCTGCTCTGGCGCACTCTGCCGATGCTTGCCGCGCCGCGCGTCGATGGCAAGCCGGGATGAAAGTCGGCGCTGGCGGGATGGCACCTCAGATCGGGAAGATCAGGATCGTCTGCGGATCGTCGGCGTGTTCGAGCAGCAGGCGCCGCACGCGATCCTGCCACAAGCTGCGAAACGTGCTCATTTCCTGAGTGCTGGCGCGGCCGGAACGGCAGCGCGGCAGCAGCTCAGCCAGCCGGGGGTCACCTGGCACATGTGACAGATCTGCGGCCACCTCGACGGCGGCGCCACTGTCGAGACGCGTGAAACGCAGGCTGCCGTGTTCGAGCGGTTGGGCGAAAAAAAGTCGCTCGCGGCGATCGAATCGCCCCCCGATACCCTTGAAGCCGGTGTCACCAGCAGCACCGGTGACGAGCGTCAAGATGCTGGCGATCACGCCCGCCACTCCGGCATCACGCTCGTCGGCGAGATCGACACGAATCTCGCCGCGCACGGGCAATTCTTCCGGATAAAGCCGTGCGAGCGCCGCTCGCGTCATCAGGAAGGCGGAAGCGACCGTCGGGCAGCTGTGGCCGGCAAGCCGCACGGCATCTTCGAAACGATATTCGAACTCGCCATCGCCAGTGGCACCGAGGAATTCCGCCAGCGGATCACGCATTCGGATCACCGGTGCGGCGGAGAAAAAATCGGGAAAACGCATTGTGTAACCTTTCTGGGCAATTGTGGAATGGAAAATTGCAGTAAGATAGTAACAGGTTACTTACTTAACGGCACAACAAACCTTCGCTTTCACCATGCCGATCACCACCATTGCCGCCGAAACCGCGCGCCAGCGTCATTCGGCAGAGGAAAGACGCGAGCAGACCGTCGCCGCCGTCGTCGATCTGGCCCGCGAACATGGCCCTGAAGGCATCACCACTCAAGCGATCGCATCGCGCATCGGCGTGACCCATGGTGCGCTGTTCCGTCATTTTCCAGACAAAGCCTCGATCTGGGCGGCGGTGTTCGATTGGCTGGGCGAGCAACTCGGCCGACTGGCCGACTCCGCCATCGCAGCGGGCGGCACGCCGCTGGAAATGCTGGAGCGATTGTTCCAGGCTCAAGTCGATTTCGTTGCCGGCCACCCGGGTGTTCCGCGTCTCCTGTTCCACGAACTGCAGCGGCCGCGCGGTTCGGTGCTCTCTGGTGTGGCGCGCCGTATCGTCGGCGGCTATCGCGAACGCGTGAAGTCATTGCTGATGCGTGCCAAACAGGCCGGTCAGTTGCCCGCGACACTCGACGAGGAAGTCGCCGCCTTGTTGTTCATCGGCACGGTGCAAGGACTGGTGGTGCAAAGTGCCTTGTTTTCCGGCGCGCTCGATTTGCGCGCAGCGGCGCAGCGCGTCTTCCCACTGTTGCTGGATGGCTTTCGCGGAGCACGACCATGAAGACCCCGACCCGTCGCAGCCTGATCCCTGACGATCTGCGCGCTGGCGAGCAGCGTCGCCATCCGCACCGCGCTGCGCATCGACCCGGCGGAGGCCATCGGTGGATAAGGTCGAGATCCCGGCAATCCGGCTGACCGGACTGAAAAAACGCTACGGTAGCGGCGAGGCCGCGGTCGATGCGCTGAAAGGTGTCGACATGACCGTCTGGCCTGGCGAGGTCGTCGGCCTGGTCGGCCCCAGCGGCTCGGGCAAGAGCACCTTGCTCAAATGCCTCGGCGCAGTGATCGAACCGACCGCCGGGCGCATGGAGCTGGCCGGTGAGGTGATTTATGACGATGGCTGGAAGATCCGCGACCTGCGCGCCTTGCGGCGCGACAAGATCGGCTTCGTCTTCCAGGCGCCTTATCTGATCCCCTTCCTCGATGTCACCGACAATGTCGCACTGCTGCCGATGCTCGCCGGTCAGGACAATGCCAGTGCGCGCAAACGCGCCCTGGAGCTATTGACTGCGCTGGATGTGGCGCATCGCGCCGGCGCATCGGTATCGCAGCTCTCCGGCGGCGAGCAGCAGCGCGTCGCCATCGCCCGCTCGCTCGCCAATCACGCGCCGGTGATTCTCGCCGACGAACCCACTGCACCACTCGATTCGGCACGCGCGCTCACCGTCGTGCGCATTCTCAACGATCTGGCTCGCGAGTATCGCACCGCGATCGTCGTCGTCACCCATGACGAAAAGATCATCCCGACCTTCAAGCGCATCTATCACATCCGCGACGGCAAGACCCACGAAGAAGCGGGTGAAGGGCGACCGATCTGACGTCGCCCGCCTTGAGACAGACGGTAGTACGATTCACCCCGTGCTCCAAGCGCGCGGCCGTTTCATGCCAGCGATCTTACACGCCTGGGCGGGATAACCGTAGGGGAACAGCTCGAACAGCCGCTGACGCGCATTGCCCTGATAACGTGCCTCCAGATGCTTGATGACATGACGCGCATCCGCCGCGACCTGGTGTTCGTCGTAATACTCGCGCATGAAACGGATCACGTCCCAGTGATCGGCACCCAGCTCGATCCCGAGCTCTTCCGCCAGCGCGGTCGCCACCGCTTCATTCCATTCCGCCGGTTCGACCAGGTAGCCTTCGGCATCGCGTGTGGGCATCTCGATGGTAGTGCTCATGTCGATCTCCTCCGTTTGGGCTGATGAATTATGTCACACCGTGATATTATTTTGCTGGCATCTCGATTGCAATCAACTCCCCGGATGGGTTATGAGCGCCATGAATGATGTCGAATTCACCAAAGCGGATTTCGAGATACTGTCGCACTTTCGCTATCAGCTGCGACGTTTCGTGCATTGGAGCGAGGGGCTGACCCGGCGCGCCGGCATCACCAACCTGCAATACCTTTTGCTGCTGCATGTGAAGGGCTTCCCCGGCCGCGACTGGGCAACCGTCGGGGAACTCGCCGAGCGCCTCGTTGCCAAGCCTCATGGCACGGTGGCGCTCATCACACGCTGTGAACGGCTGGGACTGGTCGAACGTCGTCCCGGACGTAACGACGGGCGAACGGTCGAAGTGCATCTCACCCATAAAGGCGCCCGGCTGGTCGAAAATTTGGCACGCCAACACCGCGACGAGCTGCTGCGCCTCGAAGGCTTGTTCGCCGTCCCCGGCGAAGCGCAGTTGCGCAAAGGCAACCTGGATCAAGTTTCCAACCAGGGCACTCGCCTATAATTTTATGCTTGCGACTGCCACGCTGGATCGCATTTTCCCGTGCAGATTTCACGCTCGTGCTCTGGGCGCCATCCCGGAAGCCGCGACCGGCTGGCTGCGTTTCGGCATCACCGCGCTGCCCAAGACCGCCCCGCCGTGCGCTTTCTCCTGACCACACTGGCCGGCCACAGCCGTTGCCCCGTTCGATTCTTCATTTGGAGGAAGCCTTCATGATCCCGCACACTCTCGAATTCGCGCCGCAGTGCGCTCCCATTTCCGATCCCGAGCCGATCCTCGGTGGTCGCATCGAATTGCAGTTGCTCACCACGCTCAAGTGCAATCTGAAATGCACCTATTGCTCGCTCGGCGTCGGCGACGTGCTCGGTTCGCAGACCGAGCTGAAATACGACATCGACCAGCTCGCGCGCTTCATCGACACGCACCTGGCCGGCAAGGAGATCTACGTCACCTTTTACGGCGGCGAGCCGACTCTCAACCGTCGCATGATGGAAGACGTGATGCGACGTTTTCCCGAATTCCGCTATCAGCTGCAAACCAACGGCACGCTGCTCGACGACTTGCCAGACTGGGTATTGGCGAAGCTTTCGAATATCCTCGTCTCGATCGACGGCGGCGAAGCGATCACCGACGGCTATCGCGGCCGCGGCATCTGGCGTCAGGTGATTGCCAACCTCTCCAAGGTGCATGACAAGGTCGGCGGCACGATCACCGCGCGGGTGACCTGGGGCAATCCCGACACCAGCTTCGAGGAGCTCGACGAGCTCGCCACCGCGATCGAGGCGATCGACTATGTCTATTGGCAGTTCGTCGCCGACGAGATGTACTTTGGCGATTCGGTCGCCAAGCGCAAGGCGGTGCTGGTGAAACTGATCGACAAGTTCTTCTCACGCACCGACGCGCTCTATCCCTTCATTCCCCTGATGGGCATCGTCAGGAACAAGCTGCTGCCCAATCGCGGCATCGAGCTCTATGGCGGGCTGACGCAGTGCCGCGTCTCCTCGCATCTGATCAACGTGATGCCCAGCGGCGAGATCTATCCCTGCCCGGACATGATGTATGCGCATGAGATGAAGATGGGCGAGATCCAGGGCAACTGGCTGAAGAAGAGTCCCTTGCAGCCGACCCCGGCGATGCCCTGCGAGTCCTGTGAAGCTTTTTCCTGGTGCCGCCGCAACTGCATGAAGAACCTCTATCTGGGCTACGTCAAAAACGATGAACGTTACCGCAAGAACGTCGTCGAACCGATCTGCGAGCTCGTCAAGTTCATCGGCCGCGAGGTCGACAAACACGACCCGCACGCCTGGTTTGGCAAACTGACCGTCCCAGTAAGGAAGTGCCTGGTGGATAATGAAGTCTATGAATACGTCGAGATCATGCCTTGAGGTAAGGACGGCAAATGTGTGATAGCAGCCCGCCATCAGTAAGAATGTGAAATGCGCCTGATACACCGCCTGCCGGGGTCCTTGGCTGCCAAAATCGACGGGATCTTGGTGGTCTTCTTTTTGTTCGCGCTGACGATGATCGGCCTGACGCTCTACGTCGGTCGGCAACTCGAAGGTGGCGCCGCGGCGATCAACGAAGCAGGCGCTTTGCGCATGCGCACTTACCGCATCGGTTATCTCATCGAACAGTCGCTGTTGCTACCGGGAAAACGCCGTGAATTGTTGCAAGAGGCTGAAACGACGATGCGAGAATTCGGTGCTGCGATCGATCTGATCGATGTTGGCGACACCGAACGACCGCTGTTCTTACCACGGGAAACGGCGGTGCGTGAACAGATGGAGCGGCTCAAGCAGCACTGGAGGTTTCATTTCGAACCTTTGTTGCAGGAGGCGTTCACCCACATTACGGATGCTCCCCAGTCGATCCAGGCGCGCAACGTCTTGCATCGCATCGATGACGAAATACGCAATTTCGTGCCGGAAATCAACCAGCTGGTATTGCAGATCGAGAAAAGCAATGCGCACCATACCGATCTAATGTGGTCATTCCAGAATGCTCTCGTCGGTTTTGCACTGGCCGGCACCCTGTTGCTACTTTACCTGTTCCGCATGCTGATAATCGAACCGGTGGAACGACTGCGGCAAGGCATGGAAAGCATGGCCCAGGCCGATTTCAGTACCCGCTTGCCAATCGATCGCCATGACGAATTCGGCGATCTGGCTTTGGGTTTCAACCATATGGCCGATCATCTGCAGGAGCTCTATTCCACCCTGGAAAAGCGCGTGAAACAGAAGACGCACGATCTTGCGGTGCGAGCACGCGAGCTCGGACTACTTTATGAAGTGACCGCTTCACTCAGCGAACCAGCCGAGCTCGGACAGTTGGCCCGAGGCGTGCTCGAGCGTGTGCGCGATCTGTTCGAGGCCCATGCTTGGGCTGTGCGCCTGATCGACGAAAAGAATGGATCATTGTCTTTCGTTGCCGTCAGCAACCTTCCCGAAGAGCTCTTGATTAGCGAAAAATGCCTGCCTGTCGGCGTCTGTCTGTGCGGCAACGCGGCAGCAACCGAGCGCCCTTTCGCTGGCTGCCCGCGCCCCGATGGCGACCCCAGATTGCTACTCAATTGTTATCGTGAAGGATTCCAGTCGGTCGTTGCCATTCCGGTACGTGCCAAGAACCGCGTACTGGGAATCTTCAATCTCTTTTTCTCTACGCCACGAAAATTCGAAGAGGGTGAGATCCGGCTACTCGAAACAGTCGGCCGCCATCTCGGCGTCGCCATCGAAAACCTACAGCTTGCCGAAAGAGAAAAAGAGATGGCGGTATCCGAAGAGCGCAACCTTCTCGCCCAGGAGCTCCACGACAGCATCGCCCAAGGGCTTGCCTTTCTCAACATCCAGGCACAGATGCTCGAAGCATCGTTGCGGCAGGGCGACGTGACCAGCGCACGAGCGGAACTGGTCAGAATTCGCGAAGGCATTCAGGAAAGCTATGACAACGTACGCGAGCTGCTCGTGCATTTTCGCATCCGCATCGAACACACGGATCTGGTTGAAGCAATCGAAAACGCAGCACAGAAATTCGAGGGGCAAACCGGAATCGCCGTTTATGTCGAGCGATCCGGCGAAGCACCTGCAGTGCAGCCAACCACACTATTACAGATTCTGCATATCGTCCAGGAAGCATTGTCCAATGTGCGCAAACATGCACAAGCGAGGCGGGTGACGATCTCATTGGTCAATAGCGTCGATGCTCTCATGATCGAAATCGCCGACGATGGAACAGGTTTCGCGCTTGCTGCCAATCCTGAAAAATCAACCGATCACGTCGGCATCGGTATCATGCGCGATCGCGCTCGCCGCATTGGTGCGCTGTGCCAGATCGAATCCAGACCCAATGCCGGCACATGTGTCCGTCTTGTGTTACCCAAGGTAAGCCGATGACTGCCGTGATTCGTGTTTTGCTCGTCGATGACCATGCTTTATTCCGCAGCGGCATAAAAGCTCTTCTATCGCGAGTGCCGGATTTCGAAGTCGTCGGCGAAGCTGGTGATGGACTGGAAGGCGTCAAACGTGCGGTTTCGCTGAAGCCGGACGTCGCCCTGCTTGATCTGAACATGCCAGGCATCGCTGGAAAGGAAGCGGTACAGTTGATCGTCGAGGAGGCTCCAGAGGTCAAAGTAATCGTACTGACCGTCTCCGAAAATCCGGATGATCTGATCGATGTGATGCGAGCTGGCGCGCAAGGTTATCTGCTCAAGAACATCGATGCTGAATTCCTGATCAAAGCGATTCGTTGTGCCGTAGAGGGTGAAGCGGTAATGGCGCCGCAAATGACGACGCGCCTGATGAACAATTTGCGGCGCGGCGCACGCCCACCGATGCACGAGGAAATCGAAAAACTTTCGCCACGCGAAAAGGAGATCCTCGGCTTTCTTGCGCGCGGTGCCAGCAACAAGGAAATCGCGCGGGCACTGAATCTGGCCGAGAGCACGGTCAAGATCCATGTACAAAGCATTTTGCGCAAACTCAACATGGCGAGCCGCGTGCAGGTAGCAGTCTTTGCGGTCGAACATGGAATAGTTCCAAAGAACTAGTTCCATAGCACGAGACACTTACCTTCTTTTGCAGCAGGTAAGCCCAACTTCCGACTGATTCCTTTCCTGCTCGTTCCACCCTAGCATGCCGGTGTGGTCAACTAGGGCGGAGGGAATCGGCATGACCTCAGTAACACACAAACGCAAGGCCTGGTCGGTGGTGATCATGAGCACGCTGGCGTTCACGGTGTGTTTCATGGTTTGGATGATGTTCGCGGTAATCGGCATTCCGATCAAGAAAACGCTTGACCTCAACGAAACGCAGTTCGGCATCCTGGTGGCTATGCCAGTCCTGACCGGGTCGCTGTTTCGCCTGCCAGTCGGGATGCTGACCGACAAATACGGCGGCCGCATCGTGTTTGCTGCGATCATGGCTGCGACGGTGGTGCCGATCTATCTGATCGCATACGGCACCGAATTCTGGCACTACCTGCTGCTCGGCCTTTTCGTGGGACTGACCGGCACTTCGTTTTCGGTCGGCATCGCCTATTGCGCGCGCTGGTTCCCGAAAAGGCAGCAAGGCCTGGCAATGGGCATCTTCGGCGCGGGCAATTCCGGCGCAGCGGTAACCAAGCTCGTCGCACCGACGCTGGTGGTCGCCTATGGATGGCAGTTCGTGCCACAGGTCTACGCTGCCATCATGCTGGGAACGCTGATTTTGTTTTGGCTCTTCACCTACGACGATCTGGCGCATCGAGTGGAATCTCATGTCACTTGGCGCGACCAGTTACTCGCACTCAAGGACCCGACGGTCTGGAAGTATTGCCAATACTACTCGATCGTCTTTGGCGGCTATGTCGCCCTTTCGCTGTGGATGACGAAATATTACGTCTCCGAATACGGCTTCGATATCAAAAGCGCTGCCTTTCTAGCCGCATGTTTCTCTTTGCCGGGCGGCGTCCTGCGCGCACTGGGCGGCTGGATGTCTGACAAGTGGGGAGCGCACCGCGTTACCTGGTGGGTGCTCTGGATATCCTGGGTCTGTCTGTTCATCCTTTCCTATCCGCAAACCGAGCTGACGATCAAGACCGTCAGTGGTCTTCAGACGTTCCAGGTGGGTCTCAACGTTTGGCTGTTCACCATTCTGATGTTCATCATCGGTGTGGCATTCGCGGTGGGCAAGGCCTCGGTATTCAAGTACATCTCCGACGACTATCCGAAGAACATCGGCGTCATATCCGGCATCGTCGGGCTCGCAGGGGGGATGGGTGGTTTTTTACTGCCGATCATGTTCGGCGCGCTCGTCGATCTGACGGGCATTCGTTCGACCTGCTTCATGCTGATGTATGGCGTCGTCTGGGTATCCCTGATCTGGATGTATTTCACCGAAGTGCGCAAGCTCGATTTGATGATGCGTCGCCGTCCTCACCCCGATATCCTCGAATGACATAGGAGAACGTAACAATGACAACCGCAGCAATCGACGTCAAAACCACCTCCAGCCGTGACATCGCCGACTGGCGCCCCGAGGACCAGGCGTTCTGGGAAACCACCGGCAAAGCGATCGCCTACCGCAATCTCTGGATATCCGTCCCGAGTCTGTTGTGTGGTTTCGCTGTCTGGTTGATGTGGGGCATCATCACTGTGCAGATGCTCAACCTCGGTTTCCCCTTCAAGCCCGAAGACATGTTCACCATCACCGCCATTGCCGGACTATCGGGCGCCACCTTGCGCATCCCTTCATCGTTCTTTATCCGCATTGCCGGGGGACGCAATGCGATTTTCCTGACCACCGCATTGCTGATGATTCCTGCCTTTGGCGCCGGAATCGCGTTGCAGGACAAGAATACGCCATTGTGGGTGTTTCAACTGTTGGCGCTGCTGTCCGGAATCGGCGGAGGCAATTTCGCATGTTCGATGTCGAACATCAACACGTTCTTTCCCAAGCGATTGCAAGGAACGGCGCTCGGCATCAACGCCGGCCTCGGCAACTTTGGCGTCACGACGATGCAGGTCATGATCCCGCTGGTGATGACTGCCGGCGTATTCGGCGCATTGGGGGGTGAGCCGATGACGTTGATCAAAGATTCCGGCTGGATCCTCGGCAAGATTCCGGCTGGTACGTCGACATACATTCAGAATGCAAGCTTCATCTGGTTGGTGTTATTGATCCCGCTGGCGTTCCTGGGCTTTTTCGGCATGAATAACCTGCTCGTGGTCTCGCCGGACATCGGTTCGACAGCAGCCGCTTTCGCCAAGATTCTTTGGCTCTATGGGCTGGCCCTGGTCACGGCAGGAGTCGGTCTGTATTTCTATCTGCCGCCACCGACCGGATTGGGGCTACTCAACATGTGGGTCGCTTTGCCTCTGATCATGGTCGCCACGTTATTCGTGATGAAAATGGCTGCCATCGGCGACATGAAAGAAAGCATTGCCAGGCAATTTGCGATCTTCAAGAACAAGCATACCTGGTCACTGACCGCACTTTATGTCGTCACCTTCGGTTCCTTCATCGGCTTCTCTGCGGCAGTACCTCTGTCGATCACAGTGATTTTCGGCAGCTCGCATATCTTGGATACCGCTACACAGACCTGGATTCATTCCAAGAACCCGAACGCACCTTCGGCTCTGACCTATGCCTGGATTGGCCCCTTCGTCGGTGCGCTGATCCGACCTGTGGGTGGCTGGATCTCGGATAAGGTCGGTGGCTCGATCGTCACGCAAATCATTTCGGTCGTAATGGTAGTCGCATCAGCTTATACAGGTTACATCATGATGCAAGCATACCATTCGGCGACCCCAGAAATTTATTTCACTGAATTCATGATTTCATTTGTGATTTTGTTTGCCGCCTCTGGTATCGGCAACGGTTCGACCTTCCGCACCGTCGGCGTGATCTTCGATCGGGTGCAGGCTGGGCCGGTACTCGGGTGGACTTCCGCAGTCGCCGCGTATGGCGCTTTCATTGCTCCAGAAGTGATCAAGGGGCAACTCAAGGCTGGTACACCCCAATACGCGATGTACGGTTTTGCCATCTTCTATGCCCTCTGCTTGTTCATCAATTGGTGGTTCTACCTGCGCCGTGGCGCAGAAATCAAGAATCCCTGAGATTTTCGTTTTCACGCTCCAGGAGACGCACATGAGTCATTTCTTCGACCGCCTCAACTTCCTCTCGAAGATCAAAGATAATTTTTCAGACGGTCATGGCATCGTCACTGTCGAGGATCGCAAGTGGGAGGATGCCTATCGCAACCGCTGGCGCCATGACAAGGTCGTGCGCTCGACGCATGGCGTGAACTGCACTGGCGGCTGCTCGTGGAAAATCTTCGTCAAGAATGGTCTGGTCGCTTTCGAAATACAACAGACGGATTATCCGGAGACACGTCCCGACATGCCGAATCACGAACCACGCGGCTGTCAGCGCGGTGCCTCGTTCTCCTGGTATCTCTACAGTCCGCATCGAATCAAATACCCGCTGATTCGTGGCCGCCTGCTCGAGCTGTATCGCGCGGAAAGAATGAACGGCAAAGACCCGGTCGACGCCTGGACGGCAATCCAGACCGACCCGGAAAAACGCAGGAAATACACAGCCGTGCGCGGGCTAGGTGGATTCGTCAGGACGAGCTGGGAAGAAGTCGTCGAGATCATCGCCGCTGCCAACGTCTACACGATCAAAAAATGGGGACCCGACCGCATCTTCGGCTTTTCGCCGATCCCTGCGATGTCGATGCTCTCCTATGCGGCAGGCAGTCGTTATTTGTCATTGATTGGCGGTTTCTGTGGCTCGTTCTACGACTGGTATTGCGATCTGCCGGTCGCAAGTCCTCAGGTCTGGGGGGAACAAACCGACGTACCCGAGGCGGCCGACTGGTACAACTCGACCTACATCATTTGCTGTGGCTCTTCGATCCCGACAACGCGCACTCCAGATGCGCATTTCTACAGCGAAGTGCGCTACAAAGGCGCGAAGATCGTTGCCATGGCGCCCGATTATGCCGAGCAGGTCAAATTTGCCGATCTATGGATGCCGATTCGGCAGGGCACCGATTCTGCTGCGTTTTTGGCGATGGGACATGTCGTGCTGAGGGAGTTTTATCTCGACAAGCGTGATCCTTATTTCGATCACTATGCGCGCACCTACACCGATCTGCCGATGCAGGTGATGCTCGAACCCTTTGACGAGGGTTACGTCACTGGACGTTTCTTGCGCGCCTCCGATTTCACTGGCGCGATGGGAGAAACCAATAACCCCGAATGGAAGACCGTGGTCTATGACGAGATCACCAAGAGTTTCGTCGTACCCAATGGTTCGATAGGCTTCCGCTGGGGCGAAGAAGGTCGTTGGAACATTCTGCCAAGAAATGCTGCCAACCAGCAAGAGATTCGTGCCGAACTCACCTGTATCGACAGTCGCGATACAGTGGTCACAGTTTCGTTTCCCCATTATGCACCGAACGAACCGAGGATGTTGGCGCGCAACGTGCCTGCACGCAGACTGACGTTGGCCGATGGCCGGGAAGTATTTGTCACCTCGGTATTCGATCTGCTGATCGCACAATACGGTATCGATCGCGGCTTGGGCGGCAGTAATGTGGCCAAGTCCTATGACGATCCGACGGTGCCTTACACGCCAGCCTGGGCCGCGAAAATCACCGGTGTCAAGGCTGCCGACATCGAACGGACAGGCCGCGAATTTGCCGACAATGCTGCCAAGACGAAGGGCAAGTCGATGGTGATTTTGGGAGCCGCGATCAATCACTGGTATCACAACGACATGCACTATCGCTCGATCATGAACCTCCTCCATCTCTGTGGCTGTGTCGGTCAGTCGGGCGGTGGCTGGGCACATTACGTCGGCCAGGAAAAATTGCGGCCGCAAGCCGGTTGGGCGCCCATCGCTTTCGCGCTCGACTGGCAGCGCCCGCCGCGGCAGATGAACTCGACTTCGTTCTGGTACTTCCACACCGATCAATGGCGTTATGAGTCGATCGATGCCGATGCGCTGATGCAACCCGCAGCCAAGGCCAAAAACAAAGGGTATACCTGCGCCGACTACAACGTCGTCGCGACGCGCCTGGGTTGGCTGCCATCCGCCCCTCATTTCAACCGCAATCCGCTCGATATCGTCGCCGCGGCCGAAAAAGCCGGAATTCAAGATGAAGCCGGTATTGCCAAATACGTAGCCGAGGAGTTGAAAGCAGGGCGCATCGACGTCGCCTTCGCCGATCCCGACAACCCGAGCAATTGGCCACGCAATCTATTTGTCTGGCGCGGCAATCTCGTGGGCACCTCGGCAAAAGGGCACGAATACTTTCTCAAGCATCTCTTTGGTGCCCAAAATGGCGTGTTGCAAGAGGGTGGCGAAGGCGCCCGCAACAAGGAAGTGAAATGGGTGGATGAAGCGGCCGCGGCCAAGCTCGATCTCGCCGTGGATATCAATTTCCGGCTCAATTCCACCGGCGCTTATTCTGACATCATCCTTCCGACAGCTACTTGGTACGAGAAGAACGATCTCAATACCACGGACATGCACCCATTCATCCACCCCTTGTCCGAAGCCGTCAAACCGGGATGGGAAGCCAAATCGGACTGGGAAATCTTCAAGTTCATTGCCAAACGTTTCTCCGAGCTTGCCACAAAGCACCTGGGCAAGAAAAAGGATCTCGTCGCTGCACCTTTGCTGCATGATTCGCCATTCGAGTTGGCACAGCCCTTTGGCCAGGTCAAGGACTGGAAGCGTGGCGAGTGCGAACCCTTGCCCGGCAAAACCATGCCGCTATTGAAGCTCGTCGAGCGCGATTACGGTTCGGTCTATCACAAATACATCGCACTGGGACCGCTCATGGTCAAGCTTGGCAATAACATCAAAGGCATCGACTGGAATACCGAGCATGAGTATGAGGAGCTCAAGAAGCACAACGGCGTGATCACGCTCGATGGACCGTCAAAGGGCTTACCCTCTCTCGACGATGTGGTGCATGCCTGCGACGCAGTGATGAGATTGGCGCCCGAAACCTGCGGCGAGGTTGCGCACAAGTCCTGGAAAGCGTTGGGCAAGAAAACGGGACTCGATCACAACCATCTGTGCGATGCACGTCGTGACGAAATCATCACATTCAAAGACATCCAGGCACAGCCGCGGAAAATCATCACGGCGCCAACCTGGTCAGGTATCGAGTCGCATGAGGTGAGCTACAACGCCGGCTATACGAACGTACATGAATTCATCCCTTGGCGCACGCTGACCGGCCGTTGCCAGTTCTATCTCGATCATGAATGGATTCTTGACTTCGGCGAAGGCTTCTGCTGTTACAAACCGCCACTCGATCTCAAAGAACTCGACAACCTGCCCGAGCGTGCGAAAAACAAGAAAGCCTTGACGCTGAATTGGATTACGCCCCACTCGAAATGGGGCATCCATTCGACCTATCAGGACAACCTGCGCATGCTCACCTTGTTTCGAGGCGGGCCTTATGTCTGGATCTCGGAATTCGACGCCAAGGAGGCAGATATCCGCGACAACGACTGGGTCGAGGCGGTCAATGTCAATGGTGCAACCGTAGCGCGTGCGGTCGTCAGTCAGCGGGTACCGCGCGGTATGGCCATCATGTACCACGCGCAGGAAAAGAACGTCAATGTTCCGGGCAGCCCGACGACGGGCAAACGCGGCGGCATCCTGAATTCGGTGACGCGCATCGTCGTCAAGCCGACGCATATGATCGGTGGCTACGCCCAGCTCTCATACGGCTTCAACTATATGGGCACGGTAGGCAGTAACCGCGACACGATGGTGCTGGTCAGAAAGATCGAAGATAGCGCGATCGACTGGTTGGAACGCCCATTGACGGCCGAGCGTGAAAAACAACTCAACCCGGTCGGCATCGGAACACGTTGATACGGTTTAAGGAGACGAAAATGAAAGTACGAGCGCAATTTGCCCTTGTCTTCAACATGGACAAGTGCATCGGCTGCCACACCTGCTCTGTGACCTGCAAGAACGTGTGGACCAACCGCCGGGGTGCGGAATACATGTGGTGGAACAATGTCGAGTCTAAGCCGGGCATTGGTTATCCCAAACAATGGGAGGATCAAAACAAGTGGCGGGGTGGCTGGAGCGTCGAGAACGGCAAGCTCGAGCTGCGCGCTGGCGGCCGCGCAACGAAATTGCTCAATATCTTTGCCAACCCTGATCTGCCCGAGATCGACGATTACTACGATCCATTCACTTACAACTACGCGCATCTGCAGAATGCCAGATTGTTGGAAGCGACACCGACCGCCCGCCCGATGTCACAAATCACTGGGGAGCAGATCGAGAAAATCACCTGGGGGCCGAATTGGGAAGATCATCTCGCTGGCGAGTTTGAAAGCCGTAGTCGCGACGCCAACTTCCAGGCGGTCGAGAAACAGATCTATGCCCAGTTCGAAAATACCTTCCAGCTCTATCTGCCGCGCATCTGCAACCATTGCCTGAACCCGGCCTGTGTTGCCGCCTGCCCATCGGGTTCGATCTATAAGCGCGAAGAGGACGGCATCGTGCTCGTCGATCAGGATAAATGCCGCGGGTGGCGCATGTGCGTTTCCGCCTGCCCATACAAAAAGGTTTTTTACAACTGGGAGTCGGGCAAAGCGGAAAAGTGCATCGGCTGCTATCCTCGGGTCGAATCGGGCATGCCGACCGTGTGTTCGGAATCCTGCGTCGGCCGCATTCGCTATAACGGTATCCTGCTTTACGATGCCGACAAGATCGCCGAGTATGCAGCGACGCCAAACGACAAGGATGTTTATAAAGCGCATCTGAAGATTTTCCTTGATCCGAACGATCCGGAGGTCGTGGCAGCAGCGCGTCGGGACGGCATCCCAGAGGATTGGATCGAAGCGGCGCGCCGCTCGCCGATCTGGAAGATGGCGATGGAGTGGAAGATCGCTTTCCCGATGCATCCTGAGTTTCGCACCCTGCCAATGGTTTGGTACGTGCCGCCGCTTTCGCCAGTGCAATCGGCGCTCGATCAAAAAACATTGCCTACCGAAGCCGATGGCGTGATTCCGAAATACGAAACGTTGCGTACGCCGACACGCTTTCTTGCCAACCTGCTGACCGCCGGAGACGAAGCACCCATTCGCCAAGCGCTCAGCAAACTGATCGCGATGCGCTCGTATCAACGCAGCAAACACGTCGACGGCGCTCAAGAAATGAGCGCTTTACAAAATGTCGGTTTGACGGCGGAGCAGGCCGATGCAATGTATCGTCTTTTGGCAATTGCCGATTACAACGACCGCTTCGTGATCCCCACCAGCCATGCTGAAGTCCCGCTGGAAGATGCTTATGGGTTCCAGGGCCAGAATGGCTTTTCCTTCGGCAACGACGACGCAGTCGGCATCAGCTCGGTCACGCTATTCCCGCGGCGACGGATCGAGACCGTCGAGCCCAAAGAGCCGGCGCCTCTGGCTGACGAAATTGCCAAGTGAGGGGACGATGATGAGCGTATATAAACTCCTATCCCTTCTACTCGACTATCCGCGTGACGAGCTCAAGAAACATTTGCCTGAGATACGCGCGGCACTCGCACAATCGGATGCTTCTGACGACGAACGTGATCTGGTAGATCGTTTTCTCGGCTGGCTCGAACGAATCGACCTCATCGATTTACAGGCGGAGTACGTCGCCACTTTCGATCTCGATGCCAGACACAGTCTGCATCTGACGCACCATATTCTCGGTGACGACAAAAACAGAGGACCGGCGTTGATCGACATGGATGAGTATTACCGCGCCTATGGGTTAGAACCGATTTCCGGCGAACTGCCCGATTATTTGCCTTTGATGCTTGAATTCGCTGCTACCTTGGAGACGACTGAAGCCAGGTTGTTCTTATCGCATGTGCGCAAGGTGCTGACCATGCTCGCCGCGAATCTCGAGGAAACCGCCAGTCCCTGGGCGCCGCTCGTGCGCCTGGTCGAGAATCGAGCCACACTGGCACCTGTGTCTGCCTGAGTCAAACGGAGGAACATCATGGATTATTTGATCAAATTCGTTTTCGGGGTTTATCCCTATCTCGCCGGCACGGTGTTTTTGATTGCCTGCTGGATTCGTTTCGATGCCGAGCAATACACCTGGAAGAGCGATTCGAGTCAGCTGCTTTCACGTGCCAATATGCGTCTTGCCAGCAACTTCTTCCATATCGGCATTCTCGGCATCTTCTTCGGCCACCTCTTTGGACTACTTGGCCCGCATGCGATGTGGCAGGCGCTGGGAATCTCCGATCTGGGTCACCAGTATCTGGCGATGTATGCCGGAGCTTTGTTCGGCATCCTCTGTTTGATCGGCGGATCGATGCTCTGGATGAGGCGTATGTTCAATCCCCGCGTGCGTGCCGCCAGCCGTTGGATGGACATTGCATTGCTTTCTTGGATATTGATTACGCTGCTGGTTGGCCTGTCGACGATCTTCGTTTCGGCCGGCCACGCGAGCAAAGGCGATGCCGAAGTAATGCTCGCCCTTTCGGCTTGGGCGAAAAGTATCGTGGCTTTTTCTCCTGAGCCTGAGTTGATGCTGAAGGTCGATCCGATCTATCGGTTACATGTCTTCCTTGGCATGTCGCTGTTTTTGTTCTTCCCCTTCACGAGATTGGTGCATATCTGGAGCGTGCCGGTCGGCTATCTGTTTCGCGCCTATCAGATCGTGCGTGCCCGGCGCAGCGCTTAAAGGAGAATGACCGTGATGTCACAAACATCGAGTACACCGAAGCGAGTCAATCCCTACGCGATTGCAATCAAGCTGTTGCGAGTCGGCGACAAGGAGATCGAGCTCGACCAGGAGGGTTACATCCAGGACATGGATGCGTGGAGCGAAGACTTCGTGCGCGCATTGGCAAACGAGGAAGGGCTTGAGCTCAACGACGAACACTGGCAAGTGATCCGTTTCATTCGTGATCATTATGCCGAGCATCATGTACAGCCCCAAGTGCGTGACATGATCAAGCACTTCCGAGAAATTTGGGGTCCGGAACGCGGCAACAACCGTTACTTGCATGATTTGTTTCCGAAAGGCGGCCCACAGAAGCAAGGCAATCGTCTGGCCGGCATGCGGCGTACAAAAGGCGAGCACTGATTGCGACGCAACTGTTTTTCTCGTTTTGCTTCCCTCAGGGAAACCCCGGCGGCTCTTCTTCACCTCTCTCACCGCCGGGGATTCTTTTTTGTAGATCAGCAACCAAGCTGCTCGCCATCGCGTTGCTGATCAACAACCTGCCGCGTTCTCGGCGCTATCCGGAATTTTGGCTTTAGCAAAAGCCGCTGAGTGGATGATCCAGATCAATTACTTGACTTCCACGGTCAACTATGATGAGCGCTGCGTCACTCATCTTTCAGGAGCCAGCTCATGACCACCACCATCCACGTCCACACCCACACCAATCCCGAAGGCATCTACGGCTTCGACGCGCGCGGCATCGCCAAGCGTTTCCGCCATGCCGCGATCTTCGGCGCGCTCGATGCGTTGCAGCCGGGCGAGGTGATGCGCTTCGTCAACGATCACGACCCGATTCCGCTGCTGCAGCAGATGCAGGCACGCTACGGGAATGCCGTCGAGATCGCCTATCGCGCCCGCGAGCCGGAGGGCGTGATGATCGATTTCATCAAGCGCGCATGAGGCATGAGCCATTCCAGCGCGCTGCCCGAGCCTGACGCCTTGCGGGAAGCCCTGCGTGAGGTGATCGACCCCGAAGTCGGCATCAATATCGTCGATCTGGGCCTCGTCTATCGCATTGCGTTTGAGGATGGCGTCGTGGTGGTCGAGATGACCATGACGTCACCAGCTTGTCCACTCGGCGAGATGATCGCCGACGAGGTCGATGAAGCCCTGCGCAGGCATTTGCCGCCCAATACGCCCATCGATGTGCGGCTGGTCTGGGAGCCGCCGTGGACGCCGGAGAAAATGTCGGAAGCTGCGCGCCGGCATTTCGACCGCCGGAGGTAGGGATGGCATTTTCTTCGGCAGCGTCCCGCCTGCCGCTCTTGTTGCTGGGCATGATCGCGCTGGTCACCGGCGTACTCGCCGGCCTGGCGCGGCTGGCGGTGGATGTGCCAAGCTTCGCTGCAGCGCAGGCAGGCAATCATGGCGCGCTGATGATCGGCGGCTTTCTCGGCACGGTAATTGCGCTCGAACGCGCCGTGGCGCTTGCCGGCGAAAGTCGCCTCTGGCCATTCGCCGGGCCGCTGTTTGCCGGCGTTGGCGGGCTGGCACACCTCATCGGCGCACCTGTCGTCCTCACGCAATTTCTTTTCATTGCCGCCAGTGCCATCGTGACGACCGGCAGCGCCTTGCTCTACCTACGTCAGCCTGCGATGTATCTCGCCACGCTGACGCTCGGCGCGCTGAGCTGGTTTGCCGGCAATCTGGTCTGGCTGGTGACTCACACGCTGTTGCCCGCCGTGCCGTGGTGGCTCGCTTTTCTGGTGCTGACCATAGCCGGCGAACGACTGGAGCTGACGCGCTTTTTGCCCACCCCGCAAACGGTGCGTCATGGCTTTGCAGCCATCATCTTTGGCTTGCTTGGCGCAGCTATGCTGAGCCTGTGGTTAGAGTCGACCGGCCTTTCCCTGTTCGCGCTGATGCTCGTGGCGCTGGCGGCGTGGCTGCTGCGCCACGACATTGCACGCCAGACGATCAGGCAGCGCGGGCTCACCCGGTATATCGCAGTCTGCCTGCTGACGGGCTACTTTTGGCTCGTAATCGGCGGTCTGCTGGGGGGAATCGGCGGCCTCGCACCGGGGAGTCCCTGGCGCGATGCAGCGCTACACGCGATCCTGCTCGGTTTCGTGTTCGCGATGATCTTCGGCCATGCGCCGATCATCTTCCCTGCTGTCGCGAAGGTAAAGATTCCCTATCATCCGGTGTTCTATCTACCGCTGACGCTGTTGCACTTGACGGTGTTTGCCCGCATCGCCGGCGATCTCGCATCGCTGCCTACCCTGACGCAACGGGCGGCGATCGGCAATGCGCTGACACTGCTCGCCTTCGTGCTGACCATTCTCGTGCGGGTTTTCTTCGCCAAGGCCCGCTGAAGCTCGCGAGAGTCGGCGGCATGATACGGCACCTGATCGTGATCAAGGACAGACTTCGTCGGCAAACCAATAATGTTGCGGTTAATTCACTCTTCTACATATTCGAATACCATGAAAATGCCAACATTTCGTTGGCTGCCAGCCGCTCTCGCGCTGACCGTGTCGGCCGTTCAGGCAGCCGAGGAGACCCCGCGCGATGGCGAGAGTGAATATCTCGCACGGGCAGCAGAGCAGCGTTGCATCGCCGGCGAAACGGTCCTGCTCGCCGTGCCGCTGCCCAACGACATGAAGATCGACTACGACGCCACGAGTAGTCGTCTGCGCGTTTTCTATCCGATGCAGTTCAATGATTTGACGGAAGGCTGGAACTGGCACCCGGAAGAGGTTGCCGCCGGGCGGGACTACTACACCTTCAAATATCTACCGCTCGGCTCGACCACCGAATCGCGTAGCAGCGACCGGCTGACGGCCCTGGACGGCAAGACGATCGAATACCCGGTCGAGTGGCATTTCGATTACTTCCTTGCCTTCGACAATCCTTATGAGTTCTATCCCCGCGATGCCGGAGAGCAGACCGGCTTCGCCGCCGAGATCGTTCTGCCGGCAGCGGCAGCGCAGCGTCTCGCAGGCGGCGATCTGCGCATGGCCGTGCGTGCCCGGCTGAACGAGAACTGCCTCAGCGACAGCACCACCTTCTGGAAAGCGACCATTTCCAAACCAGTCGATTTCACGCTCAAAAAGCGCTATCTGGTCGGCAGACTCGAAGAGGTGCGCTTCACGGATGCCGCCACCGGCCGCCTGTTGGCCCGCCTGCCCGCCGGTATTCGTTGAACACCCGCTCACCCCTTGCCGATCGGTCGATACGGGCAGTCTTTCTTGGTGCATTCACAGTAGAGGTAAAGCGCATGGTCGACGATGCGAAAGCCACGCTCCTTGGCCACCTTGATCTGGCGCCGTTCGATTTCGGGATCGGTGAATTCCTCGACACGACCGCATTGCAGACAGACGAGGTGGTCGTGATGCTTGCCATCCTTGAGCTCGAACACCGACTTGCCGGATTCGAAGTGGTGCCGTTCGAGCAAGCCGGCCTGTTCGAACTGCGTCAGCACGCGATACACGGTCGCAAGACCGATATCGACATTGTCGGCGATGAGCAGGCGATAGACGTCCTCGGCACTCAAGTGACGCGTCGTCGATTTGCGGAACAGATCGAGGATCGTCATGCGCGGCACCGTCGCCTTGAGGCCGATGCTTTGCAGTTCTGTGCGGTCGGTCATGGTTGGCGTGCTCTCGGAGGGGGGAATGGCCGTATGATATAGTTTTTCGCGCCTCATCCATTTTCCTTCCCGTCCATGCCGTCGCGCCGACCGCTCTCGAGCCTGATCTTGCTCGCCACCGCACTCGCTGCCTGTTCCAGCGCTCCGGACATCACTTCCCGCCTCTCGCCCTATCGCATCGACGTGCGCCAGGGCAATTTCGTCACGCAGGAGATGGTGGCGAAACTCAAGCCCGGCATGAGCCGCGACCAGGTGCGCTTCGCGCTCGGCACCCCGCTGGTGACCGATATCTTCCACGCCAACCGCTGGGACTACGTCTATCGCTTCCAGCCCGGCCGTGGCGAATCCCAGCTGCGCCGCCTCTCCGTCTTTTTCGAGGGCGACAAGCTGGTACGCGTCGGTGGTGATGTCGTGCCTGCAGGCGAAGGCGGCGCGACGGAGGAAGCGGCGCCTGCGCCGTCCGCGCGCTTCATCGAAGTCCCCGCCGAACCGAAGAAGGACTGAACAATGACGACGATTCGTTACGCGATTGCCGGCAAGAATGGCCGCATGGGCAAGATGCTGATCGAAGCGGTCAGTGCCGCGGCCGATGCCGAGCTCGCCGCCGCGTTCGATGTCGATGACGACGCCGAAGCGGCGATTTCCCGGGCCGACTGTCTGATCGACTTCACCCGCCCCGAAGGCACGCTCAAACACCTGGAGATCTGCCGCCGCCTGGGCGTGCATATGGTGATCGGCACCACCGGTTTCACCCCAGAGCAAAAGCAGCAGATCGTCGCCGCCGCGCAGGTGATTCCGATCGTCTTCGCGCCGAACATGGCGGTGGGGGTGAATGCCGTCTTCAAGCTGCTCGATGTCGCGGCGCGCATCCTCGACGAAGGCTACGACATCGAGATCATCGAGGCGCACCACCGCCACAAGGTCGATGCCCCGTCCGGCACCGCGTTGCGCATGGGCGAAGTCGTCGCTGCGGCACTCGGCCGCGATCTCGCGTCCTGTGCCGTCTTTGGACGTGAAGGTCATACCGGAGAGCGACCGGCGACGCAAATCGGCTTCTCGACGATTCGCGGTGGCGACATCGTCGGCGATCACACCGTGCTGTTCGCCGGTATCGGCGAACGCATCGAGATCACCCACAAATCGGCGAGCCGGATGTCGTATGCGCTGGGCTCCTTGCGGGCCGCGCGCTTCCTGCGAGGCAAGAAGAACGGCCTGTTTGACATGCAGGATGTCCTGGGGCTGAAATAGCCGCGCCTGCCGAGGGCGAGGCGAATCGGCTATAATGCGCCGGTTTGCCCATCATCCTGTTTTTAATGGGGCATCGCGAAAAACCGTCGCGAGCGGCCCGAGTGCAAGGCGATTGGTGCGCAGCGACCGAGACATAACAATGAGTTAGGCGAGGGAGCGAGCACCACCCAACGCAGCAATCGGGTCGCGCAGCAGGTTTGTTGAGATGCCCAAGGGATTGATGCGGCGCAATATTCGACCAGGAGCCCGATTTTGACCGCATTCCCGTCTGCCTTGCTCGCCCTCGCCGACGGAACGGTATTTCGGGGCAAGGGCATCGGCGCCATTGGCAGCACGGTCGGTGAAGTCGTCTTCAACACCGCGATGACCGGTTACCAGGAAATCCTCACCGACCCTTCCTACACGCGCCAGATCGTCACCCTCACCTACCCGCACATCGGCAATACCGGCGTCAATCGCGAAGACTGCGAAGCCGACCGGATCTACGCCGCCGGGCTGGTGATCCGCGACCTGCCGCTCGTTGCCTCGAATTTCCGTTCCGAACAGACCCTTTCCGACTACCTGAAGCGCGAGAGCGTCGTCGCCATCGCCGACATCGATACCCGCAGGCTCACCCGCATCCTCCGCGAGAAAGGCGCGCAAGCCGGTTGTCTGATGACCGGCGAGGCTCTCGATGCAGATGACGCGATTGCCCGAGCCCGGGCTTTCCCCGGGCTGGCCGGGATGGACCTCGCCAAGGTGGTATCAACCCGCAAGCCCTATGCCTGGCACGAAGGCGAATGGAGATTCGGCGCTGGCTACATGGCACCGGCGCAGGACAGATTCCACGTCGTCGCCTTTGATTTCGGCGTCAAGCGCAACATCCTGCGCATGCTCGCCAGCCGCGGCTGCCGGCTCACCGTCGTGCCGGCGCAAACCTCCGCCAGCGAGGTGCTGGCCATGAACCCGGACGGTGTGTTCTTCTCGAACGGACCTGGCGATCCCGAACCCTGCGACTACGCGATCGCCGCGATCCGGGAACTCCTCGACCGCAAGATTCCCGCCTTCGGCATTTGTCTGGGCCATCAGCTGATGGGCCTGGCCGCCGGCGCGAAAACCTTGAAGATGAAATTCGGCCATCACGGCGCCAACCATCCAGTCAAGGACCTGGAGACCGGGCAGGTGCTGATCACCAGCCAGAATCACGGCTTTGCGGTCGATCCGGCCACGCTGCCGGCCAACGTCAAGGTCACGCACGTCTCGCTGTTCGACGGCTCGCTGCAGGGCATGGCCTGGACCGACCGTCCAGCGCTGTGCTTCCAGGGCCACCCCGAAGCGAGCCCTGGGCCGCACGACGTTGCCTCTCTCTTCGACCGCTTCATCGGAATGATGGAACATGCCAAAAAGAACTGACATCCATTCCATCCTGATCATCGGCGCGGGCCCGATCATCATCGGCCAGGCCTGCGAATTCGACTATTCCGGCGCCCAAGCCTGCAAGGCATTGAAGGAAGAAGGCTACAAGATCATCCTCGTCAATTCCAACCCGGCGACGATCATGACCGACCCGGAAATGGCCGACGTCACCTACATCGAGCCGATCACCTGGCAGGTTCTGGAAAACATCATCGCCAAGGAGCGCCCAGACGCGCTGTTGCCGACCATGGGCGGTCAGACGGCGTTGAACTGTGCGCTCGATCTCGCCAAGCATGGCGTGCTGGAAAAATATGGCGTCGAGCTGATCGGCGCCTCCCGCGAGGCGATCGACAAGGCCGAAGACCGCGAGAAGTTCAAGAAGGCGATGACCAAGATCGGGTTGGGCTCGGCGCGTTCCGGCATCGCCCATAGCCTGGAGGAAGCACAGCAAGTTCAAGGCGCGCTGGGCTTTCCGACCATCATCCGGCCTTCCTTCACGATGGGTGGTTCGGGCGGTGGCATCGCCTACAACCAGGAAGAATTCATCGAGATCTGCAAGCGCGGCCTCGAAGCGAGCCCAACCCATGAGCTCCTGATCGAGGAGTCACTGCTGGGCTGGAAAGAGTTCGAGATGGAGGTGGTGCGCGACAGGCACGACAACTGCATCATCGTCTGCTCGATCGAAAACCTCGATCCGATGGGGGTGCACACCGGTGATTCGATCACCGTCGCGCCGGCGCAGACGCTCACCGACAAGGAATACCAGCGCATGCGCGACGCCGCGATTGCGGTGTTGCGCGAGATAGGCGTCGATACCGGCGGCTCGAACGTGCAGTTCGCGATCAACCCCGAAGATGGGCGCATGATCGTGATCGAGATGAATCCGCGTGTGTCGCGTTCCTCCGCACTCGCCTCGAAGGCCACCGGCTTTCCGATCGCCAAGGTAGCGGCGAAACTGGCGGTGGGCTATACGCTCGACGAGCTGAAGAACGAAATCACCGGCGGCGCGACCCCCGCCTCGTTCGAGCCATCGATCGACTATGTCGTCACCAAGGTGCCGCGCTTCGCTTTCGAAAAGTTTCCCCAGGCCGACGCGACGCTCACCACACAGATGAAATCGGTCGGCGAAGTGATGGCGATCGGCCGCAGCTTTCAGGAGTCGCTGCAGAAGGCCCTGCGTGGCCTCGAAGTCGGCGTCGATGGCCTCAACCTGAAGAGCGTCGATCCCGACACCATCGACGAGCAGCTGGCGCGCCCCTCGGCGGAACGTCTGTGGTACATCGCCGATGCCTTCGGCATCGGCATGTCGATCGACAAGGTTCATCAGCTCACGCGCATCGATCCGTGGTTTTTGGCCCAGATCAAGGAGCTGGTCGATCTGGAACTGGCCATCGAGCAACGCACGCTGGATTCCTTCGACGCCGAGGAGCTGCGCCAGCTCAAGCGCAAAGGTTTTTCCGACCGACGCCTTGCTCATCTGCTGTCGACCTCCGAGCAAGCGGTGCGCGCCCGGCGGCATGCGCTCGCTGTGCGACCAGTCTATAAGCGCGTCGACACCTGCGCCGCCGAGTTCGCCACCAGCACTGCCTACCTCTATTCGACCTACGAGGAAGAGTGCGAGGCCCAGCCCACGGACAAGAAAAAGATCATGGTGCTGGGCGGCGGGCCGAACCGCATCGGCCAGGGCATCGAATTCGATTACTGCTGCGTGCATGCGGCACAGGCGTGCCGCGAGGATGGTTATGAAACCATCATGGTCAACTGCAACCCGGAGACCGTATCGACGGACTATGACACTTCGGATCGCCTCTATTTCGAGCCGCTCACCCTCGAAGACGTGCTCGAGATCGTCCATGTCGAAAAACCCGTCGGCGTGATCGTCCAGTTCGGTGGCCAGACGCCACTCAAACTCGCCCTGGCGCTGGAAGCCGCTGCCGTGCCGATCATCGGCACCACGCCGGAAATGATCGATGCCGCGGAAGACCGCGAACGCTTCCAGAAGCTGCTCTTCGATCTCGGCCTCAAGCAGCCGCCGAACCGCACGGCGCGCACCGAAGAAGAGGCCTTGCGGCTGGCGCGCGAAATCGGCTATCCGCTCGTCGTGCGCCCCTCCTATGTGCTCGGTGGCCGGGCGATGGAAATCGTGCATGAGGAAAAAGATCTCGAACGCTACATGCGCGAGGCTGTCAAGGTATCGAACGACTCGCCGGTGCTGCTCGACCGCTTTCTCAACGATGCCACCGAAGTCGATGTCGATGCGTTGTGCGATGGCCAGCAGGTGATCATCGGCGGCATCATGGAGCACATCGAGCAGGCCGGCGTGCATTCGGGCGATTCCGCCTGCTCGCTGCCGCCGTTCTCGCTAAGCCGCGAGGTGCAGGACGAGCTCAGACGCCAGACCGCGCTGATGGCCAAGGGTCTCAATGTCGTCGGCCTGATGAACGTCCAGTTCGCGATCCAGGGGCATGGAGCCGATTCCGTCGTCTATGTGCTCGAAGTCAACCCGCGCGCCTCCCGCACCGTGCCGTTCGTCTCGAAGGCCACCGGACTGCCGCTGGCGAAGATCGCCGCGCGCTGCATGGCCGGCAAGAGCCTGGCCGAGCAGGGCATCACGCACGAGGTCGTGCCGTCCTACTTCTCGGTCAAGGAAGCGGTCTTCCCCTTCAACAAGTTTCCCGGCGTCGATACTCTGCTTGGCCCGGAGATGAAATCGACCGGCGAGGTGATGGGCATCGGCCGCAGCTTCGGCGAAGCCTTCGTCAAGTCGCAGATCGCTGCCGGCGCGCGTCTGCCCAAATCCGGCAAGGCGCTGATCAGCGTCAAACCGGCCGACAAGCCCAAGGCCGTCGAAGTCGCCAAGCTGCTTCACGAACTTGGTTTCACGCTGCTGGCCACGCGCGGCACCGCAGCGGCGATCGAGGCAGCCGGCATCCCGGTCAGCCCGGTCAACAAAGTCAGCGAGGGTCGCCCGCACATCGTCGATATGATCAAAAACGACGAGATCGTGCTGATCGTCAATACCGTCGATGAAAAACGCGCCGCGATCCAGGCTTCGCGCTCGATCCGTACTTCGGCGCTGGCCCAGAAGGTGACTCTATTTACCACCATCGAAGGAGCGCGCGCCGCCTGCATCGGCATGCAGCACTCCGGCCTCGAAACCTATGCGCTGCAGACACTGCACGCCGAGTTGCATCCATGAGCAAGATTCCCCTGACCCTCAACGGCGCCCAGCAGCTCAAGGACGAGCTGCAGCGCCTGAAAACCGTCGATCGTCCAGCGGTGATCGCCGCGATCGCCGAAGCGCGTTCGCATGGCGATCTGTCCGAGAACGCCGAATACGACGCCGCGAAGGAACGGCAAGGTTTCATCGAAGGCCGTATCGCCGAGATCGAAAGCAAGCTCGCCAATGCGCAGATCATCGATCCACGCACGCTCGATGCCGATGGCCGCGTGGTCTTTGGCGCCACGGTGGAGATCGAGGACATCGACGCCGGTCAGACGGTCACCTACCAGATCGTCGGCGACGACGAAGCCGATATCAAGCAGAACAAGATCTCTCTCAACTCACCCGTCGCCCGTGCGCTGATCGGCAAGTACGCCGGCGACATCGTCGAAGTGCACACCCCCGGCGGCCGACGCGAATACGAAATCCTCGACGTGCGCTACGAGTGACTGGATGACTGCTTGCCGTAATCCTTGAACTTCTCGATCACGCGCGCCATTTCGTCACTCGGCAAGAGCTTCGGCGCCCCCAGCTGCAGCACCCGCCAGTACTGTTCGCACAGCGCCTCGAACTCCACCGCCAGCGCCAGGGCCTCGGTAAGATCGCTGCCAAACACCACCATGCCGTGATGCGCCATCAGGCAGGCGCATCGCCCAGCCAACGCGGCGACGATCGCATCGGAAAGCGCCTGGGTGCCGAAGGTGGCATAAGCTGCGCAGCGCACCGTGTCGCCGCCGAAGCGCGCGATCATGTAGTGAAAAGGCGGGATGTCGAGTTCCTGGCAGGCCAAGGCCGTGGCGAAAGGAGAATGGGCGTGAATGATCGCCCCGGCCTCTGGCCGAGTGGCATAAATGTCGCGGTGGAAGCGCCACTCGGACGAAGGCTTGCGCCTGCCCTGTGCCATGCCGTCAGCGCCGACTTTCACCATGTCCTCGGGAACGCACCGGTCATAAGCCATGCCGGTCGGCGTGATGATGAAACCCTCCCCGTCACGCGCGCTGACATTGCCCGCCGCGCCGCGGTTGATGCCGGAGGCATTGATGGCGCGAGCGGTGGCGAGCACTTCTGCGGCGAGCGTCACGGCCTCACCTTGGCCAGTTCTCCGGGCGCGACGATGCCGCGTTCGGTGATGATGCCGGTGATGAGTTGCGCCGGCGTGATGTCGAAGGCCGGGTTGACGACCGGCGTATGCAGTTCGCCGAATTCCTCCGCGGCACGCTCCTCGATCGGGATCTGCGCGCCGTCCGGACAGGCGAAATCGATCGTCGATAGTGGCGCGGCGACGTAGAACGGCACGTGGTGCGCGCTTGCGGCCAATGCCTTCAGATAGGTGCCGACCTTGTTGGCAGTGTCACCGTTGGCGGCAATGCGGTCGGCACCGACGATCACGACATCGACCTTGCCCTGCATCATCAAGAGGCCCGCGGCATTGTCGGCGATGAAAGTATGGGGAACCTGCGACTGCGCGAGCTCCCAGGCGGTGAGCCGGCCCTGATTGCGCGGGCGGGTTTCGGAAACCCAGACATGCACCGCAAGAGCCGCTGCATGTGCGGCATAGATGGGCGCCAGCGCCGTGCCGTAGGCAACGGTGGCCAGCCACCCGGCGTTGCAATGGGTCATCACCGAGACGGCGCCCTTGCGCTCGACGATGGCTTCGAGAACGACCAGACCATGCCGACCGATCGCGGCATTCGCCTCGCGATCCTCATCGGCGATCGCCCGTGCTTCTTCCCAGGCGCGTCGCTGCCGTTGCGCCGGCGCCGAGTTTTCCAACACGCGACGCATCCGCTTAAGCGCCCAATGCAGATTGACGGCCGTCGGCCGCGTGGCGGAAAGCTGGGCGAGGATCTCGTCGAGCGGTTTGCCTTCCTCGAGGCCCAGCGCGACGCCATAGGCCGCCGTGACGCCGATCAAGGGCGCGCCGCGCACCTGCATCACGCGGATCGCATGCGCCGCATCGGAAAGCGTCTTGAGACGAACGTAGACGGCTTCATCCGGCAGTTTCGTTTGATCGAGGATGACGACGTCGCCGTTTTCCTCAGCGATGGTTTGCAGAAGGGTGCTCATTTCGGGCGCAACGAGCTGCCAGTCTCCCCGCCCGCGAAGGCAGGGCTGGGGCGGACGGGCGTTATGTGAGTTTGCCGTGACAGTGCTTGTATTTCTTGCCGGAGCCGCAGGGACAGGGATCGTTGCGCCCGACCTTGGGCAGCGCCCGCTCTTGCGGCTGGGGCTTTTTCCCGGCCGTGGCCGCGCTGGCGAGCGCTTCCTCGTAATCGGCATGGTGATACTGCACGTTCTCGAGCTGCGGATGAACCTGCTCGGCCTCCTCGATCTGTGCTTCGCTGCGAACCTCGACGGTCATCAATAGGCGCGTGACCTCGTTGCGCACCGCATTCAGCAAGGCTTCGAACAGCTCGAAGGCCTCGCGCTTGTATTCCTGCTTCGGGTTCTTCTGCGCATAGCCGCGCAGGTGGATGCCCTGGCGCAGATGATCGAGGGCGGCCAGATGCTCGCGCCAGTGGTTGTCGAGGCTTTGCAGCATCACGCTGCGCTCGAAGCCCTGCCAGGCGGCGAGATCGACCTTCGCCACCTTCTCCGCGTAGGCGGCGTCGGCGGCATCGAGAATGCGTTTCAAGAGATCGTCGTCGGTCAGCTTCGGATCGTCCTTGACCCATTGCATGACCGGCAGCTTGAGCGAGAGCTCGCCAGAGAGCGCCGTTTCGAGACCGGACAGGTTCCACTGCTCCTCGACGCTCTCGGCCGGGACGAACTCGCGGAACAGATCGTGGATCACGCCCTGGCGCATGGCATGAATGGTGTCCGAAATGTCGGCAGCATCGAGGAGCTCGTTTCTCTGCTGGTAGATCACCTTGCGTTGGTCGTTGGCGACATCGTCGTATTCGAGCAGCTGCTTACGGATGTCGAAGTTGCGCTGTTCGACCTTGCGCTGCGCCGATTCCAGCGAACGGGTCACGAGCGGATGCTCGATCGGCTCGCCCTCGGGCATCTTCAGGCGCACCATGATCGCGTTCAGCCGGTCGCCGGCGAAGATCTTCAGGAGCGGATCTTCGAGCGAAAGGTAAAAACGCGAGGAACCGGGATCGCCCTGACGACCGGCGCGACCTCTCAATTGGTTGTCGATGCGTCTCGATTCGTGACGCTCGGAGCCGATGATGTGCAAGCCGCCGGCCTGGATCACCTGCTCGTGAAGTCGTCCCCATTCGTCCTTCAGCGCCGCGATCTTCGCTTCCTGCTCTTCGGGCGAGAGCTTCGCATCGGCGCGGATCATCTCGATCTGCTTTTCGACATTGCCGCCCAGCACGATGTCGGTGCCGCGGCCAGCCATGTTGGTGGCGATCGTGATCATCCCCGGCCGGCCGGCCTGGGCGACGATCTCGGCCTCGCGCGCGTGCTGCTTGGCGTTCAAGACCTGGTGCGGCAGTTTTTCCTTGTCGAGCAGGCCGGAGAGCAGCTCGGAGTTCTCGATCGACGTGGTGCCGACCAATACGGGCTGGCCGCGTCGCTGGCAGTCCTTGATGTCATTGAGGATCGCCTGATATTTCTCCTTCGCAGTGCGGTAGATCTGGTCGTTCAGATCCTTGCGGATCATCGGCCTGTTGGTCGGGATGACCACCGTCTCGAGACCGTAGATCTGCTGGAATTCATAAGCTTCCGTATCGGCCGTGCCGGTCATCCCAGAGAGCTTCTTGTACATGCGGAAGTAGTTCTGGAAGGTGATCGAGGCCAGCGTCTGGTTCTCGGACTGGATCGGCACGCCCTCCTTCGCTTCCACCGCCTGGTGCAGGCCATCGGACCAGCGCCGCCCGACCATCAGACGGCCGGTGAATTCGTCGACGATGATCACCTCACCGTTTTGCACCACGTAATGCTGGTCACGGTGGAACAAATGATGCGCGCGCAGCGCGGCATAGAGATGATGGATCAGCAGGATGTTGTGCGGATCGTAGAGGCTGCTGCCCTCCGGCAAAAGCCCCATCTGCGCGAGGATGCGCTCGGCCTTCTCGTGCCCCTGCTCGGTGAGCAGCACCGAATGGGCCTTCAGATCGACGATGAAATCGCCGGTATCCTTTTCTTCTGGACTCTGCGCCGCGACACCCTTTTCCAGAAGCGGCGGCACGGCATTCATCTTGACGTAGAGATCGGTATGCTGCTCGGCCTGACCGGAGATGATCAGCGGCGTTCTCGCCTCGTCGATCAGGATCGAATCGACTTCGTCGACGATCGCGTAGTTCAGGCCGCGCTGTACCCGCTCGCTGGCGGAATAGACCATGTTGTCGCGCAGATAGTCGAAGCCGAACTCGCCATTGGTGCCATAAGTGATGTCAGCTGCATAGGCGGCCTGCTTGGCGGCGTGATCCATGTGCGGCAGATTGCAGCCCACGGTAAGGCCGAGGAAGCTATAGACGCGCCCCATCCAGGCCGCGTCGCGGCTGGCGAGGTAATCGTTGACGGTGACGACATGCACGCCCCGGCCGGTCAGCGCATTCAGATAGGCCGGCAGTGTCGCCACCAGCGTCTTGCCCTCGCCGGTGCGCATCTCGGCGATCTTGTTGTCGTTGAGCACCATGCCGCCGATCAGCTGAACGTCGAAGTGGCGCATGCCGAGCACCCGCCGCGCCGCCTCGCGCACTACCGCGAACGCCTCGGGCAGCAGGCTGTCGAGCGGCTCGCCATTGGCCAGCCGCGCTTTGAAGGCCGGCGTCTGCGCCGCCAATTCGTCGTCGGACAAGGCCTGGATGCGCGGTTCGAGCGCATTGATGGTCCTGACGACAGCCGAATACTGCTTCAGCAGCCGGTCGTTGCGGCTGCCGAAAATCTTCTTGAGGAAATTTGCGATCATGAATCCAGCCGGCTTGGGAAAGAGCCGGTGATTCTACCCTACCGGGATCAGCGCTTTGCCACCTGCTCGCCGCGATCGAGGAAGCGGGCGGGATTTTGCGGCACGCCTTTCACGCGTACCTCGAAATGCAGATGCGGGCCGGTCGATCGACCGGTGCTACCGACTGCGGCGATCTGCTGGCCGCGTCGGACGAACTCACCCGGCTTGACCAACACCAGCGAGGCGTGCGCATAGCGGGTGATCAGATCGTCGCCATGATCGATATCCACCACGTTGCCATATTCGGGATGGCGCTCGACATTGAGCACGATCCCGGGCGCCGCCGCGAGGATCGGCGTGCCGGGATCAGCGGCGAAATCGATCCCTTCATGCAGTGCCGTCTGACCGGTGAATGGATCGGTGCGCCAGCCGAAGCCCGAGCCGCGCACCCCATCGGCTATGGGATTCGATGTCGGCAACAAGCTCTTACGGATGCGCTCGTCGAAAATCCGATTCTCCAGACTCGCCAACGCTTCGCTCTTCGCCTCGACTTGCCGCGAGAGATCATCCAGCGCGCGTTGCAAGGCTTGTGCATCGAGGTTCTCCGGCGAAACCAGTGGGCCGCCCTGGGCGCTCTTTGCCACGGGCGCAGGCTTGAGGTCCTTGACCTTGACGCCCGCCATGCCCGCCAGCCGTTCGCCGAGCGAGTCCAGCTCCATCAGCTGGGCCTGCATGTGCCCAAGCCGGGTCGCCATGTTGACCAGGTTTTCGCGCACCAGGTCCCGCGTCTTCGCCGCCTCCTCGAGGCTGATGTTGCGTAGCATCTGTTCCAGGAAAGGCAGGCGCATTTCCGCGGCATGTCGCACCGTCAGATAGGAAAACATCGTCGCGAGCACCAGCACGGTGACGATCAGAAGACTGACGGCCAAGGCCAGATGACGCCCGGTCAAAGTGATACTGCGGGCAGTCGCCATTCGATCCGATACGAGAATTATCTGCACGCGTATACTCCCTTTTCATTCCGACAACCCGGTATGCCGACTTGACGTTTCGCCAGAAAAACCGCACTGCTCACACGATGCCTGCTCGCAAACGCGGATCGCTGACCGATCATCTCGCCGACAGCGACAGCTTTGCCCGGCTTGCCGACCAGGCAGAACGCCTACGCCAGCTGCAGGCTTTACTCGACGCGATGCTGCCAATCCATCTGGCAACCGCGGCACGCGTCGCCAATCTCAAGCGGGGCAAAGTCGTCATCCACGCCGACAGCGGCGCGGTCGCGGTCAAGCTAAGGCAATTGGGGCCGAGGCTCGCCGCAGGGCTCAATCAACAGGGGCAGGAGGTTAGCGGAATCGAGGTAAGGGTGCAACCCGGCAGACGAATTTCGCTGCCACAACAAAAAATCCTCCCGAAAGAGCTGGGTATCCGGCCGAAGCAGTCACTCACCTCGCTGGCCGCCGGGCTGCCCGACGGCTCGCCGCTCAAGGCGGCGCTCGAACGGCTGCTGGCAACGACTAGAGAATGACCATCAGGCGCTCGAGCGCAAGCAGCGCGAACAGCACGAGCGCAAAGATCAGCGCATACTTGGCGATGCGCCAGGAAAGTCCAAGATAGCGGCGCTCGCCAGTGAAGAGAAAGGCCAGGATGCCGGCGCCGATGGCGATCGCAGCGAGAATGCCGACAAAACGCAAAAAGAACATCGCTCAAGCGAACTGCACGTCCGGGTACAACTGCGCGACGCGTGCCGGGATCGATGCCGGCCGCTCGAAGCTCACCCATTCCCAGGCCGTCGCATCCGCCAGCAAGGCGCGCAGCAACCGATTGTTCAGCGCATGGCCGGACTTGTGCGCGCTGAAAGCGGCCAACAACGGCGCGCCGACGAGATAAAGATCGCCGATCGCATCGAGCACCTTATGCCGCACGAACTCGTCGGGCACGCGCAAGCCGTCCGGGTTGAGCACGCGGTATTCATCCATCACGATCGCGTTGTCCAGGCTGCCGCCCAGCGCCAGCCCCTGTGCCTGCATCGTTTCGATATCCTGCATGAAGCCGAAAGTGCGCGCCCGGGCAATGTTGCGGATGTAGGACTGGTCGGCGAAATCGATCGCCACGCGCGTGCCGGACTTGTCGACCGCCGGATGATTGAACTGGATCGAAAACTCGAGCCGGAAGCCCTCGAACGGCGACAGGCGTGCCCATTTGTCGCCGTCCTCGACCTCGACGACCTTCTTGACGCGCAGAAAACGCTTCGCTGCATTCTGCTCCTCGATGCCCGCCGACTGGATCAGGAAAACGAAAGGCGCCGCGGAGCCATCGAGGATCGGAATCTCTTCGGCATCGACATCGACATGAAGGTTGTCGATGCCCAGCCCCGCCAGCGCGGACATCAGATGCTCGACGGTAGCGAGCTTCGCGCCATCCTTTTCCAGGCAGGAGGCCAGACGTGTATCGCCCACCGCGAGCGCGTCGGCCTTGATGTCGACGACCGGATCCAGATCGACTCGATGGAAGACGATGCCAGTTCCGGGCGCTGCCGGACGTAGCATGAGCGTCACCCTGGCGCCGGAATGGAGACCGACGCCGGTGGTCTTGACGATGGATTTGAGGGTGCGTTGCTTCAGCATGGACTGATTTTACCCCTCAGGATGCCTGGAGGGGCCGGAAATGGAGTCACCAGACATGCCATCGCCAACGAAAACGGCGTGCCCAGGCACGCCGTTGACAACGCGAAAAGGCAAAACCGGGTTATTTTTTGCTCGGACAGGTATTGATGCCCAAGAGAGGATACAACGCGCAGAAGCCGACCAGGCCCGTGCCCAGCGGCACGATGCCGATCCACGCCCAGACGGGCCCGCCCATCAATGCCCAGGCGATCAGAGCCAAGCCGACGACGATACGCAACACACGGTCGATACCACCAACGTTTTGTTTCATAGCGATCTCCTTTGGGGTGAGTTACATCGTGATCATTAGAACACGCGCTGCCGGTTTCGTTCAGTAACCTAGGTCACAGAGTGCCGTCCCGGCAGCGCCGACTCTCAGCCGGCAATCCGGCGCAAACTGGCAGGATCGAGGATCTCGATCTGTTCGCGACCGAGCCGCACCAACCCCTGCTCGGCGAAGCCCTTCAACAGCCGGCTGACCATTTCCCGAACGCTGCCCAGCTCGTCGGCAAGCTGCTGGTGGGTGACGTTCAATTGCCGGCCGTGTCCGAGCAGCAGATTGGCGAGCCGCGCATCGAGCTTGCGGAAGGCCACCTCCTCGACGAGCTGCATCAAATCGGCGACGCGCTCGGCGAACAGGGCGAAGACGAAATCGCGGAAAGCCGGCGCCTCGAGCAGCTCATCGAACATCGGACGCGGCAACAGCGCCAAACGGGTCTCGCCTTCCGTCACGCCGCAGGCGTTGTAATCGGCATGACCGAGCAGGCAGCTCGAGGTGATGATGCAGCTCTCACCCGGCAGCACCTTGTAGAGGGGCAGCTCGCGGCCGTTGGCCGCCCGCTTGAACACACGGATGCAACCCGAGAGCACGAAGGGAAAGCCCTGGCAGGGCTGCCGTTCATCGAACAGCACTGTGCCGCCCGGCACGCTCATCGGCTGGATCGTCGCGGCGATGCGGGTGCGTAATTCATCAGGCAGCTCGCCGAGCACCGGGTAGAGCGCATCGAGATTCACAGCTCGAACTCCGCGACGACGGGTGCATGATCTGAAGGCCGCTCGAGCTTGCGCGGCGCCTTGTCGATGGAGCAGGCCGTGCAGCGCTTGGCCAGTTCCGGCGAGACGAGGATGTGGTCGATGCGCAGGCCGTGGTTGCGGCGAAAGGCCATCATCCGGTAATCCCACCAGGTGAAACTTTTTTCCGGCTGATCGAAGAGGCGAAAGGCATCGACGAGCCCCAGCGCGATGAGTCTCCGGAAAGCCTCGCGCTCCGGCTCACTCGTCAGCACCTGTCCCTGCCAGACCGCCGGATCGTGCACGTCGCGATCCTCGGGAGCGATGTTGAAATCGCCGAGCAATGCCAGTTGCGGATGGCGCCGCAACTCGTCACCGAGCCAGCGGGCGAGCGCATCGAGCCAGGCGAGCTTGTAGGCATATTTGGCGGAGCCGACCGCCTGGCCGTTTGGCATATAGGCGCAAATGAAGCGCACCGGTCCCACCGTTGCCGCAAGCAAGCGTTTCTGGCCATCCTCGAACCCCGGCAGCTCACGCACGATGTCACCGGCCTGACTGCGAGCGAGGATCGCCACACCGTTGTAGGTCTTCTGCCCGTTGTGGATCGCGTGATATCCGGCTGCCGCGATCTCGGCGAACGGAAAGCCGGCATCCTCGGTCTTGGTTTCTTGCAAACAGACCACATCCGGCTGTACAGCCTTCAGCCAGTCGATCAGATGTGGCAGCCTGACTTTGAGTGAATTGACGTTCCAGGTGGCGACCTTCAACCCGCTCAAAGCTCAGCGCCCCTTTTCCTTTGGATAGCCGGCCGCGTCGAGCAGGTGCTGCCAGTCGGCCAGACGCCAGCCAACCACGGTCTTCGGCCCGGCCGCGAGCACCGGCACCACAGCTTCGTCCTCGCCGACCAGTTTCTTGAGCGCCTCGACGTCTTCCTTCGTCGCAACCGGCTTTTCGGTGAAGGGGATGCCGCGCTGCTTGAGGTAATCGCGCCCATCTCGGCATCCCTGCCCGCAATCGGCGCTGACATAAAGCGTCACGGGGAAATTCGCCATCGCCTCACGCACCGCGTAGGGAAGCTCCCGATCCGGCGCCGGGGCGCCATGCCGCATCACCTGCGCCTTGCCCGCCAGCGACGGCGGTGGGCGATCGCCATAGTGCACCTTGCCTTGCTCATCCACCCAGCGGTAATACTGCGCCTGCGCGACGATCGCGACACAGGCCAAACCCCAAAGCAAGACGATGCGTTTCATCACAATCTTCTCACGGCATCGTGGCGACCATGCCATTATGGCGCAATAGCGCTTCGGGCGAGGGTTCGCGGCCGCGAAAGGCCTTGAAGGATTCCAGCGCCGGGCGCGAGCCGCCGACGGCGAGGATCTCGCGCCAGAAGCGCTCGCCGGTCGCCGCGTCGAGTACCGTGCCGATTTCCGGCGCGACTTCCTCGAAGGCGGCATAGGCATCGGCGGAAAGCACCTCGGCCCACTTGTAGCTGTAGTAGCCGGCCGCGTAGCCCCCGGCGAAGATGTGCGCAAAGCTGTGCGGGAAGCGGTTCCACTCGGGCGGCATGACCACCGCGACCTCGCGGCGCACCTCGTCGAGCACGGTCATGAAATCCCTGCGGCCTTCCCAATGCAGACGCAGATCGAACAGCGCGAACTCGATCTGCCGCAGCGTAAACAAGCCGCTCTGGAAATTCTTCGCCGCGATCATCTTGTCGTAGAGCGCGCGCGGCAACGGCTCACCGGTGTCCACATGCGCGGTCATGTCTTTGAGCACATCCCATTCCCAGCAGAAGTTTTCCATGAACTGACTGGGCAGCTCGACGGCATCCCATTCCACGCCATCGATGCCCGAGACGGCCAGTTCCTCGACCTCGGTGAGCAGGTGATGCAGCCCATGGCCGGTCTCATGAAAGAGCGTCAGCACGTCGTCGTGCGTGAATAGCGCCGGCCTGTCGCCCACCGGGGCGGGAAAATTGCAACACAGATAAGCGAGAGGCGTCTGGATCGTGCCGTCTTTCTTGCGCCGCCGGGAGATCGCATCCGCCATCCAGGCGCCGCCACGTTTGGTTTCGCGCGCATAGAGATCGAGGAAGAAGTGGCCGACGAGTTTCCCCTGTCGCTCGATGCGGAAAAAGCGCACCTCGGGATGCCAGGCGGGCGCGGTATCAGGCAGCATCTCGACGCCGAACAGCGCCTCGACGCAGCGGAACAATCCTTCGAGCACCTTCGGCTCCGGGAAATATTGCTTCACCTCGTCATCGGAAAAGCTGTAACGCGACTGCTTGAGCTTTTCGGAAGCCCAGGAGATGTCCCAGCTTTCGAGACATTCGAGCCCCAGCTCGCGCGCGGCAAAGTCTTTCAGCTCAGAAAGATCGCGCTCGGCGAATGGCCGCGCCTTTGCCGCCAGATCGCGCAGGAAGGCGGCGACCTGTGCGGGCGAGTCGGCCATCTTGGGCGTCAGCGAGAGCTCCGCATAGTTCGCGAAGCCGAGCATCTTTGCCTCCTCGGCACGCAATTCGAGGATGCGCTCGATCAGCGGCCCATTGTCCCATTCGGCAGGGCCCAATTCCGACGCGCGGGTGGCATAGGCGTGATACATCCGGTAACGCAGGTCGCGATCGTCGGCATATTGCATCACCGGCAGATAGGACGGCGCATGCAAGGTGAATTTCCACCCCGGCTTGCCGTCCTTCTCGGCCGCTTGACGCGCTGCAGCCTTGACGTCTTCCGGCAGGCCGGCCAAAGCCGCCAAATCGGTCACCCATTCGGCGTGAGCATTGGTCGCATCGAGGAGATTCTCGGAAAACTTCGCGCCGAGTGCCGAAAGTTCCTCCTGGATCGCCTGAAAACGCGGTTTCTGCTCGGGCGGCAATGCCGCGCCGGCGAGCCGGAAATCGCGCAGCTCGTGATCGACGATGCGTCGCTGCACCGCGTTCAGGCGCAGATATTCGGGACTCGCGGAAAGCGCCTTGAATTTTTCGAATAGCGCGAGATTCTGGCCCAGCTCGGCGTAGAAGCGCGTTACCTCGGGTAGCAGCGCATTGTAGGCTTCTCGCCATTCGGGCACGTCATTGACGCCATGCATGTGGCCGACCACGCCCCAGGCGCGGCCGAGCCGCTCACCAGCGTCAGTCAGCGGCACGACGAAGTCGTCCCAGGTGGGCGGCGTCTCGGGACGCTCCAGCCGGGCGAGCACCTCACGGTATTCTGCGATCAACTGGCGGATCGCCGGAGCGACGTGTTCGGGCCGGATCTCCGCAAAGCGCGGCAGCCCGGAAAAATCGAGCAGAGGATTCATGTTCATTCGAGTGCAGAAGACGAAACTTCAATGCCGCCCCGCCAGCGCCGAGTTTCGGTGTGTGAGGCGTTCGAGCGCCTCATGGTACTTCGCGGCGGTCTTTTCGATGATCTCCGGCGGCAGGTGCGGACCGGGCGCCTGTTTGTTCCAATCGAGCGTTTCGAGGTAATCGCGCACGAATTGCTTGTCGAAACTAGGCGGACTGACGCCGACCTGGTAGGTATCGGCCGGCCAAAAGCGCGAGGAATCGGGGGTGAGCACCTCGTCGATCAGATGGAGCCGGCCTGCTTCATCCAGACCGAACTCGAACTTGGTATCGGCGATGATGATGCCACGGCTCAGGGCATATTCGGCGGCCTCGGTGTAGAGCTTGAGCGCCACATCCCGCACTTGGGTAGCCAACGTCGGGCCGATGGTCTTCTCGACGGTGGCGAAATCGATGTTCTCGTCGTGCTCTCCGAGCGCCGCCTTGGTCGAGGGCGTAAACAGCGGCTGCGGCAGCTTCTCGGCCATGCGCAAGCCGCTGGGCAGCGGGATGCCGCAAACCTTGCCGGTCTTCTGGTAATCCTTCCAGCCCGAGCCGATCAGATAGCCGCGCACCACCGCCTCGATCGGCAAGGACTTGAGCCGTTTGACGACGATCGCACGGCCGTGCACCTGCTCACGCTCGTTGGGCTGGACCACCGACTCAGGATCGATGCCGGTGAGCTGGTTCGGCACGATGTGCGCCAGTTTGGCAAACCAAAAGTTGGCCATCGCGGTCAGCACCTCGCCCTTGCCGGGAATAGGGTCGGGGAGGATGACGTCGAAAGCCGAAAGCCGATCGGTCGTGACGATGAGCATCTCGTCGTCGCCGACCGCGTAGATGTCCCGCACCTTGCCGCGATGGATGAGTGGCAGACTGGCAATGGTGGATTCGAAAAGCGGCTGGGCCATGATCATTCCTTAAATATCTCATTTTATTCTGACGCGGCCACTTCCGGCGGCCACCCCAGGCGGATGTCAGGCCCCCGCTTGAAGGGTGACGCTCACCTCCACATCGCGTCCATCGCGCCGGATGCGCAGCGAGACGACCTCGCCGACCTGATGATCGTCCAAGCGCGCGAACAGCTCGGCGACATTGCGCACGGGTTTGCCCGCCACGGCGACGATGATGTCGCCCGGCACGAGCGAACCATCCGCGGCCAGAGCGGCACCGCGTAATCCCGCCGCCGCAGCAGCCGAATCCGGCAACACGCGCAGGATCACCACGCCTTCCACGCCCAGTAACTTCGTCAGCCGTGCGTTGAGTCCTTCATCGACCTCGATGCCCAGCACCGGACGGATGTATTTGCCTTTCGCGATCAGCTGCGGCACGACGCGATTGACCGTATCGACCGGCACCGCGAAACCGATTCCGGCGCTCGCCCCGCTGGGGCTGTAGATGGCAGTGTTGATACCGATCAGCCGTCCCGCAGAATCGAGCAGCGGGCCGCCCGAATTACCCGGGTTGATCGCCGCGTCGGTCTGGATCAGATGCTCGATGCTGCGGCCTCGTTCGGTGCCGAGCGAGCGATCCAGCGCCGAGACGATGCCGGTGGTGAGCGTCCAGTCGAGTCCGAACGGGTTGCCGATCGCGAAAACCTTCTGCCCGACTTTCAGGTCATGGCTGGTGCCGATCGGCACCGGCGGCGGACGCTTGAAGCCGACACCGATCTTCAGCACCGCGATGTCGTGGGTTGGCGAAGCGCCGACCAGCGCGGCTCTGAAACTGCGACCGTCGGCGAGCTTGACCAGGGCTTCGCTGGCGCCTTCGATGACGTGGAAATTGGTCACGACATGGCCGGCATCGTCCCAGATGAAGCCCGAACCGGTGCCGCGCGGCACGGTGAACACATTGCGCGTCCAGACATCCATCACCGCGGCACGCGTGGAAATGAAGACGACGCTGTCCTTCGACTTTTCGAACAGCTCGATCGTCGCTTGCTCGTCGGCCGCCAGATCGCCGCGGGCCGTCACGAGACGCGGCTGGGCATCGCGCCCACCATCGAGGAACAGCGCCGCGCCCTGCCAGACAAGGAAAATGACGGCTGCCAGTAACAGGGCGCGTAACAATACTCCGATTTTCATTGAGTCTCGTTCTCCCCGACGCGTTGTTCATGCTCATCGCGTTCGCGTATCGTCCAATACACGATGCCTAGCGCCAAAGTGGCGCCAGCGAGTGCGGCGATCTTTTCTGCGCCAATGGATTCCGGATCGAGGATGATGAATTTGCGCGCCAGCGCCAACAGCGCGATCAGGATCACGGTCTTGAGCTGGATGATGCTGCCTCGACGCATCGCCACTTGGATGATCGAATGCTTGAATTCCATCGCGATCAGCAAGGTCATGATCGCGCCGAACACCGCCTGGAACACTTTATGATCGAGCGGATTGAAGGCATTGAGCCACAACAGCAAAAACACTTGCTGAATCAGCTGGATGAGTGAAATCACCACGATCACCGCAATGACGCCGGACAAGATGATCGCGACGATCTGCTCGAGGCGCTCATAGATGCCGAGCACCGCCCATTCCTTGCGGAAACGATCGAGGAATGGATATTGTTTGGAATTCATGACCTTGAAGACATTGATCATTGGCCTGGCGGCGGATTGTAGCCTCAAGCGCTGTCGGAAGCCGGGTGCGCCCGGTCGAGATCGGCAGTCAGCGTGGCGATCGCCGCCTCGTCGAGGGTTTCCTTGGCGAGCAGCTCGTTGGCGCAGCGTTCGAGAATGGCGCGATTTTTCTCCAGGATGCCATAGGCGCGCGAGAACACGCCCATGACGATGCCGCGCACGGCCTGATCGATGCGTCCCTGGGTAGCCTCCGAGACACGGCAGCCGCCCGCGACCATCTCGGGGACGTCCAGGAAACGCGGCCGCTGCGCCTCATAGGCGATGAATCCCAACTCCTCGTCCATGCCGTAACGGGTGACCATGTCACGGGCGATGTCGGTCGCCTTCGCGAGATCGTCAGCAGCTCCGGTGGAGAGCTTGCCGAAGACGAGCTTTTCCGCCGCCCGGCCGCCGAGCAACACCGCGATCTTGTTTTCCAGTTCCTCGCGCGTCATCAGGTAGCGGTCCTCGGTCGGGCGCTGGATCGTGTAGCCGAGCGCGCCGATGCCGCGTGGAATGATCGAGACCTTGTGCACCGGATCGGTGCCCGGCAGCGCCAAGGCGACCAGCGCATGGCCCATCTCGTGATAGGCGACGGTGCGGCGTTCCTGCTCATTGAGCACGCGGCTCTTCTTTTCGAGGCCGGCGACGATGCGTTCCACCGCGGCGGTGAAGTCGGCCAGCGTGACGGCATCGGCCTTGCGCCGCGTGGCGATCAGCGCCGCCTCATTGACCAGGTTGGCGAGATCCGCGCCGGAAAAACCGGTCGTCAGCGCCGCCACCTGTTCCAGGTCGACGTCCGGCGCCAGCGTGATCTTTTTCGCATGGACACGCAGGATCGCGACGCGACCGGCCTTGTCCGGCCGGTCGACCAGCACTTGCCGATCGAAGCGGCCGGCGCGCAACAGCGCCGGATCGAGAATCTCCGGCCGATTCGTCGCGGCGAGGATGATCAACCCGACCGAGGAATCGAAGCCGTCCATCTCGGTGAGCAGCTGGTTGAGCGTTTGCTCGCGTTCGTCATGGCCGCCGAGCGGATTCGCCGCGCCGCGCGCCCGGCCCAGCGCGTCGAGCTCGTCGATGAAAATGATCGCCGGCGCCCGTTCGCGCGCCTGTTCGAACAGATCGCGCACGCGGGCGGCGCCGACACCGACGAACATCTCGACGAATTCCGAACCGGAGATCGAGAAGAACGGCACGCCTGCCTCGCCCGCCACCGCCTTGGCGAGCAGCGTCTTGCCGGTGCCCGGTGGGCCGACGAGCAGCACGCCTTTCGGGATGCGCGCGCCCAGCCGCCCGTATTCGCGCGGGTTTTTCAAGAAATCGACCACCTCGCGCAATTCCGCCTTGGCCTCATCGACGCCGGCGACGTCGTTGAAGGTCACGCCGGTATCTTTCTCGACATAGACCTTGGCGCGGCTCTTGCCGATGGTCATAAAGCCGCCCATGCCCTGCTTCTCGGCAAACTTGCGGAACAGGAAGAACCACACCGCGAAAAAGGCCACCGCCGGCACGATCCAGGACAGCAGATCGCGCAGGAAGGTGCTCTCGATCACGCGCCGGTAAGGCACGTCGTATTCCGACAGCCGTGCCGCGAGGTCGGGCTCGACGCGGGTGGCCATGATCATCGTCTTGCCCTTGATGTCCGGTGACTTGAGCCGGCCAGTGAGTACCTTGTCCGTCACCATCACCTCGGCAACGCGGCCTTCCTTCAAGGCCTGCTCGAACTCGCTGTAGGGCACCTGTTCGATGCTGCGGCTCGCCTGCCACCAGTCCTGAATGAACAGCAACATCAACGCAGCGACGATCCAGTAGAAGGTGTTCCATTGCGTTTTCTGTTCCATGACACCGATCCTTTCAACCTAAAAACCTCAGTTGGACGCGCCCGATGGTGCGTCCCGGCGGGTGCATGGCGCGACGCGACGACGCAGCAGGCTCATGCCTGCAAGGAGGAGCAACAAAGCCAGGCGCCCGCCGGGGTGCGCCAGGGGGTGCGTAGCGGGCTCACCTTTTTGGTGAGCAGCGAAAGCGAGATAACTGCTGATTTCCGAAGACATTTTTTGCCTTGAGGAGCGATCAACTGGGGTTTTTAGGTTCAACGCCAGATGCCGCCGATGCGCCAGCGCGGATTGCCCAGCGGCGCAGCCCCCGGCCAGCGCCAGTCTTCAAATCGCATCCAACGGCTGCCACCCTCCAGCGCCATGAGCCGCGCGATGCGCTCTGTGGTGGCTGGATGGGTACGCAGCCAGGAAGGTTCGGGATTACCCCAGCCCGGCAGCAGCCAGCTGCGCCAGGAACGCGTCGCCTGCTCGATGCGCCGCAATGCCGAAGCCAGACCCGCCGGATCACCCGTCAGCCGCGCGGCGGCAAGATCGGCATCGAACTCGCGCACCCGTGACAGACCCAGCTGGGCCAGCAGTGCCAGCTGCGGCGAAAACAGCAACAAGATGAGCGCCGCCCAACGCACCTCGACCGCGCCGGTGAGCCAAGCGGGCAAGGAAAACAACAACAGCACCTGGGCGATCGTCGCGAACAAGGCAGTCAGCCGGCTCACATAATCGGCCATGCCCATCACCCTGAGATCGCCGTGGACGATGTGGGCGATCTCGTGCGCCAGCACGCCGGCCAGCTCGCGCAAGTCGAGCGCATGGAGCAAGCCGTCGGTCAGCGCGATGTGGGCGTCGTCACGCCCGCCGACCGCAAAAGCGTTGGCCAGCGGGCTGGGAATACGATACAGCCTTGGGGCCCGGGTCAGCCCGGCACGGTCGGCAAGCTCATCGACCAGCCGGTGCAACGTGGGCGCGGCGACGGGCGAGAGCGGCTCGGCCCGATAGAGGACCAGCGTCAGACGTCCGGCGGCCACCGGCTCGATCAACAGCGCCAGCAATGAAGCGCCGAGGGCCATCCACAGACCATCCGGGCCGAGCAGCAGCCAGCCAGCCGTTCCCGCGATCGCCAGCAACACGGCGACGAGGAGCGCGCTTTGCAGCCGGTTGGCCAGCGCATGCAGCCGGGCCATTCATTCCTCGCCAAGGCAGTAAAGCCGCGCGCGCAGACGGTCGGTTTCTTCGAGCAGGTCGGCCACCAGAGCCGCCAGCTCGGGCACCGCGTCGAAATCGCGTTCCAGCGCGCGCATGCGCCGCGCCCGCCGCAGCGTCTCCCCGGCCAGACGCCACACCCCCGCGACGCTCTCGGCATGCGGAAACAGGCCGGCTTCGAGATGAGCCAGCAGCCAGTCCGTTTCCACATCGCAGGCGGCAGCGACTTGTTCGAGTGTGAGCCAGCTCTCATCGAGCAGCGTGCCGATCAAGACTTCGTTTTCGCTCATCTTCATCTCCCGGCGCGCGGATCGAAGGCCAGCTCGCGCGCCATCGTCTCATAAAGCTCGCGTGCCCGCGGCGTATCGGCCGGCGGCACCACCACCTGCAAATTCAGCAGCAGATCTCCGGGCGGGTCGGCAGGAATGCCCTTGCCGCGCACCCGCAATTGCTGGCCCGATTGGGCGCCGGGTGGAATGCGCACCTTCACGCTGCCCTCCGGCAAATCGATCGGGATCACCGTACCCAGCGCGGCTTCCCAAGGCGCGAGCGGCAGCGTCATGAATAGATCGCGGCCATCGACGCGGTAGCGCGGATGGGGCTGGAAATGCACTTCGAGCAGCAGATCCCCCGCTGGCGCGCCGCCGAGGCCGGGCGCGCCCTGGCCGGCCAGACGGATGGTCTGCCCTTCCCGCACGCCCTTCGGGATCTTCACATTCAGCGTGCGCGTCTCCAACACGACATGCCCCTGGGCATCGAGCCTGGGTGCGCGCAGGCTGATCTGCTTCGTCGCGCCGCGATAGGCATCTTCCAGATCGAGATAGATCTTCGCGTGATGATCCTCGCCGCGGGCGTGAAAGCCGCCGGCGCGGCGCGTGCGCCCGCCCAGCCCCCCGAACAGCTCGGCGAAGAAATCCGAAAACTCCGCAGCCTCGTGGGGCGAGAAACCATGCCCGCTGAACTCGAAACCGGCATCCCAGCCGGGCGGCGGGCGAAATTCCTGCCCCGGCCGATAGCCTTGCGCCAACTGATCGTAAGCGGCACGCTTTTCCGGATCGGAGAGCACCGCATAGGCCTCATTGACCTCCTTCATGCGCGCTTCCGCATCCGGCTCCTTCGAGACATCGGGGTGGTATTTGCGTGCCAGCTTGCGGAAGGCCTTCTTGATCTCGTCCGCCGTCGCATCGCGCGCGACCCCGAGCACCTCGTAATAGTTTTTGAATTCCATGCCTTTGCCTGTTCCAAATCAAGTCATGCGCATAAATGGGGGCGGAAGGGGCGGAGTATCAAGCCCGGCCGCACACACTCCGGCTGCCGGCCACCCAAGCCTGACCGAGGCTCAAACCGCCATCATTGGGCGGAAGCAGGCGCGCTTTAATGAGCCGCACGCCACGTTCGGCAAGGCTACTGCACAGCGTCGCCGACAGCAAGCGGTTGAGCAGGCAGCCGCCGGACGCAGCCACCGTGAGGATGCCGGTCTGCCGAGCCGCTGCGGTCACCCAGTCGGTGAGCGCCGCGGCGAAGGTGGCGTGGAACAATGCCGCGCCAGCCGCGGCATCCTCGCAGTCTTCGAGGTAGGCGAACAGCGGCAGCAGATCGAGCCGCCCATCCTCGATGCGCCACCCCCCATCGAGCGGCGCCACCGGCCCATGTCGCACGGCCAAGCCTTCGAGCAGCATCGCCGCTTGCCCCTCGAAGCTCTGTCTGCGGCGCACACCGAGCATTCCGGCCATCGCATCGAACAGCCTGCCCGCGCTCGATGTCGACGGGCAATTGAAGCCCCGCATGAGCATCTGCGCGACGGTTGGCGCGGCCGGCTCGTCAGGGAAGCGACGGACGATCTCGTCAGTGCGCCCCAGTCTATGCAAGACGGCGGTCGCCATGCGCCAGGGCTCGCGCGCCGCGACATCGCCGCCGGGCAGCGGCAAGGGGAAAAGATGCCCGAGACGCTCGAAAGCGCCGCCTTCGACGCGCAAGAGCTCACCACCCCAAGCGGTGCCGTCCGTGCCAAGGCCAACACCGTCGAGCGCGAGCCCCAGCACCGGCGCAGCGATGCCGTGCTCGGCGCAGACTGCCGCGATATGCGCATGATGATGCTGCACGCCGATGGCCGGAATGCCGCGCTCGGCCGCAAACTGCGCCGCAAAGCGCGTCGAGAAGAAGTCGGGATGCAGATCGTGGGCGACGAGGGCTGGCTCGACATCGAGGATGGAGAGCAGATGGGCCACGCTCTCCGCGAAGAAGCCGCAGGCGGCCGCGTTGTCGAGGTCACCGACGTGCTGCGAGAGAAAGGCTTGATCGCCGCGCATCACGCAGACCGTGTTCTTGAACCAGCCGCCGACGGCCAGCGCGGGCGGAACCTCGCGCGGCAGCCTGAGCGCGCGGGGAACGTAGCCGCGCGCGCGGCGGATGAAGGTAGTCGCCCGCCGCACCGAGTCGTCGCAGCGCACGACGATCTCGCGGTCGTGCAGCAAAAAGGCGTCGGCGATGCCGGCAAGACGAATGAGCGCCTCGTCGTTGCCGATCACCAAGGGTTCGCCATGAGGATTGGCGCTCGTCATCACCAGCGCCATCTCGGGCGCGTCGTGAAACAGCAGGAACTGGATCGGCGTGACCGGCAACATCAGGCCGATCTCGGCAAGTCCCGGCGCGATGCCGGAAAGCTCGATTTTCTTTTCCAGCAGCACGATCGGGCGCTCTGGGGCTTCGAGCAGTGCCGTCTCGTCAGCGCCGATTTTTGCATAGCGGGCGGCCTGCGCGACATCGGCGACCATCACCGCGAAAGGCTTTTCTTCGCGTTGTTTGCGCGCCCGCAAGGCGGCGACCGAAGCGGCGTTGGTCGCATCGCAGGCGAGATGAAAACCGCCCAGACCCTTGATCGCGACGATCCTGCCCGCGCGCAGCAGATCGAGCGTGGCGGCGATCGGATCGCCGCCGATGACGCCTCCGGCCGCATCGCAAAGCCGCAAGCGCGGCCCGCAGTTCGGACAACAGATCGTCTCGGCATGAAAGCGCCGATCCGCCGGATCGGTGTATTCGCGCGCGCAGTCGGGACAGAGCGGAAACGGCGCTAGGCTCGTCTGCGGCCGGTCGTAAGGCAGGCGTCGCGTGACCGTGTAGCGCGGTCCGCAATGCGTGCAGGTGATGAAAGGATGGCGATAGCGGCGGTTGGCCGGATCGAAGAGCTCCGCCAAACAGTCGGCGCAGGTCGCGGTGTCATGACCGATCGCGGTGGTCACCCTGCCGCCTGCGCTTTCGAAGATACGGAAATCCGGCGCGCCGAAAGCGGCCACCGGCACCACCTGCAGCGCATCGATGCGGGCAAGCGGCGGGGCCTCGAGTCTCAGTCGCGCCGCGAATTCATCGAGCCGTTCGCCTTCGCAGTGGATCTCGACGCCGGCGGCATCGTTTCTCACCCAGCCCCGGATCGCCAGCTCATGCGCCAGCCGCCAGACGAAGGGCCTGAAACCGACCCCCTGGACGATACCCGTGACACGGATGCGACGGGCTTCAGGCACGGATGCCGGCAACGGCCTTCTCGATCCAGGCCAGCCACTCGGCCAAGCCCTCGCCCGTGGTTGCACTGATGCGTATCACCTCGATCAGCGGATTGACGCGGCGCGCGTAGCCGATCGCCTTATCGACCTCGAACTGCAAATGGGGCAGCAGATCGCACTTGTTGATCAGCATCAGCCGTGCGGCGCGGAACATGTCGGGATACTTGAGCGGCTTGTCCTCGCCTTCGGTGACCGAGAGAATCACCACCTTGCCGGCCTCGCCGAGATCGAAGGCGGCCGGACAGACGAGATTGCCGACATTCTCGATCATCAGCACGCCTCCCTTTTCGAGCGGCAGCGCATCGAGCGCATGACCGACCATGTGGGCATCGAGATGACAGCCCTTGCCGGTGTTGATCTGCACGGCAGGCGCGCCGGTGGCGCGGATGCGCTCGGCATCGAAGCGGGTCTGCTGATCGCCCTCGATCACCGCGATCTGCAGCTTCCCTTTGAGCGCCTCGATGGTCTTGACGAGCAAGGTGGTCTTGCCCGAGCCGGGACTGGAGACGAGATTCAAAGCCAGCACGCCGTGGGCAGAAAAGCGCGCGCGGTTTTGCGCTGCATAGGCAGCGTTCTTCGCCAGGATGTCCATTTCCAGCCGCAGCGTGCGGCTGGATGCGTGAGTGTGCGAGTGATATGGATGATGCATATGGTCGTGCGCGCCGTCATGTCCATGCGTGCCGTGATGATCGTGCGGATGGCTGTGCGTCGTGCCATCCGCATGGGTGTGTTCATGCTCATGCAAGGCATGGCCTTCGATCGTCGTCTCACCTTCTCCACAACCGCAGGTCGTGCACATGGCTTCACTCCACTTCGAGGTCGATGACGCGCATCGCGCAGCCTGCGGTCACCTCGACCGGAAAGCCGCCGCAATGCGCACAGGGATCATAAACGTTTGCCAGCGGCGTTTCACGGCCGCACACGGAACAGCGTCCAACACCTGGTGTGGCAACGATGTCGAGCCACGCCCCGTCGGCGATGCCACCGGCCATCACGATATCGAAACAAAACGCGAAAGCTTCGCGCTCGACACCGGCAAGCTCGCCGATTTCGACGCGCACGCTCTTCACGCGCGTGAAACCTTCGCGTGCCGCAGCGTCCTCGATCAGCTCGCGCACGCCTTCGGCGAGGGACATTTCATGCATGCGGAGATTCTAGCCGTCCAGCCCCAAAAACCGCCGCCGCCCATCCGAGGCAGGCGCAGCGGGTTGGGCTTCTGATCTCACCGGTGGAATGTCGAGCGCAATCAGGCAGGCGCGCGCGGTAGCGAGCGCCGTTTGCTGGTCGGCAAAGGGGTGCATGTCGGAGATCAGCGGGCAGGCGAGGTAATCACCCAGCTCCTTTTCGTGATTGGGCAGAAAGGCGAAGGTCCCCGCAGGATACTGGCGGAAGGCGCGCGTCAGCAGCGGCGGCACGGGCCAGTCGGCGACGGCGGGCAGAAGCAGCAATTGGATGCCCCAAGGTGTGAGCAGCACGCCACGCCAATCCGCGCCATGACGCGCAAAGCCGACGGCAGCGACGGACAAAGCCGGATTGATGAATGGGAGTCCGGCCATCCGTTCCTCCTGGATGCGCCGGAAGACTTCTTCGATCCGTGCGCCCGGGTCTTCAGAGAACATGTGCCGTCTCGTCGGCGCCGACTTTGCGCATGGGTGCCAATCCTCGTCGCGAGAGCTCATCGACGACCTGTGCGACGAGTGCCGGCACCTGTGCGGCAATCGGCGGCGTCAGCGCCGTCGCCAACTCCAACGAGCCGGGCTGCACGCCGAGGATCACCGTCTCCTTTGGTGCCGCCCCCATGAACTCGAGCGCGGCGAGCACGTCGGAGAGACCGATGCCATGCGGCGAGAGATTGCGGCGGAAGAATACCGGCACCGCCTCGCCCTCCAATCGCACCAATTCGCCCGGCGGCCTGCCGTCATCGATCGCATCGACGACGAGCAGGAAATCGAGGTGAGAGAGCTCCTCGAGCATTTCCATGCTCGACGTGCCGCCGTCGATGGCGACGACGTCAGCCGGCAGCGCATAGTCGCGTTCTAGCGCTTCGACGACGCGCACGCCCACGCCCTCATCGGCACGGATCGTGTTGCCTATGCCCAAGACCACCGCGCGCAAATCAGACCACCTTCACCGTGACCTCGCTGGTCTTGTCCTTGTCGGTCAGATGGATTGCGCAGGCGATGCACGGATCGAAGGAGTGCACGGTACGCAACACCTCCAATGGTTGTTCCGGATCGGCGATCGGATTGTCGAGCAGCGAGGCTTCATACGGCCCCGGCTCGTCCTTCTCGTTCCTCGGGCAGGCATTCCAGGTCGAGGGCACCACGCACTGGTAGTTCTTGATCTTGCCGTCCTCGATGACCACCCAGTGGGAGAGCACGCCGCGCGGCGCTTCATGGAAGCCGACGCCCATGACTTCGCCTTTCGGGAAGGTCGGCGGATTGAAGGTTTTCGTATCGCCCTTGGCGATATTGCCGATCAGCAGTTGCCATTGCTCTGCGAGCTGGTCGACCATCACCGCGCAGCGCACCGCGCGCGCCGCATGGCGGCCGATCGTCGAATGCAGCGCATCGATGCCGACCTTGGTCTTGGCCAAGCTGGAGACGAGATCGAGCGCCGCAGTCGCATATTTCTTCGTCGGCTCGTGGCCGGCGGCGAACATCGCCAGCACGTTCGCCAGCGGTCCCACCTGGGCGGGCTTGCCGTAGAAGGTCGGCGACTTGAGCCAGGAATACTTGCCATCGGCCTGGAAGTCGGTGTATTTCGGCTTGGTCTCGCCTTGATATGGATGCAGCGGTTTCTGCGCGCTGTAGTCATACCACGAGTGCTTGACCGATTCCTCGACGCCCTTGCCCCAGAACGCGTCGTCGAAGGCGGCGATCGGCTTGAACTTGGCGACATCGCCTCCCTCGATGTAACCACCGGGCAAGGCGAATTGCGTGCCCTTGGTGTCGAGGGGGATGTCCGGCACACAGAGGTAGTTCGTCACGCCAGCGCCGTATTTGGTCCAATCGGCGTAGAAGGCGCCCACCGCCGCGACGTCGATCAGATAAACGTTCTTGACGAAATCGGCCAGCTCGTCGATCCAGCCCTTGATCGCCATCAGCCGCTCGACGGTGAGCACCGATTGCGAATCGGTGGCGATCGGGTTGGCCACGCCGCCGACCGCGAGGTTCTGGATGTGCGGCGTCTTCGAACCGAGGATCGAGACGATCTTGTTGGCCTTGCGCTGCACTTCGAGCGCCTGCAGGTAGTGGGCCACCGCGAGCAGATTCACTTCCGGCGGCAGCTTCATCGCCGGATGGCCCCAGTAGCCATTCGTGAAGATGCCGAGCTGCCCACCCCCCACGAAGCCGGCCAGGCGTTCCTTGACCGCGCGCATCTCGTGCTTGCCATTGCGCTGCCATGAAGACAGGCCTTCGGCCAGTGCCGCAGTCTTGTCGGGATCCGCCTTCAGGGCTTGCGTGACATCCACCCAGTCGAGCGCGGAGAGATGATAGAAGTGCACGATGTGGTCATGCACCGCGTGCGCGAGGATGATCAGGTTGCGGATGTATTGCGCGTTGAGCGGCACTTCCATCTGCAACGCATTTTCGACCGCGCGCACCGAGGCGATCGCATGCACGGTGGTGCACACGCCACAGATGCGCTGCGTGATCGTCCAGGCATCGCGCGGATCGCGGCCTTGCAGGATCAGCTCGACGCCGCGCCACATCTGGCCGGAGGACCATGCCTTCTTCACTTTGCCGCCATCGACATCGACGTCGATGCGCAAATGCCCCTCGATGCGGGTGATCGGATCAATCGTGATGCGTTTGCTCATTTTTTTCTCCAGCTTCTCTCAGGCGTGGGCCTCTTCGCGCGGCAGGACCGGGAAGCGGCGGGTAATGATGACGTAACCGAGGACCTCGAGCGAAAACATGCCGACGGTGACGAGGATTTCGGTCAGCGATGGGAAGTAGCGGAAATTCACGCCCGAGGTCTCGGCGCCGATGACGGTCTCGTAACCGATCAGGAAACCGTTCAAGCGCAACAGCGAACCGCCGAGCATGATGACGATGCCGGCGACGAACAGGCGCGCCGGATTGCGACGCTGGCTTTCTGTCCCGATGAGCAAAAACGGTGCGACGAAGCAGGCCGTCTCGAGCCAGAACATCAGCGCTTCGAGCGAAGGTGCGAAAGCCAGACCGATCACGCCGCGCCACAGCAGATCGGCCAAACGCGCGACGAGATAGGCCGCCACCACACCGAGCATGACCTTCGCCAATGGGGTGAGCAGATGCATTTCGATCGAACGCCGGTAAGCCGACGAGGCCACACAGGATTCGAACAACACCACGGCATAGCCCATGATGATCGCCGTGAGCAGGAACAACAGCGGCACCAGCGGCGTCTGCCAAAGCGGATGCACCTGCTGGCCCAGCACCACCCACAGCGTGCCGAGTGAAGACTGGTGCATCATCGGCAGCAAGGTTCCCAGCGCGATGACGAGAAACATGATCTTCGACAAGCGGCGTTTCGCCTCATTCATGCTGAATTTTTCGAAGAAGGTCGGTGCGAATTCGATCCACATCACGATGATGTAGAGCGTGATGCAGATCGCCACCTCGAACATCACCGAGTTCGGGTTCGCCGACCACGGCCAGTACATGTTCCAGACGTTCCACCAGCGGCCCAGGTCAATGATCACCGCGACACCGGCAAGCGTGTAGCCGAACAGACTGGCCAAGAGCGCCGGGCGGACGAGGGGGTGATACTCCTGTTTGTTGAAGATGTAGACCAGCATCGCGACCGAAAAGCCGCCGCAGGCGAAGGCCGAGCCGATCATCACATCGACGACGATCCAGATGCCCCACGGATAACCGTCATTCAGGTTCGTGACGCTGCCCAGGCCATAGAAGAAGCGCACGGCCAGGATGGCGGCCATGATGAGGATCAGCACACCAGCGGTGAGGGTCACGGCATTGAGCAGCGGACCGCCGACCGGTGTGGGCTTGGCATGATGTTGCGCGCTCATTGCTCGTCTCCTTCATCGGGCTTGACATTGCGCTTGGCAACGAAAGTGAGCCCCGCCAGCACCGCGATCGGCATCACCAGCCCGCCATAGAGCGTGTGCTGGATGGTTTCCGACGTCGCTGCCGAAGAGTAGGGGGGCAGCTTCGGCATGCCGACCTTCTCGAAGGGCACCGCGGAGAGCTTCAGGACCTGCGTGCCGCCGTATTCCTTCTCGCCGTAGATGTGCTGCTGGTAGTGGCCGACCGGACCTTCGTAACTTTGATCGGGCTCCGGAAGCCAGGTCACCCCGGGGGCCGCCGCCTCCCCCAACCGGCCGCGCGGGAAGGTCGTGATGCTGCCTGGCTTGAGCGACAAACGCCGCTTCGCCTCGGCGAGCAGGTCGGATGTCTTGCCGAACAGCGTCGCCCCGGTGGGGCAAACCTCGGCGCAGGCCGAGTAATGGCCATCCTTGTGACGATGGCGGCACAGCTCGCACTTGCCGATCCGCCCGGTCGGGCTGTCGTATTGGTATTTCGGGATACCGAACGGGCAGGCGGCCACACAGTAACGGCAGCCGATGCACTTGTTCGGGTCGTATTTGACGATGCCGGTGACCGGGTCCTTGGTCATTGCCGAGACCGGGCAGGCAGAAACGCACGAAGGATCGGCGCAGTGCATGCACGAGGTCTTCATGAAAGCATAGCCGTTGATCTCGCTATCCTTCGTCTCCATCGTGCCGTTGCGGTACATCTTGATGATGTTGAAGGTGTAGCCGCTGGTGTCGAGCGGCGTATCCCAGAGATGATCGACGGTGGAAAACTCCGGCGGGTTGCCGTTCGCCGCCTTGCAGGCGGCGACGCAGGCCTTGCAGCCGACACACAGCGTTGCGTCATAAAGGAGTCCCAGCGCGCCTTCCGGCACATGGTGGGTTTCGCGCGCCTGTGCCGTCTGGCCAGCGCCGAACAAGGTGCCTGCTGCCAGCGCGCCTTTCAGGAAATCGCGTCGCGTGGCCATCTCAGACCTCCGCTTTGGGTTTGGCTTCTTTGGCTTTTTCCAGTTCTGCGGCCTGATGCGACAGACCGAGATTCCTCGCCAGCATCGCCGCGCCGCCGGCCGCCGCGCCGGCGATCGCCGCCAGCGCCGCGGCGGAAGCAAAGCTCGAGCCCTTGCCGATGTCCTCGCTGATGCGCGGATATTGCAAGGGCGGCGCGACGTTGAGCATCTTCGCTACGGTGTGGATCGGCTTGGTGAAGCCCACACCTTTCTCCGTGCAGCCGATGCACGGATGGCCACAGCCGACCGGCCAGTTGTTCTCGCCGGCATCGCCGAAACCGATCGTCGGGCAGTTGGCATAGGTCTCCGGCCCCTTGCAGCCGAGCTTGTAGAGGCAATAGCCCTTGCGATGCCCCTCGTCGCCGAAGGCCATCGCGAAACGGCCGGCGTCGAAGTGGGCGCGCCGCTCGCAGTTCTCGTGAATGAGGCGGCCGTAGGCGAACAGCGGCCGGCCGAGCTTGTCGGTCGCCGGCAGCGTGCCGAAGGTGAGGAAATGCACCGCGGTGGCGAGGAAGTTGTAGGGATTGGGCGGGCAACCGGGGATCGTCACTACCGGCTTGCCGAGGATTTCCGCGACACCCGCCGAACCGGTCGGGCTCGAATCCCAGCCCGCAACCGAGGGCACGGTCGATGGCATACCGCCCCAGGAAGCGCAGGAGCCGATGGCGATCACCGCCGCCGCATCGGCCGCGCATTCTTTCGTCAGCTCGATCGCCGTCTGGCCGCCGACTTTGCAGTAGATACCGTTTTCCTTGGTCGGGATCGCGCCTTCGATGACGAGGATGTATTTGCCCTTGTTGGCGGCCATCGCCGCTTTGCGCGCCGCTTCGGCCTGATGACCGGCAGCCGCCATCAAGGTTTCGTGGTAATCGAGCGAGATGACGTCGAGGATCAGCTTTTCCAGCGTCGGGTGCTCGGCGCGCAGCAGCGACTCTGAGCATCCCGTGCATTCCTGGAAGTGCAGCCAGATCACCGATGGGCGCTTCGCCGACTCGATGGCCTTGGCCACCGCGGCTTCGGCGCCGACCGGTAGGCCCAGGGTTCCGGCCAGTCCGGCACAGAACTTGAGGAAGTCGCGGCGCGGCATCTGCAGGCGCCGCTCCAAATCATCCGGTCCCGGCCAATCGAAATCATTGGCGAGCCCAGCGCTCGTCGTGGTGGCACTCATGATGGGTTCCCTCCTACCCGCGATGTTTGGGTTTCGAATCTCCCAGACCCCTCGCAGAAAGCGTGCCAATGTGCCAGAAAAAACTTAAACCAGATTAATCAATAGGTTGTACTTTTCTTGCTTCATCGTGCCGCTACCAAATGGTTATCTGCTAAACACATCAGATAACCACCCGAAAGATCATGGGTTCTCAGGGGCGCTCGCCAAAGGCAGCACGAGACGGAACACTGCACCACCGCGTGGGTGATTGGCGGCGGTAAGCTCGCCACCATGACGTTCGACGATGCCGTAGCTGATCGCCAACCCCAGGCCGGTGCCCTGTCCGACCGGCTTGGTGGAAAAGAAGGGATCGAACAGCCGGCCGAGATGCTCGGCTTGGATGCCCGGGCCGTTATCATGAAATTCGACGATGGCACGCCCGGCATCGAGACGGCCGCTGATTGCCAGGCGCGGCGTGGCGGCGCCGGCGGTGGCATCGGTCGCGTTTTGCACCAGATTCATCACCACCTGCTGGATTTCACCGGCATTGCCTTCCACCAGCAGGCGCGCAGGCAAATCCCGCACCACCTCGAGCCGAGCGCCGCTGCCCTTGCCGACCCAGTGAATGGCCCGTCCGATCACCTCGACGAGATCGAAATGCGTGCGCTCGCCGCTGCCAGGTGCCGAAAAGCGCTTCAGCGCATCGACGATGTCGCGCGTGCGCTCTGCGCCTTCGAGCATGCCGTCGATCAGCGCCGGTAGATCGTCGAGCAGGCGGTCGATGCGGAGCTTTTCACGCAAGGCCTCGAGCGCCGGACGCGCGCTGCCCCGATGCACCGCGTCGAGATAGCGTGTGAGACGTTCGGCATAGCGTTTCAACACCACAGCGTTGCCGAAGACGAAACTGATCGGATTGTTGAGCTCGTGCGCGACACCGGCAACGAGGCGGCCGAGCGAGGCCATCTTTTCGGAATGCACGAGTTGCCGTTGTGCGGTTTGCAAATCCTCGTGCGCGCGGCGCAGCGCCTGATAGGCGCGGAGCAATTCGCCCACCGGCCGACCGGTGATGACGAAACCGAGCATCTTGCCCACGCCGTCGTAGCGTGGCGTGCAGTTCATCGACAGGGCGATCTCGCTGCCATTGGCCGCCTTGAGCAAGAGTTCACAATCCTGGATGGGTGTGGCGCGCTGCTCGGCAAACAGGCGGCTTGCCTTGGCGCGCGAAGCCTCATCGGCGAACAGATCGAAGAGCGGGCGGCGCACCAGGGTATCCGCACTGCGGCCGAGCAGCGCCGAGAGCGCCGCATTGACGCTCTCGATCGTTCCCGTCCGATCGCAGACGATCAAGATGTCCGACATCGACGCCAGCACGGAAGCGATGAAACGCTGCGACTCTTCCAGCGCGGCGTTTTTTTCTTCCAGCGCCACTTCGTATTGCAGCAGATCGTGATAGACCTCATCCATCTTGCGGATGACGTCGAGCCAGATTTCCTCGCCGGCCGCTTGATCGGCGCGTGGGTAGCGTCGGGCGAGCTCGTCGGCCGGAGGGATCAGCGTGCTTTTTTTCATGTCGCACGAGAGTCGGCGCTGGCAGGACGGCAAAAAGCCACCATCAGTGCACCGTGCACACCATGCAGGGATCGAAACTGCGCACTACGTGATGCACCACCGCCGGGACCCTGCCCTGTTCGGGCACCGGCAGACCGACCAGAGCCTGCTCCAGCGCCCCGGGCCGGCCGTCGGCAGCGCGGGGCGAGAAATTCCAGGTGGTCGGCGCGATGATCTGATAGCCGCCGATGCGGCCCTGATGCACGGTGAGCCAATGGCCGAGCGCACCGCGCGCCGCCTCGACGAAGCCCTTGCCGAGACAGTTTTCCGCCAGTGGCGCCGCAGTGCACCACGCCCCCTCGGGATCGAAGGCGTCGAGCCAGCGCTGCAGCGCAGGCACGACGCGCGCGAATTCGAGCAGCCGCGCCAGCACGCGTGCGCCGACCCCTGCCCCGCGCCGACCCACGATGTCGCCCACCAGCGGTTGGCCATCGACGAGCTGGCGCGCCAGCGCCCCGGTCTCGCAGATTTCTCCGCCCAGCCGTGGCGCCTTGCACCAGGAATAGGCGCCGGGTTTGTCGTAAAGCGGCACGGTGCGCTCTTCTTCGGGTCTTTGCGCCGTCTGTGCGCTGGCATAGCGGGCATGGCTGAGGTCTTCCCTCACCTGGCTCGGATCGAAGGGCAAGACCCTGCCCTCATACCAGGTCCCTGGTGCGAAAAGGCATTTCCCGCCCTCTTCGTCGTAGGCGCCGACGCTCAGGAAACGCGCTCCCGACTGGCCCAGCGACCACAGATCGAGCCGGTCGGCGAGCTCTAAGAAAAACCGCAGATCGCCCGCGCGGTCTTGCCTGCGCCAGCGCTCGAGCGCCGTTTGCCCGTCGAGTCCTGCGATGGTTTCCAGCGGCGAGCCGAATAGGCGCGCCTCGAGAAAAGCGCGGAACTCGCGCACGATGCGCTGCAGACGAAAGAGCTCGGATTCGGCCAGCGGCCGCGTCGTGCCGCCCGGCTGCACGGCGAGCGTGTGCGGCCATTTGCCGGCGAGAAGCCCCATCGCCTGCATGAAGCGGGCGCGGGCGGCGAGCGCTTGCCTTCCGGCCTGACCGCTTTGCGCGCCAAACTGCGCACTGACTTCGGCATACCAGGATGCGCCGGCGTATTCGGCGGCGGCGAAATCGGGCATGAAGAACAGATAGAAGTGGGTCAGATGATCGGCGAGATTCTCGATGGCGAGCGTCAGATTGGCGGCGAGGCGACCGTTGCTCGGCGGCGCGATGCCCGCAGCATCGGCCAGGGCACGCGCCGCCGCAGCAGATTGCGCCACCGAGCAGATGCCGCAGATGCGCGGCACGAAGACGAGGGCGTCGAGCGGCGCCTTGCCTTCGAGAATCTGCTCGAAACCACGATAGAGCGGCGCATTCACGAAAGCTGCGGCAACACGCCCGCCTTCGATCTCGAGAGTGACCTCGAGATCCCCTTCGACGCGGTTGAAAGGGCCGACGATGCGGCGCGTCATTTCTTCGTCCGCTTCACGCTCGGCGCGCGCCGCAGGCGCTCGGCCGTGGCGTTTTCCTTGACGCGCGGCGGAGTGGCCGACTTGGAGAGCGCCGCCAGCGCGACGAACCAGGCCTTGGGCATGTCCGCCGGCAGGCCGATCGGAATGCCGGCCACCTTCGGCGTCGTGTGGAATGGATGGCCGGGCTCTTCGAATTCCGGTTCGGTGCAGCGGATACAGGGAAAACCGCCGCGCAGGCAGGAGCCCTCGCCGTTCCACAGACGCAGATTGCAGTCGGCATGGGCCTGGGTGCCCTTGCAGCCCAGGTTTTCCATCAGGCAGCCCTGCTGCCCGAAATGTTCCGCGCCGGCCTTGAATTCGTAATACTCGTTGCGCGGGCAACCGTGATGCACGAGACGCTCGGCAAAGAAACGCGGCCGGCCGAACTCGTCGAGGCTCTCTGGTGTGAGACGGCCTTGCGCGAGCAGGGCCAGGGTTTCGGTGATCCAGTCCGGATGGGGCGGACAGCCCGAGACATTGATGACCGGCAAACCGGTCGGATCGCGAAAATAAGGCCCCAGCACGCCGCCGCCGATCTCACCGTCGTGCTGCAGCCCGGCGGCATCGGTCGGATTGCCGCCGGCGGCGGTGATGCCACCGAAGGCCGCGCAGCTGCCGATGGCGACGACATGGCGTGCCCGCATCGCTAGGCGCAAGACCCAGTCGAGCATCGACTCGCCCCCGCCGAAGCGATGGAAGTTGCCACTGGGCAGCTGATCGAGCCACGGGCCACGCAGCAGTGCGCCTTCGACACAGAGGATGTCGAAAGGCTTGGCGCCCCTCGCACAAGCTTCCAAGAGGGCGAGCGCTTCGTCGCAGCTGGCGGCCGACAGGCTCGGATGCCAGACGAGCTCGATGCCCACCTCGGCGAGCACCTCGAGGAGGGGACCATGAGCGTAGCCAAGCCAAGACAGCGTGCAACCGCCACAGCCACCGGATTGCAACCAGATCAGTTTCATGATTCCAGAATCCCCAGCCGCTCCAGTTTCATGCGCAAACCGACTCGCGTCAAGCCGAGCTCGGCGGCGACCCGCGACTTGTTGCCGCGATGACGCACGAGCGCCTCACGCAACACTTCGGCCTCGAAAGCCGCCAAACGTTCCTTGAGCGTGCCTTGCGCCAGCTCCGCCTGGCGTGGCGCCTGATTGGCATGCACACGGGGCGAGAGGAGCTCAGGGCCCATTTCTTCTTCGAGCGCCAGCGCCAGTGCGCGCCGCACTTCGTTGGCGAGTTCGCGCACATTGCCGGGCCAGCGGTAGCGACACATCCGCTCGAGCGCCGCGCCGGAGAAACGTCGTCCGCTCCCCCCCGACTTTTGCAGCAGCGCAGCGACGAGCAACGGAATGTCTGCCGGTCTTTCGCGCAAGGGCGGCAGCGTCAGCGTGATGCCGGCAAGGCGATAGTAGAGATCCTCGCGGAAGCGCCCGGCGAGCACGTCGGCTTCCAGATCGCGATGGGTCGCCGCGATGACGCGCACATCGACGCGCACCGACCGGCTGCTGCCGACCGGCCGCACCTCTCCTTCCTGCAAGGCGCGCAGGAGCTTGACCTGCATTGCCGGCGAAGTATCGCCGACCTCATCGAGAAACAAGGTGCCGCCATCGGCCTGCTGGAAAAGGCCGATACGATCCTCGAAGGCACCGGTGAAAGCCCCCTTCTTGTGGCCGAAGAGTTCTGCTTCGAGCAGCGTATCGGGCATCGCAGCACAGTTTTCCACCACGAACGGGCCATCGGCGCGCGCACTGGCGTGGTGGAGCGCCCGCGCCAACAGCTCCTTGCCGGTACCCGATTCGCCCTGCAGCAACACAGGCAGATCGTGTGTGGCGATGCGCCGCGCCAGAGCGCACACCGCATCGAGCGGACTACCCGGCGCGCGGATCAGTGCATCGAAGCTGTCGCGCGCCGCGAGCTGCCGCCGCCGGCGCGCCACCCGCGCCGCGAGCTCTTGAGGACTGGTGCGCAGATCGATCGACAAGCGCTGGTTTTCCTGCTGCAGACGCCACATCTCGGCAGCGTTCTTCAGCGTCAGCAGCAGCTGATCCGGATGCCAAGGCTTGAGCAGGTATTGCCAAATACCGGCCTCGTTGATGCCGGCGATGATGTCTTCCACCTCCGCGTAACCGGACAGGATCATCCGCACCGTATCCGGCCAGCGGCTGCGCACACGCTTCAAGAATTCGACCCCGGCCAGATCCGGCATCCGCTGGTCGCACAGCACGATCTGGACGAATTCGCGCTCCATCACGGCTTCCGCCTCCGTTGCGGAAGTGGCGGTGAGAATCTCGAAACTTTCGTCGAGCGCGCGGCGCAGGGCTTCGAGCGAACGCGGTTCGTCATCGACGACCAGCACGACGGGCAACGCTGCAGGCGGTGGAGTCATCGTTGCTCAACGAACAGCCATGGTTCATGAACCCCCACGGAGGATGAAACCGGTGCGCCGTTCGGCTCATGGTTCGCGCATGGGGCGGCCGTAAGGTTCGGGCGCGGGACAGCCACAACTCGGCTTGCCGCGAACAAGTGACATTCTTCCCCGCGCCCTTCACCGACGGCCGCCGACATGCGCTCACAAATCCCCTCACGGCCCACCGGTTTCCCTCCTTGAATTCACATACGATGCCGGGCCAAATGCCGTGGCGTCCAGGAATGCGGCGTCTTGGAAACGAAATGCCAGCGCGCGACGTGGTAGCTCGGATCGAAGCCGTAAAAGTTGCGCCGCATCTGGGCAAGCTCCTCGGCACGATAGGTGGCGAGCGGCTTTTGGGCTTCGTCCGCGGCGCGCTGCGCACGCTTGTCCGCCCGCCGCTGCGCCCAAGCGGCGGCCAGCTCCTGCGCGCGCCGGGCGATATCGACACGGAAAGTCGGCGCTGGCAGCACGGCATCGTAGAAGCCGCATTGCACGGCTTCGCGCGCCAGCATCGGCAGGCGATGATGCATGATCATTGCCGCGCCCTCGGCCCCGACGCGGGGAGGCAAAGAATAGGTCCAGAACTCCGAGCCAAAAAGGTTGCCCATGTTCTTGTAGTGGGGGTTGAGCACCACGCCATCCTTGACCCAAACCTCATCGCAGGCGCGCGCGAGGAAGCAGCCACCCGCCCCGGCATTGCCACCGAGTGCCGCCACCGTCAGGTGCGATTCACAGCGGATGATCGCCTCGGCGAGATCGTCGATGGCATTGATGTTGGCCCAGGATTCGTCCGCCGGACTGGGCGCATTTTCGATCAGATTGAGGTGGATGCCGTTACTCCAGAAGTCGCGCCCGCCCATCAGGACGATGACCCGGGTCGGTCTTTGCGTCGCCCATAAAAAGGCATCGAGCAGCCGCTGGCATTGCTCGGTTCCCATCGCCCCGTTGTAGAAGTCGAAATGAAGCCAACCGATCGCGCCGTCTTCTTCATATCGGATATCTTGCCAGGTCGCATGCTCGGATGCCCACCAGCCATCGAGCGGCACTTCGGGCACGCCGGCGGATTCTTTGGCATAGGCGATCGTCGCCGGCAGCTTGATGCCGCCCGCCCGCTTGACATGGCCGATCCATAACGCGCCATCGACGGTGGCGCGGCACAGCGCCGTCGCGCGGCGCGCGATCACTGCGCCAGGTTCGCCTCTGAGCCGCTCCTCCGGCCAGGCATCGTAGAGATGACAGGGCTGATCGAACAGGCTGTCCGCCACGCCGGGGAAACCATCGGCCGCGTCGATCTTGCCGAGCACCGTTTGCGTGTCGTCCTTCTGCCAGGCGATCGCCCGATCCACCTGTTTCATCGACGGACGCAGCTGCCCGCGTGCGTTGGGCCACTCAGAGAGCGGCGTCGGTTTCTCGCCGCGCTCGAGCCGTTCGAGCGCAGAAAGCACCGCCGCGAGCGCCGCCTCGGTCGCTTCCTGGCGATAGACACTCGCCTTGCGAGCGCGGCGCAGCGGAAAGTTTTGCGTCGCCCAAATCGGCCCGGCATCCATCTCGGCCTCGGCCTGCAAGACCGTGACACCCCACACGTTCGCACCCTCCTGGATCGCCCAGTCGAGCGCCGAGGGACCCCGATCGCCGACGATGCCGGGATGGACGACCCAGCACAGGTGGTGCTTCCAGATCGACTCCGGTATTGCGCGCTTCAGAAAGGGCGCCAGGATCAGATCGGGCCGCCAGAGCGCCACCGCCTCTTCGCTCACCGAATCGGCGATGTCGAACTCCACCGACACCTCGTGGCCACGCGCCGTCAGCTCGGCATACAGCCGCTGGGTGAGGCTGTTGAAGCCATGGGTGAGAAAGAGGATCCTCATCCCGCGCCCCCTTCTCGATGCCGGCCATAGGTGTAATAGGCCGCGCACGCCCCTTCGGAGCTCACCATGCAGCTGCCGATCGGATTCTCCGGCGTGCACACGCTGCCAAAGAGCTTGCAATCGCGCGGCTCTTTCACGCCGCGCAGGATCGCTCCGCAGTCGCAGGCCTTGTGGTCGGGCACGGGATGGTATTCGAGCGCGAAACGGCGCTCGGCATCGAAATCGGCAAAAGCCTGCCGGATCGCCAGCGCCGAGTAGGGAATCGTGCCCATGCCGCGCCACTCGAAGCTGCGCCGCAGCTCGAAGACCTCGGCGACGAGATCCTGCGCCTTGCGGTTGCCCTCGCGCGTCACGGCGCGCGTGAATTCGTTCTCCACCTGGCAGCGGCCTTCATTCACCTGGCGGATCAACATCAGGATCGCCTGCATCACGTCGAGCGGCTCGAAGCCGGCGATCACCACCGGCTTGCGATACTCTGCGGCGAAGAACTCATAGGGCCGGCTGCCGATCACCGTCGACACATGCGCCGGGCCGACGAAGCCATCGAGCGGCACCGTGCCCCAGCGCCGCACCTCCGGCGATTCGAGGATGCTCATGATGGCAGAAGGTGTGAGCACATGGCAGCACAGCACGCTGAAATTCTTCACGCCGAGCGCCGCCGCCTGTTTGATCACCACCGCACTCGGCGGGGTCGTCGTCTCGAAGCCGATCGCGAAGAACACCACTTGCCGCGCCGGGTTTTCCCGCGCGATCTCCAGCGCATCGGCGGGCGAATAGACCATGCGTACATCGCCGCCGTGCGACTTGGCCTTCAGCAAGGACAACCCCCCGGAGGCCGGCACGCGCAAGCAATCGCCATAACTGCAGAGGATGGCCCGATGTTCGAGCGCAAGGCGAATCGCCATGTCGATGCGGCCGATCGGCAGCACGCACACCGGGCAGCCCGGCCCATGCACCATGCGCACATTGGCCGGCAAAAGATCGGTCACCCCATGGCGCGAGATCGCATGGGTGTGGCCGCCGCAGAATTCCATGAAGGCATACTGGCGCTCCGGTCGCGCCGCGGCGGCGATCGCCGCCGCCAGACCCTTGGCGAGCTCGCCGTCGCGAAACTCGTCGATGTATTTCATGCGCTGCCCGCCGCAGCATCCTGCGCAGCCACCAGATCATTCATCTGGGCGAACAGCGCCAGCGTCCGCTCCGCCTCGACCGGATCGAGCTTGTTGAGCGCGAAGCCGACATGGACGATGACGTAATCGCCCACCGCGACATCGTCGATGAGCGCCAGCGAGACTGCCTTTTTCACGCCACCGAGATCGACGATCGCGGTGTCCGCATCGGGCATCTCGACGACACGGGCGGGGATGGCCAGGCACATGATCCACTCTCCAGTAGTTTTTTTGCCGATTCTATCCCGCCCAGCCAAGCGGGCCAGGCTCACGCCATGAGCCTAGGTGAGCGCACCATGTCCGCATGCTCCAAACGCTCCTCTCGCTCCTATCGCTGCTTTTCGTCCTCTGGGCAATGGCGAGTATCTGCTCTATGGCGGCGATGGCGAGCTACTGGATTTGTGCTACCTCAAATAGCACACTATGAACGTCCCACGACGAAAGGTGCCGAGATGACGAAACCAGAGCGGATTTTTCCGGCCTTCCTGCGCCATCGCTATCGCACCCATGTCGAGGGCTGGCTGTGCGTCATCGGCCTGATCATCGGCAATGCGTGGGGAGACGACGGATGAGCGCCTCCTCGATTCAGCCCGAGCGCATGGCGGCCTTGGGGCTTGCGGTTGGCGCTGGGGTTCGAATCGCGATAAGCTTTCTCAAGTGACGCGGCGTGGCCCAATGGAAGGGTAGCTGCCCGAAACGGGTAAGTAGATGCCGGTTCGAGTCCGGCCCCGCGTCACCCATCACGCGCCATCCGGCGGGCTCACACCATGAGCCACACCGTGCCGCATCATGGGTGGCATGGAAGGCTCAATTGCGTATTTCTACCCTACCGTCCCACCAGCGCCGACTTTCGATACCCCTGCAGCGCCATTGCCGCCCACGGTGCGCGCGCGGCTGTGGCTGTCAGGGCAAGCCCTCGGGCAGCACGACGACGCCCCGCGCCTGTGGCTGCTTCTGACGGATGGCCGGTTGCTGGCCTTTCGTCTGCCCAACGTGACCCTGGGCGAGGATGCCGTCATTGCGCCGATCAATGCGGCGCTGGCCGATGATCTCCACGGCAACCGTTACCAGCTCAACCTGCGTGAGGTCGGCTTCGTGCAGATTCTCTACGCCGCGCCAGTATTGCCCCAGCCTTCGCGCCTGCATGCGGGCTATCTTTTTTCGGCGGACTTTCGCGCGTTCGCTGAAAAGCTCGACGCCCAGGTGATGCAGCTTCTGCTCGCGCTGGAGCGGGAGCCGACGCCGGTGGCAAGCACCGGCGGGCGCACGCCGCACCCGGCGCCTGCCCGCTATCTCGCCTCGGTGAGGAACTACAACCGGCTCGCCACCTTGCCGCCGCTTGTGCGCGAGCGACGCTTGCAGGCGCTCGCGCGCTTTCCGGCGCTGGTCGCGCCGATTCTGCTCACGCTGCACCATTCGCCGAATCTTTTCGATGGCAAGCGCCACGCCTGGCGCATGAAAAGCGATGCGGTGCAAGAGGCGATCGATCAAGGCCGGGACCTCACCGGGGCGCTGGCGGCCTTTTGGGGCATCTCGCGCGGGATGGTGCGCGCGCCCGTGAATGCCGCGATGTGGGGCGGGCGCAATGGCGACGAGCGGCGGCTGTATTTGCAGCTGCTCGACGCGCTGCCCGACAACCAGCGGCCGAGTCTCACCGACTTCGAGCGCTGGCAGCCTTATCTGACCAATTACTTCATGCTGTTCAACGAGGCACGGGCAGAAGACGACGCGCGCCCGATGCCGGTGTCGCCCGAGGTGCACCGCGGCGCGTTCCGCCTGGGCTGGGACCTCACCTGGCGCGCGGCAAGCGAACGTTTCGGCAATCTGCTCAATGCGATTGCCGACTGCGACGACTTCCTGCACGCGGCGCGCGAGCGGGCGGCGGCTCTGTTGAAGGATCGCTACGGGCCGAAGCCCGCGCGGCTGGCTGCGGGGTGGCTCGCCTGCTTTGGCCTCATGGGGCTGCTTGGGGCTTCCATGCGCTGGCATCAGCAGCGTCCCGCGCCCGATCCCACGCCGCCCGATCTTTGCCTGCCGGAGATCGTCGGCCACCTTCACGAGGATGACAAGACGGCCGTCGAGCTCGTCACGCCCACGATGCTGCTCTTTGAGGGGCAGCGCATGCAGCACTGCGCAGACAGCCCGCGCTACTGGGAGGCATCGGTGGCCGGCACCCGGCTCTTCCACCTCGAGCGCGGCCGCGAGCAGGCCACCGCCGAATACCGGCCCCGGCTGCGCGAAGACGTCGATTACGACACGGTCTATGCGCTGGTGCAGCTGCGCGGGCCGATGAACCGGGACGTCAGCCCCGAGATGGAAGCCTGGGCGCAGCGGGTCGAGACGGTGCTCAACGAACCCGAACGGCAGCAGGCGCGCTGGGCGGCGCTGGAGGCGCGCGGGCGCATCGAGGTGCAGCTTTTGGAGGCGCGACTCGAGACAGGGGCGCACGCCGCCTGGCTGGATGCGAAATCCGAGCGGCAATTGAAGCGCGTGCTCGAATGGCTCAAACGGCCCCTGCCGGGGCCGAATGTCCTGCTCGTTGCCCATGTCGCCGGGTTCCAATACCACCAGGGGCCGGAAGTGGAAGCGTCGCTATCGCTGGGCGATGCGCTCACCCTCACCCACGAGCGCGACAACCCGCACGACCCCTTGGCGGTGCGTATCGAATGGCGCGGGGCCAAGCTCGGCTACGTGCCGAGGCCGCAGAACGCGGACATCGCCGCGCGGCTGATCATGGGCGAGCGCCTCACCGCGCGCATCGACGCGATCGACCTCGAAGCCGAAGCCTGGCGGCGGGTGGGGTTGGTGATCGAGACCGTCGAGGAGAACCTCCCTGTCCCACGCAGCATCCCGACGGGCGATTCCGATCCTTGCATGGCGGGCGCGCCTCAGGGCATTCGCCCCCGGCCTGCTTGACAGTTTCCGTCACACGGAACATGATGCGCCATGATCCGATCGTTCGCCTGTGCCGACACCGAGGCGCTTTTCCATAGCCGGCCCGTGCTGCGGTTCCGAAACATCGAACGGGTCGCGCGGCGCAAGCTGCTGCAGCTCAATGCGGCGACCGAGCTCGCGAGCTTGCGCATCCCCCCGGGGAACCAACTCGAAGCCTTGAGAGGGGACCGCAAGGGCCAACACAGCATCCGCATCAACGACCAATGGCGCATCTGTTTCGTCTGGCGCAAAGACGGCGCGCATCGGGTCGAAATCGTGGACTATCACTAGAGGAGCCAGACATGGCGAAACTGCTCGACGAAATCCATCCCGGAGAGATCCTGCTGGAAGAGTTCATGAAGCCATTGGGGATCACGGCGCGGCAACTCGCGGCCGACATCGACGTCTCCCCGAGCCGCATCAGCGAGATCGTTCACGGCCGCCGACCCATCACGGCCGATACCGCCTTGCGTCTGGGGCTCTACTTTGGCATGGACCCCAGGTTCTGGATCAATCTGCAGGCGGAGTACGACATGCGCATCGCGATGCGCGAGCTTCACGACCAGATCGCGCCCCGCATCCGCACATTGCATGCGGCCCCGGCGTGAAAAAGCCGATCCACGGCAGGGCATGACTGAAGCGCGGTGGCATGCCGATGATCGCTCGACGATGATCGGGGCGCAGACATGACGGAATCCTTGCTCGCCACCCTAATCGGGCTTTATCTCGCGCTCACCCTGCCACCGGTGGTCACTGCCTGGCGGCGCGGCCGGCCAGACGGGGAAATCCGCAAGGCCTTTCTCTACAGCGTGCTGCTCGGCTGGACGGTGATCGGCTACCTCGCGGGCTGGATCATCGCACTGGAATCCGATGCTCCAGCGTTCAGAATCGAAGGCCGGATCGATGCATTTGGCCACCGAGATGGTGTGAAAGATGAGGAGCGGGGCAGCCTGCGCAGCGACATATACGCGAGGCAGAACGGGCGAGGAGTGAAGAAATGGTCGTTTTGAAATATGGCGTTTCCGATGACCCGAAGAACGATGCGTTCCTCGGGTTCTTTGATGCGATCACACAGCCCGACTGGCAGGACTACGAGTTCGACCTGGACTGGACGCTGCACCATCGCTCGGTCTACGAGTTCGCGCGCGAGGCCAGGCTGCTGTCGGAGACGGCGCTGGCGGAGCTGGCCGAGATCGATGCCTTCTGGCGCGCGCACCCGGCGGAGTTCGAGCGGGCGTTTGGCGACTTGATTCCCCGCGTCGACCCGGCGACTGAGCTTGAAGGCTGGGTGGAAGTCGAGACGGGCCGGCCGGTGTCGATTCCACCGTCTCACTGGTGGTGGCGGTTGCCCAAGGACTGGTGAAACGCATCAGTTCACCGCGGCTGGTCAGAGCTTCATCGCGCACCACTTCGTCATAGATCGCAGTCGCAATCGCCGCCGAACAGCGAAGACAACGCCGAGATGCCCAAGGCGATGAACGCCAATCGGAACAGGCCGCTGGAAAATGGCCGATCGGGATCGGCGAGCAAAACCGAGAGAACCATCAGAAACACGAAAACGAAGAAGCTTTCGGTGCTGACGCCAGCATAGGCAGCGAGAATAAGGTCGATGATCATGGCCTGTCTCCTTTCCGATGGGGCGAGGCTAGCGGTCGGGCGGCTCAAATACTGAGCCTCATGACCGTCCCGCAGGCGGATTGCGGTACAACCCGGTCATGGCCGCGAGCTCCTCGGTCACGGCCCGGCGCAATGATGCCGGCGCTTCGACCACCACGTGGCGGCCGTGGCGCAGGATGTCCATCACCAGTTCCCGGTCATCCGCATAGGGGACGGTGAGCCGATAGCTACCATCGGGAAGCCATTCGCCGCGCTGTCCGGCGTGCCAGATTTCCGCTCCCAACCAGCGCGCGCGCTCAGGGCTGAAGCGCAGTACCGCACGCTCCTTGGGCTTGCCCGAGAAAATGCCGTAGGCGCTGGCGTAATGGGCATCGAGCGCCGCATCGGCGATCTCGCGCGCCGGCTCGGTCAGCAGTTTGACGCGCTGGATCGCGTCGAGCGAGAAGGTGCGCAAGCTCCGCCGCCAGTGGCACCAGGCATCCAGATACCAGTTGTCGCGGTAGTGCACCAGGCGCTGCGGCGAGACGATGCGGGTGTTGGTTTCATTGCGCGCCCGGTTGACTGCCTCGATCTCGATGCGCCGGCGCTTGAGTACGGCATGGGCGATCTCGGCAAAGCATTGTGGCTTCACGCGCCGCCGCCCCACGGACAGAATGCGCACGCGTTGCATGATCTGCCCTGCCCCATGCCCCGATCCTTCCAGCAAGGCCGCGAGGCGCGCCTGCAAGGGCGCCAGATGCGCGGCCAGCACGCCGGGCTTGATCTCGGCGAGCAGCTTGTGCGCAGCGAGTAGCGCATAGGTTTCGTCCGCCGAGAACCACAGCCCGGGCAGCGCATACTTCGGCCCGGCGGCTGAGGCGCGCTCGAAGCGGTAGCCGCCCGCCTCGCGATCCCAGACGATCGGCGCGTTGAGCCGCTCGCGCAGGTATTCGAGATCGCGCTTGAAAGTCGCGCGCGAGACCTCCAGCTCGTGCAGGAAAGCTTCCAGCGGCACGATGCCGCGTGCCTGGAGCATCTGGTCGATCTTGTAGAAGCGTTCGGTGCGGTTCATATCTCCTCCGGCCCGGGCCAGCCAATTGAATGCCATATTGTTCAACAGCCCTTGATTCTTGAACCCAGATTGTCCATTAGGGCGCGAGGCGATTTCGAGGCGAGGGCGAGCAGGTTTGCGTCACCGCGACGAGCCAATAGTAGTGTCTATTGGCGAGGAGCGCGGGCGCGAAGGGCCCACCCGCAGATGGTGCGCGCCCGCGCAGTCCAGAATGAAAAGGCTTGCTCACGCTCATCCGCTGACAGGACGGTCTAATGGACAATCTGGGTTCAATAGCCTGTTAGAGCTGATACGCAACTCGGGGGCCGCGATCAAGGCCACTGCCATAGACGCGAAGGTCGACCGCAACTGGCCCGGCCGGCAGACGCCCGATGTGCTCGCTGACCTCGCCGGCCGGGTGCTGGAGGTCAACGCGGTTTTTTTCGTCCGGCGTGTGCTGCCCAGGATCAACGCGGCGGCCGAGCGCCTGGCCGCGGCGATGGCCGCCTCTGGTGGCACGAGTGGGTCGCCCGGCTCGTCGGCGCCGGATTCGCCTATCGCTACGCGATGGCCATGCCGTGGACGCTGGCGCGGGATTTTGCAGAGGCGATGTCGCGGATCGAGCGCGAGAAGCTCGTCGCGGCTGAGTGGCCGCCGCGCGCGGCGCAGGCGGACGTGAAGGGGTGGGAGAAGTGGCTGCGCGCGAGGAGGTGGCGCGCACAAAGTCCCCCCTCCCGCGAGAAAGGGTCTGGGGGAGGGCGGGTGTTCATTTTTGCGCATCGGGTTTTCGAGCCTTCGCGGGTAGGCGTGGCGATCATGCGCGTTTGCGGAACGACTGGCTCAGCCGACGAGCGTGCGGTATTTTCAGCTCAGCTCGAGCAGCACCGGCTGGTGATCCGATGCCTTGCTGCCCTCATCGACCGCGACGCGGCTTATCCGGTCGGCGATGTTGGCGCTGACGAAGAAGATGTCGTAGCAGGCGGGCGCATCGACATAGCGTCGTTCATGAACACCGAAAGTCGGCGCTGGTGGGACGGCATCCTGCGCGACGTGCCAGGCATTGACCAATGCCGGGGCGTCGCCCGGCGCGGTAAGCGTCGCCTGTTCCGGCGCGCCGGCCGGACTGTTGAAGTCGCCGCACAGCACGCAGCCTTCGCCGCGCGGCAGCACTGCGAAGGGCGGATCGGTTTCCTCTGCAAAGCGCGGCGACACGGCATGCCGCCAGCCCTCATCGATGATCGCGCGCAGCGCCGCGCATTGGACCGCGCGCTGGCTGGCCGAGTAGTACTCGAGATGCGTCGTGATCACGCGCACAGCGCCGCCGGGAAATTCCGGCGCGGCAATCACCGCCTCGACGGCTGCGCGCTGCATGCTCGGCACGGACGGCTCGGCCGGCCAGGGCAGCAGATGACGGAAAACCTGCAGGATTGGCAAACGGGAGAGGATCAGATTGCCAAAGTGGCGTCGGCCGCCCAGGCCGTCGGGCAGGTCGCTGCCGACCCCGTAGATCGCTTCAAAGCCGAGGAACAGGCCGGACAGCACCGCGAGCTGATCGGACTGGCCTGGCGGCATCCCGGCCAATCCAGGATGATTCACTGCCACTTCCTGAAAGCAATAGACATCGGCGTCGAAGTTGCGCGCCTCCTCGGCGATGCGCGCCAGATCGACGCGACCATCCAGACCGCGGCCCCATTGGATGTTCCAGCTCAGGATGCGCATCGTCTTCCTTTCGCGAAAATGAAACGGAACGGGGGTATGCTAGCAGGCATGGACCCTCTCGACGTGATCGATCGGGCGCTCGCCCACCACCATCACGATGGCACGCGGCTGATGCAGATCCTGCGCGAAACCCAGGAGGTGCTCGGCTGGCTTGCGCCGGAGACCATCACGCGCATCGCCGAAGGCGTCGGCTGGCCGCGCGCCAAGGTCGAGGCCACCGCGGCGTTCTACAGTTTTTTCCATCTGCGGCCACGCGGCGATTATTGCCTGCTCTGGTCCGACAACATCGTCGACCAGATGGCAGGCAGCCAGGCGTTGATGCAGCGACTCTGCGAGGCGCTGTGGCTCGAACCGGGACGGCTTTCCGAAGACGGTCTGGCTTTCGTGCACACCACCTCCGACATTGGCATGGGCGATCAGGGCCCGGCGCTGCTGGTCAATTACCGCACCATGACGCGCATGACGCCGGAGCGCGTCGATGCGATGGCCGAACTGATCCGCAACCGCGCACCGCTTGCCTCGTGGCCGGCGGAATGGTTCCGGGTAGAGGATAATCTGCGCCGCACTGGCCCCTTGCTGGGTGAGGCGTTCGCGCCGGGCACGGCACTTTCCGCAGCATGGGCGCGCGGGCCCGAGGCGCAGCTCGCCGAAATCGCCGCAGCGGGCCTGCGCGGCCGCGGCGGCGCGGGCTTTCCCACCGCGCGGAAATGGCAGGCCTGCCGCGATGCGCCGCTCGAAGCCGGCCAGACACGCGTCGTGGTCTGCAATGCCGACGAAGGCGAGCCCGGCACTTTCAAGGATCGCGTCTTGCTGAATTCCTATGCCGACCTCGTCTTCGAAGGCATGACGATCGCCGCATTCACGATCGGTGCGCGCCGTGGCTTCGTCTATCTGCGCGGCGAATACCGCTACCTGCTCGAAGCTCTCGAAGCCACCTTGCAGCGACGCAGGGAACAGGGGCTACTCGGTAATGGCATCCTTGGTCGCGACGGCTTCGATTTCGACATCGAGATCCATCTCGGCGCTGGCGCCTACGTCTGCGGCGAGGAATCCGCGCTGATCGAATCGCTCGAAGGCAAGCCGGGCCGGCCGCGCCTTAGGCCGCCGTTCCCGGTGACAAAGGGATATCTGGGCCAGCCGACGATCGTCAATAACGTCGAGACCTTTGCCTGCGTCTGTCGCATCGCCGAAAAGGGCGCGGCCTGGTTCGCCGCGATCGGCACCGCGCAATCGACGGGCAGCAAGTTGCTCTCGGTCTCTGGCGACGTCGCGCATCCCGGCGTCTATGAGTATCCATTCGGCGTCAGCGTCGCCGAGGTGCTCGAAGCTGCAGGCGTGAGGAATTGCGTGCAGGGGGTGCAGGTCTCCGGCCCATCCGGAACGACCTTGACCGGCGAAGAGCTCGGCCGCCGGCTGTGCTTCGAGGACGTGCCGACCGCCGGCGCGCTGATGGTCTTCGATTGCACGCGCGACATGTTCGAGGTGGCGAGGAATTTCGCGCATTTCTTCGCCCATGAATCCTGCGGCTTTTGCACCCCGTGCCGCGTCGGCACGCAGATCAATGCCCGGCTGATGGACAAGATCGCCGCCGGGCGCGGTTCGCAATACGACCTCCAGGAACTGCCGCGCTTGCATCGCTTGCTCGCGGGCACCGCACACTGCGGCCTGGGCCATTCCGCAGGCAATCCGATCTTCGAAACGCTGACGAAATTCCGCCCGGCGTATGAGCGGCGTCTCAAGTCTTCCGATTTCGCACCGGCCTTCGATCTCGATGCGGAGCTTTCCCAGGCGCGCCAAATGACCGGACGCGAGGATCGCGCTGCCCATCTCGTCGAGGAATGAGGAATGAGCGAAGAAACGACTTTCTTTCTCGACGGTGAACCGATCCCCTTCACGGCGGGACAGACCATTTTGCAGGCCGCGCACGCGGCGGGACGTTACATTCCCCATCTGTGCTGGCATCCGGATTACAAGCCACATGGCTCGTGCCGGCTGTGCACGGTGAGCATCGGCGGTCGCTCTGTTCCGGCCTGTGCCACCCAGGCCAGCGAGGGCCTCGAAGTCGCCAACCGCACCCCCGAGCTCGATGATGCACGGCGCATGCTACTGCAGATGCTGTTCGTCGAAGGCAATCACTTCTGTCCTTCCTGCGAGAAAAGCGGTCAATGCCTGCTGCAGGCCACCGCCTACGAGCTCGGCATGATGGGCCCGCACTTCGATCATTTCTATCCCAACCGGCCGGTCGACGCCTCGCATCCGGACGTGCTGCTCGACTTCAACCGCTGCATCCTCTGCTCGCTGTGCGAACAGGCCTCGGCGCGCGACGGCAAATTCGTCTTCGTGATGGGCGGACGCGGCATGCGCGGCCGCAAGGTGATCATCAACAGCGCATCCGGGCGGCTCGCCGACACCGATTTCGCGCTCACCGACCGCGCCGCGAACGTCTGCCCGGTCGGGGTGATCCTGAAAAAGCGCGTCGGCTTCAGCGTGCCTTATGGCCAACGCCGATACGACCGCGCGCCGGTCTCGGTTGCCCAGGCGCAGGAGGCAAGCCGTGAATGATGTACGCAAGCTGCGCATCGCGACCACCTCGCTGGCTGGTTGCTTCGGCTGCCACATGTCGCTGCTCGACATCGACGAAAGATTGTTTACGCTGCTCGAGCTGGTCGAGTTCGACCGCACGCCGCTCACCGACATCAAGCGCTGCGGCGCGTGTGACATCGGCCTCATCGAAGGCGGCGTCTGCAATGCGGAAAACGTGCATGTGCTGCGCGAATTCAGGAAGAATTGCAAGATCCTCGTCGCCGTCGGCGCCTGTGCGGTCAACGGCGGCCTGCCGGCGCAGCGCAACCACCTCGACCTGCGCGACATCCTCGAGGCGGTCTATGAAACCGAAGGCGGCTTGGCCCGCGGTGCCCACATTCCCAACGACCCAGAGCTGCCGCTGCCTTTGAACCAGGTACACCCGATCCATGAAGTCGTGAAGGTCGATTATTTTCTGCCCGGCTGCCCGCCCTCCGGCGATGCGATCTGGAAATTCCTCAGCGACCTGATCGCCGGTCGCACGCCGACATTGGGACACGACTTACTGCACTATGACTGACGCCTCGCTCAAACGCATCAGTATCGATCCGCTCTCGCGCGTCGAGGGCCACGGCAAGGTCACGATCCTGCTCGATGACGAGAACAAGGTGCAGCAGGCGCGCCTGCACATCGTCGAATTCCGCGGCTTCGAAAAGTTCATCGAAGGCCGGCCGTACTGGGAAGTGCCGGTGATGGTCGAGCGCCTGTGCGGCATCTGCCCGGTCTCGCACCATCTGGCCGCCGCGAAGGCGATGGACATGATCGTCGGCGCGAAGCTGACCCCGACCGCCGAGAAGATCCGCCGCTTGATGCATTACGGGCAGATCCTGCAGTCTCACGCGCTGCATTTTTTCTACCTCGCCTCGCCCGATCTGTTGTTCGGCTTCGACGCCGAGCTGGCAAAGCGCAACATCGTCGGCTTGGCCAGCCACCATCCGGAAATCGCCCGCAAAGGCGTGCTGATCCGCAAATACGGCCAGGAAGTGATCCGTCTGACCGCGGGCAAACGCATCCATGGCACCGGTGCGATTCCCGGCGGCGTCAACAAGTCACTCAGCGCGGACGAGCGCGCAGCGCTGCTGAAGGATATCTACGCGATCATCGGCTGGTCGCGCGAAGCGGTCGCACTGGTAAAGCAGTTGTTCGAGACCCATTGCGAGCACTACCGCACCTTCGCCCGCTTCACCGCGCCGGCGATGTGTCTGGTGGCGCCGTCGGGAGCGATGGATCTCTATGATGGCGGCCTGCGCGCGCGCCGCGCGGACGGCGCACCGCTCTTCGACCATGCCGACTACAGGCGCTACTGGGAGCTCATCGGCGAGGACGTGAAGCCTTGGAGCTACATGAAATTCCCGTTCCTCAAAATCCTGGGCGATGCCGAGCACGGCTGGTATCGCGTCGGGCCGCTGGCGCGCGTTGCGCTGTGCGATTTCATCCCGACCCCGCTGGCCGACCACGAACGCAAGGAATTCCTCGCCTTCGACGACGGCCAGGCTGTCGGCGCGACACTCGGCTATCACTGGGCACGGATGATCGAGATGCTCCATGCCGCCGAGACGATCAAGGAACTGCTCCACGACGACGACATCCGCGGCAGGGAGTTGTTGGCCACCGGCCAGCGGCAGGAGCGCGGCGTCGGCGTGATCGAGGCGCCGCGCGGAACATTGATCCACCACTACCGCGTAGATGAAAACGACCTGGTGATCCGCGCCAACCTGATCGTCTCGACCACCCACAACAACCAGGCGATGAACGAGGCGATCCTTGCCGTCGCCCACCAGTATCTCGACGGCCAACAGATTACCGAAGCGCTGCTCAATCACATCGAAGTCGCGATCCGCGCCTTCGATCCCTGCCTGTCCTGCGCGACCCACGCGCTGGGCCGCATGCCCCTCGAAGTGGAAGTTTTCGGCGCTGACGGCACGGCATGCGATCGGGCGCTGCGCGACTCGCAAGGTCGTTTTCTGCGCCATTGACTGCGCCCATCCTGATCTTCGGTTGGGGCAATCCTTCGCGCGGCGACGATGCGCTCGGTCCCCGCTTCATCGACGAGCTTTCAGCGCTGGGCCTTCCCGATGTCGAATGCCTGAGCGACTATCAGCTGCAGATCGAGCATGCGCTCGATCTTGCCGGTCGGCAGCGCGTGCTGTTCGTCGATGCCAGCATCACGGCCACGGTGCCGTACGCCGTCCGCGGCCCGATCTCGGCTTCGGCCGCGGCGCCAGGCTTCACGCATGCCCTCGATCCACATGGTCTGTTACGCATCTATGAAAATTTTTACGATGCACCGCCTCCGCCCTGCTTTCTGCTGGAGATTCGCGGCGAAAGCTTCATCTTGGGCGCGCCCTGCTCGGAAGCCGCGCAGCGTCACTTGGCCGCAGCATTGGACTGGGCCCGAAAGTGGCTAGAATAGCGCCCTGTCAACTTTCTCCTTCCCTGGAGAGTTGACTCATGCGAACAGCGAATTCCAAAGCTCTTCGAAGTTCAAAGTTTGTAACCCCTCACCTCATCAAGCTAAAGGAAGCCACCATGAAAAAATCTCTCCTCCTCATTTCCCTGCTCAGCGCCCTGTCCTTGGCCGCTTGCGGCAAGAAGGAAGCGCCGCCTGCACCCGCCGCTGCGCCCGCTCCGGCGGCTGCTCCCGCTCCGGCTGAGGCTGCCAAGCCCGCCGAAGGCGCTGCCCCGGCTGCTGCTCCGGCCGACGCCGCCAAGCCCGCCGAAGGCGCTGCTCCGGCTGCTGCTCCGGCCGAAGCCGCCAAGCCCGCCGAAGGCGCTGCTCCGGCAGATGCCGCCAAGCCCACCGAAGAGAAGAAGTAAGCCTTCGCATCGGTCGCTGCGCCCCAAACGGGGCGCAGCAGCAAAAAGGCCAGCCCGCGGGCTGGCCTTTTTGTCGAGAAACCTGGCGGGCTTATTTCTTCTTCGCGGCCTTCTTGCCGGCCACGGCCGCTTTGAAGCTCGCACCCGCAGTGAATTTCGGCACCGTGGTGGCGGGAATCTTCAGCAAAGCGCCCGTCTTCGGGTTCTTGCCGGTGCGCGCGGCGCGCTTGGCCGGCTTGAAGGAGCCGAATCCCACGAGAGTGACGGTCTCTCCCTTGGCGACCGCCTTGACGACGGCGTCGATGGCGGCGGACAGAGCGCGGTCGGCGGCAGCCTTGGAAATGTCGGCAGCTTTCGCGGTGGCTTCGATCAACTCGGATTTGTTCATGGGCATGCTCCTCGTTAGCGTGGGTGGATGTGCGGGTGGAAAACTGCGCCAGCTTACCTAAAGCTTTTTCCCTTGAAAAGCATTATTTGTAGCAAGCAAATAAACTGTCCGGACTTGTAGCGCGAAACACAAAACAATAAGTGCGCCAACTCAAGTTTACTCGACGGCAGCCAACCCTCGCGGCGAAGCCGCGCACAAAGTCTCCCTTCCCGAGAGGGGGGCTTAACCTCGGGCGTGAAAGATGGCCACAAATAGCCAAAAAAAGCCCGGCCGTTCTGGCGGGCTTTTCGTAACTGATTGATTTTACTGGTGCCGAGAGAGGGACTCGAACCCTCATGCCTTGCGGCGGCGGATTTTGAGTCCGCTGCGTCTACCAATTCCGCCATCTCGGCTAAAGATGGGCTTCGATTTTACCTGTTCAAAATCCGCCGCGGATTTTGGCTTCGGCCGCTCGGCTTTCGCCGAGCTTAACGTTCGCTTCGCTCACGTGAGCCTACGCCGAAGCTTCTGCTTTGGCTTCGGCCGCTCGGCTTTCGCCGAGCTTAACGTTCGCTTCGCTCACGTGAGCCTACGCCGAAGCTTCTGCTTTGGCTTCGGCCGCTCGGCTTTCGCCGAGCTTAACGTTCGCTTCGCTCACGTGAGCCTACGCCGCAACCAGCTTCGCCTGTTGTGAGTCCGCTGCGTCTACCAATTCCGCCATCTCGGCCATTCCAAGCCGCACAACGTAGAATGCTGCGCCGCCACTCGAAGTGCGCGCATTATCCGCAAAAGCCCGGCTTCCCGCAACCGATGCCCCTCACCCTCGACGATTTCGACTACCCGCTGCCGCCAGAACTGATCGCCCAGGCGCCTTTACCCGAGCGCAGCGCGAGCCGGCTGCTGGTGCTGCGTGGCGGGCGACTCGAGGATCGGGTTTTTCGCGAGCTGCCGGAGCTGCTTTCGCCAGGTGATCTGTTGGTGATGAACGACTCCAAGGTGCTGCACGCCCGCCTGCTCGGGCAAAAGGCGACGGGCGGTCGGGTCGAAGTGCTGATCGAGCGCATCCTCGGCGAAGACGAAGCACTCGCGCAGCTGCGCGCCAGCAAGCCGCCCAGGGCAGGCAGCCGGCTTCGCATCGAAGATGCTTTCGATGTCGAGGTGCTCGGCCGCGATGGCGAGTTCTACCGGTTGCGTTTTCCGGGCGAGGCGATCGCGCTGATCGAGCGGCATGGCCGCTTGCCACTGCCGCCCTATATCGTGCGGGCGGCGGACGCTCCGGACGAAGAGCGCTATCAAACCATCTATGCCCGCACACATGGCTCGGTCGCCGCGCCGACCGCCGGATTGCATTTCGACGAACCGCTCCTTGCTCGCCTGCAAGCGCGCGGCATCGGCATCGCCCACGTGACCTTGCATGTCGGCGCCGGCACATTTCAGCCGGTGCGCGTCCAAAACATCGCCGACCACGAGATGCACCGCGAGCGCTACCACGTGCCGGCCGAGACCGCACAAGCGATCGCCGCGACCCAAGCCCGCGGCGGGCGCATCGTCGCGGTCGGCACCACCAGCTTGCGCAGCCTCGAAGCCGCGGCCGATGAAACAGGCCGGCTGAAAGTCGGCGAGGCAGAGACGGCATTGTTCATCACGCCGGGCTTCCGCTTCCGTGTCGTCGACCGCTTGATCACCAATTTCCACCTGCCGAAATCGACGCTTTTGATGCTCGTTTCCGCCTTCGGCGGCATGGCGGCCATCCGCGCCGCCTACCGTCACGCGATGGCCCATCGCTACCGTTTCTTCAGTTATGGCGATGCCATGCTGATCGACCGTCACGATGAAGTTTGAGCTGCTCGCCACCGACGGCCTCGCCCGCCGCGGCCGCCTGAAGCTCGCCCACGGCAGCGTGGAAACGCCGGTGTTCATGCCGGTCGGCACTTATGGCAGCGTGAAGGCGATGGCGCCCCACGAGCTCGTCGAGCTCGGCGCGCAGATCGTTCTGGGCAATACCTTCCACCTCTGGCTGCGGCCCGGGCTCGAGGTGATCCGCGCGCATCGGGGGTTGCACCGCTTCATGGGCTGGGAACGCCCGATCTTGACCGACTCGGGCGGCTTTCAGGTGTTCTCCTTGGGCGAATTGCGCAAGATTGCCGAGGAAGGGGTCAAGTTCGCCTCGCCGATCGACGGCAGCCGTCTCTTCATGCGCCCCGAGGATTCGATGCAGATCCAGCACGTGCTGAATTCCGACATCGTGATGATCTTCGACGAATGCACGCCCTACCCGGCCGACATGAAGCAGGCCGCGGAGTCGATGCGCCTCAGCTTGCGCTGGGCGCGCCGTTCGCGTGCCGAGCACGACCGGCTCGGCAACGCCAATGCCCTGTTCGGCATCGTCCAGGGCGGGATGTTCGAGAGCCTGCGGGACGAATCGCTCGCCAGTCTGCTGGAGATCGGCTTCGATGGCATGGCGATCGGCGGTCTGTCGGTCGGCGAGCCGAAGGAGGATTTCGCGCGGATACTGGCCCACACCGCACCGCGCCTGCCGGTGGACAAACCACGCTATTTGATGGGCGTGGGCACACCCGAAGACATCGTCTTTGCCGTCGGTCAGGGCATCGACATGTTCGACTGCGTGCTGCCGACCCGCAATGCCAGAAATGGCCATCTGTTTACGCGTTTCGGCGACATCCGCATCAAGAATGCGCGCTACAAGAACGATACGCGGCCGCTCGATGAGACCTGCGAGTGCTACTGCTGCCGCCATTTCACTCGCGCTTATCTGCACCATCTGCATCGTTGTCATGAGATTCTCGGCGCGCGCCTCAACACGATCCACAACCTCCATTACTACCAGACCTTGATGCGCGAGCTGGGCGAGGCGATCGCCACCGGCAGCTTGGCGAGCTTTGCCCGCCGTTTCAACCAAGAGCGCAGCAGCGGATGCGTATAATCCCCCTCATTTCAAAGGAGTGATTCAAACATGCTGATTTCCAATGCTCATGCTCAGGCCGCGCAAGGCGCTGCCCAGGACCCGACCGGCGGCCTGATGGGGCTGGCCCCGATCATCCTGATGTTCATCGTGCTGTGGTTCCTGATGATCCGGCCGCAAATGAAGAAGGCCAAGGAACACCAGAAGCTGATCAGCGAGCTCGCCAAGGGCGACGAAGTGGTGACCCAGGGCGGCATCGTCGGCAAGATCACCAAGGTCGGTGAAAACTACGTCGCCATCGAGGTCGCCTCGTTGAAGGATGCCCCGGTCGAAGTGCAGATCCAGAAGCAAGCGGTTGCGGCCCTGCTGCCGAAAGGCACGCTGAAGTCACTCTGATGAACAGATACCCGCTCTGGAAGAACGCGCTGGTCGTCATCGCGTTGCTGTTCGGCCTGCTCTACACGCTGCCGAACTTCTATGGCGAAGTGCCGGCCGTGCAGGTTTCCAGCGTCAAGGCGACGATCAAGGTCGATCAGAAACTGCAGGGCCGCATCGAGGAAATCCTTGCGGCAGCCGGCATCCAGCCGACCGGGGTGTTCGCCGACCCACACAGCATCCGCGTGCGTCTCAAGGATACCGAAACGCAGCTCAAGGCCAAGGATGCGCTCGAGAAGACGCTCAATCCCGATCCTGCCGATAGCTCCTACAGCGTCGCTTTGAACCTGCTGTCGGCCTCGCCAGACTGGCTGACCGCGATCCATGCGCTGCCGATGTATCTGGGCCTCGATCTGCGCGGCGGTGTGCATTTCCTGCTGCAGGTGGACATGAAGGGGGCCATCACCAAGCGGCTCGACTCGCTCGGCGCCGATTTGCGCACGCTGCTGCGCGACAAGTCCATCCGTCACGGCGGCATCGCGCGCGAGGGCAATCAACTGGTGATCCGCTTCCGCGATGCCGAGACGCGCGACAAGGCGCGCGCAGTGATCGCCGACAACCAACCCGATCTCGACATCATCGACGCGCAGGATGGCGCCGACTTCAAGCTGGTGGCAAGCCTGAAGCCTGCGGCGCAGAAACGCATCCAGGAATTCGCGATCAAGCAGAACATCACCACGCTTTCCAACCGCATCAACGAGCTGGGCGTGGCCGAACCGGTGATCCAGCAGCAGGGCGCGGACCGCATCGTCGTCCAGCTGCCAGGCGTGCAGGACACCGCGAAGGCGAAGGACATCCTCGGCCGCACCGCGACCCTGGAAATCCGCATGGTGGACGACGAAGCCAGCGCCAACCCGGCGATCATGGAACTGGCTGCAAAGGGCCAGCCACCGGCCGGCACCGATTACTACATCGAACGCGGCGGCCGCGGGCTGCTGGTCAAAAAGCAGGTCGTGCTCACCGGAGATCGACTCACCGATGCCCAGGCCGGCTTCGATTCCCAGACCCACGAACCGGCCGTGCACCTCACCCTCGACGCCGCCGGCGCGCGCATCTTCAAAGACGTCACGCGCGAGAACGTCGGCAAGCGCATGGCCATCCTGTTGATCGAAAAAGGCAAGGGCGAAGTGGTCACTGCGCCGGTGATCCGGTCGGAGATCGGCGGCGGTCGCGTGCAGATTTCCGGTCGCATGACGACGACCGAGGCGAGCGATGTCGCGCTGCTGCTGCGTGCCGGGTCACTCGCCGCGCCGATGGAGATCATCGAGGAGCGCACGATCGGCCCCTCCCTGGGCGCCGACAACATCGCCAAGGGCATGCACTCGACGCTGTGGGGCTTTTTGGCCATCGCCGCATTCATGATCGCCTACTACCACCTGCTCGGCCTGGTCTCGGTGATCGCGCTGACCGCCAACCTGCTGTTCCTGGTCGCCCTGCTCTCGCTCCTGCAGGCGACGCTGACGCTGCCCGGCATCGCCGCGGTGGCGCTCACGCTCGGCATGGCCATCGATGCCAACGTGCTGATCAACGAGCGCATCCGTGAGGAACTCAGGAATGGCGTCACGCCGCATGCGGCGATCGCCGCCGGTTATGAGCGTGCCTGGGGCACGATTCTCGATTCCAACATCACCACCTTGATCGCCGGCGTCGCGCTCTTGATCTTCGGCTCCGGCCCGGTGCGCGGTTTTGCCGTCGTGCATTGTCTGGGCATCTTGACCTCGATCTTCAGCTCGGTGGTGGTCTCGCGCGCGCTGGTGAACTGGATCTACGGCGGGCGCAGGAAGCTCGATTCCATCAGCATCGGCCAGGTCTGGCAACCGGGCATCGAAACCAAGTAAGGGGAAACGCGCATGGAATTCTTCCGCATCAAGAAAGACATCCCCTTCATGCGCCACGCGCTGGTGTTCAACATCATTTCAATGATCACCTTCGTGCTGGCGGTGTTCTTCCTCGCCACCAAGGGGCTGCATCTGTCGATCGAATTCACTGGCGGCACGCTGGTCGAGGTCGGCTATGCGCAGCCCCCCGACCTCGACAAGATTCGTAAGCAGCTCGAAGTCGACGGCTTCGGCGACCCGCAGGTGATCAACTTCGGTTCCGCGCGCGACGTGCTGATCCGCGTGCCGCTCAAGGCCGGCGAAGAAACCGCCAAGGTCAGCGAACGCGTGCATGCCAGTCTGCAGGCGGTCGGCGGCGAGCCGACCATCAAACGCGTCGAATTCGTCGGCCCGCAGGTCGGCAAGGAGCTCGCCGAGGACGGCGCGATGGCGCTGATGCTGGTCGTGATCGGCATCGTCGTCTATCTTGCGTTCCGCTTCGAGTGGCGTTTCGCCGTCTCGGCGATCATCGCCAACCTGCACGACGTGGTGATCATCCTCGGCTTCTTCGCCTTCTTCCAGTGGGAATTCTCATTGCCGGTGCTGGCCGCGGTGCTCGCCGTGCTCGGCTATTCGGTGAACGAATCGGTGGTCGTCTTCGACCGCGTGCGCGAGACCTTCAAGAAAAAGCGCGGCATGACGACGCCCGAGGTGATCAACCACGCGATCACCAGCACGATCTCGCGCACCATCATCACCCACGGCTCGACGCAGATGATGGTCACCTCGATGCTGATCTTCGGCGGCCCGGCGCTGCATTATTTCGCGCTGGCGCTGACCATCGGCATCCTGTTCGGCATCTACTCCTCGGTATTGGTCGCCAGCCCCTTGGTGATGTGGCTTGGCGTGACCCGCGAGCAGTTCGTCAAGCCGAAGAAGGAAAAGCCGGCGGGGATGACCGAAGATGGCGCCTGCGTATAACGCGCAATGAGAACATATGTCTGGGATCTGCCGACACGGCTGTTCCACTGGCTGCTGGTGATCTGCGTCGTCGCTGCCTTCGTCACGGTGAAGATCGGCGGCAATTTGATGGTCTGGCACGGCCGCCTGGGGCTCGCCATCCTTGGACTCATCACGTTTCGCATCGTCTGGGGCTTTGTCGGCTCGACCTATGCACGCTTTGCCACCTTCGTGCGTGGGCCGGCGGCGATCCGCGCCTATCTCGCGGGAAAGTGGCAGGGGCTCGGCCATAACCCGTTGGGCGCGCTTTCCGTGCTCGCCCTGCTCGGTTGTCTTGCCTTGCAGGCAGGCACCGGCCTGTTTGCCAACGATGACATCGCGTTCGAAGGCTATCTCTACCCCCTCGTCGGCAGCGCGCTATCCACACGCCTCACAGGCATCCATCAACTACTCGAAAAAGGGCTGCTGCTGCTCGTCACGCTGCATGTCGGCGCAATCGCCTTCTACGCGCGTGTAAAACAGCAGAACCTCGTCAAACCCATGCTCACCGGCTGGGCCGAGGGTCAATCCGGCGAATCGGCAAGGGGCGGCGGCCCCATCGTTTTCCTCGTCGCGGTGCTGATCGCGTTGGCCGTGGTCTGGGCCGCTTCCGGCGTTTGGCTACCGATGCCAGCCACGCCACCGGCTGGGCAGGCCGCCCCCGATTTCTGAAACTCGGCGGCTTCGGGACGGCACAAACGACAACGGCCGCCCGAAGGCGGCCGCTGGGCGAGGAAATCACGTCCTCTCAGTCTTCTTCCTTTCTGAACTCGTGGCTTCGGCCGGCGCTGCCGCGCCTTGATTTCGCGCCGCGAAGTTGGCCTACGCCGCCAGTTCCACAAAGAGGCTTACTCCTCTTTGCGGAACTTGTCATGGCAAGCCTTGCAAGCTTCGCCCAGCTTGCCGAACTGGGCCTTGATCGCCGCGGCATCGCCGGTGGCGGCGACCTTGGCCATCTCGTTGGCCTGCTGGCCGAAGTTCTGGGCGATCTTGCCGAGCTCGGGGCTACCGAAGAATTCGGATTTCAGACGTGTTTCCTTCCAGCCTTTGCCCTTGTCGGAACCCGGCTGGTAGAGCGCGCCCATCTTCGAATTGGCGATCGCCTGAATGACGTTCGCCGCTTCGACGACCTGCTCCTTGTTGAAAGTGCCTTCGAGATTGGCCTTGATGCGCGCCATGCTCCAGGCCATCGTGTGATAGGCCGACTGGCGCCAGCGGATCTGGTCTTCCATCTTGCCGACGACCTGGGCGGTGGCGGAAGCGGCGATGGCGGCAAGCGCCATGCCGGTGACGAGTGTTTTCATTTTCATGTCGATCTCCTGGGGTGGTTAATGAATGGCGAACTCATTGTATGTCATTCGCCGGTGGCGAAAACCTGCTTCACACGCAGCAGACCTCCCTCGGTGACCAAGGTCAACAAGCGGTCGATGTTCGGATGCTTGCCGGGATGAGCGCGCGCCTCCTCGGCATGCTCGGCGTAGAGCTCCAGCCCCTTCTTCGCCGCTTCCGGGGTGATCGCGCCAAAAAGCTGCGCCAGATGGTTATACACCGCCAGCGATCCGCTCTGACCCGGCTTGTTCTCGATCGTGGCGACGAGGTTGCCTTGCCGGTCGAAAAGCTGCAACGCCGCCAAATGCGAAACTTTCGGCAGCTGTTTCAGATTGTCGGCAAAAGCCATTCAGATCCTCTTCGCCAACGCGGCGGCCAGGCCGAGGTAGCTCGCCGGTGTCATCATCTCGAGCCGCGCTTTCTCGGCATCGGGGATCGCCAGCCCGTCGATGAAGCGGCGCAGCGCCTCCGGCTCGATGCCCTTGCCGCGCGTCAGCTCTTTGAGCTGCTCATAGGGATTGGGCACGCCATAGCGGCGCATCACCGTCTGCACGGCTTCCGCTAGCACTTCCCAGCAGGCATCGAGATCTTCCTCGAGGCGCTGCGGATTGGCTTCGAGCTTGGCCAAACCACGCAGCGTCGAATCGTATGCGAGCACGACATGACCGAAGGCCACCCCCATGTTGCGCAGCACGGTGGAATCGGTGAGATCGCGCTGCAGCCGCGAGATCGGTAGCTTCTCGGCAAGATGGCGCAGGATCGCGTTCGCCAGCCCCAGGTTGCCTTCGGAGTTCTCGAAGTCGATCGGATTCACCTTGTGCGGCATCGTCGAGGAGCCGACTTCGCCCGCCTTGGTCTTCTGCTTGAAGTAACCGAGCGAGATGTATTGCCAGATGTCGCGGTCGGCGTCGATCAGGATCGTGTTGCACCGCGCGATCGCGTCGAAGAGTTCCGCCATCGCATCGTGCGGCTCGATCTGGATCGTGTAAGGGTTGAATTCGAGGCCGAGCGAGGCGATGAAATCGCGTGCGATCGCTTCCCAGTCGAGGTGAGGATAGGCGGCCAGATGGGCGTTGTAGTTGCCGACCGCACCGTTGAATTTGGCCATCATCCGCACGCTGGCGATCCGTTCTCGCGCACGCATCAGCCGCGCGGCGATGTTGGCCATCTCCTTGCCGAGCGTGGTCGGGGAAGCCGGCTGACCGTGGGTACGCGAGAGCATCGGCAGTTCGGCCAAATCGTGCGCAAGCTGACGGAATTTCTCGATCACGCGGTCGAGTCCGGGTAGCAGGATGGCGCGGCGCGCATCGTTGAGCATCAGCGCGTGCGAGGTGTTGTTGATGTCCTCCGAGGTACAGCCGAAGTGGATGAACTCCGCGACCTTCATCACTTCCGCGTTGTCGCGGAAGCGCTCTTTGAGCCAGTATTCGACCGCCTTGACGTCGTGGTTGGTCACGGCCTCGATTTTCTTCACCGCCTCGGCATCGGCCACCGCGAAGCCGGAGACGACCAGATCGAGCTCGGCGAGCGTGGCTGCGGAAAAGGGCGGCACTTCCTCGATCGCCGGGTTGGCGGCAAGCGCCTTGAGCCATTCGATTTCGACCCGGATGCGGTTCTTGATCAGGCCGTATTCGGAGAAATGCGCGCGCAGCGGCTCGACCTTGGCGGCATAACGGCCATCGAGCGGGGAAAGCGCCGTCAGGGCAAGCTGCGCAAAAGAGCGGACATCATTGGCGTCGATCGGATTCATTTGGCATCGTAGGGGAAAGGCGATGGGGGCGGGCAAGGGTCGATTGCATGATTTTATCAGCGCATAGCTTTGCCGATGGTGTGAAACGGCACGTGGGATGATACGATTCGCCGCATCGCATCGTCGGATTCACTTCATGAAACTGCTTGGATCGCTCACCAGCCCATATGTCCGCAAGACGCGCATCGTGCTCGCCGAAAAGAAGATCGACTGCGAGTTCGTCATCGACAATGGCGGGCCCGATGGCAGCGGGCTGGCCCCGCACAATCCGCTGTGCCGCATCCCGGTGCTGCTGCTCGACGATGGCAGTAGCCTGTTCGATTCGCGCGTGATCGTCGAATATCTCGACAATCTCGCACCGAACAACCGCCTGCTGCCACCACCCGGGCGCGAACGCACGCTGATCCGCCGCTGGGAGGCCTTGTGCGATGGCACGCTCGATGCCGCCGTCGCCGTGGTGATGGAAAACCGTCGTCCGGAAAATCAACGCAGCCAGGAATGGATCGAGCGTCAGCGCAAGGTCATCGATTTCGCTCTGGCCGCCTGCGCGCGCGATCTGGGTGAACAAGCCTGGTGTCATGGCACGAGCATTACGCTCGCCGACGTCGCGCTGGGCAGCCTGCTCGGCTATCTGCTGCTGCGCTTTCCCGAGCTCGACTGGCGCAGCCAATACCCCAATCTGGCGAAGCACTACGACAAGCTGATGCAACGGCCGTCGTTTGCCGAGACTGCGCCTAAAGGATGATCCCGCCACCCAGGCAGACGTTCGATTCGTAGATCACCACCGATTGGCCGGGCGTGACCGCCCACTGCGGCGCGGCGAACACGACCTCGCAACGTTCGGCATCGACGCGCTCGACTTCGCAGGCCGCATCGGGCATCCGGTAGCGCGTCTTTGCCGTATACACCCAGTGGGTGTGCGGCGCGCGTCCGGATACCCAGGACAGCTCGCCGGCAATCAGGCGGTTGCGGTAGAGCGCCGGATGGTCGTGTCCCTGCACGACATAGAGGATGTTCTTCTCGTTGTCCTTCGCGGCGACGAACCACGGCGCATCGATCGCATCCTTGATCCCGCCGATACCCAGTCCCTCTCGTTGGCCGAGCGTGTAATACGCGACCCCTTGGTGCTCACCAATGAGGCGATCGTCGTCGAGACGGCGAATCTCGCCCGGTTGCTTGGGCAGATAGCGGGCGAGGAATTCGCGGAAGCGCCGCTCGCCGATGAAGCAGATGCCGGTGGAATCCCTCTTGGCGTAGTTGGCCAGCCCCGCCTGGCGCGCGATCTCGCGCACTTCGCGCTTGTAGAGGCCGCCCAGCGGAAACAGGGTCTTGGCCAGCTGCTGCTGGTTCAAGCGGTAGAGGAAATAGCTCTGATCCTTGGTGCCGTCCTCGGCCTTCAAGAGCTGATACTCGCCGAGGAATTCGCGCACCTGGGCATAGTGGCCGGTGGCGATGTAGTCGGCGCCCAGCTTGAGCGCATGGTCGAGAAAGGCCTTGAACTTGATTTCCGAATTGCACAGCACATCCGGATTCGGCGTGCGGCCAGCGCGGTATTCGGCGAGGAAATTGGCGAAGACACGCTCCCGATACTCGGCCGCGAAATTGACCGCCTCGAGCTCGAGGCCGATCACGTCGGCGGCGGCGGTGGCGTCGATCAGGTCCTGGCGCGACGAGCAGTAATCCTCGGTGTCGTCGTCTTCCCAGTTCTTCATGAACAGGCCGACGACATCGAAGCCCTGGCGCTTCAGGAGCAGCGCGGCGACCGACGAGTCGACGCCGCCGGACATGCCGACGATGACCTTAGCCATAATGCCGGATCAGATCGAGGGGGAAGCGCCTGCCGGCGAGATAATCGCGCACGCATTGCAGCACCAGCGGGCTGCGGTGGCGCTCCTGGCAGGCTTCGATTTCCTCCACGGTCATCCAGACGGCGCGCAGGATGCCGGTATCGAGCGGCCGTGCCGCATCGCGAGCGCCGACTTTTCCCGCGAAGGCAAAGCGCAGATAGGTGATGTCGCCCTCATTCAACCTTTTGGGGCGCGGCCACTGATAGACGCCGACCAGCGCGGTCGGCGTGAAGGCGTGGGCGGTCTCCTCCAGCGCCTCGCGCGTGCAGGCTTCGATCAGCGACTCGCCTTCGTCGAGATGACCGGCCGGCTGGTTGAAGCGTAGCCCTTCCGCGGTTTCTTCCTCGACGAGCAGGAACCTGCCGTCGCGTTCCATCAACGCGGCGACCGTGACATTGGGCTTCCAAATGCGATCCATGCCCCGCATTCTAGCGGCCAAGTTAGAATTGAGGCATCTCAAACCTCCCGGAGATCACCATGTCCATGGCAGACCGCGACGGCTTCATCTGGCACGATGGCAAGCTCGTGCCTTGGCGCGAAGCCACCACGCACGTGCTGACCCATTCCCTGCACTATGGCCTTGCCGTCTTCGAGGGCGTGCGCGCCTACAAGACCGTAGGCGGCACGGCCATCTTCAAGCTCAAGGAACACACCGACCGGCTGTTCGATTCGGCGCACATCTACCGCATGCCGATGCCGTATGACAAGGAAACGCTGATCGAAGCGCAAAAGGAAGTCGTGCGCGCCAATGGCCTCGAATCCGCCTACATCCGGCCGATCGCCTTCTACGGCTCGGAAAAGATGGGCGTCTCACCGATCGGCGCCAAGGTGCATGTCGCGATCGCCGCCTGGCCGTGGGGCGCTTATCTCGGCGAGGAAGGTCTGGAGAAGGGCATCCGCGTCAAGACCTCCTCTTACGCGCGCCATCACGTCAATGTCTCGATGTGCCGCGCCAAGTATTCCGGCACCTATGCCAATTCGATCCTCGCCAATCTCGAAGCGACCGAACATGGCTACGACGAAGCGCTGCTGCTCGACGTCGATGGCTTCGTCGCCGAAGGCCCGGGCGAGAACCTGTTCGTCGTCAAGAACGGTCAGATTTTCGAACCCGAGATCGCTTCCGCCTTGATCGGCATCACCCGCGCGACGATCCACACGCTCGCCAAGGAGCTCGGCTACACGGTCGTCTCGAAGCGTTTGACGCGCGACGACATCTACATCGCCGATGAAGCTTTCTTCACCGGCACTGCGGCCGAAGTGACCCCGATCCGCGAGCTCGACGGCCGCACCATCGGCTCCGGCCGGCGCGGGCCGATCACCGAAAAGATCCAGCAGCTGTTCTTCGACGTCGTCGCCGGCCGCGTCCCGGCCCATGCCGACTGGCTCACCCCGGTTTGAATCCTGGAGACGAGAAATGAACGCCGTATTGGATGAAAAGACCCGCGAGGTCACCGTCACCGCGCATGATCTGCCGCTCGCCTGCCCGCGTCCGGGCGCGCCACTGTGGGCGCGCCATCCACGCGTCTTCCTCGACGTGCTGAAAACGGGCTCGGCGACCTGCCCTTACTGCGGCACGACCTACCGCTTCACGGGCGAAAAACCGAAGGGGCATCACTGAAAATCCTCATCGTCGCGCCGTCCTGGATCGGCGATACGATCATGATGCAGCCGCTCCTGATGCGGCTCAAGGCACGCGATCCGGCGGCCGAGATCCAGGTCTTGGCGCCGGCCTGGAGCGCGTCGCTCCTTACGCGCATGCCGGAAGTCGATGCGGTGATCGAAAACCCCTTTCCGCACGGCAGCTTCGACTGGGCCGGCCGCAGGGCCTTGGGGCGCCGTCTGGCCAGCGCTGGGTTTTCCGCCGCTTATGTCTTGCCGAACTCGTGGAAATCCGCGCTGGTGCCGTTCTTCGCGCGCATTCCGCGCCGTATCGGCCATACCGGTGAGGCGCGCTTCTTCCTGCTCAACGAGCGCCACTCCAAGAGCACGCTGCCACGACTGGTCGACCGATACGCTGCGCTGGCCGGTGAATTTCCCGATCCCACGCCAAAACCCCGCCTGATCTCGACGCCGGAACGGCAACGTCAGGCACGCGAAGCGCTCGGCCTGCCATTGGAAAGCGTAGCGGTGATCTTCTGCCCCGGCGCGGAATACGGCCCGGCAAAGCGCTGGCCGGCGCACCATTTCGCGACTCTGGCACGCCGGCTCGATGCCCCCGTTTGGCTGCTCGGTTCCGCGAAAGATGCCCCGATCGGCGAAGAGATTGCCCATTTGTCCGCAGGTAAGGCTTTGAACCTGTGTGGCCGCACCACGCTCGAACAGGCGATCGACCTCATCGCCAGCGCGCGCGCCGTGGTCAGCAACGATTCCGGACTGATGCACGTCGCCGCGGCACTCGACCGCCCGCTCATCGCGCTCTACGGCTCGTCGAGCCCGAGCTTTACGCCGCCGCTCTCGGCGCATGCGAAAATCCTCAGCCTCGAGCTACCGTGCTCTCCCTGCTTCAAGCGAGAGTGCCCGCTCGCGCCGCCAGATACGCTGCGTTGCCTCGAAGACCTCACCCCCGAGCGTGTGCTCGATGCATTGAACCACTGATGCCCAAGAAACCGATCTACACTTCGCCGCAGGAAGCCGAAGCCGCCTTTTATGAAGCGCTCGAGCGTGGCGACCTCGAGATGATGATGTCCGTCTGGGCGGAGGACGAGGAAATCATCTGCGTCCATCCGGGCGGGCCGCGGCTTGCCGGCTATGCGCTGGTGCGTGAAGGCTGGCGTCACATCTTCGCAGGCGGTCGGCGGCTCAAAGTCCAGTTGCTCGCCCTGACCACGCTGCACAGCCCCTTCACCGCCGTGCATAGCGTGATCGAACAAATCGCCGTGGTCGGCGAAAAACACCTCGCCGCACCGGTCGCCGCCACCAATGTCTATGTCCGCGGCGCGCTGGGCTGGCGCATGATCGTCCATCACGCCTCGCCCGTGCCGCCTTCCAGCATCGGCGATGCGCCGCAGGTGTTGCACTGAGCGTTTCAGATGGCCAAGCCGGGCACGCAACGGAACAACAATGGCGCCAGCCTCGGTTTCGAGGCGGAGCTCTTCAAAGCCGCCGACAAGCTGCGCGGCAACATGGAGCCTTCCGACTACAAGCACGTGGTACTGGGTCTCGTCTTCCTGAAATACATCTCGGATGCCTTCGAGGCCAAGCACAAGGCATTGCTCGCCGAAGACCCGCAGGCGGCCGAAGACCGCGACGAATATCTGGCCGAGAACATCTTCTGGGTACCGAAAGAAGCGCGCTGGTCGCACCTGCAAGCCCATGCCAAGCGCCCCGAAATCGGCACCCTGATCGACGACGCGATGCGCGCCATCGAAAAGGAAAACGAATCGTTGAAAGGCGTGCTGCCCAAAGACTACGCCCGCCCCGCGCTCAACAAGGTGATGCTGGGCGAGCTGATCGACCTGATCTCCGGTATTGCGCTGGGCGAGGCTGGCGACAAATCCCGCGACATTCTCGGGCGCGTGTACGAATACTTCCTCGGCCAGTTCGCCGGGGCCGAAGGCAAGCGCGGCGGCGAGTTCTACACCCCGCGCTCCGTGGTGCGCGTGCTGGTGGAAATGCTCGAACCGTTCCAGGGCCGCGTCTATGACCCCTGCTGCGGCTCGGGCGGCATGTTCGTGCAGTCGGAAAAATTCGTGCAGGAGCACGGCGGGCGCATCGGCGATATCGCCATCTACGGGCAGGAGTCGAACTACACCACCTGGCGGCTTTGCAAAATGAACCTCGCGGTGCGCGGGATCGATGCCGACATCCGCTGGAACAACGAGGGCAGCTTTCACAAGGACGAACTGCGCGACCTGAAATTCGACTACATCCTCGCCAATCCGCCGTTCAACGTCTCCGACTGGGGCGGCGAGCGCCTGCGTGAAGACGTGCGCTGGAAGTTCGGCGCGCCGCCCGTGGGCAACGCCAACTACGCGTGGCTCCAGCACATCGTCCACCACCTCGGCCCCAACGGCACCGCGGGCGTGGTGCTGGCCAACGGCTCGATGAGCTCCAACCAATCCGGCGAAGGCGAGATCCGCCGCGCGATGGTCGAGGCTGACGTGGTGGACTGCATGGTGGCGCTGCCGGGGCAACTCTTCTACTCCACGCAGATCCCCGCCTGCCTGTGGTTTTTGGCGCGCAACAAGAACCCGGGCAAGGGCTGGCGCGACCGCAGAGGCCAGGTGCTGTTCATCGACGCCCGCAAGATGGGCGTGCTGGTGGACCGCACCCGGCGCGAGCTCACCGACGAAGAGATCAAACGCATCGCCGATACCTACCACGCCTGGCGCAGCGAGCCCGGCGCGGGCGAATACGCCGACGTGCCGGGCTTTTGCAAATCCGTCACGCTCGACGACATCCGCAAGCACGGCTACGTGCTCACCCCCGGCCGCCACGTGGCCGCGGCGGCGCAGGAAGACGACGGCGAGCCGTTCGCGGAAAAGATGGCCCGGCTCACCGCCCAGTGGCGCGAGCAGCGGATGGAAGCGGCCAAGCTGGATGCCGCCATCGAGGCCAATCTGAAGGCGCTGGGGTTTTGGAGTGAATCCGCATGAGCCCAGAGACGCTGCGCGCCCTCATCACAGCCGGAGAAACGCTCGCGGTCGAATTCAAGGGCGAGGAGCAAGGACCGCTCAACGACCGCCAGATCATCGAGGCCGTCGTGTGCCTGGCCAATCGCACCGGCAACGACTGCGCCTATCTGCTCATCGGCGTGGAAGACGATGGCCGCATCACCGGCGCACGGCCTCGGCATGGCGCGACGACCGATCCGGCCAAAGTGGCGGCCCTGATCGCCAACCGCACCCGCCCTGCGCTTTCCGTGCGGATCGAAGGCGTCCAACTCGCTGGCGTCACCGTGCTCGCCATCGAAATCCCTGCACAACGGCAGCCGGTGGCCACCAGCGATGGCGTCTTTCTGCGCCGCGTGCTGGGCGGCGATGGCAAGCCCGCCTGCATGCCGATGGATGGCTACGCCGTGCAGTCGCTGCTGGCCGACCGGGGGCTGCTCGATCCGTCCGCGCAGATCGTCCCCGAGGCGCGTTGGGAGCATCTCGACCCGCTCGAGTTCGAACGCTTTCGCCGCAGCGTGCGCGAGCGGCGCGGGCGCAGCGACGAATCCCTGCTCGACCTGCCCGATCTGGAACTCGCCAAGGCGTTGGGCGTCGTGGACGCCAACGGCGCCGTGCGCGGGGTTCGGCTGGCGGCGCTGCTGCTCTTTGGCAAGGAAGACGCGGTGCGCCGCTTCGTCCCCACGCACGAAGTCGCCTTCCAGGTGCTGCGCGGGCTGGACGTGGAGGTCAATGACTTCTTCCGCTGGCCACTGTTGCGGGCAATGGAAGAAATCGAAGCGCGCATCCGCGCCCGCAACCGCGAGCAGGAACTGATGGTGGGCCTGCTGCGCGTGGGCGTGCCCGACTATCCCGAGCGCGCGCTGCGCGAAGCGCTGGCCAACGCGCTGATCCACCGCGATTACCAGCGTCTGGGCGCCGTGCATTTCCAGTGGCAGCGCGACCAGATCGAGATCACCAGCCCCGGCGGCTTTCCCGAGGGCGTGCGGCTCGACAACCTGCTCGTCACCGCACCGCGTCCCCGCAACCCCTTGCTGGCCGACGCCTTCAAGCGCGCCGGCATCGTCGAGCGCACCGCGCGCGGCATCGACACGATCTTCTACGAACAACTGCGCAACGGCCGCCCGGCACCCTCCTACGCGCGCAGCAACGAGGCCACGGTGAGCGCTGGAAATGCACGGAAATGCACGGCAAATGCACGCGTGCATTTATTTGCGCGACGCGTGCATTTCGCGGCCGGGGCCGCCTTGCAGCAGGCCGAGGCCGTCAATCTCGACGCCGCCATCGAGGCCAATCTGAAAACGCTGGGGTTTTGAATGCCACGCTATTTACAGAAATTAGCCTATTTGTGAATAATGTGCACAGCTATTCACGCTGGCGTCAATAAGGGAGGGATAAACCACCATGCAGCGCGGCCCCACGGGCAGCTACCGGATCACGACCACGGTCGGCGAGCAGATCCTGGCCTTCATCCCCGCGCCGCTACCGCCCACGCCGCCCATCGTGCTCGACGCGTCCCGGCAGGCGCGACTGGAACGCGCGCTCTTGGCCTGCGGGCGGCTGGACGCCATCACCGCGCTGCTGCCCGACCCCGACCTCTTCCTCTACGCCTACGTGCGGCGCGAGGCGGTGCTCTCGAGCCAGATCGAAGGCACGCAGTCGTCGCTCTCCGACCTGCTCCTGTTCGAGCTCGATGCAGCCCACGGCGTGCCTTTCGACGACGTGGTGGAAGTCTCCAACTACGTCGCCGCGCTGGAGCATGGCCTTTCGCGCCTGGCCGAAGGCTTTCCGCTGTGCAACCGGCTGCTGCGCGAGATCCACGGCAAACTCCTCGCGCGCGGGCGCGGCGCGGACAAACAGCCCGGCGCATTTCGAACCAGCCAAAACTGGATCGGCGGCACCCGCCCCGGCAACGCCCAGTTCGTGCCGCCACCGCCCGATGCGGTCGAGCCCTGCATCGCAGCACTGGAGCGCTTCCTGCACGCGGAGGACGCCCCCGGCGCGCTCCTCAAGGCGGCATTGGCCCACGTGCAATTCGAAACCATCCACCCCTTCCTCGATGGCAATGGCCGCGTCGGGCGGCTATTGATTGCACTCATCCTGCACCACGACGGCGTGCTCCGTCAGCCTTTGCTGTATCTCTCGCTCTACCTCAAACAGCACCGCGCCGAGTACTACCGCCTGCTCGATGCCGTGCGGCAAAGTGGCGACTGGGAAGCCTGGCTCGACTTCTTCCTCGACGGCGTGGCCGAGACCGCCACCGGCGCGGTGGACACCGCCCACCGGCTGCTCGCGCTCTTTGCTGCGGACGCCGCGCAGGTGCAGATCCTTGGCCGCGCCGCGGCCAACGCCCTGCGCGTCTTCGACGCCCTACGCCGCCGGCCATTGGCGAGCATCGACGATCTGAGCCGGCGACTGGGCTTGAGCTTCCCCACCGTCGCCCGCGCCGTCGAGGGACTGGAGCGGCTCGGCATCGTACGCGAGATCACCGGCAAGAAACGCGAGCGGGTGTTTGTCTATCAGGCGTATCTGGACGTGCTCAACGAAGGGACGCAACCATGAACCGGCGCTTTCGCTTCGATCCTTACTTACGGCTGTTCGAGGAGGCGGGGGAATGAAAAACTCGGCGCTGGCGGGACGGCGGGCCGAAGCTGCGCGGTGGGATGGCGTGAGCGGCGCAAAACAAAAGGAGGTGAGGGATGGGGGGTGAGTGGGTGACGGCCAGTCTCGGCGAGCTATGTGACTTCCGAGCAGGGACCGTCTTCAAGCCTGCGTTTCAAGGGAAATCATCAGGCGAGTTCCCATTCGTGAAGGTTAGTGACATGAACCTTCCTTCCAATACGATACGAATTCAGGACGCGAACAACTGGGTCTCAGCACCAGACCTCAAGGAGTTACGAGCGAAACCATTCCCGCCGGGCACTGTCGTGTTTGCGAAGATCGGCGAAGCGCTACGTCAAAACCGCTTGAGACAAGTTGGACGTGAAATACTCATCGACAACAACATGATGGGTGCCATTCCCCGCGTCGAGCGGGTCGATGCCCGCTACTTCTACTACGCGCTCTCGCAGTTTGACTTCGCCGAGATAGCACAGGGTACGGCGTTGCCGTATTTGACGGTCGCATCCTTGGCGGCCTTGGAGTTCGTTGTTCCCCCCCTCCCCGAACAACGCGCCATCGCGCACATCCTCGGCACGCTGGACGACAAGATCGAAAACTTGCGCCGCCAGAACGAAACGCTGGAGGCGATGGCCCGCGCCTTGTTCAAGGCGTGGTTTGTGGACTTCGAGCCTGTGCGCGCCAAATGTAGGGGCGACCTTCATGGTCGCCCGCGCTGGCAGCGCGGGGAGTCCCTGCCCGGCCTCCCCGCCCACCTCTACGACCTCTTCCCCGACCGTCTCGTCGATTCCGAATTGGGCGAGATTCCGGAGGGGTGGGAGGTGGGGACGCTCGGCGACGTGCTGGTTCAGAGGGTTGACCGGTGTAGCCCCTCGGTCGAGACGCGATCTCGACCGTACGTGCCGATCGAATGCATTGCCGCTCGCTCGCTCCTGCTGGCTGACTGCAGACCGGGCGAGGAAGCACAAAGTAGCCTGACTAAGTTCCGGAGAGGGGATCTCCTTTTTGGAGCCATGCGACCGTACTTCCACAAAGTGGCAATCGCTCCGTTCGACGGCACAACCAGAACAACCGTCTTCGTCTTGCAGCCACGCGAGGCTGATGATTTCTCCTTTGTCGCCTTGCTGATTCACGATGCCAAAACGATCGAGTACGCGACCAACCACTCGACCGGAAGTACTATTCCGTATGCAGTGTGGCAGGGCTCGCTTGAGTCGATGCCAGTCGTCTTGCCACCAGCACCAGTTCGCAAGTCATTCGACCAGATCGCACGACCGCTGCTTGACCGGATTCCGCCGGTGTTCTTTGCGAACCACACCCTCGCCGCCCTGCGCGATGCACTCTTACCCAAGCTCATCTCCGGCGAGCTGCGGGTGAAGGATGTGGATCGGTTCATAGAAAAGGTGGCGTCATGACCAGTCGCTCTGCCAGCACGCACCGCGAAGGGCTCAAGGCCGCTCGGCTGTTGATGGTGCTCAGCAGCATCTCGCCGCTCTTCATCCTGTGGGCGATCCGCGGGAACAGCCTCATACCCGATTTCTGGTTCATTGTGTTTTGCGCCGTGATGGTCGTCGTCCCCAATGCGTTCCTGTGGCTGCGCATCTGGACGGCGAAGAAGCAAAACGACAAGCGCGAGATCACTGTCGGTTCTGCCGACGACCATCGGGACCACCTCCTCGTGTATCTGTTCGCAATGCTGCTGCCGTTCTACTCGGAGGCCATCGGCACCTGGCGCGACCTTGGGGCGACGCTCGCCGCGCTGGCGTTCATCGTCTTTCTGTTCTGGCACCTGAACCTGCACTACATGAACCTGATTTTCGCGGCACTCGGCTTTCGGGTCTTCACGGTTGACCCTCCGGCTGACGGCAATCCGCTCACTGGCAAGACTCATCAGGCAGTAATTACCCGCCGCGAGAGCCTGGCCAGCGGCGACAGGATCATCGCTTACCGGTTGAGCGACACGGTGTATATGGAGGTTGAGTCGTGAAGCTAAATCTACAGTTCGACCTTGCGAATGTGACGGTCATCGAGTTTGGCGTGGGCCGGGACGATGGCAACGGCCAGACGTTCGTCGCCGTGCCGGTGGATGCGGACGTGCAGGGTGCCCTGCGCGAAATGGTGCAGACGACATGGGACGCAATGCAGGAATTCGAGGACGGACCGAAGAAGTACGAGCCATCCGAGAAGCATGGGGGTACGGAGTACCTTTATCTGCCAATGGCGGATGAGATGGCTTCCTCATTACGCGAGCTGCATGAAGCTGCCAACCTGGGCATCGAGACCGCGGCGCTCGACAAGCCGGCCAACGTGTTTTGCTACTTTGTCCGCATGACCGACAAGAATCAGCGGCGGCTGACGGCGCTGCGCCGCGCGTCGCAGTTCAAGGGCGTTCTCAAGAAGCGCCTTATCCGCTTCGTCACGGATTCGCTGAAGCTGATCCCCGACGATGTATTCAAGCTGGACAGCGACTTCGACTTGCTAATTGACTCAGCCAACATCCACATCCTCCGGCCGAGCGGATTCGAGTTCGCTGGCAAACTCCAGCAAGCGATACTGGATGCGGTACCCGCGAACATCAAAGCGATCCGCGAAGACCTCGAGTTTGTGGATTTCGATAGCATCAAGGCATATGCGGAAAGACATCCGCGTGCTGCTCGCTACCTGGCCTCGATTTGCGGGCATGCAGAGACCAAGAACATCGACAAGGCTGCGCTCAAGAAGCTATGTGAGAGCACGGGCGTCGAGGTGAAGGAATCAAACGGAAAGATCACCGTGTCAGCCGGACACGAGATGGGCTTTCTCGAGGTACTGGACCGCAGGCGCTATGAGCTGGAGCTCGTCAAGGGAAAGCCTGAGCGTTTCAAGGCAAGCAGTAGGAAGAAGTTGAATGAGTAACCGCACCGCGACCGAACCCGTTGTCGAATACGTCTGCATGGTGCACTCGCCCGCTACCTCCCATTCTGGGCTTGAGCTTTATTTAATCGTGCCCCTGAAAAGAGGTGCGGTGATGTATGAAATCATAGACGAATCAGTCTGTTACGTATTTAAGCCTATTTTTACCCCCCGCTCCCTCGCCCAACTCCGCGACACCCTGCTGCCCAAGCTCATCTCCGGCGAAATCCGCGTGAAAGACGCCGAAGCCTTCCTCGAGGAGCGCGGCCTGTGAAGCCCGTGACCGACATCATCATCTATGAAACCGGCGAGGCGCGCGTCGAGGTGCGGCTCGATCGCGAGAACCTGTGGCTCAGCCTGCAGCAGGTCGCCGACCTGTTCGAGCGCGACAAATCGGTGATCTCGCGCCACCTGCGCAACATCTTCGCCAGCGGTGAGCTGGAGCGGGAGCCAGTTGTTGCAAAAATTGCAACAACTGCCGCCGACGGCAAAACCTACCAGGTCGAGTATTACAACCTCGATGTCATCATCTCGGTCGGCTACCGGGTCAAGTCAGTCCAAGGCACGCGCTTTCGCCAATGGGCCACGGGCGTGCTGCGCGAGCACCTCACAAAAGGCTACAGCCTGGACCGCCAGCGTTTCGAGCTAAACGCCGCGGAGCTGGAAGCAGCGCTGGTGGTGGAGTCGGACGCCAAGAACAAGGACGTGATGATCCGCTTAATCGAGAACATGCTGGCCCTGCCCGGCAGGGCCGAATGAAGGAGTTGAGGCCATGACCAACAAGTCTTACCACCCGGCAGTTATTCCACGCATTGCGTCACTGAAGGTGCAAAACTTCCGTGCCTTGCGCGAGGTGGAGTTCAAGGACCTGACGCCACTGACCGTCCTTCTGGGACCGAACGGTAGTGGCAAGTCCACCGTCTTCGACGTGTTTGCCTTTTTGGCCGAATGCTTCGAGATGGGCTTACGCCGCGCCTGGGATAAGCGCGGGCGGGCAAAGGAGCTCAAGACGCGTGGCGGCAATGGCCCGGTCACGATCGAAATCAAGTACCGCGAGCCCGCGTTCCCGCTCATCACCTACCACCTCGCCGTCGATGAGCGCGCCGGCAGCCCGATCGTCGTCGAAGAATGGCTGCGCTGGAAGCGCGGCAGTCATGGGCAGCCGTTCCGCTTCCTCGACTATCGCGAAGGGAAAGGGAAGGCCGTCAGCGGCGAGCAACCCGACGAACGCGATGAACGAATCGACATTCCCCTCAAATCGGCCGATCTGTTGGCGGTCAACGCACTCGGCCAGTTTGCGGAACATCCCCGTGTGGCTGCCTTGCGCGAGTTCATCACCGGCTGGTATGTCTCTTACCTCTCCGCCGACAGCGCACGCGGACAGCCGGAGGCCGGCCCGCAGGAGCGGCTGACCAAGACAGGGGACAACCTGGCCAATGTCATCCAATACCTGGCCGAACAGCATGGCGACCGGCTGGAGCAGATTTTCGAGGTCTTGCGCCGTCGCGTGCCGCGCATCGAGCGCGTGCTGGCCGAGACGATGCCCGATGGCCGCCTGCTCTTGCAGATCAAGGATGCGCCATTCAGCCACCCGGTGCTGGCGAAATTCGCATCCGACGGGACGTTGAAGATGCTGGCTTATCTGGCCCTGCTCTACGACCCGACCCCGCCGCCATTCATCGGCATCGAGGAGCCGGAGAACTTTTTGCATCCGCGGCTGCTCCCCGAGTTGGCAGAGGAGTGCCGTGCGGCAAGCGAACGCACACAGCTCTTGGTGACCACGCATTCGCCCTTCTTCGTGAACGCGTTGCGACCCGAGGAGGTGCGCGTGTTGTGGCGCGACGAGCAGGGCTACACACAAACGCGGCGCGCGATCGACCTGCCCGGCGTGCGTGAATTCGTCCTCCAGGGCGCGTTGCTGGGGCATCTGTGGATGGAAGGGCAGCTTGGCGTGGGCGACCCGCTGGTCAATCAAGGCGCGCCGAGCCGCCCGCAGCGGAGTGGTTGAGCATGGCGGCTGTCGCGCATTTGGAATTTTTGGTCGAAGAGCCGTCGATGGAAGCCTTCCTGCGCGCGCTGTTGCCACGCCTGCTGCCGCAAGACTGCAGCTTCGAAGTGCATGCTTTCCAAGGCAAGCACGACCTGCTCGGCAAACTCGAAGCACGGTTGAAGGGCTATGCGGCATGGCTGCCGGAGGACTGGCGCATCGTGGTCGTGGTGGACCGCGACGACGAGGATTGCCACGTGCTCAAGCGTCGAATGGAGTCGTTGGCCCAGCGCGCCGGGCTGCGCACACGCACACAGGCCGCGACCGCGCCTTGGCAGCTCGTCAACCGCATCGCCATCGAGGAGCTCGAAGCCTGGTACTTCGGCGACTGGGCGGCGGTGTGCCAAGCCTATCCGCGGGTGCCATCAAACCTGCCGCGCCAGCAGGCTTTCCGCGACCCAGATCAAATCGCTGGCGGCACCTGGGAAGCCTTCGAGCGCGTGATGCAAAAGCACGGCTATTTCAAGAGCGGTTTGGCCAAAATCGAGGCGGCCAGGGCAATCGGGTGTCATCTCGATCCAGCGCGAAGCGCATCACGGAGCTTCAAGGCATTCGTCGGCGCAGTGATGGAAACGTGCCCAACAATAACAAGGACGTGATGATCCGCTTCATCGAAAACATGCTGGCCCTGCCAGCGCACCAGGGAGGGTAAGCCGTGGCGTTTTTGTCGGAGGCCGAAGTCGAAAGCGCAATGCTGGATCAGCTGCGCGCGCTCGGGTACTGCATCGAACGCGAGGAGGACATCGGCCCCGATGGCCATCGTCCCGAACGCGAGAGTCACGATGAGGTGGTGCTGAAGCGGCGGCTGAAGCAGGCGGTGGCGCGCTTGAATCCTGGCATGCCGGAGGAGGCTTGCCAGGACGCAGCGCGGCGCATGATGCAGTCCGAGTTCCCTTCCTTGCTCGAAGAAAACCGCCGTATCCACCGTCTGTTGACCGAAGGCGTCGATGTCGAGTACGACGCCATTGATGGCACGCTGACCGCTGGCAAAGTCCGGCTCATCGACTTCGAGCACCCGGAGCAGAACGACTGGCTGGCGGTCGCCCAGTTCGGGGTGATCCACGGCCCGCACAGGCGGCGGCCCGATGTGGTGGTGTTCGTCAATGGCTTGCCGCTGGCGGTGATCGAGCTGAAGGCTCCGGCCGCAGAGCAGGCGACGGTCGTGGGTGCGTTCAACCAGTTACAGACCTACAAGCGCGAGATTCCGCAGTTGTTCCATACCAACGCGCTGTTGGTGGCCTCGGATGGCATCACCGCGCGGGTGGGGTCGCTCTCGGCCGACTTCGAGCGCTTCATGCCGTGGCGCACCACCGACGGAACGGGCGTTGCCCCGAAGGGTGCGCCGGAGCTCCCGACGCTGGTCGAGGGCGTGTTCGAACACCGCCGTCTGCTCGATCTCTTGCGCGATTTCACGGTGTTCGGCGAGACCGGCTCGGGGCTTATCAAGATCATCGCGGGCTACCACCAGTTCCACGCGGTGAAAAAAGCCGTCGAACAGACGCTGCGCGCGCTGCCGCCCGCAAACCAGTTGCGCGAAGACCCGGCGCGCTACGGCCTACCCGCGGCGCGCGACCAGAAACCGGGCGACCGGCGCGTGGGGGTGATCTGGCACACCCAGGGCTCGGGCAAGAGCCTGTTGATGGCCTTTTATGCGGGAATGTTGGTCAAACACCCGGCGATGGAAAACCCGACGCTGGTGGTGATCACCGACCGCAACGACCTGGACGACCAGCTCTTTGCCACCTTCTCGATGTGCCGCGATCTCATCCGCCAGACGCCGGTGCAGGCGGAAAGCCGCGAGCATCTCCAGGCGCTGCTCGACCGGGCTGCGGGCGGGGTGATTTTCACGACCTTGCAGAAATTCGGTCCCGTAGGGGCAGGTGTCGTGCCTGCCCGAGATCGGGCAACCACGACGGATCGGGCAACCACAAGGGTTGCCCCTACGGATGCCGTGGATGGGGCAACCACCGTAGGGGCAGGTCTCGTGCCTGCCCCAGGTCTCGTGCCTGCCCCCAATGGGGCGACCACGAGGGTCGCCCCTACGTTGACGACGCGCCGCAACGTCGTGGTGATTGCCGATGAGGCGCACCGCAGCCAGTACGGCTTCAAGGCCAAGGTGGACGCCAAGACGGGCGAGATTTCCTACGGTTTTGCCAAGTACCTGCGCGATGCGCTGCCGAATGCTTCCTTCATCGGCTTTACCGGCACGCCGATCGAGGCGGACGACGTCAACACCCCTGCGGTATTCGGCCACTACATCGACATTTACGACATCAGCCGCGCGGTCGAAGATGGCGCCACGGTGCCGATCTACTACGAGTCCAGACTCGCGCGCATCGAGCTGGACGAAGACGAAAAGCCCAAGATCGATGCCGAAATCGAGGAGATTTTGGAAGACGAGGAGGAGCCATCCCGGGAGCGCATCAAGCAAAAGTGGGCGACGGTGGAGGCACTGGTGGGCGCGGATAAACGCTTGCGCCAGGTCGCAGAGGACATCGTCCGCCACTTCGAGGACCGGGTGGCGGCGCTGGAGGGCAAGGCGATGATCGTCTGCATGAGCCGGCGCATCTGCGTGAAGCTCTACGACGAGATCGTCAAACTGCGCCCCGACTGGCACAGCGACGATGACCACGCAGGCAGCGTCAAGATCGTGATGACCGGGGCGGCGAGCGATCCGCCCGAGTGGCAGCGGCACATCGGCAACCAGGCGCGGCGCGATCTCTTGGCGAAGCGCGCCCGCGACCCCAAAGACCCTTTGAAGCTCGTGATCGTGCGCGACATGTGGCTCACGGGGTTCGACGCGCCGTGCATGCACACGATGTACGTGGACAAGCCGATGCGCGGCCACGGGCTGATGCAGGCCATTGCCCGCGTCAACCGCGTGTTCCGCGACAAGCCCGCGGGATTGATCGTCGATTACATCGGCATCGCGCAGAACCTGAAGAACGCACTTGCCCGATACTCGCCGCGCGACCGCGAGCAGACCGGCATCGACGAGGCCGAGGCCGTCGCGGTGCTGCTGGAAAAGCTCGAGGTCGTGCGCGATATGTTCTTCGGCTTCGACTACCGCAGTGCGCTCGATGGCCCACCCCATCAGCGGCTGGCGATGATGGCCGACGCCATCGAGTGGATTCTGGAGCGCCAGCAGCACTGGGCGGCGCAGGAGACGACGCCGGAAGGCAAGAAGGCCGCGCACCGGCGCTTTCTCGATGCGGTGCTGGCCTTGTCCAAGGCGTTCGCGCTGGCCGCAAGCTCCGATGAAGCGCGCGCCATCCGCGAGGAGGTAGGCTTCTTCCAGGCCATCCGCGCCGCGCTGGTCAAGAGTCGCACGGGCGCAGGCAGAACCCAGCAAGAGCGCGAGTGGGCGATCCAGCAAATCGTCAGCCGCGCGGTGGTTTCGACCGAGATCGTGGACATCCTCCAGGCCGCAGGTATCCAGAGCCCGGACATCTCCATCCTCTCCGACGAGTTCCTCGCCGAAGTGCAGCAGATGGAGAAGAAGAACCTGGCGCTGGAAGCCTTGAAGAAGCTGATCAATGACGGCATTCGCTCGCGCAGCAAGGCCAACATCGTCGAGACGCGGGCGTTTTCCCAACGATTGGAAGATGCGGTGGCGCGTTATCACGCCAACGCCATCACCACGGCCGAGGTGTTGCAGGAGCTGATCCAGCTGGCTCGCGACATTCGCGCGGCCCGCAGCCGCGGCGAGGAGCAGGGCTTGTCCGACGAGGAAATCGCCTTCTACGACGCCTTGGCCGAAAACGAATCCGCCGTGCAGGTGATGGGCGACGAGAAGCTGCGCGTCATCGCCCACGAGCTGTTGGTATCCTTGCGCGAGAACGTCACCGTGGACTGGGCGCACCGCGAATCGGCCCGTGCGCGGCTCAGAGTGCTGGTCAAGCGCATCCTGCGCAAATACGGCTACCCGCCCGATCTGCAGGATGCTGCGGTGCAGACGGTGCTGGCGCAGGCCGAGACGCTCTCGTCCACCTGGGTCTTGTCCGAACAGGCGCGCAGCGCACCCAACTCCATTTGAAAGGAAACCCGATGAACCTCGCCCCAGAAATCTTCAAGGCCTATGACATCCGCGGGATCGTCGGCCAGTCGCTCACCGCCGAGACAGCGCGTCTGATCGGCCAGGCGCTCGGCACGGAAGCGCGCCAGGCCGGCATTCGCGCGATCGTCATCGGCCGCGACGGGCGGCTTTCCGGCCCCGAGCTTGCCGCCGCACTGGCCGAGGGCATCGTCGGCACCGGCACCGATGCGGTCGACATCGGCTGCGTGCCGACACCGGTCACTTATTTCGCCGCCCATCATCTCGGCACGCAAAGCTGCGTCTCGGTCACCGGCAGCCACAATCCGCCCGACTACAACGGCTTCAAGATCGTGCTGGGCGGAAAGACGCTGGCAAGCGAGCGCATCCAGGCATTGCGGTGCCGTATCAGTAGCGCCGACTTTGCGACCGGCCGCGGCGTGCTGCGCCGCACCGATGTGCGTGAGGCGTATCTGGCGCGCATCGTCTCGGATGTCAAGCTCGCCCGACCGATGAAGATCGTCGTCGATTGTGGCAATGGCGTCGCCGGAGAACTCGCGCCCGAGCTGTTCCGGCGCATGGGCTGCGAAGTCATCGATCTTTTCTGCACGGTGGATGGCCGCTTTCCGAACCATCATCCCGACCCGTCGAAGCCGGAAAACCTGCGCGACGTACAGCGCGCGCTGCATGAAACCGATGCCGAGCTGGGCTTGGCCTTCGACGGCGACGGCGACCGTCTCGGTGTCGTCACCAAAGATGGCGAGATCATCTATCCGGATCGGCAGCTGATGCTCTTCGCCGCCGACATCCTCTACCGCCATCCGGGTGCTACGATCATCTTCGACGTCAAATGCTCGCGCTGGGTGGCCGAATCGATCCGGCATCAGGGCGGCGTGCCGCTGATGTGGAAGACCGGCCATGCGCTCATCAAGGCCAAACTGAAGGAAACCGGCGCGCCCTTGGCCGGCGAGATGAGCGGCCACATGTTCTTCAACGAACGCTGGTATGGCTTCGACGATGGCCTCTACGCCGGCGCGCGGCTACTCGAAATCGTCAGCCGCTGGGAGGATGCCAACTGGCCTTTGAAACACCTGCCGAACGCCCTCTCGACGCCGGAACTGAACCTGAAAATGCAGGAAGGCGAGCCGCACCGGCTGATCGCCAAGCTGAAGGAAGCGGCGCTAGAGAAGCGCGTGCTCAAAGGTGCCCGCGAGCTCGTCACCATCGATGGCGTGCGCGCCGAATACGCCGACGGCTTTGGCCTGGCGCGCGCCTCGAATACCACACCGGTCGTCGTGCTGCGTTTCGAGGCGGACGATGAAGCGGCGCTTTCGCGCATCCAGGCCGACTTCAAGGCCGCTTTGGAAAGCATTTGGCCGGGGTTGCAGGTCGAATTCGCCGGTGGTCACTAAAAAAAACGCCGGAGCGGGTTTCCCCGATCCGGCGGCTTCCTGTATTCTCTGGTGCCCAGGAGAGGACTCGAACCTCCACGGTGTTACCCGCTAGTACCTGAAACTAGTGCGTCTACCAATTCCGCCACCTGGGCACGGCGTAAAGAACGCGAATTCTAATGAAAAAACCGCCAATGTCAAAACCACGCACCACTTCCAAGCTTTCGAGCATCCGCCGCGCCGACCCCTTCCTGGAACGCGAGCAGGCCAAATATCCCCACCCGCTGCCGAGCCGCGAATACATCCTGCAAACACTGACCGAACAGGGGGTGCCGGTTTCCTTCGAGCGGCTGTGCGAGCTGCTCGACATCGCCGCACACGAGCGCGAAGCCTTCCAGCGGCGGCTGGGCGCGATGGCGCGCGACGCACAACTCTTGCAAAACCGCCGCAACGATTGGCTGATCCCGGACAAGGCCGACCTGCTGCGCGGCCGCGTGCAGGGGCATCCAGACGGCTTCGGCTTTCTGGTGCGCGACGACGGCGGGCCGGATGTGTTCCTGCCGGAAAAGGAAATGAACAAGGTGCTGCACGGCGATCACGTCATCGCCCGCATCGTCGGCATCGATCGCAAGGGGCGTCCCGAGGGCAAGATCGTCGAGGTCACCGAACGCGCCAACCAGCGTGTCGTCGGCCGCGTGCATGAGGAACATGGGGTGTTCTACGTCGTCGCCGAAAACCGCCGCATCAGCCAGGACATCCTCATCGCGCCGCCGGAAAAGGGTGACCGGAAAGCGCTCAAACCCAAGTCCGGCCAGGTGGTGATGATCGAGATCGTCGAGCAGCCGACCAAGGAACGCCAGCCGATCGGCCGGGTGATCGAAGTCCTCGGCAATTACGCCGATCCCGGCATGGAAGTCGAGATTGCGCTCAGGAAACATGAGCTGCCCTTCGTGTTCTCCAAGCAGGCGCTTCTCGAAGCAGCGAGGCTGCCGGACGCGGTGAGGAAAAGTGACTGGAAGGGGCGCGAAGACCTGACACGGCTGCCGCTCGTCACCATCGATGGCGAAACGGCGAAGGATTTCGACGATGCCGTGTATTGCGAACGCCAGGGCAAGGGCTTTCGCCTCGTCGTCGCCATCGCCGACGTCTCGCACTACGTGCAGGATGGCAGTGCTCTCGATGCGGATGCCCGCGCGCGTGGCAATTCGGTGTATTTCCCGCGCCGCGTGATCCCGATGCTGCCGGAGAAACTGTCGAACGGTCTGTGTTCGCTCAATCCGCAGGTCGAACGCCTGTGCATGGTCTGCGACATGGCGATCTCACCGACCGGCGCGATCAAGCATTACCGCTTCTACCCGGCGGTGATGTTTTCGCATGCGCGTCTCACCTACACCGAAGTCGCCGCCGCGCTGTATGACAGAGACAAGGCAGCGCTGCAGAAGATCGGCGCGCTGCTGCCGCAGCTCGAAGCCCTCGACGCGCTCTACCGCGTGTTGCAAAAGGCGCGCACGAAGCGCGGCGCGATCGACTTCGAGACGCTCGAGACGCTGATGATCTTCGACGAGCACGGCAAGATCTTGCGCATCGAACCCTACGAGCGCAACGATGCCCATCGCATCATCGAGGAGTGCATGCTGGCGGCGAACGTCTGCGCCTCGGAATTCCTCAAGGCGCATGATCATCCGGCGCTCTACCGCATCCACGAGGGGCCGACACCAGAACGCCTGGAGAAGCTGCGCGAATTTCTCGCCACCTTCGGTCTGCATCTTAGGGGTGGCAACACACCGCATGCGAAGGACTACGCCCGGCTGCTCGACCAGATCAAGGATCGTCCCGACAAGCAGCTATTGCAGACGGTGATGTTGAGGTCGCTGAAGCAGGCGATCTACAGCCCGGAGAACGTCGGCCATTTCGGCCTCGCCTACGAGAGCTACACCCACTTCACCTCGCCGATCCGCCGCTATCCCGATCTGCTGATCCACCGCGCCATCAAGGCGGTGCTGGCGGGTCGGCGCTACGACAGCATCGACTGGGAGGCCGTGGGTCTGGCCTGCTCGGCCACCGAGCGCCGTGCCGACGAGGCGACGCGCGATGTCGAGAGCTGGCTCAAGTGCTGGTACATGCAGGACAAGATCGGCGAAGTATTCACCGGCAGCATCTCGGCGGTGGTGCCCTTCGGCATCTTCGTCGCCCTCGATAGCGTGTTCGTCGAAGGGCTGGTGCATGTCTCCGATCTCGGCCGCGACTATTTCCATTTCGACGAGAAGCAGCATGCGATGATCGGCGAGCGCACGGGGGTGCGTTACCGGCTCGCCGACCGCGTGCGCGTCAAGCTCTTGCGCGTCGATCTCGACCAGAACAAGATCGATTTCCGGCTGGCGGAGGAAGTGTGAATTTCGGTTATCCCATCGCCAGCGACGCGACGCGCGCCCTGTTGCGCGCCTCGATGCGCGATCGCGCCGAGCAGTTTGCGATCTGGCTGCTCGAAGGCCGCATCAAAGACGTCTTTGCCGTCGTCGAGCGCATTCCCGCGGCGCTCGCCGACCTGTTGCCGATCGTCGCCGACCCAGAAGCGAATCTGAATGTGCGCTTCGGCGCCAGCGCAGTGCTCGAACGTTACGCCGGCAAACCGCCTCTCAAAGCCTTGATCCCGGCATTGGGAATGCTGACCGGCCATGGCGATGCACGCGTGCGCGCCGATGCCTGCCACCTGCTTGGCTTGACCCACAGCCCGGCGGCCATCAAATATCTGGAGGCCCGGCGCGACGACCCCGACCCGGACGTGCGCGAGATCGTCGCCGAGAGCCTCGCAGAATTACAAAGCAAGGAGGAATGATCATGACCAGACTTACCGAACTGCAACTGCGCTTCGCTGCCGCCGATTTCCTGAGCTTCAGAGAAGTCGCGCCGGGTTTCATCGTCATCGACGTCGCCACGCCGTTTTCCAAAGCGAGCGTCGCGCTGCAAGGCGCTCACCTGATGACTTGGCAGCCCAAGGGTCACAAGCCGGTGATCTGGCTCTCCAAGGCAGCGAAATTCGCCCCGGGCAAATCGATCCGCGGCGGCGTGCCGATCTGCTGGCCGTGGTTCGGCCCGCATGCGACGGAAAGCAGCTATCCCGGCCACGGCTTCGCGCGCACGATCCCCTGGCTGTTGCTCGAGGCGCACAGGCTGCCGGATCGCCGCGTGCGGCTGGTCTTCGAGCCACAGCTCGACGAAACCTGCCGCAGCCAGTGGCCGCATCCGTCGTCCGTGCGTTACACGATCACGCTCGGCCAGGAGCTCGTCGCCAGCCTCGCCACGACGAACACCGGCGATGCCACCTTCACCCTCGGCCAGGCACTGCACACCTATTTCGCGGTCGGCGACGTGCGCCGGATCGAGATCGCCGGGCTGGAGGGCTGCCCCTACCTCGACAAGGTCGATGGCGGCAAACGCAAGAAGCAGAAGGGCCGCGTGACCATCGCGGGTGAGCTCAATCGCATCTATCTCGACACGGCCGGCTGCTGCGGCATCATCGACCCGGCCTGGCAGCGCACACTGCTCATCACCAGCACCGGCAGCCGTTCCACGGTGGTCTGGAATCCGGGCAAGGAGAATGCCGCCAGGATGGGCGATTTCGGGCCCAAGGGTGAAGACCGCATGGTCTGCGTCGAAACTGCGAATGCCGCCGACGACGTAATCACGCTGGCTCCCGGTGAAACCCATCGCATGACCGCTCAATACCGCGTGATCAAGCATGGCGGATGAAACGCGCCTGATCTACGGCTTCCACGCCGTCACCGCGAAGCTCAGACACGCGCCGGAGAGCATCCGCGAGCTCTACCTGGCCGCAGGCCGCCAGGATGCGCGCATGCGCGATCTGGTGCAGCAGGCCGAAGCACGCGGCGTGCGCATCATCGCTGTCGATGCCGCCCGTCTCGACGCGCTGACGGGCCACGCCCGTCATCAGGGCGTGGTGGCGAAGATCGCGGCGCAGCAGAAGTACCTGGCGGTCGCTGATGTGCTGGAAGGACTCAGCGAGCCGGCCCTGCTCTTGGTGCTCGACGGCATCACCGATCCGCACAATCTCGGCGCATGTTTGCGCGTCGCCGATGCGGCCGGCGCGCACGCGGTGATCGCGCCGAAGGATCGCGCCTGCGGGCTAAACTCGACGGCGATCAAAGTCGCGTCCGGCGCCGCGGACAGCGTGCCCTACATCGTCGTCACCAATCTCGCGCGCACGCTGCGGGAACTGAAAGAGCGCGGCATCTGGACGATCGGCGCCGCCGGGGAGGCGACAAAAGACCTCTACGCGATCGATCTGACCGGGCCGACCGCCTGGGTGCTGGGCGCGGAAGGCGCGGGCTTGCGGCGCTTGACGCGCGAGACCTGCGACGAGCTGGCGAAGATTCCAATGTATGGCGCGGTGGAAAGCCTCAACGTCTCGGTAGCGGCGGGCATCTGCCTGTTCGAGGCGCGCCGGCAACGGTGCTGACGGCGGCGACGATCGTCAGCCCAGACATGAAACCCGGCTGGGCGGCAAGGCGATTCGTGAGCATTCGTCGGGCATCGTTGGCGCAGCGCACGGCAAAGCCGCCCGCTTGTCCGAGCGCAGCGAGTTGCGGGCGGCCCGGGCGCAAGCCTGACGAGGCCCCCGAATGCGAGCCATGAGCCGGGCCACCCAGCCGGGTTTCACTGATTTGATCCGAGCTTTACCAGAGCTTCCACCACGGCTCGGGCTTGTCGAGCCCGCGCTTGAAATACTCGCTGTTGGGGAAGTTCTTCTTCATCACCCGTTCGGCGTCGTCGCGCAGATCGTTCATGCCGAGCGCATCATAGGCCTTGACCATGATGAACAGCGCCTCCTCGATGGCCGGCGCGTCGGGGTAGGTCTTGATCGCGTGCTGCGCGCGGTTGGCGGCGGCGACATAGGCGCCGCGCTTCAGGTAATAGCGCGCAACATGCACCTCATGCGAAGCGAGCGCATTGACCAGATAGGCCATGCGCAGGCTCGCATCCTTGGCATACTTGCTGTCCGGGAACCGGGTGACCAGCTCTTTGAACGCCGCGAAGGACTCCTGTGCCGCCTTTGGATCGCGTTCGCTCGGATCCTGCATGCTGATGTAACCGAGCAGGCCGAGATCCTCGTTGAAATTGATCAGCCCTTTCAGGTAATAGACGTAATCGACATGGGGATGGTTCGGATGCAGCCGGATGAAGCGGTCGCAGGCGGCCAGGGCGAGCGCCTTCTCGTCCTGTTTGTAATAGGCATAGGCGGTTTCGATCTGCGCCTGCTGCGCATAGCGGCCGTAAGGGTAGCGCGCTTCGAGCTTCTCGAAATACTTGACGGCCTTATCGTAGGCGCCGTCCGCCATCGCGCTCTTGGCTTCGGCGTAGAGCTTGTTGGCCGACCAGCCGGCCGTCTCGTCGACCTGTTCGGGCAGCAAGCCGCAGCCGCCGATGAGGACGAGCAGGAACAGGACCAGCAGGGATAAACTGCGCATGATGAGCCAATCTCGGGAAGGTCGGATGAGTCCGGTCGATTATAGCGAAATCACCCTACCCACCGACTGCGCGGGCCTGCGGCTCGACGCGGCGCTGGCGCGACTGTTTCCGGAACATTCGCGCAGCCGCTTGCAAGCCTGGTTAAAAAGTGGTGCGATTCGCGTCGATGGCCTGCCTGCCGATGCCAAACGCAAGGTGCATGGCGGCGAGACGATCCGCCTTGCCGTTTTGCCAGCGCCGACTTTGGAACATGCGGCCGAAGACATCCCGCTGCCCATCATTTACGAGGACGACAGCCTGATCGTCATCGACAAGCCCGCGGGCCTGGTCGTCCATCCCGGCAACGGCAACGAGCGTGGCACCTTGATGAACGCGCTGCTGCATCATGCGCCGGAACTCGCCGAAGTGCCGCGCGCCGGCATCGTCCATCGGCTCGACAAGGACACCTCCGGCCTGATGGTCGTCGCCAAGACCCTCGCGGCGCAAACCCATCTCGTCCGCGCGCTGGCTGCGCGCCAAGTGAAGCGCCATTACCTCGCGCTGGTCCATGGCCGCGTCGAGGCGGAAGGCTGCGTCGATGCGCCGATCGGTCGCCATCCAACACAGCGGATCAAGATGGCAGTGGTGAAACAGGGTGGCAAGGCGGCACGCACGCATTACGCGGTGCGCGAACGCCTCAAGCGCGCAACGCTGCTCGAATGCCGGCTGGAGACCGGCCGCACGCACCAGATCCGCGTGCATATGGCCAGCATTGGCCACCCGCTGGTCGGCGATCCGGTCTATGGCAAAAAGAAAAGCGGCGATGCGCTGCTCGACAGCTTTGGCCGTCAGGCGCTGCACGCCTTCCGGCTCGCGCTCGCACATCCCGCCGCCGGCACCGAGATGACGTGGGAATCACCACTACCGGCGGACTTCACCGCCCTGCTGGAGGCGCTGCGTGCCGGCTGATTTCATCGTCCCCGACTGGCCGGCGCCACCGCACATCCATGCGCTCGTCACGACGCGCGCCGGCGGCGTCAGCACCGGGCCGTATGCGAGCTTCAACCTCGCCGACCACGTCGGCGACGATCCGGAGGCCGTCGCCGAAAACCGTCACAGGCTGCGCGCCTTTCTCCCTACCGAACCCGTCTGGCTCGAGCAGGTGCATGGCACGCGCTGCATCGATGCGGCAAGCGTCGCGGTCGGCTGCGAGGCCGACGCCGCCTATTCCCGCATCCCGGGCGTCGTCTGCGCCGTACTCACCGCGGACTGTCTGCCGGTGCTGCTGTGTGATGAAGCCGGCACGGTCGTCGCGGCGGCGCACGCCGGCTGGCGGGGCCTGGCCGCTGGGGTGATCGAAGCGACGGTCGCGGCGATGAACGTTCCTGGCGAGCGCCTGCTCGCCTGGCTCGGCCCAGCGATCGGCCCGCAGAGTTTCGAGGTCGGCGGCGAGGTGCGCGGCGCTTTCATCGCTCATGACCCGGCAGCCGCGAGCGCCTTCCGCGCGCAGGCGAACGGCAAATGGCTGTGCGATATCTACCGGCTCGCCGCCTTGCGCCTCCAAGCCCTGGGCGTGTGCCGTATCACCAGCGCCGACTTCGATACCGTCCGCGACGCAGAGCGTTTTTACTCGTATCGGCGTGACGGCGTCACCGGGCGGATGGCGAGCCTGATCTGGCTCGGAAACCCCGGCTTGACGCCGCGAGCGGGAGGGGATGCAAGACGCACGCAGCGCAGCGACTGAGACATACCAGGCAGGTAGGCGAGGGAGCGAGCAGCGCGCAACGCAGCAGGCCGCCCGCGCAGCAAGTCAGGCTGGGGTATCGATTGACAGCACCTTTTGGTGCAATGCAGAATCGGCACATGACGACGACCATCCCTCCCCAAGAGAACGCCCTGCTCGCGCTGCAACAGGAATGGCGCGAGCGCCATGCGGCGCTCTGGCAGACGATGCTCCAGCGCGACAAGCAACCCCCGCCCACCCCCATGGTGCAGCCCGAGCCCGGCGATCGGCGCTTCAACCACCCCGCCTGGCGGATGAGCCCGATCTACGATTATCTTCACCAGGCGTATCTGCTCAATGCCCAGTATCTGAAACGGGCGATCGAGCTGTTCCCCTCGCCCGATACGCTGGCGCGCAAACGCCTGCAGTTCGCCACCCGCCAGTTCGTCGATGCCCTCGCGCCGTCGAACTTCGCCGCCACCAATCCCGAATTCATCCAGAAGGCCATCGAGACCCATGGCGAAAGCATCCGGAGGGGCTTGGCGAATCTGATCGCCGACATGGAGAAGGGCCGCATCTCGATGACCGACGATTCGGCCTTCGAGGTCGGCCGCAATCTCGCCATCACCCCCGGCGCGGTCGTCTATGAGAACGAGCTGATCCAGCTGATCCAATACGCGCCGCTGACCGACACGGTGGCGAAACGGCCGTTTTTGATCGTGCCGCCCTGCATCAACAAATACTACATCCTCGACCTGCAGCCGGAGAATTCCTTCGTCCGCTACGTCGTGGAACAGGGGCAGACGGTATTCCTGATTTCCTGGCGCAACCCCCAGGCCGATCTCGGGCATCTCACCTGGGATGACTATCTCGAAAAAGGGCCGCTCGCGGCGCTCGAGGTGGTGCGAGAGATCTCGCGCGTCGACGAGGTCAATGCACTCGGCTTTTGCGTCGGCGGCACGATTTTGGCTTCCGCGCTGGCGGTGGCCAAAGCACGTGGCGACGCTGGCGTGACTTCGCTCACCTTGCTCACCACCTTGCTCGATTTCACCGACACCGGCGAGATCGGCCTGTTCGTCGATGAGCAGTCGGTCGCCCAGCGCGAGGCCACCATCGGCAAAGGCGGCCTGCTCACCGCGCGCGAGCTGTCATCGACCTTTTCGGCCTTGCGCGCCAACGATCTGATCTGGCAATACGTCGTCGGCAACTACCTGAAAGGCGACAAGCCGGCGCCCTTCGATCTGCTCTACTGGAATTCGGACTCGACCAATCTGCCCGGGCCGTTCGCCGCCTGGTATCTGCGTCACCTGTATCTGGAAAACAGCCTGCGCGTACCGGGCAAGCTCGAAATGTGCGGGGTTCATGCCGATCTCGGCAAGGTCGACATGCCGCATTTCATCCTCGCCACGCGCGAGGACCACATCGTCCCCTGGCAATCGTCTTATCTCGGCCGCAAGCATCTGGGCGGGCCGTCCACCTTCGTGCTCGGCGCTTCCGGCCACATCGCCGGCGTCATCAACCCGGCAGCGAAGAACAAGCGCAGCCACTGGGTGAACGACAGCAATACGCCGGATGCCGAACGCTGGCTGGCCGGCGCGACCGAAGTCCCCGGTAGTTGGTGGTCCCGCTGGTCTGAATGGCTCAAGCAGTTCGCCGGTGGTGAGGTCCCCGCCCGTGGCCGGCTGGGCAGCAAAAAACACCCACCCGGAGAGCCGGCGCCCGGGCGGTATGTCAAGGAAAAGGCGTTGTAACATCGCAACGCAACAAAGGAATCGACACCATGGCCGAAACGACCCGACTGATCAAGAAATACCCAAACCGCCGTCTTTATGACACCCGCACCAGCAGCTACATCACCCTGGCCGACGTCAAGGAGCTGGTGCTCAAACACGAAGAATTTCGCGTCGTCGACGCCAAGAGCGGCGAAGACCTGACGCGCAACATCTTGCTGCAGATCATCCTCGAAGAAGAAGCCGGCGGCGCACCGATGTTCACCTCCGATCTGCTCGCCCAGATGATCCGTTTCTATGGCAATGCGATGCAGGGTATGCTCGGCCAGTATCTGGAAAACAACATCATGGCCTTCACCGAGATGCAGAAGAAGCTTCAGGAACAGGTCAAGCACCTCTATGGCGACAATGCCACGATGAGCAAGGATCTCTGGTCGCAATTCCTCAACTTCCAGGGACCGGTGCTCGCGAGCATGATGGGCGCCTACGTCGAGCAAAGCCAGAAGATGTTCCAGCAGATGCAGGAAAACATCCAGGAGCAGACGAAGAAGCTATTTGGCAGCTTCCAGATGTCAGGCCAGACGCCGAAGGCGACGGCGGAAAAGAAAAAGTAAGTGGCGTCGAGAAAGAAGGCGCGCATACCGCGCATCGGTTTCGTTTCACTCGGCTGCCCGAAGGCCGCCTCGGATGCCGAATTGATCCTCACCCGCCTGCGCGCCGAGGGCTACGAAATCTCCGGCGACCATGCCGGGGCCGACCTGGTGATCATCAACACTTGTGGCTTCATCGACCCGGCGATCGAGGAGTCGCTCGATGCCATCGGCGAGGCGCTCGAAGAAAACGGCAAAGTGATCGTCACCGGTTGTCTGGGCGCGAAGGGCGACGTCGTGCGCGAAACCTATCCGCAGGTGCTCGCCGTCACGGGTCCGCATGCCTTGCAGGAGGTGATGGACGCGGTGCATGCCCATCTTCCCCCGGCGCACGATCCTCTCGTCGATCTGGTGCCGCCGCAGGGCATTCGCTTGACACCCGAGCATTACGCCTATCTGAAGATTTCCGAAGGCTGCAACCACCGTTGCAGCTTCTGCATCATCCCAAGCCTGCGTGGCGATCTCGTCTCGCGCCCCATCGGCGAAGTGCTCAAGGAAGCCGAGACGCTCGCCCATGCCGGCGTCAAGGAACTGATCGTCATCTCCCAGGATACCAGCGCCTATGGCGTCGATGTCCGCTATCGCACCGGCTTCGTCGGTGGCCGGCCGGTGAAGACGCGCCTGTATGAGCTCTGCAAGGAGCTGGGTGAACTCGGGATGTGGATCCGGCTGCACTACGTCTATCCCTATCCAAACGTCGATGACCTGCTGCCGCTGATGGCGGCGGGAAAGCTCCTCCCCTACCTGGACGTACCCTTCCAGCATGCCAGCCCGAGAATCCTCAAACTGATGAAGCGGCCCGGCGACGTGGAGAAGGTGCTCGAGCGCATCGGTGCCTGGCGCCGCGCCGTGCCGAATCTCACCATCCGCTCGACCTTCATCACCGGGTTCCCCGGCGAAACCGAAGCCGAGTTCAACGAGCTGCTCGATTTCCTCGACGCCGCACAACTCGATCGCGTCGGCGCCTTCGCCTACTCGCCGGTCGAGGGCGCGGCGGCAAACCAGCTGCCTGGTGCGCTGCCGGAAGAAGTGCGCGAGGAGCGCAAGCTGCGCCTGCTGCGCCATCAGGAAGACATCTCGACGCAGCGGCTGGAAGCAAAGATCGGTCAGACCCTCACGGTGCTGGTCGACGAGATCGACGAGGATGGCGCGATCGCGCGCACCGAGGGCGATGCGCCCGACATCGACGGCCTGGTCTACATCACCGATGGCCACGAACTGGCGGTCGGCGAATTCGCCACGGTGACGATCACCGATTGCGACGTGCACGACCTCTATGGCCAACTGAGCGCCACTTTGATCAAGCCATGAAACGCAAGATCGGCCTGGCGCTTGGCAGCGGCTCGGCTCGTGGCTGGGCGCACATCGGCGTGATACGCGCCCTGCATGAGGCGGGCATCGTGCCGGATATCGTCTGCGGCTGCTCGATCGGCGCGTTGGTGGGCGCCGCGTATGCCGACGGCGACATCGACGCCTTGGAACGCTGGGTGAGCGGCCTGCGCTGGCAGGACGTGGTCGGATTGCTCGACCCCAGCTTCACGGGCGGTCTGATCAAAGGCGACAAACTGATCGCCTTCTTCGAGCGGCATTTCGTCGACAAAGACTTCTCCGCGCTGCCCCTGCCCTTCGCCTGCGTGGCGACGGAACTCGCCACCGGGCGGGAAATCTGGCTGAAGGAGGGTTCGGTGGCCGCCGCCGTGCGCGCCTCGATTGCCTTGCCGGGTTTGTTTGCACCAGTCAATCTCGCTGGACGGCTCCTCGTCGATGGCGGGCTCGTCAATCCGGTGCCGGTGTCCCTGTGCCGGGCGCTCGGCGCCGAAATCGTCATCGCGGTCGACCTCGGCTCCGACCTCGTCGGACGTTCCCTCAAGCGCAATATCGCAGCCAAGGGTGGCGCCGCTATGGGTTGGACCGACGCCCTGCTGAAGAGTCTCGGCCTCAAGCGCGACGAGGCAGCGCCTTCTCTTGCCGCCGTGATGGCCACGAGCATCAACATCATGCAGGTGCGCATCGCCCGCAGCCGGCTGGCCGGCGAACCGGCGGACGCGCTGATCGCCCCGCGGCTGGCGCATCTCGCCCTGATGGACTTTCATCGCGCCAGCGACGCCATCGCCGAAGGCGCAGCCGCCGTCAAACGCATGCTGCCCGCGATCGAGATTGCCCTCAGCCAATGAACATGCTGATCGACACTCTGCGCGCCATACTCGGCAGCGCCCATGTCCTCACCGAAGCCGCCGATATCGCCCCCTACTGCACCGACTGGCGCGGTCGCTACAGCGGCCAGCCGCTCTGTGTGGTGCGCCCAGCCAATAGCGAAGAAGTTGCCGCCGTGGTACGCGCCTGCGCCGCCGCCAATGTCGCCGTCGTGCCGCAAGGTGGCAATACCGGGCTGTGCGGCGGCGCGACGCCGACCGGAGGAGAAGTCGTCGTCAGCCTCACGCGCCTAAACCGCATCCGCGCCATCGATCCCGACAACAACACGCTGATCGCCGAGGCCGGCTGCACGCTCGCTGCCGTGCAGGAGGCCGCCGCCGCGGCAGGGCGCCTGTTTCCGCTCTCGCTCGCCGCGGAAGGCACGGCCACCATCGGCGGCAACCTCGCCACCAATGCCGGCGGCGTGCAGGTGCTGCGTTACGGCAACGCCCGCGAACTTTGTCTCGGCCTCGAAGTGGTGCTGCCAGACGGCCGCATCTGGAACGGCCTTAAGGCCTTGCGCAAGGACAACACCGGCTACGACCTGAAGCATCTCTTCATCGGTAGCGAGGGCACGCTGGGGCTGATCACCGCCGCAGTGCTGAAACTTTTCTCGCCGCCCCGGAGCATCGCCACGGCCTGGGTCGCCGTGCCACAGCCGGCCGCCGCAGTCGCCCTGCTCACCCGGCTGCGCGAGCAGATTGGGGGGCGCGTCACGGCCTTCGAGCTGATCGGCCGGACTGCGCTCGATCTCGTGCTCGAGCACATCCCCGGCAGCCGCGATCCCCTACCCGTCACATCACCGTGGCAAGTGCTGATCGAACTTACCGACACGATGGCCACCGATCTGGCCGAACCGTTAGAGGCCGTGCTGGCAGGTGCGCTCGACACCGGCATCGCGCTGGATGCCGCGCTCGCCGCCAATGAAACACAGGTGCGCGCCCTTTGGGCGCTGCGCGAGAACATTTCCGAGGCGCAAAAACGCGAAGGGCTCTCCATCAAGCACGACATCTCGCTGCCGGTCTCGCGCATTCCCGAATTCATCAACCGCTGCGATGCCGAGCTCGAAGCCGCTTTTCCCGGCGTGCGCATCGTCTGCTTCGGACACCTTGGCGACGGCAATCTGCACTACAACCAATCGAAACCGCTTGCCCAGGACAATGCCGACTTCATCGCCCAGACACCCGCGGTCAACCGCATCGTGCATGATCTCGTGCACGCGCTCGGCGGCTCGATTTCTGCCGAACACGGGCTGGGTCAGCTCAAGCGCGAGGAAATTTTGCGTTACAAGAGCGACGTGGAAATGGACATGATGCGCGCCATCAAACGAGCGCTCGATCCGCGCGGCCTGATGAATCCCGGCAAGGTTCTGTAAAAAATTCGCACCGATGGTTTACAAGGAATTTCGCACCGGTATAATGCGCCCTCTCTTTAGGGGGTATAGCTCAGCTGGGAGAGCGCTTGCATGGCATGCAAGAGGTCAGCGGTTCGATCCCGCTTACCTCCACCACGACGAAGTCCCTATCGTCTAGAGGCCTAGGACATCACCCTTTCACGGTGAGAACCGGGGTTCGAATCCCCGTGGGGACGCCAGAATAAACAAGCGCCGACCAAAAGGTCGGCGTTTTTTTGGTCGGCGTTTTTTTCGTTCTAGGCAAGTGAAAAGCCACCCGCGGGTGGCTTCTCATGGCGAATGCCGTCACTGCAATGGTTGAACCCAGATTATCCATTGAGAGCGGGCTGATTCGCCATGAGCATTCGATACGATCATTTCATTGCCCTACGCGGCGGTTTTCGGGCTGCGGGCGGCATCTTCGCGCCCCCGCTCCTCGCCAATAGACACGGTTATTGGCTCGTCGCGGGGACGCAAACCTGCTCGCCCTCGCCTTCGAAACCCGCTCGCGTTCCAATGGACAATCTGGGTTGAATCCCCGCCAACAGCCAGCCACCCTTGCCATCGCGCGGCTTGATGAGATGCCAGATTTCATCGACGTTCTCGACCGGGCCGTTTTTCTCTTCGCGGATCTGGCCGACAAACCGCACGCTGGCGACATAGCGATCGCCTTCCTCGACGACCTCGAGCACCTCGGCGTCGACATTCAGTACATCGGTTTCCTGTGCTACCTTGCCGCGTTCGGCGATGTCCATCTTCAACTCGGCGAACATCTCCGGCGTCGTGAAGGCGCGGATGTCATCGAGATTGCCGGCATCGTTGGCAGCTTGCAGGCGGATGAAATGCACCTTGGCGCTGCGCACGAAGCCGGCGACATCGAAATCGGCCGGAATCTTGCCGCGGGCCGCTGGCTCGTTCGAGAGCGCAGCGGAAACGGGCGAAGCAGCGGAATGGCCAGAGTCCATGACCGGTTCCTGCGCGAGGTTGCGCATGCCACCCACGCCGGCCAGGGCTGGCTGTTGCGCCAGGGCTCGCTTGCGCATGACCAAGCCGACGACGGCAAGGACGGCCATGACCACCAGAATGATCAACATCAGCGAGGCGAGTTCCTCGCCAAAGCCGAAATGGGAAGCCAGCGCCGCCAGACCGATGCCGGCGGCCAGCCCGGCGAGCGGCCCCATCCAGGAGGAACGCGCCGGCGCGGAGCCAGCTGCCGGCGCCGCGCTCTTGGCGGGAGCGGCATTGGTCGGTGCGGGGGCAGGTGCCGCGGTCGGCGGTGTGACCGGCCGAGGCGCCTCGATCTGACGCTGCATGCCAAGCGGGCGGCCGCCGCCGAGCCGTTTGGCTTCGGCATCATGGGCGACCAGGCCAAGACCCACGGTCAACACGGCGGCAGCAAACAGAGAAAGGATTTTCATGGTTTGGTCTCCTTGAAGTGGTGATGCAGCCGTAAGGTTAGTTGTCTTTCCTGAAAAAGGAAAACAGAATAATCGTGATCAATGATTCGAATTATCCTGATGATGGGGCTTGCGCACCTTGCGCGGCGCTGCCGCGGTGGCAACGCCGAAAATGTCGTGCTGGGCGAAGCGACAGATCGCCGCCACGAGCGGATGGCTGAGCTTGCGTTCGTTGGTAATCGCATAAATCTGATCGCGCACGCTCTCGATGCGGCCGACGACGACGAGATCGTGCTGGCGCACGAGCTGCCGCTCGATCGCCGTCGGCGCGGCGAAAAACCCCGCTCCCGCCTGACCGAAGGCCAACATCAGCGCACTGTCGTCGAATTCACCGACGATGTGCGGCTGGAGGCGCTCGGCTTCGAACCAGCGCAATAGCCGCGCGTGCAGCGCGACCTCCGCCCCAGGCATGAGGAACGATGCCCCATCGAGCCCTTGCGGGAAGCTCGGCGAAGATTTCTCTACCAATCTCCTCGCCCCGAGGATGCTCACTCCGCTCGCGCCGAGGAAATGAGTATAGGCTCGCACATGGAGATTCTCCGGTATCGGCCGGTCGGCGATCACCATGTCGAGGCGGTGCACGGCCAGTTCGCCAAGCAAGTTCGTCAAACTTCCCTCGCGGCAGATCAGCTTCACCGGTTCGTCGAGGCCCAGCGACGGTTCCACGAGGCGGTAGGCGACCATTTTGGGCACCGAATCGGCGATGCCGACACGGAAGGTGATGCTCTGCGCCTGTGTCGCATCGCGCAGCACGGCGAGCATTTCTTCGCCGAGCGAAAAGATCTGTTCGGCATAGCCGAGAATGCGCTGGCCGGCTTCGGTGAGCTCCAGACCACGGCCGGCACGGCGCAACAACTGCACGCCCAGCGCCTCCTCGAATTCCCGGAGCTGCCCGCTGATCGACTGCGGTGTCAGATGCAATCGCTCACTGGCACGGGCGATGCTGCCGGCCTTGGCGACCATCCAGAAGTAGCGCAAATGCTTGAAATTCAGGCTCGCCACAATAAATTTACTTCGCGAATGTCGAATCGAGGTTAAACATAAATCGAATTGCTCGAAGCATCATGAGAGCCTAACATTATCAGCATCTTCGCAACCAGGAGAACTCGCCGCATGAAACGAATCATTCTCTTCCTCGCCACCAACCTGGCCATCGTGCTCGTCCTGTCGATCTCGATGCGTCTGTTGGGCATCGCGCCCTACCTGCAGGCCAGCGGCATCGACCCCGGCGCCTTGCTCATCTTCGCCGCCGTGATGGGTTTCGGCGGTTCGCTGATCTCGCTGGCGATGTCGAAATGGTCGGCCAAGATGGCGATGGGCGTGCAGGTGATCGAGGCGCCGGCGAATTCGACCGAATTCTGGCTGGTCGAAACCGTCCGCAAACAGGCCGAGAAGGCCGGCATCGGCATGCCGGAAGTCGGCATCTACGATTCGGCCGAGGTGAATGCCTTCGCCACCGGGATGAATCGCGATCATGCGCTGGTCGCCGTCTCCACCGGTCTATTGCAGCAAATGACGCGCCAGGAAGCGGAGGCGGTGCTCGGCCATGAGATCAGCCACGTCGCCAACGGCGACATGGTGACGCTGGCGCTGATCCAGGGCGTGGTCAATACCTTCGTGATGTTCCTGTCGCGCGTGATCGGCCATCTCGTCGATCGTGTCGTGTTCAAGACCGAACGCGGCCAGGGGCCGGCTTTCTTCATCACGATGATCGTCGCCGAGCTGGTGCTGGGCATCCTCGCTTCGATCATCGTGATGTGGTTCTCGCGCCAGCGCGAATTCCGCGCCGACCGCGGCGGTGCCCAGCTCGCCGGCCGCCAGAACATGATCGCCGCATTGCAGCGCCTCGCCGCTCTGCATCCCGCGCCGCTGCCCGACAAGATGGCGGCCTTCGGGATCAGCGGCGGCATCGGCAGCGGCATCAAGCGCCTGTTCATGACCCACCCGCCGCTGGAAGAGCGCATCGCGGCGCTCCAAGCCCAAGTGTAATAGCGCGACGCCGTGAACCTCACATTCCTGGGCGCGGCGCGCGAGGTCACCGGCTCCTGTTATCTGCTGGAAAGCGCTGGGAGCCGCTTTCTTGTCGATTGCGGCCTGTTCCAGGGCGGGCGCGAGGCACACGCGAAGAACCTGCGCGCCTTCGCCTTCGATCCCGGCGCGATCGACTTCGTGATCCTTAGCCATGCGCACATCGATCATTCCGGGCTGTTACCCAGGCTTACCGCGCTCGGCTTCAAGGGGCCGATCTTTGCCACGCCCGCCACTTGCGACCTGCTCGGTGTGATGCTGCCCGATGCCGCGCATATCCAGGAAAAAGAGGCGGAGCGTGAGAATTACCGGCGCTTCCACACCCGCAAGCCGGGCAAGAACGAGCGAGCGCCGCTTTACACCGTCGAGCAGGCGAAAAGCTGCCTGCGGCGGCTTCGACCCGTGCCGTATGAGCAGATCTTCAGCCCTCATGCCTCGATCGAATGCCGTTTCCGCGATGCGGGCCACATCCTCGGCTCGGCGATCGTCGAAATTTGGCTGATGGTTGGCGGCACGCGGCGCAAGATCGTCTTCTCGGGCGATCTCGGCCAACCCGCGCGCCCCCTGGTGCGCGATCCGACACCGATCGAGCAGGCCGACTGGCTGGTGGTCGAATCGACTTACGGCAATCGGCTGCACAAGAGCATGCCGGAGACCGAGGATGAGTTGGTCGAGGCAGTCGTCGAAACCATCGAGCGTCAGCGGGGCAATTTGATCGTCCCGGCGTTCGCGGTCGGACGCACGCAGGACATGCTCTATCTGCTGGCCGACCTGACGCGCCGTGGTCGCATCCCCAAGCTCGAGGTCTATGTCGACTCGCCAATGGCCACGGCCGCGACCGAGATCACCTACAAGCACATGGCCCTGCTCGACGACGAATCCCGGGCGCTGATGCGCCGGCACGGCGGCGCGCAGTGGTTCCGCAAGCTCGCTTTCGTCGACAGCGTCGAGGAGTCGATCGCCCTCGACAAGATCAGGGGCGGCATCACGATCCTTTCGGCAAGCGGGATGTGCGAGGCCGGACGCATCCGTTATCACCTCCTGGCGCACTTGCCGCGGCGCGATTCGGCGGTGCTGATCACCGGCTTTCAGGCCGAGGGCACGCTCGGCCGCCGGCTGGTCGACGGTGCGAAACGGGTGCGCATCTTCGGCGAGGAGGTGCCGGTGCACGCGCGCCTTTACACCTTGGGCGGCTTGTCGGCCCATGCCGACCGCAATGCGCTGTTGCGCTGGCTGGGAGGTTTTCGCACGCCCCCGCTGCAAACCTTCGTCGTGCATGGCGAAGCGACGACTGCGCTGGGCTTTGCCGCGCTGATCCAGGAACGCCTCGGCTGGCGTGCCGAGGCGCCGCAAGCCGGCCAGCGCGTCGAGTTGCGCGCATGAGCGGGAAAAACCGCGCCCTGGCGGCCGGTGTGCGGCCCCGCGAGGTTTGGGCCTGGGCGATGTACGACTTCGCCAATTCCGGTTTCACGACGGTGGTGATCACCGCGCTGTTCAACGCCTATTTCGTCGCCGTCGTCGCCGGCGATGCCCCCTGGGCCACCTTCGCGTGGACCGCCGCGCTGTCCGCTTCCTATGCGCTGATCATCGTCAGCGCGCCCCTCATCGGCGCGATCGCCGACCAACATGCGGCAAAAAAACGCCTGCTGGCGATAAGCACCCTCGGCTGTGTGAGTTTCACCGCGCTACTGTGGTTTGCCCAGCCGGGTGCGGTTGCACTCGCGATCGTCGGCGTGATCGCGGCGAATTTCTTTTTCGGCACCGGCGAAAACCTGATCGCGGCGTTCCTGCCGGAACTCGCGCGCCCGCGCGCGCTTGGCCGCGTCTCCGGCTGGGGCTGGAGCCTCGGCTATCTCGGCGGGCTATTCACGCTCGGCATTTGTCTGGTCTATGTGACCTGGAGCGAGGCGCATGGCCGCGGCGCCACGGATTACGTGCCGGCCAGCATGCTGATCACCGCCGCCATCTTTCTGCTCGCCAGCCTGCCGACCTTCCTGCTGCTCAAAGAGCGCGCGCAACCGAATCTTGCTGCGCGGGCGATCCTCGATGCCTGGCGCGAGGTCTGGCAGACTTTGCAGCATGTGCGACGCTTTGCCGATCTGGCGCGCTTTTTGGTCTGCAGCCTGTTCTATCAGGCCGGCATCCAGGCGGTGATCGCGCTGGCGGCGATCTACGCGACGCAGGCGATGGGCTTCGGGCTCAAGGACACTTTGCTCTTGATCTTCGTCGTCAATATCACCGCGGCAATCGGCGCCTTCTTCCTCGGCTACCTGCAAGACCGCCTCGGCCATCGGCGTACGATCGCGCTGACGCTCTCCGGCTGGATCGTCGCGATCCTGCTTTTGTGGGCGGCCAAACCCGGCGAGGCCACCGGCTTGTTCTGGTTCGCCGCGAATCTCGCCGGACTGTGCCTGGGCGCCGCGCAATCGGCCGGCCGCGCGCTGGTCGGCCTCCTGGCACCGGCGACGCGACGGGCGGAGTTCTTCGGCTTCTGGGGCTTGTCGGTGAAGCTCTCGTCGATCCTCGGCCCGCTCGGCTACGGCCTGTTTACCTGGGTGAGCGGCAACGACCACCGTGGCGCCCTGCTGCTCACCGGCGGCTATTTCGTGCTCGGGCTGATGCTGCTGGCCGGCGTGGATGTGACGCGCGGCCGGCGCGCGGCGCTTGCCGCCGCGGCGCAGGACCGAGCCGTCCAGAGGGGCTGACGCTCAGCGGCAAGGCGCCAATTCCAGCACGGCCTGATCCGGCAGGCCCGGCAGCAGCTCGGCGGCCGTGCGGCAGGCTCCCGCGCTGCAGAATTCGTAGGGCGCGACATAGGGCGAATGGCGTAGCAGCACGCGCGGCAAGGGTGGGAGTCCCGGCGTGTAATGCCAGACGCCGTCCTCGAGCCGCGCGCCTGCCGGCATCTCCATCCCGGCGCCGGTGGTGCGGATGCGCGCCTCGACGAGACGCAAACCGTCACCCTCCCGGCGCCAGTCTTCCTCCCAGCGGGTTTTCTCGATCGAATGCGTCCAGCGCACGGTGACCGTCTCGCCGAGCGGCGCGATCAAGAGCCCGGCAGCGAGGCACAGGCCGGTCATGCTGCCGTCTGGCCAGCGCCGACTTTGACGCGTCGCCAGTGCAGGACGACGAACAGCGCGGCGAGCGCGAGCCCTAGCTCGTCGGTGAGCGGCAGCGCGGCGACCAGCAGGAAGGCGCCCGCCGCGGCGAGGATGCGCTCCCAGGTGGAAAGCGGCGCGGCGAGGTAGCCGATCGCCGCTGCGCCCCAGAGCGCGATCGCGACCAGCGCCTTGAAGACGACCCAAATGATCGCGGGCAAGCTTGGATCGCCCTGCAGCATCAGCGCTTTGTCATAGACGGCCATATAGGGCACGACGAAGCCGGCGATCGCCACCTGCACCGCCTTGACGCCGATCTTCAGCGGCGCTTCCTTGGCGATCGAACTGGCCGCGAAGGCGGCGAGCGCGACCGGCGGTGTCAGATCCGCCATGATGCCGAAATAGAACACGAACATGTGCGAGACGATCAGCGGCACGCCGAGCTTCAGCAGCGCCGGCGCAGCGATCGCGCTGGTAATGATGTAGTTCGGGATGGTCGGGATGCCCATGCCGAGCACGAGGCAGACCAGCATCGTCAGTACCAGCGACAGAAACAGGCTCTTTTCGCCGACCTGGAGGATGAAGCCGGCGAAACTCGATGCCGCGCCGGTCAGCGTCAGCACACCGATGATCACGCCGACGATCGCGCAGGCGACGCCGACCGGCAGCGCCTGGCGCGCGCCATCGATCAGGCTGTCGCGTAGGAGGTTCAAGGTATGGCGGCCACCCTTCACGGAAAGCGCTAAGGCGGTGAGCGCCGCAATCACCGCCAGCACCGGATAGACGCCCCATTTGACCAGCGTCGCGGCGGAAAGCCCCACCGCCAGCCAGAACACATAGCGGAAGGCGGTGGATGACAGCCGCGCGGCGATCGCGGCGCCGAGGATCAGGATCGCGGTGAGCGCCAAGCCGACCATGCCCGAATACATCGGTGTGTAACCGGCAAACAGCATCCAGACCAGCGCCGCGAGCGGCAGCAGCAGATACCATTGGCTGCGCATCGCACGCCACGGATTCGGGCATTCCTCTTTCGGCAAACCGGTCAGCTTCTTGCGCCCGGCTTCGAGATGCACCATCCAGAACACCGTCGCGTAGTAGAGACAGGCGGGAATCAGCGCCGCCTTGACGATCTCGGCATAAGGGACATTGAGGTTTTCGGCCATGATGAAGGCGACCGCGCCCATCACCGGCGGCATGATCTGGCCACCCATGCTGGAGGTCGCCTCGACCGCGCCGGCGAACACGCCGGAATAGCCGAAGCGCTTCATCAGCGGGATCGTGAACTGCCCGGTGGTCAGCACATTGGCCACACCCGAGCCGGAGATCGTACCCATCAGGCCGGACGAGAGCACCGACACCTTCGCCGCGCCGCCTTTGGTGTGGCCGACGAAACCGAGCGCGATCGAGTTGAACAGGTGGATCATCCCGGCATGTTCGAGGAAGCTGCCGAACAGGATGAACAGGAAGATGTAGGTCGCGGAAACCAGCGTCGGAATGCCGAAGATGCCCTCGGTGCCAAACGCGAGCTGATCGACGAGCTGGGCGAAATCGAAGCCGCGGTGGGCAAGGCTACCGGGCAGATATTGGCCGAACAGGCCATAGAGCAAGAAGGCACCGCAGACGATCGGCAGCGCCAGCCCCATGATGCGGCGCGCCGCCTCGAAGACGAGGAGGATCATCGCGCTGCCGACCCACAAGTCGGCGACGGTCGGTTCGCCGGCGCGCTGCACCAGCGCGCCTTCGAACACCCACTGATAAGTCGACAGCAGGAATGCGCCGACCGCAAGTGCCGTATCGCCAGTGCCGAGTTTGGAAAGTTTCGCGCTGCTCTTGAACGACGGATAGAGGAGGAAGGTCAGCGCGAGCAGGAAGCCGACATGCAGCGCGCGCGTGACCAGGCTCGAGAATGGGTGGAAAGCGGCGACGACGAGCTGATAGGTCGAAAACGCCAGCGCGAACGCGGCAAAGAGCGCGAGCGCCCAGCCGCCGAGCCGGCGCGTGATGCCGTGCTCGGAAACGTCGGGCAGGCCGTGGTCCGGAGCACTGGCTGCGCCACGCATCGCCGGCCCTTACTTGATGATGCCCTTTTCGCGGTAGTACTTCTCGGCACCGGGATGCAGCGGCGCGGGTGGCGCCTTCGCAGCGTTTTCGAGCTTGATCGCTTTCGCCGCGCCATGTGCGGCAACCATCTGGTCGAGGTTCTCGAAGAGCGCCTTGGTCATCTTATAGACCGTCTCGGTGGGCACGCCTTCATGAGTGACGAGGAAGTTCTGGATCGCCACGGTCGGCACATCGGCCGTTTGGCCGTTGTAGGTGTTCGCCGGGATCGTGCCGGCCTGATAGGCGGCATCGTTGATTTTCGCGACGACGTCGGCGGGCACCGGCACGATGACGATCTTCACCGCGCTGGCCAGGTCGCGCACCGCGGCCACCCCAAGACCGGCCGAGATCAATGTCGCATCGAGCTGGCGGTTCTTGATCAACTCGACCGATTCGCCGAACGGCAGATACTCGACCTTCGCGAAATCCTGATAGCTCATGCCGGCGGCCTTGAAGATCGCGCGGGCGTTGAGCTCCGTGCCGCTCTTCGGCGCGCCGACCGCGACCTTCTTACCTTTCAAGTCGGCCAGCGTCTTGATGCCGGAGTCGGCATTGGCGACGATCTGGATGTAGTTCGGATAGATCGCGGCGAGCGTGCGCAGCTTGTTCAAAGGCGCCTTGAAACCGGCTTCGGCATCGCCCTTCCAGGCATCGGAAAACGCATCGCCGAGCGAGAAGCCGACCTCACCCTTGCCCGCCTGCAACAGGTTCAGATTCTCGGCACTCGCCTTGGTGACCTGCGCCGAGGTCTTCGCGTCGGGCATCGCCTTCGCATAGATCTGCGACAGCGCGACGCCGAGCGGGTAATAGACGCCGCTGGTGCCGCCGGTCAGCACGTTGATGAATTCGGCGGCATGACTGGTGACAGCGGAAAGCAGCAGGGCGGATGCAGCAAGCAGGGAACGCAGTTTCATGGCTCTTCTCCTCTCTTCGGTTGTTTTCAGATCACACCTGCGGCGCGCAGGCGGGCGATAGTGACGCTATCGTAGCCGAGTTCGGCGAGGATCGCGTCGGTGTCGGCACCCAGAGACGGCGGTACGCGGCGGTAGGCGACCGGGGTAGCGGACAATTTCAATGGATTGGCGACCTGCGGCACGTCGACGCCGCCGGACTGCGGCAGGCGCAACGCCATCCCGCGATGACGCACCTGCGGGTCGGCAAAGACGCTCGCCAGATCGTTGATCGGCCCGCAAGGGACATTGGCGGCTTCGAGCGCGGCGATCCAGGCGTCGGTAGTCTTCATCACGGTCGTCTGGCGGATCAGCGGAATCAGCACCGCGCGATGCTCGACCCGCGCGGCATTGGTGGCGAAGCGTGCATCATGCGCCCATTCCGGATGGCCGGCGACGGCGCAAAAGCGCGCGAACTGGGCATCGTTGCCGATGGCGAGGATCATGTCGCCATCGGCGGTCGGGAAATCCTGGTAGGGCACGATGTTCGGATGCGCATTGCCCATCCGCTTCGGCGCGACGCCCGAGACGAGGTAGTTCAGCGCCTGGTTGGCCAGACACGCGACCTGCACGTCGAGCAAGGCCAGATCGAGGTATTGACCCTCGCCGCTTTGCTGACGATGCTGGAGCACGGCGAGGATGCCGACGGCGGCGTAGAGTCCGGTGAGAATGTCGGTGAGCGCGACGCCGACCTTCTGCGGGCCGGCGCCCTCCTCGCCATCGGCACGGCCGGTGATGCTCATCAGCCCGCCCATGCCCTGGATCAAGAAGTCGTAGCCGGCGCGCCCTGCATAGGGGCCATCCTGGCCGAAGCCGGTGATCGAGCAGTAGATCAGCCGCGGGTTGAGCGCCTTCAGGCTTGCGTAGTCGAGGCCGTAAGGCTTTAGCCCGCCGACCTTGAAGTTCTCGACCACGACATCGGCCTCCTGCGCTAGCCGTTTCACGATCGCCTGGCCCTCCGCCTGCGTGAAATCGACCGTCAGCGAGCGTTTGTTGCGGTTGGTGCACAGGTAATAGGCGGCGGTTGCTTCTCCCTTTGCGTCCTCGAGCCAGGGCGGGCCCCAGTGGCGCGTATCATCCCCCGTGCCGGGGCGCTCGACCTTGATCACCTCGGCGCCGAGATCGGCGAGGAGCTGCGTCGCCCAGGGCCCCGCGAGTACCCGGGAGAGGTCGAGCACCTTCAAGCCGGAGAGCGCGCCCATCGTCAGATCAGAACGCGGCGATGCCCGTTTGCGCACGACCGAGGATCAGCGCATGGATGTCGTGCGTGCCCTCGTAGGTGTTCACCACTTCCAGATTCACCATGTGGCGGATCACGCCGAATTCGTCCGAGATGCCGTTACCGCCGAGCATGTCGCGCGCTGTGCGGGCGATCTCGAGCGCCTTGCCGCAGGAATTGCGCTTCAAGAGCGAAGTCATCTCGGGACTATCGCGCCCCTCGTCTTTCAGGCGTCCCAGACGCAAGCAAGCTTGCAGGCCGAGCGCGATTTCCGTCTGCATGTCGGCGAGCTTCTTCTGGATCAGCTGGGTCGCAGCGAGCGGCCGGCCGAATTGGTGGCGGTCCAACGTGTATTGCCGCGCCGTATGCCAACAGAATTCGGCGGCACCCAGAGCGCCCCAGGCGATGCCGTAGCGCGCCGAGTTGAGGCAGGTGAAGGGTCCCTTGAGGCCGCGAATCTCCGGAAAGGCATTTTCTTCCGGCACGAACACCTCGTCCATCACGATCTCGCCGGTGATCGAGGTGCGCAGGCCCACCTTGCCGTGGATCGCCGGCGCGGATAGGCCCTTCATGCCTTTTTCCAGCACGAAGCCGCGGATTCGGCCTTCATCGTCCTTGGCCCAGACGACATAGATGTCGGCGATCGGGCTGTTGGTGATCCACATCTTGGCTCCCGTGAGCTTCCAGCCGCCTTGGACCTTGCGCGCGCGCGTCTCCATACTCGCGGGGTCGGAACCGTGGTTGGGCTCGGTGAGCCCAAAGCAGCCCACCCACTCGCCCGTCGCCAGCTTGGGCAGATATTTCTCTTTCTGCGCGGCGGTACCGAATTCGAAGATCGGCAGCATCACCAGCGAGGACTGCACGCTCATCATCGAGCGAAAGCCGGAATCGACGCGCTCGATCTCGCGCGCGATGAGCCCATAGCAGACGTAATTCATCCCCGCGCAACCATAGTCGGCCGGCAGCGTGCAGCCGAGCAGGCCCATCTCGCCCATCTCGCGGAAGATCGCCGGGTCGGTGTGCTCGTTGCGGAAGGCCTCGAGGGCGCGTGGCGCGAGTTTTTCCTGCGCATAGCGCCGAGCGGTATCCTGCACCATGCGTTCTTCTTCACTCAGCTGCTCATCGAGCAGCAGCGGATCCTCCCAACTGAAGGTATGCTTGGCCATCTTCGATCCTCCCGGACGCGATGCGGAAGTTTATTCCGCCGGCGCCCGGGCAATTGACTTCTGGGAGACAAACTTGGATCTCGGCATTCGCGGTAAACGCGCGCTGGTCTGCGCGGCGAGCAAAGGCTTGGGGCGCGCCTGCGCACTGGCATTGGCGGCGGAGGGGGTTGCGGTGACGATCGTCGCGCGCGGCGAGGCGGCCTTGCAAACGACTCTGGCCGAACTGCAAAAAGTCGGCGCTGGCGGAAATGAGGACGTCCCGCCGGACGCCGACTCACTTCGAAAAGTCGGCGCTGGCGGGACGGCACACCAAGCGGTGATGGCCGACATCACGACTCCGGAAGGGCGGAAGAAGGCTCTGGCAGCCTGCCCCGACCCGGACATCCTCGTCACCAACGCAGGCGGGCCGCCACCCGGCGATTTCCGCGACTGGACGCGCGAGGACTGGATCAGGGCGCTCGATGCGAACATGCTCACGCCGATCGAACTCATCAAAGCGACGGTGGATGGCATGATCGCGCGCCGCTTCGGCCGCATCGTCAACATCACCTCGGCGGCGGTGAAGGCGCCGATCGACGTGCTGGGGCTCTCGAACGGCGCACGCGCGGGGCTGACCGGCTTCGTCGCCGGCTTGGCGAGGAAGACCGTGCGCTACAACGTGACGATCAACAACCTGCTGCCGGGGCTGTTCGACACCGACCGCATCCGCAACGTGGTCGGCGCACAGGCCCAGGCCAAGGGGATGTCGTACGATGAGGCGCTCGCCGAGCGCATCGCGAACATTCCCGCCGGCCGCATCGGCGATCCGACCGAGTTCGGCGCCGCCTGCGCTTTTCTGTGCAGCGCGCAGGCGGGCTACATCACCGGGCAGAACTGGCTGCTCGATGGCGGCGCGTATCCCGGAACGTTTTGAACCCAGATTGCCCCCCAGGGCGCGAGGCGATTCGGCGGCGAGGGCGAGGCCATTGGCGTCCTTGCGACGAGCCAATAACGGTATCTATTGGCGAGGAGCGCGGTCGGATATCACCCGCCCGCAGACCCAAAGCGCCCGCGCAGGCCGATGCGATAGCGTATTGACTCGCTCATCGGGTGAAAGGCCGCTCTCAATGGATAATCCGGGTTGAAGCGCGTATCCCCAGTGCATGATCGTCTCCCCACTACAGGTTGCCGACACTCTGCCGTAAATAACTGGGCGATCCGGCCGTTGTTTCCGCCGGCGCCCAAATGACGCGAGGTTACCATGCACGCAATGCCCGCTCCGCTCGAAATCTATGAACAGATGTGCGCCCTGTCTGCCCGGATGGTGGAGGCGGCGCGCGCCAACGACTGGGACCGCCTGATCGCGCTCGAACGCGCGGTGGCCGAGCTGCGCGAATCGCTGTTGCAAAACGGCGATACCGGCTTCGACCGCCCGGAAGACGCCCTGCGCCGCCGCGCACTGATCCGCCGCATCCTCGAAGACGATGCCGAGGTGCGCCGCCATACCGAGCCGTGGATGGAAAAAGTGCGGCGTTTCCTGACCGGCAACGCACCGCCGATCGACCGCGCCTGCGGCACCGGCCACTGATCCCGCTGCGAACTCCTGGCAGGCTCTTCGAGCGATGGTTCTCGTTCCTCCCGATGCGGCGATCCGCATGCGCATGCAGACCGAAGCGAATCTGCTCGAGCCGGTCCAACCCGCGCGCCCGATCCCGTCCGAGCTACCCGATCTGCGGCCCGGGCAGACCTTCCAGGCGCGCATCCTCGAACCACTGCCCGACAACACCTACCGCGCGTTGGTCGCCGGCAAGCAGCTGACGCTGCAGCTCACGGAAGGCGCCAAAGCCGGCGATCAGCTCGAGCTGGTGGTCATCGACCGTTCGCCGCGGTCGATCATCGCGCAGCGCATCGATGCCGGCAACCCAGCGGCGCAGGCATCCCCCTATCCCTTCACCCGCTTGAGCCCCACTGCGCGGCTGATCGGCAGCCTGCTGCCGGCCGAAGGCGAAGCTGCTCCGGCCGCACCGCTCAACCGCGGCCAGCCGTTGATCAATGCCTCCTTGCCCGAGCAAGCGCCGGCGGCACGTCTGGCGGCGACGCTTGCCGAGGCGGTGACGAAAAGTGGCGTGTTCTTTGAAGCGCACCAGGCCGAATGGGTCAAGGGCAAGCTGCCGCTCGCCGAGCTGTTGCAGGAGCCGCAAGGGCGCTGGTCGTCGCCGTCGGCTTTCGTTGATGCGGCAATGGAAAAAGTCGGCGCTGGCGAAACGGCAGCTACCCCGCCTGATACCGCTGCCGCTTCGCGCCAGGGCGCTTCCCAGCCAAGCACCGCGACTGCCGGATCGGTTCCCGAAGAATTGCGGCCCATCGTCCAGCAACAGCTGGAGGCGGCGGCTTCCCAGCGCATCCTCTGGCATGGCGAGGTCTGGCCGCAGCAGGCGATGGATTGGATGATCGAATGGGAAGACAGGCAAGGCGGCGGCAGTGAAGGCGAGGAGGAGGGCATCACCTGGCACACCCGGCTCACGCTGACCACGCCGCGACTGGGGAGGATCGAAGCCCGCCTGCAGCTTACCTCGCAGGGCGTGCGGCTGGCGATCCAGGCGGACGAGGTGGACAGCGCCGCCAGACTCCGCGCCGCCATGCCGACGCTGGCGGCCGCGCTCGAGCGCGCGGGCGTGCCACTCCTGCAATGGACGGTGGAGCGATGAGCGTGCTGCCCCCTGATGACAAGGCGGGGCTGGCCGTGGCGCTGAAATATGCGCCGGGCGATACGGCACCGAAGGTCGTCGCGAAAGGGCGCGGGTTGATCGCCGCGGAAATCGTCGCCCGCGCCCGCGAGCATGGCGTTTTCGTCCATGAATCGCCGGAGCTGGTCGCCCTGCTCGCGCAGGTGGATATCGACCGGCACATCCCTCCGGCGCTCTATCTCGCCGTCGCCGAACTTCTGGCCTGGATCTACCGCCTCGAACATCCGGACGAAACGGAACCGGCCCCCACCCCCTCGAATTGACAATACAATCGCGGCCCATGAGCACAGCCGTGACGAACGAGAACTCTTCGACGCCGACCACGATTGCGCTGCCGGTCCTCGAGGGCAGCGAATACGACAAATACATGCTACGCGCCCCGCAGGAGGTGTTCACCCTGCTGCGCCAGCTGCAAGAACGCATCACGCAATTGACCGTGTTCTGTAACGACGGCCAAGACATGCTGCTCACCGTGCTGCTTAACGTCACGCCCGAGCGGCTGATCCTCGATATCGGCCCGGATGAAAACGTCAATCAGCGCATCGCCGTGGCGGAAAAGCACTACTGCATCGGCCAGCTCGACCGCGTGCGCATCCAGTTCCTGCTCGGGCCCTTCACCCGCGTCGGCTTCGAGCACCGTCCCGCTTTCCAGGCCGCTTTGCCGAAGGAAGTGCTACGGCTGCAGCGCCGCGAATATTACCGGCTCAGATCACCGGTTGCCCGACCGTTGAAATGCCGGCTGTCACTACCGCCGTCCAACGGCGGCATACACTTTTATGAAGCCAAGATCCTCGACATCAGCGTCGGCGGTGTCGGCCTCGATGTTCCCGAGGATTTGCTGCTCGAAGTGGGTCAGATCATCCCGCATTGCCGCATCGAGTTGCCTGAAGTAGGCATCGTCGAGGGCACGTTGCGCATCTGCCAGATGGGCGTTTCCTTCACCCGCGAACAGGCGCGGCGACGCGCCGGCTGCGAGTTCGTCGAGCTACCCGGCCCGCAGCAGACGCTGATCCAGCGTTACATCATCAAGGTCGAACGGGAACGCAAGGCGCGCGAATCCGGGCTGGGGTTCTGAAAGCGGATCTTCAGACCGGCATGTTCATCACGTCCTGATAGGCCGTGACGAGCTTGTTCCTCACCTGCACCATCTGCTGGAAAGACAGGCTGGCTTTCTGCAGGTTGATCATCACGTCCTGCAGATCGACGTTCTCGTTGCCACCGGCGAATTCCTGCGCCAGCTGTTGGGCCTGCTGCTGGGCGGCATTGACCTGGTCGATCGCGGTTTTCAGCGCATCGGCGAACGCGACGCCTCCCGCTCCTTGCAAAGCGGCAGCCGGCTTGCCCTCTGCCAGCGCGCTGACGGCGCGCAGCTCGCTGAGCATCTGGTCGAGATTGCGGGTATCGATAGCCATGTATCATTTATAGCAAAGCGCGTGCCGACTGACTAGTCCCCTTCCTTGAGATACCCCTCCTCACGGTATTGGGCGAGCTTGTAGCGCAACGTGCGCTCCGAAATGCCCAACAGCGCGATGGCCTTCTTGCGCGAGCCGCCGACCTTGGCCAGCGTCTCGAGGATGTGCTGGCGTTCGAGATCTTTCATGTTCACCGGCGCCGCCGCAGCGGGTTGCGGCGCGAAAGCCGGCGGCGGGACGAAACTCGGCGCTGATGGAACGGCACCAACGCCCGCGCTGACCGCGGGCACCGGGCCGGGTTGAGCCGAATCCGCCAGGCACAGATGCTCGGCCTCGACTCTGTCGCCCGGTGCGAGGATCAGCGCGCGCTGGATGACGTTTTCCAGCTCGCGCACGTTGCCTGGCCAACGGTAGGCGGCAAGTTTTGCCGCTGCATCGGCAGTCAAGCGTGCGCGCCGGCCGAGCCGCGCGCCATGCAGGGCGAGGAAGTATTCCGCGAGCGGCACGATGTCGGCAGGGCGTTCGCGCAGCGGCGGGATCGCGAGCGGAAACACGTTGAGGCGATAGAACAGATCCTCGCGAAAACGCCCGGCGGCGACTTCGGCCGCCATGTCGCGGTTCGAGGTGGCGAGCACGCGGATGTCGACCGGGATCGGCTTCTTGCCGCCGACCCGCTCGACTTCGCGCTCCTGAAGGACGCGCAAGAGCTTGGCTTGGAGCGCGAGCGGCATCTCGGAAATTTCGTCGAGCAACAGCGTGCCGTGATCGGCCTGCTCGAACTTGCCGGCTTGGGCGCTCTGTGCCCCGGTAAACGCGCCCTTTTCATACCCGAACAGCGTCGCTTCGAGCAGGTTGTCGGGGATCGCCGCGCAGTTGATCGCGATAAACGGCCCCTTCGCCCGTGGCGACTGGTCGTGGAGGTAACGCGCGAACACCTCTTTGCCAGTGCCCGATTCACCGGTGAGCAGCACCGTCGCGTCGGTCTTCGCCACCCGCGCGGAAAGCAGCAGGATCTCGCGGGTCTTCGCATCGGCGGCGATCACCCCCTCGGCTTGCGGCGGCAACGCATGGCGCTCGATCTGCTCGATCAGCGCTCTCGGTTCGAAGGGCTTCAACATGAAGTCGCAGGCGCCCCCCTTCATCGCCGCGACGGCCTTGTCGACATCACCGAACGCGGTCATCAACAGCACCGGCAGGCCGGGCTTGCGGCTACGGATTTCCGCGAGCAGCGCCAAACCGTCCATCGGCGTCATGCGCAGGTCGGAAACCACCATCTGGAACGGCTCGCGCTCGAGCAATGCCAGCGCCTCGGGCCCGCTTGCCGCACCGCGGGCCCGGTGGCCGGCGGTCTCCAGCGTGATCAAGAGTGCGTCGCGCAGCGCTGCGTCGTCCTCGACGACGAGGATGTTCATCGCTTGTTTCGTCATCCATCCTCCGCCGCGACGAGATCATTCGGCCCGCGCCCAATGATGAGCCGGAACGTGCTCCCTTTGCCAGGCGCAGAGTCCACCTCGATGCCGCCGCCATGCGCGCGGGCCACTCCGCGGGCGATCGCCAGTCCAAGGCCAGTGCCCTCGGCGCGCGTGGTGAAGAAGGGCTCGAAGAGCCTCGAGACGACCTCGGCCGGCATGCCGCGCCCGTTGTCGACGATACAAAAACTAATCGAGGCCTCGTCGGCCTCGACTTCGAGGCCGATGCGGCCGTCGGGGCGCTCGGCGACCGCATTGAGCGCGTTTTCGAGTAGATTGGTCAGCGCCCCGCCGAGGGCCTTGCGATTGCCGGTCAGTGTCAGGCCGAGAGGCGGCGCGCCCACCGCGAAGACCACGCCACGCGCGCGCGCCAGCGGTTCGAAGGTCATCACCAGCTCGCCGAGCAGTTCAGCGATCTCGAAGGTTTCGCGCCCGAGCACCTCGCCACGCGCAAAGAGCAGCATGTCCTGGATCAGGCGTTCGAGATGCTTGAGCCGCTCGACGGTCTTCTGGGCAAGCAGGATGCGCGTCCCTTCCGGCAGACCGGGCGTTTCCAGATTGCCGGCGTAAAGCAGCGCCGCGGCAAGCGGCGTGCGCAATTGATGGGCAAGCTGCGCCGCCATCTCGCCCATCGCGGTCAGCCGCTTGTTGCGCTCGGCCTCTTCGCGCAGCCGCTGTGCCTCGGCATTCGCGGCGGCCAACTCGGCGGTCAGTCGCTCGACCTGTTTTTCGAGCGCACCATAGGCGCTGGAAAGCTCTTCCGAGACCTGGTTGAATAGGCGGAAGGCCTCGGCCAGCTTTGCCGGATCGGCATCCGGCCCCCGGGTCGGAGACGGCGCGGGTTCGACGATGTTCATGGGGCGTATGTTCGCAAATCGGCACTGCCGGCAAAACGAAGAATAGGGCGGAACAATACCCGAAATGGCGGCAATTATTGCCGCTCATTGCAGGAACCGCTCTTGCTTGGGCAGGTCACAATCCTCTCCGTTCATTGGAGAATTCCACGACATGGCTGAACCGGTTGCTGCCTCGCCCGCCTTTCCTTTCGGTCTGGCCGCCCTATCCCGACTCGACGCCCGCCAGAAGCTCATGGCGCTGGCGATGGTCGCGCTGGCGGTTGCGCTGTTGATCGGGGCATGGCTGTGGACGCGCGAACCGCCCTATGGCGTGCTGTTCTCCAATCTCTCCGATCAGGACGGCGGCCAGATCGTCGCTGCGCTGCAGCAGCAGAACATCCCCTACAAAATCTCCGAGGGCGGCGGCGCGATCCTGGTGCCGGTCGGCCAAGTGCATGAAGCGCGGCTGAAACTCGCCTCGCAGGGGCTGCCCAAAGGCGGGCTGGTCGGCTTCGAGCTGATGGAGAACCAGAAGCTCGGCATCAGCCAGTTCGCCGAGCAGATCAATTACCAACGTGGTCTCGAAGGGGAGCTTGCGCGCTCGATCCAGGCGCTCGGCGCAGTGCGCGCCGCGCGCGTGCATCTGGCGATCCCGAAGCAAACCGCATTCCTGCGCGACGACCTGAAGCCCTCGGCCTCGGTGCTGGTCAGCCTGCAGCCGGGGCGCACCCTCGAACCGGCGCAGATCGCCGGCATCGTGCATCTGGTGTCCTCGTCGGTTCCGCAGCTCTCCCCGGCCAACGTCAGCGTGATCGACCAGGACGGCAAGCTGATCTCGCAGCGTCTCGACGGTTTCCGCAACGACAACCTGAACCCCAGCCAGCTCGGCTATGTCAGGGAGGTCGAGGCGCAGTACGTCAAGCGCATCGAAACGATCCTCGAGCCTTTGCTCGGCAAGGGCAACTTTCGCACCCAGGTGGCGGCCGAGATCGACTTCAGCCAGGTCGAGCAAGTCGAAGAGAGTTATCAGCCGAATCCGAATCCAAGGACCGCGATCCGCAGCCAGCAGACCAGCGAGAGCGGCGCGGGCAACCCGCCGGCGCTCGGCGTGCCCGGGGCGCTGACCAACCAGCCGCCGGTGCCGGCCACCGCGCCGATCACCACGCCGCCGGTGGCCGGCGCCACGGCGGCGGGTGGCGCCGCTGCCGGCAATTACACCCGCAATGCGACGATCAACTACGAGCTCGACAAGACCGTGCGCCATACCCGCGCCACGCCCGGTGCCGTCAAGCGCCTATCAGTGGCCGTGGCGGTCAACCACAAACGCCCGCTGGACAAGGATGGCAAGCCGGGCAAGGCGGTACCGCCCTCCGCCGAAGAATTGAAGCGCATCAACGACCTGGTGCGTGAATCGATCGGCTTCGACGAGAAGCGCGGCGACACGATCAACGTCGCCGCGGCGAATTTCGTCCAGGCGGAACCCGAAGCAATCCCCGAGCTGCCGCTGTGGAAAGATCCGGCGCTGATCGGTTTCGTGCGTGAGATGCTACCCTATCTGGGTTTCATTCTGGTCGCGCTGTTCGTCTGGATCAAGCTCGTCAAGCCGGTCATCGAAATGTTCAAGGCCGCCGCCGTGGCCGAAAAAGCGGCCAGCGAGGAAAATCTTGCCACGGAACCCTCGGTCGGCGGCGAAGCGCCGCTCGGGCCGCATCCGCCGACACTCGATGAACGCCTGCAAAAGGCGCGTGAACTCGCGCAGCAGGAACCGAAACTGGTCGCCGAGATGGTGAAGGAGTGGATGGGTGCCGGGACCTGAGGAAGGACTGGAAAAAAGCGCGATGCTCCTGCTTTCGCTCGGTCCCGACGCGGCCGCCGAGGTGCTGAAGAACCTGGGGCCGCGCGAGGTGCAAAAGCTCGGCCATGCGATGGCCGGCATCAAGTCCGTGCCGCGCGAGAAGGTGGAAAGCCTGCTCGACGAGCTCGAAGCCCGCGCCGCGAAGGGCGCGGCTTTGGCGGCAGACGAGGAGATGATCCGCGCGATGCTCACCAAGGCCCTGGGTGACGACAAGGCGGCCAATCTGATCGGCCGCATCCTGCAAGGCAGCGACACCGCCGGCATCGAGAGCCTGAAATGGATGGATGCGCCGACGGTCGCGGATCTGATCAAGAACGAGCATCCGCAGATCATCGCCACGATCCTCGTCCATCTGGAATACGACCATGCCGGCGAGATCCTCAAGCTGTTTCCGGAGCGACTCAGAAACGACGTGCTGCTGAGGATTGCCACGCTCGACGGCGTGCAGCCGGTCGCATTGAAGGAGCTCAACGAGGCGATGATGCGCCTGATGGCCGGCGCCTCGGGCAACGTCAAGAAAGCAGCGATGGGCGGCGTGCGCCACGCGGCGGAAATCCTCAACTTCGTCGGCCAGGCCGCCGAGACGGCGATCATCGACAACGTGCGCGAATACGACCCGGATCTGGCGCAGAAGATCCTCGACGAGATGTTCACGTTCGAGAACCTGCTCGATGTCGATGACCGCGGCATCCAGCTGCTGCTGCGCGAGGAGCAATCCGACTCGCTGATCCTCGCGTTGAAGGGCGCCTCGCCCGAGCTGCGCGAAAAGATTTTCAAGAACATGTCCCAGCGCGCCGCCGAAATGCTCAAGGAAGACCTCGAATCGAAAGGCCCGGTGCGCCTTTCCGAAGTCGAGGCCGAACAGAAGGAAATCATCAAGATCGCCCGCCGTCTCGCCGATGAAGGACAGATCCAGCTCGGCGGCAAGGGCGGCGATGACATGATGATCTGACCATGTCCGCGACCTCGAACCTCACCGCCTGGGAACGCTGGGAGCTGGCCAGTTTCGAAGAGGACGTCGCGCTCGCGCCGCCGCCTGCTGCGGCGCCGGCGGCCGGCGAGCAGCCCCCCGCGGCGTTGGAGCGGGCGGAAATCGAGCGCATTTGCGCCGAGGCGCGCGAAGAAGGCTATCAGGCCGGCTTCCACGCCGGTTTTCAGGAGGGCATGCGCAAAGGCTATACCTCGGGCGAAGCCGCCGTTCAGGCCGAGGCCGAGCGCATCCGCCAGGCCGCCGACATGCTCGATCGGACGTTGAAGGAATTCGACCAGCAGGTCGCCGACGAATTGGTGGCGCTGGCGATCGAGATCGCCCGCCAAGTGGTACGTCATGAAGTGACACTCAAGCCGGAATCGATCGTTGCTGTCGTCAGCGAGGCGCTGTCGCAGCTGCCGCACCAACATGCCACGATCCACCTCAATCCCCAGGATGCCGCGCTGGTGCGCGCCGGGATCGGCGAGACACTCGGCCATGCCGGGCATCGCATCTTCGAGGAACCTCGCCTCAAACCGGGCGAGTGCCTGCTGGAAGCGGGGGCAAGCCAGATCGACGCCTCGCTCGCGACGCGCTGGCGGCGGGTGATCGAAGGTCTGGGCAGCGACGTGCCCTGGCACGTCGAGGACTAGCGATGTCACCTCACAGCGAGGCTTGGCGCGATCTGCTCGCCAGCTGCCGCAGGCAGCTTTCCGAAGTGACGCCATTCCAGATCAGCGGCCGTCTGACACGCATCAGCGGACTGGTGATGGAGGCTTCCGGCCTCAAGCTGCCGCTGGGATCGAGCTGCCGTATCCAGATACCGAATGACGGCATGGTCGAGGCCGAGGTCGTCGGTTTCAATGGCGAGAGGCTCTACATGATGCCGACCGAGGACGTCTATGGCCTTGCTCCCGGCTCGCAGGTCACGCCGCTGGAAACGCCCGTGCCGCCGCCGCGCATCGGTCAGACCGCCCAGCCCTTCCGCCGCGCCTTTGACCGCGCGAAACATCTACCGGTCGGCGAGCAGTTGCTCGGCCGCGTGGTCGATGGCAACGGCCGTCCGCTCGACAGCCTCGGCCCGCTCGAGGCCAAGCCACTGCGTTCGCTGATCAGTCGGCCTTTCAACCCACTCCAGCGGGCGCCGATTGAGCATGTGCTCGACGTCGGCATCCGCAGCATCAACGCGCTACTCACCGTCGGTCGCGGCCAGCGGCTCGGTCTGTTCGCCGGCTCAGGCGTTGGCAAGAGCGTGCTCTTGGGCATGATGGCGCGCTACACCGCTGCCGAGATCATCGTCGTCGGGCTGATCGGCGAACGCGGCCGCGAAGTCAAGGAATTCATCGAGCACAATCTCGGCGTCGAGGGCCGCCAGCGCGCCGTCGTCGTCGCCGCACCCGCCGACGTCAGCCCCTTGATGCGGCTACAAGGCGCTTCCTATGCGACCGCGATCGCCGAGCATTTCCGCGACCAGGGGCGACACGTGTTGCTGATCATGGATTCGCTGACCCGCTATGCGATGGCCCAGCGCGAAATCGCGCTGGCGGTTGGTGAGCCGCCGGTCACCCGCGGCTACCCGCCGTCGGTGTTCGCACGCCTGCCGCAACTGGTCGAACGCGCCGGCAACGGCCCGCTGGGCGGCGGCTCGATCACTGCTTTCTACACGGTGCTGACCGAAGGCGACGACCCGCAGGACCCGATCGCCGATGCGGCACGCGCGATCCTCGACGGCCACATCGTACTCTCCCGCTCATTGGCGGATGCCGGCCACTATCCGGCGATCGACATCGAACAATCGATCTCGCGCGCGATGACCAGCTTGATCACCCCGGGCCATCTCGAGCGCGTGCGCCGCTTCAAGCAGCTCTACTCGCGCTACCAGCGCGCGCGCGATTTGCTCGCGGTCGGCGCCTATGTGCCGGGCTCGGACCCACTGCTCGATCGCGCGATCGCCGTGCATGACGCGATGGAAGCCTTCCTGCAGCAAGGCATCGAAGAGCGCGCCGATGCGGAACAGAGTCTGGCGGCACTCAACGCGCTGCTGCCGGATTGAGCAGCTTTATACTGGATAAATGGCAAAGCATTTCCATCTGGCGCCATTGCTGGAACTGTCGAATCTGCGCCTCGATCAGGCGGCGCGGCAGCTCGGCCAGCTGATCAACGGCGAACGGCAGGCGAAAGAGCGTCTCGAGCTCCTGGTGCAATACCGCAACGAATACCAAGCTTTGTTCCTCGCCGCGGCCGAAAAAGGGCTCGATCCGCAACGCTGGCACAATTACCGCCAGTTCCTCGCCAAGATCGACGAAGCCATCGAACAGGCGCGCACGATGACGAATACGGCCCGGCAACGCACCACCGCCGGCCAGAAGCATTGGTTGGATCAGCGCGGCAAGGCCAAGGCCTTCGATACACTGGCGCAGCGTTTCCGCGCCCGCATTGCCTACGAAGAATCACGCAACCAGCAGAAACTGATGGATGAGCACGCGGCAAGGTTTTTCGGCGAAGCCGAGGATTGATCAGTAGTATTGGCATATTCCTTGCGTAATGCGGGTGGTGCACCTTCTTCAAGACGAGGAAATCCGATGTCGACCACCCCTGCCTTGCCGACCGCCGCTCAGGCGGCCCCGACCACGAAACTCTCCAGCGGAGAGGGCGCGCTCGATGCGAAAACCAATGGCGCAGCGAGCTTCGCAGCGCTCATCCAGCGTCTGGCCGGAAAACAGGTGGCCAGCGCGCTCGCCAAGATCGATATCCCCCTGCCGGAGGACGGGCCGCAAGACCCCACGGATGCCGGCAACATCGCTGCGAATGCCTTGGCGCAGATACTCGATCCCTTGGGGCTGATGAAAGCGTCGGCCAATATCCCGGCCAGCGAGGAACCCCCCGGCAGCGACGAGCCAATGCCCGCAGCGACCGCTGTAGCGCTCGCTGCGCCGCTCACAACAGTGCAAGTCACGGCAAACTCTGCCGGCCTGGCGGCGGAGCCTGCCGCCTTGCCAGCGCCGAGTCAGGGTGCCGAGCCCTCGTCCCAGCCTTCGATCGGCTTCGATCCGCACCTTTCCGGCAAGAGCGAACCCGGCAGCGCGCCGGCGGGACGCGAATTCGCCGCAAACCTGACCAGCGCGATCACCACCGCCCATGAGGAAACGCACGCCCCCGGCAATACCGCGGCTGCCGTGCAGCAGGTCATCGCGAACTTTTCGCCGGCGCAGTCGCCCCATGGCCACGAAAGCCTGACCATCTCTCACCCCGTCGGAGTGCCTGGGTGGAACGAAGAGATCGGCAACCGGATCACCTGGATCGCCGCTCAGGGGAAGAGCCAGGCCGAGCTGGTGCTCAATCCGCCGCAGCTGGGGCGCATCGAGGTTTCCCTCACCGTCAACGGCGATCAGGCCGCGGCGAGCTTCGCATCGAGCAATCCGGTGGTGCGCGAACTACTCGAAGCGGCACTGCCGCGTCTGCGTGAGCTGCTCGCCGATGCCGGCATCCAGCTCGGCCAGGCCCAGGTCGGGGCGGAACACTCGCGGCAACAAGCCCAGCAGGAAAAACACGGGGATAATCCGGCATCTGACTCGGCACGCACATTCGGCACGAATCAGGCACTATCATGGGTCAGCCTGGAGGGCCCGCGCATCAATGGGCTCAAGTCCGGGCGGGGTTTGGTCGATGTTTTTGCCTGAACCGCCAATAACTGGAGTGATCCATGGCCGAGGCCAAGAAAACCGAGACACCCGCCGAGGGTGAAGTTCCGAAGAAGAAAAGCAAGCTGCTCATGATCACCCTGATCGCCGTGCTGGTGCTGGTGCTCGGCGGGGGCGGTGCGGCTTTCTTCCTGATGAAGAAGAAGGCCGCCGACGAGGAAGCTGCCGACGAGGGTGACGAGCCGCCGGCGAAGACCGTCAAGGCGAAAAAGAAGAAGAAAGACGATCATGGCACGCCGCCGGCGTTCGCGAAACTCGATCCCTTCGTCGTGAAGCTTCAGGCGGAACAGCAGGAAGCCTATGTGCAGGCGGTGCCGGAGCTCAAGCTCATCGATCCCCATGTCGCGGACCAGATCAAGAATTTCATGCCCGAGATCCGCCACAAGGTGCTGTTGATCCTTGCCAGCAAGAAGGCTTCCGAGCTGTCGACGCCCGAAGGCATGCAGATTTTGGCCAACCAGATCCGCGAGTCGATCAACGCCACGCTCGAAGGCGGCAAGCCCGATCCGGCCAAGGAGAAGGCGGATACCAACGAAGAAGGCCCGGTGATCGCGGTCTTCTTCTCGTCGCTGATCGTCCAGTGAGACGTTCATGAGCCAGGATTTCCTCTCTCAGGAAGAAGTCGATGCCCTGTTGAAGGGCGTCACCGGAGAGACCGAAGAGGAGACGGCCGCACCGGAAGAAAGCGGCGGTGTAAAACCCTACGATCTCGGCCGCCAGGAGCGCATCGTGCGCGGCCGCATGCCGACGCTGGAGCTGATCAACGAGCGTTTCTCCCGCTACCTGCGCATCGGCCTGTTCAATTACATGCACCGCAACACCGAGATCGGCGTCGGCCCGGTGCGCGTGCAGAAATACAGCGACTTCGTCCGCAACCTGGTGGTTCCCACCAATCTCAACCTGGTGCAGATCAAGCCGCTGCGCGGCACGGCTCTGATCGTGTTCGATCCCAATCTCGTATTTCTCGTCGTCGACAACATGTTCGGCAGCGACGGCCGCTTCCATACCCGCGTCGAGGGGCGCGACTTCACGGCGACCGAGCAGCGCATCATCATGGGCATGCTCAATGTCGTGTTCCGCGAATACGAAAAGGCCTGGAAGCCGGTCTATGAGATCAGCTTCGAATACGTGCGCTCGGAGATGAACACGCAGTTCGTCAACATCGCCACGCCGTCGGAAGTCGTGGTCGCCTATACCTTCACGATCGACTTGTCGGGCAATACCGCCGAGATGCATGTCTGCCTGCCGTATGCGATGATCGAACCGATCCGCGACGTGCTCTACAGCACGATGCACAGCGAGCAGGCGGGTCAGGACCAGCGCTGGACGACGATGCTCAGAAAGCAGCTGATGAGCGCCGAGGTCGAGCTGGTCGCGCCGCTGGGTCAAACCGAGCTGACTTTGGGCGAGGTCGCGCGGCTCAAGGTCGGCGACATCGTGCCGATCGACATCCCAGATACCATCCTGGTGAGGGTCGATGGCATACCGCTACTGGAATGCCGTTATGGGATCAACAATGGCCAGTACGCGCTGAAGGTGGAGAAATTCATCGCGCCGGAAGAAGTCACGGAATGAAGACAGAGGTCCATCATGGCTGAAACCGAAAACCAAGTTACCGATGACGATTGGGCTGCGGCGATGAACGAACAGGCCGCGCAAGAGAATGCTCAGGCTGCGGGCGAGACGGCGACGACCGAGGACGACTGGGCCGCGGCGATGCAGGAACAGACCGCGCAGGAAAAAGCAGGTCGAGCAGCGGCTGCCGCTGCGACGGCCAAACTCTTCGAACCGCTCGGCGGCAATAGCGCCGCACCGGTCAATCAGGGCCTCGAACTGATCCTCGACATCCCGGTGAATCTCACGGTGGAGCTCGGACGCACCAAGATCTCGATCCGGAACCTGTTGCAGTTGGCGCACGGCTCGGTGGTCGAGCTCGACGGCCTGGCCGGCGAGCCGATGGACGTGCTGGTCAATGGGACGCTGATCGCGCAGGGCGAGGTCGTCGTCGTCAATGAAAAATTCGGCATTCGCCTGACCGACATCATCACGCCGCAGGAACGCATCCGCAAGCTGAACAGGTAAGGCGTATTTCGCCGTTTATTTCGACCTTCGTCGCCTGGGACGAGGCATAAGCTTCGTGGCCATGCTGCCACGTGGCTTTGCCTTGCTGTCGTTTGCATTCATCCCGCTCGCCCGTGCCGCCGAGGGGGGTGCCGTCTCGTCAGCGCCGGATTTGGGCGCGAGCGCGCTGTCGATGTTCTTCGGCCTGATCGTCGTGCTCGCCTTGCTGATCGGCGCGCTATGGCTGATGAAAAGGCTCGGTCAACCGCATGGCGCGGCGGCGGGCCTGATGCGCGTCGTCGCCGGCGTGGCCGTCGGCCCGCGCGAGCGGGTGGTGATCCTCGAACTCGGCAACAGCTGGCTGGTGCTCGGCGTCGCCCCAGGACAAGTCACCACGCTGGCGGAAATTCCGCGTCAGGAACTGCCGCCGGGTGTGGCGCTATCGACTGCCGGCGAGTTCCCCGATTGGCTCAAGCGCATGGTTCATCGGCGTGAAAAGTAAGTCATTCCTGCTACTTGCGTTGGCGCAGGGCACGCTCGCTCTCTTGCCTGTGAGCGCCTATGCGCAGGCCCTGCCGGCGCTCACCAGCACGCCGGTGGCCGGCGGCGGCACGCAATGGTCGCTGTCGATCCAGACGCTGCTGTTGATCACCAGCCTGACCTTCCTGCCGGCGCTGCTCTTGATGATGACGAGCTTCACGCGCATCATCATCGTGCTCTCGCTGCTGCGGCATGCGCTGGGAACGCAAACCTCACCGCCCAACCAAGTGCTGGTCGGCCTGGCGCTGTTTCTGACCTTCTTCATCATGGCGCCGGTCGGCGAGAAGGTCTACACGGATGCCTATCTGCCGCTTGCCGAGAACAAGATCGGCTTTCAGGAAGCGCTCGAGCGCGGCGCGGTACCATTGCGCGGCTTCATGCTCAAGCAGACGCGCGTGGCCGACCTCGCGCTGTTTACCAAAATCGCCCGGGCGCCGACACCGGAAAAGGTCGACGACGTGCCGCTGCGCGTCCTGATCCCCGCCTTCGTCACCTCGGAACTGAAGACCGCCTTCCAGATCGGCTTCATCATTTTCATTCCCTTCCTGATCATCGACATGGTCGTCGCCGCGGTGCTGATGTCGATGGGCATGATGATGATGTCGCCGGTGATGGTCGCCCTGCCGTTCAAGATCATGCTGTTCGTGCTCGTCGACGGCTGGCAGCTCGTGATCGGCTCGCTGGTCAATAGTTTCGGCTGAGAAAACCACCATGACTCCATCCACCGTCATCGACATCGGCCGCCAGGCGGTCGAAATCACGCTACTGATCTCGGCGCCGCTGTTCGTCGCCGCGCTGGCCACCGGGCTGATCGTCTCGATCTTCCAGGCCGCAACACAGATCAACGAGGCCACGTTGTCCTTCGTGCCGAAACTGATCGTCGTATTCGTCACGCTGATCGTCGCCGGGCCGTGGATGGTCACGGTACTCACCGATTACGTGCAACGCCTTTACGGATCGATCCCTGGCCTGATAGGATGATCTCCTTTACCAGCGCCCAGCTCGACGCCTGGATCAACGCCCTGCTCTTTCCGCTGGCCCGCATCCTCGCGCTGATGTCGTTGGCGCCGATCTTCGGCAATGCCGCGCAGCCGCGCCGCGTGCGGCTGGCGGTTGGCCTCGTCGTCACTTTCGCCCTCGTGCCGGCACTGCCGCCGATGCCGGCCGTGCCCGCCGGTTCATGGCTGGGTCTCATGATCCTCGCGCAACAGGTCGTCATCGGCCTCTTGCTCGGCCTTTGCCTGCGCATCGCCTTCGCCGCCGTCGACATCGCCGGCGAGCTGATCGGCATGCAGATGAGCCTGTCCTTCGCGATGTTCTACGATCCACAGAATGCCGGCCAGACGCCGGTGGTCGCCGAATTCCTCGGTTTGATCGCCATGCTGATCTTCCTGGCGCTCGATGGCCATCTGCTCACACTCGCGGCGCTCGCCGAGAGCTTTCGACTGCTGCCGGTCAGCATCACACCCTTCGCAGCCGAAGGCATCATGAGCCTGCTTGCCTGGTCCGCCGTGATGTTCTCGTTCGGCATCCTGCTCGCGCTGCCCTTGATCACTGCGCTACTGATCGCCAACCTGGCGATGGGTGTCTTGGCGCGCGTCGCCCCCCAGCTCAACATCTTCGCGGTCGGTTTTCCAGTCACGCTGACTGCCGGCTTTGTCGTGCTGATGTTCTCGATTCCCTATTTCGGCACGGCGCTCGAGCGGCTGTTCGATCAGGCTTTCCGCGCGCTGGCGCAATTGATGCGCGCCTTGGGCACGATCTGATCAACCCGCCTTCTTGATCAGCCGGATCACTCCTTCTGCCTTGCGCTGCGAGCCGAGCACCGAGGAATCGAGCCGTTCGGCATATTCGACGAGCTCGTAACCCCGATAGCCGCCCTCGCGCACCAGCACCTTGGCGCGGCGATCGAGCACCGCACGCGCTTCGCCGGCGCCACCGCTGTAGATGCGCTTCATCTTCAGGGAGAAATGCACGTAATCATCCGGCAGCCGCGCTTCCTCGATCTCCCAGTTCGGTGCCAAGGGATCGACGATCAGCCAGGCGGCGCCGATATACAGGCCCCAATAGACCAGCTTTTCGAGCGGATAGGATACCGAGGGACCGATGTCGATCGACTTGTTGGGAATGATCGCATTCGCTACTGCCGGAGTCGGAGGATTCGGCGTAGCCGAGCAGCCGACCAGAACAAGCAAGGCGAGCCATGTCGGGAAAAGGCGCTCATTCATCGAAGTGCTCCCAGCGTGTGGCCGTGCCGCGGGTGACGGCCACCTTCAGCCGGCGGCCGAGCAAGGCACCGAAATGCTTCGGCGCCAAGCCATACCCCGGCCGGATGCGCCGGATGTCTTCCGGCCCGACGATGGCGCCCGCGGGCAGATCACGCACGAAATAAATCGAACGCCGGAACACCCGGCTGGTCGATTCGGCCTCCGGGCGGACGAAATCTCCCGATCCCAGCGCGTGCCAAGCGGCGCGTGTCTGTTCGGCAAGATGAGCAAACTCCTGCGGCTCGATCGAGAATGCGCTGTCTGGCCCTTTTTCTGCCCGGCTCAACGTGAAATGCTTTTCGATCATGCAAGCGCCGAGCGCCACGGCAATGGTCGCCGCAGTCGTGCCCAGCGTGTGATCGGAAAGCCCCACCGGCACGCGGAATTCTTCGGCCAGCCGGGGGATCATGCGCAGATTCGCCTGTTCGAGCGGCGCCGGATAGCTGCTGACGCAATGCAGCAGGACGATTTCATTGCCGCCATGATTGCGAATGGTCTCCAGCGCTTCTCCGATTTCCTCGCAGCTTGCCATCCCGGTCGACAAGATGATCGGCTTGCCCGTCTGGGCCACTGCCTGAAGCAACGGCAGATCGGTCAGCTCGAAAGAAGCGATCTTGTAGGCGGGCGCACCCAAGGATTCCAGCAGCTCGACGGCGGACTCATCGAACGGCGTGGAAAAGATCGTGATGCCGAGGCTACGCGCATGGTCGAACAGTGCGCGATGCCATTCAGAGGGGGTGTGCGCTTCCTCGTAGAGCCGATAGAGCGTATAGCCGTCCCAGGGGCCGCCCCGAATCTTGAAATCGGCCTGATCAGAATCGATCGTCATCGTATCCGCAGTATAGGTTTGCAGCTTGACGGCATCGGCGCCGGCACGCTTTGCCGCTTCCAGCGTCGCCAACGCGCGTTCGAGCGAGCCGTTGTGGTTGGCAGAAAGTTCGGCGACGAGGAAGGGGGGGCATTCCTGTCCAATGGTTCGGCCTTCAATACTGATATCGATCTTCATGAAATTTTCTCGATTTTGAGGAGGTAACGGTGGCCGAGATGATCGAAGAAAGCCGGATACCTCTGAGGATCGCACACTCTGATCAAATCAAACTGCTCAGCAATCGTCTTATTGACATCGAGACGACTGTCTTCGGGAGTTCTCTTTCGATAACGAGTCACAGGCTGACTTTTCTCATCTTGAGGTACAGGCTCGATTAGGCCAAAATTTTGTATCGCGTAATCGATCAATTCAATCTCCGCCATGAATAAAGCATGATTGATTTCGTCCCACAAGGCATCCTTTGGAATATTTATTTTCGTTTTTTTCCAGACTCTTCCGCTATCCACTGGTTCAGCCGCCTCTATCAGGGACAGCGTGATAGTTTTGGCGCCGTATAACAACTCCCAAACATGCGGACTCCATCCACGTCCAGTCGGCAAATCGCTTGCGTGCAATACAAGGCTGGCCTCATATTTGGCTTTTTCGCTACTGCCGATCAGTTCGCTGCAAGAGATCAAAAAAAGGACATCGCCTCCAGAGAGCTGACGCTTGCTTGTCACCAACTCCACTTCATGAACCCCTTTTTGGGCTTGACCCCAGTTCATCAAATAAGGCACAACCGGATGCTTAGGGTCGCTACACAGCAAACTGATTTTCATCGAAAACTCCAAACACTTCGCTTATGGCCCTAAAGACACCTTTCCCATCACAAACCTGGCTTGCTGCCTGGGAGATGTTTTTCAGGACATCTTCCCATGGCAGCAACGATTCGAAACCTTGACTTTCCCTTTCGGAAGTCGAGTACAACGGCCAGGGCAAAGCAGCCCCCGCAGCCACGAGCGCGGCGTGAGCAGTTTCCTGGTTTTGCGCCAAAACCATTTGCAAGGTCGGCACCCCCAGGCAACAGCGTTCCCAAGCCGAGCTTCCGGCCGCACCGATTGCCAGATCACTTTGCGCCAGCAATTCGGCCATGTTTTCGACATCGACCAACACCTTCGTCGGCCGGGGCATTCGTTCTGCCTGTGCTTTGACGGCATCGATCCACGGTGCGTTTTTGCCGAGCACGACGGTGATCTCCAGATCGGGCGGAAGTGTGCATGTACTCAACACGCCGAGCACTCGAGCGGTGACATTGTCCTTATCGACCCCGCCCAGTGAGACGAGCAGGCGCTTTAACTGCGGATGCTCACGACGCTTGAGGCTATATTCGCGCCACTGGGCGAACTCCTTGCGCACTAGCGCATGACGCGGCCCGATGAAGATTCTGGCTTGGGGCGGAATCAGGTCGGCGTAATCGCTGTCTTGTCTGCCGAGGTTCTGATCGAGCAGCGCATCGCACTCATGCGCCCGATCGGCGAGATCGTCGATGACGAAAATCTGCCTGACATACGGGCGCATGGCACGCTCCCAGCGTGCGTCGATGCCGTAATGATCGACGATCAGCCAGTCGGGGGCCGTCCCGCCAGCGCCGACTCTTCGAAGCGAGTCGGCGCCCGGCGGGACGCTCTCATTTCCGCCAGCACCGAGTTTCGTCTCTTCGGCGTCCACCGCCCAATCGGCGCCCAGCCAGGCGGCATGCGCAGGTTGCGTCTTTGCCGGCCGCCAATCCGCGCAATAGGGCAGTGCGTGCACCTCGAAGCCTTTTTGCCGGATCGTGTCGATCAGATTGCCGGGATGCGCACGGCAGACGAAACGGCATCTCGCGCCTCTTTCCCGCAGCGCCTCGGCCAACGTAAGGCAGCGCATCACATGGCCGGTACCGATCTCGAACGAGGCATCGGCACGGAACAGGACTTTCACCGGCTCCCGCTCCTCTTTGTAGCGATGGCGATCCTCATGCGTCGATCGCCTCCGCGACGGCAGCGATGACTTCATCCTGTTCATCCTCACTGAGCCCCGCGTAGAGCGGCAGGCTGATCGCCTCGGCGTAGTAGCGCTCTGCTTGCGGAAAGTCGCCCGATTTGAAGCCCAAGCGCCGATAGTAGGGCTGGGTATGCACCGGAATGTAATGGAGATTGACGCCGATGCCTCTGTCGCGCAAAGCTGCGAACACTTCCCGATGGCTTTTGCCGATCTGGTCGAGCTGCAAACGCACCACATACAGATGCCAGGCCGAAGCGCAATCCGGATGCTGCCGGAGCAAAGCGAGCGGCAGACCGGCCAGATGCTCGTCATAGCGCCGGGCCAGTGCGCGCCGGCGGGCGACGAACTCGTCCAGGCGCTCTATTTGGCTGGCGCCGAGCGCGGCCTGGATGTCGGTCATCCGGTAGTTGTAGCCCAGCGCGATTTGCTGGTAATACCAGGGGCCATCGGGTGCGTGATCCATTTGCGCCGCATCGCGGGTGATGCCGTGGCTACGCAGCAAAACCATCGTTTCGGCAAGCCTTGCATCGTTGGTCAGCGCCATGCCGCCCTCGCCGGTGGTGATGATCTTCACCGGGTGGAAGCTGAAGACGGTGATGTCGCTAAAGCGGCCGTTGCCGACCGCTTCGTTGCGGTAGCGCGCGCCGATTGCGTGCGAAGCATCTTCGATGATGCGGAAGCCATACTGGCGGCCCAAGTCATGGATCGCCGCCATCTCGCAGGGTTGGCCAGCAAAATGCACCGGCACGACGATATTCGGCAGCCGACCGGTTTTCGCCGCACGGTCGAGTTTTTCGGCCAGCGCCACGACGCTCATATTGACGGTGTGCGGATCGATGTCGACGAAATCGACGTCAGCGCCGCAGTAACGCGCGCAATTGACCGAGGCGACGAAGGTGATCGGACTGGTCCACAACACATCGCCCGGCCCCAGACCGAGCGCGAGGCACGCCAGATGCAGCGCGGAGGTGGCGCTATTGACGGCCACCGCATGCGTCGCGCCGCAATACGCCGCGACGGCCTGCTCGAAGCGCGGCACCATTGGGCCTTGGGTAAGCCACTCGGAGCGCAGCACTTCGGTGACGGCTGCGACATCTCGCTCGTCGATGTCCTGCCGGCCGTAAGGGATCATACACCCGCAGCTGCATTGAAGGCGCGGATTTCCTCCACGCCGAGAAAATGCGGATTGTTGCCGGAGTTATATTCGAAGCCGGCCGGGGTGGGTGCCCCGCACTCGCCGAGCAGATTGCGGGTGTAATCGCAGTCGAGTCCGAAAAAACGGATGCTCGGGCGAATGACGAAATGGTCGGAAAATTCCAGCGTCAGATGGGAGTCGTCGGCTGGACACATCACTTCATGCAGCTTCTCGCCCGGCCGGATGCCGATGATCTTGTGCGGCATCCCCGGCGCCAACGCCTCGGCCAGATCGACGATGCGCACCGAGGGAATCTTCGGCACGAAGATTTCGCCGCCTTGCATGCGGGCGAAATTGCGCAAGACGAAATCGACGGCCTGCGCGATGCTGATCCAGAAGCGCGTCATGCGCACATCGGTGATCGGCAGCTCGCGCGCCCCTTCCGCCAGCAGCTTGCGAAAGAACGGCACCACCGAGCCGCGCGAGCCGACGACATTGCCATAGCGCACGACGGCAAAGCGCGTCGGATTGCTGCCGGCGATGTTGTTGGCGGCGACGAACAGCTTGTCGGAAGCGAGCTTGGTCGCGCCGTAGAGGTTGATCGGATTGGCCGCCTTGTCGGTGGAGAGGGCGATCACTTTCGCCACCCCGTTGGCCAGCGCGGCATGAATCACGTTTTCCGCCCCGTGGATGTTGGTCTTGATGCATTCCATCGGGTTGTATTCGGCCGCCGGCACCTGTTTGAGCGCCGCGGCATGGACGACGTAATCGACGCCGCGCATCGCCTGCACGAGCCGGTCGCGGTCACGCACATCGCCGAGGAAGTAGCGCATACAGGGTTGAGCGAAAACCTGCTGCATCTCGAACTGCTTCAGCTCGTCACGCGAGAAGACGATCAACCGTTGCGGCGAAAAACGCTCGAGCAGCGCGCGGATGAAGGCGCGACCGAACGAACCGCTACCGCCCGTGATCAGAATCGATTTGCCGTCGAACATCAGAGGTAATTGAACAGCATCAGTTGGCTTGCATTGACGAAGGCTTTTTGGGAAGCCTCCAGGGAGACTTGCTGCAGCTGTAGCTCGACCGCGATCTTCTGCGTATCCGCGCTTTCCACCTGCTGCAGCTCGTTTTGATATTGATTGCGCAAGGCCGAGTTGACGGTCTGCGCGGCGGTGATTTCCGCCTGCCGATGGGCCACGCTGCTGCGCACCGTATCGAGCCGGTCGAGCGCACCCGTCAGCGCGACAACACCATTGGTGATCGCCGCCGTATAGGCCGCACCGGTCAAGGTCGTATCCTGCAGATCGGTGATCAGCTGGTCGAGCGCGGCGAAGGGATCGTTGGTCCCGCCGATGTCGAACACGCTGTTGCCGGGATCGGAAACCGCAATCTGGCGGCTCTCATCGATGGCGACCATGAGCTGCAATGAATCACCGTTGTACTGTAGCGGTGGTGGCGGGGTGGGATGGGCCGTGAAGGGTGCGCTGCTGGCTTTCGACCCGGCGAACAGGAAATCGCCATTGGCGTCTTTGCTGTTGGCATGGGCAAGCAGATCCTCCCGCAGCCGTGTCAGATAATCGGCCACCGCATTGCGCTGTGTCATGTCGGTTTGCATCTGCACGCCGATAGTGGCGCTGCGCGCCTGATCGAGCACGCCGCGCGCCGCCTGCAAGACCGTCTCCTCCTCTTTGAGACGCGATTGACCACGCAGCATGTTCTGCGCGTAGCTCGACAGCTCGGCCAGACTGCGTGCAAGCTGCAAGGCGCGCTGCGCGCCGCTCGGGTCGTCTGCCGGCGTCAAAATGCGCCGTCCGGTGGCGAGCTGCTGTTGCAAGCCGGACAAACGCTCCTGCTTGGCGAACAATGCCGCCGTGTTGCGTTCGTAGATCAGGGCCGTGGAAATACGCATAGGAGTCACCCTCCTAGAGACAGGATCGTCTGGAACAACTCGTCGCTCACCTTGATCATCCGCGCCGCCGCCTGGTAGTAATGCTGGTAGAGCATCAGGTTGGCGGCTTCTTCGTCGAGATTCACGCCGGATTCGGCTTGTTGCGCGGCCTTGGCCTGCTTGGAGAGATTGTCGAACACCGCGCCTTGCGCTTTCGCGGCCGAGCTCGCATGCCCGACATCGCTCACCCAGCCCTCATAGGCGCTCTCGAAGCTGTTGTTGCCGGCAATCACCGTGCGATCGGTACGCAAGCCGGCAATCGCCAGCGCATTGCGGTTGTCGAGCGTGCCGCCACCGGGAAGAGCTGCAGCGATTTTTACCGTATCGGCAATCGTCACTTCGAGCCGGTTTGCGGCTGGCGCGGTCGGACGGATCAGGAAACTATCACCCGTGCTCGGCGTGCCGGTCATCGACAGCGAGAAACCTTGTGCCGCGGTCGCCGACAAACTCGCCAGACTGGTATCAGACCAGGTCTGCCCATCGCTGACGCGACGCAAGATGTAGTTCGCGCCATCGTAACGCAGCTCGTAATCGCTGGTGGTCAGCTGCGCGGAATTCGAAAGCTGCGCGGTCAAGACTCCCGTGCCGGAGTTCGTCTGCGCGGCAAAGCTTGCCGGTAGAGAAGTCGGATCGGCGAAAAACAGGCCGCCTAAATTTCCCGCCAGATCCGTACCCGATTGATGCAGGGTATTGACCTGCTGCGCCACCGCCAGCGCGATGCGCCCCAGCGCGTTTTGCGCGGTATCGAGGCTCTCCCGACGAAAATCGAGCAGGGCGCCAAGCTCGCCGCCGATCAGTCCGGCTTGCGTCAAAGCCTTTGATCCGGCATAGACCTCGATGCGCGCCGGATCATACGGCGCGGCCTGCGCAGTCAGCGGAAAGAAGGAGCCGTTTTGCACCAGCGCGTGGCCGCCGAGGAATACGCTGACATCGGCCTCATTGTTCTGGATGACGCTCACACCGGCCAGCCGGTTCAATTGCGCCAGCGCCGTATCGCGCTGATCCAATAAGTCGTTGACCTCGTGGCCACTGGCCCCCTGCAGCGCGCCGATGCGCACGTTCAGTTCCGCGACCCGGCGGGCGAGATCGTTGATGCTGGTCACCTTGTCAGTGATTTCGCCATTGACGCCGTCTTGCAAGCCGAGCAGATAATTGCCCTGGGCATTCACGGTATCGGCCAGCGTATGCGCGGCGCTGATCACCCCCTGGCGGGCCGCGGTGCTGGTCGGGTCGTTGGCAAGATCGTTCCATGCCGCGAAGAAGCCTTGCAGCGCCGCACTGACGCCGGCAGAGCGATCGCCGAGGATCGCATCGATCTGCCCCAGGGCCGCCGACTTCTTCTGCCAATAGGCATTTTGGACATCGACCTGGATGAGCTGCCGCTCGAGAAAAAGGTCGTAGCTGCGCTGCACCGTGGCGATCTGCGCGCCCTGGCCGATGAACCCGCTGCCGGTGAACATCGGTGGATTGTTCGTGAACACGACGCTTTGCCGGCGGAAGCCATCGGTGTTGACATTGGCGATGTTGTGGCTTGTCGTTGCCAGTGCGATGTTCGCATTGCGCAACGCGCTGACGCCGATCGACAAGGTGCTCATGGTTGACGCCCTTTCATAACAAGCTTCGGGATGGGCGCCGCCTTAGCGGGAAGTCTGTCGGCAGGAATTGCCGGGCGGCGTTATCCCGTGTTCTGTTCAGCAAGAACCGGGCCTGAAATGCCTTTGACTCTTCTTTTGACATGTCGGCTGAGCAGTCCTTTCATTGCAGGATCTCCAGCAAGCCTTTTGCATGCAAGCGCTCGGCAATGGGTACCAAATCCAATGCAAAAACGCCGATACGTTCCGCAATGGCGATCAGATCATGGCTGCCGTCTGCGTAAGCGAGCAGATTCATCATCGTCGCAACATCTCGCGCCGAATCTCGCGTACTCAAAGTCGGATAAAGCCCCCGCCGCCCCAGCTGCGGCTCGCACAGCACTGTAGTGCGAAAAACATGATTTGCCTCGAGCAAAGTCAAAATCGTCTTGACCACCGTGTAACCGCCTTGTAGGCCTTGCGATGTGATCAAAGACAAATCGTCGAACGAGGTATGATATTCAGGATAGGTGCCATACTTCGAGCGCATGACCGAGCCTACTGGCAAATCTATGCCAGGACTGCAATACTGGCGTTCATCGCTCCCCCGTTCAAGAAACGAATAGTGGTCGTATTTCCCGACAGTATGCTTGAGCACGTGTAATGCCGCGCGATCCGCAAGCGTGTCGCCACGACGGGATTCGAGATACGAATAACTTCTTTCATCGCCGATGCATGTCAAAACATAGCCAGCAACCGTCGTTTCGCGCATATGCCGCCAGTGAAGGCTCAAATAGGCGATCGAACCTATGGTTTCTGGCACGAAAACGATCCGATAGGTATAGCGCCGTCTGGGAAGAGTCATCAACCAACGAGCGAGCGCCGCCGTCACCACAGGGCCGGACAACTCATTGTTTCCCATTGAAGGATGGCAGACATACGTCGAAAGAAGGATTTCTTGCTGACTTGAGCCCGGCAGCAGCAAATCGGCATAAGTGAGGCTGCCCTGCGAAAGCGAGCTATCGATGAAAACCCGAAAGGGGCCGGCGGGCAATTGTTCGCGCTGACGATGGCTCAGGCAAAACCCCCAGCGTCGTTCGTAATACGAGGTGACATAGGGAATGGCATCCGGCAATTCGGGAAGCGAATAAAGATGCGCTTCGAGCTCTTCACGACTCATGATGGCATCCATCGGGATCGAATAACCGACGAGATGCAAGTTGTGTCGGTCGAAATCGACGAGGCGATCACCGTTGGCGTCGGCGATCCAAGCTTCCCGGACATTCCACTCCGGCGGCACGACCCAGTCGAAGACCTGCGTACCCGAGGGAATCTCATGAATGCGCAGCCCAGGAATCAATTCGGATAGATAACGCAATGTCTTTCGCACCCCTTCGCCCGTCAGGCTGCGAGGGATAGGGAACAGATCGCGCGCCCAACCATGCATGACAAGGCCATCATCCGCGCCTATTTTCTTCATTGCGCCATCTCACCCATCCAGTAATCCCAAAAACTTCCCGCTCCAACCCAACCGTCGTGCTGCCTGGCGTATCTCCTCTTGAAACATCGATGCCGCCACCAAAAGATACTCTCCATCCCTTCCCGCAGTGACGAGAGCACCAATCAGATCCTCGGCTGGCTCGATACGGTAAGGCAACCCCACGAATTTCATGCCGATCTTGTTGGGATTGCTATCGCAAATCGCTTCAGGCATGAAGTTTGTATCGGCGATGAGGATGCGGCAAGCTGAGCCTGCTCCCCAAAAGATGACCTTTTGTGATACCAGTTGGCGCTGCCACCAGGCACGTTTGGCATCGTAGGAAGGTTGAAGATCGAGGGTCGTATCCGTCGCCGCCACCGTCAAAGGTGTCTTTTGCGATGAATTCGCCTGGGCGTAAAACGCCATGATCAGATCGCCGAATTCGGTTTCTACGCAATCGATCGGCACCAAACCCATTTCTTCAGCGGCGCGCGCCAACGACTGAGCGGAAAACACATGCAGATGTTCAAAATGAAAAGGCAAAATTTTTCTTTCACGCAAGCTGATGTCCAAGGAGGGGGTTTCGATGATCACGACACCATGCTCTCCGGCTGCCTTACGCATGCCGCGAAGAAAGGATAATGGATCGTCGACATGCTCGATGACATTCCGGGAGAAGACGAGATCGAAATTTTCGACCCTTTGCATCAGCGATTCATCACAGAAATTTTCTATGATTGGCAAGCCAAGCCTTCTTGCGGCCTGGGCCGTCGCTCGATTCGGCTCGATTCCCAGAACGTCTGTTTTTTCTAGAGAAAAAAGGGCGCGGACTTCATCGAGCACGCCACCTGAGGAACAACCGATTTCCAATATCCGGCGGGGCGCATTTTTCCTAAATAAGGCGCAATTCGCCAGCCAGGATAAAAACGCATGGTGTCTTGACACTGCCACATTCTTGACCTCCGGCACAAAGTAGTAATGCTCGTAGATGGTTTTGAGTGTTGCGCTGCCGTAAGCCGACTGAAATGCATGCCCACAATCGCGACATTGAAGATATTCCAGATCGATCGTGTGGGGCCTGGGCACCTCGACATCCGCCTGCACCGGATTTTGATAAATCGGAAAATTTGACAGGCTCAGCAGCTGGCGGCTTTGCGTGCCTCGACACACAGGACAATGGTCGATGTACTTCATATTCGTTACTACGGCATCATGGGGCATCTTCGATCAATTCCAAAATCATACGCAAAGGGGTCAGGACAAAAACAATGCGCCGCCCCGCGAATGCTGCCGCAGGCTTCGCTTCACCCAACGGCATGCTGCCGGCCGAGCGCAGATCCTGCACCGTCTGATCCAGGTCAGCAACCCGGTAAGCAACGTGGTTGAGGATATTGCGCCCGCTTCTCAGCACTGGCGTCACTGGCCCCCCCTCACCAAGAGGTGCGATGATTTCATAGCACAACCCTCGATCGTCGTAACCGAAGGCCACGGTGACCTTTTGCAATCGATCTTCCACTGCCTCAGTCCAATCCCTGATGCCCAGCGGCCAAAGTTGCCGCCGCCCTTCTTCCAGAGAAGACACGAAGATTCCGATATGATCGAAGATCATGTTTCTTCTCCAACACCCTCTTCTATCAGGGCATTCTCTTGCTGATCGAGGCACTCACTGGCATGCGTAAAAAAGTCGCGCGCCCGAACGCAAAGCAATTGCGCTCTGCCGATTTCCGCCACCTTGAGGACTCCTGCCGACATCAGCCGGCTTTTGAGTCTATCCAACGCAACACCACTGCGACGCTCCAGATCGCGGACGTAGTAGCGCACCCAGCCCTGCTCGACAGCGCCATCCATTTCGATTGCAAACGGAAACTTCTTGAAATAGCGGTAAGTCACACCATGCGCCTGCTCGACATAATGCACGAATGTCATCCTGTCCATCGAGCATCCCAGGCTGGCAATCCACGCATCATGGCGCATGAGCAGATCGAATGCGGTGTCCGCTCCAAAGCAATCTTCAACGATGGTTTTGGCAAAGCGCTCGGCAAGCGAGCCGCTTGCCGCAACGCTGAAAATCGGGTGCTTCGAGCGCTGGACCCCTCTACGCTGCCTGAAATGTTCGCTGAGCAAGCCGACCTCGCTGGGTGTTCGGGCTGGGCAAAAAACTTCGCCTTTCGTAGCACTGTACGAAAATGTTGGCATGACCAGAGTTCCATCGCTCCCCAGAGCCGCCAGGACGCCATCGAGCAATTTGTCCATGCGTTGCGCTAAATCATCACCGGGCAGCTGCGCGGCGGGAAAAGCATCGGCATGCAGCATCAGACAATGCCCGGGCTTGATCCCGCAGGCGGCAAAAGCGGAGGTAACGTGATGAACCTCAATCTGCATAGATACCCCGCCGCTCGAGGCTGGCGATGATGCCGGCAAGACTCTTGATTTCCGAGATCTCTTCGCTGGAAAAACGAATGCCGGCGATTGCTTCCACTTGCAAAAGTAGATTGAAATTACCTAGGGAATCCCATTGCGGAAAACTTCCCAAGCCCAATGAGATATCGCTTGGATCGAATCTGGCATCCGGAAAAACTTCCTTGATGATTTCAAGCAGTTGCTGACGATTCATGGCGAAAAATGTCCAAATAGGGTATTTGCCAGCGTTGCAGATCGACCCAGTAACGTTGGCTCGATGGCGCAAAAAGAGCCTTCATCTCGTCAGGCATCACGAATTCGTCCGTCGTCCCGTTTCCCTGCCAGAGATTCAGCCCATGTTTATCGAGAAATCTTGCCGCGGGTGTATTTCGTTCGCTTGGAATGAATTCTGCCACGAGATAACGATACCCAGCCGCCAGCAGGCGTTGTCGTAACCGATCGAGCATCCATGCTTCGACGTGCCTGCCGAGAATGCGACAGCTCAACAAAAAGGTATCGAGGAAAGCCGTATCTTCTCTACCGGGTCGATATGCCACGACCAGTCCCGTGATGCCATGATCGCCGAACTTATCCTGCAAGGCGACAAGAAACGCCTCACAACCAACAAAACCGGTCAGTTTCTTCAGTGCCGCTTCATCATGGCGCGCCAGTCGCAAATTGAACTGATTGGTTTTGGCGCAAAGCTGTACGGCACGGGGCAATGTCGCTTCATCCAGTTCGATGCAGCGGGGCACCATCTCGATATTGGCGAGAAAAACACGTCCATCCGGCGCAGAGCGCAAGGCGCTTTCGAAAGAAGCTCGCGCCTGATACTGGGCTTTTTTGGCTAGATCGTCCTGGGTATCCGTCATTCGCGCGAGCGCATTCAGGGAAAGGATGGCTGACGGCCAATCAGCGACTTCTGGGGGCGGTTCGGGAACTACCACCATCGGCAAGCTTGCGCGTATCTTTTCCCGCTCGATCGGGTTATCGTCCCAAAACACCAGGCTATCCAGTCCCAGCCCCAGCTCCGCTGCTATTTCCTGAAGGTGTTGCGTTTTTTCATTCCAGTCGATGCGGGCAGCAATGATATCTGCGCGATGCAAGGCCATGGCCGGATGTCGATCAAAGACCTGCCAGACATCGTTTGCCTCGTTCTTGCTGCTGATGGCCAGAATCACTCCGGAATCGGAAAGCAACGCCAGCGCTTGTTGGAACGCGACGAATGCCTGGCCCAAACCATCCTGCCCCAACACGATGCCGGACAACCCCACCTCTCCGATCACACCACCCCACAACGTATTGTCGCAGTCTAGCACCAGTGCCTTACAAGCCGGCTTGCTCATCCTCTTGATCAGCGCCTCTAAACCTTCTGCCAGTAGGTTCAAGCCCACCAAAGACAATCGGCAACGGCTGACTTGATAATTCCGCGCATCGAGGCAACCCCTCAAGCCCTGAGCCGCGAAAAGGCGATCGAGAGAAAGAAGATACAGACGAGGATACCGCGCGCAACGTTCGTAAAGCTCCCGTTCGAATTCCGCTGCAGCCCGATCGCGAAGAGTGGCTTTGCGAGCGCGACGGATCGGGGAGTCTTCATACCCGCCCAGCCAGGCAACGATCGTAGGCGCATCAACCGATTGGAGGCGTCGATCCAGCGCTCCCAGCGCAGTATCCAGCGCCTGCGAAACTGCTTCTCCGCCCTGACGCAGAATCGACCAAGGAAGAAGATCTTCCAGAAAAACGACCCAAACGACGATCCATCGCGCATCGGATCGAGTCAAAGCAACTGGCCAATCGCCATACCCACCAATTTCGATCTCGGCCGGATTCAGGTGTCGCCAGACAGGGCTACGCGCTGGAAGATAACTCGTGCAAGTCAAACCGATTTTCATCGGCGGCATAATCCGAAAAAACAGGTTTTATGGGGTGAATCGACTGCGGTTAGCCGCTGCCTATTGCGATTCCTCAGACACGCGAGCCGCATCCGACCCGGCCTGCAAACCGCCGGCGATGTTGCGGTTGATCTCGATCAGGACGTCGATGCGATCGGGCTTGGGCTCTGCCATCAGCGCGTAAGTGCGCCGGTCGATGAAGCCGATCAGTGCCAGGAGATTCGTTTTGATCTCCTCCGGCAATGGATTGGCCGACTCGCTGATCTCGCTCTGAAACAGCGTCCAGACCCGTTGGTTGTAGCGCAGGGCCTCATCGAGCGTTTGCAGATCTTTCTCGTCGGCCAGGCGGTGCTGCGCCTCGACGAGTTTTTGTGCCGCCTTGAGCAACACGCTGGCTTCGAGGTCGCGTCCGCTCAAAGTGGCCTTCTCCACGCTGCGGTAGGCATCAAGCGGACTGGACATGACGGATCAGCTCCTCTTCATAAGCCACCAGGCGTTTTGCGCTCTTCAGCGCCTGGTAATACTGGCCGAAGGCCAGATGATGATTGATTTCAGCCACCAAAGCAGCCGTGCTCGGCGCAGCCACCAGCAATTCCTCGACGAGCTGCGCATATTTCTTCTGGTAGCCAGAGAGATTCGGTGTGTCCATGTACATCAGCTGCACGCACAGCTGGATGCGTCGGCAATGCGTGCTCGCCTCGTCTTCGTTGAGGATGTCCTTTTCCCGCAACAGCGGGACGTCGTTGAGGATCAACAGATCGCAGGGGGTTTGGCCGTTCTGGACGACCGCCCCCCCGACGAAAAGCCGCTCGCCTGCCTTGAGGCTGATCTTGAGCGACACCTCAACCCCGATCCCGCGCGGTCGTGCCGATCCCGCCTGCCACCCTTGCGAGCTGCTCTGCCGTGGCGGCGCTCAACTGCCGCGCCGCCTGCGACGATGCCTGCTCCACCCAGCGCCTCTTGATTTCCTCGCCGAATCCGGTCAGCCCCGCCTCCAGCGTCGCCAACGCATCCGCGGCAGCCGCCACTTCGGCATCACTCGATGAAGGCGTGAGCCTTCCCAGCGCGGCGCGGCCGTCTTCGGAAAGCGCGGGCGGCCCACCCTTGTCCGGCGGCGGCACCATCAAGGCTTCCATTTCCCTGCGCAACCCCACCACCATCTCGAGGTAACGCTTCCTGTCTTCGCTGTCCGGCGGAAACGGCGGGTAGTTCTTGACGATCGCCATCAGGTTGGCCCGCATCTCGCGGGCAAGCTTCTGCACCGTTTCGGCATCGTTCAAACGCTGCCGGTCGACCAGCGCCGAGTTTTGCAATCCATCCTTGGCGCTTTGCAGTCGCGCATAGACTGCAGAAGGCCGGGGAAAGACCGCGTTGGCGGCTTCATTGACCGAAGCCGGGCCGATCGAAGCCGATGCGGAGCGCTGAACGAGGCCAGGCAAGGCGGCGCCCCTGACCGGCTGCGGGTCGGCTTTCTGCATGCCGGCCATGGGCGGCAGTATCGCCGCCGCTACCGATTGCGCCTCTTTCACCATGTTCTATCCCCTCGCGTCAGTTCCGGAGTGATGAACGAATGCCGTGACGAACTTGCGCCCGCCACGGCCTTCGTTCCACCTCCAGCGCCGTGCGGCCCAAGCCGCGCTGCGCCGCCCGAAAGTTTAGAACAGACGCAACACCGATTGCGCGGCCTGCGAGGCAAGCGACAGCGAGGTGACGCCGAGCTGCTGACGGGTCTGCAAGGCCAGCATGTTCGCGCCTTCCTCGTTGGTGTCGGCCAGCGTCAGCTTGTCCGCGCCTTCCTTCAGCGTGTTGACCATCTGGTTGGTGAAGTCCAGCCGTGCATTGATGACCGCGAGGTTACTCGACAGCACGGAGGCTTTGGATTGCAACGTGCTCATCGCAGTAGTGATCGCGCCCGCAATCGAGTCAAGATTGCTACCTGCGGCGCCGAAAGTTTGAGCGGTGGTCAAATACGATCCCGAGGCTGCAGTACCATACGTCGCCAAGGCAGAAGCGTTGCCATCGAAACCGGTCAGTGTCAGCTTGTTGGTGCCCGTCTCATTGAACAACACATCCAAACTCTCAGCAGTTCCACCCAGGAAGTTGATGCCCTTATAGCCGGAATCTTGCACCATCTCCTTGATTTGACTAATAACTTCCTGGAACTGAGCTTCCTGAACGGAAGTATCGGATGAGGAGCGCGCAGCTTCCACCAGACCCTTCGCGTTCGACAGCAGGGTCTTGATGCCTTCGATGCCGTTGTTCGCCGCCTTGATCGTCTGGATCGCCTCGCCCATGCCATCCTTGCGCTCCGTCAGATCGGAAGCGCGCTGCATGTGCGCGGACGCGGCAAAGTAGTTGAGCGGATTGTCGAGCGCGCTGTTGACCTTCTTGCCCGTCGCCAAGCGCTCTTGCGTGCGACTGAGCAGTACTTCGGTATTTTGCAGGCTGATCAGGTTGGCCCGCATCGAGGCGGTCAGGGTGACTTCTTGTGCCATGATGAATCTCCTTTTCTAGGTTGAGGATGGGCGCGGAGTTCTTCCGCGCCATTGGGCAGATCGACCTGCCTTGGCTTCCTTATCGGCTGGCAGGAGAGGAACTTTAGGGAAACGCTGAATAAGTTGCTGCGCGGGCGCATCGCCGCGTTGCGCGGTGCTCGCTCCCTCGCCTAACTCCATGTTATGTCTCGGTCGCTGCGCTCCGTGCGCCTTGCGCTGCATCCCGCTCGCGGCCTTCTTCAGCGTTTCCTTAGCGAGTTTTTCCTCCGCTCCTGTCTTCGGCTTCGCGCAGCGTATCGAAAGTCTCGCCCAGGCGGCGCACCGACGCAGCGATCAGCTCGGGATGGTGCTGAAGCAAATCGGTGTAGTTGGCAAGGGCATCCGCGAAATCCGGCTTGAGCAGCACGGCCGTCTCATAGGCTGCGAGCGCTTCTTCGAGCCTGCCTTGATGCTGGCGCAGCACCCCGAGGTTGTTCTGGGTATAAGGGTCGTCTTCTGCGCAAGCCAAAGCGCGCAAGAAGGCGGCTTCGGCGGCATCGATGTCGCCCTGCTGCAGCAGGGCGACACCGAGGTTATTGGCCGCTGGCACGAATTGCGGGGCGATCTCCAGCGCTCGACGATAAGCCTCGATGGCTTCATCGTGCCGGCCCATCTGCCGCAGCGTCTCGCCGAGATCGTTCCAGTAATGGGGATCGTCCGGCGCATGCACCAGCGCCGCGCGCAAATGGCGCTCGCCTTCTTCATGCCGGCCTTGCTGGACGAGGCACAGCCCCAGGCCATGCAGCGCCTGGGGAAAATCCGCGGCCTCGGCCAGAAGGCTCTCGAAAAGGTCTCGCGCCTCGTCCAGATGCCCGGCCAGCATCTGCTCTTGGGCTTGCTCCACGCGTTTGGCCCGCTTTACGGCCTCCAGAGGATCGGCTCGCATGTTTCGCACTCCTTCCCGTGACGTTTTTTTCATCCGGTCATTGCGCGGTGGCTTCGATCGCGCGCAACACCTCGTTTCTCGCCGCTTCCATGAATTCGAGGATCAGACCGAAATCATAGGTCGCCTTGGCGATCGCCTCATCGTCATCTTCGATGATCGAAGCGGCATTGAAGCACAGGCTCATCAGATGCAGCAAGGTGCCGCGAAACAGCATCGACGACGCCGTGCTGGCGACGATTTCCGTGCGTATCAGACGATACGTATCGATGATGCGCTCGATGATCTCTGCGCGGCTGGCGATCTTGCGGTTGAGCAGTGGACGCAGCTCGGCATCGAAACGGTCGAACTCTTCCACCAGCGCCTGGGCGACCGAGGTAAGCGGAAGATCGATGGGCTCGAAAGCCTTGGCGATCTGCTCCAGTACGCGCGCTTTGTGCTCGGGGCTGGGTAGCTCCTCTTCCAGGCGTCTTGCCAGATCCTCGGCCTCGATCGTCACGGCGCCTTCGATCAGCGCGCCGTCGTTGGGGTTATAGACGGTCGCCGCAGGATGCGCGCGAATCCATCCGGACAGGTGCTGGCGGGCCGATTCGAAAGCGAAATTCGTCTTCACGCTGCCGCCGAAGTTGCCGGGCGCGGTCAGATGTTTCGTCGCCACATTGCCGATCAGGCGGCGCAGGCGGTCTTCCTTGGGCAGCTTGCCGTGATAGACCGTATCGCGCGCATGGTGGCGTGCTTCATCCTTATAGCCGACATCGACGCCGAAAAGACAGATTTTCTTGAAACCCAGCCCCAAGGCGAGCGTCAGGCCCATGTTGGTCACGGTGGGCTGCGTCTCCAGGGGCGGCCTCTCGATGAAACCGCGCGCCACGAGCAGATTGCCCATCGTGTCCGCTTCCTTGATCGCGATGCGGGCGCTTCTGAACAGCTCGAGCACGCGTGGCTCCATGACCTGGGTGGTGATGAGATCGATTTCATGCAGGAATTCGCGCGGCAGGGAATGGATCAGAACATCGTAGGTCAATGCCGTGCGCTCGATCTCGATGTGCAGATCCGGGCGGATGCCCGCCTGGTGCAGGGCCGCGAGCGCCGTGCCGCAACTGATGACCACCGCCCGAGCCCGATGTCTTTGCAACAGCGGCAACAATCCGTCCAGCGAAGGGCCGGCGCCGACGACGAAGGCAAAGGCTTCTTCCGTCACGACGTTGGGCTTTCGATAGACCGGGTGATGGCGCGGCAGATTGATGAAGCTGTGGCGGATCGAGATGATTTCGTCGTCGAAAAACCCCAACCCGTGGAACATCCGCCACAGCGTGTCGGTGATCATGGTCGTGATCTCTTCGAGCCTTTCGTCTGCCGGCATCGCCGGAAAGAGCGCCGCGCCATGCACGAAGAAAGGCGGCAGATTCCTGAGCATCGCATTCATCAGAGCCCCGGAAAGCTGCTCGACATCGGGCTCGATGATGAAAGTCAGGTCGGTGCCCTTTTCCATCGCGATGCGGCTCAGTTCCACGTAGTCGTGAAAGAAACACGACAGCCGGAAGGCGTCGGTATCGGTCTCAAGCAGGATCAGATGGCGCACCTGATAGTCCAGCAGCAGACGTGAGATCGGGTAGCCGATGCCGCTGCCGATCACGATCAGCAGCGGGATGGTTTTTTCGTCGCCGAACACCGGATAGCGGTAAAGCCCCTGCGCGTCGGGGTAATGCTTGGTGAAATGCTTGCGAAAAAGGTCTGGATAAATTTTGTCCAGCCTAGAATAGAAATAGTGAGCCGTATCGGAAACCGCGTCTTCCTCTTCGCTCGTGATGCGCAGGTTGTGGAAAGCCAAAAGCTGGTTACGCTCGTCCGGGTCGGCGAAAATCGCGAGGCGCCGGGCGTATTCGATCATCAACGGCGGCAAGGGCTGGGCCGTGCCGTCGGCATGACGGATGGTCAGATCCCCCTGGTCGGAGATGTCGATGGTGGCCGTCGGCGATCCTTCGCTCACCTTGCGGTGGATCTCCGGCATGTTGAGACGGAGGAACTCCAGATTGGCCTGAGCGGTGGCGTGCAGCCGAGCAAGATAAGCTTGTTGCAAGGGGGTCATGAAAATCACTCCTCGTCCGGAATGGAATGGAACATTTTGTCATGCGCCTGGCCGCTTGGATCATCGCACCCGGAACAACGGCTGCAGCGGCTCGCAGCGTAGCACCTGACTCAATGTGCCTTTGACGAGATGCCGGAAAAGCATCGGTAGGATCTCGCCATAGCCATCCAGCAAGGCAGCGAGTGCCGCCTCGTCGTGGGCGGCGCTCAGATTGTGGCTGCCGATCCACAAGATGCCGCGCGCGAACAGTTCCTGCATCAGCCAGGTGCGTATCTCCCATTGACTCGCCGCCTCGGTATCGCTTACGAGCAGAAATATCCAGCTCGGATGGCCCGAGACGGACAGGCACCCAGCCAGGCCATTGCGCTCGATCAGCGCCTTTAGCGCGGCTTTGAAGCGTTCACCCCGCGCAGCGATTTCCGCCAGGATGGGGCTTTTGCCAAGCTTGTCGAGCGTGGCGCTGGCGGCGGCCAATGAAAGGGTCTCGCCGCCGAAGGTGAAGGAGAAAAAGATTTCCTCCATCTCGCGCATCAAGGCGCGATGCCCGACGAGAGCGGACAACGGAAAACCGTTGGCAAGTCCCTTGCCGAATGTCGCGAGATCGGGAATCACGCCAAAAACCTCCTGCGCTCCGCCATTGGCGAAGCGAAAGCCGGTGATGGTCTCATCGAACACCAGCACGGTGCCGTGGCGCGTAGCGCGCTCGCGCACGCCTTCGAGAAACCCCGGCTGCGGAAAGCTGACATTCATCGGCTCGAGGATTACGGCAGCAATCTGGCCGGGATAGGCGTCGAACAGGCGATCGAGCGAGGCTAGATCGTTGTATGCGAAGGTATGGGTCAGTTCGCACACTGCCTGGGGAACGCCCTTGTTGCGCGCCGTCGAACCGATGTACCAGTCCTGCCAGCCGTGATAGCCGCAGACTGCGACGTGATCGCGTCCGGTATAGGCCCTGGCCAGCCGTATCGCGCCGGCAGTGGCATCCGAGCCGTTCTTGCCAAAACGCACCATTTCCGCGCAAGGCACCATCGCGCACAGGCGCTCGGCAACTTCGGTCTCGAGTGTTGCCGGCAGTGAAAACAGGCTCCCCTTGTCGAGCTGCGCTTTGACCGCCGTATTCACCTCCGGGTCGCCATAACCAAGGATGAAGGCTGCCAGACCCATCACGCAATCGAGGTATGCGTTGCCGTCGATGTCCCAGAGACGGCAGCCTTGGGCATGGCTGGCGAAATAGGGCGAGACCCCGAAAGGATATTGGGTCTTGCTCTTGCTGAAGGTCTGGGAACCGAGCGGAATGACCTTCTCGGCGCGGGCAAGAAAGGCTTCGGATCGGGCATAGCGCTCGCTCATCGCTGCTCCTCCTCCGGGAAATAGGCGTGAGCGAGGGATTTGTGCAGCAGCCAAGTCGCGATCCGCTCGCCCGGATCGGGATGAAAGGTTTCCGCACCATGACCATAAGATGCCTTGGCGACCAGCACATAGGCCGGATTGGCCAAGAAAAGCCGGCTGTAATCCATCTTCCACGAGAACAGCCCTGGCCGGTGATGATAAGGACGCCGACACGGCAACACGGGATCGAAATCAGTGATCGCGATGAAACCGCCTTCAGCACAGACGCGATCGGCCTCGGCGATGGCCCGCATCAGCTCGCTGCGATCCAACAGATAAAGGCAGAAACCGAACCAGACCAGCTTGAACCGCCCTTCATCAAAGGGCAGCGCTTCAGCCGTGCCCTGACGCAGATCCAGCATCGGATATTTGCGCTTGCCGGCTTCTATGGCCTGACGCGATGGATCCACTCCACAGCCGCGTACGCCGCACTGTCTAGCCAGCGCCGCGAGATTGCTGCCATCGGCGCAGCCGATTTCCAGCGCCTCGTCACCCGGCGCAAGGTAAGGCAAGAAGAGCTGGAGCGGCCTTAGGCGCACCGCCGTCTGAAGCCCCAATGCGGCATGGTTGCGCTGAAACCAGGCATCTCCCTCACCGGCCAGAAAAGCTTCCTTTTGCATTTCAGCCCTCGCTCTTCTCTTTCTGCTGCGCATCGGCGCGCAGCGATTTCTCAAAGCCAGCGTTGCGCCGCAAGCCGGCATTGATGGCGACGAGCTCCGGCTTGCGCGCCAATAGCTCGAGCACGTCTTGCATTCCGAACCTGGGATGGTGCGGATAGAGCGCCTCATAGACGGCCCGCACGAAATCGAGGTCTGCCGGTTCATCGACCGTCCAGCGCAGCCGGGACAAATCGACTGGGTTTTTCCACAGGCCAATGCGGAAACGCTCTGGGTGGTTGCGAATAAAAGGCGTCACATGCTCGCGCTCGGAAGGCAGGCACGCCTCGCGCCAGGCGGTCTCGAGGACGGCCATGCGGATGATTTCGGCATCCAAGCCATCGGGCAGGCTGGGTTCATGGCAATTCGAGCTGTAGTCGAACCCTTCGTGACAGTGAAAGCGGATCAGCTCATCGATCAGTGCCGGATCGGCGAGCGGACAATCCCCGGTCAAGCGCACGACCTGTTCCGGCCGATGGCGAGTTGCCGCACGGTAAAAGCGGTCGAGCACATCGTCCAGACTGCCGCGATAGCATTCGACCCCCCGCTGCCTGCATAGGGCAACAATCTCGTCATCACCGGGTTCTACGCTGGTCGCGACGACCAGCCGGTCGATTTCGCCGCAATGTGCGAGCCGCTCGAGCTGCCTGGCGAGCATCGGCGCGCCCAGGATCGGCGCCAGCACCTTGCGGGGTAGGCGGGTGGAAGAAGCGCGCGCTTGCAAGATCGCCAGGATCATCCCAGATTGCCTATTGGAACGTGCGCGGATTTCGTCGCCAGCGGCGAAGATTTGTGTTCGCGCGAGAAACCCAATCGTCGTTTATTGGCCAAACGCGCGGGCGCTGCCGCTCGCGGTCTGATCGCCGCCAGACATATGAGCCCGATTTCGAGCGCCTCATAAAGCTCTTCGCCCAGCCAAATGCACGATCTGGGCTCATGGTCAGCGAGGCTGTGGCCAGCGGCGCGGATCGATGATCTCGAGCGAATCGAGCGCGAAGGTAGACCAGTCGCCGCGCAGCGACTGCCTCGAAGCTGCGATGCACTCGGCCAGCTGGGAGGCTGACACGACACCAATGATGACCTTGGCGACTTCAGGCTGGCCAAGGACGAAACCCAGACAGGCCGTCAGCGGGCTGATGCCCAGCGACCGGCAGTACGCATGGAATTGCCGCAAATGATCCTGCCAAGGCATGAAATACGCCGGAAGAGCATCGCCTTCCATCAGCAGCAACCCCTGAAGAAACACTGACCGGACATGGATTTCGATTCCCTGCTTGGCCAGCGCTGCTAACACACCATCACGGAGCAGGCGTTGATCGAAGATATTGAGCGGTAGCTGGATTAGATCCAGCGCATGGCGTTCAAGCAGCGCCTCGATCTGCGCTCGTTCGTAAACCGAGGCGCCGATTTTCCCGACCCGGCCTTCTACCTGCCAACGCCGCATTAGATCATAAAGACGATCGCCGCCGGGTTTGAGCAAATCCGCGGCATGATGCACCATGACCGCCGCGAGCCGCTCGCGGCCCAGATGCTTCAGGCTGTCCTCGAAGGCTGCGGCGATTCTCGCCAGGTCTGGTTCTCCAATCCTTTCGTTTCCGACCGGCAGGGTTTTGGTGACGAAATCGAAATGCCCATCCAAGCCGATCAGTCGTCCCAGCAGCGCTTGTGCCGAACCATAAGTGGGCGCGGTGTCGATGAGCCGGATGCCGACACTCTTGGCCAGCGAAAGGATTTCCGTCGCTTCCTCGATGGCGACCTTTCCCGCGGGATTGGCAATGCCATAGTCGAGGCCGAACTGCGCGCTACCAAGCGCCAAGCGGGAAAATTCGTCTGCCGACATCCTGAGAATCAACTCAAGACGCGCATGACGCGGAGCAATTTGCTGGCATAGTCCGGATCGCTGGCATAGCCGGCGCGTTGCAAGCCCTGCGCGAAGCCGACGGGGCTTACGCTGCCAAGCACATGGCCATAGCGCGGCGCGCCGGCGAGCAATTGGGCGTAATCGGCGAAGGCTTCGGCATAGGAGCCGTAGGCGCGGAAGCGTTCGCTGCGCCTTTGCGGCGCGCCGTCGATGTATTCGGTCGTGACAGCTTCGACGACCGGCCCTTGCCACTGGCCGCCGGCCTTGATGCCGAACAGGTTGTAGCTCGGCCGACCGTCGGGAAGGCGCGGCATGGCGCGCCCCCAGCCACTTTCCAGCGCCGCATGGGCGACGATGAACTGCGGGGGGATGCCGATCGTTCTACCCGCCTCGACCGCATAGGGCCAAATGTCCGAGACGAAGGCAGCGGATGCTGGCGGAATGGGCGACGTCCCGCCGGGCGCCGACTCGCTTCGCGTCGTCGGCTGGGGAACCGCGCTTCTCATGCCCTCATTCGCCGCCGGACGCAGCGGGCTGCCCGAAAGGGGCAATGCCCGTGTGGGCGCAATCGGCGGAAGCAGTGGAAAACCGCGCTGGGGGGCTAGAGGCATTGGTCTTGCCTGCGGCGCAAGCGGCATGCCGGCCTCGCCAAGCGGCGCAGTTGGGCTTGCCGCGGGGCTGAGCTGACGTTCGATCAGTGCCGCAAGTCCAGTGCCGCCTTTCGCCGCCATCACCTGCACAAGCTGGGCGTCGAGCAGCTCTTGATAGAAACGCGTCTGGTCGCTGTCGAACGGTCCGTCCTGCGGCACTGCGGCGCGCATCGATTTCATCACCATCTGTAGAAACAGCGCCTCGAACTGCTGCGCAGCGGCTTTGAGCGCTTTGGGATCGTCCTTGCGCAGGCCACTTTTGACAGCAGTCAGTGCCTGGGCATCGAATACGGAAGGGATCGCCGTCGCGGAATTCATCTCGCTAGCTTGCCCGATTCAAGCCTGGGGCGATCTGTCGAACATGCTGACAATTTCCGGGATATCTCAAATCACTTCGAGCTCGGCGCGCAGTGATCCCGACTGTTTCATCGCCTGGAGGATCGCGATCAGATCCTGCGGGTTGGCGCCGACGGCATTGAGCGCCTTGACGACGTCGGCGAGATTCGCTCCGGCCTTGAGCTGCACGAGCTGGCGTTCTTCCTGCTTGATCTCGATGCCGGTGTTGGTCGTCGCGACCGTCTGGCCGGCGGACAGCGGTGCGGGCTGGCTGACATTCGTCTGCGGCGTGACGCTGACCGAGAGATTGCCGTGCGCGACCGCGCATTCCTCGATGGTCACCGCGCGGTTCATCACCACCGAGCCGGTACGCGCATTGACGATCACCTTCGCAGGCAGTTCGACCGGGGTGACTTCGAGGTTCTCGATGCGGCCGAGAAAAGCAACGCGCGCTTCAGGCTGCGCCGGCAGCCTGACCTGGATCTGCCGGCCGTCGATCGCCGTGGCGACACCGGGCCCCATCGCCCGCTCGATCGCTTCGACGACGCGTTGCGCGGTGCCGAAATCGCTGCGCTTGAGCTCGAATTGAATGCTGTCGCCTTGCGCGAGCGACAAAGGCACTTCGCGTTCGACCGTTGCGCCATTGATGATGCGGCCGGCGGCCAGATGATTGACCGTCGCCTTCGCGCCACCGCCCGTAGCCCCCGCGCCGACGACCACGACATTGCCCTGGGCCATCGCATAGACCTGCCCGTCCGCACCTTTCAGCGGCGTCAGGATCAATGTCCCGCCGCGCAAGCTTTTGGCGTTGCCGATCGACGAGACCGTCACATCGAGCGGCTGGCCGACACGGGCAAACGGCGGCAGCTCGGCGGTGACCATCACTGCGGCGACGTTCTTCAGCTGCAGCGTTTGCCCCGGCGGCAGATTCACCCCCATGCGCGAGAGCATGTTGATCATGCTCTGCACCGTGAAGGGCGTCTGCGTCGTCTGGTCGCCGGTGCCATCGAGGCCGACGACGATGCCGTAGCCGACGATCTGGTTGTTGCGCACGCCGGCGATCGTCGCGATCTCCTTGATGCGCTCGGCGCGCGCGGCATCGGCCACCAGCAGCGCGGCAAACAGCCACATCAGGCCAATGAGGAATTTATGCATGTTCGTCATTGCGATGCTCCGGAATCAGAAGGGCAAGAAACTCAAGAAGAAGCGGCTAAGCCAGCCCATCACCTGCGCCGAATCGATGAAGCCGTTGGCCTTGTATTCGATACGCGCATCGGCGACCTGCGTCGATTGCACGGTGTTCGCGGCCGTGATCGTGTCCGGATTGACCACGCCAGAGAAGCGGATGAACTCTTCGCCTTCCTTGAGGCCGATCTGCTTTTCACCCGAGACGAGCAGATTGCCGTTCGGATAGACCTCGATCACCGTCACGGTGATCGTGCCGGTGAAGTTGTTCGACGAGGTGTTCTCGCCCGAGCCTTCGAACTTGGTGGCGCTGTTCGCGGCCAATGTCGTACCCTGCACGGTCTTGAACGGCAAGCCGGCCACAGTGGGCACGCCCAGCGAGGTGTCGTATTTGCGGTCTGCCTTGGTGTCCGACTTCTTCGCCGCGGCGACCTTTTCGGCGATGTTGATGGTCAGCGTGTCGCCGACGAAGCGCGCGCGGCGATCTTCAAACAGCGGCCGCGCAGTGGCGACGTTGTAGATGCTGCCGTTCGCGGGCGTGAGGGCGACGCGCGGCTCGGGCCGTATGGTCATCGGCTGATGCACCGCCGTCGGCGGGGTCGTCGTCACGCAAGCCGAAAGACCGAGGACAGAGGACAGAAGACAGATCAGCCGCAGGGCGGCCGGGTTCTCTTTCGTCATAGCGTCTCCCCTTCCTCCGTTCCCGTCGATCACAGCTGCGTCAGCCGCGCCAGCATCTGATCCGAAGTCGACACCGCCTTGGAGTTCATCTCGTAGGCGCGCTGGGTCTGGATCATCGTCACCAGCTCTTCGGCGACATTCACGTTCGAGGTTTCGACATAGCCCTGGTTGAGCAGGCCCGCGCCGTTCGTGCCCGGGGTGTTCGGCGTCGGCGTGCCGCTCGAGGCGGTCTCGAGGTAGAGGTTCTCGCCGATGCTTTGCAGACCGCCAGCGTTGATGAAGGTCGCCAGCTGGATGTTACCGACCTGGGTCGGCGTGGCCTGGCCGGCCTGCAGCACCGAGACGATGCCGTCGCGGCTGATCGTCACGCTCACCGCATCGGCAGGGATCGTGATCGCCGGCGAGAGCGGATAGCCGCTCGCGGTGACGATCTGGCCGTTGCTGTCGCGCTGGAAGGCGCCATCGCGCGTATAGGCCAGCGTGCCGTCCGGCATCTGGATTTGGAAGAAGCCCTGGCCGTTGATCGCAATGTCGAGTGGGTTTTCGGTCTTTTGCAAATTGCCCTGGGTATGGATGTGCTCGGTGGCGACGGTGCGCACGCCGACACCCAACTGCAGGCCGGAAGGAATCTGCGTGGCTTGCGTCGATTGCGCGCCCGGCTGGCGTAGGTTCTGATAGAGCAGATCCTCGAACACCGCCCGCTGCCGCTTGTAGCCGTTGGTGCTGACGTTCGCCAGGTTGTGGGTGATGACGTCGAGGTTGGTCTGCTGGGCGTCCAGCCCGGTCTTGGCAATCCAGAGGGAACGGATCATTCATTCATCCTTTCATCAGCGCGGCGTGAGCACTTGCGTTGCAGCGCGGTCGTTGGCTTCCGCATTGCTGATCACGCGCATCTGCATTTCGAACTGGCGGGCGAGCGAGATCATCGCGATCATTTGCTCGACCGGATTGACATTGCTGTTTTCGAGATAGCCGGGAGCGAGCATCACGGTTTCGTCCTGCGGCGCCGGCTCTCCCGACTTGAGCCGGAACAAGCCGTCCGGGCCGCGCACCAGTTCGGCTTCGGGAGGGTTGACCAGCTTGATGCGGCCGATGGCATTGACGGTGTTCTGCGCACCGCTTTGTGGCACGACCGACACCGTGCCGTCGCGCTCGATGGTGATGCGCGAATCCGGCGGCACGCTCAACGGCCCGCCGTCACCTTGCACCGGAATGCCATTCTTGGTCTGCAGTAGGCCGTTTTCGGAAACTTCGAAACCGCCGTTGCGGGTGTAGGCCTCCGTGCCGTCAGGAAGCGCCAGCGCGATCCAGCCCTGGCCTTTCACCGCCACATCGGTGGCATTGCCGGTGTAATTCATCGGCCCGGCGGAGAAATCGCTGTGCGTGCTGGCATCCACTGCGAAGGCGCGCGTCGGCAACGCGGCGGGTGCGGCGTTGTGCGTGAGCACCTGCACGGCGCGCAGACGATGTTCTTCGGCGCGATAGCCCGGCGTGGTGACGTTGGCGAGGTTGTGCGTAACAGCCGCCTGGCGCGAGAGGATGCCGCTCGCGCCAGTCATCGCGGTGTAGATCAGGCGATCCATCGTGCCGTCCCGTCAGCGCCGAGTTTCGTCAGCGCAGGTTGACCAGCGTCTGCAGGATCGAATCCTGCGTCTTGATGGTCTGTGCATTGGCCTGGTATTGACGCTGGTAGGTGATCATATTCACCAGCTCGGCGGTCAGATCGACGTTCGACTCCTCGACCGCCGCCGACTGGATCACGCCCAGCGAGCCCGAACCCGGCACGCCGATCAGCGGCTGGCCCGAATCGGCCGATTCGCCCCACTGGTTGTTGCCTAACGAAACCAGACCATTCGGATTGTTGAAGTTACCGAGCACCACCTGGGCGAGGTCGCGCGTCTGGCCGTTGCTGTAACGGCCCTGGATCGTGCCATCGACGGCCACGGAGAGGCCGGTCAGCCGGCCGGAGGCATAGCCATCCTGGGTGATGCTATTGACGCCGAAGATGTTGCCATATTGCGTCGATCCGGTCAGATCCAGGTTGAAGGCGAGCGGCGAGGTCGCCCCGGTGGTTACCGCATGCGATTGGGAAATGAGACCATTGGCTGGGGAGGTCAGCTTGCCGGTTGCATCGAAGGCGATCGCCGTCGCTGCTGAAGGGGTGCCGCCATCAAGGTTGCTATAGACGTTCCAGGAATTCGCCGCCGTCTTCACGAAATAGAGCGACAACAGATGCGCATTGCCCAGCGAGTCATAGACCGTCGCGGATGTCGAGCTCGTGTAGGTGGTCGGATCGTTGATATCGAAGGCTGCGGTGATCACATCGGCGCGCGAATCGAGATTCAGCCCCATCTGCAGCCCGCTGCCCGAGGGGCTACTCCCGGTCGCCTGCGGCTGCAGGTCGGATGTATTGATGTAGATCTCCGCCGGCGTCGAGGGCACGATCACGTTTTGCGCATTGGCGAGATAACCGGTCAGTCGGTAGCCGTTGGCATTGACGATGTAACCATCCTTATCGACATTGAACTGGCCATTGCGTGTCCAGGTGATCGCGCCGTTGTTGGACAGCCGGAAGAAGCCCTGGCCGTTGATCGCCAGATCGAGCGGGTTATTGGTCACCGTGATGTTGCCTTGGGTGAACTGCTGATTGATGCTGGCGATCGAGGTGCCGATGCCGATCTGGTTGATGCCGCTCATGGTCGCGGCGAAAACGTCGGCAAAGGCGGTGTTCGCCGCTTTGAAACCCACCGTGCCCGAGTTGGCGATGTTGTTGCCGACGACGTCGATGGCCTTGGAAGAGGCATTCAGTCCGCTCAAACCCTGTTGGAAACTCATGGTGATGCTCCTGTCAGAAAATTTGTTTCACGTCGGCAAGACCGAACTCGCCGAAGCCGCCGACATCGAGAGTGAGCCCATTGCTGCCGCGCGTCACCCCTTGCACGAGGCCATAGGCGAGCGCCGTGGGCGTCGAATTCGTCGTCCCCGTCTTGGCGCCGATGCTGACGCTGTACTTCCCGGGCGCGGCCTGGGCACCGTTGTCGGCCTTGCCGTCCCAGACGAAGGGATTGATCCCTGCCTCCTGTGCGCCGAGACTCAGCGTGCGGACGACGAGGCCATTGCCATCCTTGATCGTGACGCTGACATCTTCGGCGGCACTGGCGAGCTCGACACCGCCGATCGCCCCTTGTTCGCCGAGTATCAGGTCATTGCCGGGCACCAGCACACCGTGATTGACCAGCAGCGCGGCCTGCATCGCCTGCGTGTCTTGCAGGCCCGAGAGCAGCGTTTGCAACGTAGCGTTGAGCTTCTCGATGCCATTGACGGTGGAAATCTGCGCCAGCTGCGAGGTCAATTGCGCGTTGTCGAGCGGATTGAGGGGATCCTGGTTCCTAAGCTGCGTGGTGAGCAGCGTCAGAAAGCGGTTCTCCGCTTCATTGATGACGGTCGGGGTATCCGTCTTCCGACTCGGATTCAGGCTGGCATAGATTTGCTCGGCTAGGCTCGTGACGGTATTCGCGACGCTCATTGCTTTTCCTTTCTCACTGGCCGATCGTCAGGGTCTTGCTCATCAGGGCGCGTGCGGTATTCATCACTTCCGCATTGGTCTGATAGGCGCGCGAAGCCGAGATCATGTTCACCATCTCCTCGACGACATTCACGTTCGGCAGCGCGACATAACCCTTTTCGTCGGCGGCCGGATTCGCCGGGTCGTATTGCATGCGCAGCGGCGCCGCGCTCTCCACCACCTGGGTGACGCGCACACCAAGGCCGCCGCCTTCCACCGGCATGGCCTGGAACACCACCTGTTTGGCTCGATAGGGCCGGCCATCGGCACCTGCTACGCTGTCGGCATTGGCGAGGTTGCTCGCCACGGCGTTCAGACGCGCGGATTGGGCAGTGAGCGCGGAGCCGGCGATCGCGAAAATCCTGAAGTCGCTCATGATCACTGCCCTTGCAGCGCAGCCTGCATGCTGCGGAAACGGTGATTGACGAAACTGATCAGCGCCTCGATCTGCAGCGCGTTCTCGGCGAATGCGGCGCGCTCGACATCCATGTTCACCGTGTTGCCATCGACTGCGCCCTGATATTCGGCGCGATAACGCATGGCGCCGGCAAAGGGCGGTGCCCCGTTGCCGCCGAGATGGCCCGGCTGGGTGCGAGCAAGCCGCACCGGCGGCACCGTGGGCATGGTGCCCAGCGCCGCGCCCAGTGCCGCCTTGAAATCGAGATCGCGCGCCTTGTAATGCGGCGTGTCCGCATTGGCGATGTTCGAGGCGAGTAGCTCCTGACGGTAGCCACGCACCCCCAGCGCGTGACGGAAGAAGCTCAAGTCCTGTTCGAGGCGGTCGATCATGATGTCAGTGCATAGGAGACTGGAACGCCCTCACACCTGCAGCTTTCATGCCAAGCCCGAATCCTGGGCACCGCGGAAAACCGTCGCGAGCGGCCCGAGTGCAAGGCGGACGGAGCGCAGCGACCGAGAAAAAGCCGAAGGCGAAGTTACGGTGCAGGCTAACAGGAGCGAAGCGCATGTGATGCCGAAACCACATAACAATGAGTTAAGCGAGGGAGCGACAACGAAGTTGCGGCGAAGGCCAACCTCGGCTTTGCCAAGGTTAAGCGAAGCGGCCGAAGCCAGCACCGCCCAACGCAGCAATCGGGTCGTGCAGCAGGTTTCGAGGTGCCCTCCTGGCAAAGAAGCGCCTTTATCACCCCTCCTTTGCCGCTTGGGCGGCAATTTCTGCCTTCGCTGCCCCCTTTACGTCAAAGTCAGCGCGTCATGTTTTAATTGCCGCATGCGAATCCGCATCCGCCTCGCCCTTTTTGCTTTCCTGCTGCCGTTGGCTTCGCTGACCGTCGCTCAGCAGGATCCGCTGCCGGTGAAAAAAGCCATCGACGCCTGGCTGAAAGTCCAGACCAAGGGGCTGCCCGGTCAGGTCAGCTGGGAGATCGGCAGCCTCGATGCCGACAACCAGCTCGCGCCATGCCAGCAGTTCGATGTCGGCCTACCGCCCGGGGCGCGCGTCTGGGGGCGCACCCACGTGATCGTCCGTTGTCTGAGCGAGGCCGGTTGGCGCATCTATGTGCAAGTGCATGTGCGCGTCAAAGGCGACTATCTGATCGCGGCGCGGCCGATCGCGCAGGGCCAGACGATCGTTGCCGACGATCTGGCCACCCAGCTGGGCGATCTTTCCGAACTGCCGCCGAACGTCTTGACCGACCCCACACAGGCGCTCGGCAAGACCGCCGCTGCCGCCATCCCCGCCGGCCGACCGCTGCGTGCCGACGTGATCAGAACGCCCTTGGTGATCCGTCAAGGCCAGACCGTCCGGGTCGTCTCGGTTGGCCCTGGATTCGCGGTCGCCAACGAAGGCCGCGCGCTCGCCAATGCCAGAGAGGGCGAAATCGCTCAGGTGCGGCTGGCCAACGGGCAGGTGATCAGCGGCACGGCTCGCGCCGATGGCAGCGTCGAGGTCGGCTATTGACCTTCGCTATGCTTCGCAGCGCCTTTTTCGTTCTCAGGTTTTCCGCCGAGTTGCCGTAATACAGCCAAGACGACACCAGGAACAGGACATTGCCGTGAAGATCGACCCCACGCTTTCCCCCATTGGCAACACGACAACGAATCCCGCCTCGCGGGAGTCGAAACCAGCGACTGCGGCCACAGTTCCCGCGACGGGTGTCAATACGGAGCGGATCGACATTTCCTCCCTCTCGGCCCAATTGCAGAAAGCCGGTGAGGCGCCCTTCGACGCCACCCGTGTCGAGGGCATCCGCCAGGCGATTGCCGAAGGCCGTTTCCAGATCGGCCCAGAGCGCATCGCCGGCAGCCTGCTCGACAGCGCGCGCGAGCTGCTGGTCCGCCAGCGTCAATGACGACGGAACAATCCTTCGCGGAAACGCTGCGGGTCTTCATCGACCTGCTGCGCCGTGAGCAGGCCGCTCTGATCAAAGGCGACATCGAGGCGCTCGCGGCGCTGATTCCGGAAAAATCGGCGCTGGCGGAACGGCTCAATGGAATTTCCCCTGCCGAGGCCGAAGCATTGCGCGGGCTCGCCACCGAGGCGCGCGAGCTCAACGAAACCAATGGCAAGCTGATCGCGCTACACCTGCAACGCAACCAGCAGGCGCTGAACGTGCTACGCGCGGCCGCCGACAATGCCACCGTCTACGGCCGCGACGGACAACCGCGGCAGGGCGGCGTCAGTCATTCGCTCGGCAAGGCTTGATCACTCGGGCAAGGCCACCTCGACCGGCGTATCCGGCGTGCGCGACTCGACGGTGATCGCGACGCGGCGGTTGCGCAGCCGGCCTTCGGGCGTCGCATTGTCCGCCACCGGGCGCTGGTCCGCATAGCCCACCGCGGTCAGGCGGCGCGGATCGACCCCGTTTTCGATGAACAACCGCACGACGCTCGCCGCGCGCGCGCCCGAAAGTTCCCAGTTCGAGGGATAGAGCAGCGAGCTGATCGGCACGTTGTCGGTGTGCCCTTCGACCGTGATCGGAAAATCGGTGGTGGCGAGAATCTGCCCGACCGCGGTCAGCGCGCGCACGGCGGCAGGCTGCAAGCGTGCCTCGCCCGAATCGAACAGCACGCTGGCATTGACTTCGACGGTGATGCCCAGGGCACCTTCGGTGATGCGCACTTGCCCTTGCTCGACCAGCGGCGCCAGCGCCTCGGCGATCTCCTTGGCCTTTTTGCGCAAGAGCTCGCGGTTTTTCTCCCGCTGCGGGTCGGTCTTCAGATTGGCGACCTGCGGTTTCTTGAAAGGGATCGTCACCGGCAGCGGCGCGCTCGGGTTGACCTGCACCATCGCGCCGACGCTGCTGCCCGGGATGTTGCGGAAAGCCGCCGAGATCGAATCCGACAGCACGCGATACTTGCCTTCATTCACCGACGAAATGGCATACATGACGACGAAGAAAGCGAACAGCAGCGTGATGAAGTCCGCATACGAGACGAGCCAGCGCTCGTGGTTTTCATGTTCTTCTTCGGACTTTTTGCGCGCCATGATCAGACCACATAGCCCTCGAGACGGCTTTCGATGATGCGCGGATTGTCTCCATTGGCGATGCCGACCAGGCCATCGACGAACATCTCGCGCAAGCTAACGAGGCGGGCGATGTTGGCGAATAGCTTCTTGGCGATCGGCAGGAAGATCAGGTTGGCCGAGCCAACGCCGTAGATCGTGGCGACGAAGGCTACCGCGATGCCGGCGCCGAGTTTGGAAGGATCGGTGAGGTTTTCCATCACATGGATCAGCCCCATCACCGCCCCGAGAATGCCGATGGTCGGCGCATAGCCGCCGGCCGATTCCCAGATTTTCGCCGCGAGCTTCATCTGCGCTTCATAGGCGCCGATCTCGACTTCGAGCACTTCGCGCAGGCTTTCCGGCTCCACCCCATCGACGAGGTGCTGCAAGCCTTTCTGCATGAAGGGATCGGGCACCAGCGGAATCTGCGCTTCGAGCGCCAACAGCCCCTCCTTACGCGCGATGTGGCTCCAGGTGACGATCTGATCGATCAATGGCTTGGCGTCCGTCGGCGGCGGCACGAAGATCCATTTACCCATCTTCAGACCGGCCATGAACACCGGCCAGGGACTCTGCAGCATCACCGCACCGACCGTGCCGCCGATGACGATGAGGAACGCGGTGGGCTGCAGCAGCGAGCCGATGTGCCCGCCTTCGAGCACTTGGCCAAGCAGTATGGCCGCCAGCCCAAGCGCCAGACCCGCGATGCTGATCTTATCCATGATATCCGTTCGACGGGTTGGAAATGGCGCGCGGTTTGCGGCCGCGCCGTTTGGACGCGCGCGCGACTGCTCCCTGCTCACCGACCAGCGCGGTTCGCAACCGCGCCACGGCCTGGGCATGCAGCTGACAGACGCGCGATTCGGTCACACCCATCACGGCGCCGATCTCGCGCAGATTGAGATCCTGTTCGTAGTAGAGCGCCATCATCAGCCTCTCCCGCTCCGGCAGCTTCTCGATCGCGGCGATGAGCGCGGCTCGCGCATCGCTTTCTTCGAGCAGCGCGAGCGGATCGGGCGCGGTTTCGGTCTCGTGGCGATCGAGGAAATCTTCGTTCTCGACGGCCAGGTCCTCGAGATAGAGGATCTGGTGGCCGCGCGCTTCCTGCAACAGGTGCTGATAGTCGGCCAGCGACATGCCGAGCGCGGCGGCGAGTTCGCTTTCGCTGGGCGGACGGCCATTTTCATGCTCGAGTTTCTGCAGCACCGTTTCGACGCGGCGCATTTGACTGCGCACCGTGCGCGGCAGCCAGTCGTTTTCGCGCAAGCCGTCGAGCATCGCGCCGCGGATGCGCTGCATCGCATAGGTCTCGAACTGGGCGCCCATCCCATCCTCGAAGCGCTTGATCGCGTCGAGAAGCCCCAGCATGCCGTTTTGCACCAAGTCATCGACATCCACACTGGCCGGTAGCCTAGCCATCAAATGCCAGGCGATGCGCTTGACGAACGGCGCGTAGCGATCGATCAGCCGCTCCTTTTCGAGCGTGCCCTGCGCTGTGTACAAGGAAGTCGTCATGAACACTTTTCACTATATCATCGACTCCTCACGGCGGCCCCGCCGCGAATGGACCGAGCAGCGCTCAGGGGAGGCGTCCCCTCGCTCTTTGCCATGCCGAGGTATTCGAGGCGCACGCCGAGATATTCACGGGCGACACGTTGCAGGCTGTCGAACACGTTGCGGGCCTGTTCAGCCGAGCGCGCCCGGCTGATGCTGACTTTGAAGTGATGGCAATTGCGCTCGTATGCGATGCGCTTGATGCGCGCATAGGCATCGATCAGCTCGGTCTCGCACGCGGCGACGGTCAGCTCGATCGGCTGACTGCCGAGCAGGCGGCGCAGCCCTTCGGCCTGATCGCCCGGACCGGGTGCCGGCAGCTGCTCAGACAAGGACCGCTCCCCGGGTGGCAGCGCGGCTTTCGCTCGGTGTCGGCATGATCAGCCCGAACTCGTCGTTGCGCAGCCGATGCACCGAGCCCGGCGGCGGCAGCTTGAAGGCACGGTGCAGCAGATAGGTGCGGTTGGGCAGATGCAGATCCTCCGGCACGCGCTGGCCGTTGGCGATGTAGGTGAGCAGCAGGCCGTGGCGCACCACGGCATCGAGCGCCGGCGCCAGCGCCGCCGCCTCATCCACCTTCGAGAGGATGCAACCGGCAATGTCCTCGCCGGCATAGCTCTTGATCACGTCGTCGAGCGTATCGCCGCGGCTGGTGGCATTGAGCAGCAACAGGCGCTTGACGTCGCCGGCACGCATCAGCATCGCCGCCTGCTCGGCGACCATGCGGTCGCGCTGGCTCATGCCGACGGTATCGATGAGCACCATGTGCTTGCCGGTAAGCTCGGCGAGCATGCGGCGCAGGTCTTCGCTGTCGCGCACCACATGCACCGGCACGCCGAGGATGCGGCCATAGATGCGCAGTTGCTCATGGGCGCCGATCCGGTAGCCGTCGGTGGTGAGCAGCGCCAGCTTGTCGGCGCCGTAGCGCACCACGCAACGCGCGGCGAGCTTCGCCGTCGTCGTCGTCTTGCCGACGCCGGTCGGGCCGACCAGCGCGAACACGCCGCCCTGGTCGATCAGATCGTTGTCGCTGGACAAGGTGCGTAGCCGCCGGTTGACCGCGGCGCTCAGCCATTTACGCCCTTCCGAGACGTCCAGACTGTCGGGCAGCTCCTCGACCAGACGGCGCGCGAGCTCGCCGGAAAAGCCGGCTTCGAGCATTTCGCCCAGCAGTTGCGCACGCACCGGCGCATGGCGCGTCAAGTCGCCCCAGGCGAAGCCGGCGAGCTGGCGTTCAAGCAAGGATTTGATCGCGCGCATTTCGTCCATCAGCTGCTGGACCTGCTGATCGCCGCCAGGCAGCGTACCGCCGGCACTGGTGGCAGCGCCGTTCTGAGCGCCGGCCGTTGCGCTCGCCTGGGCCAGCGCGGCGGCGACTTGCTCTTCTTCGGCGGGCATTCCCTCTGGCGCACGCTGGCGCGGCGGCAGGGGGCGAAGCTTCGGCCTTTCGGCCGGCGCCGCCGCAAGCGTTTCGTGGCGTGGCGGCTGCCAGGGTTGCCAGGCATGCACGGCGTGCGGCGCGCGCGCCTTCGCCGAGAGCATGACCGTGTAGTCGTCGCCCTCGTCCTCATCCGTCGTTGCAGCATCCTTGCGCCCCGTCGTTTCGCTGACCTGCGCCGGCGTGCAAATGACGGGCGAGGGATCGGTGACCAAACTCGACGCTGGCGGAGAATTGGACGTCCCGCCGGGCGCCGACTCACTTCGAAAAGTCGGCGCTGGCGGAATGCTGGACGTCCCGCCGGGCGCCGACTCACTTCGGAAAGTCGGCGCTGGCGGAATGCTGGACGTCCCGCCGGGCGCCGACTCACTTCGGAAAGTCGGCGCTGGCGGGACGGCACCCCCCCGCGCGCGCGGCTCGAGCGCTGCGCTTGCCGTCGCAGAAGCCTTGGACGCTAAGGCCGATGGAGCGGACGGCGCGCTTTCCGCCTGCAGTGCCGCGAGGCTGTCGGCCGACATCGCCATGATTTCGACGCCGCCGGGCACCGCCTTGTTCGAGATCACGATCGCCTCCGGCCCCAGCGCCGCCTTGACCTTGCGCAGCGCCTCGCGCGCGGTTTCTCCGAAGAAGCGTCTCACCGTCATGATCGTTCCTTTTTTCTATCAGCTCTTGATGCCGACGACCGAGGTCACCTTGATCGTCTTCGTTTCCGGAATCTCGTTGTTGGCGAGCACTTTCAGCGTCGGCCAGGCGCGCCGCAGGAAGCGCGCCAGCAGCCAGCGCAAGTGGCTCGATACCAGCAGCACCGGCGGTAGCCCCATCGCCTCCTGCTTCTGCGCTGCGGCCTGCGTCTCGTGCAGCAATGCATCGGCCAGCCCCGGCTCGATGCCGGCCCCGTCTGCACCGCCGGTCATGGCCTGGCCGAGCAAGCGTTCGAGCCCCGGTTCGAGCGCGATCACCGAAAGCTCGCTTGCATTGCCGAAGATCTGCTGCACGATCGCGCGGCCGAGCGCGATGCGCACCTGCGCGGTCAGCTCGACCGGGTCCTGACTGCGCGCCCCCTGCGCGGCGAGCACCTCGATGATCGTGCGCATGTCGCGGATGTTGACGCCTTCTTCGAGCAGGTTCTGCAACACGCGCTGCACCGTGGCCAGCGGCAGCAGCTTGGGCACCAGGTCTTCGACCAGCTTGGGCGTCTCCTTGGCGATGTGATCGAGCAGCGCCTGGGTCTCTTGACGGCCCAACAGCTCGGCGGCGTGGGACATGATCAGATGGTTGAGGTGGGTGGCGATCACCGTGCCGGCATCGACGACCGTATAGCCCATCAGATGCGCCTGGTCGCGCAAACCCGCATCGATCCAGACCGCCGGCAGACCGAAGGCGGGATCCTGCGTCGGCGTGCCGGGCAGGGTGCCGCTGACCTGCCCCGGATTGATCGCCAGAGACATGCCGGGGAAGGCTTCTCCGGCACCGATTTCGACGCCCTTCAGGGTGATTCGATAGCCATTGGGCTTGAGCTCGAGGTTGTCGCGGATATGCACCGGCGCGGGCAGGAAACCGACCTCCTGGGCGAACTTCTTACGCAGGCCACGGATGCGCTTGAGCAGCTCGCCGTTCTGGGCTCGATCGACCAGCGGGATCAGCCGGTAGCCGACTTCCAGGCCGAGCACATCGACGGGCGCGACGTCTTCCCAGCTCGCCTCCGCCGCTTCGTCGGCCGCCGGTGCCGCGGCGGGCGCGGCGGCGGCCGCGGCCTCACGCGCGCGCAGCATTTTCTGCTTGTACCAAGCCAGTGTGCCCAGCACGCTGCCGAGCAGCAGGAAGACCAAGTTCGGCATGCCCGGGATCACCCCGAGCACGCCGAGGATGCCGGCGGCAAGCCCCATCACGATCGGCCGGCCAAAGAGCTGCCCCATGAACGAGGTGGTGAGATCCTTTTCGTCATTGACGCGCGAGACCACCAGACCGGCAGCGACCGAGATGATCAACGCCGGAATCTGCGCGACCAGGCCGTCGCCGATGGTCAGCAGGGTGTAGGTCTTCGCCGCCTGCCCGGCGGGCATGTCATGCTGGATCATGCCGACGATCAAGCCGCCGACGATGTTGATCAAGAGGATCAGAATGCCGGCGATCGCATCGCCGCGCACGAACTTCGAGGCACCATCCATCGACCCATAGAAGTCGGCTTCCTGGGCGATCTCCTTGCGGCGCCGGCGCGCTTCTTCTTCGCCGATCAAGCCGGCGTTCAGATCGGCGTCGATCGCCATCTGCTTGCCGGGCATCGCATCGAGCGTGAAGCGCGCCGAGACTTCGGCGATACGCCCGGCGCCCTTGGTGATGACGACGAAGTTGATCACCGTCAGGATGATGAAGACGACGATGCCGACCGTGTAGTTGCCGCCGACCAGAAAGTGGCCGAAGGCCTCGATCACCTTGCCGGCGGCATCCGGCCCGGTATGGCCGTGGAGCAGCACGATGCGCGTCGAGGCGACATTCAGGCTCAAACGCAAAAGCGTCGTCACCAACAGCACGGTGGGAAAGACCGAGAAGTCGAGCGGCCTCAAGGTGTAAAGCGCGACCAGCATCACCATCACCGACAAAGCGATGTTGAAGGTGAAAAACACGTCGAGCATGAATGGCGGCAGCGGCAGCACCATCATCGACAGGATCAGGATGATCAGCACAGGCGCCGCGAGCGCCTTGAGATTCTCCGGCCGCACCAGCATCCGCCAGCTCAGTGCCTGGGTTTGGGCTTGGGTCGCCATCAGTCAGCCACTCCAGGATCGAGGCTGGGCGGCACGCTGACCATTGCAGGCGGCGTCGGCGGCACGAGGCCGTGCGCCGCGCCTTGCGCGAGGAAGGCATTCAGCTGATAGACATAGGCCATCACCTCGGCCACCGCGGTATAGAGCGCCGCCGGCACGGCTTCGCCGATCTCGACGTGGCGATAGAGCGCCCGCGCCAGCGGCGGCAGTTCGAGCACCGGCACCTGATGTTCTTCGGCCAGCTCGCGGATCTTCTGCGCGACGAGGTTCATGCCCTTGGCCACCACCTGCGGCGCGCCCATCTGCGCGCCGTCGTATTTGAGCGCGACGGCGAAGTGCGTCGGGTTGGTCACCACGACGTCGGCCTTCGGCACCTCGGCCATCATGCGCCGCCGCGCCATCTCGCGCTGCTGGCTCCTGATACGCGCCTTGAGCTGCGGATCGCCCTCGAGCTCCTTGAGTTCCTGCTTGAGCTCTTCCTTGGTCATCTTCAGGCCGGTGTAGTAACGCCAGAGCTGGAACGGCACGTCGATCAGCGCGACCACCGCCAGACCTGCGACGAAGCCGACGAAGGCATACAGAATCATGCGGCCGAACGACGGCAGCGCGGTCTCGATCGGCAGTCCCAGCAGCGCGAACAGGTTGTCACGCTCGTTGGCGACCACCCACCAGACGATGCCACCCAACAGCAGCGCCTTCAACACGCCCTTGACCAGCTCGGCGACGCTGTGCCAGGAAAACATCCGCCCGAGACCCTTGAGCGGATCGAGCCGCTCGGGCCGAAACGTCAGCGCCTTCGGCGAGAACACCCAGCCGCCGGTCAGCAGCACCGGCGAGAGCAGCGCGGCGATCAGCGTGGCAAGGAAGAACGGCGCCAGGGTCGTGAGCGCCTCCGAACCCATCGCCATCAGGCTCTGACCGAGCGCGTGATCATCGAAGGCGGCGCGGCGGTCGAGCGCCAACCCCATCCGCATGACCTCCTCGCCGCGGCGCACGAACCAGCCGGAAAGTCCCCACAAGGCTCCAGCCCCCGCGGCCATGACGAGAAACGCGGTCAGCTCGCGCGACTGCGGGACCTGCCCTTCCTCGCGTGCCTTGTCGAGACGTCGCCCGGAGGGTGGTTCGGTCTTTTCGAGATCGCTCTCTTCAGCCATGGATGGTTCTTCCCGTCATGGCGGCAATTATTGCCGCCGTAACAGTGCGCCAACCGGCGAATAAAAGGGGATTGCAGGGTCTTTCCTGCTGTCGGGTGTCGTCTCGCCAGCGCCGGGTTTCAGAAGGTGACCTGAATGCGCCGCTCGACGTAGTGCGAACCCGGATCGACCGTATTCGGGCAGTCACCGGCATTCGGCTGGTTGCAGGCGGTGGCGGTCAGCACGCGCACCGTCGGCCCGCCGTGGCCGCCCGGATCGGCCGTCGCGACGCAAGTCACGCTGACGGTGAATTCGGAAAGCGTTGCCGCCGGCGGATTGAAACTGCCCGCCGGGCAGGCCACGCCGCCCTGCAGTTGCTGATACAGCCCCCATTCGATGCCGGCGCGGGCCGCCTGATAAGCACGCGTGCCCTGCACGTCGAGCGCCGAACCGATCTGCTGTTGCGCCGAGATGTTGAGGATGAAGGCGCCAAGCACCGCCAGCACGACGAGGATGAAGATCGCCGAGACGATCGCGAAGCCATCCGGTTTCCGTGGCGGGATCTTCATGGCGTGTTATCCACGTGGATCTGGTTGAACAGCGCGACACTCTCGCCACCGGCGGTCAGCGTGAGGCGGATATAGAGCAGGCCATTGCGCCCGGTCGCATTGGCCTGGTATTCGACTTCGCAGCGCGCGTTTTGCGCCAACAACGCCGTGTTGCCGCCGGCGGGCACCGCCTGGGCGGCATTGAAGCCATAGTTCCAGTGGCGTGTCAGATTGCCGGGCAGGGCTTGCGGGCAGGCATAGGTGACCGCGCGCAGGTTGCCCGGCACGACCTGGAAGCGCGCGCCGGGAGAGGGCAGCGGCGGCGACTGGGTGGCGAAAGGATTGGCCGCGAGTGTCACCGTGTTGCCGGCGATCCCGGCAACCTGCGCGCGATTGTTGCCCGCGTAGGCATCCGCCCCCGGCACGCCGAGGTTATAGACGACGATGAAATCCCCCACCGCCATTTGCGGCAGCTGACCGAGCACATCGAAGCTCGTCGCCGCCGGGTTGGTGAAGCTCAAGAAATTGCCCCCGCTAGAGCCGTCGGTCGGATCGCGGTAGCGGCCGCCACTTTGCGTGATGATGAATTCGAGGTAATTCACGCCGCCCGAGCTCATCACGCGCACACTGTTCGGCAGCGCCAGACGCACCTCGCGTGCGATGCGCCGCAGCGCGATGTCGGCGGCATCGGTGAGCTCCGCGCGGCGCACCGCATCGACATAGCCTTCGACCGGGGAACGGATGAATACCGCGACGGCGGCGGCGACGATGCCGGTGATCACGAGCACGACGATCATCTCGACGAGGGTGAAGGCGTGCTGGCGTTTCATGGCAGACCATTCGGTGCGTAACGGGTGCGATAGCCTTGCAGCTCGATCGTCTCGCCGCCTGCCGTCACCGTCACCGTGATCAACAGCGCGGCATCGGCGGCAATGCCGTTGAGGCCGGCCTGCGCGACGCTCACATTCGCCGTGTAGGCGGCGGCGCCAGTGCCGCTGATGTTGGTGGTGGTCGCCAGCCCGTTGTAATCATTCACGTTGTCGAAGGCGCCCCGCACCTCGCCGGCTTCCGGAGCCAGGTTGTTCTCGGCCACCGTGCAACTTGCATAACCGGTCGCCGTCGCCGCGTTCGCATCGTCGGGGTCGCACCAGGTGAAAGGCTGCAGACTCACCTCTTCGAGCAGCGCCTCGGCGATCGCCAGTGCCTGCTTGCGGATCAGCGGATCGGCGGAATGACGCACGGTCTGGTTCAGCACGGAGAGCACCCCGGCCAGCGCGACGCCGATGATGACGATGGCGACGATCAGCTCGATGAGCGAAAGGCCGCGCTGGCTGCGCTCAATGGACATAGCCGGTTTCCGCTTCAAGCGTGACGGTGCCCGCGCCCCCGGAAACGACGTACGCTTTGCCGGCATCGGGTCGGCCGAGTGCATCGAAGATCACGGTATCGTTCGCCGGCGTCAATGTGACGCCTGCTGGCGCCGCAAAACCATTTGCCCCCGAACCGGGCAGGGTGAGCGGCAGCCAGCCGGCAGCACCCTCCCCTTCCGGCGTCTGCGCCTGTACATCGACCGAAAGGCCGCTATTGACGATGCTCACGCGCACCAGACGACGCTGCGCCACCGCCGCCTTGCGCGCATATTCGAGCGTCGCGCGCAGCTTGTCGCGGTAGCCGATCTCGTCCCAGCCGCGCAGCAGCTCAAGGCGCGGCAAGGCAACAAAGGCGAGGATGCCGATGATGATCATCGTCACCACCAGCTCGACGAGCGTGAAGCCGCGCCGTGCCATCGTTCAGTAACGCTCGCGCAGATAGATGTAGGGCGCCTTCGGCGAGCCCAGACGCACGCGCGCGTTCGGGTCCTGCTGCCAGGGCGGGATGCCGCCGCAAGCAGCCGACCAGTGCCCTTGCAACCAGGTCTGGTTCGCCGCAGTACCGCCGTGGGCGGCATTGCACGAAGTATCGCTGCCCGCGGCGTTGAGGTTCGCCGCGATGTCGTAGCTGCCGGCCGGCGCGGTGTTGAAGGTGATGAAGCCGATGCCGCCGGACAATGCCCCGACGCTCGGCCCGGCCAGCCCGCCGGTGGCGATGTTCGCCGCAGCGAAGCTGGTGCAGGTATCGGCTGCATTCACCGCCCAGCGGTTGCCGTCCCAATACTCGACGCGATATTCGACACGCGGCTTGAGCAATTCGGAACCGTAATAATTGACGAGCCGCAGCCGGCCGGATCGGATCGGCGTCGTGCCTTCGGTGTGGCCGCTCGACGTGACGCCGTCGGTATCCGTCGCGCGCACCTTGAGCGTCGCCGGCGCGGCGGGTTTGGCGGCAAAGCTGAATTTCACGCTCGGCGGCGTGGTCTTGTCGGCCTCACCTGCCAAGAAATCTCCCGCCGCCAGGCTCGCGGGGCTGAAGGCGCCTGCCGTGCCATTGGCATCGAAAAGGGTCACGGTCTTCGCAAAAGGCCCGGCGTAGTTTTGCGTCGTGCCGCCGCCGAGATTCTTCGCCGTCACGGTCAGTGGGAACGGCTGGCCGGAGTAGGTGAAACTGCCGCAGGCATTCGTCACCTGGGTCTCGAAATGATGTGGATAGAACCTGCCGATATTGCCGCTCTCATTGCCGCTGGCATCGCCGGCGCCGAGATAATCCCCGTCCTTGATCGAGGGCATCAGTTTGATGATGCCGACTTCATCCCAAACAAAGGTTCCGCAAGCGAAGCCGTTGGCCGCAGCGCCACCGCATTTCGTGCCGAATGGGCCAAAGCTGCCGTTTGGCACCGGATTGTTGCCCGCGCCGGAATCGATCAGCGTGTGGGTCAGTTTCACCGATTCAGGAGCGCTTTCCTTGCCGAAACTCGGGGTCACGCCATTCGTCGCGCTCCTTGCCGAGACCTCGACCTTGAAATCCTCGCCCGCGCGGCAAAACTTGGCGCCTGTGGCATCGTTGGCGGCAGGATTGCTTGTTCCATCCGCGCAGACGATGTTCGCCAGCTCGAAATGGTGGGGCTTGACGACGAAAGGATTGCTGCTGCCAGCAAGCCCCCCCCCGGTCGACGAGGTGGTCGAGGCAGTCAGCTGGATTCTGCCGACATCGAGATAGTTGAACTGCACCGCCGAAGTCGTGTAGCCATTGACGTCGAAGGTCAGCGTCTGCGTCGGCCCGCCGCCATTGACCTGGAGATAGGGTCCGCCTGTCGCGCAGGTCGCCGGATCGAGACAACTCACGCCGAAAACGACGCTGCGGCTGCCCTGCACGGCGGCCTGGCAGGCGCCGGTGGTCTTGTCGCTCTTCACCGCGCGCAGGTAATACGAAAAAGGCACGCCAGCCACCTGCGACGGAATCGTCGCTTCGCCACCAGGGTTCGAGGCCGTGAAGATCAGCCCGCCATCGATGAAAGTGATCGCACAAGGCGCTGCAGCGGTATCCCCATTGCACGTCACCGGCGGTGTACCCGTTGGCGCCGGACCGCCAGCAGGAGTCGCAATGACCGAAACCGTCGCCGCCGTCGTCTGTTGCAGGTAAAGCGTCAGTTGGCCTGAAGCGGGGATCGTCTGCGGATTGGCCAGCGCGCCGCCGCCGCTCGCGGTGGCATACCACTGACCCGCCGGCGCGAGATCGATCGTCGCATCACCACCGGTATAAAGCGCCGAGCAGCTCGCATCGGCGCAGGCCTTGAAGCTGACTGCTTCGCGCTGGCAGGTCACGCCGGTGCCACCCGTTTCGATGCGCAAATGGTGCAGACCCGCCGGCGTGAGACTGCAGTCGTTCACCGGGCAACTACCCAATGTCGCATTGTCCCTCACTTTGCCATCGCTATAGACGCTGCCCCCGGGCACGCCGTTCCAGTAATTGCCATCGAAGCGATGCTGCAGCGAATTGCTTTTCGCTCGAGGCGTAGTGTTTTTCATGAAACAGCTTCCCGTCACGTTTGCTGGCGCCGCCCAATCGGATTCGATATCGACACCATAAGCGGTCGTGTCGAAACGGGAGTTCTGGATACGCACGCGCCGCGTATTCCAGTTCTTCAGATGGATGCCGTCTTGGCCACGTTTGACACATACCCGATCGATGAGCGGGCTCGTCGAACTCCACCGACCAAGCCCGGATTCCATTTCCACACCGTTCTTCCCGGCAAATAAGGTCACATTGCGCAACACATGTGCACCCACAGCGTCGTATCCCAAGTGGATGGCATGGTCATTGACGCTTTCGATCGTCGAATCCTCGATCGTCACGGCCGCCGACTGAGCGATATCGGTCGCGATACCCTGGCTTTTGACGTCGAGCCGCCGCATCACGATACTGGGTGGCGCATATGCCGCCCCCCAATTTCCGACAATACCCCTGCCGTTATCCGCGCGCGCTTTGACGTTCTCGAACACCATCGGTGGACTAGCCGTGGCTGGCTCGAAGTACAAGGCTGAATGTGATTTGCTGTACAAATCGAGGTCTTTGAACGACACGCCGCCCGCATCCGTCCTGAGGGCCTCGTTGCTTTTGCTCACCGCCTTGACCTTCTCGAATTCATGCGCCCCAACGACTCCCCCATAGAGAATGATCGCCTCTTCAGATTCATTTTCGACCGTGACGTTTTTCATCGTCACCTTGCCCCCATACATGAGGCTGAATCCGCGCTGCTTGGAATGGATGACGACGTCGGAAAAAGACAGCGGCTGGCGGGAGGGCGCCCAGTCGGTCTCGATACCCCTCCCTTGCGTGGCGGTGATATCGATCTTCGAAAATGTCACCGGGTAATGAGCGCGCAGAAAGATTCCTCCCCCTGTGCCATTGATATTGATATTCTCGAAACGAGACCCGCCGGTATAGGAATAAATCCCCCACTTCCCCCCTCCGCTGCCGCTCACGGTAATCGTGTCGAACTCATGTGGCCCCAGCGCAGTCGATTCGAGACGTATCGCATCCGAGTTCATACTTTTGGCCGTGACACGCGTCATCTTGACGGCCATGGCCGTATAGACCCAGATCGCTCTGCCCTTGGCCTCACTCTCGACATCGACGAATTCGACATTTCGGCGATTCGGAGACCAATCGAGGTGGATACCATCACCGTTTTGCGATTTGGCCATGACGTTCTCGAATCGCACATCGTAATAGGCATGCAGAAAAATCGCCCTCTGATTCTGGCTCGTCGCCTTGATGTTCTTGTACGACACGCCGCCATAGTAGACATACATCGCCTCATCCCTGGCATCGACTTCGATGTTTTCGAATTCATGCGCGCCATCCGTAGCGTTGAAAATGAAGATTCCGCGGTTGTTGCTACTCGACGCCTTCACGTCCTTGACCGTGATCTTGGTCGAGGTATCGACATAGATCGCTTCTTCTTTGGCGCGAATGTCGAGATTCTCGAACCGGTGCGCGCTGGGCGTGGCCGTCCAGCCACGTACGATGCCGCGCCCATTGTTGCTGCGAATGGTCAAATGCCGCAGCGTAAGATTGCTCCCCTTGAGAATCAGCGTCGCATTGTCGTGCCAGATCGTAACGTCGGGGCGGTTTCCGGTCGCGCTTTCGATCGTCAAACCATCCCGTTCCGTCGGCACGGTGACGACCTCGTTGTAAGTGCCGGCGCAGATTTCGATGGTATCGCCGTTGGCTGCGGCATTCACGGCGGCCTGGATCGTAGCGTAATTTGCCCCCGGCCCACACCCACCGACCCAGAGGGTCGCAGCAGCTGCAGAGGAAGCCTGGCCAAGCAGCGCAGACACGAAGGCAAGTCGCAGAAGTCCCCGGCCAAAACGCAATATCCGCTGTTTCATCGGTTTCTGGTGCCTTGTCAGACGACACCGGCAAAGCAGCGACACCCCGCCGGACGCCGACTCGCTTCGGAAAGTCGGCGCTGGCGGAAAATGAGACGTCCCGCCGGGCGCCGACTCGCTTCGAATAGTCGGCGCTGGCGGGACGGCACCGCGTGTCATCGGCCTTACGCCGCCGCGCGCTCCGGCGGAATCAGCGCGGAGCGCGGCACGCCGCGGTGGCTGCCCAAGTCGGCGAGCAGTTCCTTCATGTCGAGAATCAGCACGATCTGGCCGTTGGAGAGCGTCGTGACACCGGCCACGCCTTTTGGTCGGAAGCCTTCGAGCGATTTGATCACCGCATCCTCGCGGCCCATGAAGCCGTCGATGGCGAGGATGAACGACTGCTCGGTCGTCTGCATCAGCACGCCGTATTGCGGCACCCGCTCCGGCGCCCAGCCGAGCAGATGGGCGATCGGGTAGATCGGCATCACCTCGCCGCGCACCACCATCGTCGCCCGGCCGCCAACTTCCTGCACCTCGTCGATGCGGATCGGCAGGATCTCGCGCACCATCGACAGCGGCACCGCGAAAGGCTGCTCGCCCAGCTGCACGAGCAATACCGGCAGGATCGCCAAAGTCAGCGGCAGCGAAATGATGAACGTGGTGCCCTTGCCCGGCTCGGAACGGATGTCGATGCTGCCGTTGAGCTTCTGGATGTTGGTTTTCACCACGTCCATGCCGACGCCGCGTCCGGAGACGTCTGAAGCGACGTCCTTGGTCGAAAAGCCCGGCAGGAAGACGAGCGCGAGGCTCTGGCGCTCGTCCATCGTATTCGCCTCCTCATCGGTGATGAGGCCTTTCTCGAGCGCCTTGGCGCGCAGCCGCTCGGCGTTCATGCCCCGCCCATCGTCGGCGACGATCAGCACGATGTGATCGCCTTCCTGGCGCGCTTCGAGACGTACTTCCGACTTATCCGGCTTGCCGGCGGCGCGGCGCTCCTCAGGGCTCTCGACGCCGTGATCGACGGCATTGCGGATCAGATGGATGATCGGATCGGAGAGATCCTCGATCATCGTCTTGTCGATCTCGGTCTCTTCGCCGGCGAGCACCAGTTCGACGTCCTTGCCGAGGTTCCTAGCCAGATCGCGGGCGATGCGCGGATACTTCTGGAACAGCCGACCGATCGGCTGCATGCGCGTCTTCATCACCGCGTTCTGAAGATCGGAGACCAGCAGGTCCAGCTGGCTCACCGTCTGGTCGAGCGCATGCAGGGTATCCGTATCGCTGCGCCCATTGAGGATGTCGCTGCGCAGGGCGCTTAAGCGGTTCTTGGTCAGGCCGATCTCGCCGGAGAGGTTGAGCACCTGATCGAGCCGCGCCGTATCGACCCGGATCGTGGTATCGCGCGCCTTCTCGTCGGCACGGCGGCCGACCGGGACGCTCATCGCGCCAGGTTTGTCGCTCGCGCGCCGACCGAGCGCATGCTGGATGATCTGTTCGGGCGTTTGCTGCGTCACGTCGGGCACGGCAGTGGCAGGCGGCGCAGAAGCCGGCGCTGGAGAAACGGCAGCTGGCGCGGGAGCTTGTGTAGCACCCGCAATGGCGCCGAAGAGTTTCTCCCACTCGGGGCCGACGGCAGGCGCCCCACTTGCCGCAACAGGCGTTGGCGTCTGAATCGCCGCGGTGGCCTTGTCGAGCTCCCCGGCCAAGGCCGCCTTCAGATCGGCGAGCAGCACCGGATCGGCCGGGGAAGGCTGGACGCCGCCTTCGAGCTGATGGAACATCTCGCGTACCGCCGCGGTGGCGGCGAGGATCACGTCCATGATCTCCTTGCTGACCGTCATCTCGCCGTTCCTGAGCTTGTCGAACAGGTTTTCGGTGAGATGGCACAGCGTCACGAGCTCGGTGGCATTCAGGAAACCCGCGCCACCCTTGATGGTATGGAAGCCGCGGAAGATGTCGTTCAGCAAACCGACGTCCTGCGGGTTCTTTTCGAGCTCGACGAGCTTGTTGTCGACCCCGGAGAGCAGGTCGGCGGCCTCGACCAGGAAATCCTGCAACAGGTCTTCCATGCCGGCAAAATCGCTCATCTCTTTCCCCTATTCCCGTCGCCTAGAAACCCAGGCTTTCGAGCAAATCATCCACCTGCTGTTGGCTGGTCACCACGTCGCTGCAACCCTCGGCGCCGATCACCGGACCATTCATCAGCCCTTCCGGCGCCGCCGCGCGTTTTTCTGCCGGCATCGTCTCGATCAGCAGTTGCAGCAGCTGAGCCTCGACATTTTGCACGATGTCCAAGACTTTCTTGATCACCTGCCCGGTCAGATCCTGGAAATCCTGCGCCAGCATGATCTCGTTGAGCTGGGCATTGACCAGCGCGATCCGCGCCGGCGCGGCGGTGAAGAAGCTGCGCGTATCGGCGGCCAGCTGCTTGAATTCCTCGACCGAGAGCTGGTTGGCGAACATTTTTTCCCAGCGTCCGCCCAGCGCCTTGATCACGGTAGCGAGCTCGTCCTGGGCCGGCTTGGCAATGTCGCAGGCATTGAGCACTTTAGACGCCGCCTGCTCGGTCATCTGCGCGATGTAGTGCAAGCGTCCCTGTGCGTCTGGAATCTGCCGTGCGGTGTCTTCCAGGGCCTTGTCGAGCCCCAGCTCGCGCAGCGAATCATGCAGCTTGCGGGCGAGATGGCCAATGCGGTTGAAAACGGCTTCGCCTTCGGGCGCGGCTTCCGACGCGCCTGCGTCTGACGCGGACGTCGCTGCCTCGACCTGTGCGGCGACGCTGTCGAACAGCGCCTGCAGTTCATCTGAATCACCGGAAGCGTCCGGCTCGCGGACTACCGCGGCCTGGGGCACCGCGCTGGCGGCGATGCTGTCGAACAGCGCCTGCAGATCGGCCGAATCGCCGGATTCGTCAAATTTGATCGGTTTGGCCATTGCTTACCAGCCCAGCTTCTCGAAAATCTTCGTCAGCTTCTCGTTCAGCGTCGCCGCCGTGAAAGGCTTGACGATATAGCCTGAGGCGCCGGCCTGGGCCGCGGCAATGATGTTTTCCTTTTTCGCCTCGGCGGTGATCATCAGCACCGGCAACGCTTTCGTCGCCGGATTGCTGCGGATCGTTTGCAACAAGGTCAGGCCGTCCATGTTCGGCATGTTCCAGTCGGTGACGACGAAATCGAAGCCGCCGCCTTGCAGCTTCTGCCAGGCCACCGCGCCATCCTCGGCTTCCTCGACGTTGGTGAAGCCCAGCTCCTTGAGGAGATTTCTGACGATGCGGCGCATCGTCGAAAAATCATCGACGACGAGAAACTTGATTTTGCTTGGATCTGCAGGCATGAAAACAATTCTCCGGGGAACCTGATGATTTACGGTCAGCCGCTCCGCGACTTGAGCAGCAGGGGACGCAGGGTATCGGCGAGCGCCTCGGAATCGAACTTCGCGACATAGGCATCGACGCCGACCGCCTTGCCCATCGCGCGGTTGGCTTCCGATGACAGCGAGGAGTGCATCACGACCGGAATGCCAGCGAAGCGTTTGTCCGACTTGATGTGCTTGGTGAGCACATAGCCATCCATCTCCGGCATTTCGGCATCGACGAGGATCAGGTTGATTTCATCCTTCAGATCGTGGCCCGCCTGCTGCGCGTGGGCCGCCATGCCGGAAAGCCGCGTCCAGGCCTCCCTGCCGTTTTGCGCATGCTTGTGGTGCACGCCCATGCGGTCGAGCACTTCGATGATCTTCTTGCGCGCGATGGCCGAATCATCGACGAAGAACACGCTGTAATTCTCTGCGTCACTGAGACGGTCGACCTGTCCGACCATCACCTCGCCGAAAGTATCGGCCATGATCTGCTCGACATCGACGATCGACACCAACCGGCCATTGTCGAGCTCGGTGATCGCCGTGATGTACTGATGCCCACCGCTGGTGACCGATTCGGGCGCGCGCACCTTGTCCCAGTCGACGCGGATGATGCGATCGACATCGGTGACGAGAAAGCCGAGCGTGCGCTTGCTGTATTCGGTGACCATCATCGAGGCACCGAGCCCGCTCGGTGCATCGGCCAGCTGCATCACCTTGGCCAGCGACAGCACCGGAATGACGTTGCCGCGCAGGCTGATCAAACCTTCGACGCCCGGCGGCATGTGCGGCGTCTTGGTGATTTCCGGCGTCTTGCTGACTTCGCGCACCTTGAACACGTTGATGCCGAAGGTCTCGTGCGTGCCGAGCGAGAAGAGCAGGATCTCCATGCGGTTCGAGCCCGCCAGTTGGGTGCGCGCATCGACGCTTTCGATCAGGGATGTCTGGCTCATTCCTTTACTCCTTCAGGCGGCCTGGGCGACTGCCTGATTGCCGAGGAGCCGCCGGCTGAGGGTTTCGGCCAGCCGCTGCGCCTCGAATTTCGGCACATACTCATCGACGCCCACCGAGCGACCGAGCTGCTCGTTCGAGCTCGACGACAACGACGAATGCATCACCACTGGAATGCCGGCGAAACGGGCGTCGGCCTTGATGTTCTTGGTGAGGATGTAGCCGTCCATCTCGGGCATCTCGACATCGGTGAGCACCAGCTGCACCACATCCTTGGTCTCCCGGCCGGTCGCCTCGGCATAGTCGGCGAGTTTCTGCAGCTCCTGCCACGCCTGCAAACCATTCATCGCGGCGATGCCGCGGATGCCGAGCGCCGCCAGGGTGCGCTCGATCTGGCTGCGCGCCACCGACGAATCGTCCGCATAGACGACGGTGAGTCCTTCCTTGCCGAGCGGCTTGATCTGGGAATAGACGGTTTCGTCTTCGTACTTGGCGGTCTCCGAAAGAACACGTTCGACATCGAGCAGCATCACCAGCCGGCCATCTTGTAGCTCGGTGACGGCGGTGACCAGACCACCCATGTGGGCGGTGAGCATTTCGGGCGGCACGCGCATCTTCGACCAGTCCAGCCGCAGGATGGTATCCACCGACTCGACCAGAAAACCCTGGGTGTGGCCGTTGTATTCGGTGACGATCATGATCTCGCGCGGCGTTTCGGTCTGCATGCCGATGAATTCGGAGAGATCGACCACCGGCACCAGGATGCCGCGCAGACTGACCATCCCCTTGACGGCCTTGGGCATGTCGGGCGCGGCAGTGATCGGCGGCGTCTTCATCACCTCGCGCACTTTGAAGACGTTGATGCCGAAGGTCTCGGTGCGGCCGGTGCGCTGATCTCTGCCCAACGAAAACAGCAGGATTTCCAGCTTGTTGGTGCCCGCCAGACGGGTGCGGGCATCGATGTTCTTCAGCAATTCGGACATGTTCGGCCTCTCAACGCAAGCACTACCGAAGGCATCGGCAAGTTTACCGGCGAACGCCTTGGCTGGCGGCAATTTCAGCCCGAGATATTACGCGTTTCTCTGCACTTAAACCCAGATTATCCATTGAGAGCGGGCTGATGCGCCATGAGCATTCGATACGGTCATTTCATCGCCCTACACGGCGGCTTCCGGGCTGCGGGCGGCATCGTCGCGGGGACGCAAATCTGGCTCGCCCTCGCCTTCGAAACCCGCTCGTGTTCCAATGGACAATCTGGGTTAAACCTTGAAACGATGCAGGCTCGCCTCGAGTTCGACGGCCAGGCTTTCGAGCTGGCGCGCGGCTTCGGCCATCCTGCCGGTGCTGGCATCCCCCGCCTTGGCCAGCCGGGCGATCCTTTCGACGTTCTCGCTGATCTCCCTGCTGGCCCGGCTCTGAACCTCTACCGCCGCGTTGATGCGGCCCATGCCGGCAGTCGTCTCGCCTACCGAAGCGTTGACCTCGCCGAGGCTCATCGCCACGGTTTCGAGACATTCCTGGGAAGTAGCCAGCGCGGCGAGGCCGTTTTCGAGCGTCTCGCGCACCTTGGCGGCCAGTCGTTCGAGGTTGTGCGTCACGGTATCGATTTCGCTCGCCGTGGCGGCAGATTTTTCCGCCAGGCGGCGCACCTCGTCGGCGACGACGGCGAACCCTCGCCCCTGTTCCCCGGCACGTGCTGCTTCGATCGCCGCGTTCAGGGCCAATAGATTGGTCTGGTCGGCGATGTCGCGCACCTCGCGCGTCATACCGGAAATCGAGGCGGCGCTGGCGATGAACTCGCGCGCGGTCTCGGTCATTTCGCTCACCGCGCCTTCGGCCTGGGTCAATTCGCCGATCATGCGCGAGAGGCTCTCATTGCCGGCTTGGGTACGCTCGACACTCGCCGCCGCGAGACGCTCGACCTCGGCTGCCTGAGCAGCGATGTCGGCGATTCCTGCCGTCAGCCGAGACAGTGCCGCAGTCGTGTCTTCTGCCGCGGCACTCTCGTCGTGGGCGCTGTTTTGCATCTCTGTGGCAACGCCGGCAAGCTCGCTTGCCGCGCCATGCAAGCGCCCAGCCGTCGCCGTCAGATGCCCGGCCATCTCGGCCAGACTCTTGCGCATCCCGGCAATTGCCGCCAGAAGACTTCCCTGGTCATCGGATGCAAGATCGATGCGGGTCGTCAAATCACCAGCGGCGATACTCTTGACGATGCCGGCCACCTGCTGCGGTTCGCCGCCGAGGAAGCCGAGCATGAGCCGCGCCAAATGCACGAAAGCGCCCAGCCCTATCGCCGAAGCGACGACGATGACGGCGATCATGCCGTTGCGCATCGCCTGCGCCTCGGCAAGGAGCTGCGGGTTGGCCTGCCCGGCCTGATCGGCGAGCCGCACGAACATCCCAAAAGAATAGCCGTTGGCCAGCAGCGTCACGCCGACCAGGACCGCCAACACTCCATAGATGCGTTGCCGAAGCGTCATTTCCCCTGTCCTCCTCCGTTTGCGATCGGCCGCTGCCGTCCCGCAGTGGCCGACATCCGACTTCACTGGCCGGCCGCCGGCAGGGCCGCCGCTTCGCCCACCACCGCCTCGACCGGCACTTCGCGCCCGTCGCTCAAGATCGCCTCCTCGGTGCGCTTGTTCAGGACCACGATGCTGATGCGCCGGTTGATCGCCGCGGTGGGATGTTCCTTGTCGAACGGCACTGTCGAGGCAAATCCGACCACACGCAGCACCTTTTGGTCGTCTAGGCCGGCCGCGACCATCTCGCGGCGCGACGCGTTGGCGCGGTTGGTCGACAACTCCCAGTTGCCGAAGCCACGATCGCCGCCTGCATAGGGTGTGGCATCGGTATGGCCGGCGAGCGAAATGCGGTTTTCGACGCGGTTGAGCAGCGGCCCGATCTCGCGCAGGATCTGGCGCGTATAGGGCTTGAGCTCGGAGCTCGCCGAATCGAACATCGGCCGGTTCTGCTCATCGACGATCTGGATGCGCAAGCCCTCGGTCGTGATGTCGAGCAAGAGCTGGTTCTTGAACTGCCTGAGTGAAGGGCTCGCCTCGATGAGTTTCTCGAGATCGCTCTTGAGCGCTTCCAGCCGTTCGCGCTCCAGCCGTTCGAAATCGGCTTTCAGCGCCTGCAGATTGATCTTCTTGGCCGGCGACACGATCTCGCCCTTTTTCACCTGGCCGTGGGTGCGCGTCAGATCCTCGCCGCCACCTTGGATCACCGAAGAAGAATCGCCGGAACCGGAACCACCAAACAGCGCGACTTTCAACGGCGTCTGGAAAAAATCGGCGATGCCCTTCAGATCGCCTTTGGTAGTCGAGCCGAGCAGCCACATCAGCAGGAAGAAGGCCATCATCGCCGTCACGAAGTCGGCGTAGGCGATCTTCCAGGCGCCACCATGCCCGCCCGCGCCGCCTTTCTTTACGCGTTTGACGACGATGGGTTGTTGCGAATCGTCACTCATTGCGGTTCATCCGAAACTCGGCGCTGACAAGACGGCACCCCGGCGACCATCACTTGCCTTTCCGGTTCTTCAAGTCTTCCTCGAGCTCGGCAAAGCTCGGCCGATCGGCGGAGAAGAGCACCTTGCGGCCGAATTCGATCGCCACCTGCGGCGCGTAACCGTTCATGCTGGCGAGCAGCACTGCCTTGATGACGTGATAGATCTTGCTGCCTTCTTCGACCTGGCGGTTGAGCTGGTTGGCGATCGGCTCGACGAAACCATAGGAGAGCAGGATGCCGAGGAAGGTACCGACCAGCGCGCCGCCGATCATCTTGCCGAGCACCGCCGGCGGCGCGCCAACCGAGCCCATCACGTTGACCACGCCCATCACCGCGACGACGATACCCATCGCGGGAATCGCACCGGCGGTCGATTGCATCATGTGTGCCGGGAAATGCGCTTCAGCATGATGGGTCTCGATCTCTATGTCCATCAGGTTCTCGATCTCGAAGGCGTTCAGGTTGCCGCCGACCATCATGCGCAGATAGTCGGTAATGAACTCGACCACGTGGTGATCCTTCATCACCGACGGATATTTCGAAAAGATCGGACTGGCCTCGGGATTCTCGACGTCGCCCTCGATCGACATCAGCCCCTCCTTGCGTACCTTGCTGAGGATCTCGAACAACAGCGCCAGGAGATCCATGTACAACGCCTTGTTGTAGGGCGTCCCCTTGAGCACCGAGGGAATCGCCCCGAGCACCGCCTTCAATGAGCGCGGCCCGTTCGAGGCGACCAGATAACCGATGGTCAGTCCGATGATGGCGAGATATTCGAGCGGCACCCACAGGGCGCCCAGGCTGCCGTGCACCGCATAGGTGCCGACGGAGGCCGCCAGAACGATGACATAGCCGACGAGCAATAACATGAGGATCCCCGTTCTTCGTCAGCGCCGACTCATGGGCCAGCGCGTTTCGCTTTGCCGCGCATGATAACGGCTTCCTCCGGTCGTCGTCACGCAAAAACGCGCGGGGCGCCCTCCCTTTTCAGCGGAATGGGCGCCCCGCACGGACAAGGAGAAGAAACCGCCTCAAGCCGCGGCCACGCCCTTCGCTTCCGTGGTTTCGGCCACCCGACGGGTCTTACCGGCGCGCGCCGGCATGTGACACAGGCCGCAGACATAATCGTGCTGAGGGTCGTGGGCATGAGCGACGAATTCGCCGCCGCAACTCTTGCAGCGCGTCATCTGCAGCATGCCGGCATCGAAGAAGCGCACCATCGTCCAGGCACGCGTCAGCGACAGTACGCCCTCCATGCCGCAGCGCTGGGTCTGTTCCAGATAGAGCCGGTAGGCCTTGATGATGCGCTCGATCCCCGCCAGTTTCGTGTGGCGATCGAGGAAGTTGTAATAGGCCATGAACAGCGAGGCATGCACGTTCGGCTGCCAAGTCATGAACCAGTCGGTCGAAAATGGCAGCATGCCCTTCGGCGGCGAGACGCCGCGCACTTCCTTGTAGAGCTTGAGCAGGCGTTCGCGGGAAAGGTTGGTTTCGGCTTCCAAGAGCTGCAAGCGAGCACCTAGCTCGATGAGTTCGATCGCCAGGCGAATATCCCTCGCCTCCGAGATCACGGATTTGTTGCGCATGGAACGACCTCCCTGAAGAAGGATTGCGACCGACTTATCAGGCCGCGGTCTCGACGGGCTTGCCGGCGGCGAGGATGGCGGCATGGATGTGGCCGACGCCGCGCTCGCGCTCGTGGTTCGCCAACAGATCGAGCAACAGGGAATCGTCGAAACGGAAACTCATCAACAGCATGTCGGAGCTGGCCATCTTCAAGATCTGCCCCGGCGTGAGTGCTTCCAGGATGTCGGCAATCTCCTCACTGATGCCCAGCCGGAACACTGCCGCCTCACGGTCGGCGCGGATCATGTTCTGGGCCAGCATCAGATAGGCGAGATTGACCTCCTTGATGTCATTGTAGGTGTCGGTCACTTTCATCTTTTCTCTCCTTGCGTTGCCGCCAATCCCGGAAATGCGCCCCGAGATGTCAGATGCGCGCATACCCGTCTGGCAGTCATGCCATTCTCTCGACTGCATTGCAAGAAGAAAATCAATGAAAAAACCATCCTTTTGTAAGAATGGGATGGGAAAAGCTTGTAAGAAAAAACATTACAAAACTGACTTTACCTCATGTATTTCAATGAGATTTTCAAGCCGCCTGCACGCTCGCGACGCAATTTCTCCCGCGCTGCTTGGCCAGATAAGCCCCTGCGTCGGCGCACTGGATCAGGGCTTCGATATCGCCGGTACTGGCATCGCGTACCGCCACACCGATACTGACGCTGCCGCGCTGACAGCGCCCGCCGAATGCAAAGCGTAAGCCCGCGACAGACTTGCGCACCCGCTCGGCGCAGGTGAGCCCGGCCGCCAGATCGGTGTCTGGGCAGATCACCGTGAATTCGTCGCCGCCGGTGCGGCAGACCACGTCCTGCGCCCGCAGGCCACGCTTGATGGCTGCGGCGATCTCCTTGAGCACCACGTCGCCGCCGGCATGGCCGTGACTGTCGTTGATTTCCTTGAAATGATCCACGTCGATCAGCATCGCCACGAGGGGGCGACCACTACGGCTGGCCACCTGCCATTCGTGGCCGAAGAACTCGATCGCGTAGCGCCGGTTGGGCAGTCCCGTCAGCACGTCGGTGAGCGCCGCCTCGCGTAGCCGCCGGTTCGCCTCGGCCAGTTCGTCGGCATAGCGTCGGATTTCGTCCCGGTCGCGCTCGACTTCGCGCTGGAGACGCACGACCCGCTCGGCCGCCCGCAGACGGGCCTCCATGACGCGCAGATTCAACGGCTTGGCGAGGAAATCGTCGGCACCAGCGGCAAAGGCAGCGACGAGTTTTTCCTCGCTTTCCTGCTCGGTCGTGATCAGGACATAGATGCCGCGACCGAATCTGGTTTCCCGCAAAGCGCGGATCATGCCGATACCGCGCATACCCGCCATGTCCCATTCGGTGATCAAAATGTGCGGGCGTACCTGCAGCGCCATCAGAAATCCTGCCCGGCCGTCACCGGCCCAATGCACACGGTGCCCCCTCCCTTCCAGGGCTACGATGAGATTCTCCCGTGACTGGCTGTCTTGATCGACGATCAGGATACGGAGCCGATCTTCGTCTGCCGCAGCAAACGGGTCGCTTTCGGCCGCAGCGGCCGAAAGAGTCGCTGGATCGGCGATCTCCTGCATCGCGGCCTTGAACAGCGTAGCCAGTCGCATGCGCTCGCGCTGCCCAGGAGGATGGACAGAGCGCCGTGCGCGCACTGGAGATTCGATCACGGTAACGGATGACATGCGAAAGATGGATGAAGCATGACGATCGGAGATTTATAGCACCTGGGCCAAAGGTCTATTCTTCGATCAGACGCTAAAATCACCCACTATGGAGCCAGCCATCAATTACTGCTGCACCTGCGGCGCGCCGACCAGCGTGCGCATTCCGCCCGGCGATTCCCTGCCGCGCCATGTCTGCACGAACTGCGGCGCGATTCACTACCGCAACCCACGTCTCGTGGTCGGCACCCTGCCCGTCTGGGAAGATCGCATCCTGCTATGTCGGCGCGCGATCGAACCGCGTCACGGCTATTGGACCCTCCCGGCCGGCTTCATGGAGAACGAGGAAACGCTCGCCGCCGCGGCCCTACGCGAAACCCGCGAGGAAGCCTGTGCGCACGTCGAGCTCGGGCCTCTTTATACGATGATCTCGGTGCCGCACATCAGCCAGGTGCATGCAATCTTCCGCGCCCGCCTCATCGACCTCGACTTCGCCCCCGGTAGTGAAACCCTTGAAGTCGCGCTGTTCGAGGAAGCCCAGGTGCCGTGGGACGACGTCGCCTTCCGCACCATCGCGATGACGCTGCGGCATTTTTTCGCCGACCGTCGCCAGGGCAGCTTCGGCCTGCACGTCGAATCGATCGCGTAAAGGAAGCGTGAAAAGGCCGTCGCGAGCAGCCGGATGGCAAGGCGCGGCGCGCGGCCTGCGGGTTCTGGCGCACCCGCCGCGCCTCGCTCGCCTGCGACAGCAGCAGCGCCTGTCTTGGCAGCAGGACGCTTTTGTCAGCCTTTTCCGCCGACTGGAATAAACTTGAGCCTGTCACAATGGTCTGAAAGGTATCGCGGCAACATCGTAAGTTCATGAGCGCCTATCCGCTGATCCTCACGCTGGACCCCTATGGCGTCCCCCATCGCTGGGTGACATGGCAGCATGCGTGCTTTTATTACGCGAAGAATCTGGTGGCCTGGGCGATCGGCGAGCACAGCTTCGTGATTCGCGGCGGCTTCAACCGGCTTACCGGCAAACGTTCGGAAATCCGCTTCAGCAGCATCATCGCGATCAAGGGGCGGGCGCTCTCGGGGCGCCAGTTCCAACAGGTGCCACCGCTCGACAATCGCGAGCTGTTCCATCGCGACCGCCACATCTGCGCTTACTGCGGCAACTCTCTTCCCAGCACGAAACTCACGCGCGACCACATCGTCCCGGTTTCCCAGGGAGGGCGCGACACCTGGATGAACGTCGTCACCGCCTGCCGTTCCTGCAACCAGCGCAAAAGCGGCCGTACGCCGGAACAGGCTGGCATGCAGCTGCTCTACGCCCCCTATGTGCCGAACAAAGCCGAGTGGCTGATCCTCTCGAACCGCAACATCCTCGCCGACCAGATGGATTTTCTGGCCCAGCACGTCTCCAGCCAGAGCCGGATCAGGCTTTGATTCGGCGATAGACTCCTGCAATGCAATGAAAACCACTAAGGCTCTGACGGCCTACCGTCCCTATTGGGCGAAACGCTTCGGCATCGCCCCCTTCCTGCCGATGACGCGCGCCGAGATGGAAACGCTCGGCTGGGATTCCTGCGACGTGATCATCGTCACTGGCGACGCTTACATCGACCATCCGAGCTTCGGCATGGCGCTGGTCGGGCGGCTGCTGGAAGCGCAGGGCTTTCGCGTCGGCATCATTGCGCAACCCGACTGGCGCTCGGCGGAGGATTTTCGGCGTTTGGGCCGCCCCAACCTGTTCTTTGGCATCACCGCCGGCAACATGGATTCGATGGTCAATCGCTACACCGCCGACCGCAAGATCCGCTCCGATGATGCCTATACGCCGCATGCCGAACCTGGTAAGCGACCGGATTACGCCGTCACCGTCTATGCCCAGCGGGCGCGCGAAGCGTTCAAGGAGGTGCCGATCGTGATCGGTGGCATCGAGGCCAGCTTGCGGCGCATCGCCCACTTCGACTACTGGTCAGAGACCGTCAAGCGCTCCGTGCTCGCGGACAGCAAGGCTGATCTGTTGCTCTACGGCAATGCCGAACGGGCGCTGGTGGAGCTCGCGCATCGGCTAGCCAAGGGCACGCCCATTCAGGACATCCGCGACCTGCGCGGCTCTGCTTTCTTGGTGCCTGCCGGCTGGACGCCCAGCCCCGAATGGCGCGAGGTCGGCACGCGCCGCGCTCATGACGATCGCAATCTCAGCTACCTGCGCCTGCCCGACTACGAAACGGTGAAGAGCGACAAACTCGCCTATGCCAGAGCTTCGCGGCTCTTTCACCTCGAATCGAATCCTGGCAACGCTCGGGCTTTGGTGCAAAGACACGGCAACCGGGACCTGTGGCTCAATCCGCCACCGATTCCACTCTCCACCGCCGAGATGGACTACATCTACGGCCTGCCCTATGCCCGCGCGCCGCACCCCGCATACGGCGACGCCAGGATACCCGCCTGGGAGATGATCCGTTTCTCGATCAACATCATGCGCGGCTGTTTCGGCGGCTGCACCTTTTGCTCGATCACCGAACACGAGGGCCGCATCATCCAGAACCGCTCGGAAGCATCGATCCTGCGCGAGATCGAGGAGATCCGCGACAAGACGCCAGGATTTACCGGCATCATTTCCGACCTGGGCGGGCCAACCGCCAACATGTACCGCATGGCCTGCAAGGACAAGGCGATCGAAGCGGCTTGCCGGCGGCTCTCCTGTGTCTATCCTGACATCTGCCCGAACCTCGATACCGATCATGCCCCCTTGATCCACCTCTACCGCAAGGCGCGACAGGTGCCGGGCATAAAAAAAGTGCTGATCGGTTCAGGACTGCGTTACGACCTCGCGGTGCGCTCGCCCGAATACGTGAAGGAACTGGTCACCCATCACGTCGGCGGTTATCTCAAGATCGCGCCGGAGCACACCGAGGAAGGGCCGCTCTCGAAGATGATGAAGCCGGGAATGGGCGCCTACGACAAATTCAAGCGCCTATTCGAGCAGGCGTCGAAAGCCGCCGGCAAGGAGCAATACCTGATCCCCTACTTCATCGCCGCTCACCCTGGCACGACCGATGAGGATATGCTCGAACTCGCGCTATGGTTGAAGCGCAATGATTTCCGCCTCGATCAGGTACAAACCTTCCTGCCGACACCCCTGGCACTCGCCACGGCGATGTGGCACACGGAAAACAACCCGCTCAAGCGTGACCCGGCAAGCGAGAAAGTCGCCGTCGCACGGGGCCTCAAACAACGCCGGCTCCACAAGGCGTTCTTACGCTATCACGATCCAAAGAACTGGCCGCTGTTACGCGAAGCCTTGAAACGCATGGGGCGCGCCGATCTGATCGGTAATGGCAAAAGGCATCTCGTCCCGGCCTGGCAGCCGGGCGAATCACCATTACTCCGCCGGCCGCCGGCCCACCGCGAAAAGTCGGCGCTGGCGGAAAATGAGACGTCCCGCCGGGCGCCGATTCACATCGGAAAGTCGGCGCTGGCGGAAAATGGGACGTCCCGCCGGGCGCCGACTCACATCGGAAAGTCGGCGCTGGCGGAAAATGAGACGTCCCGCCGGGCGCCGACTCACATCGGAAAGTCGGCGCTGGCGGAAAATGGGACGTCCCGCCGGGCGCCGACTCACATCGGAAAGTCGGCGCTGGCGGGACGGCACGGCGCGGCAAAGATCAAACGCAGCCGGTAGGCTTCGGCATGCCGGCATAACGCGCGGCCTGCTTGGCCGGGCCATAGGGGAACAGGTCGAAGAGGAACTTCTTGTCGGAAAATTCTTCGCCCAGATCCTCGCCAATCAGCTTGGTCATCACGCGCAGATTGGGCGCAGTGCCATTCTCTGCATAGTAGTTGCGAATCCAGTTGATGACCTGCCAGCACTTCTCATCGAGCTTCAGATCGTCCTGCGCGGCGAGGAACTCGGCGACTTCCTCGCTCCAATCGGACAAATCGGCCAGATAGCCTTCGGCATCGGTCTCGATTTCCTTGCCATTGACATTGATCATTTTGACTTCCTCTCTGTAAGGGTTGGGGGGGTTCGGTTTCAGTCTCTTAGTCTCTTACCTGACTTCTTTAGTCGGGATTGTATGCATGAAATTCCGAGAATCGAATAAAGAATTACTTGATCCAGCATCAGGCTGGCTTATGAATGGGAAATATAATGCAGGGAGTGGCGGAGAGGAAGGGATTCGAACCCTTGTGCCAGGTTTCCCTGACCATCCGATTTCGAGTCGGCGCCGTTATGACCACTTCGGTACCTCTCCATAATTTTTTCATTATACCTTTCATCCCGGCAAGGGACAGCCATTTCGTGAGGGAAAACTCTTTCATCGACTGCCTCCGTTGCCTTGCAGTCACGCTGATTTTCGGTACCCTGCTCACCGGCTGTGATTTCCTTGGACCGCCAGCGCCCTTGAGGCCGCCGGGGCCACGGCAGCCGCTCATCGTCGTCCTGTCAGCCGATCCAGCCTTCGCGCAACCGGCGATCGATAGCGAAGGTATGAACGGCTTCAGCCGCGATCTGGTCGAACGGTTTGCACAATACCTTGGCGTCAAAGTGCGCTTCGTTCCACCGCCCGCCCTAGGACACGCGGCCGAAATGGTCTTGCAGCAGCGGGCGCACATGATCGCTACCGTGCCGCTCCAGGCTGAAGACGCATCGCTGCTCAACAGCCCGCCTCTGTTCGAAACATCCCAAGTGATCGTGCAACATGCAAACGCCTTACCGTTGGAGAAAACTGAAAAATTGGCTGGGCAGGAGATTCATCTGTTGCCGGGAGCGCCGCAAGCTCATGCCCTTGCTGCTCTTGGCATCGAACCGCCGCCGCGCCTCGTCGAACACAGCGGCACGAACGAGCTGGAGCTCATCGCCGGCATCGCCGATTTGCGCCACGAACTGGTCGCCAGCGACGAACTGCATTTCGATCTGGCCACCAACACCAGCCCAGATCTGGCCATCGCCTTGAAGTTGCCAGGCACGCTGGGCTACGGCTGGGCGATTGCGCCGGCCTATCCAGAACTACGTGATAAGGCGGCCGAATTCATCGCCGCGATCCGTCAGGATGGCACGCTGCGACGCCTCTACGATCGCTATTTCGGCCACATCAAACGGCTCGACAATCAGGATGTCGCAGCATTTCTCGATGCTGTGCAGACCCGTCTGCCGGCACTGCGGCCTTTTTTTGAAGAAGCAGAGAGAATCAGCGGGTTCGACTGGCGGCTCATTGCGGCGCTCGCCTGGCAGGAATCGAAATGGGAGCCCCTCGCCACCTCGCCGACCGGCGTGCGCGGCATCATGATGCTCACCGAAGAGACCGCCGACCGGCTCGGTGTGAAAAACCGACTCGATCCCCGCGAGAGCATTCTCGCCGGCACCCGCTATCTGGCGATGCTGATGGATGAGCTGCCGGATGAAATCCTGCCGCCTGAACGGCTCTGGTTCGCGCTTGCCGCCTACAACCTCGGCATGGGGCATCTGAAAGGGGGGCGACAGTTCGCGGTCGGGCTCAAGAAAAGTCCCAATCACTGGGCCGACATGAAGGACGTGCTGCCACTGCTCGCACGGCCGGAGTATTACTCGCGGCTCAAAAGCGGCCGCGCGCGCGGCGGCGAGGCGGTGATCATGGTCGAAAACGTGCGCAACTATTATGACATCCTGACACGCATCGCGCCGCGGCGTTCGGCACCCTTGCAGACCGGCCTGTCTATGCAGTGAGTCGTTCCAGACCGCCGAGATAGGGGCGCAGCACTTCGGGGACGGTGACGCTGCCATCGGCGCACTGGTAGTTTTCCAACACCGCGACCAGCGTGCGACCGACGGCCAGTCCCGAGCCGTTCAGCGTATGCACCAAGCGCGGCTTGCCGCCCTTGTCCCGGCAGCGCGCTTGCATGCGGCGGGCCTGGAAGGTCTCGAAATTCGAACAGGAGGAAATTTCACGATACGTGTTCTGGGCCGGCAGCCAGACTTCGAGATCGTACGTCTTCGCGGCGGCAAACCCCAAGTCGCCGGCGCACAGCGCCACTTTGCGGTAAGGCAGGTTCAGTTTCTGCAGGATCGTCTCGGCATGGCCGGTGAGCTCCTCCAGCGCCTGCCATGAAGCTTCCGGCGCGACGATCTGCACCAGCTCGACCTTGTCGAATTGGTGCTGGCGGATCATGCCGCGCGTGTCCTTGCCGTAGCTGCCGGCTTCGGAACGGAAACAGGGCGTGTGGCAGACGAATTTCAAAGGCAGTTTCTCGGCATCGAGAATCTCCCCGCGCACGATGTTGGTCACCGGCACCTCGGCGGTCGGGATCAGATACAGCCGGCTGCCGTCATTGCGCTCGATGCGGAACAGATCTTCCTCGAACTTCGGCAGCTGGCCGGTACCGAACATGCTGTCCGGATTGACGAGATAAGGCGCATAGACCTCGGTGTAGCCATGCTCACGGGTGTGCACGTCGAGCATGAACTGCGCCAGCGCCCGATGTAGCCGGGCAATGCTGCCTTTCATCAAGGCAAAGCGGCTGCCGGCGATCTTCACCGCGCGCTCGAAGTCGAGGCCGCCCAAGGCTTCGCCGAGATCGACATGATCCTTCGGCGGAAAATCGAACACGGGCGGGGTGCCGCAGCGCGAGATTTCGACATTACCCGTCTCGTCCCGGCCCTCCGGCACGCTCTCGTGCGGCAGGTTGGGTAGGCGCGAGACGAAAGCGTCGATTTCCGCCAGCAGCACGGTCAATTTTTCCTCGTTGGCCTTGAGCGCATCGCCAAGACCCGCCACCTCGGTCATGACACGCTCGATCTCGCTGGCCAGATCCTCGCCCTTGCTCTGCCGGCCTTTGAGCATACCGATCTGCTTCGAAAGCGCATTGCGTTTGGCCTGCAGTTCCTGGGTGCGGGTTTGCACCGCCTTGCGCTCGGCTTCGAGCGCCTCGAACGGGGCGAGATCGATCACGATGCCGCGCCGGGCGAGACCGGCAGCGACGAAATCGGGCTGGGTGCGCAAAAGCTGGATGTCGAGCATTTCGAGATTCGGTGTTCAACGTGGATGGCACGCATTCTAGCCGTCGTTGCGGTGTTTCTTGCGCCAGGCCGCATCGAGCGCGGCAAGATGCCTGAGCTTCTCGCCGATCTTCTGTTCCAGTCCCCGCGGCGTCGGCTTGTACCACTCGACCTTCGGCATGCCTGCGGGGAAATAATTCTCACCGGCCGCATAGGCTTCCGGCTCGTCGTGCGCATAACGGTATGCGCGGCCGAAACCGAGTTCCCTCATCAGCTTCGTCGGTGCGTTGCGCAGGTGTTCCGGCACCGGCCGGCTCTGATCCTTGGCGACGAACTTCCGCGCCGCACCATAGGCGACATAGCCGGCGTTCGACTTCGGCGCCACCGCCATGTAAATCACCGCATTGGCGAGAGCGAGTTCACCTTCGGGCGAACCGAGCCGCTCATAGGCCTGTGTCGCCTCGAGCGCGATCGAGAGCGCACGCGGGTCGGCCAGGCCAATGTCTTCCGATGCCATGCGGATGATGCGGCGCGCGAGGTAGAGCGGATCGGCGCCGCCATCGAGCATGCGGCAGAACCAATAGAGCGCGGCATCAGGGCTCGAGCCGCGCACCGATTTGTGCAGCGCCGAGATCTGGTCATAGAACGCATCGCCACCTTTGTCGAAGCGGCGCAGATCGGAAGCGAGCGTTTGCTCCAGAAACTCGGCGCTGATGAGACGGCACCCGCTCGCCTGCGCGGCGGTGTGTAGGGTTTCCAGCACGTTGAGGAGCCGCCGCGCATCACCATCGGCATAACCGATGATGCGCTCGATCGCCTCCGGTGCGAACTCGAGCTCGGGAAAGACGCGCGATCGCGCACGCTCGCAGAGCTGGCGCAGTTCATCGCTCGAGAGGGGTTTCAACACATACACCGTGGCGCGCGAGAGCAGCGCCGAATTGACCTCGAACGATGGGTTCTCCGTGGTCGCACCGATGAAGGTCAGCAGCCCCTGCTCGACGTAGGGCAGAAATGCGTCCTGCTGGGCCTTGTTGAAGCGATGCACCTCATCGACGAACAACAGCGTGCGCCGGCCCGTCTGCGCCAGCGTCAGCTGCGCCTGATCGACCGCGGCGCGGATGTCCCTGACGCCGGAGAACACCGCGGAGATCGCGATGAATTCGGCATCGAAGGCATCGGCCATCAACCGCGCCAGCGTGGTCTTGCCCACCCCCGGCGGGCCCCAGAGGATCATCGAATGCGGCGTCTTCGATTCGAACGCCAGCTTAAGCGGCTTGCCCGGCCCGAGCAGATGCTGCTGGCCGATCACCTCGTCGAGGGTTTTCGGCCGCATGGCCTCGGCCAGAGGGGCAAGGGGTTTTGCCTCGAACAATTCGTTCATTGGCCGATGACATCCGCCCCTTTGGGCGGAACGAAGCGAAAGACATCCTTCGGTAGCATCGGGTTCGGCTGAAACTCGGTAAACAGCAGCGTCGTCGTCTGGCCAAAGTTGTCCTGCACTTCCATCAAGCGTGGCAGGTTGCCGGAAAGCCCGATGCGCACGCGCGCGAAGCTGCTATCGGCCGATTTCGGCACGGCATCGACGATCTCCAGTCCGTCGGCCGTGCCGGTCTCGGTAAGCGTGAAATGCCGATCGAGCGCCTCGCCGGTCAAGAGCGCAGCGGGGGTAGCACCCAGCGCTTGATCGATCTTGCCGACGGTCACTTGGTTGAGGTCGGCGTCATAGGTCCACAGCTTTTCGCCGTCGGAGACCAGCAGCAGCTTGTAGGGCTTCTCGTAACTCCAGCGCAGCCTGCCGGGACGTGCCAGCACGAAGCTGCCGACGGAGTTCTGCGGCTTGCGGCCGGACCTGGCGACGACGCTCTGGGCAAACGTCCCTTGTGCCGCGTGGGTATTGGCCCAGAAGGTCCGCAGCTGATCGAGGCCACCGGCGGCGACCGCGCCGGAGAAGATCAGGCCGCAAAGCAGGACGAATGTGCGCATGCGCGCATTATCGCCCATTCGCGGGAGCCGTCTCTGCCTCGCCGACTTTCAACCCAGATTATCCATTAGACCGGGCTGATGCGCCATGAGCATTCGATACGATCATTTTTGCCCTACGCGGCGGTTTTCGGTCTGCGGGCGAGCCCTTCGCGCCCTAATGGACAATCTGGGTTCAATCCTGCGTTTCCGGCGCCAGTACCTCGCGCTGCCCCGCGGCATTCATCGGCGAGACGAGGCCGGCGCGCTCCATCGCCTCGATCATCCGCGCGGCGCGGTTGTAGCCGATGCGTAAATGCCGCTGCACCAGCGAGATCGACGGCCGGCGCGTCTTGAGCACGACTTCCACGGCCTGGTCGTACATCGGGTCGGCCTCGACATCACCGCCTTCCTCGCCACCCGCTTCGGCGGCCTCTCCCGCCGGGGCGGAAAGAATGTCGGCTGCGAATTCGGGCTTGCCGATCTTGCGCAGATATTCGACGACACGATGCACCTCGTCGTCCGAGACGAAGGCGCCATGCACGCGCACCGGCAGACCGGTGCCGGGCGCCAGGTACAGCATGTCACCCTGCCCCAGGAGTGCCTCGGCGCCCATCTGGTCGAGGATGGTGCGCGAATCGATCTTCGACGACACTTGGAAGGCGATACGTGTCGGGATATTCGCCTTGATGAGCCCGGTGATGACATCGACACTCGGCCGCTGCGTCGCCAGGATCAGATGGATGCCGGCAGCGCGCGCCTTTTGCGCCAGTCGCGCGATGAGTTCCTCGATCTTCTTGCCGACCACCATCATCAAGTCGGCAAGCTCATCGATGACGACGACGATGTAGGGCAAACTCTCGAGTGGCGGTGAGCCGGTTTCGGGGTCGCCTGGCAAAGCGAGAGGATCGGGTATGAATGTACCGGCCTTCTCGGCTTCCTTGATCTTGGCATTGAAGCCGGCGAGATTGCGCACGCCGACCGCACTCATCAGCTTGTAGCGCCGCTCCATCTCGCCGACGCACCAGTGCAGTGCGTTGGCGGCCTTGTTCATATCGGTGACGACAGGCGCCATAAGATGCGGAATGCCTTCATACACGGACAATTCCAGCATCTTCGGGTCGACGAGGATCAGACGCACGTCTTTGGGCTCGGATTTGTAAAGCAGCGACAGGATCATCGCGTTGATGCCCACCGACTTGCCGGAGCCGGTAGTGCCGGCCACCAGCAGATGCGGCATCTTGGCCAGATCGGCGACCACCGGCTGGCCCGAGATGTCCTTGCCAAGCGCCAGCGTCAGATGCGAGTGCATGTCGTGATAGACCTTGGCGCCGAGGATTTCCGACAGTCGCACGGTCTGCCTGCGCGGATTGGGCAGTTCAAGTGCCATGCAGCTCTTGCCCGGCACGGTCTCGACGACGCGGATGCTGATCAGCGAGAGTGCGCGCGCCAGATCCTTGGCCAGATTGACGATGGTCGCGCCCTTGACGCCGGTCGCGGGCTCGATCTCGTAGCGCGTCACCACCGGGCCGGGATGAGCGGAAACCACCTGCACAGAAACGCCGAAGTCTGCAAGCTTCCTTTCGATCAGCCGCGAGGTGAATTCGAGCGTCTCGGCACTCGGCAACTCGTCCTTGGCATGATTCGCTTCGTCGAGCAGGTGTAATGGGGGTAACCCTTCGCCGGGCAAATCCGGGAATAGCGGCGTCTGTCGTTCTTTCTCGATTCTGGCCTCCGCTTTTTTTGCCAAGGGAATCTCGAGTGCGACTGGCTCGATTTTCACCGGCGGCGCTTCTTCGAGTTTCTTCAAGACTTTTTCGACCTTCGCCTCGCGCTTGTCGGCGACGACGCGACCATAGCGGCGGTCCTGCCATGCCTCCCACAGTCGGTTCAGTCCACCCCAGCCGGCTTCCAGCAGCACGCCCAGCCTCTCGAAAAATCCCGGCCAGGACAATCCTGTTACCAAGCTGAAACTCGCCGCCATCGCCGCCATCAACAGCAAGGTTCCTCCAGTAAAGCCGAGATAGACGGCTGTCAAGCGGGCAATCTCGATACCGAACAGGCCGCCTGGCGCGAGCGGCAGTTCAACTTGCAAGCTCCAGAAACGCAAGGCCTCCAATCCGCAACTGGCCGCGAGGAAGAAAACGAAGCCAAGCAGGCAAATCGCCAGCGGGCGGCGATCGGGACCGAACAAGCGATTCACTCGGCGATAGCCCATCGCGACCAGCATGAGCAGCAGCGCCACCCACCACCAGGCTGACAAGCCAAACAAATAAAGTAATAAGTCAGCCAGCCAAGCACCGAAACGCCCCCCGGGGTTGGCGATGTGCTCGACATCCGCGGCCTGTGACCAGCCCGGATCGGTGTTGTGATACCCGAAAAGGATCAACGCCAAGTAAAGACCGGTCGTTGCGAGGAGCAACCAGCGCGCTTCGTGAAGCAGCATGGCGATGCGTTCCGGGAGCGCTTGAGAGGAAGCCCTCGCGCGATGACGGTAGGAAAAGGTGGCAAAAGACATGACGTTTTCCGATCTGATTGAGACACTACGCCGATCCTGCCCATTTTCGACTGGCGGCATGGCCGGAAACGTCCGAAAAGGGCATATTTTTTGCCTTTGCCACCGCTTATAATTTCTCGATCCCGTTCAGTGGAGAACAGACTATGACCACCCGCCACTCCAAGTTGTTGATTTTGGGCTCCGGCCCAGCTGGATATACCGCAGCGGTGTATGCCGCACGCGCCAATCTGCAGCCGGTTTTGATCACCGGAATGGCGCAGGGCGGGCAACTGATGACCACTACCGAAGTCGATAACTGGCCGGCCGACGCCGATGGTGTCATGGGTCCGGACCTGATGGCCCGCTTCGAAAAGCATGCGCGCCGTTTTGGTACCGAAATCATCTTCGACCACATTCACACCGCCAGGCTGACCGAGAAGCCTTTTCGACTCATCGGTGATGCTGGCGAATACACCTGTGATGCGCTGATCATCGCCACCGGCGCTTCAGCGCAATATCTCGGCCTACCCTCTGAGCAGGCCTTCATGGGTAAAGGGGTATCCGCCTGTGCGACCTGCGACGGTTTCTTCTATCGCGATCAGCCCGTGGCCGTCATCGGTGGTGGCAACACTGCCGTCGAGGAGGCACTCTACCTCGCCAACATCGCTAGCCATGTAACCTTGGTGCATCGTCGCGACAAATTGCGCGCCGAGAAGATCATGCAGGACAAACTCTTCGAAAAAGAGAAAGCCGGCAAGGTCACGATCAAGTGGGATTCGGTTCTCGACGAAGTATTGGGCGACAAATCCGGCGTGACCGGCATGCGCATCAAGAATGTCAAAAGCGGAGCGACCGAAGAAATCCAGCTGATGGGAATTTTCATTGCCATTGGGCACAAGCCGAACACCGCAATCTTCGCCGGACAGCTCGAAATGCAGAACGGCTACATCGTCACCCGTGCGGGGCGCGATGGCAATGCCACGGCCACCTCAGTGCCCGGCGTATTCGCTGCCGGCGACGTGCAGGACATGATCTACAAACAAGCCGTCACCAGTGCGGCTTCGGGATGTCAGGCCGCGCTCGATGCCGAGAAATATCTCGACGCCATCGCCTGAATCCGGCGCTCGCAAACGGCGCAGTACCGCCGTTACGCTCGACGAATCGGCCCGCGCGCTGTTTCAGGCTGCAGTCGCCGATGTGGTCCCCTTGGCGTTCGACCGCATCCACCATGAACCCAACCCGCCCCTTCCCATCCCCCGGCAGCACTTTCGCGACGAACGTGCTGCCTTGGCCGAATCTCTCACCGCGCATGATCAGATGGCGTTGGCTCTCGAAGGCGGTGACGAGCCGGTCTATCTCAAGTCAGGAATGTCGCCGAAGGTGCTCAAAGATTTGCGTCGGGGTCGATGGGTAATACAAGCGGAGCTCGACCTGCATGGCATGAATCGGGACGAGGCACGTCACCACATAGCCCTGTTTCTTGCTGAATGCCGAACTTACCGCCATCGCTGTGTGCGCATCGTGCATGGCAAGGGACTCGGCTCACCTGGGCGGGTACCCGTGCTCAAACGTCTCGTGCTCGGCTGGTTGGCACAGCGGAAGGAAGTGCTCGCCTATTGCCAGGCGCGCAGCAGCGACGGCGGCGCTGGCGCCCTGATCGTGTTGCTGACCGCCTGAGAAAACGAGAGCGCGCTGCAGACAAAGCGAAGCCCCCGGCAGGGGGCTTCATTCAGCATAGTCTGGACGATCTGCCGCGCTTGAAGTACGAGCGCTATGACGACCTCATTCCTCGACGGTTTGCACTTCTTCGCCAGGCTGTTCAGGGCGATCGAGCAGTTCGACATAGGCCATCGGCGCATTGTCGCCGACACGAAAACCCATCTTCAAGATGCGTAGATAGCCACCATTGCGATTCGCATAACGAGGGCCGAGTTCATCGAAAAGTTTGACGACGATCTGACGATCGCGCAAGCGATCGAAGGCCAGCCGACGGTTGGCGAGCGATGGCTTTTTGCCAAGCGTAATGAGCGGTTCGACCACGCGACGCAATTCCTTCGCTTTGGGAAGAGTGGTCTTGATCGCCTCGTGTTGCAACAAAGCCACCGCCATGTTGCGCAGCATCGCCTGTCGATGCGAAGAGGTGCGGTTCAGTTTCCGCAAGCCATTGCCGTGACGCATATTTTTTTCCTTTCACTTTTATGCGGCCGCCGCTGGTCATTGAATCGGCTAGCGGCCGGTTGCTTGTTGTCGCGAGTAAATCAACCCATCTTCGCTAGTCCGGGGGGCGGCCAATTTTCGAGCTTCATGCCCAAAGACAGGCCACGCGAAGCGAGAACCTCCTTGATTTCGTTGAGTGATTTGCGACCCAGATTGGGGGTCTTCAGAAGCTCCGTTTCGGTACGCTGGATCAGGTCGCCGATGTAGTAAATATTTTCCGCCTTCAGGCAGTTTGCCGATCGTACCGTCAATTCCAGATCGTCTACGGGTTGCAGCAGGATCGGATCGACGGCGGATTGCTTCGGCGCCTCGATGGAAACCGGGGTCCCTTCCAGGTCTGCGAATACCGAAAGTTGATCCAGCAGGATTCCAGCGGCATGACGAATCGCTTCCTCGGGATCGATCGCGCCATTGGTCTCGATATCGATCACCAGCTTGTCCAAGTCGGTACGCTGTTCGACACGTGCTGCTTCGACTTGGTAGCTGACGCGGCGTACGGGGCTAAACGAGGCATCCATGAGGATACGGCCGATCGTCTTGTTCTCCTTGCTGGCGACACGCGCGTTTGCGGGAACATAACCGCGGCCGGCTTCGACCTTGATCTGCATGTTCAACTTGCCGCCAGGAGCAAGATGGGCGATCACGTGATCTGGATTGATGATTTCTATATCGTGATGAGCCTCGATGTCCGCAGCTGTGACGACTGTCTCATTGCCATCGCTTTGCTTGGCGAGGGTCAGCATGGCCTCACCGCGATTGTGCAGACGCATCACCACGCCCTTCAGGTTGAGCATGATATCGACGACATCCTCGCGCACGCCCTCCAGAGTCGAATATTCGTGCAACACGCCATCGATAGAGATTTCGGTAGGCGCTGCCCCTGGCATCGATGAAAGCAGGATGCGGCGCAAGGCATTTCCCAAGGTATGACCGAAGCCCCGCTCGAAAGGCTCCATAACGACACGAGCATGAACGGGGGACAAGGCCTGAACATCGATGATGCGGGGCTTCAATAGCGCTTGAAATTGCATCTTCGTTCCTCAAAAGAAATCAATGCGCCCAAGGCAGGACCTCGGGCGCATGCGGGGATAGGTTTAGCGCGAGTACAGTTCGACGACAAGACCTTCCTTGAGCGAAGGCGAAAGGTCTTCGCGTGCAGGATATGCCTTGAACACGCCTTTTCCAGCCTTGACATCGACTTCGACCCACTGGGGAAAGCCTCGCGACTCCGCCGCTTCAAGCGCGGCCTTGATACGCAGATGTGCGCGCGCGGCATCGGTCAGCTGGACCACGTCACCGGGCCTCAGATTGTAAGAAGGGATATTGACCCGTTTGCCATTGACCAGAATGCCATTATGACGCACGATCTGTCTCGCTTCGGCACGGGAAATACCAAACCCCATCCGATAGGCCACCGAGTCGAGACGCCCTTCGAGTAGCTGCAGCAGGTTTTCGCCCGTCTGCCCCTTGCGACGATCGGCCTCGGCAAAGGTCTTGCGGAACTGCCGCTCGAGCACTCCATAGATGCGACGAATCTTTTGCTTTTCGCGCAGCTGCTGGCCATAGCCAGAGAGACGCTGTCCAGACTTTTGACCATGCTGACCGGGCGCGTAGGAACGCCGCTCGATCGAGCATTTGTCAGTGAAACACTTTTCGCCCTTGAGGAAGAGTTTTTCTCCTTCTCGACGGCATTGACGGCATTTTGGATCAAGATTGCGGGCCACTTCGCTGTATCTCCTTGATTGCGTCTTCCAGGCTTAGATGCGGCGCCGCTTGGGCGGCCGACAACCATTGTGCGGAATCGGCGTGATATCTGTAATGCTATTGATTTTGATGCCGAGAGCATTCAAAGCACGTACTGCAGACTCGCGACCGGGACCAGGGCCTTTGATGCGAACTTCGAGATTCTTGATACCACATTCCTGCGCCGCCTTTCCAGCCGCTTCGGCAGCAACCTGAGCAGCAAATGGTGTCGATTTACGCGAACCCTTGAATCCCGCCCCACCGGAAGTCGCCCAGGACAATGCATTGCCCTGACGGTCAGTAATAGTGATGATCGTATTGTTGAAGGAAGCATGAACGTGCGCGATTCCATCGGCGACGTTTTTCTTTACCTTCTTGCGTGCTTTGATCGTAGGTTTGGCCATGAGGATTATCCTGCTTTATTTATTTCTTGCTACCAGCAACCGATTTGCGCGGGCCTTTGCGCGTACGCGCATTGGTGCGCGTCCGTTGGCCGCGCACAGGCAATCCACGCCGATGACGAATCCCTCGATAACAACCGAGATCCATCAACCGCTTGATGTTCATCGTCACTTCACGCCGCAGGTCGCCTTCGACGGTGAATTTAGCAACCTGTTCGCGCAGCCGGTCCATCTCGGTTTCGGTCAGATCCTTGATCTTCGTGCTCCGGGCCACCCCGGCCGCATCGCAAATCTTTTGTGCCCGAGCACGCCCGATGCCATAGATCGCGGTCAACGCAATCTCGGTGTGCTGGTGGTTTGGAATATTTACGCCTGCAATACGGGCCATACGCTTATTACCTTGTCAGAGTCTCAGATTGACTAATACCGGAACTGAATGGGAACCGGTAATTATACGGAGATCGCAACAGCTGTTCAACCTTGGCGCTGCTTGTGGCGCGGATCAGTACAAATGACGCGCACCACGTTATGACGGCGAATGATTTTGCACTTACGACAGATACGCTTGACGGATGCTTGAACTCTCATTTCATTCTCCAGAAATTCTAAAATTTCACTTAGCCCTGAATACGATACGCGCCTTGTTGAAATCGTAAGGGGTCAACTGCACCGTCACCTTATCACCCGGAAGAATGCGGATGTAATGCATGCGCATCTTTCCGGAGATGTGCCCCAGGACAATATGCCCATTCTCCAGCTTGACGCGAAACGTCGCGTTCGGCAGGTTCTCAAGAACCTCACCCTGCATTTCGATAACGTCTTCCTTTGCCATTGCTCCAGAAATCTCACCTTACTCAACGTACCGGCAAACCCGTTCCCTTGAAGTTGGCTTTCTTTAACAAACTTTCGTACTGATGGGACATCAGATAGGCCTGAACTTGAGCCATGAAATCCATCGTCACTACAACGATGATCAACAATGAGGTCCCGCCGAAATAGAACGGCACGTTCCACTTGAGAATCAGGAATTCCGGCAACAAACAGACTAAGGTCACATAAGCCGACCCAATAAGGGTCAAACGCACCAGGATCTTGTCGATGTATCTGGCTGTCTGCTCTCCGGGTCGATACCCCGGTACGAACGCACCACTCTTCTTGAGGTTTTCAGCAGTTTCCTTCGAGTTGAATACCAAGGCGGTATAGAAAAAGCAGAAAAACACGATGGCCGCTGCATAGAGAAGAACATAGATCGGCTGCCCAGGCGACAGTGTCGCAGCAATGTCTTTCAACCAGGTCATGCCTTCGCTGGTACCAAACCAACCCGCGGCCGTAGCAGGAAACAAGATGATCGAGGAAGCAAAGATAGGCGGGATGACGCCTGACATGTTCAGTTTGAGAGGCAAGTGAGAACTTTGTCCGCCATAGATCTTGTTGCCCACCTGGCGTTTTGCATAATTGACCAGGATCTTACGCTGACCGCGCTCGACGAAGACGACAAAACCAGTAACTACCACCACCAGAATGCAGATGACGATGGCTGTAAGGGGATGCATGGCACCCGTACGTACCAGCTCGAACAATCCACCCAGCGCATTTGGCAGACCGGCAGCGATACCGGCGAAAATGATGATCGAGATGCCGTTCCCCAAGCCACGTTCGGTGATCTGCTCTCCAAGCCACATAAGGAACATGGTACCAGTGACCAGGGTCATAACCGTAGTCAGACGAAACATCAGACCTGGCTCAAGCACCAGACCTTGTTGCGACTCCAAAGCAATCGCAATGCCGATGCCTTGGAACAGCGCGAGTGCTACCGTACCATAACGGGTGTATTGGGTGATCTTACGGCGGCCCGCCTCGCCTTCCTTCTTCAATTGTTCGAGTGAAGGAATGGCGATCGTCATCAGCTGCATGATGATGGATGACGAAATATAAGGCATGATCCCCAGCGCGAAAATCGTGAACCTGGAAAGAGCCCCACCTGAAAAAAGGTTGAAAACGCCGAGAATCCCGCCTTGCTGGGAATTGAACAGATCCGCCAACCTAACCGGATCTATTCCAGGAACCGGGATATGCGCACCGATCCTATACACGACGAGTGCGCCCAGCAAAAACCACAGCCTGCGCCACAGGTCGCCGTATTTCCCGGATTTGCCGAGCACGACGGCTTGATTGCTGCTGGATGTGGCCACTAACTAAATCCTCGCCTTTTTGTTCGAACTTTCAGGCAGCTGCGATGTCTATAACACTTCCACCAACCGCCTCAATTGCCGCACGCGCGCCCCTGGTAGCTCCAACACCTTTCAGATTTACCTTGCGAGTCAGTTCCCCGGAAAGAATCACTTTCGCTGAAAGACTGCCGTAAGGAATGATCCCAGCTTGCATCAGTGTCAACAAATCGACTTCCTCTACCGGAAGCCGCTCAAGCTCGGACAAACGAATCTCGGCATGTTTTCCCGCAGTGAGGGATTTAAAACCACGCTTCGGCAAACGTCGCTGGAGCGGCATTTGACCGCCTTCGAAGCCAACTTTGTGAAATCCGCCTGCACGAGATTTCTGGCCTTTGTGTCCGCGACCTGCAGTTTTACCAAGACCGCTACCGATTCCACGGCCAACCCGTTTGCCCGTATGCTTGGCCCCTTCGGCCGGTTTCAGGTTGTTGAGACGCATCCGATTATCCTTCACACTTGACCAAATAGGCGACTTTCTTGAGCATCCCTCGAATTGCGGGGGTGTTTTGAAGCTCCCTGATTTGATTGAGGCGACTGAGACCAAGCCCGCGCACCGTTGCACGGTGATCTTGCTTTGTTCCGATCAAGCTTCTAATCAGCTTGACCCTGATCGTCTTTTCGCTCATGGTCAGGCCTCCAGGATTTCCTGAACCGATTTACCGCGCTTTGCGGCAATCTCTGCGGGAGAATTCATAGCCACCAGCCCCTTGATCGTGGCGCGCACGAGGTTATACGGATTGGTCGATCCAATCGCCTTTGCCACGACATCCGTCACACCCATTACCTCAAACACTGCGCGCATCGGCCCGCCAGCAATAACGCCCGTGCCAGGAGCAGCGGGTGACATCAGCACAGTAGTTGCGCCGTGCTTGCCTATCACTGGGTGATGAAGTGTTCCCCGATTGAGACTGATCTTGGCTAGCTTACGACGGGCCTCATCCATTGCCTTTTGTACGGCGACGGGGACCTCACGTGCTTTACCTTTCCCCATCCCAATCCCGCCATCACCATCGCCAACCACCGTCAGTGCAGCGAAGCCAAGAATTCGTCCACCTTTGACGACTTTCGTGACACGATTGATCGATACCATTTTCTCGCGCAAGCCATCATCTCTCTCTTCGCTAGCCTGCTGCTGTTTTTTACTCTGCGGTTTTGCCATTTTTCGCTCTTTCAACCGACATTAGAACTTGAGTCCGCTTTCACGCGCAGCCTCAGCCAGTGCCTTGACGCGCCCATGATATTTGAATCCAGAACGATCAAATGCCACCTCTTGGACACCCTTGGCCAAGGCGCGCTCGGCAATCAGTTTGCCCACTGCTTTTGCCGCTTCGACATTACCGCCATTGGGTATTGCCGCACGCATTTCGGGCTCCAAGGACGATGCCGCAGCGAGAACCTGATTGCCGCTCCCAGAATAAACCTGGGCATAAATATGGCAATTGGAGCGGTGGACGCATAAACGCGCAATCTTCAACTCCGCAATCTTGGCGCGGGTTTTGCGCGCCCTGCGCAGGCGAGATTCTTTCTTGTTCATGAAAAGTCCTTAATATCTGCGACCAGAAGAATCACTTCTTCTTGGTCTCCTTGATGGTCACAACCTCATCCGCATAACGGATGCCCTTACCCTTGTAAGGTTCGGGTGAGCGGTAGGCGCGCAATTCAGCAGCCACTTGTCCAACCAACTGCTTGTCGATTCCTTTTATGATGATTTCGGTTTGGGTCGGCGTTTCGACCTTGATACCATTCGGCATCTCATGCAGAACTGGATGGGAGAAGCCCAAAGAAAGATTGAGCTTGTTACCTTGCGCTTGTGCCTTGTAACCCACACCGACCATGGTCAGCTTCTTCTCGAACCCCTTGGTGACACCAATCACCATATTGTTCAATAGAGCACGCATCGTTCCCGACATCGCAGATGCATCGGGTTTGTCTTTCAGCGCAGAACACTTGAGACTGCCATCTTCCAACTTCACCTCGACGGAAGGCAATACAAAATGGGATAGCGAGCCCAGCGGTCCTTTGACTGTAATCTGATCTCCCGACAAAAGCACTTCTACGCCCTTGGGGAGAGTTACCGGATTTTTGGCGACACGAGACATACACTACTCCTTACGCCACGATGCAAAGCACTTCGCCGCCGACATTGACGCTGCGCGCTTTGCGATCTGTCATCACGCCCTTGGGTGTAGAGACGATGGCAATTCCCAATCCATTCATCACCTTGGGCAGATCCTGTTTGCCACGATACACGCGCAGGCCCGGGCGTGAGACACGTTCCAATCGCTCGATAACAGGTCGGCCAGCGTAGTACTTCAACTTGATGTCCAACTCTGATTTGACGCCATCCTTTCGGACGGCAAATTCTTCGATATAACCCTCATCGAGAAGCACCCTGGCAATTGCTTCCTTGATTTTCGAAGAGGGCATCGTGACAGAAAGTTTTTCAGCCATCTGTCCATTCCGAATACGCGTCAGCATATCGGCGATCGGATCAGTCATGCTCATAATCGACTCCTCACCAACTCGCCTTGATCATACCCGGCACCTCCCCCCGCATGGCGATATCCCGGAGTTTATTGCGACACAAACCGAACTTTCTAAACACGCCACGGGGACGCCCGGTCAGCACACAGCGATTACGCTGCCTTACCGGACTCGAATTACGGGGCAACGACTGAAGCTTCAGCCGAGCCTGCATACGCTCTTCGTCACTAAGCTTGGCATCACTGATGATCGCCTTCAATTCAGCACGCTTGGCCGCATATTTGTCCACCAGCTGGGCCCGCTTCGCTTCACGATTTTTTAGTGCAAGTTTCGCCATGAGTCACTCAATTCTTGAACGGGAATTTGAATGCCGAAAGCAAAGCCTTTGCCTCCGCATCGGATTTGGCTGTCGTGGTAATGCTGATATTCATCCCCCGCAGCGCATCGATCTTGTCATATTCGATTTCCGGGAAAATGATCTGTTCTCTGACGCCAATGTTGTAATTGCCTCTTCCATCGAAACCCTTATTGCCGGGAACTCCGCGAAAGTCGCGGATTCTCGGGATGGCAATATTGATGAGTCTGTCGAGAAACTCATACATTCGGGCCCGTCGCAGCGTCACCATGCAGCCGATCGGATAACCCTCACGAATCTTGAATCCGGCAATCGCCTTCCTCGCTTTGGTTACCACTGGCTTTTGTCCCGCGATCTTCGTCATGTCGGCCACCGCGTTTTCGAGAACCTTTTTATCAGCCACAGCCTCGCCGACACCCATGTTCAGCGTTATCTTGGTTATCCGTGGCACCTCCATCATTGAGGCGTATTTAAACTGCTCCCTGAGCTGCGGAACGACTTCTTTTCGATAGAATTCTTGCAAGCGCGCCATAGGTTCTTCCTTACGCCTTTACTAATTCGCCGGTAGATTTGAATATCCTTACCTTGGCACCGTCTTCCAGCACCTTGAAACCCACTCGATCGGCTTTCTGTGTGGCCGGATTGAACAAAGCCACATTCGATACATGGATGGGCATTTCTTTTTCAACGATACCGCCCACCTGACCTTTCATCGGATTTGGACGCAAGTGCTTCTTGACACGATTGACGCCACCAACGATCAGGCGATCCTCTGTGACGCACCGCAAAACAGTACCTCTCTTGCCTTTATCTCGTCCCGCGATGACGATCACCTCATCGCCTTTACGAATCTTTTCCATATTTTTACGCTCCCATCCCCAAAGCCAGATCACAGGACTTCCGGGGCAAGCGAAACAATCTTCATGAAACGCTCGGTACGAAGTTCGCGAGTGACAGGTCCAAAAATGCGCGTCCCGATGGGCTCGAGTTTGTTATTCAGCAGCACCGCCGCATTATTGTCGAACCTAATCAAGGAACCATCCTGACGCCGAACACCCTTGGCGGTCCTGACGACCACAGCACTATAGACTTCGCCCTTCTTTACGCGACCACGCGGCGCCGCATCTTTGACACTGACTTTGATGATGTCACCGATTCCGGCATAACGGCGCTTTGATCCACCCATCACCTTGATACACATCACCGAGCGTGCGCCCGTATTGTCGGCCACATCCAGCCGGGTTTGCATTTGAATCATGTTGTACTCCAACTTTTCCTGCACAAAACCAATGTGCAGTCAGTTTTGGACCCCGCAGCTAGTTTGGGGAACTAGAACCGGGAGACGCCCCGGGAGTCGAGAAAGGAGCGGAATTATAACTACCTTTCCCAATGTGTCAACAAATATCGCTATACCTCAGCGGCTCTTTGAATAACCTTGCTGACACGCCAGGCCTTCGTTTTTGAGATTGGCGCACATTCTTCAATCTGTACCAGATCCCCAGCAGACACCGTCAATCCCTCGACATGGGCATGATACTTCTTCGAACGGGTAATCACCTTGCCTATCACCGGATGTTTAACGCGCCGTTCGATGAGCACGGTCACGGTTTTTTGCATTTTGTCGCTTACAACCCGGCCTTCCAGCGTGCGACGCATTGGCTTGTTCGTTTCGATCATTTGCCTGCAGCCCTTTCACACAGGATCGTCTTAATACGTGCAACATCCTTACGCAGCTTACCGAGCTGTGCGGTGTTGTTGGACTGCTGAGTAGCCAACTGCATGCGCAGAGAAAATTGCGCTTTCCGAAGCTCGATCAGTTCCTTGCGAAGTTCTTCTTCGCTCTTCATCCTCAATTCACCGGCTTTCATTGCTTATCCCAAGTGTCGTGTTACGAAGGTGGTAGATACCGGGAGCTTTGCGGCAGCTAGGGCAAACGCTTCTCTGGCCAACGCCTCGTCGACTCCATCCATTTCGTAAAGGACCTTGCCAGGCTGAATTTCAGCAACCCAATATTCAGGGTTCCCCTTGCCGTTACCCATGCGCACCTCGGCTGGTTTCTTCGAAATGGGCTTGTCAGGAAAGATTCTGATCCAGATCCGCCCACCCCGCTTGATATGGCGAGTCATTGCACGGCGGGCCGCTTCGATCTGCCTCGCAGTAAGTCGGCCACGGCCAACGGCTTTCAGACCATATTCACCAAAACTTACTTTGGCGCCACGTGAAGCCAGGCCAGTATTCCGGCCTTTGTGTTCCTTGCGGTATTTTCTACGTGCTGGTTGCAGCATTTGAGTTACTCCTTCGCACCTTTGCCTGCGACAGGCTGACCGGCAGCGGTCTTCCTGACTCGTTTGGCCGTCGGCTTGGGTGAATCCTGACCAGGCTTGACTTCCGATTGGGCGGCTTCAGATTTCTTTTGCATCTTCGATGCAGCTGGCTTCGTTTCTCCATCAGCAGCGCTCGAGGAAGCTCTGACAGAACGCTTCGGTCGCTTTGCAGGCTCATCTTGCCGTTCCTGAGGAGCCGGAGGGGTGACCGTTTCTTCGCGTCCGGTTGTTTCACCTTTGAAAACCCAAACCTTGATGCCGATGACACCATAAGTGGTTTTTGCTTCTGAAAAACCATAATCGATTTGTGCTCGCAACGTATGGAGCGGCACACGGCCTTCACGATACCATTCGGTGCGGGCGATCTCGGCACCGTTCAATCGACCGGAGCTCATGATCTTGATACCCTGAGCTCCTAATCGCATGGCATTTTGCATCGCTCGCTTCATCGCCCGGCGGAACATGATACGTTTTTCAAGCTGTTGGGAAATGGAATCCGCGATCAGTTGGGCATCGATCTCGGGCTTGCGTATCTCTTCGATACTTACATGAACAGGGACGCCCATCCGATTCTGCAGGTCGCGCTTGAGCAACTCGATGTCCTCGCCTTTCTTTCCGATGACAACGCCTGGGCGTGCGCTATGCACGGTCACTCGAGCATTTTTCGCCGGGCGCTCAATGACCACCCGCCCTACGGATGCATGTGCTAGTTTTTTTCTAATATAGTCACGGACAGCGATGTCTTCACGGAGCATCCCAGGAAATGCTTTTGAATTAGCAAACCAGCGGGATGACCAATCGCGCGTGACAGAGAGTCGAAACCCGGTTGGATGAATTTTTTGTCCCATGAGCGTTCCTTAGTCTCCCACTGTCACATAAATGTGACACGTCTGTTTGCTGATCCGATTTCCACGCCCCTTGGCACGAGCAGTAAAACGCTTCAATACCGGTCCCTGCTCAACGTGGATACGAGTCACCTTCAATGCATCGATATCAGCTCCATCGTTGTGTTCCGCGTTGGCGATGGCAGATTCGAGCACTTTTTTGACAATGGCCGCACCTTTTTTGGGTGTGTAGGCAAGAATGTTCAGCGCGTGTTCGACGGTTTTTCCGCGCACGAGATCAGCAACGAGCCGCCCCTTCTGTGCGGAAAGCCGCACCCCCCGTAATACCGCATTCGTTTCCATTGTCGTATTCCTTTACTTCTTGGCTGCCTTCTTACCCGCCGCGTGCCCTTTGAAAGTGCGGGTAACGGCAAACTCGCCCAGCTTATGTCCGATCATATTTTCTGAAACATATATCGGGATATGCTGCTTCCCGTTATGCACAGCGATCGTCAGTCCGATAAATTCTGGCAGGATCGTCGAGCGCCGTGACCACGTCTTAATCGGCCGCTTGTCATTCGAAGCACGCGCGGCTTCAACCTTCTTGAGCAGATGATCATCGACGAAAGGCCCTTTTTTGATGGAACGTGCCATTTATTTACACCTCTTATCGCTTGTAACGGCGCTGGACAATCATGTTGTCTGTGCGCTTGTTCGTTCGTGTTCGATAGCCCTTCGTGGGCTGGCCCCATGGGCTGACCGGAACTCGCCCTTCGCCGGTTCGCCCCTCGCCACCACCATGGGGATGATCTATCGGGTTCATGGCAACACCCCTTACAGTCGGCCGAATACCGCGCCAACGACTTGCACCAGCTTTGCCGAGCTTGCGCAGGTTGTGCTCCTCATTGCCGACTTCGCCAATGGTGGCTCGGCAATCGATATGTACGCGCCGGATCTCGCCGGAACGTAATCGTACTTGCGCGTAGGCACCCTCTCTAGCCAACAATTGAGCCGAGGAACCCGCAGCACGTGCCATCTGCGCGCCCTTGCCAGGCATCAACTCTATACAGTGTATCGTGCTGCCGACAGGGATATTGCGAATCGGCAGCGCATTTCCGGGCTTGATCGTAGCCTCAGGACCGCTCACCACTTCTTGGCCAACCGATAAACCTCTCGGAGCGATGATGTAGCGCCTTTCGCCATCCGCATAACAAAGCAATGCAATATTTGCTGAGCGATTGGGGTCATATTCCAAGCGTTCAACCTTCGCAATGACTCCATCCTTATTGCGTTTGAAATCAATGACTCGGTAATGCTGCTTGTGACCACCACCTTGATGGCGCGTCGTAATATGGCCGTGATTATTTCGCCCCGCCTTACTCGTCTTCTTTTCGGTCAAGCCTGGGTGAGAAGAGCCTTTGTAAAGTTCGGGGTTGACAATTTTGACGAGAGCCCGTCGTCCGGCAGATGTCGGTTTGACTTTGACGATGGCCATTACGCAATTCCCTCCGCAAAATTGATTTCCTGACCGGGCATAAGCGAGACGAACGCCTTCCGGACGTTGCCACGTCGTCCGATCAGCCGTCCAAAGCGCTTTACTTTCCCCTTGGCATTGGCCACCTGCACACCATCAACCTTGACCTTGAACAACATCTCGACCGCAGCCTTGATTTCAGGTTTGGTCGCATCAGGAGCAACGACGAAAACGACTTGATTTGCTTTGTCCGCGAGCATGGTCGCCTTTTCCGAGATCTGAGGCGCCAATAACACCTGCATCAATCGCTCTTGGCTAAATCCTGGCTTGCTCATCCGAACATCTCCTCAAGTTTAGATACTGCACCCTTTGTCATCAGGACCTTCGGGAAACGGATCAGCGACAATAGGTCTGCCTGCCTGGGTTCCAGAACCAGCACATTGGGCAAATTACGAGTGGCAAGCATCAAATTTTCGTTGAGATCATCCGTCACGAGGAGGACCGAATCGAGACCCATTTTTTTGAGCTTTTCAGCGACCAACCTTGTTTTCGGGGCGCCTACATGAAACTCCTCAATGATGGCGAGACGGTCCTCACGCACTAGTTGCGATAGGATTGTGGCTAGCCCAGCCCGGTACATTTTCCGATTGATTTTCTGTGTAAAGTTTTCTTCCGGGCTATTCGGAAATATTCTGCCGCCACCACGCCACAGCGGGCTGGAAGTCATCCCTGCGCGGGCACGACCGGTCCCTTTTTGCCGCCATGGTTTCTTCGTGCTATGCCTAACCTCGGCACGATTCAATTGTGCCCGATTGCCGGAACGCGCATTGGCCTGATAAGCCACGACTAGCTGATGCACCAATGGCTCATTGTAATCACGGGCAAAAAGCCCGTCCGAGGCGTTCATCCTAGCGCTGGCTTGCCCCTCTTCGTTAATGACCTTAAGTTCCATAGGGACCTCTTACTTTGAAGACGATTGCGCCTTGACTGCGGGACGAACAACGACCTGGCTACCTCGAGCCCCCGGGACTGCACCCTTGAGCATCAACAGTTGACGATTCGCATCGACACGAACCACCTCGAGATTCTGTACGGTTCTGCGAGTATTGCCCAAATGACCAGCCATACGCTTCCCAGGGAATACACGTCCTGGATCCTGCGCCATAGAAATCGAACCTGGAGAGTTATGCGACACCGAGTTGCCATGAGACGCACGATTCGAACTGAAGTTGTGGCGTTTGATTGAACCCGAGAATCCCTTACCGATGGAAACACCGGAAACATCCACCCGCTGACCAACCGAAAAGATGGAAACATCTACCGGATCGCCAAGCTTGAACTCGGTCTCTTGCGTAGCGTCGATGCGAAACTCGGTGAGCGATGCCGCCGCCTCAATACCCGCTTTGGCAAAGTGACCGATCGCCGGCTTCTTGACACGGGAAGCCCTACGCTTGCCAAATGCGATCTGAACGGCCAAGTAGCCGTCAGATTCTGGTTTTTTGATCTGTGCGATCCGATTGCTCGATACGTCGAGCACCGTTACTGGAACGGTAGAGCCATCCTCTGTAAAGAGGCGCGTCATACCGACCTTGCGTCCAACAAGGCCTAAGCTCATTTTATTCTCCTATATCCGACTACGATTGGCCGGCAACTACAACACATCAGCCCTCGACATTGAGGGCCATACACACCGCTTATTGCAACTTGATTTCCACATCAACACCCGCCGGAAGATCCAGCTTCATCAAAGCATCAACGGTTTTGTCCGTCGGATCAATGATGTCCATCAGGCGCAAATGCGTACGGATTTCGAATTGGTCGCGAGATGTCTTATTGACATGAGGAGAGCGCAGAATATTGAAGCGCTCGATCCGCGTCGGGAGCGGAACAGGGCCACGAACTACCGCACCCGTACGTTTAGCAGTATCCACGATTTCCAGCGCAGACTGATCGATCAAACGATAATCAAAAGCCTTCAAGCGGATACGAATTTTTTGGTTTTGCATGTAGCAATCCTTAAAGAACAATGAGTCTCTTGAGACTCAAAACGAAGGGCGGGATTATCCCGCCCTTTCGCTCAAAAAGCAATACTTACTCGATGATTTTCGCGACGACGCCGGCGCCGACGGTGCGGCCGCCTTCGCGGATCGCGAAGCGCAGACCTTCTTCCATCGCGATCGGCGCAATCAGCTTCACCGTCATCTGCACGTTGTCCCCCGGCATCACCATCTCAACCCCCGCCGGCAGTTCCACCGCCCCCGTCACGTCCGTCGTGCGGAAGTAAAACTGCGGACGATAGCCATTGAAGAACGGCGTGTGCCGCCCACCTTCGTCCTTCGACAGCACATACACTTCCGCCGTGAAGTGCGTGTGCGGGGTGATCGTGCCCGGCTTGGCCAACACTTGGCCCCGCTCGACTTCTTCCCGCTTGGTGCCGCGCAGCAGCACGCCAACGTTGTCCCCCGCTTGCCCTTGGTCGAGCAGCTTGCGGAACATTTCCACTCCCGTGCAGGTGGTCTTGATGGTCGGCCGAATGCCGACGATTTCGATTTCATCACCCACTTTGATGACACCACGCTCGACCCGACCCGTGACGACCGTGCCTCGCCCAGAGATCGAGAAGACGTCTTCGATCGGCATCAAAAACGGCTTGTCAATGGCACGCTCCGGCGTCGGAATGTAGCTGTCCAGCGCTTCCGCCAGCTTCAGGATCGCCTGCTCCCCCAGCTCGCCTTTGTCGCCTTCCATCGCTTTCAGCGCCGAACCTTTGATGATCGGCACTTCGTCGCCCGGAAAATCGTACTTGCTGAGCAGCTCGCGCACTTCCATTTCAACCAGCTCAAGCAGCTCAGGATCATCCACCATGTCGCATTTGTTCAGAAACACAATGATGTACGGCACGCCCACTTGACGCGCCAGCAGGATGTGCTCGCGGGTCTGCGGCATCGGACCGTCCGCCGCCGATACCACCAAAATCGCACCGTCCATCTGCGCCGCCCCAGTGATCATGTTCTTCACGTAGTCCGCATGGCCCGGACAGTCAACGTGTGCGTAGTGTCGGTTCGCCGTCTCGTACTCAACGTGCGCCGTGTTGATGGTGATGCCCCGCGCCTTCTCTTCCGGCGCCGCATCAATCTCATCATATTTCTTCGCCTCTCCACCAAACTTCGACGCCAATATCGTCGTAATCGCCGCCGTCAACGTGGTCTTGCCATGATCCACGTGCCCAATCGTCCCCACATTCACGTGCGGCTTCGTACGCTCAAACTTTCCTTTTGCCATGATTTCTTCCTTTAAAGAACAAGGTTATTTTTTGTTGATGATCGCTTCGGCGACGTTTTTCGGAGCCTCGCTGTAATGCTTGAATTCCATTGTATAAGTAGCACGTCCTTGTGTCAGAGAACGCAGCTGTGTCGAGTAACCGAACATTTCTGCCAACGGCACCTCTGCTTTGATGATTTTGATGCCTCCGGGCAAATCTTCCATGCCCTGCACCATGCCGCGCCGCCCGGAAAGATCTCCCATTACATTGCCCATATATTCTTCAGGGGTCTCGACCTCAACGGACATCATGGGCTCGAGCAGCACCGGATTGGCCTTGCGCATGGCATCTTTGAATGCCATTGATGCAGCCATCTTAAAGGCATTTTCATTCGAATCGACGTCGTGATAGGAACCATCGAACAAGGTAACCTTCACATCAACGACCGGGAAGCCAGCCAGGACACCATTGGGAAGAGTCTCCTGAATTCCCTTATCGACTGCAGGAATGTATTCACGGGGCACCACGCCGCCTTTGATGGCATCAATAAACTCGTACCCCTTGCCTGGCTCATTGGGTTCGAGTTTGATCCAAACATGGCCATACTGACCCCGCCCACCAGACTGTTTGACGAATTTTCCTTCTTGCTCGACAGCCTTACGCACCGCTTCACGGTAAGCAACCTGCGGCGCTCCAATGTTGGCTTCGACATTGAACTCTCGCCGCATCCGATCGACGATGATCTCGAGATGCAACTCGCCCATACCGGAGATGATCGTCTGACCCGACTCCTCGTCCGTACGAACACGGAACGAAGGATCTTCTTGAGCAAGACGGCTCAAAGCAATACCCATCTTTTCCTGGTCTGCCTTGGTCTTCGGTTCGACAGCAATGTGGATGACGGGCTCTGGAAACTCCATGCGCTCCAATGTAATCACTTTATCGAGAGCACACAAAGTTTCCCCAGTTGTTGCCTCCTTCAGGCCTACGGCTGCAGCAATGTCTCCCGCACGGACTTCTTTGATCTCCTCGCGCTGATTGGCATGCATTTGCAAAATACGTCCAATGCGCTCCTTGCGCCCCTTCACCGGGTTGTAGACCGTATCCCCGGAGTTGATCACGCCCGAATAAACCCGGAAGAAAGTAAGCTGGCCCACGAAAGGGTCAGTCATGATCTTGAAAGCCAAAGCCGCGAAGGGCTCATCATCTGATGCTTTGCGCTCGCCTTCAGAACCATCCTCCAGAATCCCTCGAACCGGGGGAATGTCGGTCGGTGCGGGCAAATATTCGACGACCGCATCCAGCATGGCTTGAACGCCTTTATTCTTGAAGGCAGAACCGCACAGCATTGGCACGATTTCACCCGCAATGGTGCGTTGACGCAACGCTCTCTTGATATCCTCTTCTGGCAGGTCACCTTCTTCGAGGTACTTGTTCATCAACTCTTCTGATGCCTCGGCCGCAGCTTCGAGCATCTTTTCGCGCCATGTCTTACAGGTTTCGAGAAGATCAGCCGGGATTTCCCCATAGGAAAATTTTGTGCCCAACGAGGCTTCATCCCAGACAATAGCCTTCATCTTGACGAGATCAACGACTCCTTCGAATTTCTCTTCGGCACCGATCGGCACCTGAATCGGTACAGGATTTGCCTTGAGACGCTCACGCATCTGCTCATAAACCCGAAAGAAATTGGCGCCGGTGCGGTCCATTTTGTTTACGAAGGCGAGGCGGGGCACACCATACTTATTGGCCTGCCGCCACACGGTTTCGGACTGCGGCTGAACACCACCGACAGCACAATAAACCATGCAGGCACCATCGAGCACGCGCATCGAACGCTCGACCTCGATGGTGAAGTCGACGTGGCCAGGAGTATCGATGATATTGATGCGATGCTCCGGAAAATTGGAGGCCATACCTTTCCAAAAACATGTGGTCGCAGCGGATGTGATGGTGATCCCGCGCTCCTGCTCCTGTTCCATCCAATCCATCGTCGCCGCACCATCATGCACCTCGCCAATCTTGTGGTTGACGCCGGTATAGAACAAGATACGCTCGGTGGTGGTGGTTTTTCCTGCATCTATGTGCGCAGAAATACCGATGTTGCGATAGCGCTCAATGGGTGTCTTGCGGGCCACTTGATTTACCTGTCTTTCTCTAATAACTGACGGAACGTCTTTGCCTGCGTTATGATCTTTCGACGCAAGAAATTTTGATAGCCGCATGCCGCCGAAGGCGGCATGCGGCTCACTCCTTGATCAAAAACGGAAATGAGAAAAGGCCTTGTTGGCCTCTGCCATGCGATGGACCTCTTCGCGCTTTTTCATTGCCGCGCCGCGCCCTTCAGCCGCTTCAATCAATTCACTGGCGAGACGAAGGTCCATAGATTTTTCACTGCGCTTGCGCGCTGCTTCTCGAATCCAACGCATCGAGAGCGCGAGCCGACGCGAGGGCCTGACTTCGACCGGAACCTGATAGTTTGCACCGCCCACACGCCGGCTCTTGACTTCGACGACCGGCTTGACGTTGTTGATTGCCGCGGTGAACACCTCGATCGGATCCTTGCCGCTTTTTTGCGAAATCACACCGAATGCACCATATACAATCCTTTCGGCAACAGACTTCTTGCCGCTCGTCATGATGACATTCACGAACTTGGAAACCTCGACATTGCCAAATTTCGGATCGGGCAGAATGTCGCGCTTGGGTACTTCTCTACGACGAGGCATGTTAGAACCTTTCTAGCTAGCGAATTGCCTGATTAGGCTTTTTTCGGCCGCTTGGCGCCATACTTCGAGCGAGCCTGCTTCCTGTCTTTGACTCCCTGGGTATCCAAACTGCCACGTACGATGTGGTAACGCACGCCAGGGAGATCCTTGACACGGCCGCCGCGTATCAAAACGACCGAGTGCTCCTGAAGGTTATGCCCCTCTCCACCGATGTAGGAAATCACCTCAAAACCATTCGTCAGACGCACCTTTGCCACTTTGCGAAGTGCCGAATTAGGTTTTTTCGGCGTCGTCGTATAGACCCGGGTGCAAACTCCCCTCTTGGCCGGACAGCCACCCAGGGCAGGCACCTTGCTTTTTGTTTTTTCTGCTTGCCGCGGCTTGCGCACAAGCTGATTAATTGTCGGCATAACTATCGTTCCTGATTCATGATTCGGCCAAATTGGCTGCCGCTATCCAGCGGAGTCAATTCTAAAAAGAGGCGGGATTGTATTAGGACCCTTTCACGGCGTCAACTGTCCGCCGATATCGGCAAGCGATCCCGACAGCTTCTCCGCCCCTGCAAAAATCCTTTGTCGCTCTGTCTCCTCTACTGCATTCGCGGCACTCTGCATGCGGCGAGTACGGTGATATGCCAGACCGGTCCCCGCCGGGATGAGGCGACCGACGATCACGTTCTCTTTCAGCCCGCGCAATTCATCCCGCTTGCCCATGATGGCCGCTTCGGTCAATACACGGGTGGTTTCCTGGAAAGATGCGGCAGAAATGAACGAATCGGTCGACAAACTGGCCTTCGTGATGCCCAGCAGCATATGCTGAAACTCGGCTGGCTTCTTGCCGGCAGCAATGAGTTTGTCGTTTTCTTCCAAGACCTCCGAGCGCTCGACTTGCTCTTCTCGAATAAAACGGGAATCCCCAGGTTCGGTGATCACCACGCGCCGCAACATTTGCCTCACAATGACCTCGATGTGCTTGTCGTTGATCTTGACACCTTGCAGGCGATACACATCCTGGACTTCGTCAATGATGTACCTGGCGAGTTCCTCCACACCCTTCAGTCGAAGAATGTCATGAGGATCAACCGGGCCATCGACGATCACTTCGCCCTTATTGACAACTTGACCATCGTGCGCCATCACATGTCTGTCTTTCGGGATCAGGTATTCATGTGTGGTGCCATCCAGCTCCGTGATCATCAAGCGCTGCTTGCCCTTGGTATCCTTGCCGAATGACACGGTGCCGGTGACCTCCGCCAGCATGCCGGCATCCTTGGGTGAGCGCGCCTCGAACAGCTCGGCCACTCGGGGCAAACCACCGGTGATGTCGCGTGTCTTGACGGATTCCTGAGGGATGCGCGCCAGCACATCACCAACGCTTACAGTTTGACCATCTTTGACCGTAATGATGGAGCCGATCTGGAAGGTAATGGCGACGGCATGATCGGTACCATGAATCTTGACTTCCTGGCCATTTTCGTCAAGCAGTTTGACTTGCGGGCGCAGCCCTTTCGCTTGGGCCTTGCCGCCGCGCTTCGGATCGATCACCACGAGCGTCGATAGTCCGGTGACTTCGTCCATCTGCTCGGCAACGGTAACGCCCTTCTCGACGTTTTCAAAACGCACGGTTCCGGAGTATTCAGTGACAATCGGTCGGGTGTGAGGATCCCATGTCGCCAGCTGTGTGCCTGCTTTGACCTGTGCGCCGTCCTCGACCAGCAGCAAGGCGCCGTACGGTACCTTGTGGCGTTCCCGCTCGCGACCATTGCCATCGATGATCATGACCTCGGCCGAGCGGGCAATGACGATCTTCTCGCCCTTCGGGTTGGTCACATAACGCATGGTTGCCGAGAAGCGTACGATTCCCGCACTCTTTGCTTCAATCTGGCTTTGCGCTGCGGCTCGGGATGCCGCACCACCGACGTGGAATGTACGCATCGTCAGCTGAGTTCCCGGCTCACCAATCGACTGCGCCGCAATCACACCAACGGCCTCGCCAACATTCACCAAAGAGCCTCGCCCAAGATCTCGGCCATAGCACTTGGCACACAATCCATAGCGCGTTTCGCAAGTAAGTGGCGTGCGTACCGTGACCTCGTCGATCCCCAGCTGCTCGATCGTATCGACGGCATCTTCGTCAAGCAGCGTTCCAGCCGCAAACAACACTTCCTGATTTTCCGGATTGACCACATCAACAGCAGCCACACGACCGAGGATTCGTTCACGCAAAGGTTCGACGACTTCGCCACCTTCGACCAGCGCCTTCATCACGAAGCCTTGTGCAGTTCCACAGTCCTCCTCGGTAACGACGAGATCTTGTGTCACGTCCACCAGACGGCGTGTCAAATAACCAGAGTTCGCCGTTTTCAAGGCAGTGTCAGCAAGGCCTTTGCGCGCGCCGTGGGTAGAGATAAAGTACTGAAGGACGTTGAGTCCTTCCCGGAAGTTCGTCGTGATCGGTGTCTCAATGATCGAGCCATCTGGCTTAGCCATCAATCCACGCATACCGGCCAGCTGGCGAATCTGAGCAGCAGAACCCCGCGCCCCGGAGTCGGCCATCATGTAGATCGAGTTGAAAGAATCCTGTACGACCTCTTTCCCGCTTGGATCGACGACTTTTTCTTGCTGGAGTTGATCCATCATCGCTTTTGCGACTTGATCGCCAGCACGCCCCCAGATGTCCACTACCTTGTTGTAACGTTCGCCCACCGTGACGAGACCCGAGGTGTATTGTTTCTCGATTTCCTTGACTTCGGCCTCGGCAGCCTCGATGATGCTCTGCTTCTGGGGCGGGACCAGCATGTCATCGATGGAGATGGAGATGCCTCCGCGAGTGGCAAGACGGAAACCCATCTGCATCAATTTATCCGCAAAAATCACGGTTTCTTTCAGTCCGCAACGCCGGAAACTCTCATCGATGAGCTTGGAGATTTCTTTTTTCTTGAGAGGCTTGTCAATAATCCTGAATGGCAAGCCTTTGGGAAGAATCTCCGAAAGCAGCGCTCGCCCAGCGGTTGTTGAATAGCGCGTCATTTTCTCGATCCAAGCGTCACCGTTACGCTCATACTCACGAATACGGACCGAGATACGTGCATGCAGATCCACCTGGCGCAAATCTACTGCCCTAGACACTTCAGCTATGTCGGCAAAACTCATTCCCGTTCCACGCGCTGCTGCATTCTCCCGCGTCGCATAATAGAGACCAAGCACCACATCCTGTGAAGGCACGATGATCGGTGCCCCGTTGGCAGGCGACAGAATATTGTTCGAAGACAGCATCAGAACGCGTGCTTCCACCTGCGCCTCGAGCGATAGGGGTACGTGGACAGCCATTTGGTCGCCGTCGAAGTCGGCATTGAAGGCAGTACATACCAGCGGGTGAAGCTGGATCGCCTTACCTTCGATCAGCACCGGTTCGAATGCCTGAATGCCCAGCCGGTGCAGAGTCGGCGCACGGTTGAGTAGAACAGGATGTTCACGGATGACCTCTTCAAGAATATCCCAAACGACCGGCGTTTCGTTTTCGACTTCTTTTTTGGCAGCCTTGATCGTGCTGGCGATACCCATCTTTTCGAGCCGTTCGAAAATGAAAGGTTTGAAAAGTTCGAGCGCCATCTTCTTCGGCAGTCCGCACTGGTGCAGCTTGAGCTGTGGGCCAACCACGATCACCGAGCGTCCGGAATAGTCCACACGCTTACCCAGAAGGTTTTGACGGAAGCGACCACCTTTACCTTTGATCATATCGGCTAACGATTTGAGCGGTCGTTTGTTAGCGCCCGTCATTGCCTTACCCCGTCGGCCATTGTCGAGCAGTGAATCGACAGCCTCTTGCAGCATGCGCTTTTCATTGCGCACAATGATGTCTGGCGCCTTCAATTCCAGCAGACGCTTCAGGCGGTTATTACGATTGATGACTCGACGATACAGGTCATTGAGATCCGAGGTCGCAAAACGCCCACCGTCCAGTGGCACCAGTGGCCGTAAATCCGGCGGCAAGACGGGCAGCACGTCGAGGATCATCCATTCCGGTTTGATGCCAGACTGCTGGAAGGCTTCGAGGATTTTCAAGCGCTTGGCGAATTTCTTGATTTTCGCTTCGGACCCGGTCGCTTCCAGCTCGCGGCGCAAGGTTTCTATTTCATGTGCCAGATCGAGGGTGCGGAGTAATTCACGCACGCCTTCCGCTCCCATCATGGCCGTGAATTCATCGCCATACTCCTCGACCTTAGCCAAGTAGTCGTCCTCGCTCAGCAATTGCCCGCGGGTGAGGGGGGTCATGCCTGGGTCGACGACCACGTAAGCCTCGAAATAGAGAACCCGCTCGATATCGCGTAGCGTCATGTCGAGCACCATCCCGAGCCGACTCGGCAGACTCTTCAAGAACCAGATATGGGCGACTGGTGAAGCCAATTCGATGTGCCCCATACGTTCGCGGCGCACTTTAGCCTGGGTAACCTCGACACCACATTTTTCACATATCACGCCACGATGCTTGAGCCGCTTGTATTTTCCGCACAGGCACTCATAGTCCTTGACAGGGCCGAAGATCTTGGCGCAGAACAAACCATCGCGCTCTGGCTTGAAGGTCCGGTAGTTGATGGTTTCCGGCTTTTTTACTTCACCATACGACCAGCTGCGGATTTTTTCGGGCGATGCCAGGCTGATGGTGATCGCGTCGAACTCCTCCTCCGGCGTGACTTGCTTGAACAGATCGAGCAATGCTTTCATGGGTTAACTCCTGTCGCGGATCGAAGGTGATCAGTAACGTTCAAGGTCGATGTCGATTGCCAGAGAACGAATTTCCTTCACCAACACATTGAAGGATTCTGGCATGCCGGCGTCAATTTTGTGTTCGCCCTTGACGATATTTTCATAAACTTTTGTGCGACCGGTAACGTCATCCGACTTCACGGTCAGCATTTCTTGTAGCGTATAGGCGGCGCCATAGGCCTCCAGCGCCCATACTTCCATTTCACCAAAGCGCTGACCGCCGAACTGTGCCTTGCCACCGAGCGGCTGTTGGGTGACCAGGCTATAGGGGCCGGTTGAACGGGCATGCATCTTGTCGTCAACCAGGTGATGCAGCTTGAGGACGTGCATGTAACCGACAGTGACTGGGCGCTCGAAAGCTTCGCCCGTGCGGCCGTCATAGAGGCGAGCTTGTGTTTTCGTCTCTGTCAGGCTGAGAGACTTGGCAACCTCGTCCGGGTAGGCGAGATCGAGCATGGCGCGAATTTCCTCTTCCTTACAACCATCGAAGACAGGGGTCGCAAAAGGCACCCCACTCTTCAGATTGTTTGCTAGTTCGAGAATCTCGTCATCGCTCAAGCTACCAATCCTCATATCGTGTCCAGAAACGTCATATATCTGCTTGAGTATTTTGCGCACCTCTGCTGCCGTAGCCTGACGTTGCAGCATGGCATTGATCCTGTCGCCAAGCCCTTTGGCAGCCCACCCCAAATGGACTTCGAGAATCTGCCCGATGTTCATCCGTGAGGGCACACCGAGTGGATTGAGCACGATGTCAACTGGGGTGCCATCTTCCATGTAAGGCATGTCTTCGACCGGCACGATGCGGGAAACAACGCCCTTGTTGCCATGCCGCCCGGCCATTTTGTCGCCTGGCTGCAATCTGCGCTTGACCGCCAGATAGACCTTGACCATTTTTTGGACACCTGGCGGTAGTTCATCACCTTGCGTCAGCTTTTTCTTCTTGGCTTCGTAGGCAATGTCAAAATCCTTGCGTGTCTGCTCCAGACTGTCGCGCAGACTCTCGAGTTGCTGCTGTGCTTCTTCGTCCGCTAGACTGATGTCGAACCAATGATAATGCTCGAGACTAGCCAGATATTCCTTGGTGATCTTGGTTCCCTTGGCTAACTTTTTCGGGCCCTTGTTCGCGATCTTGCCAACCAGCAGCCGCTCGATCCGTGCAAAGGTATCGCGCTCGACGATGCGCATCTGATCAGCCAGGTCGAGCTTGTAGCTCTTCAACTGGTCATCGATGATCGATTGGGCTCGCTTGTCGCGTTCAATGCCCTCGCGCGTAAAGACTTGGACGTCGATCACGGTCCCTGCCATACCGGATGGCACGCGCAGGCTGGTGTCCTTCACATCGGAAGCCTTCTCACCAAAGATGGCTCGTAGCAGCTTCTCTTCAGGGGTGAGTTGCGTTTCGCCCTTCGGCGTCACCTTACCGACCAGGACATCACCCGCCTCGACTTCGGCGCCGATATACACGATGCCGGAATCGTCCAGGCGCGACAGTTGTGCCTCTCCCAAAGTAGCAATGTCGCGAGTGATTTCCTCCGGACCCAATTTCGTATCGCGGGCAACGACCGTGAGCTCCTCGATATGGATCGATGTGAAACGGTCCTCGGCCACCACCCGCTCGGAAATCAAGATCGAGTCCTCGAAGTTGTAGCCATTCCATGGCATGAAAGCCACCAGCATGTTCTGACCGAGCGCCAGTTCGCCGAGATCGGTGGAAGCTCCATCTGCGACCACATCACCTTTTTCAATGACGTCACCTACTTTGACGATCGGTCGCTGGTTGATGTTGGTGTTCTGATTGGAGCGGGTGTATTTGATCAGGTTGTAAATATCGACCCCCACCTCACCGGGAACCGTTTCTTCGTCATTGACACGAACGACGATCCGATTGGCATCGACGTAATCGACCACGCCACCGCGCAATGCCTGTACCGCGGTACCCGAGTCGACCGCCACGGTGCGTTCCAGACCTGTGCCGACGAGAGGTTTTTCCGGCCGCAGGCAAGGCACTGCCTGCCGCTGCATGTTGGCGCCCATCAAAGCCCGGTTTGCATCGTCGTGTTCGAGGAATGGGATCAGCGACGCTGCCACGGAGACGATTTGCCCTGGCGCAACGTCCATGTACTGGACCTCCGATGCTTCCTTGAGCTCGAATTCGCCCTTGTAACGGCAAGAAACCAGCTCGTCGAGGAGTCGGCCATCCTTGTCGAGTTGCGCATTCGCCTGCGCAATGACGAACTTGCCTTCCTCGATCGCAGAGAGATATTCGATCTCACTCGTCACTCGCCCGTCGACAACCTTGCGATAAGGGGTTTCCAGGAATCCATATTCATTCGTGCGAGCATACAAAGCCAGCGAATTGATCAGACCGATGTTCGGTCCCTCTGGCGTCTCGATCGGACAAACGCGACCATAGTGGGTCGGATGCACATCGCGCACCTCGAAGCCTGCACGCTCGCGCGTCAAACCTCCGGGCCCGAGTGCGGAAACGCGCCGCTTATGAGTGATCTCGGAGAGCGGGTTGGTCTGATCCATGAACTGAGACAACTGGCTCGAACCGAAGAATTCCTTGATCGCCGCGCTGATCGGCTTGGCGTTGATCAAATCGTGCGGCATCAGGTTTTCGGATTCGGCCTGGTTCAACCTTTCCTTGACCGCGCGTTCGACCCGTACCAAACCGGCCCGGAACTGGTTCTCGGCAAGCTCGCCAACTGAACGGACACGCCGGTTGCCCAGGTGATCGATGTCATCGACCTCACCGCGGCCATTGCGCAATTCGATGAGAATGCGCACGACATCGATGATGTCTTGATTGGAAAGCACGCTGGAACCAGTAACCTCTTCGCGACCCACGCGACGGTTGAATTTCATGCGGCCAACGGCCGAAAGGTCATAACGCTCTTCGGAGAAAAACAAACCATGGAAGAGAGCCTCGACGGCATCTTCCGTGGGTGGTTCTCCCGGCCGCATCATGCGATAGATCGCCACCCGCGCAGCCCACTGATCGGCGGTTTCATCGATACGCAGCGTCTGGGAAATGTACGGGCCGCGGTCGAGGTCGTTGATATAGAGAGTTTGCAGAGTCTCTATGCCTGCTTCCAGCAGCTTGGCTAGCAGGCTCTCGGTGATTTCGTCGTTGGCGTTGGCCAGGATTTCTCCCGTCGTCGGATCGACGATGTTCTGAGCCACCACCCGGCCAAGCAGAAACTCCTCCGGCACGGCAAGTTTTTTGATCCCGGCGTCGGCCAACTCGCGGATATGCTTTGCGGTGATGCGCTTGTCCTTGGCAACCAGCACTTTACCGCTTTTGTCATGAATGTCGAATTTGGCAATCTCGCCGCGCAGTCGTTCTGGAACCACCTCGAACTGGATGCCTTTTTTCCCGAGATGGAAAGTATCCATTTCGAAGAAAGTCGCCAAGATCTGCTCTGCGGTCATGCCGATCGCCTTGAGCAGGATCGTCGCCGGCATTTTGCGACGACGGTCGACGCGGAAGTAAAGCAGATCCTTCGGATCGAACTCGAAATCGAGCCAGGAACCACGATAGGGAATGATGCGAGCGGAGAACAGCAGCTTCCCGGAACTATGGGTCTTGCCCTTGTCATGCTCGAAGAACACACCGGGCGAACGGTGCAACTGAGAGACGATGACTCTTTCAGTACCGTTGATCACGAAGGATCCCGTCGAGGTCATGAGCGGGATTTCGCCCATGTACACTTCTTGCTCCTTGACCTCCTTGACCTTCTCGGTACTGCTCTCGCGATCGAGAATCACGAGGCGCACCTTGGCACGCAGTGGAGAAGCGAACGTCAGACCGCGCTGTTGACATTCCTTGACGTCGAATGGCGGCTCTCCAAGACGATATTCGACGAACTCCAGACGCGCGCCCCCGGAATGTGCGACGATCGGGAAGATCGAACTGAAGGCGGCCTGCAGCCCTTGATCCTTGCGTTTCGCAGGCGGGACATCCGCCTGCAGAAACTCTGTATACGATTCCAGTTGGGTCGCCAGCAAGAATGGAACGTTCAGTACGTTCGCACGCTTTGCGAAGCTTTTGCGGATACGCTTTTTCTCGGTGTACGAGTAGGCCATGTTCGCTCCGTCTGTCAGGATTCAGGGGGCAGCCAACCGCGGCAGGATGGCTGTTCGCTGAAACCTATCGCTGACATTCGTTGTGTTCTGAAAATCCAATGCGAAAGGGCTGGCCGCCCAGTTGGTGGCCAGCCCATGACGCAAAGACAATTACTTGATTTCGACCTTCGCGCCAGCGTCTTCCAGCTGCTTCTTGAGCGCCTCGGCATCGGCCTTTGGAATGCCTTCTTTGACCGGCTTCGGAGCACCATCGACGAGATCCTTGGCTTCCTTGAGACCAAGACCAGTCGCGGCACGCACGACCTTGATGACTTCGACCTTCTTTTCGCCTGCGGCCTGCAGCACGACGGTAAATTCGGTCTTTTCTTCGGCAGCCGGAGCAGCAGCACCGCCGGCGGCCGGAGCCGCCACGGCGACGGCGGTCGCAGCGGCAGAAACACCGAATTTTTCTTCCATTTCCTTGATCAGTTCGGAAAGTTCCAGAACGGTCATGCCAGCGATGGCATCGAGGATTTCAGCTTTGCTAACAGCCATGATAATGACTCCTGAATGAAAATTGGTTCAATGAAACGATTACGCAGCCTCTTTGGCGTCGCGCACCGCAGCGAGCCCCCGGACGAACTTCGTCGGGATTTCGTTGAGGGTGCGGACGAACTGGGCGATCGGTGCCTGCATGGTGCCGAGCAACTTGGCCAACAACTCGTCGCGGCTGGGCATCGAGGCGAGCGCCTTGACACCTTCCGCATCCATGACGTAATTCGGCATGGCACCCGCCTTGACGACGAGTTTCGGGTTGCTTTTGCCGAAATCATGCAATAGCTTGGCCGCAGCAACCGGATCTTTGGAAATCCCATAGATCAGCGGGCCGACCATTTTTTCGGCAAGCCCCTCGAACGGCGTACCAGCGACGGCACGGCGCACCAGGGTGTTTTTCAGCACACGCAGATACACACCCGCCTTACGTGCATCGGCACGCAGGGCGGTGATATCCCCCACCTCGAGACCACGGTACTCGGCGACGATGATCGACTGGGCGCCTGCCACTACGGCAGACACTTCGGCAACGACCGCCTTCTTGTCTTCAAGATTGAGACCCATGGTCAACTCCTTTGCTAACTCCGCCAGCGGATACCGTTGGCGGCGATACGGCGACCTTCATTCAGGAATCTGCATTCCTGCCTTCGGGTTACGCCATCTGCGCAGGCCGCCGGCAAAACTGCCGGCGATTAAATTCTTGCGAACACCTGCGGTCTTTGATAACCCGTTGCCCTCAAACCGACGGGCAACGGCCCAAAGTCTTTATGTCTGAACCCCCGCCAAAGACGCCTGATCGACTCGCACACCAGGCCCCATGGTCGAGGACACGGAAACCTTCTTCAAATATTGCCCCTTGGCGGCAGCCGGCTTGGCTTTGTTGAGAGCTTCGATCAGTGCAGCCATGTTCTGCTGTAATTGTTCGACTGTGAACGATGCCCGACCGATGGTGCACATCACGATGCCGGCCTTGTCGGTGCGATACTGCACCTGGCCCGCCTTGGCATTCTTGACGGCCGTTGCGACATCCATGGTCACGGTGCCCACCTTAGGGTTCGGCATCAAGCCGCGCGGACCGAGAATCTGGCCTAGTTGGCCAACCACTTTCATTGCATCCGGGGTGGCGATGCAGACATCGAAATCGATCGTGCCGGACTTTACAGTGGCGGCCAAGTCGTCGAAGCCGACGATGTCCGCACCCGCGGCACGGGCCTCCTCTGCCTTGGCGCCCTGCGCGAATACCGCAACACGCACCGTTTTTCCCGTCCCGGCAGGTAGGACGACGGAGCCGCGCACGACCTGGTCGGATTTCTTCGCATCCACACCCAGATTCACTGCGACGTCGATCGACTCGTTGAACTTTGCCGTGGCATTTTCTTTGACCAGCGACAACGCTTCCGTCAAGGGATAGCTCTTGCTGCGATCGATTTTGGCACGCAATGCCCGTACACGCTTGGAATGCCTTGCCATGTCACACGCCCTCCACGGTAATACCCATACTGCGGGCGGAACCCGCGATGGTACGTACTGCCGCCTCCATGTCGGCGGCAGTCAGATCCTTCATTTTTGTTTTCGCGATTTCCTCGGCTTGCGCACGAGTGATCTTGCCGACCTTGTCAGTGTGCGGCTTCGCAGAACCCTTCTGGACACCAGCCGCCTTCTTGATCAAAACCGTTGCCGGCGGCGTCTTCATTACGAAGGTAAAGGACTTGTCCGCATAAGCGGTAATCACCACGGGGATTGGCAGGCCAGGCTCCAGCCCTTGGGTCTGGGCATTGAAGGCCTTGCAGAATTCCATGATGTTGAGACCGCGCTGGCCGAGCGCGGGACCGATTGGCGGCGAGGGGTTCGCCTTGCCGGCCGGCACTTGCAGCTTGATGTAGCCGACGATTTTCTTCGCCATGTTTGCTTACTCCTGTGAGTGAGTGATAACGCATCGCCTGTTGGCAACGCTCCTCCTGCCGCAGATGAACCGCTGCAGCGCCGGTAATACTCTATGCTTTCTCGACCTGCGCAAACTCGAGTTCGACTGGGGTGGCACGCCCGAAAATGCTCACTGAAACACGCAAGCGGTTCTTTTCATAATTCACTTCCTCTACCGTGCCATTGAAATCGGTGAAGGGCCCATCCTTGATGCGTACCATCTCGCCGACTTCGAACAGCACCTTGGGACGGGGTTTTTCCACCCCCTCCTGCATCTGCTGCATGATTTTCTCGACTTCCTTTTCGGTGATCGGCGTTGGCTTGGTCGCAGTTCCACCGACGAAACCCGTCACCTTGGGCGTGCTCTTCACCAGATGCCAGGTATCGTCGTTCATTTCCATCTCGACCAACACATAGCCGGGAAAGAACTTGCGTTCGGAAATACTTTTTTGGCCGCTCTTCATCTCGACCACCTCTTCGACCGGCACGAGAATCTGGCCAAACTTGTCCTGCATCCCGGCGCGCGCGATCCGTTCCGTCAGGGCGCGCTGCACCGATTTTTCAAAGCCCGAATAGGCGTGCACCACGTACCAGCGTTTCGTCATGATTTTTTCCAGCCCAGCACCAGGTCGTAGAGAACCCATTCCAGTGTCTTGTCCGTCAGGAAGAGAACCACGGCCATCACGACCACGAAGCCGAAGACGACCAACGTGGTCTGCACGGTTTCCTTGCGCGTCGGCCAGACGACTTTCTTGGCCTCGACGATTGCTTCCCGGCCAAACACCACGAAGCGCTGCCCCGGCTCAGTAAACCAGACAACTGCGATACCCGCGACGACACCGAGGAGAACCGAAAGCACACGCACCACGAGCGCCTGCTCGGCAAGAAGATAAAAGCCTGCGATTCCCGCCACGAGCAGTAACAGCGCCAAGGCAATCTTCAGTTTATCGGCCATTTCCGTCCATCAACATAACCATCGAGCTGGTGGCAGGGGCAGAGGGAATCGAACCCCCAACCTGCGGTTTTGGAGACCGCCGCTCTGCCAATTGAGCTATACCCCTGCAATAAAGACTACAAAGGGCGGCACCCTGAAAGGCACCGCCCAAAACATAAAATAAACCTTACTCGATGATTTTCGCGACGACGCCGGCGCCGACGGTGCGGCCGCCTTCGCGGATCGCGAAGCGCAGACCTTCTTCCATCGCGATCGGCGCAATCAGCTTCACCGTCATCTGCACGTTGTCCCCCGGCATCACCATCTCAACCCCCGCCGGCAGTTCCACCGCCCCCGTCACGTCCGTCGTGCGGAAGTAAAACTGCGGACGATAGCCATTGAAGAACGGCGTGTGCCGCCCACCTTCGTCCTTCGACAGCACATACACTTCCGCCGTGAAGTGCGTGTGCGGGGTGATCGTGCCCGGCTTGGCCAACACTTGGCCCCGCTCGACTTCTTCCCGCTTGGTGCCGCGCAGCAGCACGCCAACGTTGTCCCCCGCTTGCCCTTGGTCGAGCAGCTTGCGGAACATTTCCACTCCCGTGCAGGTGGTCTTGATGGTCGGCCGAATGCCGACGATTTCGATTTCATCACCCACTTTGATGACACCACGCTCGACCCGACCCGTGACGACCGTGCCTCGCCCAGAGATCGAGAAGACGTCTTCGATCGGCATCAAAAACGGCTTGTCAATGGCACGCTCCGGCGTCGGAATGTAGCTGTCCAGCGCTTCCGCCAGCTTCAGGATCGCCTGCTCCCCCAGCTCGCCTTTGTCGCCTTCCATCGCTTTCAGCGCCGAACCTTTGATGATCGGCACTTCGTCGCCCGGAAAATCGTACTTGCTGAGCAGCTCGCGCACTTCCATTTCAACCAGCTCAAGCAGCTCAGGATCATCCACCATGTCGCATTTGTTCAGAAACACAATGATGTACGGCACGCCCACTTGACGCGCCAGCAGGATGTGCTCGCGGGTCTGCGGCATCGGACCGTCCGCCGCCGATACCACCAAAATCGCACCGTCCATCTGCGCCGCCCCAGTGATCATGTTCTTCACGTAGTCCGCATGGCCCGGACAGTCAACGTGTGCGTAGTGTCGGTTCGCCGTCTCGTACTCAACGTGCGCCGTGTTGATGGTGATGCCCCGCGCCTTCTCTTCCGGCGCCGCATCAATCTCATCATATTTCTTCGCCTCTCCACCAAACTTCGACGCCAATATCGTCGTAATCGCCGCCGTCAACGTGGTCTTGCCATGATCCACGTGCCCAATCGTCCCCACATTCACGTGCGGCTTCGTACGCTCAAACTTTCCTTTTGCCATGATTGATCACCCTAAATCTAAATGTCGAAACGAACTGCCGGATACTGGTGCCCATGGGCAGGATCGAACTGCCGACCTCTCCCTTACCAAGGGAGTGCTCTACCACTGAGCTACATGGGCAAAAACCCTGAGCCTGCCTGGAGCGGGTAGCGGGAATCGAACCCGCGTCATCAGCTTGGAAGGCTGAGGTTCTGCCATTGAACTACACCCGCCCGCCTGCACTACTGCAACCACGAACCGACCTGCTGCCTGCTACAGACATTGAACTGGTGGAGGGGGAAGGATTCGAACCTTCGAAGGCTTAAGCCGGCAGATTTACAGTCTGCTCCCTTTGACCGCTCGGGAACCCCTCCAGCGAAACGCTGCATTCTGCACGAAATTCGTCGGTGCTGTCAATGGCGGTTTGGCTTTCGATTCGTCGGATAGCCGGAAGCGGCAAGCGTCGGACGTAGAATGACGCGTCATGAAGACGCTCACAACACCGCTCCCAGCCGCCCTACGGGACGCTCTGACAAGCCGCTTCGGCAGCCGCTTCACGACCAGCGCCGCCGTCTGCGCACATCATGGCAAGGACGAATCCTCGCATGCTCCCATGCCGCCGGATGCAGTTGTTTTCGCCCAATCCACCGCGGAGGTCGCTGCGGCCGTCGCCCTTTGCCATGCGCACAAAGTGCCGGTCATCGCCTATGGCACCGGCACATCGCTCGAAGGTCATCTGCTCGCGGTGCATGGCGGCGTCTGCATCGACCTGTCGCAAATGAACCGCATCCTGGCGATCCGCCCCGAAGATCTGGATGCCACGGTCGAAGCCGGTGTCACACGCAAAGCGCTGAACGCCGCGCTGCACGATTCCGGGCTGTTCTTCCCGATCGATCCAGGGGCGGATGCCAGCCTCGGCGGCATGGCGGCAACGCGCGCCTCGGGCACCAATGCGGTGCGCTATGGCACAATGCGTGAAAACGTGCTCGCCGCCACGGTCGTGCTCCCCGATGGCCGCATCATCAAGACTGGCACACGCGCGAAGAAATCCGCTGCCGGCTATGACCTCACCCGTCTGTTCGTCGGTTCCGAAGGCACCCTGGGCATCATTACCGAGCTGACCGTACGTCTGCATCCGCAGCCGGAAGCGATCGCCAGCGCCGTTTGTGCATTTCCCGACATCCCGACTGCGGTGGATACCGTGATCCAGACCATCCAGATCGGCATTCCCGTCGCGCGCATCGAACTGCTGGACAAGCTTTCGATCCACGCCATCAATCGCTACAGCAAAACTCGCCTGCGCGAGGCGCCGACGCTGTTTTTCGAGCTGCATGGCTCGCCGGCCGGCGTGGCCGAGCAGACCGCGGCCCTGCGGGCCATCGCCGCCGAGCATGGCAGCATGGATTTCGAATGGGCCAACAAGCCCGAAGACCGTTCGCGCCTCTGGCAGGCGCGTCACGATGCCTATTACGCCTGCCTCGCCCTTCAGCCAGGGGCGCATTCGCTCACCACCGATGTCTGTGTGCCGATCTCGCAACTTGCCGAGTGCATCGCGGCCACGCGCGCCGACCTCGAAGCCACCGGGCTCACGGCGCCCCTTCTGGGACATGTCGGCGACGGCAACTTCCATATGCTGATCCTCGTGCATCCGCAGGACGCCCCCGGGCTCGCCAAAGCGCAAGCCTTCGCGCAACGGCTCGCCGAACGTGCGATCGCGATGGACGGCACTTGCACCGGCGAGCATGGCATTGGCCTCGGCAAGAAGAAGTTCATGGCGCTCGAACATGGCGCAGACGCGCTCGCCGTGATGCGCGCGATCAAGCAGTGCATCGACCCGGACAATCTGATGAACCCCGGCAAGATCCTGCCCGACTGAATGCATTCAGTGACGCTCGACGACAAATACACGCTCCAGAGCGGGCGGCAGGGCTCAATGGGCCGGTTTCATCTCCGGCTACCGCGGCTCGCCGCTGGGCGGCTATGATCTCGCGCTCTGGCAGGCGAAGCGCCATCTCGATCGCCATCACATCGTCTTTCAGCCCGGTGTCAATGAAGAGCTCGCTGCGACGGCGCTGTGGGGCACGCAGCAGACCGGCTTGTTAGCGTGAAATACAAAGCAATAAGTGCGCCAACCTCAGTTTCCTCGACGCAGCCAAATTTCGCGGCGGCACGCCGCGCTCGACTATTCGCCAAGACCGATTTTTTCGAGCGTATCGCCGCACGCTTCGAGGGAGATGACCACATCCACTTCCATCTCGCGTCGCCGCTTTTGGCGCGCCCCGATCCGAACACCGGCGTGATTGCCAAACGCCGCTATGGCCCTTGGATGATGGCGCTGCTGAGCCGACTGGCCAGGCTGCCCCGGCTGCGTAACACGCGTTGGGACATCGTCGCGCACACACCGGAGCGCCGGCTCGCCCGGCAATTGCTCGCGGAGTACGAAGAGGATCTCGAACTGATCCTCGAACGGCTCGATGCCGACGAGTTGCCCGCCACGCACGAGCTTGCCGCTTGGCCAGAGAGGGTGCGCGGCTTCGGTCCCGTGCGCGAAAAGTCTCTGCTTCCGGCAAGGCAGCGAAGGGAAAACGCCCGTGCGGAATTCGTCGCTTGAGCACTCGCCGCTAAAAGGCGCGCTCCTTGCCCAACTCGGCGGCGCGGCGGCGACTTTCCTGTTCGTCGCCGGATTGAGTCGTCTGTCTTCGGCCGATTTCTTGCGCATCCCGCTGCTGATCGCGCTGCTGCAAGGCGGGCTGGCGGCGATGATCGCGCTCAAACTCAAGGCCCCGCGCTGGTGGATTCCGATCCACCTCGTCTTCATGCCGCTGGTGGTCCTGGTGCACGGCCTCGATATCGCGCCCGGCTGGTTCCTCGCCGCTTTCGTTCTGTTGCTACTCGTCTTCTGGCGCACGGACGCAAGCCGCGTGCCACTTTACCTGACCAATCGCGCGACGGCGGATGCCCTGCTCGAGCTGCTGCCCGCCGTGCCCTGCCACATCCTCGATCTGGGCTGCGGCGACGGCGGCCTGCTGCGCCGACTGGCGCTGGCCCGGCCCGACTGTCTGTTCACCGGCATCGAGCATGCGCCGCTTACCTGGCTCGTCGCGCGGCTACGCTGCGCCGGCCTGCCCAACGTGACGATCCTGAGGCGCGATTTCTGGACCGTATCGTTCGGCGGCCATGCCGTGGTGTACGCCTTCCTGTCGCCGGCGCCGATGCCACGGCTCTGGGTCAAGGCGCAGCGGGAGATGTCACCGGGCGCCTTGCTGGTCAGCAACAGTTTTGCAGTGCCCGAACAGCCGGCGGACGCCACGATCGAAGTCGCCGATCGCCGGAATACGCGGCTGTTTCTCTATCACCCCGTCCCGGACGGATAAGACCGGCGATTTCGCTGTATTTCCGGTCATCCCCCGCGGGCTTGATCGAGAATAATCCTTCCCGCACCCTGAAACGGAATCGCACGGACATGGCGGACATCATCTGCATCATCGGCAACAAGGGCGGCACCGGCAAGACCACGCTGTCGCACATGCTCTGTCAAGGCCTGGGCCTGCTCGGCCAGCGCTCGGTATGCGTGCTGACCGACAGCTACCGTGAACCTCTCGATCCGGCCGACCGGCGTTATCTGATCGCCGATGCCCGTTCGCGCGAAGCGCTCGCCAAGGTGACGGAGAAGATCCGTTCGCTGAAGGCCTGGCTCGGCGTGATCGATGGCGGTGGCAACCGCACGGAGATGGATCGCCGTCTCTATGGGCTAGCCGATCTGGTTCTGTTGCCGTTCCGCGATTCGCACGAAGACATCCGCACCGTGATCCGCGACCTCGAAATGTTCCCGCGCGCCTACGCCGTGCCGACCCAATGGCCGACCAATGCCTGGCAGCGCGAGGCTGCCGAGAAAACCGTCACCGAATTGCTGGCGCCGTATCGCGACCGCATCCTCGATCCGGTCTTCAGCCTCTCGGCGAGCAAGTTGCTGCTGCAGAAGCAGATTCCCGCCAGCCTGCCGACACCGCTGGCGAATGCCTGCCGTGCCGTCGCCCACCAGGTCATCGACCTGCTGCAACTCCCGGTGGAAGACGCCTCCCCCGTGCAGGGCATCGCGCGCAATGCGGCGAATACGCCACGCCCTGCGGCCGCCGCGGCTTGAGGTTCAACCCAGATTGTCCATTAGACCGTCCTGTCATCGGATGTGTGTGAGCAAGCCTTGTCATCCTGGACTGCGCGGGTGCTTCCGGTCTGCGGGCGGGCCCTTCGCGCCCTCGCCTCGGAATCGCCTCGCGCCCTAATGAACAATCTGGGTTCAATTTTTTCCCTGCGCCACCAAGAGGGCCTGCGAGCGGTTGCTGACGCCCAGCGCCTTGAAGATCGCCGAGACGTGGATCTTCACCGTGCCTTCGGTGACGCCGAGCAGCTCAGCGATCTCGCGGTTGGTCTTGCCCTCGGCGAGCAACTCGAGCACGCAGGCCTGACTCTTCGTCAGGCCGTAACGTTCGGCGACGGTGCGCGCACGCTTCCTTTTGCCGGACATGCCCCGGTATTCGGGTGGCAGCCAGATCTCGCCGGCCAGCACTTCACGCAGGGCGCCGAGCAGAACGTCGGTGGGGCTCGCCTTGGAGACGAAGCCCGCCGCGCCGCCCTTCATCACCTTCGTCACCGTGTCGGCATCGTCGAGCGCCGAAAGGACGACCACCGGAATGTGCGGATAACGCTTGCGCAGCACACCCAAAAACGCAAGCCCGCCGGTACCCGGCAGCATCAGATCGAGCAGACAAAGGTCGAAATCATCGTTCTGCTCGATGAGCCGCGTCGCCTCGTCGGCATCGCGCGCGCCGAGAATCTCAAGCGGGCTCGTATCGGCCGAATCTTCCAGCGCCTTCAACGCCAAGAGCAGACCTTCGCGCACCAGCGCGTGGTCTTCGATGACCAGGATACGCAACTTGCTCTCCTCGTTACGATCGTTATCATTGGATGCGAATCATAACCCGAGCAAGGCTCATCATGACGAACGCGTCCGATCCGAATCCCGGCGACCCGCTGGAATTCGTCAAAAACATGTGGAGCAACATGGGGTTTGCGCTGCCGGGCATGGTCGCGCCGACCGTCGATACCGACGAGTTGGCCAAGCGCATCGCCGATCTGAAGGCCGTCGAGGGCTGGCTGAAATCCAACCTGAACCTGCTGCAGATGACCATCCAGGGGCTCGAAATGCAGCGCGCGACCCTGTTGGCTTTTCAGCAGATGGGTCAGGCCGCGCAGGAAGCCGCCAAGGAAGCGGAAAAGTCTCCACCGAGCAATCCCTTCCTCGATCCGGCCGCCTGGCAGGCGCCTTGGGAGTTCATGAAAAGCGCCCTCGCCCCAGAGCCGGCGGTGACCAAAGCCCCGGCGCAAGACGCCACCGCCGCCAAGCCGAAGCGCTCACGCAAGAAAAGCCCGGGTGGCGAGCCACAGCGGTAACGTCACCATGCCCATGAGGGTGCTGGCCGAGATGAGCCAGGCCACCCGCGCGCCATCGCCGCCCATGCGCTGCGCGAGAATGTAGGCCGAAGAGGCCGTCGGCAGCGCCGCGAACACTAGCGCGACATCGAAATGCACGCCGCCAAGCCCGGCCTGGCGCGCCACCAGCCAGGCGATCAGCGGCATCGCCAGCAGTTTCACCGCCAGGAAATAACCGGCCGCGACGCGCCCCTCCCGGCCGATCGCGCCGCGCAGCTTGAGCGCCGCGCCGACCGCCAACAGCCCCAGGGCGATCGCCGCCTCGGCAAGCCGGCCGAGGAACTGGCCGAACGGCGCCGGTACCGGCAGCCCGCCGAGATTCCAGGCCAGCGACACCAGTGTCGCCAGAAACAGCGGATTCTTCGCCAGCTCGCGCCACACCGTGGTTTCGCCATGACGCGCCAGCATGCCGACCGCCGCGAGATTCGCCAACGGCACCATGCTGCCGACCAAAAGGCCCATCGCCGCGATGCCGGCAGCGCCGTGCAGCTTGGCCGCCACCGCCAGACCGATGTAGGAATTGAAGCGGAAGGCGCACTGGAACTGCGAAGCGAAGGACACCGGCGTGAGAGAGAAAAGCGGCCGCACCAACATGGCCAGCAGCATCGCACCCGCCATCGCCGCCGCACCGGTGGCGAGCAACGGCACGGCAGAGAACGTCAGTGGCGTCTTGGTCATCGCGTTGAACAGCAGCGCCGGAAACAGCACGAAGTAGACGAGCTTTTCCACCCCCGTCCAGAAATGGTCGCCCAGCGCCATCCAGCGGCGCAGCGCAAGCCCGAGCAGGATCAGCGCGAAATCGGGGAGCAGCGTCAGGACGGCGTTCACGCGGTCAGATCACGCCCTGTTTGCGCAGCTCGGCGATTTCGCTGTCCAAATAACCGGCTCCGCACAGCAGTGCCGTTCCATCAGCGCCGAGTTTCGGCACTGGGGAGCGTACGGCGAATTCGAAACTGCTCATTCTCAGCGGCGGAGCGAACTGCTTCAGGCCGTCGGCCTTGCGGGCGAGGCGCAGGAACACCTCGACGCCGGCCGGCTGCTTCAGGTCCAGCCGCAAGCTGCGCTTGTTGCGATTAACGATGCGGAAGAAGAAGCTGTCCTCACCCGGCGCGGCGCCCAGCCCCATCGTGCGCGCGTAGTCTCCGGCACCGTTCTCTGCGAACCCATCGATCTCGATCACCTCGGCGCGGACGTCGGTCAGATGCAGCGGGCACACCAGTCCTGGCAGCAGGCGGATGAGATCGAGAACCTTCAGGCCGGCCAGCGAGGCGGTGGCCGACCCAGCGGCGGGTGCGGGGAATGCCGTCATGGCCCGTTTCGCACCCGCCGGCAATGTGAAACGACGCGCCTCGGCTTACAAAGGTTTCTTTGCGGTGATCGCACCGCGAATCTGGGCCGAGCTATAACCGACGGCCTTGTCGTCGGGATAAAGCTCTTTCAGTTTCTCGGCGACCCCAGGCGCCAGGCGCTCCGGCGTGCCATGACAATTCAGGCAGAGATCCTGGGTCGGCAGCGCCTTCATGTAGCGGTAGAACTTCTGGCCGTTTTCCTCGACGATTTCACCCTTGTCGATGCCGGTCGGATTCTCGCCGGCATCGAGACGGCGCTCGAAATCCTCCAGTGTCGCGCGTTCCCAGGCATCCGGCACGGCCTTCGGATTGCGGTTCTTCAGGCTCACACGCCGGATCTGCCAGCCAGTTTGCGCTGAGAGATTTTTCGCCATCACCGGTGCCTTCTCGCGGCAGACCGAAATCGCGCCGGCATGGCCGCTCTTGTCGATCTCGACCTGCAACACTTCGAGCAGCTTCGGCACCATCTTGGCCGGAATGCCGCGCGCTTCCTGTAGCAGCTGCGCCTCATCTGCTGCCAGAACATTCCCGCCAGCGGTCAAGCCAGCGGCCAGCAACATCGAAATCAGGCATTTTTGCCTCATGGTCTTGGTCTCCTCCGGTCGGGTTGCGGAACGACCGAGTTTACTCAAATCTACGCTCGTCGCTGATCACTTTGCCGTCGTTGGGCAGGCTGCCGGGCGCGACGAAGCGCACTGCGCCGCGCAGCTTGGTGAGTTCGCGCAGACTGTCGGCGATCGTGGAGGCCTCGCCAGCACCTTCGCACAGCAAGGTCATCGTGTCGATGCCGTCTGGATTGGTGACGATTAGCCGAGCGCGGACGATACCAGGGTGACGTTTGCACAGGGCGTCCAGCTGCTCGGGATGGACGAACATGCCTTTGATCTTGGTGGTCTGGTCGGCGCGGCCGAGCCAGCCCTTGATGCGCATGTTGGTGCGGCCGCAGGAAGACGCCCGGGTCAGCGATTCAGGCAGCACGGCCGACAGGTCACCCGTGCCAAAACGGATCAGCGGATAGGTGCGGTTGAAGGTGGTGACGACCACCTCGCCGACCTCGCCCGCTGGCACCGGATCATTGGTGCCCGGCCGGACGATTTCGAGGATCACGCCCTCATCGACGACCAGTCCCTCGCGCGCCGCCGTCTCGTAGGCGATCACGCCGAGATCGGCCGTAGCATAAGCCTGGAAGCCCTGGATGCCGCGTGTGGCCAAGGCCTCGCGCTGCGCGGGCAGGAAGGCCTCGCCTGAAACCAGGGCCTTGGTCAGCGAATGAATGCGCACCCCCAGCTCGTCGGCCTTGTCGAGCAAGATGCGCAGGAAGCTCGGCGTGCCGACATAGCCTTGCGGCTGCAGGTCGGCCATCGCCTTCACCTGCTGCTCGGTCTGGCCGACGCCAGCCGGAAACACTGTGCAGCCGAGGGCCTGCGCGCCGGCTTCGAGGATCCAGCCGCCCGGTGTCATGTGGTAGGAAAAGCTGTTATGCACCAGATCGCCGGCACGAAAACCGGCGGCGAACAGCGCACGCGCGCTACGCCAGTAATCGGCCTCGCGTCCCTCGGGTTCGTAGATCGGTCCTGGTGAAGAAAACACCCGGCCGATTCGTCCAAAGCGCTGTGCGACCAGATCGCCGAATGGCGGTCGTCTCCTCTGCAGCTCGATCAGGTCGTGCTTGCGCAGCACAGGCAGCCGCGCGAGCGCGGCACGCGAGGTGATCTCGGCCGGATCGACATCGCGCAGGCTCGTCGCAAACCACGGCGCATGGGTCTTGGCGTGCGCGATCTGCGCCGGCAGCCGCGCCATCAGGTCGCGTTCACGCTGCTCCGGCTCGCGCCTCTCCAGCGCGTCGAAATGTTCGTTCATGATCATCAGGCCAGCCAGCGCTTGCGGCGGCGATAGTGCTTGACCTCGCGGAAGCTCTTGCGGCCCTGGCTGGATAAGCCCAGGTAGAACTCCTTGACGTCTTCGTTGTCGCGTAATTCGGCGGCCTTGCCTTCCATCACGACCCGGCCGTTTTCGAGGATGTAGCCGAAGTCGGCATAGCGCAGCGCGACCATCGTATTCTGCTCGGCGAGCAGGAAGCCCACTTTCTCGCGCTGGTTGAGATCGCGCACGATCTCGAAGATCTCCTCGACGATCTGCGGCGCGAGCCCCATCGACGGCTCGTCGAGCAGGATCATCTCCGGGTCGGCCATCAGCGCGCGGCCGATCGCGGTCATCTGCTGCTCGCCGCCGGAGGTATACCCTGCCTGCGAGGTTCTGCGCTGCTTCAAGCGCGGGAAGTATTCATAAACCTTTTCGAGGCTGCATTTCAGCTCGGCGCGCGAGATCGAGCGGGTATAGGCACCGGTGAGCAGATTCTCCTCGACGGTGAGGTGCGCAAAGCAATGGCGGCCTTCCATCACCTGGATCACACCGCCCTTGACCAGCTCGTTTGGAGTCAGCCGATCGACGCGCCTGCCCTTGAACTGGATGTCGCCCTTGGTGACCTCGCCGCGCTCGGCGGAAAGCAGGTTCGAGATGGCTTTGAGCGTCGTCGTCTTGCCGGCGCCGTTGGCGCCGAGCAATGCAACGATGCCGCCTTCCGGCACCTCGAGCGATACACCCTTGAGCACGAGGATGACGTGGTCGTAGATGACCTCGATGTTGTTGACGCTGAGGTAAGAGCCCATGTTCGCTTTCCAAAATCGGCGCTGGTGGTACGGCATCCGCCAGCGCCGTCGCGGCACCGTTTATTTTTCCTTGCTGCAATCGCGCGGCGTGATGCCCTTCTCCTTGGCATACTTCGCCGCCTCGGCCTGGAACAGCGGGTGGATCAGCGCCTTGTTGCCCTCGATCCAGTCGGTCAGCACCACCCACTTGCTGCCGTCCCACTGCTGCAGCTTCACCTTGCCCGAGCCTTCATGGTTGCTGCAGGTGGTCTTCACATCTGGCAGCAGGCCCGTGGCCCCCAACTCTTTCAGGCGCGCCTCGGTGAGATTGAGGTTTTCCAGCCCCCAGCGTACCTGCTCGCCGGTCATCGCCTTACCCTTGCCGAATTTCGCCTGAGCAGTACGGATCGCCTCGACCGAAACGATCGCGGTGGCGACACCACGGTTGTAGAGCACGGAGCCAAGCTTCGCGGTGTCCTTCAGGTTGCCCTTGCCAGCGCCATAGACGGTCTTCTCGATGTCGGCGATCAGCGGCACGTTCTTGCCGGCAACGTTCATCGTCGCCGACATGTAACCCTTGGCGGCATCACCCGCGGGGATCACGTCCTCCTCTGAGCCGGCCCACCAGGAACCGATCATCCGCTCGCGCGGGAAACCCATCTTCTGCGCGGTCTTGATGGCAGTCATGTTCATCACGCCCCAGCCCCACATGATCACGTAGTCAGGTTTTTCCTGGCGGATGCGCTGCCATTGCGCGCCCTGCTCGTTGCCGGGATGTGGCACCGGGATCTCGATCAGCTCGAACTTGCCGAGCTTCGATTCGGCCTCCAGCGCGACGATCGGCTCCTTGCCATAGGCGGAGTCGTGATAGAGATAGACGATTTTCTTGCCGGCGAGGCTCCCCCCATTCTTGTCCTTCAGGAACTTGATGATCGCCGAGGCCTGCATCTGGTAGGTGGTCACCAGCGGAAAGGCCCAGGGAAACACCGAGCCATCGACCGCGGCGGTCAGCCCATAGCCCATCATCACCAGCGGCAGCTTGTCGGCGGCCGTCTTGTCGACGAGTGCATAGGAGATGCCAGTCGACAGCGGATGGAGCGGGCCGGGCGCCTTTTGTGCTTTCGATTTCAGGCGTTCGTAGCACTCCACGCCCTTGGCGTTGTTGTATTCGGTTTCACATTCTTCCCAGGTCATCATCACACCATTGACGCCCCCTTTCATGTTGACGTAGTTCAGGTAATCGATGAAACCACCGAACAACGAAGCACCGTTGGCGCCATAGGGGCCGACGCGATAGGACAGAATGGGGAAAAACTGCTCTTCAGCCGCTTGCGCGGCAGGCAGTGTCGCCGTAAAGCAAGCGAGGGCAACGGAAGTGGCGAGGGTGAGTTGCTTGCAACGTTTAATCATTTGGGTCTCCTCTTCGTGGTTGTCATGAATCAATGCGGGAACGGCCACAGCCGCAGTTTCTCCTTGCCGATCTGCCACAGCCGCGCCAGGCCATGCGGCTCGACGATCAGGAAGAACATGATCAGCGCGCCAAACACCATCAGCTGGATGTGCGAAACCGTGGCATTGTCGAAGGGCAGGTGGAAAAGGGCTGATAACCAAGGCAGCGCGATATCGAGGAAGATCGGCACGAGCAGGATGAAGGCCGCGCCGAGGAAGCTGCCGAGGATGCTGCCCACCCCACCGACGATGATCATGAACAGGATCTTGAACGACAGATCGAGCGAGAAGCCGTCGGGTTCCACCGAACCGAGGTAACAGAACGCGTAGAGCGCGCCGGCCACCCCGCAATAGAAGGAGCTCACCGCGAACGCCAAGAGCTTCGTGTGCATCAGCCGGATGCCGATCACCTCGGCGGCCACATCCATGTCGCGCACCGCCATCCAGGCGCGGCCGGTGGTCGAGCGCACCATATTCTTCGCGGCCAGCGCCAGCAGTGAGACGATCGTCAGCACCAACAGATAGCGGCTTTGCGGCGTGTCGAAGGTGAAACCGAGAATCTCGACGTTCGGCACCGAGATTACCCCCGAGGCCGAGTTGTTCGACAGATAGGGAAACTTGGTCAGACACCAGACGATGAAGAACTGTGCCGCCAGCGTCGCCACCGCAAGGTAGAAACCCTTGATGCGCAAGGAGGGCAGGCCGAACAGGATGCCCACCCCTGCCGCGGTGAGGCCGGCGAGGATGAAGGAGACGAGCACCGGCATGCCCTCGATGCGCACCTGGAAGTTGTAGGCCGCATAGGCCCCCACCGCCATGAAGGCTGCCGAGCCGAGGGAGAGTTGGCCGGCGTAACCGGTCAAAATGTTGAGCCCCAGCGCCGCCAGCGCGAAGATCAAAAACGGAATCAGAATCGCGTTGAACCAGTAGTTGCCGGCAGCGAGCGGCACCACGATGAAAGCCAAGAGGAGCAGGATGCCGATGCCGACGCGATCCTGGCGGATCGGAAAGATCTGCTGGTCGGCGGCATAATCGGTCTTGAACTGTCCGGTTTCTCGGTAAATCATCGCTCATACCCGGTCGATGTGTTTCTCGCCGAAGAGGCCTTCGGGACGTACGAGGAGGAATAGCAGCGCCATCACATACGGGAACCAACCTTCGATGCCGCCGAAGTTGCCGCCGAAGATGTCGGCCATCAGCGGCGGAATGTAGATCTCGGCGAGCTTCTCGGTCGCGCCGATGATCAGCCCACCTACGATCGCGCCGGGCACCGAGGTGAAGCCGCCGAGGATCAGCACCGGCAGAGCTTTCAGTGCCGTGAAGGTGAGTGCGAACTGCACGCCATTCCTCGCCCCCCACAGCATGCCCGCCACCAGCGCGACGAAGCCGGCCACCGCCCAGACCAGCGCCCAGATGTGTTGCAGCGGGATGCCGATCGACAGGGCGGCCTGATGATCGTCGGCCACTGCCCGCAGCGCCCGACCGACGCGGGTGTATTGGAAGAACAGCGCCAGCAGGGTCACCAAGGCCAGCGCGAGGCCGGAAGCGAACAGATCGAACTTGCTGATCACCATGTTCCAGTGGTCGAGGATCCAGGGAATCGGCTCATCGACGATACCGATGTCGAGCGGCCGCACCGCGTTGCCCCATAGCATGGGCGCCAGGCCCTCGATGAAGAAGGACAGGCCGATGGTCGCCATGAACAGCGCGATCGGCGGCTGATTGACCATCTTGCGCAACACGAACTTTTCGGTGGCGATGCCGAGCAGCGTCATGATCAGGAAGGCGAGAATGAAGGCCAGCCAGAACGGCGCTCCTTTTTCCATGCAGCCGACCAATGACAGCGCGGCGAAGAACACCATCGCCCCCTGAGCGAAATTGAGCACGCCCGAGGCCTTGAAGATCAGCACGAAGCCCAACGCCACCAGCGAATACATGATGCCGGAGAGCAGGCCGCCGATCAGGACTTCGAGGAAGAATTGCATCTTTTGCGTCTCCTCAATGCTGCGTGCCGAGGTAGGCTGCGATCACCTCGGGATCGTTCTTCACTTCGTCGGGCATGCCGTCGGCGATCTTCTTGCCATAGTCGAGCACGACGACGCGGTCCGAGATGTCCATCACCACGCCCATGTCGTGCTCGATCAGCACGATGGTGGTGCCCATCTGGTCATTCACATCAAGGATGAAGCGGCACATGTCCTGCTTTTCCTCGACGTTCATGCCGGCCATCGGCTCATCCAACAGCAGCATCTTCGGCTCGGCGGCGAGCGCCCGGCCAAGTTCGACGCGCTTTTGCAGACCGTAGGGCAGCCGGCCGACCGGCACCTTGCGGATGTGTTCGATTTCGAGGAAGTCGATGATCTCCTCGACTTTGCGACGGTGCTCCAATTCCTCGCGCCTGGCCGCCCCCCACCACAGCGCATGCTGCAGGAAATTGCATTTCATCTTCAGGCTGCGCCCCGCCATCAGATTGTCGAGCACGCTCATGCCCTTGAACAGCGCGATGTTCTGGAAGGTACGCGCGATGCCGGCGGCGGCCGCGGCGTGGGTATCCATGTCCTTGCGATGCTCGCCGTGGAAGATGATTTCACCCTGCTGCGGATGATAGACGCCGTTGATGACATTGAGCATCGAGCTCTTGCCGGCGCCGTTCGGGCCGATGATGGCGCGGATTTCGTGCTCGCGCACGTCGAAGGAAATGTCGGTCAGCGCCTTGACCCCGCCGAACGACAGCGAGATATTGCGCAAATCGAGGATGACGTCGCCGATCTGCCTCGCCATCAGGCCGCCCTCCCGTGAATGGCGGGAAACACCTTGACGTCGCGGATGGCGAGATCGGCGGCGACCTTGCCGCGGCGGCCATCCTCGAATTTCACCTCGGTCTCGATGTACTGGTTGGACTTGCCGCCATAGAGCGCGTCGATCAGGATCGCATATTTTTCGGCAATGAAGCCGCGCCGCACCTTGCGCGTGCGGGTCAGCTCGTCGTCATCCGGATCGAGTTCCTTGTGCAGGATCAGGAAGCGGTGGATCTGCGTATCGGCGACCATCGCGTCGCGCGCGAGCTCCGCATTCACCTGTTCGACGCAGTCCTGAATCAGCTGATAGACCTCGGGCTTGCCGGCCAGATCGGTATAACCGGCGTAGGGAATGCCGCGTCGTTCCGCCCAGTTGCCGACCGCGCCCATGTCGATGTTGATGAAGGCGCACACCATCTCGCGGCCATTACCAAAGGCGACGGCCTCCTTGATGTAGGAGAAGAACTTGAGCTTGTTCTCGATGTAGTTGGGCGCGAACACCGCGCCATTGTTGAGCTTGCCGACATCCTTGGCGCGGTCGATGATCTTCAAGTGCCCATCTTCGTCGAGGAAACCGGCATCGCCAGTCATGAAATAGCCCTCGGCATTGATCGATTCGGCGGTGGCATCCGGCCGCTGGTAATACTCCTTGAGCAGCATCGGTCCTTTGACGAGGATCTCGCCGTTGGCGGCGATCTTGATCTCGACGCCAGGCGCCGGCGGGCCGACCGAATCGAGCTTGATCTGGCGATCCGGCTGCAAGCAGACATAGGCGCAGGTCTCGGTTTGCCCATAGAGCTGCTTCAGATTGATGCCAATCGAACGGTAGAAGCGGAACAGATCCGGCCCGATCGCCGCACCAGCGGTATAGGCGACGCGAATCCGGCTCATGCCCAACACATTCCTGAGCGGCCCATAGACGAGCACTTCACCGAGCGCATACCAGATGCGATCCGCCAGCGCGACGGGCTTGCCATCGAGGATGTCGGCGCCGCAGCGCTTGGCCACGGCCATGAAATAATCGAACATCGCGCGCTTGATGCGACCGGCATCCTCCATGCGGATCATCACCTGAGTGAGCAGGTTCTCGAACACACGCGGCGGCGCGAAATAGAAGGTCGGACCGATCTCGCGCATGTCGTTCATCACCGTATCCCCCGATTCCGGGCAATTCACCGTGAAGCCCGCGACCAACGCCTGGGCGTAGGAAAACAGGTGGTCGCCGACCCAGGCCATTGGCAGGTAGGAGAGCACCTCGTCGGTTTCGGTGAGGCCATCGAAGCCGCATCCGCCGCGTGCGGCGGCGATGAATGAGGCATGGGTTTGGCAGACCCCTTTGGGCTTGCCGGTCGTGCCGGAGGTATAGAGGATGATCGACACATCCTCGGGGCGCCCCAAGACGATTTCCCGTTCGATGAAGTCGGGCTGATTCCCGTCATGGATCTTGCCGGCCGCGACGATCTCGTCGAGGCCGTGCAGGAAGGCTTGCGTGTAATGGCGCATGCCGCGCGGATCGTCATAGACGATGTGCTCGAGTGCCGGACATTGCTCCTTGATTTCCAGCAGCTTATCGACCTGCTCCTGATCTTCGACGATCGCGATGTGCACGCCGGCATCCTGCAGCACGAAAGTCATTTCCTGCGCGACGGCATCCTGGTAGAGCGGCACCGGAATGCCGCCGAGCATCTGCGCGGCGCACATCGCCCAGTACAGTCGCGGCCGATTGTCGCCGATGATGGCCAGCCGGTCGCCACGCCTGAAACCCAGCTCGGCCAGTCCGCAAGCCATGCCGCGCACCTCACGCGCGACCTGCGCCCAGGTCCAGGTCTGCCAGATGCCGAGATCCTTCTCGCGGATCGCCGGCCGGTCGCCACGCTCGCGCGCATGCGCCAACATGAGGCGCGGGAAGGTATCGAGCCGATCGGGTTCGCCTCCCGATACGCCAACGGTCATGCCAACTCCTCCATCCGATCACGCATCTTCGTGCCGCCAGGGGGCGGCTATGCTCGTTTTATCCCGCCAAGCATTCCTCTGGCAAGGTCGATCGTTCCGAATCTGCTCGAACCTTAACTTGGCTGGCCGCCTATAATTGTCGCGTGCCTGACAATTCCAGCAAATTCAACGCCTCGCCGACCCTCGACGATGCAATCGCACTCTCCCGCTGGGCGCGCAATCTGTCGCCCGATGAGCTTACGCGTGCCCGCCAGGGCATGGTCGAGAAGCGCATTCCCGCCGGCGGTTTCATCTGCCGTCAGGGTGAGATGCCGAACTGCTGGATCGGCATCATCGACGGGCTGGCGAAGATGTCCTCCGACTGGGTGACCGGCAAGACCGCCTCCTACGCCGGCATTCCGACCGGCGGCTGGTTCGGCGAAGGCTCGCTCCTGAAACCCGAGCCGCGCCGCTATGATGTGATCGCGCTGCGCGACACACGCATCGCGTGCATGAAGCGCGACACCTTCCACTGGCTGCTCGATCACAGCATCGCCTTCAACCACGCGATCATCGAGCAGATCAACGAGCGCCTCGGCCAGTTCATCGGTCTCCTCGAATCCGAGCGTCTGCACGACACCGACACGCGCGTCGCACGTAGCATCTCGATCATGTTCAACCCGGTGCTCTATCCCGGTCAGAACGCGACGCTGACCATCTCGCAGGAGGAACTCGGCCATCTCGCCGGCGTCTCCCGCCAGCGCGTCAATCGCTCACTCAAACTGCTCGAGGATGCCGGTTTCCTGCGTGTCGAATACGGCGGCATCACGATCCTCGACCTCGACGGGCTGAGAAGATTCGGCGGCTGAGCGGCACCATCCCGCCGCATTCCCCCTCCGTGCCGTCCCGCCAGAGCCGACTTTCATGACCGCCCGCCGCATCGAACCGCTCCCCGCCGCCCGCACCGCCGAGTTCGGTCGCCAGGCGATCCTGCACGGCGCCGATGCCGTTTATCGGCTGGCCGGCTTTCGCTGCGCGCGAGAAGGCTGGCAACCCGATCGCCGACATCGCCGCGTCGGTCGAATTCGCACGGCGCAGCGCGGTGCTTCTACGAAAAGCATGACGTCACAAACCGATCAAGCCCACTTACGAAGCCATCGAGGAAACCGGCGAGGTTGCGTTGATGATCACCAAGCACTGCCTGCGCCATGCCTTCAGCCTTTGCCCGTAGCAGGCCAAGGGAGTGACTGGGGTACAAGGGCAGGTGCACGCCGACCCAATGACCCTGATCCATGACAGCGAGCGCCTGACGCTCACCTTTGACTGCCGCGCCTGCGAAATGCACGTCGTCGGGCGCATCAAGGCCCACGTCCTCAACGGAGCAAAAACATGAATGGACCGACACGCGAATTCTGGAACGAACGCTTCGTCACCGGCAACATCCCTTGGGATCGCGGCGAAGCGAATCCACAGCTGCTGCAATGGCTCGCCGATGACATGCTCGCAGCCGGACAGACCATCATCGTGCCCGGTTGCGGGCAAGGCTGGGAAGTCGCCGCGCTTGCCGCCGTCGGCCTGCAAGTCACTGGCATCGACTTCGCGCCGCAGGCGCTGGCGCTATGCCGCAGGCTGCTGGAGCGCGATGGCACTCACGCCAATCTCGTCGATGCCGACGTGTTGCACTGGCAGCCGACTGCGCCAGTGGATGCAGTGTTCGAGCAGACCTGTCTGTGCGCGCTCTATCCGGACTACTGGACGCGCTATGCCGCGCAGCTTCATGCCTGGCTCAAGCCCGGCGGCAAGCTACTGGCGCTCTTTCTGCAGGCACCGCGCGCCTCGTCGGCCGAGGGCTTCATCGAAGGCCCGCCCTACCATTGCGACATCAATGCGATGCGCGCGCTGTTTCCGGCGACGCTCTGGGAATGGCCTAAGCCCCCCTATCCACGCATCGAGAATCGGCGTATCGAACGCGAGGAACTGGCGGTGGTGCTGATCCGCAAGTGAGAGGTGCCGTCCCGAAGCCGCCGAGTTTCAGCGTATCGAGCGGTAATCGCCGCTCCGCTCGGGCCGGCTCAACACCAGCTGCCACAACTGGCCCTGGCGCGAGCGGAAGAAGCCAGCGCAGCTCATCAGGTAATACCGCCACATGCGCCGGAAACGTTCGCCGTATTTTGGCGCCAGCATTGGCCAGGCGCGGTCGAAGTTCTCCCACCAGGCCATCAGGGTGCGGTCGTAATCGGGGCCAAAGTTGTGCCAATCCTCGAGGACGAAACGGCCATCGATCGCGCGCGCGATCTCGGCGGCCGAGGGCAGCTTGCCGTTCGGGAAGATGTATTTGTCGATCCACGGATCGGTATGCGGCGTCGTGTGGTCGATGCCGATGGTATGGAGGAGAAACAACCCTTCGGGTGCCAGCGCACGCCGCGCAACCTCGAAATAGGCCGGGTAATTCTTCGGTCCGACGTGCTCGAACATGCCGATCGAGACGATCTTGTCAAACTGTCCGGTCACCTGCCGGTAATCCAGCAATGCGATGTTGACCGGCAAGCCGGCGCAGCGCTCGGCCGCAAGCCGCTGCTGCTCTTTCGAGACCGTGATGCCGAACACCTCGACGCCGTAATGGGTCGCTGCATAATGCGCGAAACCGCCCCAGCCGCATCCGATCTCGAGCACTCGCTCGCCGGCTTTGAGCTCGAGCTTGCGGCAGACCAGATCGAGCTTGGCACGCTGGGCAGTGGCCAGATCCGCGGCATCCTGCCAATAGGCGCACGAGTAGCTCATCGTCGGATCGAGCATCGCGGCGAAGACGTCGTTGCCGATATCGTAGTGCTCGATGCCGACCTGGAAGGCGCGACGCGGCGACTGCAGGTTGAACAGCCGATGCCGCAACATCTCACCGAGCAGACGCAACCGGTTCCAGCCGCCGAGCCGCTCGTCGATGCGATGTTTGAGTAGCCGGTGGAACAGCTCGTCGAGCCGTGCGCAGTCCCACAGGCCGTCCATGTAGGCTTCGCCAAAGCCCAGCGGACCGCGCGTCAGGATCAAGCGATAAACATCCTCATCATGGACACGGATGTCCCACGGCGCATCGCCATTGAAGCACACGCCGCAGGATGACGCCAGCTCGGCCAGAACGGCCGGCGGGGCGGAGTGGTTGCTTTCCGCGCGCCAATCGTGCCCGGAACAGGTTTCCATGCATACCTCCCCATCACCACGAAGAAGTGGGCAAGCATGTCAACTATGCCCCAGTTCGCCGCCGCGGGCAATCCTCGAGGGAATCGGCTTACTGTGACGCAAAAAGCCAGGGCTGGGCGGCCTTGTGTCTTTCCTCGAAGGCGCGGATCTCGTCGGCGTGCTGTAGCGTCAGGCCGATTTCGTCGAGGCCGTTCATCAGGCAGTGCTTGCGGTGCGGCGTGATCTCGAAGGAAAACGTATCGCCGCTGGGCAGGCGCACGGTCTGCGTCTCCAAATCGACGTGCAGGCGATAGCCGGGGGTCGCCTCACATTCACGGAATAGCCGATCGACGATCTCGTGCGCGGCGACGATCGGCAGGATGCCGTTCTTGTAGCAGTTGGAGAAGAAGATATCGGCGAACGAAGGCGCGATGATGACCCGGAAACCGTAATCGGCGATCGCCCATGGGGCGTGTTCGCGGCTCGAGCCGCAACCGAAGTTGTCGCGCGTGAGCAGGATCTGCGCGCCCTGGTAGCGCGGCTGGTTGAGGACGAAATCTTTTTTGAGCGGGCGCTTGCTGCAATCCATGCCAGGCTGACCGATGTCCTCATAGCGCCATTCGTCGAATAGATACGGCCCGAAGCCGGAACGCTTGATCGACTTCAAAAACTGCTTCGGGATGATCGCGTCGGTGTCGACGTTCGCGCGGTCGAGTGGGCAGACGAGGCCATCGAGGGAGGTAAAGGGCTTCATGAAAAACTCCGAATATCGACGAAGTGGCCGGCAATCGCCGCGGCGGCGGCCATTGCCGGGCTGACCAGATGGGTGCGCCCACCGGCGCCTTGGCGGCCTTCGAAATTGCGGTTCGAAGTCGAGGCGCAACGCTCGCCCGGCATGAGCCGGTCGGCATTCATCGCCAGGCACATCGAACAGCCAGGCTCGCGCCATTCAAAACCCGCTTCGATGAAGATTTTATCCAGCCCCTCGGCCTCGGCTTGGCGCCTGACCTTGCCGGAACCGGGCACCACCAGCACCTGCTTCACGCTGGCGGCCTTCTTCTTGCCGCGCACCACACGCGCGGCCGCCCGCAGATCCTCGAGGCGCGAATTGGTGCAGCTACCGATGAACACCTTGTCCACCTTGATCGACTGGATCGGCGTGCCGGCGGCAAGCCCCATGTAGTTGAGCGCTCGTTCGATCGCGGCGCGCTTGACGGGATCCGGCTCGTCGGTGGGGTCAGGCACCCGGCCGCCGACTGGCACCACCTGTTCGGGCGAGGTGCCCCAGGTCACCTGCGGCTCGATGGTCGTGGCATCGATCGTGACGACGGCATCGAAATGCGCGTCGGGGTCGCTCTTCAGGGTGCGCCAGTAGGCGAGCGCCTGGTCCCATAGCGCGCCTTGCGGTGCGAATGGCCGGCCGGCGAGATAGGCGAAGGTCTTCTCGTCGGGCGCCACCAGCCCAGCGCGCGCGCCGGCTTCGATCGCCATGTTGCAGACGGTCATGCGCCCTTCCATCGACAGCTCACGAATCGCCTCGCCGGCGAATTCCACGGCAAAGCCGGTACCACCCGCGGTGCCGATTTTGCCGATGATCGCCAACGCGATGTCCTTTGCCGTGACGCCAGCGCCGGCTTTGCCGCGCACCTCGATCAGCATGCGTCTGGATTTCTTCGCCACCAGCGTCTGCGTGGCGAGCACGTGCTCGACCTCGGAAGTACCGATACCGTGCGCCAACGCACCAAACGCGCCGTGCGTCGAGGTATGACTGTCGCCACAGACGATCGTCATGCCCGGCAGCGTGATGCCGTTTTCCGGGCCGATCACATGGATGATGCCCTGATTCGGATGCTTGAACGGGTAATACACCAAGGCACCGAAATCATGGATGTTCTGATCGAGCGTCTCCACTTGTAGCCGCGAGATCGGGTCCTCGATGCCGCGCTCCCAGTGCTCGGTCGGCGTGTTGTGGTCGGCGGTGGCGACCACGCTTTGCGCCCGCCAGGGGCGGCGCGAGGCCAGGCGCAAGCCCTCGAAGGCCTGCGGGCTGGTCACCTCATGCACCAAGTGACGGTCGATGTAGAGCAGACAGGTGCCGTCGTCCTCTTCGCGGACGACGTGCGTCTCCCAGAGTTTGTCGTAAAGCGTCTTGCCAGCCATGTCGTCGGTTTCCTTGCTAGTTCTCGAAAACCAGTTTTTCAGAGTCTACCAGCGCTGGCGGCTTTCTTGAGCGTTACTCCTTGCGCGCATCTGAGACTAGAATGAAAAAATAATCACAATCGGAGATGGAGAAAGAGGACATCATGACCACCAGCAAACCCATTCCCGCAACCCTGATCCCCGGCGATGGCATCGGACCGGAAATCACCACCGCCACCCTGATGGCCCTCGATGCGCTCGGCGCGCCCTTCGTCTGGGACCGCCAGGTCGCCGGTGCCGCCAGTGTCAGCGCCGTCGGCGACCCGCTGCCGCCGGAATGCGTCAACAGCATTCGCAAGACCAAGCTGGCGCTCAAGGGCCCGCTGGAAACGCCGATCGGCGGTGGCTATCGCTCATCGAACGTGCGCCTGCGCGAGGAATTCAAGCTCTACGCCAACGTCCGCCCCGCCCTGACGTTGATCCCGGGCGGACGCTACGAGAACATCGACCTGGTGCTGGTGCGCGAGAACAACGAAGGCCTCTACATGGGCTACGAGCACTTCATCCCGATCGACGGCGATCCCCATGCGGTCGGCATGGCCACCGGCATCAATACGCGCCAGGGCTGCCGGCACATCCTGAAATTCGCCTTCGATTACGCGATCCGCAAAGGGCGCAAGAAGGTGACCGTGGTGCACAAGGCCAACATCATGAAGGCGCTCACCGGCATCTTCCTCGAAACCGCGCGCCAAATCTTTGAGAGCGATTACAAGGGCCAGATCGAATTCGAGGAATGCATCGTCGATGCCTGCGCGATGAAGCTGGTGATGAATCCGTGGCAGTTCGACGTGATCGTCACGACCAACCTGTTTGGCGACATTCTCTCCGACGAGATCGCCGGACTGGTCGGCGGCTTGGGCATGGCGCCAGGCGCCAACATCGGAGACCATGCAGCGATCTTCGAGGCCGTCCACGGCTCGGCACCCGACATCGCCGGCCAGGGCATCGCCAACCCGATCGCGCTGATGCTTGCCGCGGCGATGATGCTCGACCATGTCGGCCGCTTCGATCTCGGCAACCGGCTGCGCCGCGCGATCGATGCAACGCTCAACGAGGACAAGGTGCGCACTGGCGACCTCGGCGGCAGTGCCACGACGCTCGAGTTCGCCAGCGCGGTGGTCGAGCGCATCAAGGCAAGCAGATAAAAGAACCGCGCCGACGGGTGCCTGCCTTCCTGGCGGGAGCCCGCCGCTACATGTTGCGCCGATACTGGCCGCCGACCTCATAGAGCGCGCTGGAAATCTGCCCCAGCGAGCAGACGCGCACGGCGTCCATCAACACCTCGAACACATTGCCGTTGTCGATCACGGTCTGCTTGAGGCGCGCCAGCATGGGTCCCGATTCCGCAGCGTGACGTGACTGGAAGGCGCGCAGGCGCTCGATCTGCGAGCGCTTTTCTTCTTCGGTCGAGCGGGCGAGCTCGAGCTTCTCGGGAATCGGATCGCCATGCGGATTGCGGAAGGTATTGACGCCGATGATCGGATGCGAGCCGTCGTGCTTCTTCTGCTCGTAGTAGAGCGATTCTTCCTGGATCTTGCTGCGTTGGTAACCCGTTTCCATCGCGCCGAGCACGCCGCCGCGCTCGGCGAGCGCCTCGAATTCCTTGAGCACGGCATCTTCGACGAGATCGGTCAGTTCCTCGATCACGAAGCTGCCCTGATTGGGATTCTCGTTTTTCGCCAGGCCCCACTCGCGATTGATGATCAGCTGGATCGCCATCGCGCGCCGCACGCTCTCCTCGGTCGGCGTGGTGATTGCCTCGTCATAGGCATTGGTGTGCAGGCTGTTGCAGTTGTCGTAGATGGCGATCAGCGCCTGCAAGGTGGTGCGAATGTCATTGAACGCCATCTCCTGGGCGTGCAGGCTGCGCCCCGAGGTCTGCACGTGGTATTTGAGTTTCTGACTGCGTTCGTTGGCGCCGTACTTGTACTTCATCGCCACCGCCCAGATACGCCGGGCGACGCGGCCGATCACCGTGTATTCGGCATCCATGCCGTTCGAGAAGAAGAAGGAGAGGTTCGGCGCGAAGTCGTCGATGTGCATGCCACGGGCGAGATATGACTCGACATAGGTGAAGCCGTTGGCGAGCGTGAACGCGAGCTGGGTGATCGGGTTTGCGCCGGCCTCGGCGATGTGATAGCCGGAGATCGACACCGAGTAGAAATTCTTCACCTGGTGATGGACGAAGTATTCCTGGATGTCGCCCATCATCTTCAGTGCGAACTCGGTCGAGAAGATGCAGGTGTTCTGGCCTTGGTCTTCTTTGAGGATGTCGGCCTGCACCGTGCCGCGCACGGTGGAGAGCACCCACTCGCGGATCTTCTCCGCCTCGTCCTCGGTCGGCTCGCGGCCGTTCTCCAGCCGGAATTTGTCGAGCTGCTGGTCGATCGCGGTGTTGAAGAACATCGCCAGGATCACCGGCGCCGGCCCGTTGATGGTCATCGATACCGAGGTCGTCGGGTCAGCCAGATCGAAGCCGTCGTAGAGCGCCTTCATGTCGTCGAGCGTGGCGATCGACACGCCCGAGTTGCCGATCTTGCCGTAGATATCGGGTCGCTCGTCCGGATCGCAACCGTAGAGCGTCACCGAGTCGAAGGCGGTAGACAGACGCTTGGCCGGCATGCCCTCGGAGAGTTTCTTGAAACGCCGGTTGGTGCGGAAGGCATCACCTTCGCCGGCGAACATCCGGGTCGGATCTTCGTTCTCGCGTTTGAAGGCGAACACCCCTGCGGTGTAAGGGAAGCTGCCGGGAACGTTTTCCTTCATCAGCCAGCGCAGCCGTTCGCCCTCATCCTCGAATTTCGGCAATACCACCTTGCGGATCTTCGTGCCGGAGAGCGTCTCGTGGGTGAGTTTGGTGCGGATTTCCTTGTCGCGAATCTTGACGACATATTCATCGCCGCCATAGGCCTTGACGGTATCGGGCCACATCTCGAGCAGCTTCTTTGCGCGCGCGTCGAGCTGGCCGTCCTTCCACGCAATCAGTTCGTCGAAGTCCTGCGCGGGCTTGGCGCAGCCCTCGAAGACGGCTTTCGCCGTGCGCAGGCTCTGCCGCTCGCGGGCGATGGCGACCTGCGCGTCCACATGCTTGTGATAGGCGCGCACGGTATCGGCGATCTCGGCAAGATAGCGGCTCCGCGCTGCGGGGACGATGGCGCGGCCCGGCGAGGAATGTTTCGTTGCTACCCTCGGCAGCTTGCCCGGCTGGAGCTTGAGCCCCTTGCCGAAGAGGTACTCGGCCAAATGCTGGTAGAGCGCGGTGACGCCATCGTCATTGAAGCGCGCGGCCTGAGTGCCGAACACCGGCATGTCCTCGACGCGGGCGGAGAACAGAGCGCGGTTGCGCTGGTATTGCTTCCTCACGTCGCGCAACGCATCCATCGCCCCTTTGCGGTCGAACTTGTTGATTGCCACGAAGTCGGCGAAGTCGAGCATGTCGATCTTCTCGAGCTGGCTCGCCGCGCCGAACTCGGGCGTCATCACGTAGAGCGAGCAATCGACATGTGGCACGATCGCCGCATCGCCCTGGCCGATGCCGGAGGTTTCGACGATGACGAGGTCGAAGCCCGAGAGCTTGCAGGCGGCGATCGTCTCCGGCAGCGCGGCAGAGAGTTCACTGCCGGTATCGCGTGTCGCCAGCGAGCGCATGAAGATGTTCGGGTGTTCGATCGCATTCATGCGGATGCGGTCGCCGAGCAGTGCGCCGCCAGTGCGTTTGCGCGATGGATCGATGGAGATGATCGCGATCTTCAGGCGATCGTCCTGATCGAGACGGAAGCGGCGGATCAATTCATCGGTCAAGGAAGACTTGCCGGCCCCCCCCGTGCCGGTGATGCCGAGCACTGGCACGGCGGGCGCCTTGGCCGTCCGCACGGCTTGGGCAAACGCGCCCTGCGGATCGTTTTCCAGTTGCGTGATCGCGCGCGCGAGCTTGCGCCGGTCGCCGCTTCTCAGTTCGTCGAGCGTGACGTTCGCCGGCAACGCGAAGTCGCTCTTCGCCACCACGTCGTTGATCATCCCCTGCAGGCCCAGCAGCGCGCCGTCTTCGGGCGAGTAGATGCGTGTGACGCCGTAGGCATGCAGTTCCTCGATCTCGGCCGGCACGATCACGCCGCCGCCACCGCCGAACACCTTGATCTCTTCGCCACCACCGACCCTGAGCAGATCGATCATGTATTTGAAATACTCGAGGTGCCCGCCTTGGTAGGAGGTGACGGCGATGCCCTGCACGTCCTCCTGCAGCGCCGCATTCACCACCTCCTGCACCGAGCGGTTGTGGCCGAGATGGATCACCTCGACGCCGGTAGCCTGCAGGATGCGCCGCATGATGTTGATCGCGGCATCGTGGCCGTCGAACAGCGCGGCGGCGGTGACGAAGCGCACCTTGTGCGCAGGCCGGTAGGGGGCAAGCTTCGCGGCGAGGGCAAGATCGGACATGGCAAAAGCCTCCGGGCAGGAATTTCAGATTAACGCATCGCGGCGATTCTGGCTTACGTTGACGTTGACGTCAACGTCACCTTCGCATCCGCCATTTCTCGACCAGTGCGTAAAGCGCCGGGATTACGATCAGCGTCAGAACGGTCGCCGAGATCATGCCGCCCCTGCCATCACCGCCGCGTAGGCCGGCGACCGTCGACTGCCGGCCCCCATGTCGCCGAGCGCTGCCTCTTCCTGCGCCAGCGCTGTCCCGCCGACGCCCAGGCATACCGTCAGCTACAGGGCAAGGACGCGCATGGCTACTTCGCCGGTTCGAGGCGGGTGATCGTGTAGTTGCCGTCGATGTACTCGACCCGGAACCGCACCTTGTCGCCCACCGAAACTGTCTTGAGCATCGCCGGTTCCTTGACCTTGAACATCATGGTCATCGGCATCATGCCGAGATTCTCGATCGGGCCGTGGGCGAGCATGATGCGCTGGGTTGGCACATCGATCTTCTTGACGGTGCCTTCGGACAATTCCTCGGCAGCGGAAACATGGACGGAAACAAGCAGGCTGGCGGCAGCCAACAGGGATACAAGGGATTTCATGGCAACCTCGAGACAAAGTCGTTGAACGAAAACCGGCGTTGGCAGGACAGCAGGTCATGCCTTACTGGGCCGCCAGCAGAAAGCCGGTGCAGGTGAGATGGCACAGCAAACAGTCATCACAATCGAGATCGCCTACCCTGGCCGGTGCGACCTGCTTCGCAACCTGCTCATGGCCATGCGCCGCGGCCGTGACCGCCTGCTCCGGCGTATGCCGACATAACGGTATCGTCACCGCCGCGGCTGCCTGGACCGGGGCAACCACAGCGGAATCAGAATCATCAGCTGGCTCCGGATTTGACGCCTGTCAGCGAGATGCTAGTTCACTCCTCGTCTTCCTTCAATTGGAACGAAGCCGCCAATTTCTGCTGCACCGGAGGCGGCACCTGCGCGTAGTGCGAGAACTCGATCGTGTAGCTGCCGCGGCCGCCGGTCAGCGACTTCAAGCGCGAGGCATAGTCGCCGATCTCGGCGAGCGGCACCTCGCCCATCACGGCGATGCGGCCCGCCCCGCGTGCCGCGGTGCCCGTCACGTGGCCACGGCGGCTCGACAAATCCCCGGCGATGTCGCCCATCTGATCCTCATCGACATGCACCTCGATCTTCACGATCGGTTCGAGGATCACCGGGGCAGCCGCCTGCACGGCGGCGATGGTCGCCTTCTTGCCGGCCTGGACGAAGGCGACCTCCTTGCCATCGACCGGGTGGGTCTTGCCGTCATAGACGATGACGCGCACATCCTCGACTGGGAAGCCCGCGACCACGCCGCCTTCCAGCGCCTGACGCACCCCCTTCTCGACCGCCGGCATGAACACGCCGGGGATCACGCCGCCCTTGACCTGATCGACGAATTCGAAGCCGGCACCACGCGCAAGCGGCTCGATTTTCAGATACACCTCGCCGAACTGGCCGGCGCCGCCGGACTGCTTCTTGTGGCGGCAGTGGCCTTCGGCGGGGCGGGTGATCGTCTCGCGATAAGGAATCTGTGGCGGACGGGTGGCGAGCTCCAGCTTGTATTGCGTCGCCATGCGTTCGAGCTTGGTTTTCAGATGCATCTCGCCGAGACCGAAGATCACGGTCTCATGCGTGGTTGGATGACGTTCGACCTTGAAGCAGGGGTCTTCGAGCTCGAGTTTATGGAGGATTTCGAACAGCCGCTGTTCATCGCCCTTCTTGGTCGTCTCGACGGCCAGGCCCTGCATCGGTTTCGGGAATTCGAGCGGCTTGAGATGAATATGATCCTCGTCGTGCGAATCGTGCAGCACGCTGTCGAATTGGATCTCCTCGACTTTGGCGATCGCGCCCAGATCCCCAGGCAGCAGCTCATCGACCTCGACGTAATCCTTGCCCTGCAACTGGTACAGATGGCCGACCTTGAACGGTTTTTTGCCATCGCCGATGAAGAGCTGCGAATCCTTCCTGATCGTGCCCTGATGGACGCGGAACACACCGACCTTACCCATGTAGGGGTCGACGATCACCTTGAAGACGTGCGCCAGGACATGTTTCGAGGCATCCGGCTCGCGCTGGAACGGCTCGCCATCTTTATAGAACGGCGGCAAGTTGGCCTCGGCGGGATTGGGCGCGAGCGTCGCCAGCACGTGCAACAGTTCGTCGATGCCTGCGCCGGTCTTGGCAGAGGTAAACAGCACGGGAATCAGGTGCCCTTCGCGCAGCCCCTTCTCGAAGGGCGCGTGTAGCTCACCGGCGCTCGGGTCCTGGCCGTCCTCGAGGTAGCGCTCCATCAGGCTTTCATCCTCTTCGACGAGCTGGTCGATCAGTTCCCGGTGGGCATGGGCCACCGTATCGATGTCGGCTTCCCCTGAGTCGTGCTCCATCACCTCGACGACCTGGCGATGATCGGGCGTGGGCAAATCGAGGAACTTGCAGGCCGTGCCGAAGCGCGCGCGGATGTCGGTCATCAGACCCTTAAGATCGAGATTCTCGGCGTCGATCTTATTGACGACGATCATGCAGGCCAGCCCCCGCTGTTGGGCGGCCTTCATCATGCGTTCGGTCATCAGCTCGATGCCGGTCTGCGCGTTGATCACGATGAGCGCCGTATCGACGCCCGCCAAGGCAGCCAACGCCTGGCCGGCGAAATCGGGATAACCCGGGGTATCGATCAGATGTACATGCACGTCTTCCCAGGCGAAATTGACCAAGGCGGATTGCAGCGAATGACCGGCGGCCTTTTCCTGCGCATCGTAGTCGCAGACCGTGTTGCCCTTCTCGACGCTGCCGGCGGCCGGAATCGCACCGGCACGGGCGAGCAAGGCCTCCGCCAGCGTGGTCTTGCCAGCGCCGCCATGCCCGACGAGGGCGACGGCACGAATACGTTCGGTATGAAACTTTGGCATGACTGACTCTCCCTGATTTTTATTCGACGGTCACCGACTTTGCCAAATTGCGTGGCTTGTCGACATCCGTGCCCTTGACCAGAGCTGCATGATAAGCCAAGAGCTGCAAAGGCACGACGTGCAACACCGGCGAGAGCAGGCCGTAATGTTCCGGCAGGCGCAGGATGTGCAAACCCGCTTCCTCCTCGACCTGGGAATCGGCATCGGCGAAGACAAACAGCTCGCCGCCGCGCGCCGCGACTTCCTTGAGGTTGGATTTCAGTTTTTCCAGCAGCGCATCGTTCGGGGCGACGCTAACTACTGGCATTTCCTTATCCACCAGCGCCAACGGGCCGTGCTTGAGCTCGCCGGCTGGATAGGCCTCGGCATGGATGTAGGAGATTTCCTTCAGTTTCAAGGCGCCTTCCAGCGCGATCGGATAATGATGCCCCCGACCGAGGAACAGCGCATGGCGCTTGCCGGCGAAGCGCTGTGCCCAGGCGGCGATCTCGGGTTCCAGGGCCAGAACCTTTTGTACCGCAACCGGCAGATGGCGCAGCGAAGCGAGGTAAGCGGCCTCCTGATCCGCCGTCAGCCGGCCGTTTAGCTTGGCCAATGTCGCGGCGAGCAGGAACAGGCTGACGAGCTGCGTGGTAAACGCCTTGGTCGAGGCCACGCCGATTTCCGGGCCGGCGCGCGTCAGGAAACGCAATGCGCATTCGCGCACGATGGCAGACTCTGGCACATTGCAGATCGCCAAGGTTTTCGTCATGCCGAGCGACTTGGCATACCTGATCGAAGCGAGCGTATCCGCCGTCTCGCCCGACTGCGAAATGGCGACGACGAGCTGGTCTGGATTCGGCACCGAGACACGATAGCGGTACTCGCTCGCCACCTCGACCGTGCAGGGAATGCCGGCAAGCTGCTCGATCCAGTAGCGCGCCACGAGGCCAGCGTGGTAGCTCGTGCCACAGGCGACGATCAACACCGATTTCACACCGGTGAAGACTTCCGCTGCAATGGCGCCGAACAGGTTGGCCGAGAAGGTCTGCGCGCCACCGATCAACTCGAGCGTCGCCGCCAACGCCTGCGGTTGCTCGAAGATTTCCTTTTGCATGTAGTGGCGGTAACCACCTAGCTCGACCGCCTCGGTGGACAGCGTGCTCTCATGCACGGCGCGTTCGGTTGCCGCGCCGTCAGCGCCGACGATCCGATATCCCTCTCGGCGCAGCTCGGCGACGTCGCCGTCTTCCAGATAGATCATGCGGCGCGTGACCTGCAACAGCGCCGCGGCATCCGAGGCCGCATAGTGACCATCCCTGCCAAGCCCAAGCAGCAGCGGTGCGCCATGACGCGCCACGACGATGCGGCTGCCCCCCTCACACAGCACCGCGATCGCATAAGCACCGGTAAGGCGCTGCGTGGCGCGCTGCACCGCCTCGAAGAGGTCTGAACATGAATCGAGCGCTGCCCTGATCAGGTGAGCGATCACCTCGGTATCGGTATCCGAAGTGAAGGTGTAGCCCTTGCCCACGAGTTCCTGTTTGAGCTCGGCGTAGTTCTCGATGATGCCGTTATGGACGACGGCGAGCCCCCCCGACACATGGGGATGGGCATTCTTTTCGCAGGGCACGCCATGCGTCGCCCAGCGGGTGTGGGCGATGCCGATTCGTGCCGTCAGCCCTTCGGCTTGCGCGGCAAGCTCACTGACGCGCCCGACGCTCCGCAGCCGAGTGAGACCGGGATCGAGCAGCGCGAGGCCGGCGGAGTCGTAGCCACGGTATTCGAGCTTCTTCAGCCCTTCGATGAGCACCGGAACGATGTTGTTCTGCGCGACAGCCGCGACGATACCGCACATGGTTTCAGTTCCCCGTTTGCTCTTTGTTCGCGGTTCTGGCTTTTAGCCAGCGCTGGAAGGAGGCTTGGCTCTCGCCCGAGCCCTTGCCGAGCAGCAGACTCTCGATGCTGATGTCCTCGTCGATATCTTCCCAATGAATACCAAGGCCAGGACCGATCAGCCGCCAATTGGCGCGCTCTTCCTCGGTTGCATGACAAAGTCGCGGGAACCAGCCGAGCGGTGCGCTCACCGTGCGGCCATCTTCCGGCTCGACTATCAGCGTATCGTCGGTCACCGTGACGCGCTGCGCATTCGACACCGCAAATTCAGCGGGCGAAATGATCATTCCATCTCTCCACAAAAAAATCACGCCGTTCGCGAACCAAGCTCTCAAGTCTCAAAAGCTCCGCCCGCTCGCCCGAATCCGGTGCTGTAATGCAACCGCACGGGAACAAGCCAAAACTTGGCCAGCATTCTTTCGCGTTCTACGTGGATGTGCAAGGGTTCGTCCCTGTCGCCCGAAAAGAAGAAGAACCGAGAGGGGCCAGACAACAGGACCGTGGGCATCAGCCTATTTCTTCTTCTTGATCGGCCGCTTCCAGCCAGGAACCGTCACTTGTTTCGCGCGCGAGAGCGTGAGCTGATCTGCCGGCGCGTCGCGCGTCAGCGTGGTGCCGGCGCCGAGGGTAGCGCCGCGGCCGACGGTCACCGGAGCGACGAGCTGCGTATCCGAGCCGATGAAGACATCGTCCTCGATCACAGTGCGGTGTTTGTTGGCACCGTCGTAGTTGCAGGTAATCGTGCCGGCGCCGACATTGACGCGGCTGCCCATCGTCGTATCGCCGATGTAGGCGAGATGGTTCGCTTTCGAGTGGGCGGCGATGGTCGAATTCTTGACCTCGACGAAATTGCCGATATGCACATCCTCGGCGAGCACGGTGCCCGGCCTCAGCCGGGCGAAGGGGCCGACGATCGACCCTGGGCCGACGATCGCATCCTGGATCACACAATTGGGCAGGATGCGCACGCCGTCTTGCAATTCGACGTGACCTTCAAAGACGCAATTGACGTCGATGAACACGTCGCGCCCGCAAACGAGTTCGCCGCGCACGTCGATGCGGTCTGGGTCGGCCAGCGTGACGCCCTGCGCCATCAGGGCTGCGGCGATGTTGCGCTGGTGGATGCGCTCCAATCGTGCCAGCTGGGCTTTGCTGTTGACCCCGTCGGTCTCCCAGCAGTCAGCCGGCTGCGCGGTCACGACCTCGACGCCCTCGGCGACGGCGAGAGCGACGATATCGGTCAGATAATACTCACCCTGCGCATTGCGGTTGGATAGCTGCGGCAGCCAGCGTGCCAGATGCGCGGCGGGCGCGACGAGGATGCCGGTATTGATCTCGCCGATCATTCGCTCGGCATCGTCGGCATCCTTTTCTTCGACGATGCGCACCACCTTGCCATCGACACGCACGATGCGGCCGTAGCCGTGAGGGTCGAGCAAATGGGCGGTCAGTAGCGCGAGCTTGTCGTCGCCGGCGGCGGCGATCAGTCGCCGCAGGGTTTCGGCGCGGATCAGCGGCACGTCGCCATAGAGCACCAGTGCCGTGCTACCCGCGCCGACTTTCAGCACCGGCAAGGCTTGCATCACCGCATGGCCGGTGCCGAGCTGCGGTTCCTGTTTCGCCCAGATGAGATCGGGGGCATCGAGCGCTGCGCGCACGGCCTCGCCACCGTGGCCATAGACCACGCAAATCTGCGCCGGATCGAGTTGCCGCGCCGTATCGATGACATGCGCCAGCATCGGCTTGCCGGCGATGGGGTGCAGCACCTTCGGCAGCGCCGAGTGCATACGCTTGCCCTGGCCGGCTGCGAGGATGACGACGTCGAGCATCGCGCACACCCTGAGTCAGCGCGGTAGCAGCGAGCTTCCCATCAAGAATTCATCGACGGCGCGGGCGCACTGACGCCCTTCGCGGATCGCCCAGACCACCAGCGACTGGCCGCGCCGCATATCCCCGGCGGCAAACACCTTGGGCACGCTGGTCGCATAACAGCCGGGGCCATCGGTGCTGGCTGCCGCATTCCCACGCGCATCCTTGGCGACACCGAAGGCGTCGAGCAGCGCCTGCACCGGCTGTGTGAAACCCATGGCGAGGAAGGCAAGATCCGCTTCGATCTCGAACTCCGAGCCGGGGATTTCTTTCATCTTGCCCCCGCTCCAGTCGAGGCGCACGCATTTGAGCGCCTTGAGTTTCCCTTTCGCGCCGATGAACTCCTTGGTGGCGATCGCCCAGTCGCGCGTGCAGCCTTCTTCATGCGACGAGGAAGTGCGCAGCTTGTTCGGCCAATAAGGCCAGGTCAGCAGCTTGTTTTCCTGTTCCGGCGGCTTGGGCATGAGCTCGATCTGCGTGACACTCGCGGCGCCGTGGCGGTTCGCAGTACCCACGCAGTCGGAACCGGTATCACCGCCGCCGATCACGACGACCCGCTTGTCTTTGGCATCGATGGGGTTCTTCCGGCCCCCGGCAACCGCCTTGTTCTGAGGGATGAGGAATTCGAGCGCGAAGTGCACGCCGTCGAGATCGCGGCCAGGGATGGGTAGATCGCGCGGCGTTTCGGAGCCGCCGGCGAGGATCACCGCATCGAACGCTTCGAGCAGCTCGGCGGGCGCGACGACCTTCGTCGCATCGCAGGCCACACCTTTCGGCAGGCGCGTGTCGGCCGCCACCAGCGTTTTCAGACGGAACTTCACTCCCTCGACCTTGAGCTGCGCGACACGCCATTCGATCAGGCGCTTGTCGAGCTTGAAGTCCGGAATGCCATAACGCATCAAGCCGCCGATCGCATCGTTTTTCTCGAATACCGTTACGTCATGGCCGGCGCGGACCAGCTGTTGTGCGGCGGCCAGTCCCGCCGGACCGGAGCCGACGATGGCGACCTTCTTGCCCGTCTTGACGGTATTGATGAGTGGCACGACCCAACCGTTCTCACCGGCCCGGTCGATGATCGCGTGTTCGAGCGACTTGATGCCGACCGGCTCGACATTGATGTTCAGCGTGCACGCGGTTTCGCAGGGGGCCGGACAAACACGGCCCGTGACTTCCGGGAAGTTGTTGGTGGAATGCAAGATGTCCAGGGCCGCGCGCCAGTCGCCGCGATACACGGCATCGTTGAAGTCCGGGATGTTGTTGTTCACCGGGCAACCGTTGTTGCAAAACGGAATGCCGCAATCCATGCAGCGTGCGCCCTGCACCTTGGCCTGCTCGTCGGTCAGACGAGCAACGAATTCGTGATAATGCTTCAGGCGCTGATCGACCGGCTCATAGCCTTCGGACACGCGCTCGAACTCAAGAAAACCGGTGGGCTTGCCCATTATGCTACCTCCGCAGGGCCGCCCCAAGGAGGCAGCCATTCAACGAAATTCGAGCGAAGCGAGCTCGCAATCTCCCCCTTCCTCGGGAAGGGGGCTGGGGGGATGGGGGACTTCATGCTGCCTCCGCAGGGCCGCCCCAAGGAGGCAGCCATTCAACGAAATTCGAGCGAAGCGAGCTCGCAGTCTCCCCCTTCCTCGGGAAGGGGGCTGGGGGGATGGGGGACTTCATGCTGCCTCCTTCAGCTGCTTGGCCGCGATTTCGGTCAGTGCCCGGCGGTATTCATGGGGGAACACCTTGACGAACTTTTCCCGGAAAGCCGGCCAGTCGGCCAATACCCGACGCGCCATCTCGCTGCCGGTGGCTGCCTGATGTTTCTCGATCAATGACTTGAGCAGCAGCTCGTCGGCGCTGCCGCGATGACGCATGCCATCGTCTGGCTGCTTTTCTGCCGGCAGGACCTTTTCCAGCTTCACCATCGACAGATTGCAGCGTGCGGCGAAATCGCCATCCTCGTCGAGCACATAGGCGATACCGCCCGACATGCCGGCGGCGAAGTTGCGCCCGGTGCGGCCGAGCACGACCACGGTGCCACCCGTCATGTATTCGCAGCAATGATCGCCGCTACCCTCGACCACGGCAGTCGCCCCCGAGTTACGCACCGCGAAACGCTCGCCGGCGACACCGCGGAAGAACACTTCACCGTCGATCGCGCCATACAGCACGGTGTTACCGACGATGATGTTTTCGCATGGCTTGCCGCGGAATTCCTTCGCTGGCTTGACGATGATCCGGCCGCCACACAGACCCTTGCCGACGTAGTCGTTGGCCTCACCGGTGAGTTCCAGGGTGATGCCGTGCGCCAGGAAGGCGCCGAAGCTCTGCCCGGCCGTGCCCTTCATGCGGATGTGGATGGTGCCATCCGGCAGACCACGATGCCCGTAACGCTTTGCCACCTCATGGGACAGCATCGTGCCGACGGTGCGGTTGACGTTCTTCACCGTGCATTCGAAGGCGACTTTTTTACCCTCTTCGAGCGCCGGCCGCGCCTTGGCGATCAACTGATGGTCGAGTGCACGCGTGATGCCATGATCCTGTGTTTCGCAATGATGACGCGCCACTTCCGCAGGCATCGCCGGCATGTAGAAGATGCGCGAAAAATCCAGGCCGCGTGCCTTCCAGTGACTGATGCCTTTCTTCATATCGAGGAGATCGGCGCGGCCGATCAAATCGTCGAATTTGCGGATGCCCATCTGCGCCATCATTTGCCGCACTTCCTCGGCGACGAAGAAGAAATAATTGACGACATGCTCGGGCTGACCGGAGAAACGGCGCCGCAGCACCGGGTCTTGGGTGGCGACACCGACCGGGCAGGTGTTGAGGTGGCATTTGCGCATCATGATGCAGCCTTCGACCACCAGCGGCGCGGTCGCAAAGCCAAATTCGTCGGCGCCGAGCAGCGCACCGATCACGACGTCGCGGCCGGTCTTCATCTGGCCATCGACCTGGACGCGGATGCGGCCGCGCAGGCGGTTTATCACCAGCGTCTGCTGCGTCTCAGCGAGTCCCAGCTCCCAGGGTGTTCCGGCATGCTTGATCGATGACCAGGGTGAAGCGCCGGTGCCGCCGTCATGACCGGAAATCACCACATGGTCGGCCTTGGCCTTGGCCACACCGGCAGCCACCGTGCCGACGCCGATTTCCGAGACCAGCTTGACGGAGATGTCCGCCTGCGGGTTGGCATTCTTCAGATCGTGGATCAGCTGCGCCAGATCCTCGATCGAATAGATGTCATGGTGCGGCGGCGGTGAAATGAGCTGCACGCCCGGCACCGAATGGCGCAAAAAGCCGATGTAGTCCGACACCTTGTGACCCGGCAACTGGCCGCCTTCACCGGGCTTCGCGCCCTGCGCCATCTTGATCTGGATCTGGTCGGAATTGGCGAGATATTCGATCGTCACGCCAAAGCGGCCAGAGGCCACCTGCTTGATCGCCGAACGCAGGCTGTCACCCTCTTTGAGCGGAATGTCGCGCTCGACGCGGCTGGCACCGATCACGGCGGCGAGCGTCGTCGGGGTGGTGATCTTGGCGAAGCGCTTCGGATCCTCGCCGCCTTCGCCGGTGTTGGACTTGCCGCCGATGCGGTTCATCGCAATCGCCAGCGTGCTGTGCGCCTCGGTGGAGATCGAGCCGAGCGACATCGCGCCGGTGGCGAAACGCTTGACGATCTCGCTGGCCGGCTCGACCTCTTCGAGCGGCACCGGCGGACCGGCCGGCTTGATTTCGAACAGGCCGCGCAAAGTCATCAAGCGCCGGCTCTGGTCATTGATGATCTTCGCATACTCCTGGTAGGTCTCGAACCTGCCCGCACGCGTCGCATGCTGCAGCTTGGCGATCGCATCCGGTGTCCACATGTGTTCCTCGCCACGCACGCGGTAAGCATATTCCCCCCCGATGTCGAGCGCATTGGCGAGCAACGGATCGTTGCCGAACGCCGCAGCGTGCAGGGCGAGCGCCTCGCGGGCGACTTCCTTGAGGCCAATGCCTTCGATCTTGCTCGGCGTGCCGGTGAAATAGCGATCGACGAAGTCGGAAGCCAGGCCTACCGCCTCGAAAATCTGCGCGCCGCAATAGGACTGGTAGGTGGAAATGCCCATCTTCGACATCACTTTGAGCAGCCCCTTGCCGATCGCCTTGACGAAGTTCTTCTGGCATTCATAGGGTGACGGCTTGCCGGGGAGCGTCGGCGCGAGCGCCGCCAGGCTTTCGAAAGCGAGCCAGGGATGGATCGCTTCGGCGCCAAAGCCGGCCAGCGTCGCGAAATGATGCACCTCGCGGGCCGCACCGGTTTCGATCACCAAACCACAAGAGGTACGCAAGCCGGTCCTGACGAGATGCTGATGAACGGCGGAACAGGCCAGCAGCGCGGGGATCGGTGCGCGCGCGGCATCGACGTTACGGTCGGAAAGGATGATCACGCTCGCGCCTTCGCCGATGGCGCGCTCGGCCTCGAAGCAGACCTTGAAGAGCGCCTCGCTCACCCCGGCAGGGCCGGCGGCGGCGGGCGTGGTGATGTCGATCACGCAGGCGCGGAACGTGCCATTCGTCAAGCGGTCGATCGCTTTGAGCTTGGCCATCTCGGTCGGCGTGAGAATCGGCTGGCGCACCTGCAAACGCGGCGCCGGTTCGGCTTCGTCGATCTCGAGCAGATTTGGGCTGGGGCTGATCATCGAGATCAGCGACATGACGATTTCCTCGCGGATCGGATCGATCGGCGGGTTGGTGACCTGGGCAAAGAGTTGCTTGAAGTAATTGAACAGCGGCTTGTTGCGGTTCGACAGTACCGGCAAGGGACTATCGTTGCCCATCGAACCGGTGGCTTCCTCACCCTTCGTTGCCATTGGCTCGAGGATGAATTTGAAGTCTTCCTGCGTGTAGCCGAAAGCCTGCTGCAAATCGAGCAGCGGGGCAGACAGCGCAGTCTCTTCCTCGACTTCGGGCAGATCCTCGACGTAACGACGCGACATGTAAAGCCACTCGCGGTAGGGCTTGGCCGTGGCGAGCTGGTCCTTGATCTCATCGTCGCCGACGATACGGCCTTGCTCGAGATCGAGCAACAACATCTTGCCAGGCTGCAAGCGCCACTTCTTGACGATGCGCTCCTCAGGAATCGGCAGCACGCCGATTTCCGAAGACATCACCACCAAGTCGTCATCGGTCACCAGGTAGCGGGCCGGCCGCAGGCCATTGCGATCGAGTGTGGCGCCGATCTGACGACCATCGGTGAAGGCCACCGCGGCCGGGCCATCCCAGGGCTCCATCAACGCCATGTGATATTCGTAGAAGGCACGCCGATTCTCGTCCATCAATTGATTACCCGACCAGGCTTCGGGAATCAGCATCATCATCGCGTGGGCGAGGCTGTAGCCGCCCATCACGAGCAATTCGAGGGCGTTGTCGAAACTGGCGGAATCCGACTGGCCGTCATAGATCAGCGGCCAGAGCTTGTGCAGATCATCGCCGAACAGTTTCGAGGAAATGCCATGCTCGCGCGCGCGGATCCGGTTCACATTGCCGCGCAGCGTGTTGATCTCGCCATTGTGGGCGATCAGTCGGAAAGGATGCGCCAGATCCCATGCCGGGAAGGTGTTGGTCGAAAAACGCTGATGCACCAACGCCAGCGCAGAAACCACCCGCTCATCGCCCAGATCGAGGAAATACTGCCCGACCTGCTCGGCGAGCAGCATGCCCTTGTAGACGATGGTGCGCGTCGACATCGAGGGCACATAGAACATCTTGCCATCCGGGAGCTTCAGCGCCTGCACACGATGGCCGGCCTCCTTGCGGATCACGTAGAGCTTGCGTTCCAGCGCATCCTGGTCGGCGATATCCTCACCGGCGGCGATGAATACCTGGCGCATCACCGGCTCGACATCACGCGCAGCCTGGGCAAGCCCGCTGTTGTCGACCGGCACGTCGCGCCAGCCGAGCAGCGTCTGGCCTTCGTAACGGATCGTGCGCTCGATCGCCGCTTCGCAGGCGCGACGGCTTTCGGCTGCACGTGGCAGAAATATCATGCCGACACCATACTTGCCTGGCGGCGGCAGGGTAACGCCCTGGCGCGCCATTTCGGCACGGAAGAAAGCGTCGGGAATCTGGATCAGAATGCCGGCGCCATCGCCGAGCAGGGGGTCATAGCCAGTGGCGCCGCGATGTTCCAGGTTTTTGAGGATCTGCAACCCCTGGGTGACGATCGCGTGGCTCTTCTGGTTCTTGATGTGGGCGACGAATCCCACGCCACAGGCGTCACGCTCCTGGGCCGGGTCGTACAAACCTTGCTGCTCGGGCATGGTCATTGCTGGCTTCCTCTGACGCGCACGACAGGGATTGACATCCGCAGAGAATGAAAACCCCATGCGCAAAAAAACAAAAATAACGGGGCGCCCGTTGCGCGACGTCCCGGGGAGCCCGCCACATGGCGGCAGCACACACTGTGCGCGCGATAAGCGCCTTCCCGCTATCGGCAAATACGAGCGAACTCGCGATGTTACGCAGATTCGGCGGAGCCTTCAAGGGCCATGGCACGACCTGGCCGCCGCATGTCTGTCAAAACTCACCGACGGCGAACAGACGCCGATGTTCTTTGATCGCATAACGGTCGGTCATGCCGGCGATGTAGTCGGCGATGGCGCGCGGCTCGCCCTCGCATTCTGCCCTGATGCGGTATTGATCGGGCAATAGCCGGATGTTCGATAGAAAGGCGGAGAACAGGTCCTTGACGATGCGTCGCGCCTTGGTCGTCATGCGCACCACTTGGTAGTGGCGATAAAGCGATGTGTGCAGGAAGTGTTTCAACTCACGGTTCATTTCGTGCATTGCTGGTGAAAAGGCGACCAGCGGCGGGGCCTCGGCCACATCTTCGAGGGTCGCAATCCCCAACCGGGCGATGCGCGCCTGTGTTTCCGCGAGCAAGTCGGTCACCTGCGCATCGATCATCCGGCGCACCGTTTCGTGGATCAGCCGGCGGCCGGTCAGATGAGGGAATTCCTGCAGCGCCGCCGTCCGATGTTCGGCGAACAGCGTCAGCGATTCGAGCGCATCGAGAGTGATCAACCCCGAGCGCAAGCCGTCGTCGACGTCATGGTTGTTGTAGGCGATCTGATCGGCGAAATTGCAGACCTGCGCCTCCAGCGACGGGCGATGGTCTTTGAGGAAGCGTTCCGCGACTTCGCCCAATTCGCGCGCTTTCGCTGGCGAGCAATGTTTGAGGATGCCAGCCCGCGTCTCGAACATCAGATTCAACCCGTCGAAGGCGCCATAGCGCTCCTCGAGCTTGTCTACGATGCGCAAGGACTGCAGATTGTGCTCGAAGCCGCCGTAATCGGCCATGCATTCGTTCAGCGCATCCTGCCCGGCATGACCGAACGGTGTGTGGCCGAGATCGTGCGCCAGTGCGATCGCCTCGGTCAGATCGTCGTTGAGCTTGAGCGCGCGCGCGATGGTGCGCGCGATCTGCGCGACCTCGATCGAATGCGTCAGCCGCGTGCGGAACAGGTCGCCTTCGTGATTGACGAAGACCTGGGTCTTGTATTCGAGACGCCGAAAAGCCGTCGAATGAATGATGCGGTCGCGGTCGCGAGCGAACTCGCCGCGCGTCTTCGGCCGCGGCTCGGGATGCTGCCGGCCGCGTGAATTGTGCTCGCCGACGGCGTAACTGGCCAGCTCACTCACAGCAGGTTTCGATCGCCGCGCGAATCTCGGGCAGCGGCGCATCGGCAAAGGTCATCGCCTCACCCAGCTTTTTCAGTAGCACGAGGCGTAACTTGCCATCGAGCACCTTCTTGTCGTGCGCCATCAGGTCGAGATAGCGGTCGACGCCGAGTCTGGGGCCGCGCACCGGCAGATGGGCCCGTTCGAACAGTTTGATCACGCGCTGGACATCGGCCTCGCCGAGCCAACCCAGTCGCCTCGACAGCTCCAGCGCCATCACGGTGCCCGCCGCCACCGCTTCGCCATGCAGCCAGACACCATAGCCAGCCCCTGCCTCGATCGCATGACCAAAGGTGTGGCCGAGGTTCAATAGGGCGCGCCCCCCCTCCTTGGCGGTTTCCAGTTCGTCACCGGCGACGACCTGCGCCTTGTTGGCGCAGGAACGTTCGATCGCGAAGGCAAGCGCCTGGCCGTCGCGCGCCATCAGACGTTCCATCTGGGCATCGAGCCAGTCGAGAAAAGGCAGGTCGCGGATCAGGCCATACTTGATCACCTCGGCCATCCCTGCGGACAGCTCACGGTCGGGCAGCGTTCGTAGGGTATCGGTGTCGGCGACGACCAGGCGCGGCTGCCAGAAAGCACCGATCATGTTCTTGCCCCGTGGGTGGTTGATGCCGGTCTTGCCGCCCACCGAGGAATCGACCTGGGCGAGCAGCGTGGTCGGCACCTGGATGAACGGCACGCCGCGCTGATAGGTGGCAGCGGCAAAGCCCGCCAGATCGCCGATCACACCGCCGCCGAGCGCGACGATGGTCGTGCCCCGATCGCAGCGCTCATCGAGCAGGTGATCGTAAATGCGGTTGAGCGTCTCCCAGTTCTTGTAGGCCTCGCCATCCGGCAAAACCAGTGCCGTCGTGCTAGCGCCGACTTTGGCGAGCGCTGCCTGCAAACGGCCTAAGTAGAGCGGCGCGATCGTTTCATTGGTGACGATCGCCGCGCGCTGGCCAGCAAGGCTCGAGAACGTACCGGCGGATTCCGCCAGCAAGCCGGCGCCGATCAGGATCGGATAACTACGTTCCTTGAGCTCGATGGTCAATGTGTGCATGGGCTGGGCAATAGCTGCTTGAGTTCTTTGACGATCGTCGTCGCATCGCGGCCGGCTTCGACGACCAGATCGGCGACTTCACGATAGAGCGGGTCACGCTGGATGACCAGTTGCCGAATCCTGGCCAGCGGGTCGGCCACCTGCAACAGCGGTCGGCTGCGGTCATGGCGGATGCGCGCAAAGATCAGGCCCGGTTCGGCGTGTAAATATACAACGCAACGACTCGCCAACAGTCTCGCGCGGTTGAGCGGATCGAGCACCACCCCGCCGCCGGTGGCGACGACGAGTCCCGGGCGAGTCACGATTTCTGCCAAAAGCTGCATTTCCCGGAGCCGGAAACCGGCCTCGCCTTCGATCTCGAAGATGGTCGCGACGGACACGCCCGTGCGCCGCTCGATTTCGCGGTCGAGGTCGACGAACTCGCGCCCTGTCGCCGCGGCAAGGCGACGGCCGAGCGTCGACTTGCCGGCACCCATCATGCCGATGAGGAAGGTCGGCGGCCCCGTGAATAAACTACTCAAACGAATCTGGTCTCGCCCACACTCAGCGCATGCTTAGCGCATTGTCGATGATCTTCGGCGTGATCATGACCAGCAGCTCGACGCGGTTGTCAGTACGCGAACGGGTCTTGAACAAGAAACCGACATAAGGCAGATCGCCGAGGAAGGGCACTCTCGTCGTGCTATCGCGTTCCTCTTGCTCATAGATGCCGCCGATGACAACCGTACCGCCATTGTCGACCAGGACGTCGGATTCCACTTCCTTGGTCTTGATCGAGTAACCAAGGAAAGAGCTAACCTGTGGCCCCAGGGCATTCTTGGTGATCTTCAGCTTCAGCATGACGCGGCCGTCGGGTGTGATGTGCGGCTTGACCTTCAAGGACAGATTTGCATCTTGCCAGGCGATCGAGGTCGCACCCGAAGCACTCGACACCAGATACGGGACCCGCACGCCTTGTTGGATGGTTGCCTCCATCTGATCCATCGTCATGATGCGTGGGCTGGAGATGGTCTTGCCCTTGCCATCAGCCTCGAGGGCGGACAGCTCCAGGGTCAGCAGCATGGTCTTGGCTCGGTTCATCAAAGTCAGTGCGAATTGGCCGGCCGGATTCGGCACCGCGAGATTCACCATCTGACTGTTCACGAGCTTCGGTGTCGGCACCTCGCGGGTATAGGTGATCTCGCCTGTGGTGCGGTCGATGTCGGTGATGATCGCGGTGGCCGGGTAGTTCCCTAATTCCGGCAAGTGTGCGTAGGCATCCTCACTCGATGCGGCAAGCCCGAAGCGCACGTTGGTGTCGCTGCCAATGCTGTGCCCGACATTCATGCCTTGATGGTCATGAGTGCCCAATCGGACACCGAGCGACTTGGTGAAATTGGTGTCCGCCTCGACGATGCGCGCCTCGATCAACACCTGACGCACCGGACGGTCGATCTGCTTCAGCAGACTGGAGATCATCTCGAGCTTGCTTGGCACGTCGTAGATGAACACTTGGTTGGTGCGTTTGTCGATGGTGATCTTGCCAACCGACGACAAGAATGCGGACGCCTTGTCCTTACCTTTCAAATCGTCCTTCTCTTTCTCGATCATCGTCAGCAAATCTTCCGCCTTGACGTAGTTGAGTTGGAACAACTCAAGACGGGGCTGTTCGGCGGCGATCGCGGTTTCGCGTGACTTGATCGCCTGCTCGTCGCGTGCGGCAAGTTCGTCTTGCGGCGCGATCCAGATCACGTTGCCGTTCTTGCGCATCGCCAGGTTCTTCTGTTGCAGGACGATTTCGAGCGCCTGATCCCACGGCACGTCGTTGAGGCGCAAGGAAACATTACCGCCGACCGAGTCGCTGATGACGATGTTGAAATTGGTGATGTCGGCGAAGACGTGTAGCAGCTCGCGTAAGGGAATGTTCTGAAAGTTGAGCGAAACGAGCTCGCCCTGATAGCCCTTCTTGCTGCCTTGGAAGAGCTTGCTCGGGTCCTCCTTGACCGGCCGAACCTCGACGATGAACTGGTTGTCGCTCTGATAAGCGGTGTGCTCCCACAGGCCGGTTGGAACGATTTCCATGGTCACGCCATCGCCTTCCGGACGTGTCGTCACCGCGGTAACCGGCGTGCCGAAATCGACGACATCGAGACGTTTGCGCTGCGATTCGGGCAGCCGTGTCTTTTTGAAAGCCACATACAGTTTCGAACCTTTTTGAGTCACGTCGATGGCAGCGTCAGACGAGCTCATGTCGACGAGCACGACGCCAGCGCCCTCCTTGTTGCGACGGAACTGGATGCTGCGGATTTCGTTCTCCTCGCTGCGACCGGTCTGGGCGAAATGCTGCACGCCGGCAGGTGTTGCGGCAACGTCGGAACGCACGTCGTCCAACAGTGTGATGGTGAGCCGTTTGCCATCGACGCGTGCCTCGAAACGGGCATTCTGCGCCAGATTGAGAACCAGTCGGGAACGATCACCGGCCTGAACGACGTTGTAGCTGCGCAAAACCCCTTCATTGACCGGTTTGCTGGTATGACCCAGGCCGTTTTCCGTAGCGGGGAAATCGAACACGATCCTGGCCGGGTTGGTGATCATGAAATTCGAGGGCGTCGCCGCAAGCTCTTTGCGCAGCGTTAGCTTGACGACGGTACTCCCGGCGACCTTGCCGACCTCGAGGCTCTCGATGACATTCGTCTTGCCGGTCTGCTCAGCGTTTTGCGCCAGGGATGGCGTGACCGCCGCCAGCAACAGGGTCAAGCCGGTCATAAGTAAACGCATGAATTTCATTTTTTCGACTCCTTGCCCTGCGCCCCGTCTCTGAACTGCAGGGTCATTTCCCGCTCCACCCAGTCGGACGTCTGCCCGCTCGGGTCCTGCACGATTTCCTTCAAGACGATCTCGTTGGGCGTGATCGCCACGATGCGGCCGAAATTCTGGCCGAGATAATTGCCGACACCCACCTGATAGACGACACCGTCGGCCTGGACGATGGCCCGTTTCGTCTTGCTTTTGGTTTTGTCGACCACGCCGATGAAACTGATCGACTCGAGCGGATAGTTTTCGAGCTGCTCGCGCGGGCGGTCGAAATCCGGCTTGTTCGCCCCGCCCGCCCCTTTCCGCTCCGGCTCGATCCGGGAGGGATTGAACGGATCCACCATGTCGTTCGCTTCATAGGAAACGACGGGAAAGGGCTTGAGCTCGGGTAGCGGAGGAATGCCGCCCTTCAAGTCGCGGGAAGACTCTTCCATCCACTGTCTGATCTCGTCGTGCCCGCGCTCGGCACAACCAGCCAGAGTGAGCAGCGCAAAGAAATAGATGCCAAGCGCTCTCATTTCTTGGCCCCCTTGGCTTTTTCCGCTCGTTTTCGCGCTGCCATCTCTTCTTCATCGAGATAGCGGAAAGTCTTGGCGATGGTGCTCATGGTCAGCACATCCCCCGATTTTCCGGGCGCGACATTGATATCGTTCAAGGTGACGATGCGTGGTAGCTTGGCGATGTCGCCGGCAAAATTGCCGAAATCATGATAACTGCCCGTCAGGTTGATCGTGATCGGCAGCTCCGCGTAAAAGTCTTTCACGACCTCGCTCCCTGGCTTGAAGAGCTCGAACTGCAAACCGCGCCCCAAGCCCGCCTGGTTGATATCGACCAGCAGCGATTCCATTTCAGCCGCATTGGGCAACTGCTTGAGCAGTGCCCCGAAGGAGCGCTCGATCTCGACCAACTGGTTGCGATAGGCGTCGAGATTGACCGCCTGCTTTTTCTTCGCCAGCCAATCCTCTTTGAGCTTGGCCTCTTCCTGCCGCTTTGCCTCGAGATCTTCATACTGAACCTGCCAGCCAAACCAGGCGGCCGCCGCGACCAATGACACAAACAGGCCAACGAGGACGACGATGCGAGGAATCAGTGGCCATGCGCCAGGATCTTTCGGATCGAGCGTGCGAAAATCCTCTGCGATCGATTGGAAATCGATCTTCGGCATTGCCGGTTTCGCCATACCGGAAGGCAGCGCTGGCTTCTTCATTTTTTGTTCACCCCCGTTTTTTTCGCGCTGCCTGCCGCATCTTGCGCGGTGGACTGACGGGTGAAGAAGACGTTCATCGCAAACTCGCTCAGGCGCCGCTTGCCGACTTGCGCGGCCTTGATCTCGATCAGCACCGGCCGCTCCAGCAGCGGTGACTCGTCGAGGTTGTGCATCAGCGTCGAGACTCGGGCGTTTGATTGCGCATACCCGGTCAGCGTGATCTTCTGCCCTTCCTGCCTGATCGTCTTCAGATAGACCCCACTGGGCAATTGACGCGCCAACTCATTGAACAGGTGCACGGTCTCGGAACGATTCACCTGCAAGGACTCGATCACCTGCTTGCGCTGCAGGAGTGCCTCGGTCTGTTCCTTGAGCTTCTTGATTTCCCCGATCTGCTTGTCGAGGGCGGCGATCTCGTTCTTCAGGAAGCGGTTTTTCTCTGCCTGATGCTCGATCATCGCATTGATCAAAGTATAGCCGAAGAACCAGATGACACCGGCAAGCACCGCCACCAGCCCGGCCAGCGCATAGAACTGCTGTCGCAATGCCTTGCGACGCGTCTCCCGATGCGGCAGGAGATTGATGCGGATCATGGATCGAACCTCCTGAGCGCCAGGCCGCAGGCTACCATCAAGGCCGGCGCATCCTGTACGAGCTGCTTCGGCCTCACTTTCGATGAGAGCATCATCTCAGCGAAGGGATTGGCGAGCACGGTATCGATCTGGGTACGCTCGGCCACCACCGGGGCGACACCAGGCAACAAAGCCCCGCCCCCCATCAACACGATGTGATGCACCTCGCTGTACTGGGTGGAAGTGAAAAAGAATTGGATGGCGCGCGACACTTCCAGCGCCAAGGCATCCAGGAATGGCTGCAGAATCTCGCTTGCGAAATTTTCCGGCATCGGCCCGGTGCGCTTGAGCGCCTCGGCCTCATCGAAGCTCATCCCGTAAGCCCGCACGATGTCCTGGGTCAACTGATTGCCGCCGAAGGCCTGTTCGCGGGTATAGACCTGCTGATCGCCGCGCATCATCGTGACTTTCATCGCCGAGGCGCCGATGTCGACCAGTGCAAACAAAGTCTCAGGAGTGCTGCCCGCGAACTGCTCGCGCACCAACTCGAAGGCGCGCAGCATCGCGTAGGATTCCACATCCATCACCACCGGCTTGAGGCCGGCAGCCTCGGCAACGGCAACGCGATCCTCGACCCCTTCCTTGCGCGAAGCCGCGATCAGTACCTCGACCTCGTCGGGGTCGTTGGCCGTCGGACCGATGACCTGAAAATCGAGATTGACCTCGTCGAGCGTAAAGGGAATGTATTGGTTCGCCTCTGACTCCACCTGCACCTCCATTGCCGATTCGCGCAGGTTGGCGGGCAGGATGATTTTCTTCGTGATCACTGCCGCGGTGGGCAGCGCCATCGCGACATAGCGTGTCGCAGTATCGAGCCGTTTCCAGCAGCGAGCGATCGCACCGGTCACTGCATCGTGATTGGCGATGTTGCCATCGCTTACCGCACCTTCCGGCAGAGGCTCGATGGCATAGCACTCCAACTGATACCCTTCCCCACGCCCAGCGGAGAGTTCGACCATCTTGATGGCCGCCGAACCGATGTTCAATCCGACCAGAGATCGCGCTTTGGGATTGAGGATCGAAAAATCGAAGTTCAAGATAATCCTTGATATTCAGTTAGTTGCATCGTTTATCGATACTTCGGATCAAATGCTAGCAGCAACATTATCGGCTGTAAAGATTTTTTTTGAATACTCGCCAGCCATTCTTTTCGATTCTGCATTCATACAACACTCGGACGAGCGTTACGAAGGAAGAGACTCCCAACACCCTCTATAATGCAACGCCTACCGCCGCGACACAAATTTTTTCACGCTGACCATGCTTCGTTGGATATTACTGCCGGTCGGCGCAATCCTGGGTGCAATGCTTGCAGCGCTTGCCCTCTTGGGCATTGCGCTGATCCTTGCCTGGCCGCGCCTACCTTCGCTCGAGGCGTTGACCGACTATCGTCCGAAGATGCCCTTGCGCGTTTATACCGCCGATGGCCATCTGATCGGCGAGTTTGGCGAAGAGCGGCGCCAGTTCGTGCGCATCCAGGATGTGCCCGAGATGATGAAACAGGCGATCCTCGCCGCCGAGGACGAGCGCTTCTACCAGCACCCCGGCGTCGACGTGGTGGGCATCCTGCGCGCCGGGTGGGCCAATCTGATCAGCGGAGGAAAAAGGCAGGGGGCGTCGACGATCACGATGCAGGTGGCGCGCAATTTCTTCCTCAGCTCGGAAAAGACCCTGACGCGCAAGCTCTATGAAGCCCTGTTGGCCTTCAAGATCGAAAACAGTTTGTCGAAAGACGACATCCTGCAGATCTATTTCAACCAGATCTACCTCGGTCAGCGCGCTTACGGTTTCGCCGCCGCGGCACACATCTATTTCGGTAAGGACATCCATGAGCTGAGCGTTGCCGAGATGGCGATGCTCGCCGGACTGCCCAAAGCACCCTCGACTTTCAATCCGGTCGCCAATCCCAAGCGGGCGAAACTGCGCCAGCAATACGTGTTGCGGCGGATGCGCGAATTGAACTTCATCGACGCGGAACAGTACGAAAAGGCGCTGCAGGAACCGCTCCAGGTTCGGCGCCAGATCGACGGCTTCGCCTTGAAAGCCGATCATGTCGCCGAAATGGCCCGGCAGATCGCAGTCGAAGCTTTTCCCGACGCTTATACCGCAGGTCTGACGGTCATCACGACGCTCACCCGCCCAGAGCAGGAAGCTGCGTGGCACAGCCTGCGCCAAGGCGTGATCGACTATGACCGTCGCCATGGCTATCGCGGCGCGGAAGGCTATGCCGACATGAAGGCGATCACCCGCGATGACGACGAAGCCCTCGAGGATTTGTTATCGGAAGTAGCGGATGCGCCGGATCTGCGGCCCGCGCTGGTCTTGGAGGCAAGCCCGGAAAAGCTCCGCGCCTATCTGCCTGGTGGCGAGATCGTCACCGTCGAAGGCGCGGGTCTGAAGTTCGCCCAGCCGATGCTCGACAACCGTGCGCCACCCAACAAGCGCCTGCGTCGGGGGGCGATCATTCGCGTCAGCCAGGACAGCAAAGGACACTGGCAGATCGCCCAATGGCCGGAAGTCGAAGCCGCCTTCGTCGCCGCCGACCCACGCGATGGCGCAGTGCGCGCATTGGTCGGCGGGTTCGATTTCGCCGCCAACAAGTTCAACCACGTCACCCAAGCCTGGCGCCAACCCGGTTCGAGCATGAAGCCCTTCGTCTATTCCGCGGCGCTGGAAAAGGGCTACACGCCGCTGTCGGTCTTTCCGGACGAACCCTTGTCGATTTCCGCCGAAGAAACTGGCAGCCAGGCGTGGGCGCCGAAAAACTATGATGGCAAATACGAAGGGCCGATGACGCTGCGCACGGCGCTGACCAAATCCAAGAACATGGTTTCGATCCGGCTGATCCGCGCCATCGACCCGCACTATGCGCAGGATTACATCACTCGCTTCGGCTTCGATGCCGACAAGAATCCGCCCTATCTGACACTGGCCCTCGGCGCCGGCAGCGTCACCCCCTGGCAGCATTTGGCGGCCTATGCCGTGTTCGCCAATGGTGGCTACCGGATCACCCCTTACATCGTCAAGCAGATCCTCGATGCCAATGGCAAGATACTGGCCGAAACGCCGCATGGACAGGCGGGCGACGAAACCCTGCGCGTGATCGATGCGCGCAATGCCTGGATCATGAACAGCATGTTGCAGGATGTCGTGCACCGCGGCACCGCGGCACGCGCCGGCCAGGTGCTCAAGCGCGGGGATCTGGCGGGCAAGACCGGCACCACCAACGATTACGTCGACGCCTGGTTCTGCGGTTACCAACCGACGCTGGTCGGCATCGCCTGGATGGGTTTCGACCAGCCGCGGCGGCTCGGCAATGGCGAAACCGGTGGGCGCGCCGCGCTGCCGATCTGGATCAATTTCATGCAGGCCGCGCTCAAGAATGTGCCTGAAATGCAGCCCGCGATGCCCGACGGTATTGTGCGGGTGACTGGACAGGATCCAGCCACCGGTGCGCCGATCAGCGATTACGTGTATCGGGAAGCGATTCCTGAGCCGGCTGCCGAGGGCTCCTCTTTCCTATCTGACGTGCTGCGCTTCTTCACCGGAAAGAGCCCTGCCGCCCCGGTGCAAGAAGGACAGGCGAAACCCGTCGCACCGTAGTCCGCGGCCTACCAAGCGAGTTTCACCGTCGCTCCGGCCTGCGCAGCGATGCAGCGTGACAGCAGGGCAGGCAAACTTTCGCCGCTTTTCGTATCCAGCCAATGTCCTCCCGGCTCAGCCGGTGGCTTGAAATGAAAGCCGCCGGCCTTCGCGGCCACCCAGATCTCCTGCGCCGCTGCGTGGCGATTGACGATGATCTTGCTGCCATCGGCGAAATCCAGCTCGATGATGCCGCCGGGCTTGATCTCATAGTCCCAGTCAGTGTCTGCGCGTTCCTGCAGCGCCTCCAGCGCGGCTTCGATGCGTGCCAGCTCGGCATCCGCCATCGCGAGGAATTCCCGTTCGTTCAATTTCACCTCCGTGTTAACATGCAGACATGAACCTGCGCTTTCTCCTGGCCATCCTGACGGCTGCCGCGGCACTATCCCTTACCGCCTGCGGCAATAAGGGCCCGCTCGTGCTGCCCGAGAAAAACGCTGCGCCCGACGGCACATCTTCGCAAGTTAAGTCCTCATGATCGAAATTGCAAACGGCAGCGCACACGTCGAGGGTGTGCCGCTGGCCGAAATCGCCGCCCGTCACGGCACGCCCTGCTATGTCTATTCCCGCGCAGCGCTGGAAAATGCTTTCAATGCCTACCGCGAGGCCCTTGCGGATCGGCCGGCGCGCATCTGCTATGCCGTCAAGGCCAACTCGAATCTGTCGATCCTGAAGCTGTTCGCGTCCTTGAGCGCCGGCTTCGACATCGTCTCCGGCGGCGAACTCGCCCGCGTCATCGCGGCAGGTGGCGATCCGGGCAAGGTGGTGTTTTCCGGTGTCGGCAAGACACGTGCGGAGATGCAGGAAGCCTTGGCCGCGGGCATTTACTGCTTCAACGTCGAATCGGCCAGCGAGCTGGAACATCTGAACGCCGTGGCAGGTGCGGCAGGCGAGCGCGCACCGATCGCCTTGCGCGTCAATCCGGATGTCGATCCGAAAACCCATCCCTACATCTCCACCGGACTCAAGAGCGCGAAATTCGGCGTGGCCTTCGACACCGCGATCGATTTGTACCGCCGCGCGCGGGCGCTGCCGCATCTGGAGATTCGCGGCATCGCCTGTCACATCGGCTCGCAGCTGATCGACCCGCAGCCGGCTGCCGATGCCGCCGGCAAGGTTGTCGAGCTCGTCGACCTGCTCACTGCGGAAGGCATCGTCTTTAGCCACATCGACCTGGGCGGCGGCATGGGCATCCGCTACCGCGATGAACCGGTGCTGTCGGTCGCCGACTATCTCTCGCCGATGCTCGGTCGGCTGGCCGATCGCAAAGAGCTGTTGCTGCTCGAACCGGGTCGCTCGCTGGTCGGCAATGCGGGACTGCTGCTCACGCGCGTCGAAATCCTCAAGCACGGCGCGGAAAAGAACTTCGCCGTGGTCGATGCCGCGATGAACGATCTGGCTCGCCCCGCGCTTTACGATGCCTATCACGAGATCGTCAAAGTCGGCGGTAGCGAGACGGCACACCGTCAGCGTTACGAAATCGTCGGCCCGGTCTGCGAATCCGGCGATTTCCTCGGCCACGACCGCGAGCTGGCGCTTGCCGAAGGCGACCTTCTGGCGATCCTTTCGGCCGGCGCCTATGGCATGGCGATGAGCTCGAACTACAACACCCGGCCGCGGGCCGCCGAAGTGATGGTAGCGGGGACCGAAATGCGCCTGATCCGCAGGCGCGAGACCATTGCCGAACTGCTCGCCAACGAGCTGCCTTTGCTGTAACGGCTCTTCAGTTGCAGGCGCCACGCACCTCGGCCATATCGGTCAGGCCGCGCAAGGCCTTTTCGATGCCATCCTGCTTCAGCGTGCGCATGCCCTGGGCCACGGCTATGCGCTGGTATTCAGCGGCCGGCGCACGGTGCACCACCAGTTCTCGGATCTCCGGCGTGCCTTCCAGCAGCTCGAACAAGGCCATGCGGCCCTGGTATCCGGTCATCCCGCATTGCTCGCAGCCCTTCGCTTTCCACAGAGCCAGCTCAGTGCCATGCGTCAGCTGTTTCTTCCAGCCATGGACGATCAGCTCGCGTTCCGCCAGCGAAGGCATGCGCTTGTGCGCCGAGTAGTAATACTCGCTGGTCAGATCATCGATCTCGCCGGAGCCGAGCAGCACTTTTTCGGCACAGTGGGTGCACAGGCGGCGGGTGAGGCGTTGGGCAAGGATCATGATCAGCGCATCGCCGAGATTGAACGGATCGACTTCGAGATCGATCAGACGCGCCGCCGTCTCGGACGCCGAGTTGGTATGCAAAGTCGATAGCACGAGGTGGCCGGTCATCGAAGCTTCCAGGGCGATCTTGGCAGTCTCCTGATCGCGCATCTCGCCGATCATGATGATGTCGGGATCGGCACGCAGGAATGAACGTAGCGCGGCGGCGAAAGTCCAGCCGATTTTCGGATTGACCTGCACCTGACAGATTTTTTTCTGCACGATCTCGATCGGATCTTCCGCCGTCCAGATCTTCTTGTCTGGTGTATTGAGCTCGCGCAGTGCGGAATGCAGCGTCGTCGTCTTGCCGCTGCCAGTCGGTCCGCACACCAAGATCAGGCCATAGGGACGATGGATCAGTCGCCGGAACAGAGTGAGGTCGCGTTCGGACATCTTCAGTGCTTCCATCGGATACGGGTCGCCCGCATGCAGCAGGCGGATGGAGACGTTCTCGATGCCGCGGGTGGTCGGAATGGTGGCCACACGTAGGTCCATGCGTTCGCGGCCAGGGCGCAAGAATGAGATCTTGCCGTCCTGGGCGATGCGCCGCTCGGAGATGTCGAGATTCGACATGATCTTGATGCGCGATACCACCGCCCGATGGTAGCTCGCTGGGTATTGTGAATATTCTTCCAGCCGACCATCGCGCCGGAAACGAATATAGGCCAGCGCATCGCCATGGAAGCTCTCGATATGGATGTCGGAGGCATTCACTTCGGCGGCATCGGAAATGATTTTGTTCACCAACCCGACGATCGAGGCATCATCCTGCGTCAGCGTGCTGTCGGTGTCGCTATCGGCTTCGGCATTGGCGAATTCGATATCTGGCGTGCCGAGGGCTTTTTGGGCGAGGGTGCGAAACTCCTCCTTACCCTGCTGTACCGAACGCACCTGGCCATAATCGAGCAACTTCTGGTCGATCTGTGCGCCACTCGCCATCACCAGTTCGACCTTGCGCTTGGTGAGGAAAACGAAATACTCGCGCTGCTCGAAGCTGAACGGATTTTCGACGGCAAGAAACAGCGTGCCATCGAGCATCGCGATGGGAATGGCGCGCAAGCTCTTGGCCACCTCGGGAGCGATCGTGCGCATGGTCTCCGCCTCGACGTGAAAACGTTGTAGATTGACCATGATTACGCCATATTGCAGACAGAGCGCTCGGATCACTGCTTCTTCGTCGACCATGCCCAAGTTCAGCAACACTTTGCCGATCGGCTCGCGTTTCTTGCCGCTGCGGCCATCGTTTTGTGCCTGGATCGCTTTGGCTAGGTCGGCGTCGGTGATGTCGGCATACTGCTTGAGGATTTCGACGATCCTGCGCCGATCGCGCGCTGGCAGACGCTCACCGGCGGCGCGTCGTTTCTGCAACTCACGCAGCTCCTCGAGACTAGCGATTTCCGGCCAGCTGCCAATCGGTCGCATTTTCGCAGCCTCCTGAGCAACCGGTGCCGGGGTCTGCACCGGTCGGCTTTTCGCCTGGGGCGACGGGCCGGCTGCTGAAGAGGCCGCAACACCGGCGGGTGCGGCAGGCACCCTGGCTGGGGCCGGGGTTGTTTTCTCGATGCTAGAGCCACCATGTTTAAGAAACAGTTCATCAGCCTCGTCCGTCTTGATGGCCGCAAACGGATCGAATTGATTGGCGACGAATTGCGGATACAAACGGTCATGATGGCTCTTCAGTGCAAAGAGTTCCATCATCACTTCGCTGGTGAAACCATGCCGGTCGGGACGATCGGAGAAGACCAGATCTTCGAGTAGCCTGACACAGTCAGCCGTACCCCACGAGGCATCCAATTCGCGCAGCAGATGCTCGTGCTGCTCGAGCAGATGGACCGGAAACCCTTGCTCGGCCTTGGCGAAAACGCTGCCGATTTTCGGGTACTTCTGGATCAGATCAGCCATTCGGACCATTTCAGCTCACATGGCAGGCAATCATTGAAGAATTCAAAGCACGTATCGCGACAAATCCTCGCGGCGGGCCAGCTCGGCAAGACGTTGTTCGACATAGCCGCCATCGATGGTCACCGTGCCGGTCGTGGCGGCAAACGAGACTTCTTCGAGCAGTTTTTCCATCACCGTGTAGAGCCGGCGCGCGCCGATGTTCTCGGTGCGTTCATTGACTTCGAAGGCGATTTCGGCAAGGCGCCGGATGCCATCCGCGGTGAATTCGAGCGCAACACCTTCGGTGGCGAGGAGCGCCTCGTACTGGCGCGTCAGACAGGCATCGGTCTGGGTGAGAATCCGCTCGAAATCTTCCACCGAAAGGGAATCCAGCTCGACGCGGATCGGAAAGCGCCCCTGCAGTTCGGGGATCAGGTCGGAGGGCTTCGCGAAATGGAAGGCGCCGCTGGCGATGAACAGGATGTGGTCGGTCTTGATCATCCCGTACTTGGTCGACACCGTCGTGCCTTCGACGAGCGGCAGCAGATCCCGCTGCACGCCCTGGCGCGAGACATCCGCGCCGTGGGTTTCGCTACGCGAGGCGATCTTGTCCATCTCGTCGAGAAAGACGATGCCGTTGTGCTCGACATTGCGGATCGCGCGCGACTTCACCTCCTCGTCGTTGATGAGCCGCGCGGCCTCCTCGTCGGCCAGCGCCTTCAACGCGTCACGGATCTTCATCTTGCGCGTGCGTCGCTTGCCACCGGAAAGACTTTGAAACATCCCTTGCAGCTGCTGGGTCAAGTCCTCCATGCCAGGCGGGGCGAGGATTTCCATGCTGGCGATCGGCATGGCCACCTCGATCTCGATTTCTTTCTCGTCGAGCTCGCCCTCGCGCAGTTTCTTGCGAAACTTTTGGCGGGTGCTGCTTGCCTCGACCGGTGCCGTCATTTCAGCGCCGACTCTCGCAGCAGGCAGCAAAACGTCGAGGATGCGGTCTTCGGCGGCATCCAGCGCCCGCTCGCGCACTGCCTTCATCGCCCGTTCGCGCTCATCCTTGACCGCCGTTTCGGCAAGATCGCGGATGATGGTATCGACGTCGCGGCCGACATAGCCGACTTCGGTGAACTTGGTCGCCTCGACCTTGATGAACGGCGCATTGGCAAGCCGCGCCAGCCGCCGGGCGATCTCGGTCTTGCCCACGCCGGTGGGCCCAATCATCAGGATGTTCTTCGGCGTGATCTCGGAGCGCAAGGGTTCCGCCACCTGGGAACGACGCCAGCGGTTTCGGAGCGCGATCGCCACCGCGCGTTTGGCGCGATCCTGGCCGACGATGTGCTTGTCGAGTTCGGAGACGATCTCGGCGGGGGTCATCTGGGTCATCTCGTTTTCCTTCGGGTCATGCCGCGGCGGCTCTGGCCGCCACCAACTGCTGTCGGACGAACAAGCCGATGATCAATGTATCCTCGGCCGACATTTCCATGAACTGGGCTCCATAGCGCGGCGCGCCATCCAGCACATCCGGCTGTCCGGGATAGACCGTGCGCACCACTGCCCTGAGGCTCATCAAATAAACGCTGTCCGACAACGTCAGCTTGAAGTTGCACAGGACTCCGATACCAGGCTTGAGGCTCGCAAAGCGCGATGCGAACGAAAGACCGCCGGTACTCAGATCCATGACGATGCCTGCTGCCTTTTCATTCGCGGTTTCGATCGCGGCGATCAGGCGCACGCCGACCCGCTCCGAACGCCGCACCACGATACCGGTCACCTCGGCGGGGTAGTTGAGATGCAGATGCGGAAAAGGTTTGAGGACGACGGCGAGAACCGAGGAGGGAAAAGCTACCACATGCTTGCCGGAAAACACCTTGGCAAAGACCGATTCACCTTCCTTCAGAAAAATGGCACCGCGCTCGTCGGCAGGCACGGTGATGATGACCGACCGGCCTTTGAGATAGCCGATCAGGCTGGCCGTGATGCGTGAGCCGTCGAGATTGCGGTCGAGGTAGATCGTATCCCCTGGCTGGATCGCCGTTTCGCTGAGCAACATGCGCACACTCTTCTGCGGCGCTGCCGAGCTTGCCGGCGATGGTTTTTCGATCGTCTCCAATAACTTGCCGATTTCGGCATCCACTGCCCGTACCGCACCGCGCTTGAGCAGGGTTTTCTTGGCCTCGGCATCGAGAATCGATCCCTTGGCCAGCAATAACGTGCCATCCGGGTCGAAGACGTCCCATTCGACCGGTCGATCGGTCAATAGCTCGCTGGCCGTGATCGTGGTCATCGCCATCGGAACTCGTACCCCGTCACTCCAAGGTTTCGATCAGATGATTCTGGTTGGTATAGATGCACAAATCGGCGGCGATCGTCAGCGCCTTCTTGACGATCTCGGCCGGCGCGAGATCGGTGTTTTCGAAGAGCGCCCGCGCGGCGGCCTGCGCGTAAGGCCCGCCGCTGCCGATCGCGACGATGCCCAGCTCCGGCTCCAGCACATCGCCGTTGCCGGTGATGATCAAGGAATTGTCGCGGTCGGCGACCGCCAGCATCGCTTCGAGGCGCCTGAGCATCCGGTCGGTGCGCCAGTCCTTCGCCAGCTCCACCGCAGAGCGCAGCAGATTGCCCTGATGCTTTTCGAGCTTCGCTTCGAAGCGCTCGAACAGCGTGAAAGCATCCGCCGTGCCGCCGGCGAAACCGGCGAGGATGCGCTCGTTGTAAAGCCGGCGCACTTTCTTGGCGCTAGCCTTGACGACGACGTTGCCAAGGGTTACCTGGCCGTCGCCGCCCAAGGCGACGACCGGCCCGCGCCGCACCGAGAGGATGGTGGTGCCGTGATACTGCTCCATAAGCCGCTTTCATGAAAATGAAGCGGCGATTTTACTCCTCGAAAAAGTCGGCGCAGGCGGGGCGGCACTCGCTGGCGCCGCAACTGCGACGCGGGATCGAGGCAAGACCACCGGCACGGCAGGCAGCGCGGCGAAACCAGGTAGCGCCTGGCACTCGATGCAAGCTGCGTTCCCGCCTTCCAGCGCATGCGTGACGCCATGCTCGGCGAGCGCGAATTGCGCCCAGAGCAAGGTGGCGGCAAGCAGCAACAGGCGCAGCAAGCGGCTCATCGAACCCCTTTCGCGCAGGCGGCGCAAGTGCCGCGCAGATCGAATTCGGCTTCGTCGAGTTGAAAGCCGGGCGGAAGCTTGGGCGCCGGCGGTCGCGGCGCTTTGAGACAAAACACGCCGCCGCAAGCCTGACAGCGGAAATGCAGATGGTCCTCGTGCGGGCGCGGCGCACCCGCAGCGGCGAAGCGGAACACGCCGCGCGCATCGGCGGCCTTGGTGGCCAGGCCATGCCGGACGAAGGCATCGAGGATGCGGTAGAGGGTGACGCGGTCGATCTTGGCAAGCAGCGCCTCGAGCTCGGCATGGCTCATCGGCCGGGCAGCAGCACGCAAGGCGTCGAGCACCGCCAGCCGCGGCTGGGTCACCTTGATGCCGGCAGCGCGCAACAGCGCCGCGGAAGTCGGGGGAAGGGTTCTCTCGCCCATATGCGAATCAAACCACAGTCCTCCCATAAATGCAACATTGTTGCGTTTGCCTATGAATCGTGCTTGAATGCGCCGCCATGAGCCTTCCTCTCCTCGCCCAGATCGTTGCCGGCTGTCTGTTGGGCGGTCTGCTTTCGCTATTCGCCGCCGCCCTGGTGATGTTCGGGCTGCCCAGGCGCTGGCTGACCTATACCGTCAGCTTCTCGACTGGAATCCTGCTCGCCACGGCAACATTGCATCTGATGCCGGAGGTGCTCGAATCCGGGCTCACGCCGCACGAAGTCTTCCCGCTGCTGCTGGCCGGTATCCTCGGTTTCTTCGCGCTGGAAAAGTTTGCCCTCTGGCGCCACGCGCATGGCAACGATGCCCATCCCGACGCCGGTCACTGCGAAGACCATACGCACAGCCATCATCACATGCGCCTCGATGATGGCACGCTGTCGATCCTCGTCGGCGATGGCTTTCACAACTTCACCGATGGCCTGTTGATCGCCGCCGCCTTCCTCGCCGACCCAAAACTCGGCTGGGCCACCACGCTCGCCATCATCGCCCACGAAGTGCCGCAGGAAGCCGGCGACTTCGCGATCCTGCTTTCCGCCGGCTGGCGGCGCGGCCGCGCGCTGTTCTGGAACGGTGTTTCCAGCCTCGCCTCGCTTTTCGGCGGCATCGTCGGCTATTTCGCGCTGGAGCGCGCGCTCGGCTGGGTGCCGCAGATCCTGACGCTCGCCGCGGCGAGCTTCCTCTACATCGCGGTGGCCGACCTGATGCCGCGCCTGAAACGCGAGCAGCAGGGCCTCGTCTGGCATGCCGCTTTGCTCGCCTGCGGTATCGCGATCGTCGTCTTTTCCAGTACCCATTCCCACTGATGGAGCTTCTGATGCCCAAAGTTCTTCCCGTGCTTGCCGCATTGACTTTCGCCCTACCCGTCCTTGCCCAGCACAGGCATGTGCATGGCGAAGGCCGGCTCGAGGCCGTGCTCGACCAGGACAACGTGATGCTCGAACTCGAACTGCCGCTCGATGCCGCCGTCGGTTTCGAGCGCGCGCCCAGGAACGAAAAGGAAAAAGCCGCGTTGGACAAGGCCGTGAAGACGCTCAAAGACGCAGCGGCGCTATGGCGTTTTCCTGCCGCCGCGGGCTGCGTCGTCCAAGATGTCGCGATCGAGCTGCCGAAGTTCGACGGTGGGGAACATGCCGATCTCGCAGCACGTTATCTCATTCGCTGCAGCAATCCCGCCGCGCTCAAGGAGATCGAAACGACGCTGTTTACGACGATGCCGCGCCTTTATCGACTCGAAGCGCAGCGCGTGGGACCCTCAGGCCAAGGCGCGCAGCGGCTGACACCGAAGGCTCCCGTGTTGGCCTGGTAAGCTGGAAGGCGTGAACGCCCTTTCGATCACCGATCTTTTTTTCCGCTGGCCCAAGCAGCTTACAGCTTGTCTCGACATCGCCGATTTCAGCATCGAAGCCGGCGAGCGCGTGTTCCTGCATGGGCCTTCCGGCAGTGGCAAGAGCACGCTGCTCAATCTGATCGCCGGCGTGATGCTGCCCGAGCGCGGCCGCATCCTGCTCCTGGGGCAGGACATCAGCCGGTTTTCCGGTCCCCGGCGCGACGCTTTCCGGGCGGAACACATCGGCTTCGTCTTCCAGCAGTTCAATCTGCTGCCGTGGCTGTCGGCCCTCGACAACGTGCTGCTGCCTTGCACGTTTTCGGCGCGGCGCAAGGCACGCGCCGGGCAGCCCCGCGCCGCCGCAGAACGTTTGCTAGACGAGCTCGATCTCGCCCCCGAGCTGTGGCATCGGCCCGCCGCGCAGCTGTCGGTCGGCCAGCAGCAGCGGGTGGCCGCGGCGCGGGCGCTGATTGGCGGGCCGGAGATCGTCATCTGCGATGAACCAACCTCGGCCCTCGACGCGGCGCGCCAGCAGACTTTCATCGATTTGCTGCTTCAGGAAAGCACGGCAGCGGGCGCCGCCTTGCTTTTCGTCAGCCACGATCTGCGGCTGGCCGCCCATTTCGACCGCATCGTCACGCTTTCCGACATCAACCGCGCAGCACAGGAGGTGACGGCGTGAAGGCCATCGTGCGGCTTGCCTTGCAAAGCGCCTGGGCGCGCCGGCTCACGCTCGCCATCGCGCTGTTTGCGATTGCCCTTTCCTCGGCCGTGCTGCTCGCCGTCGAGCGCGTGCGACTCGATGCGCGCGCGAGCTTTTCGCAATCGATCTCCGGCGTCGATCTGGTGGTCGGCGCGCGCACCGGGGGCGTGCAGTTGATGCTCTATGCGGTGTTCCATTCGGGCGCGGCGACCAACGACATCCGCTGGGAAAGCTTTACGGCCATCGCCGCTCACCCGGCCGTCGCCTGGGCGGTGCCGATCTCGCTCGGCGATGGCCATCGCGGCTTTCCGGTCGTCGGCACGACGGCCGCTTACTTCGAACATTTCCGCTATGCCGACCGTAAGCCGCTGGCCTTTGCCGCCGGCAAGCCGTTTGCCGACGTCTTCGAAGCCGTGCTCGGCAGCGAAATCGCCCGCGCGCTCGGCTACCGGCTCGGCGATCGCATCACGCTGTCACACGGCATGGCCGAATTCGGGCCGGAGCATGGCGACAAACCCTTCAAAGTCGTCGGCATCCTCGCGCCGACCGGCACGCCGGTCGATCGCAGCATCCATGTCGGCCTTGAAGCGATCAGCGCGATCCATCTCGACTGGGCGGGTGGTGCACCCTTGCCGGGTTTGTCGATCCCGGCCGAATACGTGAAGAAATTCGATCTCGCGCCGAAGGAGATCACCGCCGCGCTGGTGGGCTTGAAAAACCGCGCCGAGGTCTTCCGCGTGCAGCGCTGGATCAACGGCTATCGCGGCGAGCCGCTCTTGGCCGTGATGCCTGGGGTGGCGCTCGACGAGCTGTGGCAAACGATCGGCATGGTCGAAAAAAGCCTCCTCGCCGTCTCGGCCCTGGTCGTCGTGGTGGGGCTTTCCGGGCTGGCCGCGACACTTTTGGCGGGCTTGAACGAGCGCCGGCGGGAACTCGCGATCCTGCGCAGCCTCGGTGCCGGAGCCGGCGACATCTTCCTGATGCTCCTCATCGAGGGTTGCGTCGTGACGCTGCTGGGCGCACTGGTGGGCGTCGCGCTGCTCGCCGCCGGCATCGCTGTCTTCGCGCCCGTCGTCCAAGCGCATTTCGGCATCGCGCTCTCATTGCGCCTGCCGGCAGCCAGCGAATGGTGGTTATTCGCCGCGATCCTCGCTACGGGTCTTACGGCCAGCCTCGCGCCGGGCTGGCGCGCGTGGCGCATGTCGCTCGCCGATGGACTCACGCCAAGGAACTGAAATGATGCGCAAAGCATTTTTCCTGGCCTGCCTCTTGGCCACTCCGCTTAACAGGCCGTTGAAAAACGTCACGAGGATGGCCAGATGCAAGGCGTTTGGTGCGCAGCGACCGAGAAAACGAGCCGAAGGCGAAGTTTCGGCGCAGGCTAACAGGAGCGAAGCGCAAGTCATGCCGGAACCACATGACATGGAGTTAGGCGCGGGAGCGACAACGAAGTTGCGGCGAAGGCTCACTTTGGCTTTGCCGAGGTTGAGCGAAGCGGCCGAAGCCAACACCGCGCAACGCGGCGATGCGCCCGCGCAGCAACTTATTCAGCGTTTCCCTAATGGACAATCTGGGTTCAATCAACCTGCAGCAATAGCCCCTTGAGGTATTCGCCCTCGGGAAAGGCGAGATCGATCGGATGATCGGCCGCGCCTTGCAGGCGTTTGACGATGCGCGCCGTGCGGCCGGCATCCAAGGCTGCGCCGGCGACGATCTTCTGGAACAGTTCCACGCCGATGCCGCCCGAGCAGGAGTAGGTCATCATCAGCCCGCCGGGTGCAAGGAGCTTGAAGCCGAGCAGGTTGACGTCCTTGTAGGCACGGCTCGCTCGCCCGATATGCGCCGCGGACGGCGCGAACTTCGGCGGATCGAGCACGATCAGATCGAAGGTTTCGCCGGCCGCCTTCAGCTGGCGCAGCTCTTCGAAGACGTTGGCGCAACGCCATACGGCACGTGAAGCATCGAGCCCGGGATTCAACGCGAGGTTCGCCACCGCGCGCTCGAGCGCGGGCTGTGAGCTGTCGATCGACAGCACGCGCGTCGCGCCGCCGGCAAGCGCCTGTAATGAAAAACCACCGGTGTAGCAAAAGCAGTTGAGAACCCGCTTGCCGTGCGAGAGTTCGGCCAACAGCCGCCGGTTCGCGCGCTGGTCGAGATAGAAGCCGGTCTTGTGGCCGGCGACGATGTCCACGGCCATTTTCACGCCGTGCTCTTCGATGACGATCTCGCCTTCTGGCGCCGCACCGAATCGCCAGCCGGTCGCCGGCTCAAGCCCCTCGAGCGCGCGCAGCTCGGAATCCGAGCGCTCGAAAAGTCGCGCGCAGCCGGTGGCCTGGATGAGGCCAGCAATGATTGCATCGCGCCACTTGTCGGCGCCGGCGCTGGTCAGCTGCACGACCACCGTATCGCCGTAACGGTCGGCGATCACGCCAGGCAAGCCATCGGATTCGGCATGGATCAGCCGTAAGCCCTGCTGGGTAGCGAGCTCTGGCAGCGCGGCGCGGCGGCGGACGGCCTCGGCCACACGGCGTTTGAAGAACGCGTGATCGATCGGCACATCCGGATCGAAGCTCCAGACCCGCGCGCGGATCTTCGAGTGGGGCGAATACGCCGCCTTCGCGAGCGGCTTGCCGTGGGTATCGCAGACGGTGACGGTATCGCCCAGCCGCGCCTGGCCGACAAGCCGCGCCAGCGAGGTGTCGAAAATCCACGGGTGGCGCTTGATGAGCGAACGCTCCTTGCCGGGGTGAAGGATCAGTGTGGCGCTCATTTCTTGTGTGCGCGCGGGTGCGCCGCATCGTAAATTTTCGCCAGATGCTGGAAATCCAGATGCGTGTAGATCTGCGTCGTGGCGATGCTCGCGTGTCCCAGCATTTCCTGCACCGCGCGTAGATCTTGCGAGGATTGCAAGAGGTGGCTGGCGCAAGAGTGACGCAGCATGTGCGGATGGACGTGCTGGCCCAGACCGCTTTTCTTCGCCCATTGCGCCAGGCGCAGCTCCACCGCGCGGGCGGAAAGCCGCTTGCCGCCGCGACCGACGAACAGCGCCTTCTCATCGCTGGCTGCGAGGAGCGGGCGTCGTTCGAGCCAGTCCTCGATCGCGGCGACGGCTTGGCTGCCTACCGGCACGGTGCGCGTCTTGCCGCGCTTGCCGGTCACCGTCACCTCGCCCGCCGTCAGATCGAGGCTGGCGGTGACATCGAGCGAGACGAGTTCGGCAAGACGCAGCCCCGAGGAGTAGAACAGCTCGAACATCGCCTTGTCGCGCAAGCCAAGACAATCGTCTGCCGCCGGCGCATCGAGCAATGCGCAGGCTTGCTCCGGGCGCAAGGCTTTCGGCAAGGCACGCGGGCGTCTGGGCGCCTTGAGGCCAGCGCAGGGATTTACGCTGAGCATCCCGCGCCGCGCCAGCCAGCGGTAGAACGCACGCCAGGCGGAGAGCGTGCGCGCGATCGAACGTGGCGACAAACCCCGGCCATTCAGACGCATCACCTGGCGTTTGAGATCGGGAGGCTGCAGGGTTTCGAGGGGCTTCCCATCACTGCCCGCAGCGAGCATCGCGAGATCGTGCCGGTAGGCGGCGAGCGTATGAGGGCTCATCCGGCGCTGATGCGCCAATTCGGCGAGAAAACGCTCGACGACCGACTCGGCCATCAAGCGAGCGTGCGCGTCAGCGCCGCGGAGGCCAGCTCGCCGATGCGCTCGAGATAGACCGTGCCCATCCCGGGATAAAACCTTTCCGGCTCTTCGCTGCCGAGGGCCAGCATCCCGAAGGTCGTCTCTTCGTCGCGCAAGGGGACGATGGCGAGCGAGCGCACCCCTTTGCCATCCTCGCCGAACCAGTCTTCGACATCCGCCCAGCTCGAGGCGCCGCAATAGGGGTATTTCAGTTCCCGCACATAGTCTTTCGCCGCTGCGCTGACCGGCTGGAATTCCAGCGCTTCCGGATTGCCCGGCACGTCCCACAGCCGCACGGCGACATGGGGAATCGCAAAACCACCGCCGAGGTGCGCATACAGCACCAGGAACACGCTCGCGCTGTCGCCGCAGCGGGCCAAGGCCACGGCCAGCCGATGCGTCTTCGCCGACAGCACGTCGTTTTCCTCACCGAAACGCAGCAGTTCGGCGAGCTTGCCCTCGAGCCGCCGCACCTGGTCACGCAAGGCGCCGATCTGCCGTTCGGTGATCGACACCGCGCGCCCGCCGTGGGGATCGGGGATGCTGATCTGCGCGAGCAGCTCGGCATACTGGTTGAAGAAGTCCGGATGGTCTTTCAGGTACTGGGCGACATCCTTCGCGACGAGGTTCATGCAAGCTCCTTGGGTAACTCGAGTTCGCCGGTGAATACGGTGACGGCCGGGCCGGTCATCCTGACCGGCTGCCCAGGGCCGGCCCAGGCGACGGTCAGCTCGCCGCCTCGGGTCGCCACGCGCACCGGCGAATCGAGCAAGCCGCGCCGGATGCCGACCACGACGGCGGCACAGGCCCCGCTGCCGCAGGCGAGTGTCTCTCCGGCGCCGCGCTCATAGACGCGCAGACGGATCGCGTGGCGGTCGACGACTTCCATGAAGCCGGCATTGACACGCCTGGGAAAGCGCGGATGCGCTTCGATCAGCGGACCATCGCGCGCCACCGGCGCGGAATCGACATGGTCGACCACCTGCACGGCATGCGGGTTGCCCATCGACACCGCGGTGATCTCGGCAGTGCGACCGTCGAATTCGAGCGTCTGCACCAGCGCGTCGCTGTCGGTCAGGAAGGGAATGTCGGCCGGAGCAAAGCGCGGCACGCCCATATCCACCGTGACTTCGCCGTCGTCTTCGAGCCGCGGCGTGATGATGCCGGAAAGCGTCTCGACGCGGATCTCGCGTTTGTCGGTCAGCCCCTGCTCATGGACGAAGCGCACGAAACAGCGCGCGCCGTTGCCGCATTGCTCGACCTCGCTGCCGTCGGCATTGAAGATGCGATAACGGAAGTCGGCATTCTCGGTCTGCGGCCGCTCGACGACGAGGATCTGGTCGCAGCCGACACCAAAATGGCGGTCGGCGAGCCAGCGCGCCTGCGCAAGCGTGGGCACGAAGTTCTGGCGCACGGCATCGAGCACGACGAAGTCGTTGCCGAGCCCCTGCATTTTGGTGAAGCGGATCTTCATCGGGCAAGCATACGCCGTACCGTCGCCTCAGGCTTTTGGCAATAGCGGCTCAATACGGCCGCTTTTCCCCGGGCGGGCGGGTCTTGAAGCGCTTGTGCAGCCAGTAATACTGCTCTGGCATCTTCATGACTTCGGCTTCGATGAAGGCGTTCATACGCCGCGTATCCATCTCGACGCTCGCGCCGGGAAAATCCCGCCACGGCTCGCCGATGCTGACCCGATACCCATCATCGGTCATGCGCGCGATGACCGGCAGCACCGTCGCTCCGGTCAGGCGCGTCAGGCGCGACAACCCGGTGATGGTGGCCGCCGGCACGCCGAAAAACGGCACGAAGATCGCATCGCGAGGGCCATAGTCGAGATCGGGCAGGTAGAAGAACGGATAGCCGGAACGGATGGCGCGCACGCCGCGCAGCGTGCCGTCTTGCCGCGAGAGCATCAAGGATCTACCGAAACGCGCGCGCCCCGCATAGAGCAGCGCATTGAAAACCGGATCTTTCTGGTTGGCATAGATGCCCGACAGGTCGTATTCCATCGACAGCCGCGTCCAGGCGGCATCCAAACCGAGGAAATGCGGCACCAGCAGGATCACCGGCCGGCCCTTCAGCGCATCGAGATGCTCGCGTCCGGTCAACTTTACGCGACGGCGGATACGCTCGGGCGACGACCACCACAGCATGCCGCGTTCGAGGAAACTACGGCCGAAGAGCATGAAGTGCCGTCTGGCCAGCGCCGACTTTTCTTGCTCGCTCAAGGTCGGAAAGCACAGCCCCAGATTGATCAGCGTCACCTGGCGCCGCTCGCGCCCGAAAAGGTAGAGCAGCAAGCCCAAGCCCCGGCCTGCGCCCGCCAGGAGCGGGAACGGCAGCAAGGTGACGAGCCACATCAGAAACGCCAACAGGCGGATCATGGACACTTCACCCCGCGCGGCACTTTGTAACGGTTGTAGCCCCACAGATACTGGCCGGGGCACAAACGCACGAGGCGCTCGATCTCGCGATTGACGTCGGCAGGCTGAGCGACCGGCCCAGCGGGCGCCAGCAAATGCAGGTGGTAGCCGGCGCCGTGCGGCAGACGCTCGGCCCAGGCGAGGATCACCGTCGCGCCGCCACGCGCAAGCCGCGGCGCCAGCGTCATCGTCCAGGCCGGCCTGCCGAAAAACGGCGCCCATTCGCCCTCGCCGACCCCAGGCGCCTGGTCGGGCAGCATGCCCACCGCCTCCCCGGCTTTGAGCGCCTTGATGAGCTTGCGCACCCCGCTTACGTCGGCTGGCGCGAGCTTGAGGCTCGCGCCGCGCCCTTGCTCGATCAAGGGGGCCAGCCAAGGCTGCTTGGGCGGACGGTAGAGCACGGTGATCGGCGCAAAGCGGGCGTAATACTGGGCGGTGATTTCGAAACAGCCCAGATGCGGCGTCAAGAACAGGATGCCGCGGCCCGCGCGCCATGCCTGTTCGACCAGTTCCCAACCACTCACTCTGACGACGCGGGCGATGACCTCGGCTTGCGGCCGCAGCCACAGCTTCGGCAGCTCGAGCACCGTCTTGCCTGCCTCGGCCACCGCCGTGCCGAGCGCGTCACGGCAGCCGGCCTGGGCGATGTTCTCGCGCAGATGACGCCGATAAGTCGGCGACAGGCCATAGACCAGCCAGCCAAGCCAGGCACCCAAGGCATGCAGCAGCGGCAAGGGCAGGCGGGAGACGAGACGGAACAGGAAGACCACGTGGGAGATGCGGTTTGACGCCGCGCCAAAAAACGCTATTATCCGCGACCTCCGCCGAGTTAAGCGTGGCTGCGCCACCGGGACAACTTGCAGGGCGGCCTACAAATACTGCTAAAGCGTCGCCTGCTCCCATCCCCAGAGCCGGTCCGACGGGACGAGTCAGGGGATGACAAGGAGCTTTCATGAGCAACGCTTATCTCTTCACCTCGGAATCGGTGTCCGAAGGACACCCGGACAAGGTCGCCGACCAGATCTCGGACGCGATCCTCGACGCGATCCTCGCCCAGGATCGGCATTCCCGCGTCGCCGCCGAGACGCTATGCACCACCGGTCTGGTGCTGCTCGCCGGCGAGATCACCACCAGCGCGATCGTCGATTACCAAAGCGTCGTGCGCAATACCATCAAGCGCATCGGCTACGACGATTCCGCATACGGCATCGACTACCAGGGCTGCGCGGTGCTCGTCGCCTACGACAAGCAGTCGCCCGACATCGCCCGCGGTGTGAATGCCGCCTATGACGACAACCTCGACCAGGGAGCGGGCGATCAGGGTCTGATGTTCGGCTACGCCTGCGACGAGACGCCAGCGCTGATGCCCTTGCCGATCTATCTCTCGCACCGGCTCGTCGAGCGCCAGGCGATGCTGCGCAAAGACGGGCGGCTGCCGTGGCTGAGGCCCGATGCGAAATCGCAAGTCACGGTGCGCTATGTCGATGGCAAGCCGGATGCCATCGACACCGTGGTGCTCTCCACCCAGCATGCGCCGGAGATGTCGCTCGAAGCGGTGCGCGAGGCGGTGATCGAGGAGATCATCAAGCCGGTGCTGCCATCGGCCCTCGTCAAGGGTGAGATCAAATATCTCGTCAATCCGACCGGTCGCTTCGTCATCGGCGGGCCACAGGGCGACTCCGGACTGACCGGCCGCAAGATCATCGTCGATACCTACGGCGGCGCCTGCCCGCATGGCGGCGGCGCCTTCTCCGGCAAGGATCCGTCCAAGGTCGACCGCTCGGCGGCCTATGCCTGCCGTTATGTCGCGAAGAACATCGTCGCCGCCGGATTGGCGAGCCGCTGCATGGTGCAGGTCTCTTACGCGATCGGCGTGGCGCGGCCGACTTCGGTGTGGGTCACCACCTTCGGTACCGGCAAGGTTTCCGACGCAACGATCGCCGAGCTGGTGAAAAAGCACTTCGATCTGCGTCCGAAGGCGATCGTCACGATGCTCGATCTGCTGCGACCGATTTATGAGAAGACCGCCGCCTATGGCCACTTCGGCCGCGAGGAACCGGAATTCACCTGGGAGGCAACCGACAAGGCACTGGCGCTGAAATCCGACGCCGGGCTGTAAAATTCGCATATCACGGCGAGGGGCGCTGCAGCGATCGCTTTCGATCGTCAGGCTCGCCGTCAAAACCCGTCCATGGTAACGGCGCCCCTTCATCATATCGATTGGAGACCTGCCATGAACGACTATGTCGTTGCCGACATCAAACTGGCCGACTGGGGCCGCAAGGAAATCAAGATCGCCGAGACCGAAATGCCGGGGCTGATGGCGATCCGCGAAGAATACGCCGCCAGCCAGCCCTTGAAGGGCGCGCGCATTTCCGGCTCGCTTCACATGACGATCCAGACCGCGGTGCTGATCGAAACTTTGACCGCGCTGGGCGCTAAGGTGCGCTGGGCCTCGTGCAACATCTTCTCGACCCAGGACCATGCCGCGGCCGCGATCGCCCAGGACGGCGTCAGCGTCTTTGCCAAGAAAGGCGAAACGCTCGAAGAATACTGGGAATTCACCCACCGCATCTTCGAGTGGCCGGATGGCGACTTTTCCAACATGATCCTCGACGACGGCGGCGATGCCACGCTCTTGCTGCATCTGGGCGCCAAAGCGGAAAAAGACCGTGCCGTGCTGTCAAAGCCGACTTCGGAAGAGGAGCGCATCCTCTTTTCCGCGATCGAGGCGAAGCTCGCCAAGGATCCGACCTGGTATTCGACGCGCCTGGCAAAGATCAAGGGCATCACCGAGGAGACCACCACCGGCGTGCATCGCCTGTATCAGATGCACGCCAAAGGCGAGCTGAAAGTGCCGGCGATCAACGTCAACGACTCGGTCACCAAGTCGAAGTTCGACAACCTCTACGGCTGCCGCGAATCGCTCGTCGATGGCATCAAGCGCGCCACCGACGTGATGATCGCCGGCAAGATCGCCGTGGTGTGCGGCTATGGCGATGTCGGCAAAGGCTCGGCGCAGGCCTTGCGGGCGCTTTCCGCCCAAGTGTGGGTCACCGAAATCGATCCGATCTGCGCGCTGCAGGCGGCGATGGAAGGCTACCGCGTCGTGACGATGGACTACGCCTGCGACAAGGCCGACATCTTCGTCACCGCCACCGGCAACTGGCATGTGATCACGCATGATCACATGATCAAGATGAAGGATCAGGCGATCGTCTGCAACATCGGCCACTTCGACAACGAGATCGACGTCGCCAGTCTGGAGAAATACCGCTGGGAGGAAATCAAGCCCCAGGTCGATCACGTGATCTTCCCCGATGGCAAGCGCATCATCCTGCTCGCCAAGGGGCGACTGGTGAATCTGGGCTGCGCGACCGGTCACCCGTCCTATGTCATGAGCTCCTCTTTCGCGAACCAGACGCTGGCGCAAATCGAGCTGTTTACGAAGGCCGGGCAGTATCCGGTCGGCGTCTATACGCTGCCGAAGCATCTAGACGAGAAAGTGGCGCGGCTCCAGCTCAAGAAACTGAACGCCCAGCTCACCACGCTCACACCCGAGCAGGCGGCCTATATCGGCGTGCCGATCGAGGGCCCCTACAAGGCCGACCACTATCGCTATTGACGCGACTCGCCAAAAGATCCACAATGGTTCCGTTTTGGAATCATTGTGGGGTCGATCATGCCCAATCTGTCGATCAAGGATGTGCCAGAAGACATCGCCCAAGCCTTGCGCGAGCGCGCTGCGCGCAACCATCGCTCGCTGCAAGGGGAGCTCATGGCGATCATCGAGGCGGCGGTGCAGCCACCGCCTACCCCTCCGGCCGCACCGGGCTTTCCGGAAGCGGCGAGCCGCTTTCACAGCCGCTTTTCGCGGACGATCCCCGACCCGCTCGGCTCGGCCGCAGTCGTCCGCGAGATGCGCGACACGCACTATGGCGAAGCCTGGGTCATGGCGCGCGTCAAGGACGGCCACTGGCCCTCACAGCCCGGCGAAAGCGAGCCGCTTGGGCATACCGTCTATTGCGTGAAGCCCAAGCGCCCAGCATGAGCCATCGCGTCGCCGAAACCATTGCCCCGCCCTATGGCGCGCGGCCGCCCGCCGTGGTCGATGCAAGCCTGCTGGTGGCGATCGTCTTCGGCGAACCGGAGGCTGCCCAAATCGAAGCGCTGCTCGGCCCGTATGAACTCTTCGCACCCACGCTATTGCCTTTCGAAGTCGCCAATGCCGGCTTGAACAAATGTCGGCGGCGGATTCTCGACGCCGCCGAGACCGGTGCACGGCTTGCCGCGTTCGACTTCGCTTCCGTGCGTCTGTGCGCCATCGAGCCGGCGGCTGTTTTCGCGTTGGCTCACCGTTACGCGCTTTCGACCTACGATGCAAGCTACCTGTGGCTCGCCGGCGAGCTCTCCGTCCCGCTTTTTACGCTCGACAAGACGCTTGCCGAAGCGGCGCAGAACTATCTGCAAGGCTCGGCATCATGAGCATGAACTCGTTTCACGCGCGAACGAGCAAACCGAGGCGCGCCGCCAAGCCACGCCAGCCGCGCTGCGACGCGCAAGGTGTGCGTGTCGATGCGCTGCTCGTAGAGCGCGGGCTCGCGCCCTCGCGCACCGCGGCGCAGCGGCTCATCGAGGCGGGGCGGGTATTCATCGAATCGTGGGGCACGGGAGAACGCGTGCCCGTGTGCGCTCCTTCGGATCGTTTATCCAGCGAACGACGACTTTACGTCGTCCCGGCAGGAGAGCCGGAGTACGTCTCGCGCGGCGGCCATAAGCTTGCTGGCGCGCTCGCCCATTGTGGCATCGAAGCGGCTGGCAAACGATGTCTCGACATCGGCCAATCGACGGGCGGCTTCACCGATTGCCTGTTGCAGCACGGCGCGGCCAAGGTCGTCGGCGTCGACGTCGGCCACGGTCAGCTGCACCCGCGGCTCGCCGCCGACCCGCGCGTCGAGGCCCACGAAGGCATCAACGCCCGCACCCTCGCAAAGTCGGCGCTGGCAGGACGGCAGTTCGACTTGATCGTCGCCGACGTCTCTTTCATCTCGCTTGCTCTGATCATCCCGCAGCTGCCGCCTTTTCTGGCGCGATCGGGCGATGTGCTGCTCCTCGTCAAGCCGCAGTTCGAGGTCGGGCCGGAAAACGTCGGCAAGGGCGGCATCGTCAGCGATGCCTCGCTCTATCCCCGCGTGCTCGATACGCTCGCCGCCTGCTGCGCGGCCCATCGCCTGGCCGTGCTCGACCGATTCGAAAGCCCGATCACCGGCGCCGACGGCAACCGCGAATTCTTCCTCCACGTTCGTCATGAAACCTGAAATCTCTTTCGAATTCTTCCCGCCGCAGACCGCCGAAGGCCTCGAAAAACTGCGCGCGACACGCGAGCGCCTCGCCGCGGTGGCGCCAAGTTTCTTTTCCGTCACCTATGGCGCCGGCGGCTCGACGCGCAGCCGCACCTTCGACATCGTGCTGGAGATCGCCGCCGAGGGACATGCCGCCTGTCCCCATCTTTCCTGCATCGGCTCGACGCGCGAGAACATCCGCAAGATTTTGCATGACTACCGCGACCACGGCATCCGCCGCATCGTCGCATTGCGCGGCGACTTGCCTTCCGGGATGGCCGACGCGGGCGAATTCCGCTATGCAAACGAGCTGGTCGCATTCATCCGCGCCGAGACCGGCGAGTGGTTTCACATCGAAGTGGCCGCCTATCCAGAGTGGCACCCGCAGGCGAAGAGCCCGCGCGATGACCTCCTCGCCTTCAAGCGCAAGGTCGAGGCCGGGGCGAACTCGGCGATCACGCAGTTCTTCTACAACGCCGATGCCTACGCCCATTTCGTCGCCGAGGCGCGCGCGCTGGGCATTGCGATCCCGATCACTCCAGGCATCATGCCGATCGGCAGCTTTGCCAAGCTCGCCCGTTTCGCCGATGCCAGCGGTGCCGAAATCCCGCGCTGGATGCGGAAGAAATTCGAGAGCTTCGGCGACGATGGCGAATCGATCCGCGCCTTCGGCCTCGATGTGGTGACCGAGCTGTGCGAACGCCTGCTCGCGCTCGGCGCGCCCGGTCTGCACTTTTACACGCTCAATCAGGCTGCGCTGTCGTTGGAGATACTGCGCCGCCTGGGATACGCCAACCAACGGGCATGATCGCCACGCCCACTTACGGGAGAGGAGCTTTTGGGCGCGGCGTGCCGCCGCGAGGTTTGGCTGCCGATCGCGTCACGAAGGCCGTCGCAGACAGGGCTGAGTGGATTTCACGCTAACCCACTTCGACCCTATTCCGACCCAACCGTTTGGCCCGATACAACGCCATGTCGGCACGACCGAGTAACGATGCCAGCGTCGGCATGTCGGCACGGAACGCGGCGACACCGAAACTCGCGGTGTAGCGGCACGCCCTCTCGTCGATACACAGCTGTGCCTGCTCGACCTGCTTGCGCATCCGCTCTGCCGCCTGGGTGGCTTCCGGCAGATCGGTACCCGGCATCAGAATCGCGAACTCTTCGCCACCCCAGCGGCCGACGAGATCGACGGTGCGCACCGATGCGGCCAGGATGCGCGCAAAGTTCTGCAGCACGCAATCGCCGACATCGTGACCGTGGCTGTCGTTGATCGCCTTGAAATGATCGAGATCGGCCAGCACGAGGGTCAGCGGCGTGCCATAGCGCTGCGCGCGCTGAATTTCCTGCTGCGCCACCTCGTCGAAGGCCCGCCGGTTGGCAAGTCCTGTCAGCGCATCGGTGCGCGCCAAGAGCTCCGCGGTTTCCATCTGCCGACGCAGCGCCGTCTGTGCCGAGTCCAGCGTGGTCAGCACCCCGTGGGCGATGCGCAGCGACATCCAACTCGCCAAGAGCAGCCCGCCCAACATGATCGCCAGTGTGATTTGCAGCATCTCTCGCTTGCGCGCTTCGAGCGCATCGTGGGCGATTTCCACGGCCACATAGCCGACGATCTTCGGCAGGGGCGGATGACCGTCCGAAAGTTCGTCATTGAGGGGCAGGATTGCCTGGAACACCGGCGTGAGCACCGCCGTCACGTGCTCGCCCTTGAACACTTGCGGTTTTTCGGTGAGCGGCAGTCGATGATGTGGCGGATCACCGGAATGTGCAACCTGCTTTCCCGTGGCGTCGAACACGGTCACCGCGACGATCGTCGGATCGCTCTGGCGCGCGGCATCGGCCAGTCTGCCGAGCGTATCGAGACTGCCGCTGAACAGTGCATATTCGGCAGCCGCGCCGATTTGATGGGCAACGGCATGACCGCGTTCTTGAAAAACCGATTCCAGATCGTTCTGATAGCGATCGAAAAAGACGGCGCCCAACAGCAGCACCATGGTCAAGGCAGGCAAAACCGACCCGAGCAGCAGCCGCACCCGAAAGCCGAGCCCCGAGCGCGTCATTGCCCTGCCTCCAACCGATGCAGATCAGCGGCGATCTCATCGACTTCGAAAGGCGGCAGACCGAGCGAAGCGGCCACCCTGTCGTTGGCGACGACCGTGAATTCGCGGATGAAAACGATTGGCGAGAGCTTGCGTTCCCTCAGCCAGTCACGCACGACTTTCGCCGTCTGCCGCGCCACCTGCGATGGTGATGAATAGACGGCCAGCAATGCACCCGCCTTGACGTAGGCCGATGAGAATGCGACCAACGGCACCCGTGCGCGGTAGGTGGTGAGCAGGATGTTCTGTAACGTCCCGGCGTTATAGATCAGCGGGTCCGGTAGCGCCAGCACGACATCGGCGGAGATGAGTACTTCTTTCAGCGAAGGGTAGATATCCTCGGCTGCGCGCACCGCAGGCCCCACGACCAGCTGTAACCCACGTGAGTGCGCCTCTTTTTCGATCTCTGCAAGGCGCGGGCGTGTCAGCGGGCCGGGCAGCACGCCCACTCGGCGGCTCTCCGGCAACGCCCGGCGGATCAGCGCCAGCTGCCTTGCCAACGGCTGGTCCAGAACTACCGCCGCGAATGGCCGCGATCCTACGATCGCCCGTCGCGCCTCGACGATGGACTGCGGCACGAGCGTGGCGATGAGGGGGATTTTCGACCAACTCGCATCCTTCTTGGGCAATTGCTCGAGAGCGCCGTCGAGGGCTGCCGTACCCACGGTGACGATCAGATCCGGTCTTGCGCCTCTGCCGGCAAAGAGTTCCGCGCCGCGATCGACGCGTACGTCGGCGGTGCCGGTGAGAGCCGCCTTCAGGTCGTTCGCGGTTTCCAGATGCACAGCGCCGCTCTCGGCCAGCACCACCCAGACGAGGGGCGCAGCCAGCGCCTCTGATACCAAAGTCATAGAGACCAGGCACAGCAGGAGGAAGCGGAGTAGCAAGCGGCCCATGGCGCAGATCAGAACTTGTAGCGGAGTTCGGCTGCGAAACTGCGGCCGGGCAAGGGAAGATTGTCCACCAGCGCACGACTCGAGTATTCGTGCAGGTCGCGGTCCGCCAGGTTGCGGAGGGTGGCGGCGAATTCCCAGTCGCTGCCGTGGAAGTAGCGCAGACTGGTCGACAACAAGAGAGCGCTGCCCAGCGGCATGCGCGGATCATTGGCGGGCAGCGGGCGCCGGTCGAACCAGTGGGCCTGTAGGTTCCAGTGCCACTTCGGTGCGATCATCCAGTCGGCACGCAGATAGGCCTGACGCCGCGGAACAGCCAGATCCCGCAATGGATCATCGACGGCGCCGAGCTGCATTTGGCTCACATTGCCGCTCAGCCGCAGGGAGCGACCCGCCTGCCACTGCGCCTCGAGCTCGATGCCTTGGCTTACATAACGGCCCAGGTTCGCAAAGCGATAGGGTGGCAGCGCTTCTGGCGCGATGACGTCACTGCGCACGAATCGATAGACATTCAAGCCGAAGTTCAGGTCGCGGCTGGCACGGTAGTTGAACGACAGCTCCACGGTGCGCGAGCGTTCCGGCCGCAGATCGGGGTTGGCCGCATTGGCTGCCGTCTGCGAATACAGCTCGAGATACGATGGGGCGCGAAACGCCTGGCCATACATCAGCTTCGTGGTCAGCCGCGGACTGCTCTGCCAGACCAGCGCCAGGCGCGGATTGAGCGTGCTGCCGAAATCGGAATAATGATCGTAACGCGCGCCGGCCGTCAGTTCCCATTCCGGGGCGATATGCCAGATGTCCTGGACGAAGAGATAGGCATTGCGCCGGGTTTTCTCGGGCACGAAAACGGCCGGCACGCCATTCAGCGTCTGACTGACGTCATACGGCGTCTGCCAGACATGGCCAGCGCCGAACTGCCCCAGATGATCGCGCCGGCCGCGATAGTGCGCCATCAGCTCGACATCGACCCGGCGCTCGGCGACCGCGAGCACATTGCGCAGCTCGCCGGGCCCCGGCGGCCGCTCCCAGAAACCGTTGCCGGAATCGTAGGCCAGATCGCGAAAGCGTGCCTCGCCGGAAAGCCCCCAATCGGCGCTCACGGCGTCGTTCTGGTAGAGCAAGGCCAGGCTCGACTGGCGATCTTTCGCGCGGGTGAGCGGATCGAGCACGGCCGCGCCGGTCAGCCCGATACCGACATCCTCGTGGCGCGTGTGATCGACCAGCAAACGCCAATGCTGCCGGGCGATCGATAAATGCAGATCGGCATCGTCATGGCCAAAGTAAGCATGCCCTGCGCTCCCCAGCTTGTCGCGGGCGATCCAGGGCGAATGGCCTTCGCTGCCTGCCAGATCGGCCGTGAAGGCGATGGCGAAACCGTTCCACTGCCCACCCTGCTGCAGCCAGCCCGCCCAGCTGTCATCGCTGCCGACCCGGAGCCCGGCTTCGCCGCCGGAAATCCTCCCGGCAGTCTTGGTGACTACGTTGATCACACCCGCCGAGGCATCCGCACCGAACAGCGCCGAGCCAGGGCCGCGGATGATCTCGATGCGTTCGATCATGTTCGCCGGCACACCCTTCCAGAAGATGCCGGGCGACCAGACGAGATCCTTGGCCGGCGCGCCATCGATCATCAACAACACATTGACGCCGGAAGCACCACGCATGGAGAGCAGCGGTTTGGCGCCGAACAGGTTGGTTTTCACATACACGCCCGGCACGCTTTGCAAGATTTCCATCAGATTCGTCGCGCCGGTGGCGCGCAGATCGTCGGCAGTGATCACCGACACCACCGCAGGAGCCTCGGCCATCGACTGCTCCATCTGGCTGGCGATCTTCACCGTGATGGCCATCTGCTCCTCCAAACTCAACGCCAGCACTTGCCGAATGCCTTCGCCCTCCCCGGCGAGCGCCGGCAAGGAAGACAGCATCACGAGCACAGCGACGACGCGTCGCACCCTCTCCCTGATCGTCATTTTCTTATTGCATGACCAGACAACTCTTTGTCATTATCACTCAAAACGCCAAGCGTAGAGTTCCCCAAAGGCGGCGTTCGAGCTGCATAGCACTTCCGGCTGCATACACCGGCAGACTGCCATTCGCCGCCTGGATGGCTATCGCTGCTTCCAAGCGCGTCGTGCCGATCGCGAATTGCCTGGCCAGACGGGCATCGAGGCGCTGCTGGGTCGGCAGGGGACCCGACCCGGCGCCCCAAGAATGACTGCCGAGCGACTGATAGATGACTGTGATATCCCATGCACCTGGCAACTGCTGGAACCAGGCGATCGTTGTGGCACGGCTGGGAGGGAAAGGCCGGTTGCCGTCTTCTTCCCAATGCAGATGCTGGAACGACTGGTTCAACCAGATTTCCGTCGTCTGGAAGGGTTTCCAGCGCAACTGAGCCTCGATGCCACGGCTGCGCAGTCCTGGCGTATTGCGAAAATCCTGTACCGGGATGGCCTCGCCGGCTGGAATACCGAACGGGTTGGCTGGCGTCACATACCAGGCGACGTTAGCACGGCGATCCTTGGCAAGCAGATCCTCCATCTTTTCCAGATAGGCGCGCAAGTCGAGCGTCAGCCGCAGTTCGCTCAGGTTGCCGAAATAGCCGAATTCGATCACCTTGAGTCTTTCTGGCTGCGCCCCACCGCTCGCCTTGTAGAGGAGAAAAGGCTGATGCGCCCAGGCGAGCAGGGCTTCGAGTCGCTTGTTCGCCGCCAACAGACTGGCAACATCCTGCGGATGGAAACGCACATCGCTGGCCAGCTCGAACAGGGTCGGCGTCCGCACTGCGCTGGTCATTCCGAAACGCAATGTATGCTGTGGCGCGATCAGATAATTGGCCATCAGGCGTGGCGAGAAGTAACCGCCGATGCGGCTGTGGTGAGCGGCAAAGCCGCCGGCATTGATCAGCCATTGCGGATGCGGGCGCCATTCGAGATTGCCGAACAGGCGTTCCTCATGGAGCGCCACCGGATCATCGGTGTTGTAAAGCGGCCGTGAAATGGCATTCTCGTAACGGTAACCGGCGCCCCACACGGCACGCAGCTGCTTCGCGAGCTGGGTTTGCTGCTGCAGTTCGAGATTGACGCGCCGACCGAAGCCATCCCCGCTGACGATGACGCTATTGTCATAAGGATAAGTGAAACGCTCACGCAGCGTTTCCTCATTGAAGCTGGCAGTCAGCTTGAGCTCCTCGCCAGGCCCGGACTGCTGCCGCCATTGGCCCAGCAGGTGGATATTGCGCCACCCCCGGCTACGAGGTGGATTGGCCGGCTGATCGGCAAAACCCTCGCCGCTGGAGCGATCGACTACCCCTGCGGAAAGCAGTAGCTCCTGATCGGGTGCAGGACGCAGGTCACCGCGGAAATGCAGCTGGCTGATGTTTTTGTCATCATAGAGATTGGCATAGCCGCTGTCACTGCGGCGTCCGGCGCTGAGACGAAAGCTGGCGGCGGGACCGCCCCAACCAATGCGCGCATAGTTGTCGCGGATCGCGCCGTCGCCTGCACTGACGGATGCCTCCACGCCATGCGTATCCTGGGCATGACGGGTGATGACGTTGATGACACCGAATAGCGCATTCGCCCCGTAGGCAGCGGAATTCGAGCCACGCAGCACCTCGATGCGTTCCACATCCTCGAGCAATACACCCATCATCCCGTCGGCCGTGCCACCCAGATAATAGGCCGAATAGACGGGCCGACCATCGATCAGGACCAAGTTACGGATGCCGTAGTCATCGAGAGGAGCATGATAGGAAGCGGTCGGATTGGCGCCGTTGTAACCGGACACCAGATAACCAGGCACCAGCCGCAGCACGTCAGCCAGTTCGCGTGCCCCGGAACGCCGGATCGTCTCGCGCTCGATCACCGTCACGGCGCCAGGCGTTTCGTTGAGCGGCTGGGCGAGGCGGCTGACCGTCAGCACCGTCGGCAGCTCGCCGAAATAATCGTTCTCCGACAGCTCCGTTGCCGCAGCTCGCGAGACGAGCAGCAGAGCCGAGAGAGTCACCAACTGGATGTGCATGCCAGCCATCTCAGGTGTCTCCGGGCATGACGCTTCCCCGCGCCAGAATCGCGGAGAAATCTTCGGCGGCCAGCGGGCGGGCGATATGGTAGCCCTGTCCGTAACGGCAACGCATCTCCTGCAGCAGCGCGAGTTGCTGCACATTTTCGATACCTTCGGCGACGACGCGCAAGCCAAGGCTGTTTGCCATCGCAATGATGGCCTCGACAAGCGTGCGATCGTTCCGGTCAGCGTGAAGATCGCGGATGAACGACTTGTCGATCTTGAGGGTATCGAGCGGGAAGCGTTTCAGATAGGACAGAGATGAAAAGCCAGTGCCGAAGTCATCGAGAAAAATGCACACGCCGGCGGCACGCAGACTACCGATCCAGCTCCGTGCGACCGTGACATCGCGCATCAGCACGCTCTCGGTGATCTCGATCGCGACACTTTCCGCCGGCAAACCATGGTGGCCGAGGCGTTCGAGCAGAAGCGCAGGCGGCAGCGCATCGGGAATCTGGCGTGCCGAGACGTTGATCGAGCAATAAAGCACATGTCCCAGCTGGCGCCACTGCGCCAGCTGACGGCAGACGGCATCGACCACCTCCAGGCCGATGACGCCGATCAGGCCGATTTCCTCGGCCAGTGGCACGAAAACATCCGGCGGTACTAGCCCACGCTGTGGATGGGGCCAGCGTAACAAGGCCTCGGCACCGACGATCTTGCCGTTCGCCAACTCGACGATCGGCTGATAGACCAACTGCAACTCGCGCCCCCCGACGGCGGCACGCAGATCATCCTCCAGCCTGCGGCGGTGCTCGGCCGCAGCCTGCAAGACCGGGGAGAAGAACGCCCAGCCGCGCCCGCCGGCCATGCGCGCACTGTGCAGGGCGAGTTCCGCTGCACGTAGCAATTGATGGGCATCGCCACCATCGGCCGGAAACAGGGCAACCCCCATGCTGACCCCAACCTCCACGGCATGGCGGGTATCATCCAGCCGAATGTCATAGGGCATCCTCAGCCGACTTGCCAGCTGGTCGATCCGGCCAGCGATTGCTTCCCTATCCTGAAGTCCAGCCAACACCAATGCGAACTCGTCGCTGCCGATGCGCGCCACACGATCCCTTTCACCGAGCTGCTCGTCCAAGCGGGTGGCGACGGCGAGCAACAACGCATCGCCGGCGGGGAAACCGAGTGCATCGTTGATCTGCTTGAAACCGTCGAGATCAATCATCACCAGGGCGAAGGGTTCGGAGAGGGAATCGAGCCCGGCAAGGCTGCGCTGCAGTCCGGCGCGGTTGGGAAATCCAGTCAGCGCATCGGTGACGGCCAAACGCCGTGCTGCCAACTCTTCCCTCTTGCGCTTTGTCACATCCGTGACGGTCCCCTGGACGTTGCCATCCCCAAGCGGCACCATCATCACGTGCAGCCAGCGCTCCTCTCCGCGCCGGTCGCGAAGCAGGAAATCGTCCGCCAGAGGCGCGGCATCGGTCTGGCCATCGAGACAGGCACGGATCATCGCCAGAAGTTCTCCGGGCGCATCCCAACGCGCATCGCTCAGCCAGCGGCTCTCCGCTGTTTTCTCCCCGGATAGACAGGCAAGTTCACGGTAGGCATGGTTGGAAGAAAGCAACCGACCATCGCGATCCGCAACGAATATGCCCGTGCCGGCATTCTCGAACAAATGGCGGTACTTGCGCTGGTCGATTTCATGCTGGCGGCGTAACCGGCGTTCCTGTTCCAGGGTAGCCACCAGCTGCGCCGTCAATGCGTTGATGTCGGCGACGAGTCGACCGATCTCGGTGGCTTCGTGCCCCACCGGGATAGGCAGGCGCTCGCCGCCGGCGGCATCGAGATGGTGCAGCCGATCGGAAGTCGCTTTGATCGGTCGCAAAACCAGCCAGATCAAGGCAATGGCCAGCGCGACGACCACCGCCAGCAGCTGACTGACGAGCAGCAGACTCGCCAACCAAAGTGTCTGTGCGATGCGCGCATCGATGAACGCGCGATCGGCCTGCAGACGGATTTCGCCGACCGTCTCGGCGGATTTGAAGGGTGAATGCAGCGCACGCACTACGAGCAGGGATTCGCGATCGCCGTCTTCCCGCGGGGTGCGCTCGACCCTTGCCAACTCTCGATCCCGACCGCGAATGACTACACTGCGCAGCTCACCGTTGCGCAGCAAGCCTTGCGCGACTTCCTTCGCCAGCTGTTCGTCTTCGGCGAAACAGGCGACTGCAGCGGTGCTCTCAACCGTATCGACCAGTTCGGCGAGACGAGTCAGCGCCTCATCATTAAGACGCGTGCCCACGATCTGACGCGCCAACAAGGTCGCGAGCACACCGACCAACAAGGCGATGCCTGCGACGGTCAACAAGCTGCGCACGAGAATGCCTTGGCGCCAATGCCTCGCCATCGCCTACTCCGCCAACTCGAAGACGATTTTCACACGTCGATCGGCTTGCGCGCGCTCGAGATACGCCAAGCCGCCCGGCTGACTGGCGACGAAGCGCAACGCAGCCTCGGCACTGCCGACCAAGCGTGGCGGCCGTGTTTTTCCGGAGAAGACCAAGCGCGCCCAGTAGGCATTGATCTCCGGCAGACTCTTGTTCACCAAACTGCGATAGAAGCGGGCGCGCAGCGCGGTATCGTCTTCGATGTCGACCGGCTCGGCAGCGATGCCTGAAGCAAGGCGCCGGTAACGGCCAAGGAAAATATTGACGACATCTTCTTCGCCGAGCCGTTCGATGCCGCTCGCCGGGTTGGCAACGACCACCAGCTCGGCACGCACCGCCGATGCGCTCCAAACCAGAACGCAGAGGATCAGGAAGAGCAAGGCACGCATGGTCAGAACACAAAATCCAGCGTGACGCTCAGCACGTCGGTCTTGCCATTCCATGCCGGATCGGCATTCGGAAACGTAAAGCTCGCGCCATTGCCGGCTCGCACCGCATCCCATTGCAGCTTGAACGCCATATCTCTCTGGAAGTCCCATCGCACCCCTAGCGTATGGGTGATCCGATCCACCGCCGCACCCGCCATGAACAGCCGGTAGTTCTCGCCCAACACCGGAACCGGCACGGCGGGCAGATCGTCACGGGGTTTCGATTTCCAACGAGATATCCCGATGAATGGGGTAAACCGCCCCAGTCGATAGGCTGCCAATACATAACCCGCATGGGAATCCTCGAAAACCTGGGCCTCGTGGCGGATGCGGTTCAGCATGCCTTGCACGAGCAGAGGGCCACGGTCGTAGACCAAGCCGGCAGAGAGATAACGCGTGGTCTTGTCTTTCGTCTGCAGCGAAGCCGCCGCCTCGAGAAACCCGCTGGCCAACAGCGGTGCTTCGAGAAAGCCGGTGTTCATGTCCGCTGCGAAACGAATGCGTGCCGCCTGCGCGCGCAACTGCCAGGGGCCGTGGGTGTAGTCGAGTACCAGGCCAGAGACAGGCGAACCGCTGGTATCCCAAATGCCTAACCCACCAGCAGCCTTCTCATGGGTGCGGCCCGTAAATGCCTTGACATGCACCAACCCTTCTCCCACCGGCAAGGTGACCGCTGCATCGGCGCCATCGAAATGGGAGAAGAACAACGGGCCGAAGAAATCCGCCGGCGGTCGTACCGTGAGATAGGAATAGCCGACCAGCCTCGAGTCGGCGAGCATCATGAAATCTGCACCGATGCGGCCCAGGCGCAAGGCAAGGCGCGGATCGGGCTCCCATTTCGCGAAAACCCACATCAGCTCGGGATTATGGCTTCGGTCGTAGTGCAGGCGGCTGACGACCTGGCCGACCAGCTCGAGCTCGGCCGTTGCGCGCCAGTTCGCTTGCAGGCCAAGGATGCTGTCGATGCGTCCTGACCAACGGCCCTCCTTGATGCCGACGGGCTGGGAGAGATCGCGCACGAACTCGGCCTGGTCGGCGGAAGAGCGTGCCAGGCCGAGCGTTCCAAAGCCGCGCAGCGAGAATGCCGCGCCATCGCTCTGTTCCTGTGCCGTTGCGCCGAAAGCACAAACCAGGAGCGCCGCGACCAGCCATGATCTGACGAGCATGTCTCTAACGCGCATGAAGGGCAACGTCACCCGCGAAGGATAAAAAAATCTTGCGCAAACATCCGCCCACCTCCAACCCCTCTCGCGGGAGGGGCGACTTCGTACGCGGCTTCGCCGCGAAGTTTGGCTGTCGATCGAGTCATAAACGTCGAGGGCATGGCTGATCGATTTCCACACTAACCCTGATATGTTTCGGTCGCTTCGATCCCGGCGCCTTGCATTTGGCCATCCTCGCGACGTTTTTGAACGTCCTGCGAGGTCGAGAAGAGTATCACGCGATCAACGCCGCCTGCTACCGCCGAGCAGCGAGCCGAGCACACCGCGCACCAGTTCCCGGCCGACCTGGCTGGCGATGGTGCGTGTCACGCTCTTCGCCGCCGCCTGTATCAGTCCGTCTGTCTTGCCGCCGCGCGGGCCGGTGCGGCCGAACAGGATTTCGCCGAGCAAACCGCCCCCCTCGCCCGCCGGGGAGCGGGGTGCCGTCCCGGAGCCGCCGACTTTCCCTGGCCTCGCCCCCCCAGCCGCGGCGGCTCCGCCAGTGCGGCCTTGCAGGATCTCGTAAGCCGACTCTCGATCCACGATCTTTTCATAGTGGCCATAGACCAGCGAGGAGCGGATCATCTGCTGGCGCTCGTCGGGGGTCAGCGGCCCGATGCGTGAGCCCGGCGGCAGGATCCAGGCACGCTCGACCACCACGGGCGTTCCTTTTTCGTCGAGGAAGGAGACCAGCGCCTCGCCGACCCCCAGTTCGGTGATCGCCTGCTCGGCGCTGAATTTGGGATTGGCGCGCAAGGTCTGCGCTGCAGTCTGCACCGCCTTCTGGTCGCGCGGCGTGAAAGCGCGCAGCGCATGTTGCACGCGGTTGCCGAGCTGGCCGAGTACCTTGTCCGGAACGTCGAGCGGATTCTGCGTGACGAAATAGACGCCAACCCCTTTCGAGCGGATCAGCCGCACCACCTGCTCGATCTTGTCGACGAGCGCCGCCGGCGCCTCGTCGAACAGCAAGTGCGCCTCGTCGAAGAAGAACACGAGTTTGGGCTTGTCCAGGTCGCCCACCTCGGGCAGCTGTTCGAACAGCTCGGCCAAGAGCCAGAGCAAGAAGGTGGCATAGACCTTCGGCGCATTCATCAGCTTCTCGGCGGCAAGGATGTTGACCACCCCACGGCCATCCTGCGTCTGCATCAGGTCGTTGATGTCGAGCATCGGCTCGCCGAAAAACCTATCGCCCCCCTGCTCCTCCAGCGTCAGTAGCCCGCGCTGGATCGCGCCGATGCTGGCCGCCGAGATGTTGCCGTACTGGGTCTTGAACTCTCCGGCGTTGTCGCCAACGAACTGCACCATTGCACGCAAGTCCTTCAGATCGAGCAGCAGCAAGCCGTTGTCGTCGGCGATTCTGAAGACGACCTGCAGCACACCTTCTTGCGTCTCGTTGAGACCGAGCAACCGTGAGAACAAGAGCGGCCCCATGTCGGAGACGGTCGCGCGCACCGGATGGCCCTGTTCGCCAAAGACATCCCAGAACACCACCGGGTTCGCGCACGGCTGCCAGTCGCCGATGCCCAGCATGGCGAGGCGCTTTTGCAGCTTGTCGGTCAGCGTGCCGGGCGCGCCAAGGCCGGAAAGATCGCCCTTGACGTCGGCGAGGAACACCGGCACGCCGATCGCGGAGAACTGTTCGGCCATGCGCTGCAACGTGACGGTCTTGCCGGTACCGGTGGCGCCGGTGATCAAGCCGTGGCGGTTGGCGAGATTGGAAAGCAGGCAAAGCTCGGCTGTGCCTGACCTTGCAATCGGTAATGATTTGTTCATGATTTCAACGAGATACGTCGCTTGTTGCAGGGGGGACGACTGCCAGGCCGGACGCCACCGACCTGAGACATCTCATGTGCGTTAAAACAACGGGTTGCAAAAATAAACTGAAAAAAGACTTCAAATATTGCCGTTATTTATTTACGATAGCACCCATTGGCTCAGATTGGCTCAGAACCGCACGACGATTGTAGCCCCATGATTCGCCAGCAAGCATCATGAATACTTTTCCCGACGCCGCCCGCATCGAGGAGATACGTCGTCTCAAACAGGAGGGCTTGAGCATGGCCCAGATCATCGATCGTCTGGAAGGAGGCGGCGCGCCCCGCCCCGCAAGCTTCAAACCGGCCGGTATAGCGGACGCACCCCTGCATCTGACGCTCGACGACATCACGCATCCCGCGTACATGATCAACCACGGCTTCGAGCTGATGTGGATCAATCCAGCCGGCCAGCACGTGCTGTTCCACGATCACCTCGAGCTGCCGCAGACCAGCGATCAGCGTAATCTGTTCCGCCTGCTGCCGGTGAGCCGTAACGAATGGGGCAGCCTGCTCGGCTTCCATATTGCGATCGCCAAGTCACGCCTCGGGCCGGAGTGCTTCGGCAACCTGTGCCGCGGCCTAGATCCGGTGAGTTATGCCCGCTTGCAAGCGGCCTATCTCGAAACCGAGGCCGCACCCGTTCAGCCTGTCGTGCAAACGACAGTGCTGTTGCCGGAAGCCGACGGCAGCGACAAGGAGCGTTTCCACACCGCTTTCGCCTCATTCTTCCGCGAGGGCATCTTCATCGTCCTGGTGCCGGAAGCGGAGCCGGCCGACGAGATGCTCAAGCTGCTGGCGCGCCGCGACGAGGTGATCCGCGGCCTGCTGAGGAAGCGCCTTCCGGTACTGACCGATCTGGCGGTGCTGGTCGCCGATCTGCAAGGTTCGGTGAAAATCTGTTCCGAGCTGCCACCTGAAGAGTATTTCGAGCTGATCAACGAAATCTGGCGCACGCTGGCGCCCACCTTCCGCAAATACAAAGGCACCTACGGCAAGCACGTCGGCGACGGCATGGTGTATTACTTCTTTCCGCAGCCAGACAGCCACTATCTGGCCAACGCTCTCGACTGTGCGATCGAGATCCGCCGCGAGATCCAGCGCCTGTCGAAGTCCTGGCAGATTCGCAAGCAGTGGTTCAACGAGCTGTACCTGAACACCGGCATCAACGAAGGACAGGAATGGCTCGGCACCTACCAATCGCCGACCAGCGTCGAATTCGTCGTGCTCGGCGACACGATCAACCAGGCTGCACGCATCTCCGACTTCGCACGCCACGGCAGCATCTGGGTGACCAAGAACCTGATCGGCAAGCTGCCGGTCGAAGAACGCGCGCGGGTTTCGTTCGGCGTGCGCCGCCGCGCCCCGGAAGGTCGCGAAGTCTTCGTCCCCTCGAGTTTCTCGCAGGTCGGCACGCTGCTCGAACAGGAAGGCGCGCGGATGGAAAAATTGCGCGACATCGCCAATCTGCCGATCACCGAAATCGTCGACGTGAAGCCCCGGCAACATCCGTAACTCTGCGTCTGCCTTAAAATAGGCTTCGTCTCCCGGCCCTGCAAAGGGCCGGCGTCATTTCCGCAAATCTCCATAGGAACTCACGCTATGGCCGGACATTCCAAATGGGCCAATATCCAGCATCGTAAGGGCCGCCAGGACGAAAAGCGCGGCGCGGCGTTCTCGCGCGTCGCCAAGGAAATCTCCGTCGCTGCGAAGCTCGGCGGTGGCGATCCGTCTTTCAATCCGCGTCTTAGGCTGGCGATCGAGAAGGCCAAATCGGTCAACATGCCGAAAGACAAGATCGAGAATGCGATCAAAAAGGGCACTGGCGAACTCGAAGGCGTCGATTACAGCGAAGTGCGTTACGAAGGCTATGGACCAGGGGGCGCGGCGGTGATGATCGATTGCATGACCGACAACAAGACGCGTACCGTCGCCGCGGTACGCCATGCTTTCAGCAAATACGGCGGCAACATGGGCACCGACGGCTGTGTCGCCTTCCAGTTCAAGCATTGCGGTCAGCTCGTCTTCGCGCCGGGCACCGACGAGGTGAAGCTGATGGATGCCGCGATCGAGGCCGGCGCCGAGGACGTGGTGACCAACGATGACGGTTCGGTCGAGGTGATCACCCAGCCCGCCGATTTCCTCGCCGTCAAGGAAGCGCTCGAAGCCGCCGGCTTCAAGGCCGAATTTGCCGAAGTGACGATGAAGCCACTCACTGAAACCGTGCTCGCCGGCGAAGACGCTGCCAAGATGCGCAAACTGCTCGACGCGCTCGAAGACCTCGATGACGTGCAGGAGGTCTACACCACTGCGGTGATGGACGAATAAGCCTCGTCCTGCCGTTTCGCCTGCGCCGGCTTTCGTGACCATCGTTCGCATCCTCGGCATCGACCCGGGCTTACGCATCACCGGTTTCGGGATCATCGACAAGACCGGCCAGAAGCTCGTCTATGTGGCGAGCGGTTGCGTGAAAAGCATTGATACCGATCCCGTGCCGCAGCGGCTCAAGACGCTGATCGATGGCATCGGCGAGGTGATCGCGGCTTATGCGCCCCACGAGGCCGCGATCGAAAAAGTCTTCGTCAATGTCAATCCGCAATCGACGCTCCGGCTGGGTGAAGCGCGCGGTGCGGCGATCGCCGCGCTGGTGGCGGCCCGGCTGCCGGTCGCCGAATACACCGCGCTGCAGATCAAACAGGCGGTGGTGGGCCACGGCAAGGCGGCGAAGGAACAGGTCGGCCACATGGTGATGCGCCTCTTGCAGCTGCCGGGCGAACCCTCGAAGGATGCTGCCGATGCACTGGCCTGTGCGATCTGCCACGCGCATGGCGGGCAGGGACTCGGTAACATCGCCACACAGGGCTTTCGCGTCAGGAAAGGTCGTCTCGTATGATCGGCCGCATCGCCGGTACCTTACTGGAAAAGAATCCGCCGCAGATCCTCGTCGATGTCGGCGGCATCGGCTACGAGCTCGAGGTGCCGATGAGCACCTTCTACAACCTGCCGAACCCCGGCGAGAAAATCACTCTCGTCACCCATCTCGTCGTGCGCGAGGATGCGCATTCATTGTTCGGCTTCCTCACCGAAGCCGAGCGGGCGACCTTCCGCCAGCTGATCAAAATCTCCGGCATCGGCGCGCGCATCGCGCTCGCGGTGCTCTCAGGACTTTCGGTGCAGGAGCTCGCGCAAGCGGTGGCGATGCAGGAAACCGGCCGCATCGTCAAGATCCCAGGCATCGGCAAGAAGACCGCCGAACGGCTGCTGCTCGAACTGAAAGGCAAGCTGCCCACGATCGCTCCGGCCGCGAAACTCGGCGCTGGTGGCACGGCACACGAGCCCCCCCAGGATGCGGCGAGCGACATCCTCAATGCACTGCTCGCGTTGGGCTACTCCGAGCGCGAGGCGCTTGGCGCGATGACAGGGCTCTCGCCCGGGATCGGCGTGGCCGAGGGCATCCGCGCCGCGCTCAAAGCCTTGGCCAAGGGATGAAACGGCGGGGGGTAGAATCGGGGCATGAATGAATCCACTCGCGCCCATGTCCGGATCGCACTCGCCGGCCTGATCATCGTCGGCGCGGTCTGGGTGCTGGCGCCGTTTCTGGCCGCCTTGCTGTTCGCCGCGATCCTCTGTCTGACCACCTGGCCGATGTTCGCCTGGTTCGAAGCCCGCCTCAAGGGCCGCACCACGCTGGCGGCGCTGGTTTCCACCGTCGTGCTTGCCGCCGCGGTATTGCTGCCGATGTCCTATCTCGCCGCGACGATCGCCGATGCCGTCACCCAGTTGATCGGCCTGCTGCGCCCTTGGTTCGAAACCGGCGAATACGCGCCGCCGGCCTGGCTGGCCGGCTTGCCGCTGGTCGGCGAATCGCTCGATGCCTACTGGCGCAAACTCGCCGCCAGCCAGTCGGAGCTCACCCAGCTCGGCAAGCAGCTGTTCGAACCGACGCGCAAGTTTCTGACCGCGTCGGCGACGCTGATCGGCCAGGGTCTGCTGGAACTGACGCTGGTCGTGCTGATCGCGTTTTTCTTCTACCGCGACGGCCACGCTCTCTCTAGCCGCCTTGTCCTGCTGGCGCAGAAGGTCGGCGGCGATCTGGGCAGCCGCATGCTCGTTTTGGCGCGCTCGACGATCATCGGCGTGATGCTCGGCATCGTCGGCACCGCCATCGCCCAGGCGGCCGTCGCCTTGATCGGCTTTCTGATCGCCGGCGTACCGGCCGCGCTGCTCTTGGCCGCGGCGACCTTCTTCTTGTCGATGATTCCAATCGGCCCTCCCTTGATATGGGGCGGCGCGGCCTGGTGGCTCTACGACCAGGGAGAAACCGGCTGGGCGATCTTCATGCTCGTCTGGGGTCTGGCCGTGATCAGCAGCGTGGACAATTTCATCAAACCCCTGTTGATCAGCCGCACCGCCAGTCTGCCGATTCTTCTGGTCGCCTTGGGCGTCTTCGGCGGCGTGCTCGCCTTCGGCTTCGTCGGCATCTTCCTCGGCCCGGTGATCCTGGCGCTGGGCGTAATGCTCTTGGAGAGCTGGTTGTCGCCAGCACCGGCAATCTCATGATCGAGACCGACGTCCTGGCCCAACGCCCGATCACGCCGGTGTGCGCCTCGCCGCAGGAGGAAGCGATCGAGCGCGCGCTGCGGCCGAAGAAGCTTGGCGAATACGTCGGTCAAGCAAAGATCCGCAACCAACTCGAAATCTTCATCGGCGCGGCGAAGAAGCGCCAGGAAGCGCTCGACCATGTGCTGCTGTTCGGCCCGCCAGGGCTGGGCAAGACCACGCTCGCCCACATCATCGCCCATGAGATGGGTGTGAATCTGCGCCAGACTTCGGGACCGGTGCTGGAGCGCGCCGGCGATCTCGCTGCGATCCTCACCAATCTCGAACCGCATGACGTGCTGTTCATCGACGAGATCCATCGCCTCTCGCCGGTGGTCGAGGAGATCCTCTACCCGGCGTTGGAAGATTTCCAGATCGACATCATGATCGGCGAAGGCCCGGCGGCGCGCTCGGTGAAGCTCGATCTGCCCCCCTTCACGCTCATCGGCGCGACCACCCGCGCCGGCATGCTGACCAACCCGTTGCGCGACCGTTTCGGCATCGTCGCGCGGCTGGAGTTCTACACGCCCGAAGAGCTCGCCCTGATCGTGCGCCGCTCGGCGCAACTGCTCAATTGCACGATCGCCGACGAAGGCGCGCTGGAAATCGCGCGCCGTTCGCGCGGCACGCCGCGCATCGCCAACCGGCTGCTGCGGCGCGTGCGCGACTTCGCCGAAGTGAAACACGACGGCGCGATCACGCGCGAGATCGCCGATGCGGCGCTGAACATGCTCGACGTCGATCACCTCGGCCTCGATGTGATGGACCGCAAGCTCTTGACCGCGGTGCTGGAAAAGTTTGGCGGCGGACCGGTCGGCCTCGACAACCTCGCCGCGGCGATCGGCGAGGCGCGCGACACGATCGAGGACGTGCTCGAACCCTATCTGATCCAGCAAGGCTATCTAGCGCGCACGCCGCGCGGCCGTATGGCGACGGCGAGCATCTGGCGGCACTTTGGCCTGGTCGCGCCCAGTCAACCCAACCGCGAGCTGTGGGACAAGGAATGAGCGCCGGCCCGCTCCCCGTGCGCGTCTATTACGAAGACACCGATGCCGGTGGCGTGGTCTATTACGCGAACTACCTGAAATACCTCGAACGCGGCCGCACCGAGTTCCTCCGTCAGCTTGGCTTCGAACAACGCGCACTGGCACAAGAGGCGGGGATCGCCTTCGCCGTGCGCTCCTTTGCTGCCGAGTATCTCAAGCCGGCGCGGCTTGATGACGAACTCGTCGTCGCCACCGCGGTCGAAGCGCTGGGCCGGGCGCAAGTCACCTTCGCGCAAACGATCCAGCGGGGTGAGGAGACGCTCTTCACCGCCCGGGTCAGGGTCGCCTGTCTCGATCTTCACCGTGGGCGCGCCACCGCCCTGCCGGCGCCCATTCGAGAACGCCTCCGACAAACGCAGCCATCATGAACGTCACTCAGGATCTCGCCATCGTCGAATTGATCGCCAACGCCAGTCTGATCGTCAAGCTGGTAATGGCGCTGCTCACCTATGTTTCCGTCATGTCGTGGTACTGGATCTTCCGCAAGTGGTTCCAGCTGCGCGACGCGCGCAGGCAGACCGACCGCTTCGAGCGCGACTTCTGGAGCGGCGGCGATCTGAACACGCTGTATCAGCAGGCGATCGGCGACCCGCAGCACAGCGGCGCCCTGGAACGCATTTTCGCCGCGGGTTTCCGCGAATTCACCAAGCTGCGCAGCCAGCGCCTCGATCCGGCCACCGCGATCGACGGCGTGCGCCGCGCGATGCGCGCCACTTATCAGCGGGAGGTCGACGATCTCGAAGCGCATCTGGCCTTCCTCGCCTCGGCCGGCTCGGTCTCTCCCTACGTCGGACTGTTCGGCACCGTCTGGGGCATCATGCACTCGTTCCGCGGCCTATCCAGCATGCAGACGGCCACCCTGGCCGCCGTCGCCCCGGGTATCGCCGAGGCGCTGGTGGCCACCGCGATCGGCCTGTTCGCCGCGATTCCCGCCGTGGTCGCCTACAACCGTTTCGCGCACGACACCGACCGGCTCGCGGTGCGCTTCGAAAGCTTCATGGAAGAGTTCTCGAACATCCTGCAACGGCAGATGAAATGAGACCCAGACGCCTCAAGCACGAGATCAACGTCGTGCCCTACATCGACGTGATGCTGGTGCTCTTGATCATCTTCATGGTCACCGCACCGATGATCAACCCGGCCGCGATCGAATTGCCCTCGGTCGGCAAGGCCGCCGCGCCACCAGTCGAGCCGCTCGAAATCATCGTCAAAAACGACGGCTCGCTTGCGATGCGCGACCGGGCGCTTGGCGGGGCCACCGTCAGCATCGGCCGCATGGAACTGCTCGAGCGCATCCGCGAAGCGCAAGTGCGGCATCCGGATCAGCCGGTGTTGATCGCCGGCGACCGCAATGCGCGCTATGAAGCGGTGCTCGAGGTGATGGACACGCTGCAACGCGCCGAGGTGGCGAAGATCGGGCTATTGGTTCAACCCAAAAGCAAATGAACGAACCCCGCATCCAGCCGCTTAAAGCCCCAGGCAAGCGCATTGCCTTCGTCCTCGCCGTGCTGATCCATGTCGTACTGATCCTGCTGATCGTCTATGGCATCCGCTGGCAGACGAAAACAGAGGACGTGGTCGAAGTCGACCTGGTGCGTGCCGTCCCGGAGCCGCCGACTGCCGCAGCTCAACCTGCCCCGCAGCCGAAGCCCGAACCGAAACCGCAGCCCGAGCCCAAGCCTGAGCCCAAGCCTGTCGCCAAACCGGAACCGGTGAAGCCGCCGCCCAAACCGGACATCGCCCAGAAATCCAAACCGCTACCGAAACCCGAGCCCAAGCCTGAACCGAGGGGGGAGCCGCCCAAGGATCCTTTCAAGGAACAGCTCGAGCGCGAGATGAAGGAAGCCGAACAGCGCCGTGCCAGCTTAGCGGCCGCCGAAGAGCTGGCGCGCATCAAGGCCCAGCAGGCCAACGCCATCCAGGCAACGGCGATGGCAGACTACATTGCGAAAATCCGCGGCAAGGTGCGGGGCAACATCGTGCTGCCGGCCGACGTGAAAGGCAATCCCGAGGCGGTCTTCGAGGTCACCCAGCTGCCCAGCGGCGAGGTGCTCGAGGTGCGCCTGAAGAAATCCTCCGGCAATCCGGCCTGGGATGCCGCCACCGAGCGCGCGATCCGCAAGTCCAGCCCGTTGCCCACCCCGGCGCAAAAGGAGCTGTTCAGCCGCACGCTGGAGCTGCGCTTCAGGCCTCAGGAAGAATGACCCTGCGCGCCGCGCGTATAATCGCAAGATCATGAAACCGCTCATTTCCCGACTCGCCGCTGCCGCACTGCTCGCCACGGCCGCGATGCTGGCCCAGGCCCAGCTTTCCATCGAAATCACCGGCGCGGGCGCAAGCCGCCTGCCGATCGCGATTACCGACTTTTCCGGCGAGCGCGTCATCAGCCTGGCCCTGACCTCGGTGATCCGCGCCGACCTCGAAAGGAGCGGCCGCTTCAATCTCGTCAACGCCGCCTCTGGCCCGATGGATGAGAACACGCCGCCGAACTTCCCTGACTGGAAAAACCGCGGCGCCGATGCGCTCGCCGCCGGCAGCCTCGTGAGCCTTCCCGATGGTCGCTATGAGACGCGCTTCCGCCTCTACGACATCCAGAAGCAGACCGCGATCGGGGGCCTGGCGCTGGCGCATACCTCGAACCAGCTCCGCGCCACCGCTCACCGCATCGCCGACACGATCTACGAGAAGCTCACCGGCGAGCGCGGCATCTTCTCGACACGCATCGCCTACGTGGTGAAAAGCGCCGGCCGCTACGAGCTGCAGATCAGTGATGCCGATGGCAACAATGCGCAGCCCGCGCTGGCCTCGCGCGAGCCGATCATCTCGCCGGCCTGGTCACCCGATGGCAGCAAGCTCGCCTACGTTTCCTTCGAGCAGAAGAAACCGGTTATCTATGTCCATGATCTGGCCACCGGCAAGCGTCACGTCGTCGCCAACTTCAAGGGCTCGAACTCGGCACCGGCCTGGTCGCCGGACGGCAGGAAGCTCGCCGTGGTGCTGACCAAGGACGGTAACTCGCAGCTTTATCTCGTCAACGCGGATGGCAGCGGCATCACACGGCTATCGTCTTCGACGGGAATCGACACCGAGCCGCAGTTTTCTCCCGATGGCGAATTCATCTATTTCACTTCCGATCGCGGCGGCAGCCCGCAGATCTACCGCCAGCCGCTTGCCGGCGGTGCGACCCAGCGCATCACCTTCGATGGCAGCTACAACGTCACACCACGCCCGTCGCCCGACGGCAAGACGCTCGCCTTCGTCACGCGCGATGGCGGCCGATTTCGCGTCGCGGTGATGGACCTCGCGACCCGCCAGGTGCAGGTGCTCACCGACACCGCGAAGGATGAATCGCCGAGCTTCGCCCCCAACGGTCGCATGATCCTGTTTGCGACCGAAGTCGGCGGGCGAGGTGTGCTCGCAGCCGTCTCGGTCGATGGCCGCGTCAAGCAGCGTCTTTCTGTGCAGGCCGCGGATGTTCGCGAACCGGCCTGGGGTCCCTTCCTCAACAAGTGAGTCTGATCGTCATCAAGGAAAATATCATGCGCTCCTCATTGCTCGTCGCTTCTCTTATCACTCTTGCCCTGCTCGCTGGCTGCGGCAGCCAGCCGCCCGCTCCTGAACAAGCCGCCGCCGGCGTCGAAAGCCGTACGCCGGGGCCCGTCACCTCTACCTCGCCGGTCGACACGGCCAGCACCGATCCCTATTCGCTCGCTGCCTTGAAGGATCCGAAGAGCCCCCTTTCCAAGCGCAGCATCTATTTCGACTTCGATAGCTACGCGATCAAAGACGAATACCAGACGCTCATTGGCCACCACGCCCAGTTCCTGATCAAGAACCCGCAGATGAAGATGCTGATCCAGGGCAATGCCGACGAGCGCGGTAGCCGTGAATACAACCTGGCGCTCGGCCAGAAACGCGCCGAAGCGGTCAAGAAGGCGCTGGTGCTCCTCGGCGTCAAGGAAGCGCAGCTCGAAGCCGTCAGCCTCGGCGAGGAAAAGCCGGTGTGTCTTGATGCCAGCGAAGAATGCTGGGCCAAGAACCGCCGCGGCGACATGCTCTATTCCGGCGAGTTTTGAGCGATGAAGCGCCACGTCTGGCTGGCCTGCCTCGCACTGGCACTGCCATTTTGCGCCCGCGCGGGCATGTTCGATGACGAAGAGGCGCGCCGCCAGATCCGCGAGCTGCGCGCCGAGACGATGGTGACACTCGATGGCCTGCGCCAGCGCGTCGATGCGCTGGCGAAGAACCAGCTCGATTTCACCAACCAGATCGAGGTGCTACGCGCCGAGATCGCACGGCTGACGGGCCAAGTCGAGGTGCTGACCAACAGCCTGGAAGCCGCTCACAAGCGCCAGCAGGATTTCTACGTCGATCTCGACGCCCGCCTGCGCAAGCTGGAAAGTCTGCCGGCCGCGCAAACGGCCGCAGCGCAGGAAGCCCCGGCGCCCGCCGCGCAACAGCCCGCCGATCCGCAGGCCGAGATGCGCGATTACGAGGCCGCGCTGAGCCTGTTCCGCGGCGGCAAATACAAGGAAGCGCAAGCGGCGTTCGAAGCCTTCATCGCCGCGTACCCGAAATCCACGTTGCTGCCGAACGCGACCTACTGGCTGGGTTCCAGCCATTATCAGCAGCGCCAGTTCGACAAGGCCGCCGAGCTCTACGGCAAAGTGGCGGCGGGTTGGCCCAACGACCCGAAGACGCCCGATGCGCTGCTCGCGCGCGCGAACGCCCAGGTCCAGGCAAAGGATGTCAAGGGCGCGATCCAGACGCTCGAAGCGCTGATCCAGAAATATCCGACCAGCGCCGCCGCCGAAAACGGCCGCACTCGGCTCAAGACCCTCGCGCCGAAGAAACGGTGACCGCCGTCCCCACGCTGCGCGTCAGCGAGATATTCCATTCCATCCAGGGCGAATCGACCCGCATCGGTTTGCCCACCGTTTTCGTGCGGCTTGCCGGCTGTCCGTTGCGCTGCGTCTGGTGCGACACAGCCTATGCCTTCTCCGGTGGAAAGACGCTGCCCCTGCCGACGATTCTCGAACGCATCGATGCCTACGGCTGCAAGACCGTCTGCGTCACCGGCGGCGAACCGCTCGCGCAGGCAAACTGTCTGGCATTGCTGACGGCATTGTGTGACGCCGGCTACTCGGTCTCGCTGGAAACCTCGGGCGCGCTCGACATTTCTGCCGTCGATGCGCGTGTTGCGCGCATCGTCGACATCAAGGCCCCGGGCTCGGGCGAAGTCGAGAAAAACCGCTGGGAGAACCTTGCCGTGCTGAAAGCCAGCGACGAGCTGAAGTTCGTGCTCGCTTCGCGTGCCGATTACGAGTGGGCAAAAGACCTCCTCGCCGGACGGCATGTAAAGTCGGCGCTGGCGGAAAATGGAACGTCCCGCCGGGCACCGACTTTTCACGAGGAGTCGGCGCTGGCGGGACGGCACCTTGCCGACCTCTGCCCGGTGATTTTCTCGCCGGTCGCCGATCGGCTTCCGCCCGCAGCACTCGCGGAATGGATTCTCGCCGACCGGCTGCCGGTGCGCTTCCAGTTGCAGCTGCACAAGGTTCTCTGGGGAAGCGAGCGTGGCCGCTAAACCTGCGGTGGTATTGCTTTCTGGTGGCCTGGATTCCGCCACGTGCCTTGCCATCGCGAAAAGCGAAGGTTTCGCTTGCCATTGCCTGTCGGTCGATTACGGTCAGCGCCATCACGCCGAGCTCGCCGCTGCCTCGCGCGTCGCGGCGGCGCTGGGCGTGGTCGAGCATCGTATCGTGCATCTGGACATCGGCCAGTTCGGGGGGTCGGCGCTCACCGACCCCTCGATTCCGGTGCCGACCGAAGGTGTCGGCGACGGCATCCCGGTCACCTATGTGCCGGCGCGCAACACCATCATGCTCGCGCTCGCGCTCGGCTGGGCGGAAATCCTCGGCGCGCAGGACATCTTCGTCGGCGTCAATGCCGTCGATTATTCCGGCTATCCGGATTGCCGGCCGGAATTCATCCGCGCCTTCGAACGGCTGGCGAACCTGGCCACCAAGGCTGGCGTCGAAGGCCATGCGCTGCATGTCCATGCGCCGCTGATCGATCTGTCCAAGGCCGAGATCATCCGCCGTGGCACGGCGCTCGGCGTCGACTACGCGCTCACCGTCTCCTGCTACCAGGCCGATGCCGCAGGCCGCGCCTGCGGGTTGTGCGATTCCTGCCGGCTGCGTCGCGAAGGCTTCGCTACCGCCGGCTTGCCCGATCCGACACGCTATCGCTAAGGAAACGCTGAAGAAGGCCGCGAGCGGGATGCAGCGCAAGGCGTTTGGTGCGCAGCGACCGAGAAAACGAGCCGAAGGCGAAGTTTCGGTGCAGGCTAACAGGAGCGAAGCGCAAGTTATGCCGGAACCACATAACATGGAGTTAGGCGAGGGAGCGACAACGAAGTTGCGGCGAAGGCTCACTTTGGCTTTGCCGAGGTTAAGCGAAGCGGCCGAAGCCAACACCGCGCAACGCAGCGATGCGCCCGCGCAGCAACTTATTCAGCGTTTCCCTAAACTCATTACAATTCGGACACGACCGGCTTCATGTGTGCGGCTTGCGCACCCGCGAAAGCGAGATGCATCAGGCGGCATGCAACGAAGAGCCCTCATGCGTGGCGTCTCGTTCAGCGCGCACCCTGCCGGCAAAAACAAACAAGACTGGAGGAGGTCGAAACGTGGAATTCACGATCCATCATCAGGTATTGCTGGTCGCTTTCGTCCTGGCGACGGCACTGGGCATGTTGGCCAACAAAACCAACTTCTGCACCATGGGTGCCGTCTCGGACTGGGTCAACATGGGCGACACGGGTCGCCTGCGCGCCTGGCTGCTGGCCGGCGCAGTGGCGATGCTCGGGGTCGTCGCGCTCGAGGCGATGGGCAAGCTCAATCTCGCCAGCGGCACCTTTCCGCCCTATCGCACGGCCCAGTTTGCCTGGCTGCGTTACTTGCTGGGCGGCTTCATGTTCGGCATTGGCATGACGCTGGCGTCGGGCTGCGGCAACAAGACCGCGGTGCGCATCGGCGCGGGCAATCTCAAATCGCTGGTGGTTCTCGTCATCGCCGCGTTGTGCGCCTATGCGATGCTGTGGACGAACTTCTACAACGACGCGTTCGGCCGCTGGATCGCGCCGACCACGATCGACCTTGCCGCACGCGGTTTCAAAAGCCAGACGCTCGGCGACCTCACCGGCCTGGGCAATACCATTGCCGGTCTGATCGTGGCGCTTGCCCTGATCGCCTTCGCCTTTGCCGCACGCGATTTCCGCACCAACCGCGACAACGTTTTGGCCGGGATCGGCATCGGCCTGATCGTCATCGCCGGCTGGTATGTCACTGGCGGCCCGATGGGCGCCGAATGGAAAGAGTGGGCCGACTTTGCCGATACCAAACCGCTGCGAGTCGAGACCCAATCCTTTACCTTCATCAGCCCGATGGGAGATGCCGCACGCTATCTGATGAACCCCCGGGATTTCTCCCTGATCAATTTCGGCATCGTCGCGTTGTTCGGCGTGATCTTCGGTTCCTTCCTCTGGGCGATGCTCTCGCGCGGCTTCCGCATCGAGTGGTTCGTCTCGGTGGGCGATTTCCTCAACCACGCGATCGGTGCGGTACTGATGGGCATCGGCGGGGTATTATCGATGGGTTGCACGATCGGTCAGGGTATCACCGGGGTCTCGACGTTGGCACTCGGTTCGATTCTGACGCTCGTGGCGATCATCGCAGGAGCGGCCGCGACGATGAAATTCCAATACTGGCGCATGATGCGCGAGGCTTGATGTTTCAACTATCGACCAAGGAGACTCACAGATGGATCTGATTCGCAGGACGGTACTCAAAGGAGCGGGGGCGACGGGCGTGCTGGCCGGTCTGTTGGCCACCGGCATGCTCAAGCCGACGCTCGCCTATGCCAATGAATGGAACGCCGCCGCCTTCGGCGCCAAGGACCTCGACGTCGCCCTGAAAACCATCGGCGCCGACGGTGCCAGCGCCAATGCCTCTCTCGTCATGAAGGCCCCCGACATAGCCGAAAACGGCGCCGTCGTCCCCGTCGATGTCGTCAGCAACATCCCCAATACCTCCTCGATCGCCATCCTGGTGAAGAAAAACCCCTTCCCGCTCGCCGCCTACTTCGAGTTCTCGAACGGCGCCTTGCCCGACGTCTCGATCCGCCTCAAGGTCGCCGAAACCTGTCCGATCATCGCCATCGCCAAGGCCGACGGCAAGACCTTTTCCACCCAGAAAGAGGTCAAGGTCACCGTCGGCGGCTGCGGCGGCTGAACATCGCTTCCCTCCTTCACGCAAAGGAATCCCATCATGGCTGATCCAATGAAAATCCGCGCCCAAATGAAGGGCGACGTCTGCGAAATCCGCGTCCTCATGTCCCACCCGATGGAGACCGGCCAGCGCAAGGACAACGACGGCAAAACCATCCCCGCCCATCACATCCAGCTCGTCTCCGTCGCCCTCAATGGCAAAACCGTCGTCTCCGGTCAGCTCGCCGGCTCCGTCTCCCGTAACCCCGTCCTCGGCTTCAAGGTCAAGGGCGCCAAATCCGGCGACAAAGTCACCGTCTCCTGGAAAGACAACAAAGGCGACTCCAGAACCGACGAGGCCACCGTGGCGTGAGCCTCTGTTCGCCCAGGCAACGGGAAAGTCACACGATTTCCCCGTTTTCCATGGAATAAACCGCCGCACCAATGCGTCTTAAACCTCGATTCCCTTTTCGAGAAGAGTGTCCGTGAGCCTGTTCCCGTTCATCGGTCGTTCGCGCCAGTTCGAAGCGAAGCTCGAAACGAGCCGTTGCCGCTTGTGGCGGCTGGCTCATTCCTGGTGCCGTAATCGCGCGCTGGCCGACGATCTGGTGCAGGAAACGCTCGCCAAGGCGCTCGATCGCCACAGCCAGTTACGCGATCCGGAGGCGATGCATGCCTGGCTGTGCAGCATCCTGGCGAATTGCTGGCATGACCATCTGCGCGCCGGAAAGGAGACCCTCGACATCGACGCCGTCGAAGAACGCGAGCTGCCCGCCGCCGACTGCCCCGAGGAAGATTGCCTGAAAAACGAGGTCGTCCGGCGGGTGCGCTCGGCCGTCGGCAATCTACCACCCGGCCAACGCGAAGTCGTCACCCTCGTCGATCTCGAAGAGTTTTCCTATGCCGAGGTCGCAGCGATACTGCAAATCCCGATCGGCACGGTGATGAGCCGCCTGTCGCGCGCCCGTGCCAGTCTGCGCGAAGCCTTGCGCGAGCCGCAAGCGACACGGACGACGACCGCCGTAGTACATCGATTGAGAGGCTAGGATGGAAATCTCCGACGAAATCCTCGGCGCCTACATCGACAACGAGCTCGACGCCACCGAGCGCGCGACGATCCAGGAACGGATTGCCAGCGACGCTGCGCTGCGTGCGCGGGCCTGCGAGCTCTGGCAGCTCAAGCAGATGGTGCGCGGCGCCTTTCCGCTGCCCCGCCGCAAGGATACAAAGAGCGGCCCCAGTAGCGGCTCGTTCGGTGGCTGGCCACACGCGCTGGCGGCCTCCCTGTTCGTCGCGGTAGGCGCGATCTCCGGCTGGTTTGCCAACGACCGTTTTGACGCCGACCGGCAACTGGAGCGCCAGATCGAGGCGATCCGTAGCGAAGGCGGCCGCGTCGTGCTGCACCTCTTTTCCGACGAACCGGCGCGCATGGAAGCGGCTCTACGCATGGCCGAGCAGCTTGCCTCGGCTCGGGACACCCAAGGCCGCCCATTCCGCGTCGAATTCCTCGCCAACGGCCCGGGGCTACATCTTCTGCGCCAAGGCGGCTCGCCATATGCCGAACGCGTCGAAGCGCTGCGCCGTCGGCATGCGAACCTGCGACTCGTTGCCTGTCGCGAAGCGATCGCACGCATGCAGGAGCGCGGCCTCGAAGTGAATCTGCTGCCCGGCGTCGAGGAAGCCGCCTCCGCCGAGAGCGAACTTTCCGCCCGCCTGACCCAAGGTTGGCGTTACTTGCAATCCTGATTTCGACAACCCACCAGAGGAGACCCACAAATGGATTTGATCCGCAGGACGGTACTCAAAGGAGCGGGGGCGACGGGCGTGCTGGCCGGTCTGTTGGCCACCGGCATGCTCAAGCCGACGCTCGCCTATGCCAATGAATGGAACGCCGCCGCCTTCGGCGCCAAGGACCTCGACGTCGCCCTGAAAACCATCGGCGCCGACGGTGCCAGCGCCAATGCCTCTCTCGTCATGAAGGCCCCCGACATAGCCGAAAACGGCGCCGTCGTCCCCGTCGATGTCGTCAGCAACATCCCCAATACCTCCTCGATCGCCATCCTGGTGAAGAAAAACCCCTTCCCGCTCGCCGCCTACTTCGAGTTCTCGAACGGCGCCTTGCCCGACGTCTCGATCCGCCTCAAGGTCGCCGAAACCTGTCCGATCATCGCCATCGCCAAGGCCGACGGCAAGACCTTTTCCACCCAGAAAGAGGTCAAGGTCACCGTCGGCGGCTGCGGCGGCTGAACATCGCTTCCCTCCTTCACGCAAAGGAATCCCATCATGGCTGATCCAATGAAAATCCGCGCCCAAATGAAGGGCGACGTCTGCGAAATCCGCGTCCTCATGTCCCACCCGATGGAGACCGGCCAGCGCAAGGACAACGACGGCAAAACCATCCCCGCCCATCACATCCAGCTCGTCTCCGTCGCCCTCAATGGCAAAACCGTCGTCTCCGGTCAGCTCGCCGGCTCCGTCTCCCGTAACCCCGTCCTCGGCTTCAAGGTCAAGGGCGCCAAATCCGGCGACAAAGTCACCGTCTCCTGGAAAGACAACAAAGGCGACTCCAGAACCGACGAGGCCACCGTGGCGTGAGCACTCGAAAGTTTCGCACCCCAAAGAGGAGGAAAACATGAAAATCCGCCACACCCTCGGCGCCCTTTGCGCCTTCGCCGTCGCAGGCAGCCTTTGCGCGCAGACGGCGGACAACATCGATCACGCGAAAGCAGCCAAGGAATTCGAGAAGTTCCGCGCCGAAATGGAAGACAGTAACCCGGCCGAGCTCAACGAGCTGAAAGGCGAAGAGCTGTGGAAAGCGAAACGCGGGCCCAAGAACGTCTCACTTGCCGAAAGCTGTGACTTGGGTCTGGGCATCGGCAAGCTGGAAGGCGCCTATGTGCAGATGCCGCGCTATTTCAAGGATGCCGACGCGGTAATGGATGCCGAGCGGCGCATCGTCTGGTGCATGGTCGAAAAGCAGGGCTTCAAGTTCGCGGACATCGCCAAGAAGCCCTTCCAGAGTCCCAATGACAGCAGCGCGCCGGACATCACCAACCTGGTGATGTATGTCGCCGGCCATTCGCGCGGCAAGCCTTTCGCGGTGAACCTGAAAGACCCGAAAGTGCGCGAGGTCTATGAAATCGGCAAGGAGGTCGCGCATTACCGCGCCGGCCCCTATGACTTCGCCTGCAGCACCTGCCACGGCGTCGATGGCAAACGCATCCGCATGCAGGATCTGCCGAACATCAACAGCAAAGAGGGCGCGACCAAGGCGGTGATGGGCTGGCCGGCCTGGCGCATGACCGGCGGCGTGGCACTGACCCTGCAGTGGCGCATGAACGACTGCTTCCGTCAGCAGCGTTTTCCCGAGCCGAAATACGCTTCGGATACCATCACCGCCTTGCTGACCTACATGACCGCCAACGCCAACGGCGTGGTCTATAAGGGGCCGGGCATCAAGCGCTGATCACTTCGGGGAGAACATGACATGAACCGCAACATCATCCTGGCCGCTTGCGCGGCCCTGCCTTTCCTGACCGCGAGCCTGCCCGCCCGGGCCGATGCCGACTATCGCGCCAAGGCGATCGCGATGATCAAGAAAGATTTCAAGCCCCGCGGTCAGGCCAGCCTCGACCGGCTGGCCGAAGACGGCGTGCAGGCGATCTGCAACCGCACCGGCAACCATCCGCCCGAAGCGATCGCCAAGGCGCTCGAGGCGGATCAGTTGGCCACGGTCGAATGGCCGGCCGACGGCAAGCTGATGGGTGACTGGAAGAAAGGCGAGAAACTGGCGCAAAGCGGCCGCGGCTTTACCTGGAGAGACAAGCCGGGCCTGCCGGTCGGCGGCAACTGCTACAACTGTCACCAGATCAGTCCGAAGGAGGTCGCCTTCGGCACGATCGGGCCGAGCCTGCTCAATTTCGGCAAGCTGCGCGGCAACACCCCGGAGACGCAGAAATACGTCTATTCGAAGATCTATAACGCGAAGGCCTACAACCTGTGCTCGGAGATGCCGCGCTTCGGTCGCGTCGGTGCCCTGGCGCCCGAGCAGATCAAGGATCTGGTCGCGCTGCTGCTCGATCCGGAGTCGCCGGTCAATAAATAAAGGCGACGTCCGGCGAGGCCGGGCGTTCTTTTCCCGAGGAGAGATTCATGTCCATGAACCGACGCGAGTTCATGCAGGTTCTTGCGGCCGCATCCGCTGCCGGCTTCGTGCTGGACTCCCGCTCACTGCTTGCCGCACAGGGCGGTGAGAGGTTCTACGATCTGCCGCGTTTCGGCAACGTGCATTTCCTGCATTTCACCGACTGCCACGCGCAACTGCTGCCGATCTGGTTCCGTGAGCCGGACGTCAATCTCGGCGTGGGCAGCATGCAGGGCAAGACGCCGCATCTGGTCGGCGAGAAGCTCTTGAAAGCCTATGGCATCAAAGCCGGCAGCCGCGAGGCGCACGCCTTCACCTATCTCGATTTCGTGCAAGCGGCGAAAACCTACGGCAAGGTCGGCGGCTTTGCGCATCTGGCCACCCTCGTCAAGCAGCTGAGGGCGAGCCGCCCCGGCGCGCTGCTGCTCGACGGCGGCGACACCTGGCAGGGCTCGGCTACGGCCTTGTGGAGCAAGGGCCAGGACATGGTCGATGCCTGCAAGCTGCTCGCCGTCGACGTGATGACCGGCCACTGGGAATACACCTATGGCGACAAGCGCGTCAAGGAGGTCGTCGAGAAGGATTTTGCCGGCAAGATCGATTTCGTCGCCCAGAACGTCAAGACCGCCGACTTTGGTGATCCGGTCTTCAAGCCTTACAGCCTGCGCGAAATGAACGGTGTCAAAGTCGCGGTGATCGGCCAGTCGTTTCCCTACACGCCGATCGCCAACCCGCGCTACCTGGTGCCGGAATGGACTTTCGGCATCCAGGACGAAGAGATGCAGAAGGTCGTCGATGAGGCACGCGCAGCCGGCGCGCAAGTGGTCGTGGTGCTCTCGCACAACGGCATGGACGTCGATCTGAAGCTTGCTTCGCGCGTTACCGGCATCGATGCGATCTTCGGCGGCCACACCCACGACGGCGTGCCGCAGCCGGTCAAGGTGAAGAATGCCCAAGGTGTGACACTGGTCACCAATGCCGGCTCGAACGGCAAGTTCCTCGGCGTGCTCGATTTCGATGTCAAAGCCGGCAAAGTCGTCGATTTCCGTTACAAGCTATTGCCGGTGTTTTCGAACCTGTTGCCCGCGGATGCCGAGATGGCCGCGCTGATCGAAAAGATTCGCGCGCCGCATCTCGATAAGTTGCAGGAAAAGCTCGCCGTCTCGGAAGGGTTGCTCTATCGGCGCGGCAACTTCAACGGCTCGTGGGACCAGCTGATCCTCGATGCGATGATGGAGGGCAAAGGCGCCGACATCGCCTTCTCGCCGGGCTTTCGCTGGGGCACGACGATCCTGCCGGGAGAGGCGATCACCTTCGAGCACCTGATGGACCAGACGGCGATCACCTATCCCTACTCGACATTGACCGAGATGACCGGCGTGCAGATCAAGGACATCCTCGAAGACGTCTGCGACAACCTGTTCAACCCCGATCCCTACAAGCAGCAGGGTGGCGACATGGTGCGCGTCGGCGGGCTCGCTTACGCCTGCGCGCCGAACGAGAAGATGGGCAATCGTATCCAGGACATGCGCGTAAAGGGTCAGCCGCTCGATCCGAACAAGAAATACAAGGTCGCCGGCTGGGCACCGGTCGGCGAGGGCGCCTCGGGCGAGCCGATCTGGGAAGTCGTCGCCCGCTGGCTGCGCGAGAAGAAGACCGTCACCCCGCGCAAGCTCAATTCGCCGCGGCTGATCGGAGTGGCGGGCAATCCTGGGCTGGCGTAAGCCTCGCGCTGACAATGCAAATCGGCGCCAGTGCGCGGTAAGATGCGGTTCCCCCAGCGCCGATTTTCTGCACCTCATGGAATTCCAGCTCCTCGACTACCACAACGGCATCTACGCCTTCGATGCAGGCTATGTGCGCCACCAGCTCGCCGCCGTGCATCTCGTCGTCGATGATGGTCGCGCCGCCTTCATCGACAACGGCTCCAATGCTTCCCTGCCGCGCGCGCAACGGGCGCTCGCGGCACTCGGCCTGACAGCCGAGGCGGTCGACTACGTGATCGTCACCCACATCCATCTCGATCATGCCGGTGGCTCGGGCGCCTACATGCAAGCCTTTCCGAACGCGAAATTCGTCGTCCATCCCCGCGGAGCGCGCCACATGGTCGATCCGACCAAGCTGATGGCCGCCACCGAAGAGGTCTATGGCAAAGAGACCGCGCAGCGCCTTTACGGCACGCTGATCCCCGTGCCGGCCGAACGCGTCATCGAGACCGCCGACGGCATGGTGCTCGGCTTGGGCCGGCGTGAGTTCGCGTTCTTTGACTCCCCCGGCCACGCGAAACACCATGTCTTCATCCACGACCGCACCGCCAATGGCATCTTCACCGGCGACACCTTCGGCATCGCCTACCGCGAGATGGACGCGCCCAATGGCCGGCCCTTCGTCTTTCCCTGTCCCACACCGTCGCAGTTCGATCCGGTCGATTGGCGCGATTCGGTCGAGCGGATGATCGCGCTTTCCCCCGAGGCGGTGTATCTGACCCACTTCTCCCGCATCGCGCCGCCGCGCCCGCTGGCGCAAGACCTCTTGCGCCGCATCGACGACTGCGTGCGACTGACGAAAGAAACACTGCGCGAGGGCGAAGACGACGCCCATGCGCGGCTGATGGCCAAGCTCGCCGATTACCTCGTCAGCGAAGCACGCGCCCACGGCACGCAGCTTCCTGAAGCCGAGATCCGCAAGCTCTGGGCGATGGATATCGATCTCGATGCGCAGGGATTGCTGATCTGGGCCCGGGGGTAAAATCGGCGCGATGTCCGCGCCCCTGCCCCGCTTCGTCCATCTCCGGCTCCACAGCGAATACTCGATCACCGACGGCCTGATCCGCCTCGACGAGGCAGTCAAACGCGCGGTGGCGGATGGCATGCCGGCGTTGGCGCTCACTGATCTTGCCAACCTCTTTGGCATGGTCAAGTTCTATACGGCGGCGCGCGCCGCGGGCCTCAAGCCGATCATCGGTTGCGATGTCTGGATCGCCGGCGAAGAAGGCGCTGACGCGACGCAAGCGTCGCGGCTGCTGCTGTTGGCGAAAAACCGTGCCGGCTATCTGCGCCTGTGCGAGCGGATCACTGCCGCCTATCTGCGACCGCGTCGTCATGGCCGCGCCGAGATTCCACGCGCCTGCTTTTCCGGCGACAATGATGGGCTGATCGCGCTTTCCGGCGGCCCCAGCGGCGAAATCGGCCAGTGGCTTGGCGCCGGCAAGTTCGACAAGGCGACCGCTTGTGCGCGGCAGTGGGCCGACCTGTTTCCGGATGCCTTCTATCTCGAAATCCAGCGTCCGGATGGCAGCCGCGACAACCCGGCGCAGGAAACCCTGATCGCCGCGACGCTGCGCCTGGGTGCGGAACTGGGTTTGCCGGTGGTCGCCACCCATCCGGTGCAGTTCCTCGACGCGGACGACTTCCGCGCCCACGAGGCGCGTGTGTGCATCGCCGAAGGCTATGTGATGGCCGACCGCCGCCGCCCACGGCTTTTTCATCCGGCGCAGTATTTCAAGACGCAGGAGGAAATGGCCGAGCTGTTCGCCGATCTGCCGGAAGCGCTGCAAAACAGCGTCGCGATCGCGCAGCGCTGCAATCTGTCCGTGCCGCTGGGCAAGAGTTTCCTGCCGAAATTCCCGACGCCCAACGGCGAATCGGTCGAGGAGTATCTCGCCCAGATGGCGCGCGCCGGCTTGGAACGCCGTCTCGAACGGCTCTATCCAGACCCGCTTGAGCGCGAAAGTCGGCGCTCGCACTACGGCACACGGCTCGAATTCGAGATCCAAACCATCATCCAGATGGGCTTTCCCGGCTACTTCCTGATCGTCGCCGACTTCATCAACTGGGGCAAGAACAACGGCGTGCCGGTCGGCCCCGGACGCGGCTCCGGCGCCGGCTCGCTGGTCGCCTATGCCTTGGGGATCACCGATCTCGACCCGCTGCGCTATGACTTGCTGTTCGAGCGCTTTTTGAACCCCGAGCGCGTCTCGATGCCGGACTTCGACATCGATTTCTGTCAGGAAGGGCGCGACCGGGTGATCGACTATGTGCGGAGCAAATACGGCCAGCACGCGGTCAGCCAGATCGCCACCTTCGGCACGATGGCCGCGAAGGCGGTGATCCGCGATGTCGGCCGCGTGCTCGACCTCGGCTTCAATTTCGTCGACCAGTTCGCCAAGCTGATCCCCAATGAACTGGGCATCACGCTCAAGGAGGCGCGCGAAAAGGAGCCGCAGATCAACGAGCGGCTTTCCCAGGAAGAGGAGCTGGCCGAACTGTGGGCGCTCGCCGAGAAGCTGGAGGGACTCACCCGCAACGTCGGCATGCATGCCGGCGGCGTCTTGATCGCGCCGGGCAAGCTGACCGATTTCTGTCCGCTCTATTCGGCCGACGGCGGCGCCGAACACGTCGTCACCGTCAGCCAGTTCGACAAGGACGACGTCGAAAAGGCGGGCCTGGTCAAATTCGACTTCCTGGGCTTGCGCACGCTGACGATCATCAATGAGGCGGTGCGCTTCGTGAAAGAGGTCGAGGGCATCGAGGTGAAACTCGAAGCGCTACCGCTCGACGACAAAGAGACGTACGACAAGATCTTCAAGACCGCCAACACCACGGCGGTATTCCAGTTCGAATCGCGCGGCATGAAGGAAACGCTTTTGCAAGCGCGCCCCGACTGCCTCGAAGACCTGATCGCTTTGAATGCGCTCTATCGGCCGGGGCCGATGGATTTCATCCCGAGCTTCATCGCCCGCAAACACGGCCGCGAGCGCGTCGTCTATCCTCACCCCTGCCTGGAAAAGGTCTTGAAGCCCACCTACGGCATCATGATCTACCAGGAACAGGTGATGCAGACCGCGCAGGTGGCCGCCAACTACACGCTCGGCGGTGCGGACCTCTTGCGCCGCGCGATGGGCAAGAAAAAACCCGAGGAGATGGCCAAGCAGCGGGCGATCTTCGTCGCCGGCTGCGCGCAAAACGGCATCGACGAAGCGAAGGCGAACGAGATCTTCGACACGATGGAGAAATTCGCCGGCTACGGCTTCAACAAGTCGCATGCCGCCGCCTATTCGCTGGTCGCCTACCAGACGGCCTGGCTCAAATGCCATCACCCGGCGGCCTTCATGGCGGCGACGCTGTCCTCGGAAATGGCCGACACCGACAAGGTGCAGTTCTTCTACAACGACGCACGCGACAACGGCATCAGCTTCCTGCCACCGGACATCAATACCGGCACCGTGCGCTTTACACCCGTCGACGCCCGCACCATCCGCTATGGCCTGGGCGCGATCAAGGGCACCGGGGAAGCGGCGCTGGCGGCGATTCTCAAGGCGCGCGAGGCGGGACCGTTTGCCGATCTCTTTGATTTCTGTCGGCGCATCGACCGGCGCATCGTCAATCGCCGCGTCATCGAGGCTTTGATTCGCGCTGGCGCCTTCGATGGCATCGACGAGCATCGCGCCAAGTTGCTCGCCTCGGTCGGGCGGGCGATCGACGCCGCCGAGCAAGCCGAAAAGAACGCTCATCAGGGCGGCCTGTTCGACATCATGGAAGCCACGCTGCCGGCAGCGGCGCATTGTCTCGAAGTGCCCCGCTGGTCCGAGCGCGAACGGCTGCTGAATGAAAAACAGGCGCTCGGTTTCTTCTTCTCCGGCCATCCCTTCAATGCCTGCGCCGATGAAGTGGCTGCCTTCGTGTCACGACGACTGGCCGAGCTCAAGCCCGAGCGCGAATCACAGCGGATCGCCGGCATCGTCGTCGGCGTGCGCACGCAGATGACGCGGCGCGGCAAGATGGCCTATGTGACGCTCGACGACGCCAGCGCGCAGGTCGAAGTCTCGATATTCAACGAGCTGTGGGAGCGCGCGCGGGCGATGATCCGCGAAGACGAACTGCTCATCGTCGAAGGCAAAGTGAGTCGCGACGATTTCAGCGGCGGGCTGCGCATCAATGCCGACGCCCTGATGACGCTTCCCGAGGCGCGTGGACGCTACGCCCGCCTCTTAAGGCTTACGCTCAACGGCCAGGCGAACGCCGACAGCGCGGCCCGGCTGCGCAGCCTACTCGCCCCCTACCGCGCCGCCGAAAATGTCTGTCCGGTGCGCATCCATTACCGCAACCGCGAGGCCGAAGCCGAGCTGGCGCTGCCCAACGACTGGCGCGTGCGGCTGGATGACCGGCTGCTCGCCGAACTCGCCGACTGGCTCCAGCCCGGAAACGTCCGCGTCGTCTACGGCTGATGCCGTCCCGCCAGCGCCGCTTCTTACAGCGAGGCGCGCCGCTCGAAGCCATCAAACTCGCCTTCGCCCAGCTCGACCGCGACGTGCTCGACCACCGCATTGGGCGGACCGCGCCGCGCCCACCGGATGATCGCGGCGACCTGCTCGGCGCTGCCGGCCACCATCGCCTCGACACTGCCATCACTACGATTCCTCACCCAGCCGGTCACGCCCAACCGCCGCGCTTCCTGCGTCATGCCCTCGCGGAACCAGACGCCCTGCACGCGACCACTGATGATCAGATGCCGGACTTCGCGGCTCATTTCACCTGCATGCCGGGGAAGGCGCCGGCATCGGGCGAGAGTAGGAACAGACCGGGATGTTCGCCGCTCGGATCGGAGGCGGCGAGCACCATGCCCTCGGAGATGCCGAACTTCATCTTGCGCGGCGCAAGATTGGCGACCATCACGGTCAGCCGCCCGACCAAGCTGGCCGGATCGTAGGCCGACTTGATGCCGGCAAAGACCTGCCGCGTGCCCAGCGGCCCCAAATCGAGCGTGAGGCGAAGCAGCTTTTCGGCGCCTTCGACCTGGGCCGCTTCGGCGATGCGTGCGATGCGCAAATCGACCTTGGCGAAGTCATCGATCGAGATTTGCGCGGCGGCAGACGTTTTCTCGCCGACCTGATGCTGGGCATGGCGTTGCGGAGAATGCGCATCGGGCGCCGGCGCGAGCGTCTCCCGGTTGGCCGCCAGGAGGGCCTCGATCCGCTTCATCTCGATGCGCGTCATCAGATGCTCATAGGGATTGATCTGATGCGCCGGCGGCAGCAGATGCGCCGCATCGCGCCAGGAAAGCGGCGCGATGTTGAGGAATTCCTCGGCCTGTTTCGCAAGCTTCGGCAGCACGGGTTTCAGATACAGCGTCAGCAGCCGGAAAGCGTTGATCAGCATCGTGCACACCACATGCAGCTCGCGCTCCCGGCCGCCCTGCTTGGCGAGCTTCCACGGCTGGTGATGATCGACATACTGATTGACCTGATCGGCAAGCGCCATGATGCGCCGTATGGCGCGGGCAAAATCGCGCTGCTCGTATAGGCTTGCGATCTCCTCGGCCGCGAGCATCAGCTCGGGCAGGCTGGCCATGAAGCGCTCCTGGAAGGGCGTATCGAGCAGCTTGCCCGCGAACTGCTTGGTGATGAAGCCAGCGGCGCGGCTGGCGATGTTGATGAACTTGCCGACCAAGTCGGCATTGACGCGGGAAACGAAATCTTCCAGATTGAGGTCGATGTCTTCCATCGAGCCGTTCAGTTTCGCGGCAAAGTAATAGCGCAGCCATTCCGGGTTCAGCCCTTGTTCGAGATAGCTCGCGGCGGTGATGAAGGTGCCGCGGCTCTTGCTCATCTTCGCGCCATCGACGGTCAGAAAACCGTGCGCGAAGACATTGGTCGGCGTCCGGTAACCGGCGAACTCAAGCTCGGCAGGCCAGAACAGCGCATGAAAGTAGAGAATGTCCTTGCCGATGAAGTGATAGAGCTCGGCTTTCGAATCGGGCTTCCAGTAGGCATCGAAGTCGAGCCCCTTTTTCGTGCAGAGGTTTTTGAACGAGCCCATGTAGCCGATCGGCGCATCGAGCCAGACATAGAAATATTTGCCCGGCGCATCCGGAATCTCGAAGCCGAAATAGGGCGCATCACGCGAGATGTCCCAGTCGGTGAGCTTGTTTTCCCCCTCGTCGCCCAGCCACTCGGCCAGCTTGTTGGCGGCCTCGGTCTGCAGGCTGCCACGGCGCGTCCATGCCCGCAAGAACTCCTGGCAGCGCGGATCGGAGAGCTTGAAGAAATAGTGAGCGGATTTTTTCAGTTCCGGCTTGGCGCCGGAAACCGCGGAATAGGGATCGATCAGATCGGTCGGCGCATAGGCCGCGCCACAAGCCTCGCAGGAGTCGCCATACTGGTCTTTCGCCCCGCATCGCGGGCATCGACCCTTGATGAAACGATCGGGCAGGAACATCCTTTTCACCGGATCGAAGAACTGCTCGATCGCGCGCACCTCGATCAGCCCGGCCGCCTTGAGCTTGTTGTAGATATCCTCCGCGTAGAAGCGCGTCTCGTCGGAATGGGTCGAGTAATAGTTGTCGAAAGCGATGTGAAAGCCGGCGAAGTCGCGCAGATGCTCGCCATGCACGCGAGCAATGAGCGCTTCTGGGCTGATGCCCTCCTTTTCGGCGCGCAGCATGATCGGCGTGCCATGCGTGTCGTCGGCGCACACATACCAGCATTCATGGCCGCGCATCTTCTGGAAGCGCACCCAGATGTCGGTCTGGATGTATTCGACGAGATGGCCAAGGTGGATGGCGCCGTTGGCGTAGGGCAGCGCGGAGGTGACGAGAATCTGGCGGGAAGTCATGATTGCAGGTTCCACGGGGAAAGGCTGGAAATTCTAACAAACGCCCTCATCTGCCTTTTGCCTGCAGTAATATTAGACCAAACTGATCAAACATTCGGAGCCCCTATGTCCCTCAGCGTAGAAGCCATTCAAGAAGCCCTCAAGGCTGTCATCGACCCCAACACCGGCAAGGACCTCGTCAGCACCCGGAGCACCAAGAACATCAAGATCAGTGGAGCCGACGTCTCGCTCGACGTCGAACTCGGCTACCCCGCCAAAAGCCAGATCGACTCGATCCGCAAGATGGTCATCGACGCGATCAAGACCGTGCCCGGCGTCGGCAACGTCTCGGCCAATGTCACTCAGAAGATCGTCTCACATGCGGTGCAAAAAGGCGTCAAGCTGATCCCGGGCGTCAAGAACATCATCGCGGTAGCCTCCGGCAAAGGCGGCGTCGGCAAGTCGACCACCGCCGTCAACCTGGCGCTGGCGCTCGCCGCCGAAGGCGCCAATGTCGGCCTGTTGGATGCCGACATCTACGGTCCCTCCCAGCCGCAGATGCTGGGCATCCCGGACAGCCAGCCGGAATCGACCGATGGCCGCAAGCTCGAACCAATGATCGCACATGGCATCCAGGCCATGTCGATCGGCTTTTTGATCGACCCGGAAACGCCGATGGTCTGGCGCGGCCCGATGGTCACCCAGGCGCTCAACCAGCTCCTTGGTGACACCCACTGGAAAGACCTCGACTATCTGGTCGTCGATCTGCCGCCGGGCACCGGCGACATCCAGCTCACCCTGGCCCAGCAGGTACCGGTCACCGGCGCGGTGATCGTCACCACGCCGCAGGACATCGCGCTGCTCGATGCCAGGAAGGGTCTCAAGATGTTCGAGAAGGTCGGCATCCCGATCCTGGGCATCGTCGAGAACATGAGCATTCACATCTGCTCGAAATGTGGTCACGAGGAGCACATCTTCGGCGAAGGCGGCGGCAAGAAGATGTGCGAGGACTACGAAGTCGAATTCCTCGGCGCCCTACCGCTCGACAGGAACATCCGCGAGCAGGTCGATTCCGGGCATCCGACCGTCGTCGCCGACCCGAATGGCCGCGTCGCCGAGATCTACCGCGCCATCGCCCGGCGCATCGGCGTCAAGATCGCCGAACAGGCCAAGGATCATTCGTCGAAATTCCCGACCATCGTCGTGCAAAATACATGAGGCTGCCCAGATTTGTGGTCTAATTTACAACGCCTCCGCATGCCGGAGGCGTTGTCTTTTGGGAGACGCCCGCATGAGCATCAAGTCGGACAAATGGATTCGCCGCATGGCGCGGGAGTACGGCATGATCGAGCCGTTTTCTCCCGAGCTGGTGCGCGAAGTGGATGGTCAGAAGATCGTCTCCTACGGCACTTCGAGCTACGGCTACGACATCCGCTGTGCGGACGAATTCCGCGTGTTCACCAACATCAACCACACCATCGTCGACCCCAAGGCCTTCGATCCCGATTCCTTCGTCGAGGTCTCAGGCAAGGGCTATTGCGTGATCCCACCGAACTCGTTTGCGCTCGCGCGCACCGTCGAGTATTTCCGCATCCCGAGAAGCGTTTTGACCATTTGCCTCGGCAAGAGCACCTATGCGCGCTGCGGCATCATCGTCAACGTCACCCCCTTCGAGCCGGAATGGGAAGGCTACGTGACGCTCGAGTTCTCCAACACCACCCCGCTGCCCGCCAAAATCTATGCTGGTGAAGGCTGCGCCCAGGTGATCTTCTTCGAATCCGACGAGATCTGCGAAACCTCCTACCGCGACCGCGGCGGGAAATACCAGGGGCAGGTCGGCGTCACTCTGCCAAAGATCTAGGCCTAGCGCGTAGCCGCACTCTGACATCGATGGCCCGCCGCCGGCTGCCCGGGGCGGGTCTTTGCTTTTCGGGAGAGAATCCAGATGCGTTTTCATTTTCCTGTCATCATCATCGACGAGGATTTCCGCTCGGAGAACGCCTCGGGGCTGGGTATCCGCGTGCTGGCGGAAGCGATCGAAAAAGAGGGCCTCGACGTGCTCGGCGTCACCAGTTATGGCGATCTGGCCTCCTTCGCCCAGCAGCAGAGCCGGGCATCGGCCTTCATTCTGTCGATCGACGATGAAGAGCTCGCCACCGAGGCGGAGAAAACCATCACCGAGCTGAGAACCTTCGTCTCGGAGATTCGCTTTCGCAACGCCGAAATCCCGATCTTCCTGCACGGCGAAACGCGCACCTCGCGGCACATCCCGAACGACGTGCTCAGAGAGCTGCACGGCTTCATCCACATGTACGAGGACACGCCGGAGTTCATCGCCCGCTACGTGGTGCGCGAGGCCCGCGCCTACCTCGACAGCCTGCCGCCCCCCTTCTTCCGCGCGCTGACCCACTATGCCGCCGACGGCTCCTATTCTTGGCATTGCCCTGGCCATTCCGGCGGTGTCGCCTTCCTGAAATCGCCGGTCGGCCAGATGTTCCATCAGTTCTTCGGCGAGAACATGCTCAGGGCCGACGTCTGCAATGCGGTCGAGGAACTCGGCCAGCTGCTCGACCACACCGGCCCGGTGGCGGCTGCCGAGCGCAATGCCGCGCGCATCTTCAATGCCGACCATCTCTTTTTCGTCACCAACGGCACCTCGACCTCGAACAAGATCGTCTGGCATTCGACCGTCGCACCCGGCGACGTGGTGATCGTGGACCGCAACTGCCACAAGTCGGTCCTCCATGCGATCATCATGACAGGGGCGATTCCGGTGTTCCTGATGCCGACGCGCAACAACTACGGCATCATCGGGCCGATCCCGAAGAGCGAGTTCGAATGGCAGAACATCCAGAAGAAGATCGCCGCCCATCCGTTCGCCTCCCAGGTCGAAGGCAAACCGCGCGTACTGACGATCACCCAGAGCACCTATGACGGCATCCTCTACAACGTCGAGGAAATCAAGGAAATGCTCGACGGCTACATCGACACGTTGCACTTCGACGAAGCCTGGCTGCCGCATGCCGCCTTCCACGAGTTCTACGGCGACTATCACGCGATCGGCGCCAATCGTCCGCGCTGCAGGGAGTCGATGGTGTTCTCCACGCAGTCGACGCACAAGCTGCTCGCCGGTCTGTCCCAGGCTTCGCAAATCCTCGTTCAGGATGCCGAGAACCACAGGCTCGATCGCGACGTGTTCAACGAAGCCTACCTGATGCACACCTCGACTTCGCCGCAGTACGCGATCATCGCTTCCTGCGATGTCGCCGCGGCGATGATGGAAGAGCCCGGCGGCACCGCGCTGGTCGAGGAATCGATCAAGGAGGCGCTCGATTTCCGCCGCGCGATGCGCAAGGTCAGCAAGGAGTTCGGTACCGACTGGTGGTTCCAGGTCTGGGGGCCGAATGATCTTTCCGAGGAGGGCATCGAGGAACGCGAGGCCTGGATGCTCAAACCGGGCGAGCGCTGGCACGGCTTCGGCAAGCTCGCCAAGGGATTCAATCTGCTCGATCCGATCAAGGCCACGGTCATCACCCCGGGCCTCGATGTCGATGGCGATTTCGCCGACTGGGGCATCCCCGCGGCGATCGTCACCAAGTATCTCGCCGAACATGGCGTGATCGTCGAGAAATGCGGGCTCTACAGCTTTTTCATCATGTTCACGATCGGCATCACCAAGGGCCGTTGGAACACGATGGTGACCGAGCTGCAGCAGTTCAAGGATGATTACGACGAGAACCAGCCGCTATGGAAGGTGCTGCCGGAATTCGTCGCCAAATATCCACGCTATGAACGCATCGGCCTCAAGGAACTTTGTGCCCAGATCCATGGCGTCTACAAAGCCAACGACATCGCCCGGCTGACCACCGAAATGTATACCTCCGACATGGTGCCGGCGATGCGGCCTGCCGATGCCTTCGCCAAGATGGCGCATCGCGAAATCGAACGGGTGCCGATCGACAAGCTCGAAGGGCGCATCACGGCAGTATTGCTCACGCCGTATCCGCCCGGCATTCCGCTGCTGATCCCGGGCGAACGTTTCAATGCGACGATCGTGCGCTACCTCCAATTCGCCCGCGAGTTCAATGCCCGTTTCCCCGGCTTCGAAACCGATATCCACGGCCTCGTCAAGGCGGACGGCAACGGGTATTACGTCGACTGTGTCCGCTCGTAAGTGACGAAGGCGTAAGCCAGTCCATTGGCCGAGCGGCCAGCGACACGCCCTGTCTCGCGCCATTCGGCACGTGCGAAGGCGGGGAAGAAAGCATCGCCTTCGACATCGACATCGATCTCGGTGAGCTCCAGCCGATCGGCGAGCGGCAGCGCATGGGCGTAGAGCTCGGCGCCGCCGATCACGAATGCCGTCCCCCCAGCGCCGACTTTGCTCAGCGCGGCGGCGAGCGAATGCGCCACCGTCGCACCCGGCGCGACATAGTCGACGTTGCGCGTCACGACGATGTTCTCGCGCCCGGGCAGAGGCCGGAATTTTTCCGGCAGCGATTCCCAGGTCTTGCGGCCCATGATCACCGTGTGTCCCAGGGTGAGCGCCTTGAAATGCTGCAAATCTTCCGGCAGACGCCAAGGCAATGCGTTGCTCTTGCCGATCACGCCGTTTTTCGCCACGGCCGCGATGATGACGATCATCCTAAAAACCCCAGTTAACCGCTCCTGAAGGCAAAAAATGCCTGAGAAGATCGAAAGATGTCTCACTGATTCCGCTCACCGGAGAGGTGACCCTGCTACGCACCCCCTGGCACGCGCCGACGGGCGCCTGGCTTTGTTGCTCCTCCTTGCAGGCATGAGCCTGCTGCGTCGTCGCGTCGCGCCATCCGCCCGCCGGCACGCACCATCGGGCGCGTCCAACTGAGGTTTTTAGGATCATTGTGGACGCAAGCGCCGATAGAGATCGAGATACCGTTCGGCCGGTCGTGCCCAGCCGAAATCACGCGCCATGCCGTTTTTCTGCAACGCGCGCCAGCTCGGTTTGTCATGCCAGAAAGCGTTGGCGCGACGCAGCGTCTCGATGAGCGCCTCGGGGGTCGCCGGCCCGCAGACGAAGCCATTCGCGCTACCCGCGGCGAGCGTCTCGGCTGTGCAATCGGTCACCGTGTCGGCCAAACCCCCGGTGGCGCGCACCAGGGGTGGCGTGCCATAGGCGAGGCTGTACATCTGGTTCAGGCCGCAGGGTTCGAAACGCGAGGGCATCAGAAAGCAGTCCGCGCCAGCCTCGATGCGATGCGCGAGGGGCTCACTGAAGCCGATGCATACCGCGACCTGACCCGGATGGCGCTCGGCCAGCGCAGCGAAGGCCTTTTCCAGCGTCTTGTCGCCGCCGCCCAACACGGCGAGCTGCGCCGGCAGGGCGACGAGGGCATCACCGATCGCGGCTACGAGATCGAGGCCCTTCTGATGCGTCAGTCGGCTCACCACGCCAAACAGCGGACAATCATCGCGTTCCGCCAGGCCGAGCTCGCGTTGCAGCGCGCGCTTGCATTGCGCCTTGCCGGTAAGATGCGCGCGGTCGAAATGCGCCGGCAGATGAATATCGGTCGCCGGATTCCAGACCTCGGTGTCGATGCCGTTGAGGATGCCCGAAAGCTGTGCGGCGCGGCTTTGCAGCAAGCCGGCAAGTCCCATGCCGCCGTCTTCGGTCTGGATCTCGCGCGCATAGGTTGGACTCACGGTGGTGATCCAATCGGCATGGCGTAGGCCGGCCTTGAGAAAGGACATCTGGCCATAGTATTCGACGCCATCGATGTGCCAGTCCTTGCCGGTCAGCGCCAGATCGTCGAGCAGCTGGGGGGCGAACACGCCCTGGAAGGCGAGATTGTGGATCGTCATCACCGAGGCGGCACCGCCCGGCTCGTAAAAACGCAGATAGTAGGGGGCAAGACCGGTCTGCCAGTCATTGCAGTGGAGAATGTCGGGACGCCAGTCGAGCGGCGAGGCATTGCCGGCCAGCCGCGCCGCGACTCTCGACAGCAGTCCGAAGCGCAAATGGTTGTCGAGCCAATCGCGGCCTTCAGGCCCCAAATAGGGATTGCCCGGCCGGTCGAAGAGCGCTGGGCAGTCGAGCAGCAGGAAAGCAGGAGTACCCGCAGCTTGGGCGAGGAACAGTTCGGAGGCCGGCAACTGCCCCCCGAATGCCGGCAGACGTATGAGCGGCTGGGCATCGGGAAACGCCGCGGCGAGCGCCGGATAGCGCGGCACCAGCACACGCACGTCGCAACCGGCCCGCATCAGCGCCGCTGGCAGCGCCGCCGCGACATCACCCAGGCCGCCGGTCTTGACCCAGGGGGCGATCTCGGGAGTAACGAACAGGATCTTCATGGCCGGCATGCGGCAATCAGTCCCGCGGTGGAGCTGTCGACACCTTCGATCTTTGCCTTGCCCTCGATCATCGGCAGCAGGGAATTGGCGATCTGCTTGCCATATTCGACACCCCATTGGTCGAAGGCGTCGAGATGCCAGAGCACGCCGAGGGTGAAGACCTTATGCTCGTACATCGCGATCAGCGCGCCCAGCGTGAAGGGATCGAGCCGGGGCAGCAAGAGCGTCGTCGAAGGCTGATTGCCGGGAAAGATCTTGTAAGGCGCCAGAAAGTCGGGGGCGGGTGCGCCGGCGGCCATGAGCTCCGCGCGCGCCTCCGCTTCGGTTTTGCCCTTCATCAGCGCGGCGCTCTGCGCGAAGCAGTTGGCGAGCAGCTTCTCGTGATGGCCAGGGAGCGGATAGTCGGGCGTGCGGCAGACGATGAATTCGCAAGAAAGCGCGCGTCCGCCCTGGTGCAGGAGCTGATAGAAAGCGTGCTGGCCGTTGGTGCCCGGCTCGCCCCAGACGATCGGCAGCGTCGGGCAGCCGACCGGCTTGCCGTCGCGGTCGATCTGCTTGCCGAGGCTCTCCATCTCGAGTTGTTGCAGGTAGCGCGGCAAGAGTCCCAGCGACTGGCTGTAGGGCAGCAGCGCACGCGTCTGTAGATTGATGAAATCGGCATTCCACAGCTCGACGAGCGCCAAAAGCGCCGGCAGGTTTTCGAGTGGCGGCGCGGTGAAGAAATGCTCGTCCATCGCCCGCGCGCCGGCCAGTAGCGCTTCGAAGCGCTCGAAGCCGATGGCCAGCGCCAGCGGCAGGCCGATCGCCGACCACAACGAGAAACGGCCGCCAACCCAGTCCCAGAAGGCGAATGCGTTGTCCGGATCGATGCCGAAGGCAGCGACCTTGTCGAGCGCGGTAGACACTGCGACGAAATGGCGCCCGACGGCGGTAGCCCCCAGCGCGCCGGTGAGCCAGTTGCGCGCGGAAACGGCATTCTGCATCGTCTCCTGCGTCGTGAAGGTCTTGCTGGCGATGATGAACAGCGTGGTGCGCGGATCGAGACCGGCCAGCGTCGTCGCCAAATCGGCGCCGTCGAGGTTGGCAACGTAATGGACGCGAAGATGAGGCATGCGAAATGCGGCCAGCGCCTGCGTCGCCATGCGCGGTCCGAGATCGGAACCGCCGATGCCGATGTTGACCACATCGGTGATCGGTTCGCCGGTGGCGCCGCGCCATTGACCGGCATGCACGGCGGTGCAGAACTTGCGCATCTTGTCCAGCACCGCGAGCACATCGGGCATCACGTCTTGCCCGGCGACACGAATCGGCGCCGCATCTGGACCGAGATTGCGCAGGGCGATGTGCAGCACCGCGCGGTTCTCGGTGTGGTTGATCGGCTCGCCAGCGCGCATCCTGGCGATCCAGCCCGGCACGTCGGCGACATGCCACAGATCGGCGAGGAGCGGCAGCGTATCCGGTGTGATGCGCTGCTTGGACAGATCGAGCAGCCAGTCGTTCCAGCGCACCGACAAACGCGCGAAGCGCGTCGGGTCGTGGGCAAACAGGTCGCGCAGATGAACGTCGCGCAATCCATGGGCATGGCGCTCGACATGCTTCCAGGCGGGGGTGTTCAGGATCGGTGTCATCGCATCCTCACAGCCACAGCATCATGCCCATCTCGAAGGGATGGGTCAGCAGCTCATGGTGGGGATAGACGCGCAGCCGGTAATCGAGCTTGCCGCAGACGTCGGGCGTGAAATCGAGCGCGAAGATGCTGTCGCCCTGCTCGCCCGGCCCGCGATATTCGAGCAACAGCTTGCGCGGCGGCCGCGTGCGGCTGTCGGTGCCGGGACGCGACAGCAGCAATTCCACCGCCACGTCCTGCGGCGCCAGACCATCGAGATGGACGGCCAGCTCGAAGTGCAGGCTGGCGCCATAGGGAATGCGCTTGACTGGTGTGTCGATGCGCCGCAAGCGCACCTTGGGCCAGGCCTGGCGCACCTTCTGTTTCCAGCCCGCCAACGTGCGTGCGGCGGCATAACCATCGGCGCTTTTCTTGCGCCACTGCTGGTCGGCCGGCGCATAGAACTTGTGCAGATACTCGCCGACCATGCGCTGCGAATTGAAACGCGGCGTGATCGTCGCGATCGAGCGCTTGGCCATCGCCACCCAACCGGGTGAATAGCCCATCGGCCCGCGCGCGTAATACAGCGGGATCACCTTGTCCTGCAGGGTCTCGTAGAGCGAACGGCCTTCTTCCTGGTCGCGCCGTTCCTCGTCGAGGCTGCGCGAGGCCGGCTTGATCGCCCAACCGTTCGCGCCGCCATCGTCTTGATGGAAACCCTCACCCCACCAGCCGTCGAGCACCGATAGGTTGATGACGCCGTTCATCGACGCCTTCATGCCCGAGGTACCGGAGGCTTCGAGTGGATAGACCGGATTGTTCAGCCAGACATCGACGCCCGCGACGAGGCGGCGCGCCAGGCGCAGGTCATAGCCTTCGACGAGCAGGATGTGGCCCTCGAATTCCGGCATCTGCGCCACCTCATGGACGCGCCGGATCAGCGCCTGGCCGGGCTGGTCGGCCGGATGCGCCTTGCCGGCGAAGACGAACAGCACCGGCCGCTCCGGATTGCAGATCAAGCGCCGCAACAGCTCGAGGTCGCGAAACAGCAGCGTGGCGCGCTTGTAGGTGGCGAAGCGGCGCGCGAAGCCAATCGTCAGGACGTTGGGATTTTCCGGATCGGCGAGCTGCAACAGCCGGTCGATGTGGGCCTGCGAACACTGGTTGCGCGTGTATTGCTCGGTGATGCGGTGGCGCACCAGATAGAGCATTTCGGCCTTGATCGACTGGCGGATGCTCCAGAAGGTGTGATCGGGAATCGCATGCACTTGCGCCCAGGTCTGCGCATCGGTAAGCCGCTGGCGCCAGGCTGGCCCGAGCACACGGTCGAAGGTGTCGTGCCAATGGTCGGAAAGGAACGTCGGCACATGAACCCCGTTGGTGACATAGTCCATCGGGTTTTCTTCGGGGTCGATCTGTGGCCACAACTTGCGGCAGATTTCCGCGGAGACGTCGCCGTGGATGCGCGAGACGCCATTCTGGAAACGTGAACCGCGAACCGCCAGACCGGTCATGTTGAATTCGGGTGTATCGTCGATGCGTCCCAAGGCCAGCAGGCTACCGACCTCGCAGCCCATATCGTGACAGCATTCCTCGAAATACTTGCGGATCATCTCGTCGCTGAAATGATCGTGGCCGGCCGGCACCGGCGTATGGGTGGTGAACACCGTGTTGCTGGCGACGACTTCGAGCGCAGCATCGAAATCGAGACCGCTCTTGATCAAGTCGCGCATGCGTTCGAGTACCAGGAACGCGGCGTGACCTTCGTTGATGTGCCAGACGGTCGGCTTCAAGCCCAACGCGGCGAGCGTCCGCACGCCCCCCATCCCCAGCACGATCTCCTGCTCGATGCGCGTCGTGCGGTCGCCGCCGTAGAGCTGATGGGTGATGTCGCGGTCGTGCGGCGAGTTCTCCTCGAGATCGGTATCGAGCAGATACAACGACACATGGCCGATGCGCGCCTTCCAGACCTTGACCCAGACATCACGCCCTGGCAGACGCACACTGATCTTCAATTCGCCACCGTCCGGCCCGACGACGGGGGTGACCGGCAGGTCGTCGAAATCGGCATCGTTGTAGAGCGCATGCTGACGACCTTCGCCGTCGATGCTCTGCAGGAAATAGCCCTGACGATAGAGCAGGCCGACGCCGACGAACGGCAAGTTCATGTCGCTCGCCGTCTTGCAGTGATCGCCGGCGAGGATGCCCAGGCCGCCGGAATAGATCGGCAGACTCTCATGAAAACCGAATTCGGCGCAGAAATAGGCGATCAGCGCGCCTTCCGGCAGCTGATGCCCCTGGTCGCGGCGCAGCGCATCGTGATAAGTGTCATAGGCCGACAGCACATGGGCGAGCGCGCCGAGAAACACCGGATCTTCCGCCGCCTCCTCGAGACGGCGCTGATCGACGCGTTTGAGAAAGGCCTTCGGGCTGTGGCCGACCGCGCCCCACAGCTTGCTGCCGAGACGCGCGAACAGTGTGCGCGTGGGGCGATCCCAGCTATACCAGAGGTTATTGGCGAGTTCTTCGAGGCGCGCAAGGCGCGCCGGAAGCTTGGGATTGATTTCGAGTTGGAACAAGGTACCAGCCATTTTTTTCCCGTTTTTCGAGGTGGATGGCGATTTTACGCCTCACCGCCGCCAGGCCATTGCATCGGAAGAAGCGGGGCCAGGTCTTGGCAGGCCATTGCGACATGTCTCGGTCGCTGCGCTTCATGCGCCTTGCATCTAGCCATCCTGGTGACGTTTTGCAACGGCCTGTTGGGCGAGGTGCCTAGCGGATGTGGTGGATCTTCTGCCCGAGCATCTCCGGCGTCACGAGGCAGATGCCTTTCGGCGTGACGTGGAAGCGCTTGCGATCTTCTTCCGGGTCATAGCCGATCACCATCCCTTCCGGCACCTTGCAGTTCTTGTCGATCACCGCGCGGCGGATCTTGCAATGGCGGCCGATCTCGGCATTCGGCAGCACCACGGAATCCTCCACGAGCGCCCAACTATGCACGAACACGCGCGAGAACAGCAACGAGCGGCGCACCACGGCACCGCTGATGATGTCGCCGCCCGAGACCAACGAATCGATCGCCATACCGCGCCGCTCGTCCTCGTCGAAGACGAACTTGGCTGGCGGCAGCTGTTCCTGATGCGTCCAGATCGGCCAGTCCTCGTCGTACATGTTGAGCTCGGGCGATACCTTGGTCAGCTCGATGTTCGCCTCCCAGTAAGCGTCAACCGTGCCGACATCACGCCAGTATGGCACGCCGTTTTCCGGGATGCCGACACAGCTTTCGACGAAGTCGTGCGCATAAGCCAGGTAGCGGCTGATGATGTGCGGGATGACGTTCTTGCCGAAGTCGTGATCCGAATGCGGATCATCGGCATCGCGGATCAGCTGTTCGTAGAGGAAGCTCGCATTGAAGACATACACGCCCATGTTGACCAGCGCGCGGTCTGGCCGGCCAGGAATCGATGCCGGCTGTTTCGGCTTCTCGATGAAGCTGACGATGCGGCGTTCTTCATTCACACCCATCACGCCGAAGGCACTCGCCTCCTCGATCGGCACATCCATGCAGGCAATGGTCAGATCTGCCTCGGTCTGCACATGCTGCGCGAGCAAGCGGCCGTAGTCCATCTTGTAGATGTGGTCGCCCGAGAGGATCAGCACGTACTTCGGCTCGTTGCGGCGCAACAGGTCGATGTTCTGGAATACCGCGTCGGCGGTGCCTTGATACCAGTCTTCGCCGATCTGCTGCTGCGCCGGCAATAGGTCGATGAATTCGTCGAAACGCCCGTCGAGGAAACTCCAGCCGCGCTGCAGATGGCGGATCAGGCTTTGCGCCTTGTATTGCGTCGCCACACCGATGCGCCGGATGCCTGAATTGACACAGTTGGAGAGCGTGAAGTCGATGATGCGGAACTTGCCGCCAAAAGGCACGGCAGGCTTGGCGCGCCAGTCGGTGAGCTGCATCAGCCGGCTGCCGCGTCCACCGGCGAGGATGATCGCATAGGTGGAACGGGTCAGATGGCTGACGAAACGACCATGCGGCGCATGCGGGTCGTTGAATGGCAGATCATGTTGCATGAATCACTCCCTGTTGTCGTTTCCCAGGCAAGCCCGCCGCATCGTTTGTCTTGTTGCGCCATCGGCGCACTCCCTCTGGCGGGCGGGAGCGGTTGCTCGGGATGTGCGTATTATGGCTTGAGAATGCCCTCGCGCAGCAAGCGATCGATTTCCGCTTCGGCCTGCAGCCAGTCTTCCATCTCGCTGCCGCCCCGGAAACCGCGCCGCTCGGCGATGTAGTAGGCCGCCACTTCGACATACAGGCGCCGCTGCTCGGGTGTCAGCTCGGGCAGCGTCGGCGTCTGCGTGGCTGCCGGAGCAACATCGGCTTGCTTCGCAGCCGGCGTCTTCGGCTTCGTAGTCTTTTTCGCTGCCGTGGCCTTTGCGGCAGACGTCTTCTTCGCGGTCGAAAGCTTGGCCGTATCACTAGACTTCGCGGTGGCCTTCGGCTTGCTGCGCGCGTTGCCGGACTTCTTTACCGGTTCGTCGGTCGTCTTGGTGGCTGTGGTCATGGTTTGGGTCTCCTCGCATGATGATGTTTCTTCGACCTGTCAAAATCCATCCTTATACACTTTACATGTGACGGAATGTTGACAACGGTCAACGAAACGCGCCGCTTTGCAAAGCGGCGGCGGCCCCCTGCAAACCGATGTCCGGGTCAGTCACCACCGCGACAGGTATGCGGCGCACCAATTCCGCATGCTCGGCTTTGTCATTGAAGGCTGCCACGAAACCACTGCTGCCCAGCTCGGGCAAAAGATGTTGCGTAACGCCACCAGCGAGGAACACACCACCATGCGCCAGCACTGCCAGCGCCATGTCGCCGGCAAAGGCGCCGTAGGCCGTGCAGAACACCTCCAGCGTGCGCAGGGCTGCCGGCTCGTTCTGCCGTGCCCGCGCGAGGATCGCCGCTGCGTCGAGCTCCTCCCCGGCCAGGATACGGTGGAGGTTCTCCATCCCCGGTCCGGAAATGACCCGTTCCGCCGTGACGCGGCCATAGCGCGCCTGCAACGCTCGCCAAGTCTGCCATTGCGTCTCGTCAAGCGGCGCAAAGCCGATGTGCCCCCCTTCGCTGGGCAGAATGCGACCGCCAGCAATGATCGCCATGCCCAGCCCGGTGCCTGCGCCAAGCACCAGTTTCACGCCCTCCTGGCATGGCTCACCTGCCTGCAAGAAGATCATCTGCTCGGATTTCAGCGCCGCGATGCCATGGGCGACCGCAGCGAAATCGTTGATCAACCGCACTCGGCCAAGGCCGAATCGCGCCTCCAGAAGAGCGCAATCGATTTGCCAAGGCAGGTTGGTCACCTTCGCCGAGCGCCCATCGTTGGCCACCGGCCCGGCCACGGCGAGACAACCGCCATCGATCGGCGTATTCACCTCGCGCAGATACGCGGCCAACAGATCATCGAAAGTCGCAAACTCGGCGCTGGCGAAACGGCAGCGCGCGTTACTCCGCCCAGCATCATCGACGAGCGCAAGCAGCGTCTTGGTACCGCCGATGTCGCCGATCAGTTTCATCGCTCAAACCGCCACCGGTGCCGGAATATGCGGATGCGGGTCATAACCTTCGAGTGTGAAATCCTCGAAGCGGAAGGCGAAGATGTCCTGCACCACCGGGTTGAGCTTCATCGTCGGCAAAGGGCGGGGCTCACGCGTCAATTGCAGCCGCGCCTGGTCGAGGTGATTGCTGTAGAGGTGCGCATCCCCCAGCGTATGGATGAATTCTCCCGGGCGTAAGCCGCAGACCTGCGCGACCATCAGCGTCAGCAAGGCATAGGAGGCGATGTTGAACGGCACGCCGAGAAAGATGTCGGCGCTCCTCTGGTAGAGCTGGCAGCTCAATTTGCCCTCGGCGACGTAGAACTGGAAGAGCAGATGGCAAGGCGGCAAGGCCATCCGGTCGATATCGGCCGGATTCCAGGCGGTGACGATGTGGCGGCGCGAGTCCGGGTTCTTCTTGAGGCCGTCGATGAGATGGGCGATCTGGTCGATCTCCTGGCCGTCACGTCCCGGCCAGTGGCGCCATTGATGGCCATAGACCGGCCCCAGATCGCCGTTGGCATCCGCCCACTCATCCCAAATCGTGACTTTGTTTTCCCTGAGATAGGCGATGTTGGTCTCACCGCGCAGAAACCAGAGCAACTCGTGGATGATCGAGCGCAGATGCAGCTTCTTGGTGGTCAGAAGCGGGAAACCCTCGGCAAGGTCGAAGCGCATCTGCCAGCCGAATACCGAACGGGTGCCGGTGCCGGTGCGATCGGACTTCTCGTGCCCCTGGTCGAGCACATGGCGCATGAGATCGAGGTATTGACGCATAATCCGAGCGATTATACGGAGCCCCCTCATGATCGCATTGCCCAAACTTTCCATCGCCGCCACGCCACGCGGCCAACACCGCCTGATCCTGATCCCCGCCGGCAAGACCCTGCCGGCCGGCTTGCCCGAAGGCAGATTCTGGGAAACTCTCTTGAAACGCAAGGAGATGAAAGCAGCGGAGCTCGCCAAGACGCCGCTTGGCGCCGATTTTCCCGACGGCACGCACGCGACGCTCTTCGCCTACGACCCGGCAAGGTCGCGCTTCGAGCGACTCACCGGACTGCGCAAGGCCCTCATGCCGCTGCTGGAAGAGTCGCCCAAGGCGCTGGCCATCGTGCCGCATGACGTCGATGACCTGGCGCTCTCCGATGCGCTCTATGTCGCGCTCGTCAATGGCGTGCCGCTGCCGCAGCAGAAAAAGAAAGCGCTCAAACCGCTGGCCGAAATCGTCTTGCCGTGCCGTCCCGCCAACGCCGAGTTTTGCATTGCCGCGGCGCGGGCGAACCTGCTGGCACGCGAGCTCACGGCGCTACCGCCCAACCGGCTCGACCCTTCGCACTATCGCGCGCGAATCCGCCAGCTCGCCAAAGAGCAAGGTTTTGCGCTCGAGGAATTCGATTTCAAGAAGCTCGAGAAAATGGGCGCCGGCGCGTTCTGCGCCGTGGCGCAAGGCTCGGATGACAACGGTGGCGGCGCCGCGATCGTGCATCTTTCCTGGCGCCCGAAGAAGGCCGCGAAACGCGTTGCGCTGATCGGCAAGGGCATCTGCTTTGATACTGGTGGCTTGAACCTCAAGCCGGCGAAATACATGACCGGCATGCACGAGGACATGGCCGGCTCGGCGGTTGCGCTGGCGCTGCTGTGCGCCGCTGCGGAACTGAAGCTGCCGATCGCGATCGACTGCTGGCTGGCCATCGCCAGGAACCACATCTCGCCGCGCGCCTATGCGCAAGGCGACATCGTCCGGGCGCTCGATGGCACGACGATCGAGGTGGTGCATACCGACGCCGAAGGTCGCATGGTGCTGGCCGATACGCTGGCGCTCGCCGTGAAAGGCGAACCAAAGCTGATGATCGATTTCGCCACGCTCACCGGCAGCATGATCACCGCGCTCGGCACGCGCTATTCCGGCGTGTTCGCCTCCGACGGCGATCTGGCGCATGCCGCGGTGCGCGCCGGACGGGAAAGCAGCGAGCGCGTCTGCGTCTTCCCGCAGGACGAGGATTACGAAGCGGCGCTCGAATCGAAGGTGGCCGATGTCAAGCAATGCACCTTGGAGGGAGAAGCCGACCACATCCTCGCCGCGCGCTTCCTCTCCCGCTTCGTTGGTCAAACGCCGTGGCTGCACGTCGATCTCGCCGCGGCGAGCTGCCAGGGGGGCCTCGGCGCGGTGGCGACCGACACCACCGGCTTTGGTGTCAATTGGGGGCTGGCTTTGCTGCAGACTTGGGCCGGAACGCCTTGACGACGGCCTCGTTCGTCTCGATGTAGGGCCCGCCGATCAGATCGATGCAGTAGGGCACCGCGGCGAAGATGCCATCGAGGGTTTCCTTGATCGCCTTGGGCTGGCCGGGCAGGTTGAGGATCAGTGTCTTGCCGCGAATCACGCCCACCTGCCGAGAAAGGATCGCCGTCGGCACATATTTCAGACTCACCGCGCGCATCTGCTCGCCGAAACCCGGCATCACCTTGTGCGCAACCGCCAATGTCGCCTCGGGCGTCACGTCGCGCGGTGCCGGCCCCGTGCCGCCCGTGGTGAGCACGAGGTGGCAGCCGACGGTATCAGCGAGTTCGATCAAGGTTTGCTCGATCACCAGCTGCTCGTCTGGAATCAGCCGGCATTCCATGCGCCAGGGCGAAGCAAGCGCCGCGGCAAACCACTCCTTGAGCGCCGGAATACCCTTGTCCTCATAGACGCCGGAGGAGGCCCTATCGGAAATCGACACCAGGCCGATCAACAATTCATTGTCCATCGAGTTCCCTCAATACGCGGAAGAGTTCGCGAAAGGCGCGCGGCGGTTTGCCCAATTCCTGCTCCTTGAGTGCATTGCGGCGCAGCTGGCGCAGCTTTTGGAGATCGGCATCCGGGTGTATCGCCGCGATTTCGCCAATCACTTTTTCATCGGCCAGCAAGCGCGCGCGCAGCCGTTCGAGCGCATGCTGGCGGGCATTGGCGAGGGCAGAAATGCCACGAATGTCGTCGAGCGCCGCGCGGATCGGCTCGGCATCGAGATTGCGCATCAGCCGGCCGATGAACTGCAGCTGACGGCGCCGCGCCTCGTGCTGCGTGAAGCGCTGTGCATCGCGCACGGCTTCGCGCAATTCCTCCGGCAGATCGATTTTCTTCAGCTGCTCGGCCGAGAGCGCGACCAATTCCTCGCCGAGCGCCTGCAGCTCGATCATCGCGCGCTTGAGAGCGCTCTTGCTGGGCTTTTCCAGTGTTTCCACAGGTAAGATTATAACTTTGCCACTTTCATCCCCCTATGTCCGAGTTTTCCTTCACAGCCGATCGATTGCGCGAGCTGGCGCACGATGCGCTGCGCCACGCCAAACGGCTTGGCGCTTCTGCCTGCGAGGTCGATGTCTCGGAAGGCATCGGCCAGTCCGTCACCGTCAGGAAGGGCGAGGTCGAGACCATCGAGTTCAACCGCGACAAAGGGATCGCCATCACCGTCTATCTCGATAAGCGGCGCGGCCATGCCTCGACCTCTGATTTCTCGCTGGATTCGCTCAAAGCCACGGTCGAGGCGGCCTTGTCGATCGCCCGTCACACCGCCGAGGATGATGCGGCGGGCCTGCCCGAGCCGGAACTGCTGGCCAAGACAACGCCGGATCTCGATCTCTATCACCCCTGGAACATCGCGATCGAGGAAGCGATCGCGCTCGCCAGGCGTTGCGAGAGCGCCGCGTACTCCGTCAGCCCACTGGTCACGAATTCCGAGGGCGCGAGCGTTTCCATCCATGCCGCGCATTTCATCTCGGCCAATAGCCTCGGTTTCATCGGCGGCTATCCTGCCACGCGCCATTTCATCTCCTGCGTGCCGATCGCCCAACGCGGCGATGACATGCAGCGCGACGACTGGTATTCCGGCCACCGCGATCCAGCCGATCTTGCCTCGCCTGAAGCGATCGGCGACTATGCCGCACGGCGCGCGCTCGCGCGCCTGGGGGCGAGGAAGCTGAAGACGCGCCAATGCAAGGTCATGTTCGAAGCGCCGCTGGCCACGATGTTGATCGGCAGCTTCGTCCACGCCGCTTCCGGCGGCAGCCTCTACCGCAAGGCGAGCTTTCTCGTCGACGCCCTGGGCAAGCGGATCTTCCCGGACTGGTTCCGCATCGACGAACGACCGCATCTGCCCAAAGGGCTCGCCTCCAGCCCCTTCGACGACGATGGCGTGGCCACGCACGATCGCACCGTCGTCGAAGCCGGCGTGCTGCAAGGCTATTTCCTCTCGACCTATACGGCACGGAAACTGGGCATGCCGACCACCGGCAATGCCGGCGGCAGCCACAACCTGATCGTCGCCCCCAGTCCCGGCGCTCCGGATGATTTCGTGGGACTGCTCAAGGCGTTCGGCACCGGCCTGCTGGTGACCGAGCTGCTCGGTCACGGCATCAACTACGTGACCGGTGACTATTCGCGCGGCGCAGCCGGTTTCTGGGTGGAAAACGGCGAGATCGCCTACCCGGTGCATGAGATCACCATCGCCGGCAACCTCAAGGAGATGTTCGCCGGCATCGAGGCCGTCGGGCGCGATACCGTCACGCGCGGCGCGCGTAGCGTCGGTTCCATTGTGGTTAACCACATGACCGTGGCGGGGCGTTGACGCAGCGATTCCTGCATCCTCCGGTGTAGTATTGCCGCACCGCCCAGGCACGATCGGGCGAGACCAACAATCACCAAGGAGACAGAGAATGGAACGTCGCAAATTTCTGCAACACGCCGGCATGGCCGGCATTCTGGCCGCCGGTGCCGCTCCGGCCGTTCATGCACAACAGGCGATCCGCTGGCGCCTGGCCTCCAGCTTCCCGAAGGCTCTCGACACCATCTACGGTGCGGCCGAAGTGTTTTCGAAGAAAGTGAAGGAGATGTCCGGCGGCAAGTTCGAGATTTCCGTCCATGCCGGCGGTGAGCTGATGCCGCCGTTTGGCGTGGTCGATGGCGTGCAGCAAGGCACGGTCGAGTGTGCGCACACCGCGCCCTACTACTTCTTCGGCAAAGACCCCACGTTCGCGATGGACTGCGCGATCCCGTTCGGCCTCAACTCGCGCCAGATGACTGCCTGGATGTATGAAGGCAACGGTCTGAAACTCTTCCGCGAGTTCTACGCCCAATACAACATCATCAACTTCCCGATGGGTAACACTGGCGCCCAGATGGGCGGCTGGTATCGCAAGGAGATCAAGTCGCTTGCCGACATCAAGGGCCTGAAGATGCGCATCGGCGGCTTCGGCGGCGAGATCCTCAAGGGCATCGGCGGCGTGCCGCAGAACATTCCCGGCGGGGAAATTTATCAAGCGCTCGAAAAGGGCACCATCGACGCCACCGAATGGGTCGGCCCTTACGACGACCAGAAGCTCGGCTTCTACAAGGTCGCCAAGTTCTATGCCTATCCCGCCTGGTGGGAAGGCGGCCCCCAGCTCGTGCTCTACGTCAATAGCAAAGCTTATGAGAGCCTGTCGGCCGAGAACAAGGCGATCATCGAGTGCGCCGCAGCGATCGCCCACACCGACATGCAGGCCAAGTACGATGCGAAGAATCCGAAGGCTCTGAAGGAGCTGGTCGCTGGGGGGACCAAGCTGTTCCGCCTGCCCAAGCCGGTGATGGATGCCGCCTTCCAGTTCGCGATGCAGTATTACAGCGATCTATCGGGCAAAAATCCGCACTGGAAGAAGATCTACGAAGACTACGCGGCCTTCCGCAAAGATCAGAACCTCTGGTTCAAGTTCGCCGAGATGGGTTTCGACAGCTACATGCAGGCACAGAAGCTGTAATCCTGTTCGCACGGCTACAACGAAAAACCGCGGCATGCCGCGGTTTTTCGTTGGCTACCGCTTCTTCCCTTCCTTGGCCATCTCTTCGAGCAGCGCCGCAGCAGGGTCGTCCTGCTTTTTCTCATCCCATGTCCCGCCATCCGCTTGAGGCTCCGAAGCAGCAGGCGCGAGAGGCTTTTCCTCGGCCGGTGCCGGCCCCCCCTCCTGCGGCCGATCGTAATCCGAGGGTGCCACTTCGATCTGGATCGTATCGAGATCGACCGCCTGTTTCTTTTCGAGGCGACCGGTGACCAGCTGCGGGAAAGCGATCAAGACCCCGACCATCACCACCTGGATGACCACGAAGGGAATCGCTCCCCAATAGATCTGCGTGGTAGTGACCGGGGCGATTTCTTTCTTGGTGACGTGATCGAGATACTTCTCGTGCGGCGCCACGCTGCGCAGATAAAACAATGCGAAACCAAACGGCGGGTGCATGAAAGAGGTCTGCATGTTCACGGCCAGCAGGACGCCGAACCAGACCAAATCGATGCCCATCTTGTCCGCCACGGGCGCGAGCAGCGGAATGATGATGAATGCCAGCTCGAAGAAGTCGAGAAAGAACGCCAGACCGAACACCAAGGCATTGACGAAGATCAGGAAGCCAAGCTGACCGCCGGGCAGGCTGGTCAGCAGATGTTCGACCCAGCGCGGGCCATCGACGCCCTGGAAGGTCAGGCTGAACACCGTGGCGCCGAGCAGGATGAACATCACGAACGACGACAGTTTCAGGGTGGCCTCCATCGCCTGTTTGAGGAGCGGGATCGTCAGGCGGCGGCGAGAGATCGCCATCGCCAGGGCGCCCACGGCACCCATCGCGCCACCCTCGGTCGGCGTCGCGACGCCGATGAAAATCGTTCCGAGGACGAGGAAGATCAGCGCCAGCGGCGGTATCAGCACGAAGGTGACGCGTTCGGCCATCCGCGAGAGCAGCCCCAATTTCGCGACCCGGTTGATGAGCGCCAGCAGAAAAGCCGTGCCGATGCCGACACACATCGCGAGAACGATGGTCTCGTCCTTGGGGGCTTCCGGTGAGCGGGTCTGGGCAAAAACGATCGCGGCCAGGAGGGAGAGCGCCGTCAGCACGAGCAGGGAACGATTGCCGGTACTGCCGTCGGGCTCGCGGATGGTGCGCGCTTCGAGGGGCAAGGCCGGGGCGGCAGCCGGTTTCACCAGGCTCACGGCAAGAACCCAGAAGACATAGAGCAGCGTCAACACGAAACCGGGAATGAACGCACCGGTGTAGAGATCGCCGACACTACGCCCGAGCTGGTCGGCGATGACGATCAGCACCAGCGAGGGCGGGATGATCTGCGCCAGCGTGCCCGAGGCGGCGATCACGCCGCAAGCAAGCCGCCGATCATAGCCGTAGCGCAACATGATCGGCAGGGAAATGAGCCCCATCGAAATGACCGATGCCGCCACCACGCCCGTTGTGGCCGCGAGCATCGCACCGACGAAAACCGTCGCGTAAGCCAGGCCACCGCGGATCGGGCCGAACAGCTGCCCGATCGTATCGAGCAGGTCCTCCGCCATGCCGGAGCGCTCGAGGACCAATCCCATGAAGGTAAAAAACGGGATCGCCAGCAAGGTGTCGTTCTTGAGGATACCGATCATGCGCAAGGGCAGCGCGTGCAGCAGCGATTCGGGCAGCAACCCCAGCTCGACACCCAGATAGCCGAAAAACAAGCCGCAGGCAGCCAGAGAAAAAGCCACCGAATAACCCAGCAGCAGAAAGACGATCAGCCCGGCGAACATCACCGGCGCCAGGTTGGCCTGCAGGAATTCGATCATCCTAGCCCTCCCTTGCGGCTTTCGCCGGCGATTTGCTCCTCCGCAGCCTCCACCATCTCCACGACTTCGTCGGCCACCTGGTGTTTGCGGATTTCCTCGGCCAGTTCTTCTTCAGCGGTCTTGGTCTGCGCAGAATGAGTCGGGTCGGGGCACAGGCCTTGCAGAAAAGCGATGCGCTTGATCAGCTCGGAAAGACCTTGCAGACCGAGGAGTAGAAAACCGGCGGGGATCAGCGCATAGACCGGCCAGCGGATCAGTCCTCCGGCATTCTCGGACATCTCCCCGGTCGTCCAGGCCTGGACGACGAGGGGCCAGACCAGCCGGATCACCTGATAAACGAACGGGAACAGGAAGCAGACGATGCCGAAGATCTCGATCTTGATCTGGGTACGCTTGGAAAAACGTCCGCTGATCACATCGATCTTGACATGTCCCTGACGCAGCATCGTGAACGCCGCACCCAGCAGGAAGATCGCGGCGAACAGGTACCACTGGATCTCGAGCCAGGCGTTCGAGCTGATATCGAAAGTCTTGCGCACGATCGCATTGCCGGCGGAAACCAGCACCGCGGCCAGCACCAGCCATATCGCCGCACGGCCGACCGCCTCGCTCAAGGCGTCGATCAGCCTCGCAAATTGCAGCAGGAATTTCATCGCGGTTACTCCTCCGCAGTGGGGCCGTAGGCGATAATGGCTGGTGACGGCGCCTGCCTTTGTCGATGCCACATGGCCCGGAATGTTAACGGCTTGAGCCACGCTTGGGCAAAGGATTGTGGAAAGCCACAAGCCGGAGCGAACGATTCGATTGCCTGCCATGACCCGTCTTTGCTTGATCCGCCACGGCGAAACCGACTGGAACGCCGGTCGCCGCATCCAGGGCCAGCTCGATATTCCCCTCTCCGCGCTCGGCCACGCCCAGGCACGTGCCACGGCCAACGCGCTCAAGGACGAGGGCTTCGCGGCGATCTACAGTAGCGATCTTGCGCGCGCGCGCCAAACCGCCGAGGCGACCGCCCATCTCGCCAAAGTGTCCTTGCACCTCTATCCCGGGGTGCGCGAACGCCATTACGGCATTTTCCAGGGCCTCACCTACGCAGAGTGCGAGGCGCGCCACCCTGCCGCCTATGCGCGCCACAAGGCGCGCGATCCGCGTTTCGTTCCTGAGGGCGGGGAAAGCCTGCTCGATTTCGCCGCGCGCCTGTCGGCGGCCATCGACGCCATCGTGCGCCGGCATCCGGGCGAGGCGGTGGCGATCTTCACGCACGGCGGCGTGCTCGACATCGTCTACCGGCAGGCGACCGGGCGGCCGCTGGAAAGCCCGCGCGACTTCACGATCCCGAATTGCGGCATCAACTGGATCGAAATCGATGCCGGCTGCTGGACGCTGCTTTCCTGGGGGGAGCGGGAGCATCTCGAACGGCCGCTCGACGAGCTGTGAGCAGGTAAAATGATTCTTTGGCCAACCCGACGGAAATTCTCATGTTCTCGAAACAAGACAGCCTCGCCAAGATAGACCCGGAAATCTTTGCCGCGATCCGCCAGGAAAACCAGCGGCAGGAAGACCACATCGAACTGATCGCCTCGGAAAACTACGTCTCCTGGGCCGTGATGGAAGCCCAGGGCTCCCAACTCACCAACAAATACGCCGAAGGCTATCCGGGCAAGCGTTATTACGGCGGCTGCGAATACGTGGATATCGTCGAGCAGCTGGCGATCGATCGTGCCAAAAAACTCTTTGGCGCCGAAGCGGCCAACGTGCAGCCGAATTCCGGCTCGCAGGCCAATCAGGCGGTGTTCATGGCGTTCTTGCAGCCCGGCGATACGGTGATGGGCATGAGTCTTGCCGAGGGCGGCCATCTTACGCACGGCATGGCGCTCAACATGTCCGGCAAATGGTTCAAGGTCGTGCCCTACGGGCTCGATGAGCACGAAGCCATCGACTATGCGCAAGTCGAGCGGCTCGCCTTCGAGCACAAGCCGAAGCTGATCATCGCCGGCGCCTCGGCCTATGCGCTGAAGATCGATTTCGAGCGGTTCGCGAAGATCGCCAAGGCGGTCGGCGCGATCTTCATGGTGGATATGGCGCACTACGCCGGGCTGGTGGCCGCCGGTTTCTATCCGAACCCGGTGCCGCACGCCGACGTCGTCACTTCGACCACCCACAAGACGCTGCGCGGCCCGCGCGGCGGACTGATCCTGATGAAGGCCGAGCACGAGAAGGCGATCAACTCGGCGATCTTCCCGGGGTTGCAGGGCGGGCCGCTGATGCACGTGATCGCCGCCAAGGCCGTCGCCTTCAAGGAAGCGATGAGCAAGGAATTCCGCGCCTATCAGGAACAGGTGATCGAGAATGCCCAGGTGATGGTGAAAGTCCTCAAGCAGCGGGGCTTGCGCATCGTCTCCGGCCGCACCGAGAGCCACGTCTTCTTGGTCGACCTGCGCGCCAAGGCCATTACCGGCAAGGACGCGGAAGCCGCTCTCGGCAAGGCGCACATCACGGTGAACAAAAACGCGATCCCCAACGATCCGCAAAAGCCCTTCGTCACCAGCGGCATCCGCATCGGCACGCCGGCGATGACGACGCGCGGCTTCACGGAAATCGAGGCGGAACAAGTCGCCAACCTGATCGCCGATGTGCTCGACGCGCCCAACGACGAAGCAGTGCTCGAGCGCGTGCGCAACGACGTCGCGGCCTTGTGCAGGAAATTCCCGGTTTACGGCTGAGCGATGCGCTGTCCTTACTGCAACGAGGACAATACCCAGGTCGTCGACACGCGTGAGAACGAGGAAGGCGACACCGTACGCCGACGTCGGCGCTGCCTTGCCTGTGAGAAACGCTTCACCACTTACGAGCGGGTCGAGCTGCAACTGCCGCTGGTCGTCAAGAAGAACGGCAGCCGCGTCGAATACGATCGCGACAAACTCAAATCGAGCATGATGCTGGCGCTCCGGAAGCGTCCGGTCAGTTCGGAAAGCGTGGAGGCCGCGCTCGATCGCATCGAGGAAAAGCTCGTGCAGATGGGCGAACGCGAGGTGGCCTCGGAGCGCATCGGCGAGCTGGTGATGCGCGAACTGAAGAAGCTCGACAAGGTGGCCTACATCCGCTTCGCCTCGGTGTATCGCAATTTCGAAGACGTCGACGAGTTCTCCGAAGCGATCCGCGAGGTGAAGACCCCACGGCGGCGCTCGAGCCACAAGTGAGCTTCTCGGCCGCCGATCATGCTTTCATGGCGCGGGCGCTGCAACTCGCAGCGCGCGGCCTTTACACCACCACGCCCAATCCGCGGGTTGGTTGCGTGTTGGTCAGAGACGGGATCATCATCGGCGAGGGGTGGCACGAAAAGGCCGGCGGGCCGCACGCCGAAGTCGCCGCCCTGCAAAAGGTCGGCTCGGGCGATACGGCGGGCTGCACCGCCTACGTGACGCTCGAACCCTGCTCGCATCATGGCCGCACGCCGCCCTGCGCGAATGCGTTGATCGCGGCGGGTGTCGAACGTGTCGTCGCGGCAATGGAGGATCCGAACCCGCTCGTCGCCGGTCAGGGGCTCGAAAGGCTGCGCGCCGCCGGCATCGAGGTCGCCTGCGGCCTGCTGGCAGACGAGGCGCGCGAGCTCAACATCGGCTTCGTCTCGCGCATGACGCGCGGCCGACCGTGGCTACGGCTGAAAGTCGCGACGAGTCTCGACGGCAAGACCGCGCTCGCCAATGGGGTGTCGCAATGGATCACCGGAGCGGACGCGCGCCGCCATGCCCATGCTTGGCGCGCACGCTCGTGCGCGCTCATCACCGGCATCGGCACCGTGCGCGATGACGATCCGCGTCTGACGGTGCGCGACATCGCCACGCCACGCCAGCCGCTCAGAGTCGTCGTCGACAGCCGGCTGGAAATTTCTCCCGCCGCGGCGATCCTCCAGTCTGGTCATTGCCTGATCGCCTGCGCGAGTGAGAATGCCGAAAAGGCCGCCCGGCTTGCCGCGCTGGGCGCGGAAGTCATCGTGTTGGCGAATGCCCAGGGCCAGGTCGATCTCGCCGCCTTGCTGCAGGAACTCGGCCGGCGCGGCATCAACGAAGTGATGGTCGAGGCCGGTTTGAAACTCAACGGCTCGCTGCTGCGCGAAGGGCTGGTCGATGAACTGCTGATCTACCAGGCGCCGCTGCTACTCGGCGACAGCGCGCGTGGGATGGCCGATTTCGGGCATCTCACCGAGCTTGCCGCAGCGAAACGTTTGCAGATCGTCGAGTGCCGTTCCATCAGCGCCGATTTTTTCATCCGGGCGCGCATCGAGTAGCACAGACGGCGCAGGCCGGATCGCGCGGCACGGCGATGCTGCGCCACTCCATCGCCAGACCATCGAGCAGCAGCAGGCGCCCGATGATCGGCGCGCCGCAGCCGATCACGAGCTTCAAGGCCTCGGCCGCCTGGGTGGCACCAATGATGCCGGTGATCGGGGCGAACACGCCCATCACCGCGCAACGGACTTCCTCGACATCCTCCGCTTCCGGGAACAGGCAGTGATAGCAGGGCGCATCACTGCGCCGCGTGTCGAACACCGCGACCTGGCCGTCGAAGCGGATCGCCGCGCCGGAGACGAGCGGTTTGCGGTATTTGACGCAGGCGCGGTTGACCGCATGGCGGGTGGCGAAGTTGTCGGAGCAGTCGAGCACGACGTCGGCCGCCGCGACCTCCTCTTCGAGCCGCGCGCCGACAAGCCTTTCCTGCAAGGCAACGACGCGGCAGCCGGGGTTGATCTCGGCGAGCGTCGCCGCACCGGAGAGCACCTTCGGTTTGCCGATCGACGCGGTGCGATGCAGGATCTGGCGCTGCAGATTGGTCAGATCGACCGTGTCGCCATCGGCGAGCGTAAGCCGCCCGATACCGGCGGAGGCGAGATACAGCGCCGCCGGCGACCCCAGCCCACCGGCGCCGAGCACCAGCGCGCTGGCAGCGAGGAGTTTCTCCTGCCCCTCGATGCCGACCTGCGGCAGCAAAATGTGGCGCGAATACCTGAGCAGCGCCTCGTCATCCAGACGATCGCTCATTTGTATTCCCGTAGCTCAGGTGGCGTATCGTCATGATCGCCGTGTGGATGGTGTTCCCAAGCCTGCGAATAAACTTCGTGCGACTTCTTGATCAACCGCTCGGGCTGGCCGAGATTGCGGCGCTGGGTTTCCTCGGAGAAATACACCAGCGCGCGGATCAGCTTGCAATACAGCGTGCTGTCGAGATGGAAGCCGCGATCGACGAGCAGCTGCTCGAGCGCTTCCATGCAGTATTCGGTGATTTCGTAGCTCACTGCGATCGCGTTGGGCTGACTGCCCGGCGCGACCTCGAGGCCGGGCAGGCTCTCGAGCAGCGCGTAGGCCTCGGGAATCTGCCAGTGCTTCACCTTGTTGAAGCGGATCTCGCGGTGCTTCTTCGTGCCCGCCTGCAGCGCCAGCGGGTGCGGCCGCTGGATGCCGCGCTCCTGGTCACGCAGTTGGCGGGCGCGTTCCGGGTTCATTTCTTGATGACGTTGAGAGCCTTGAGCAGATTCAGCGCCTGCGTGAGCTGATAGTCGTTCTTCGAGGCGAACTCGATCGGCGCGGCGCGCGCTTCTTCCTCCGAGGGCTTCGCGCCGCCTTTGTCCTTCTCGCTCTTCTTCGGTGCAGGCATCTGCGCGTCCTTGCCGTCCTTGTCGTTGGCGAGGTGGCGCTCGAGATCGGCTTCGCGCAGGCGTTCGCGCGAGCCGCCGTTCGGGGTTTCCGCGACGACGATGTCCGGCTCGATGCCCTTGGCCTGGATCGAACGGCCACTCGGCGTGTAGTAGCGCGCGGTGGTCAGCTTGATCGCCGTCTTGCCGGAAAGCGGCAGCACCGTCTGCACCGAGCCCTTGCCGAAGGTCTGCGTGCCCATCACGACCGCGCGCTTGTGATCCTGCAACGCGCCGGCGACGATTTCGGAAGCGGAAGCCGAGCCGCCATTGACGAGCACGATCAGCGGCACACTCTTCGCAATCGCGGGCAATTTCTTCAGAGGATCCTCGCGGTGGCCGCGCAGGTAATCCTCGGCGGCGGCACTGTATTTGCGCTTCGCATCCTCGACCCGGCCGTCGGTGGTGACGACGAGGCTGCCCGGCGGCAGGAAGGCCGCGGAGACGCCGATCGCGGAATGGAGCAGCCCGCCTGGGTCGTTGCGCAAATCGAGCACCAGACCTTTGAGGCCCGTGCCTTTCGCGTCGGCATCGGCCTTGACGAGCCGCTCGAAATGTTTCACCAGATCGGCGACGGTTTCTTCCTGGAACTGGGTGACGCGCAGATAGCCGTAACCCGGCTCGATCAGCTTCGACTTGACGCTTTGCACCTTGATCACGTCGCGCACGATGGTGATCTCGATCGGCTTGGTCTCACCCTGGCGTAAGATCGACAGCCGGATCGAGGTCTTCGGCTTGCCACGCATCTTCTTCACCGCATCGCCGAGCGTCATGCCCTTGACCGGCGTGTCGTCGAGCTTGAAGATCAGATCGCCGGCCTTGACGCCGGCACGGAAGGCCGGGGTATCCTCGATCGGCGAGATCACCTTGACCAGCCCATCCTCCATGCCGACTTCGATCCCCAGGCCGCCGAACTCGCCCTGCGTGGACACCTGCAGATCCTTGAAGGCTTCCTCGTCGAGATAGGCCGAATGCGGATCGAGGTTGTTCAACATGCCGGAGATCGCATGGCGGATCAGCGTCTTGTCCTCGACCGGCTCGACATAGCCTTGCTTGATGGCGTTGAAGACATCGGCGAAGCTTTTGAGCTCTTCGACCGGCAGCGGCGCATCGCCGCCTTTTTGTGCGATCGCGGAAAAATTGATACTCAAGGCGATGCCGGCGATCAGTCCGACGAGCACGAGGCCGAATTGCTGCAGCTTGCTACGCATATGAAATTACCTGTTCGATGATGGCGACGCTCGGACGGCTTCACGGTCCGGCAAGCCATTTGCCGGGATCGAATGCCTGCCCTCTATGCCTGAGCTCAAAGTATAAACCCGATTCCGGCAAGCCCCCACTCGCGCCGACCGTGGCCACCGGTTTGCCGGCACTCACCTTCTGACCGACCTCGGCGAGCAGGGTCTGGTTGTTGCCGTAGATCGACAGGAAGCCATCATCATGGTCGATGATCAGCAGGTTGCCATAGCCGCGCAGCCAGTCGGCGAATACCACCACGCCGTCGGCAACGGCGCGCACGTCGGTACCTTCCGGCGCGCGGATGAACAGCCCTTTCCAGAGCAGTCGGCCTTCCTCGCGAGGAGTGCCGAAGCGCGCGGCAACGCTGCCCTTGACCGGCCAGGGCAGCCGGCCGCGCAGCCGGGCGAAAGCTCCACTCGCAGCGCTTGGCTCGGTGCTGGGCGTCGGGGCTGCAGGAGAAACACTCGGAGTTTTGCCCGCTGGCGCTTTGGACGGACGCGCCGGTGTTTTCTTTTTCGCCAGTGAGGCGAGCAGATCGGCAAGCCGCCGCTCGTCCTGTTTCAAGGTCTCGATCGTGCGCCGCTGCGCCCGGATCTGGCTGGAAAGTTTCGTTAGCAAGGCCTGGCGTTCCTGCTGCTGCTGGCGCAGGGTGACGCGTTCCGCCTCTTCGTGGCGGGCCAGTTCGGCGAGCTTCGCATTGCGTTGGCGGACGAGCTCGGCAAGACGCCGGCTCTCGGCCGCATCCTTGCGCAACTGCTGGATCAATTCGACTTTCGTGCGAGCGAGCTGAGCCAGGAAATAGCGATCGCGCGCGGCTTGGTTCGGATCGTCACCGGAAAGCCACATCGCCAGAGCATCGGTCTCCTGGGGCCGGAACTGGTGGCGCAGCAACGCTGCGAGCTGAGCCTGACGAGCCGCGGTCTGCATTTCAAGCCGCTTGAACTCATCCTCATGCTTGATAAGCTCGGTGCGCGCTGCGGCGCGTTCCTCGCCCAAGGCGCGCAGCTTGCGGGCGCTGGCGGCGATCGCCCGTTCGGTTTCGCGCAGCTGACCGACGATCGTCGCGCGCGCCGACTCTTTTTCCCGTAATCGACGCTCGAGCGCCGTGCGCTGCTCGCGCACGGCATCGAGTTTCGCCTTCTCGCGTTCTCCCGCCCCCCACGCCAGCGTTGGGAGGAGCGCCACGGCAAGGAGGAAACTGGAGGCGGCGCGGGTCAAGCCTTGGCTTTGCCCTGGTTCGCCACGGCGGCCTGGGCGGCGGCGACCGTTTCCGGGTCACCCAGATAGTAGCTGCGAACAGGCTGCAGCTCGGCATCGAACTCATACACCAGCGGCTGGCCGGTCGGCACATTGAGATTGACGATGTCCTGATCGGAGATGTTGTCGAGATACTTGATCAGCGCCCGCAGGCTGTTGCCATGCGCGGTGACGAGCACGCGCTTACCGGATTTGACCGCCGGCGCGATGCTGTCGAACCAGATCGGCAGGAAGCGTTCGACCGTGTCCTTCAGGCACTCCGCGGCCGGGTAGAGCCCCGGGGCGAGATTCGCGTAACGCGGATCATGCGCGTCATAGCGCGGGTCGTTCTTGTCGAGCGCCGGCGGTCGCACAGCGTAGGAACGCCGCCAGAGCTTCACCTGCTCCTCGCCGAACTTGGCGGCCGTCTCGGCCTTGTTGAGTCCCTGCAAAGCGCCGTAATGCCGCTCGTTGAGCCGCCAGGAATTGACCACCGGCAGCCACATGCGATCCATTTCCTCGAGCACGATCCACAGCGTCTTGATCGCCCGCTTGAGCATAGAGGTATAGGCGATGTCGAAATCGAAACCTTGCGCCTTCAAAAGCTGGCCGGCGGCCTTCGCCTCGGCGATGCCTTTCTCGGTCAGACCGACATCGGTCCAGCCGGTGAAGCGGTTTTCCTGGTTCCAGGTGGATTCGCCGTGGCGCAGCAATACGAGTTTGTACATGATCGGAAAGGGGAAAAGTGGGGAAGTGAGAATCGACAGCGGATTTTAATCGAAGTATGATCGCGCCCTGTCCGTTTCGGCACGACATCGCCCGCGCAACAGCCCATGAGTCATCCTCGCACCGCCATCGACGATCTCGCCGCTCGTCACGACCAGATCATGATCGCCGCACGCGCGTTGAAATCGATCTCGCATCCGTTGCGGCTGAAGATCCTCTGTGTCGTCGGCGACCGGGAAGTCTGCGTGCAGGAGATCGTCGATGCCGTCGGCACCTCGCAGAGCAATATTTCGCAGCATCTCGCGATCCTGCGCGACAAGGGCATCCTCGCGACGCGCAAGGAGGCCAACCGGGTCTTCTACCGCGTCGCCGACCAGCGCACCTTGCAGCTCGTCGGCATGATGCGCGAGGTGTTCTGCGGCGTCAGTCCGACCGCCTGAGCGGTCCCGTTTTTTCAGGAAGTGCAGAAGAGTCAATGGAGTTCATCCAGCAGAATCTGATGTGGGTCACCCTCGCTGCAGCAAGCGGTGGCATGCTGCTCTGGCAGACGCTCAAGTCAAGCGGCGTCAAGAACGTTTCGGTCGGCGAGGCGACGCTCATGATCAACCGCCAGGACGCGCTCGTCGTCGATGTGCGCGAAACGGCCGAATGGTCGGCGGGTCACATCCCCGCCGCGCGCCATTTTCCGCTCAGCCAGTTCGCCAAGCATCTCGTCGAGATCGAAAAACTCAAGGACAAGCCGGTGATCCTCGTCTGCGCCAGCGGCAACCGTTCCGGCAACGCCGCGAAGACGCTCATGAAGGCCGGCTTCCTGCAAGTCTTCAACCTGGCCGGCGGCATGCGCGCCTGGATCGATGCCGGGCTGCCGGTGACGAAGAAATAAGGAGCTTTGCGTGGCCAGAATCGAAATGTATTGCACGGCCGTCTGTCCCTACTGCGTGCGCGCCGAAGCGCTGCTCAAGCGCAAGGGAGTGACCGACATCGAAAAGCTCCGCGTCGACCTCGATCCGGCCAAACGTCAGGAAATGGAGGCCCGCGTGCCCGGCGCGCGCACCGTGCCGCAAATCTTCATCGACGGCCGTCATATCGGCGGCTGCGACGATCTTCACGAACTCGACCGACAGGGCAAGCTCGACCCCCTGCTGGCGATTTGACCCTCCCTCGACCCTTTTTCCAGGACCATCATGAGCGCACCTGACAGCAACGCCCCGGTTTTCAGCATCGAGAAGATCTACGTCAAGGATCTCTCGGTGGAAGTGCCGAACGCTCCACACTGTTTCCTCGAACGCGAACAGGCACAGGTCAGCCTGCAGATGCAAACCGGCGGCGAAGCCGTCGGCGATGGCGTGTTCAACGTCGTGCTGACGTTGACGGTGACCGCCAAGATCGGTGAGAAAACACAGTTCCTCGTCGAAGCGGCCCAAGCCGGCATCTTCCAGATCCGTAACGTGCCAGATGAGGAGCTCGAGCCGATCATCGCGGTCGCCTGCCCGAACATCCTGTTCCCGTATGCGCGCGAAACGATTTCCGACGCGATCACCCGCGCCGGCTTCCCGCCCGTGTTGCTCGCCCCGATGAATTTCGAGGCGATTTACCGCCAGCGGCTCGAACAACAGCAGGCCGAAGCTGAAACGCGCGGCCCCCATGAGGTGCCGATCCAGTAATGGCGAAGATTGCGCTCGCGCTGTTGCTGTCGATGGGCGCCGCACATTCGGTGATGGCGCTCGACTACCGCTCGGTCAGCGAGGCTGCGGTGTTGTTCGACGCACCGTCGCAAAAAGCCAAGCCGCTTTATGTGATTGCTCCGGGCACGCCGGTCGAAGTGGTCGTCAATCTCGACGCCTGGGCCAAGGTGCGCGACATGAAGGGCGATCTTTCCTGGATCGAACGCCGCCAACTCGACAGCCGGCGCGTGCTGCAAGTGCGCACCGGCGGCGCGCAGGTGCGCAGTGAGGCCTTTGACACTGCGCCGCTGGTGTTTGAAACCGAAGCCGACGTGTTGCTCGAATATCTCGAACCCGGCCCGGCCGGCTGGGTGAAGGTGCGCCATCGCGATGGCGAGGTCGGCTTCGTCAAAGTCGGCCAAGTATGGGGCTTGTAACCGAAGGCCCGTAATGCATATCGCCATCCTTGGCGCCGGTGCCTGGGGAACCGCTCTGGCGCTTTCCTTCGCGCAACGGCACTCGGTCAGCCTGTGGACCTGGCGGCCGGATCATGCCGCCGCGATGAATGCGGCGCGGGAAAACACCCGCTATCTGCCAGGTTTTCCATTTCCCGAGACGCTCAACGTCGGCGCGGATTTCAACGCGGCGGTTGCCTGCGCCGACTTGGCGGTGATCGCCACGCCGATCGCCGGATTACGCGAGGCCGCCGCCCGCCTTGCTTCAGCCCGCCCCGACCTACCCTTCCTGTGGGTCTGCAAAGGGCTCGAAGCGGGCACGGGGCTTTTGCCGCACCAAGTCGTCGCCGCCGTTGCCGCGCCGGCACGCTGCGGTGCTTTGAGCGGCCCGAGTTTCGCTGCGGAAGTGGCTCGCAATCTTCCCACCGCGGTGACGCTGGCCGCCAGCGACGGCGCTTTCGCCGAACACGCGGCCCAGGCGCTCAATGGCCCGCGGCTGCGCATCTATGCCAATGACGATCTGATCGGCGTCGAAGTGGGCGGTGCGGTGAAAAACGTCATCGCCATCGCCACCGGCATCTGCGATGGCCTCGGCCTGGGGCTCAATGCCCGCGCCGCGCTGATGACGCGGGGACTGGCGGAAATCACCCGCTTCGGCGTCGCGCTCGGCGCACGGGCGGAAACCTTCATGGGGTTGTCCGGCCTGGGCGATCTGATCCTCACCTGCACCGGGGATCTGTCGCGTAACCGCCGCCTCGGCCTTGCGCTCGCTGCCGGCCGACCGCTGCCGCAAATCCAGCACGAGCTCGGCCATGTCGCCGAGGGCGTGCATACCGCCCATGAAGTGGCGCGCCGCGCGCGGGCGCTCGGCGTCGAGATGCCGATCACCGCGACCGTCTGCGATGTGCTCGATGGCCACCTGTCCGCAGCCGGCGCGGTCGAGCGGCTGATGAGACGCGACCCGAAACACGAGTAGCTGCCGTCCCGCCAACGCCGAGTTTCAGCATCCGCAGTCGAAGCCCTGCTGCCGCCACGCCTCATAAACGGCGATCGCGACGGTGTTGGAGAGATTCAGACTGCGGTTGCCCGGCATCATCGGCAGCCGCAAGCGATGTGCGGGTGGAAAGGTTTCCAGCAGCTTGGCTGGCAAGCCCCGGGTTTCCGGGCCGAAGACGAGCGCATCGCCGGGCCGGTAGATCACCTTGTCATAACGGGTCTCGCCTTTGGTGCTAAAGGCGAAGCGGCGCACCGGACCGAGCGCAGCAAGGCAAGCCGCCCAATCCGGATGCACGCGCACTTCGGCGAATTCCGCATAATCGAGCCCCGCGCGCCGCAGCGCAGCATCGGAAACATCGAAGCCGAGCGGCTCGACCAGATGCAGGCGGCAGCCGGAATTCGCCGCCAGACGGATCACATTCCCGGTATTGGGCGGGATTTCCGGCTGATATAGAACGATCTGGAACATCGCCTCTGTGGCATCGTTGAGGCCCCGCAGTTTATCGAACGATCCGTCCATCATGGCCCGACCCGAAAAGATCCGCCTCGGCGACCTGTTGATCCGGCAGGGTCTCTTGACGCCCGACGAGCTCGCCCAGGCGCTCAAGGAACAACAGCTCACCGGCCGCAAGCTGGGCAGGGTGATCGTCGATGCCGGACTGGTGACAGAAGAGGCGATCGCGCGCGCGCTCGCGCGGCAGCTCGGCGCCGAGTATGTCGATCTGCGCGCCTTCCAGCCCAGGCCCGAGCTCGTCAAGCTGTTGCCCGAGGCGCAGGCGCGCCGTTTCCGCGCGCTGGTGCTCGACGAGAAGAATGGCCTGTTGCGCGTCGGCATGGCGGATCCGACCGATCTTGCCGCATTCGACGAGCTCGCGCGCATCTTACGCCGCGACATCGATCTGGCGGTGGTCGCCGAAAGCCAGCTGTTGCCGCTGCTGGACCGCGTCTATCGGCGCACCGAGGAAATCGCCGGCCTGGCCAAGGATCTGACCCAGGAGCTGGGCGACATTCCGGTCGAATTCGGCGGGCTGTTCGGCACTGCGCCGGGCGCCGAGGATGCACCGGTGGTGCGCCTACTGCAGACCGTGTTCGAGGAGGCGCGCAAACAGCAGGCTTCGGACATCCATGTCGAGCCGCAGGAGAAATCGCTCGTCATTCGCTTCCGCATCGACGGCGTGCTGCACGTGCAGACCGAGGCCGACGTCAAGATCGCCTCGGCGGTGGTGCTGCGGCTCAAGCTGATGTCGGGACTCGACATCTCGGAAAAGCGCCTGCCGCAGGACGGCCGCTTCGCGATCAAGGTGCGTGGCGCCAATGTCGATGTGCGTATCGCGACGATGCCGACCCAGTATGGCGAGGCGGTGGTGATGCGTCTTTTATCCCAGGACACTGGGCTTTTGCATCTGGACAAGCTGGCGATGCCGCCGCGCGTGCTGGCGCGCTTCCGTCACGCGATCCACCGGCCTTCGGGCATCGTGCTGGTCACGGGGCCCACCGGCTCCGGCAAGACGACGACGCTCTACGCCGCCTTGAACGAGCTCAACAGTCCGGAGAAAAAGATCATCACGGTCGAGGATCCGGTCGAATACCGCCTGCCGGGATTGAACCAGGTGCAGGTGCATGAGAAGATCGATCTCACCTTCTCGCGCGTGCTACGCACCGCATTGCGGCAGGACCCAGACATCATCCTCGTCGGCGAGATGCGCGATCAGGAAACCGCCGAGATCGGCATGCGCGCTGCGATGACCGGCCATCTGGTGCTCTCCACGCTGCACACCAACGATGCGCTTTCGACCCCGATCCGCCTGCTCGACATGGGCGTGCCGAATTACATGGTGGCGCTGTCGATCCAGCTGGTGCTGGCGCAGCGGCTGGTGCGCACGGTTTGCCCGAACTGCAGCGCCCCATACCAACCCGAGCCGCACGAGCGCGAATGGCTGCGCTACGAGCTTGGCGAGCATGTCGACGCTTACCGCTACTTCCGCGGTCGCGGCTGCATCCACTGCGGCAACAGCGGCTACCAAGGCCGCCAAGCCGTCTATGAGTTCCTCGAAATGACCAACGCGCTGGTCGAAGCCGCCAACCACGGCGATCCGGCCGACTTCATGCGTCTCGGCCGCGAGCAGATGGCTGGCGAGACGCTGCGCCGCGATGCGGTGCGCCTGGTCACCGAAGGCCGCACCACGATCGAGGAAGCGATGCGCATCAGCACCCAACTCGACGAATAGGGCCGCCCACGATGCCCGCCTTCACTTACCGCGGCCGCAATGGCGCCGGCGAGATCGTCAACGGGACGATCGAGGGCGCCAGTGCCGGTGCCGTCGCCGACCTGCTCTTCGGCAGTGGCATCACGCCCACCGAAATCCGCGCAGCACCCGCAGCGGCGCAGCAGATGGCGTTCGAGGCCGGCTTCAAGTTGTTCAAGCCGAAGATCGGCCATACCGACATCCTGCTGTTTACGCGCCAGATCCATACGCTGCTGAAAGCCGGCGTGCCGATCATGCGCGCGCTGGCGGGCTTGCAGGAATCGAGCGCCAACCCGGCGATGAAAGCCCTGCTCAAAGAGGTGCGTGAAAGCCTCGACTCGGGTCGCGAGCTCTCGCATGCCCTGGCGCGGCACCCCAAGGTCTTCACGCCGTTCTATCTGGCGATGGTGCGCGTCGGCGAGATGACCGGCCGGCTCGAGGAAATCTTCCTGCGTCTGTTCGATCATCTGGCTTTCGAGCGCTTCATGCGCGAGCAGGTGCGCTCGGCCTTGCGCTATCCGAGCTTCGTGGTGCTGGCGATGGCCGTCGCGATGGCCGTCATCAACATCTGGGTGATTCCCGCCTTCGCCAAGGTTTTCGAAGGCTTCGGCGCCGAGCTGCCGTTCCTGACGCGGCTGTTGATCGGCATCTCGAATTTCTTCGTCGCCTGGTGGCCGGCGCTGCTCGCCGGTCTCGCCGGGCTGGCCGGCGGCTTCAAGGCCTGGATCGGCACGCGGCGCGGCAGGTATCTGTGGGACAAGACCAAGCTGCGCATCCCGATCGCCGGCAAGATCGTCCGCAAAGCGACGCTCGCGCGCTTCGCCCGCAGCTTCGCGCTGGCGATGCGTTCCGGGGTGCCGGTGATCCAGGCACTCTCCAACGTCGCCCAGACCGTCGACAACGACTTCATCGCCGAAAAGATCGAGAACATGCGCACCGCGATCGAGCATGGCGATTCCGTGCTGCGCGCCGCCATCGGCGCCGGCGTGTTCACGCCGGTGGTGCTGCAGATGATCGCAGTCGGCGAGGAAACCGGCGCGCTCGACGAGATGATGGACGAGATCTCCGGCATGTACCAAAGCGAGGTCGAATATGAACTCAAGACCCTGGCGCAACAGATCGAACCGATCCTGATCGTCATGCTCGGCGTCATGGTGCTGATCCTCGCGCTCGGCGTGTTCCTGCCGCTTTGGGATCTCGGCAAAGTGGCGATCAAGAGATGAGCGGCGCCCGCCTGCGCCAGCACGGCCTTTCCAAGCTCGAATTCGCCGTGGTGGTGGCCCTCTTCGGAATCCTCGCCGCGGTGTTGCTCGACCGGCTCGCCGAGATCGAGCGCCAGGCCGAGCGGCTCGAAGTCGAGATCGCGTTGCGCAACCTGCGCATCGGGCTTACGCTGGCGATCGGCGAGAAGGTGATCCGCGGGGAAGAAGCGAGCATCGGTGCGCTGCTCGATGCCGACCCGCTGGAATGGCTCGGCGCAGCGCCATCCAAAGTCGGCGGCTCCGAGACGGCACCCCGCTGGCACTACGATCCGGCCACTCACACCCTCCACTACCGTCCGAGACAGCCTGCCGCCTTCGCAAACCGAGACAAACTCGCCTGGCGTCTGACGCCGATCCGCGATGGCGCCGGTCGAATCACCAGCATCGGGATCGAACCCCTCAAGTGAGGCGGGAATTTACCGTAAATCATATAAATACACTGCAATCTTTGCAGTAGCATTGTCGCAGCGCCTGTGCAGCATCCATCATCTCATTGGGAAAAATGACATGAAAAAACTCCACAGCGGTTTCACCCTGATCGAGCTGGTGATCGTGATCGCGATCATCGGCATTCTCGCCGCGATCGCGCTGCCGAAATTCGTCTCGCTGCAGCGCGATGCGCGGATCGCCAAGCTGCAGGCCGCGCGCGGCGCGGTGAATGCGGCCGCGGCGATCGTGCACGCTGCCTATCTGTCGCGCAGTGGTGTCCCTGACACGGCCGCCTGTCCCGGAACCAGCATCACGGCAAACAATGCCCTCAATGGCACGCTGTGCACGGAAAATGGTGTGGTGCTACTGGCCAACGGCTATCCTTCCGGCGCGGTGTTTCTCGGGGCGACCACACCCGGCATCATTGGCGCGGCCGGCCTGGTCTCGACTTTTTCACCAAATCTCGCGCAATTGAACGCCGAAGGCTTCGGCGCGTCGGTCGCCGGCAATGTGACGAGGATCTCTGTCATCGGCGGCCCCGGCACGAGCAGCGGCTCCGTCGGCTCCCAGGACAATCCTACCTGCTCTTTCACCTACGCTTCGGCCGGTACATCCGGTGCAGCACCCGTGGTGAGCCCCGTCACTACCACAGGTTGCTAACTCACGGAGGATCTTTCAAATGAAATCGCAACGAGGCTTCACCCTGATCGAACTGGTGGTCGTAATCGTGATTCTTGGCATTTTGGCTGCGACGGCGCTGCCGAAGTTCATCGACATCACCGGCGATGCAGAACAGGCGGCCGTCGATGGCGTTGCGGGCGCGCTCTCTTCGGCAGCCTCGATCAACTATGCCGCACGCAAGGCCAATCCGGCCAACCCCAATACCGTGGCGATCACCAATGCTGGCAACGCATGCAGCGGGCCAGCCAACAGCGTTTATGCCAATGCCGCGAATTTGCTCAAAGGCAGTATCACTCTCGTCAATGGCGCACCAACGAACAAAAACCAATATCAGATCGACGAAGAGGTGACTACCGATGCCAACTGTGCCGCCGGTGTCGTCGCAAAGTGCCGGATTCGCAGTTATGGCGGCGGGGTGGCGGCCAATCGTAAAACCGCTTACGCCTACGTTCCCTGTACCAACTGAGCGCAGCTTGGGTTCGCCACTCGAAACGGCCCGGCATCTCCGGGCCGTTTCTTTCATGACGTTGCCTTGTGCGCTGCGCTGGCAAGGCAGCACGCCACCGGCCATCGGCTAGAATCGGCCGCATGAAACCGCGCCGGCTGCTCGCATTGATCCTGCTCGTCGTCCTCGTCGGCGGCGGCATCATGGCATGGCGCGGCTTCTTCGCCGCAGACGCCAAGCCGGCTTACAAGTTCGCCACCGTCGAGCGCGGCCCGCTCACCGCCGCGGTCGCCGCCACCGGCACGCTCAATCCGGTGGTCTCGGTGCAGGTCAGTTCCCAAATCTCCGGCCAGATCCGCGAGCTGTTCGTCGATTTCAACAGTCCGGTGAAGGCCGGCGATCTGCTCGCGCGCATCGCGCCGGAAACCTATGAGCACCGCGTGCGCCAGGCCGAGGCCGATCTCGAAGCGGCGCGGGCGATCGTCGCCGTGCAACAGGCCGAACTGTTCCGCGCCCGCGTCAATCTTCTCGAAGCCGAACGCGATTTCAAGCGCAAAGAGACGCTGGTGGCGAAGAACTATCTCTCGCCGGCCGAACTCGACAAGGCGCAGACCACGCTCGATGCCGCGCGCGCGCAGCTGAAGGTGGTCCAGGCGCAGGCGGCCAACAGCATGGCGCTCGTGCGCCAGCGCGAGGCGGCGCTCGCTCAAGCGCGGGTCGACCTGTCGCGCACCGAGATCCGCGCCCCCGTCGATGGCATCGTCATCAAGAAGAGCGTCGAGCCTGGCCAGACCGTGGCTGTGAGCCTACAAGCGCCCGAGATGTTCGTGATCGCCCGCAATCTCGCCGACATGCAGGTCGAGGCGGCGATCGACGAGGCCGACATCGGCCGCGTCGAGGTCGGCCAGGAAGTGAGCTTCAGTGTCGACGCCTTCCCAGGTCGGAAATTCAAGGGCGAGGTCAGGCAGGTCAGAAAGGCCGCGCAGGTGACCTCCAACGTCGTCAGCTACACGGTGGTCATCTCCGCCGCCAACCCCGATCTGATCCTGCTGCCCGGCATGACCGCGAACGTGCGCATCGTCACCAGCCACAAGGACGATGCGCTCAAGGTCGCCAATGCCGCGCTGCGCTTTCGTCCGCCTGCGGAGGGCGATGAACCGGCGCCGGCAGCGCGGCCCGGCGGCGGCTCGGGACGCAGCCGCAGTAGCGCAGAGGGTGGCAGTGGCAAACTCTGGGTGCTCGGCGAGGATGGCAAACCGAAGGCGATCGAGATCAGGACCGGCATCACCGACGGCAATCAGATCGAGATCGTCGGCGGCGACATCGCCGCAGGCCAGCAGGTCATCGTCGGCATGAGCGATCCGCGCAAGAGAGCGAAGCCGACGCAGCCGCGCATGTTCTGACGTGAGCCTGATCCGCGTCGAAAACCTCGCCAAAAACTACCGGCTGGGCGATACCCAAGTGCCGGCGCTCTCCGGCGTGACACTCGAAATCGCCAAAGGCAGCTTCGTCGCGGTGATGGGGCCGTCCGGTTCAGGCAAGTCGACCTTCATGAACCTGCTGGGCTGCCTGGATGCGCCCAGCGGCGGCCGCTACTGGCTGGAGGACATCGAGGTCTCGCGGCTCGATGACGACGCCCTGTCGCGCGTGCGCAACCGCAAGATCGGCTTCGTGTTCCAGCATTTCAATCTGCTCGCGCGCACCACGGCGGTGGACAACGTCGCGCTGCCGCTGCTCTATCGGGGAATGGGCGCCGCCGAGCGCCACGCGCGCGCAGCGCAACGTCTCGAGCTGGTCGGGTTGCAGGAGCGCATGTTTCATCACCCGGCGCAGCTTTCCGGCGGTCAGCAGCAGCGGGTGGCGATCGCCCGCGCGCTGGTGAATGATCCGGCACTGATCCTCGCCGACGAGCCGACCGGCGCGCTCGACTCGCGCACCGGCATCGAGATCATGGCGTTGTTGCAGCAGCTCAACCGCGAAGGCATCACGATCGTCGTCGTCACCCACGAACACGACATCGCCGCTTACGCCGATCGCATCATCCATTTCCGCGACGGCCGGGTAACCGACGACACCCCCAACGCGCGCCGTGATGCCAGCGCCGACCTTGCCGCCATGCCTAAGAAACGCTGAAGGGCAATGAACCTCTCCGCCACCATCGCCATCGCCCTCAAGGCGCTCGCCACCAATAAGCTGCGCTCGGCGCTGACGATGCTGGGCATCATCATCGGCGTGGCGGCGGTGATCGTGATGATCGCCGTAGGCTCGGGCGCGCGCACCCAGGTGGAAGCGCAGATCAGGAGCCTCGGCTCGAACCTGATGATGATCTTCTCGGCTTCGAGCACGTATACCGGCGCCCGCGCGGCGGTGGGTACGACGTTCACCCTGTCCGAGGAGGATGCTTATGCGATCGCGCGCGAGCTGCCGGAATATGTCGCCGCCGCGGCGCCCGTGCTGCGCGGCAGCGGCCAGATCGTCGCCGGCAACAGCAACTGGTCCACCTCGTTTTATGGCGTGACGCCCGAATACTTCGAGGTGCGTGAATGGACGCTGGCGGAGGGCCGTTTCTTCGAGGCCGCCGAACTCAATGGCGCGGCGAAAGTGGCGATCATCGGCAAGACCGTGGCAGCCAACCTGTTCGGCGAGGAAAGCCCCCTCGATAGGACGATCCGCATCCGCACCGTGCCGCTCACCGTGATCGGCTTGCTCGACGCCAAGGGCCAAAGCCCCGGCGGCTCCGATCTCGACGATGTCGTGCTGATGCCGATCACCACTGCGCGAAACCGCGTGCTCGGCGCAACGGCGGTCGCCAAATCCCGGTCGGTCGGCTCGATCCAGATCAAGCTCGTCGATGGTGTCCCGGGCTCGGCGGCCGAAGAGAAAGTGCGTGAGCTCTTGCGTCAGCGTCACCGTCTGCAGCCCGACCAGGATGACGACTTCACTTTGCGCAACATGACCGAGATCCTGCAGACGCGTGAGGAATCGTCACGCGTGATGGCGCTCTTGCTCGCCGCAGTGGCCTCCGTCTCGCTACTGGTCGGCGGCATCGGCATCATGAACATCATGCTCGTCTCGGTGACCGAACGCACGCGTGAGATTGGTCTCAGGCGCGCGGTCGGCGCACGCGCGCGCGACATCCTGCTGCAATTTCTGGTCGAGTCGATCACGCTCGCGCTGATCGGCGGCTTCGTCGGCATTTTGCTTGGCGTCGGCGGCGCGAAGCTCGTCGCCCAACTGGCGGGCTGGCCGATCCAACTCGCGCCGTCGACCCTCCTGCTCGCGGTGAGCACGGCTTCCGCGATCGGCATCTTCTTCGGCTACTATCCGGCGCGCAAGGCCGCGCTGATGTCGCCGATCGAGGCTTTGCGCCACGAATAGTGACGGCCGGACCGATCGCTAGGTTTTGATGTCGAAGCCGTAGCCGAGTGCGGCCACCCCCGCTTTGAGCGCCTCGATCGCTTCGGCCACCCGTGAGGGTTCGCCGCGCACCCCGAGCTCGACATGGCGGCGCATCGTCTCACTGCCCAGATTCGGCAGGCTGAAGACGGTGATGCCGGGAAAATCGGCCTCGGTCTTGCGCATCAGCTCGAGCATCCGTCCTTCCAGGCCATCCCAGACGAGGATCGCCGCCTCGGCCTCCATCCCTTGCCGAAAATCGTCGGCGTAGTAGGTATCGAGCACCCATTGGGCCATCGGCCAGGCCATCTGCGGAAACCCCGGCAGAAAGTGGTGGTCGCGGTAGGAAAAGCCCGGAATGCGGTTGAAGGGGTTCGGGATGATGCGGCTGCCAGCAGGCACGGTGCCGAGCTCCAGCCGCGCCGGCGTGACCGGCTCGCCGAGCTCGGCCATGCGGGCGCGAATCTCGCGTTCCGCATCCGGATTCAGTTCCAGCGGCACGCCGGCCGCGCTTGCTGCCGCCTGGCGGGTGTGGTCATCCGGCGTGACCCCGATGCCGCCACAGGAAAACACGACATCGTTGGATGCCAGCGTGCGCTTGAAGGTTTCGATGAGCCGCGGCCGCTCATCGCCGAGATATTCCGCCCAGGAAAGATGCAGGCCGCGCGCGCCAAGGATTTCGATGAATTTCGCCAGATGCCTATCCTGGCGCTTGCCGCGCAGGATTTCGTCGCCGATGATGATCAGGCCGTAGGTTCTCATACCACCACTTTCTGCTGCCGGCGCAGCTCGCGCAAGGCAGTCAAACACAGATGGACGAACAGGATCGCCGTATAGGGCAGGGCGAAGAAGTTCGCCACCGGCACATAGGCAATGAGCGCACCGATGAGGCCGCCGAGATAGAGCGTAGGCCGCTTTCGCCGGACGATCTCGGCACGCTCAGCAGCCGTGGCATGCTCGGCGATCGCATCGAAGCGGAAGGCGCGCTGGTTGAGCCAGGCCGACCAGAAGAGCGGCAGGACGAAGAGACCGCCCGGCACGAAGAGCATCGGCAACGTGATAAGCCAGCCAACGACGAAAATCAGGCCGGCCGTTGCCGTGTTGGCCAGGCTGCCCCAGAACGCCGCGGCCGTCGAAGCCTGACGGGAAAGATCGGGATAATCGCGCGCGGCGATGATCGCCATCATGCGCGGCAAGGCGAAGATGGCGACGAACATCAGCGTCGTGAAGTAGATGAGCGGCGCGAAGACGAAGAACACCGCGACGTGGGAAAGCCACGGCCCGAGCCAGTCAAGCCACGGCCAGTCGGGCAGATTCGCCAGCACCCAGCCGGCCATCGGCTGCCAGGCGAACCAGGCGACGATCGACCAGAGCACAAACGCCGCCAGCGGCGGCCAGAGGGCGCAAAACAGCATCCTTGGCCGCGCCAAGTCGCGCCCGGCACGCAGCAGCGTATGGAAGAAGAGACCGGTTTCCATCATGTCCTCATATCCTCGCCCTGCCTTCCCACATCTTCTGCAGGCGTTTTGCCGAGACCGGCGTGGGTGTTTTCAATTCCTGTGCAAAAAGCGCGACGCGCAGCTCTTCGAGCAGCCAGCGGAATTCTTGCAGAAATCCATCCCCGGCGCCGCGCTGGCGGCGTTTTTCCCACTCGCGTTGCCAGGGCCTGGCCACGGCTTGCCATTCCGCCATCCAGCGGGCGTCGCGCGCCGCATCATTTTTCGCCTTGTCGAGCCTGAGGCTCGCGGCCTTGAGATAGCGCGGGAAATGCTGCAGCCGTTCCCAGGGCGTGGCGACGATGAAACGTTTTTCCAGCAAGTTGGAAAGCTGGTTCGAGACGTCGGCGACGGTCTGCGGCAGCGCCTTTTGCAGCGTGGCGAGCTTCTTCTGCAAGGCGCCGTATTCGGCCAGTATTCTTCCGACGAGGCGGAGGATTTCCTGCGCGACGAGCAGGACGCGACCCTTCGCCGCATCGCGCCGTGCGGTGAAACTCGGCTCGTCGGTCGGCAGCGGCGCCATCAGGCAGGTGCGTTCGAGCGTGGCGGCGACGATGTCTTCCTTGAGCTCCTTCTCGGCGCCAAAGTGCATGAACGATAAGGCCAGCTGACGCAATTCGGGCAGCTTTTCGATCGCCTGCACCTGGGCTTTCAGCTGCAGCGCGAACAGGCGCGAAAGCCCCTGGCGATGCTCGAGCGCCGCCTTCTCTTCGGTGTCGAAGGCGGCAAGGCGCACGCCGTCGCCTTCATCGACCAGCGCCGGAAAGCCGATCACGGTGCGGCCGCCGACCTCGAGCTCGATCAGTTCCGGCAACGCGCCGAAAGTCCATGCAGTCGTCTTCCCGGTCGGCGGTGCCGTCTGGTCAGCGCCGACTTTCAGCGCCGCCGCCGAAAACGTCCGTGCTACCCGATCGCCATACTGCGCGCGCAGCTCGTGGAGATTGCGCGACATCGCCAAGGTGCCGCCATGTTCATCGAGCAGCCGAAAGTTCATCGACAGATGCGGCTTGAGCTCGCCGGGACGCAACGCATCGAGCGGCAGCTTCAAAGCAATCTTCTCTTCGATCGCGCGGGTGAGCGCCTTGACCAAAGGCTCATCAAAGTCATGTTCGGCTGCGCAGAAGTCTTCCGCGAAGGTGTCGATCGGCTGCAACCGATGGCGGTATTTCTGCGGCAGGGTCTTGACGAGCGCGACGACTTTTTCCTTGAGCAGGCCCGGCACGAGCCATTCGAGGCGGATGGCCGGCAGCTGGTTGAGCGCGGCCAGCGGCACGGACAGGGTCACGCCATCGTCGGCGGCGCCGGGATCGTGCTTGTAGGAAAGCCTGAACTTCTGGCCACGGTATTCGAAATGCGGCGGAAAATTCTCGGTGGTGATGCCCGCCGCTTCATGGCGCATCAGCTGGTCTTTTTCGAGGAACAGCAAGCGCGGATTCTCGCGTTCGGCATCGCGCCGCCAATGATCGAAGGCGGCCAGCGAATGGATGCCCTCCGGCACGTGTGAAGCGAAGAAGGCGAACACCAGATCGTCATCGACCAGCACGTCGGGGCGGCGCGCCTTGTGTTCGAGCCGCTCGATCTCGGCCTTGAGCTTCTGGAAGTGTTGCAGGAACTTCCATTTCCTGAGCCATTCGTCGGTCACCTGCCCTTCGACCAGCGCGCCACGGATGAAGAGCTCACGCGCCAGGCGCGGGTCATATTGCGGCGCTCGTGGCCCATAGAGGATGCGCCGCTTCGCATGGAGCGTCAGCCCATGCAGTGTCACGCGCTCATAGGCCACCACCTGACCGGCGTTCTTCTCCCAGTGCGGCTCATAGACATGGCGGCGAATGAGATGGGCACCGACCTGTTCGAGCCACTCGGGCTCGATGCGGGCGACACAACGCGCAAAGAGGCGTGAGGTCTCGACCAGCTCCGCGGCGACGATCCAGCGCCCGGCCTTCTTGGCGAGCGCCGAGCCGGGATGAATCCAGAACTTGATGCCGCGCGCGCCAAGGTAGTTCCTGTCCTCCTCGTTGATCAGACCGATGTGGCCGAGAAGCCCCGTCAAAAGCGCCTTGTGGATGCTCTCGTAGCTTGCCGGCTGCTGGTTCTCCTTCCAGCCGTGCTCGTGGGCGAGCGTCATCAGCTGGCCATGCACGTCGCGCCATTCACGCAGGCGCAGCCAGTTGATGAAGTGGGCGCGACACCATTGCTTTTGCTTGCTGCTGCTCTCATGCTTCCAGACCGCGTCGGCGGCGGCCCACAGCTTCAGATACGAGAGGAATTCGGATTTCTCATCCTTCCATTTCGCGTGCGCCTGGTCGGCAGCCCCCACCTGCTCCTGCGGCCGCTCGCGCGGATCCTGTGTCGCCAGGGCGGCGGCGATGACCAGCATTTCCGCAAGACAGCCCAAATCGCGCGCCGCCAGGATCATGCGGCCGATCTTCGGGTCGAGCGGCAGTTTCGCCAGCTCGCGGCCGATCGGGGTGAGCTCCTTCGTCGTCTCGTCGAGTGCGCCCAACTCGGCGAGCAGCTGATAGCCGTCGGCGACCATCCTGGGCGCCGGGCGTTCGAGAAAGGGAAAGTCTTCGACATTGCCCAGCCTGAGCGACTTCATGCGCAGGATCACGCCGGCCAGCGAAGAGCGCAGGATTTCCGGATCGGTGTAGCGCGGGCGCTGCTCGAAATCCTCTTCGGAATAAAGGCGGAAGCACACGCCAGAAGAGACGCGGCCGCAGCGGCCCGCCCGCTGATTGGCCGCCGCCTGAGAGATCGCCTCGACTTGCAGCTGCTCGACCTTGTTGCGATGTGAATAACGCTTGATGCGCGCCAGCCCAGTGTCGATCACGTAGCGAATGCCCGGCACGGTCAGCGAGGTCTCGGCGACATTGGTCGCCAGCACGACGCGCCGGCCCTGATGCGGCGCGAACACGCGCGCCTGCTCCTGGGCGCTCTGGCGCGCATAAAGCGGCAGGATTTCCAGGCCCGGCGGATGATGCTTCCTGAGCGCCTCCGCCGCCTCGCGGATCTCCCGCTCACCGGGCAAAAACACCAGCACGTCGCCCGGCCCGGTGCGGTGGGCTTCTTCGACGGCGGCGACGATCGCATCGTTGAGATCGACGTCTTTCTTCTCGTCGAAAGGTCGGTAACGAATTTCGATCGGATAGAGCCTGCCGGAGACCTCGATCACCGGCGCGTCGTTGAAATGCTTGCTGAAGCGCTCGGCGTCCAGCGTCGCGGAGGTGACGATGAGTTTCAAGTCGTGCCGTCGCGTCAGAACCGACTTTAGAAACCCGAGCAGGAAATCGATGTTGAGCGAGCGTTCATGCGCTTCATCGATGATCAAGGTGTCGTATTGCCGAAGCAACGGATCGGTCTGCGTCTCGGCGAGCAAAATCCCGTCGGTCATCAGCTTGATGAAACTCTCGGGCGAGCTGCGGTCGGTGAAGCGCACCTTGTAGCCGACGACCTTGCCGAGTTCCGACTTCAGCTCCTGCGCGATGCGGCTGGCGGTGGCGCGCGCGGCGATGCGGCGCGGCTGGGTATGGCCGATGAAGCCAGTCAGCCCCCGGCCGATGTCGAGGCAGATCTTCGGCAATTGCGTGGTCTTGCCCGAGCCGGTCTCGCCGCAGATCACGACGACCGGATGCTTTTCGATCGCCTGCGCGATCTCGGCGCGACGCGCAGTGACGGGCAGGCTCTCGTCGTAGCCGATCGCCGGACGGGCTGCCCGGCGGGCTTCCGCATCGAACTTCATGGGGCGGATTCTACGCCGCGACGGTAGAATTCGCTCCTCGATTCAGTCCCTTGCCGACCATGGCCGAACCTGACACCAAAGCCGCTTCGAACTTCATCCGCAACATCATCGACGCCGACCTCAAAGCCGGCAAGCACGCCAGGATTCGCACGCGCTTTCCGCCGGAGCCCAATGGCTATCTGCATTTCGGCCATGCCAAGTCGATCTGCCTCAACTTCGGCCTCGCCCGCGATTACGGCGGTGTGTGCCACCTGCGCTTCGACGACACCAACCCGGAGAAGGAAGAGCAGGAATACGTCGAGGCGATCATCGATGCCGTGCATTGGCTCGGTTTCGACTGGGGCGATCATCTCTATTACGCCTCGAACTACTTCGGCAAGATGTATGAATTCGCCGAGAAGCTGATCGAGGCCGGCCTGGCTTATGTCGATTCGCAAACCGCCGAGGAGATGCGCATCCATCGCGGTACGCTGACCGAACCGGGCAAGGATTCGCCCTACCGTTCGCGCTCCCCTGCCGAGAACCTCGCACTGTTTCGCAGAATGCGCGCCGGCGAGTTCCCGGATGGCGCCCATGTGCTGCGCGCCAAGATCGACATGGCGAGCCCCAACATCAACCTGCGCGACCCGGCGATCTACCGCATCAAGCATGCGACGCACCACAATACCGGCGATGCCTGGTGCATCTACCCGATGTATACCTATGCCCATCCGATCGAGGATGCGCTCGAAGGCATCACGCATTCGATCTGCACGCTCGAATTCGAAGACCAGCGCCCGTTCTACGACTGGCTGCTGGAAAACCTCGCCGAGTTGGGCTGCCTGCGACGGCCGCTGCCGCAGCAGATCGAGTTCGCGCGTCTGAATCTCACCCATGTCGTGCTCTCCAAGCGCAAGCTGATCCAATTGGTCGAAGAAAAGCACGTCGCAGGATGGGACGATCCGCGCATGCCGACGCTGGCGGGCGCGCGCCGGCGCGGCTACACGCCGGAAGGCTTTCGGCGCTTTGCCGACATGATCGGCGTTTCCAAATCGGATTCGCTGATCGACTACGGCGTGTTCGAGGCATGCCAGCGCGAGGTGCTCAATGAGACCGCGCCGCGCCGCATCGCGGTACTCGATCCGTTGAAACTGGTCATCGACAACTACCCGGCAGGGCAGGAAGAGGAATGTTTCGCGCCCAACCATCCGCAAAGGCCGGAATGGGGCAAGCGCGCCGTGCCGTTCTCGAAGGAACTGTGGATCGAGCGCGAGGATTTCACCGAGCATCCCCCGAAGGGCTACTTCCGCCTCTTTCCGGGAAACCGCGTGCGGCTGCGCTATGGCTTCGTCGTCGAGTGCACCGGCTGCGACAAAGATGCCGCCGGCAATGTCGTCGCCGTGCATTGCAACTACTTTCCCGACTCGAAATCCGGCACCGCGGGAGCCGATGCCTACAAGGTCAAGGGCAACCTCCACTGGGTGTCGGCCAGACATGCTTACGCAGCGCAGGTGCGCCTCTATGATCGCCTGTTCAAGGAGCCCAACCCCGGCGCGGAACACGATTTCCTCGAAGACATCAACCCGGATTCGGTGAAACTCATCACCGCCCAGTGTGAGCCGGCGCTCAAAGACGCGCAAGCCGAGGAGCGCTTCCAGTTCGAACGCCACGGCTACTTCGTCGCCGACCGCGTCGATTCCCGGCCCGGCGCGCCGGTCTTCAACCGCAGCGTGGGGCTGAAAGACACCTGGAAATGACCTTCACCGCAATGCTCGCCCAAGCCTGGGCGAAGAACGATTCGCTGCTGTGCGTCGGACTCGATCCCGATCCGGCGAAGTTTCCACCGCACTTGAAGGACAAGCCGGATCGCATCACCCGCTTCTGCTGCGCGATCGTCGATGCCACCGCCGATCTCGTCTGCGCCTTCAAGCCGCAGATCGCCTACTTCGCCGCCCGGCGCGCCGAAGCCGAGCTCGAGGCAGTGATCCATCACATCCACGAGTTCCATCCCGGCATTCCGGTGATTCTGGACGCCAAGCGCGGCGACATCGGCCCGACCGCCGAACAGTATGCGATCGAAGCCTTCGAGCGCTACAAGGCCGACGCCGTGACCGTAAACCCCTACATGGGCCGCGATTCGGTCGAGCCTTGGCTGGCCTATCCCGACAAGGGCGTGATCCTGCTCTGTCGCACCTCGAATCCCGGCGGCAGCGATTTTCAGTCGCTCGAAGTCGGCGCCAGCACGACGGCACAGCCGGCTTGCGCCAACGAGGGGACGGCACTCTACGAGCTCGTCGCCGAAAAGGTGGCCCGGGAATGGAACACGACGGGCCAGTGCGGCCTCGTCGTCGGCGCGACGTTTCCGCAGGAGCTCGCCCGGGTGCGGGAAATCGTCGGCGACATGCCGCTCTTGGTGCCCGGCATCGGCGCGCAGGGTGGTGATATCGAGGCCACGGTGAAGGCCGGGCGGACGGCTGCCGGCACCGGGCTGATGATCAACTCCTCGCGTGCGATCCTCTATGCCGGTCACGGTGAGGACTTTGCGCAAGCCGCGCGCCAGGCGGCGCTGAAGACGCGCGACGAGATCAACCGTTATCGATAAGGAGACAGAAACATGGCCGGCGGCTGGGGTTGCCCTCACGAAGTCAATGACATCTGCACGAAAATCAACAACCTGCCCTGCGATCCGGGCATGAAGGGCTGCGTGCTCGCCGGGCGCTTCGTCTTCGCCAACGAGGAGAAGAACCAGCGCCTGCGCGAGAAGCAGGCGCGCCGAAACAGCATTGAAACCGACGACGAAACGGGAAATCATCCATGACCGAGATACCCAGCCGGCCCACGGCGGCGAACGAAACCGCCACGGCCCCGACGCGCGCGCTGCTTTGATGGTTGATCCCGCCGCATTTCTCAACCCGCGCATCACCGACCGCGACAGCTTCGAAGAGTTCGTCGCGGCGCTCGACGATCTCGCGCCGGCGATCGAGCACGACATCGCCCAGCTGCGCGCTTACCCCCACGATGCCGCCGCTCTCGCGCGGCTGTTTCGCGCACTGCATACGGTCAAGGGCGATGCGGCGATGTGCAAGGTCGATTTCGCGGTCTCGCTCGCCCATCCGCTCGAATCGCTGCTGGCGCGCTGCCGCGGCGGCGAGATTCCCTTTACGGATCGGCTTGCCGACTTGATGCTGCTCACGCTCGACCGGCTCGAACTGACGATCGAAGCGCTGACCGAAGGCCGCAAACTCGACACGCTGAATCTGCCTCGGCTCGTCGGCGGGCTGGAAAGCCTGGCCCAGGCCCCAGCCGGCGAAATCGGTCAACGCGCCGCTGCCTTGATCGAGATCGTCACCGACCATCGGCGCGGCGGAGAGCCGGCGATGGCGGTGCGCCAGGCGCCTCTCAGCGCTTCCGCTGCGCAGGCTGCGGATCTGGCATTTTTCGCCTTGCTCGCCCAGCGCCTCGATGCCGTTTCGCCGCAGTTCGCCGGCCGCAACCAACGGCTGCTCGCGCTGGCGCTCGACACCAATGCCGCGGCGGGTTCGCCGGTAGATCCGCTGCAGCTCACCGCGGCCGTGCATCTCCACGACATCGGCATGCTGTTCGTGCCGGAGGCGATCTGGCTGAAAAACGGCCGTCTGAGCGAATCCGAGCGGGCCCTGATCCACGACCACCCGGCGCTGGCGGCGGGCTTACTCGAACGCATGCCCGGCTGGAGTTCCGCCGCCGAGATGGTGCTTCAGCACCACGAGAAGCCCGATGGCCGCGGCTATCCGGCCGGGCTGAAAGCGGAGGCGATCTGCCCGGGCGCGAAGATCCTGGCGATCGTCGATGCCTTCGAGGCGGTGATGCTCAAACACGGCCAGCGCGGCGAGAAACGTTCGCTGATCCGGGCGATCGCCGAGATCAACGCCTGCGACGACCAGTTCGCGGCCGAGTGGATCGGGCCGTTCAACACCGTGATCCGCAAGATAGTCGAGAGCTGAGGGCAACAAGTTGCAGCGGCGGGACGGCATCGAGATTGACGCGCAAAAGAGATGCGCATAACTTATACGCATCGAACACAAAGGAGATTGCCATGTCCGCTGCCAAAAAAGCCGCCAATCTCAGCATCCGCGCCGACTTGCTCGAAGAAGCGCGCGCCTTCAAGATCAACCTCTCGCAGACGCTCGAGGCCGCCTTGCAGGCTGAAATCAAGAAAGAGAAAGAACGCCGCTGGCGGGAAGAGAACCGCGCCGCGATCGATGCCTATAACCGCTACATCGAAAAATACGGCCTGTTCTCTGACCGCTATCGCACTTTCATGCGCGAGCGCTGATGGCGCAGTTCGATGTTTTCCCCAACACGGATGACGAGAGCGCGCGCGTCGTGCCCTATGTTCTCGACATCCAGAGCGATTTTCTCGACGGGCTGTCGACGCGCGTCGTCATTCCCTTGGCCATTGCCGAGGCGCTGGACACCTTGCCCATCCTGCGCTTGAACCCGTCCCTGAACATCGACGGCCAACCTCTGATCGCCCTCACGCAGGACATGGCGCCCGTCCCGCGTCGCCTGTTACGCCATCCCGTCGCCAACCTTTCTTTCCAGCGCGAGGAAATCCTCGCGGCCATCGATTTTCTCTTCACTGGATTCTGAACCATGGCCCAATATGTAATGAGCATGCTCCGCGTGAGCAAGACCGTTCCCCCGAAACGCCAGATCATCAAGGACATCTCGCTTTCTTTCTTCCCCGGCGCGAAGATCGGCCTGTTGGGTCTCAATGGCGCCGGCAAGTCGACGGTGCTCCGGATCATGGCCGGCGTCGACAAGGAATACGACGGCGAGGTGCAATGGCAGCCCGGCATCTCGATCGGCTATCTGCCGCAGGAGCCGCAGCTCGACCCGGAAAAAACCGTGCGCGAAGAAGTCGAGGCGGGTCTGGGCGCGATCGTCGAGGCGCAGAAGAAGCTCGAGGAAATCTACGCCGCCTATGCCGAACCCGACGCCGATTTCGACAAGCTGGCCGAAGATCAGGCGAAATACGAGGCGATCCTCGCCACCAGCGGCGCGGACGTCGAGAACCAGATGGAGATCGCCGCCGACGCGCTGCGCCTGCCGCCGTGGGAGGCGAAGATCAAGCATCTCTCCGGCGGCGAGAAGCGCCGCGTCGCGCTGTGCAAGCTGCTGCTGCAAAAACCCGACATGCTGCTGCTCGACGAGCCGACCAACCATCTCGATGCCGAGTCCGTGGAGTGGCTCGAACAGTTCCTCGTGCGCTTTCCCGGCACCGTCGTCGCCGTCACGCACGACCGCTACTTCCTCGACAACGCCGCCGAATGGATCCTCGAGCTGGATCGCGGCCACGGCATCCCCTGGAAGGGAAACTACTCGTCGTGGCTGGAGCAGAAGGAAGCGCGCCTCGAGCAGGAGCAAAAACAGATCGACGCGCACATGAAGGCGATGAAGCAGGAGCTCGAATGGGTGCGCTCGAACCCGAAGGCGCGTCAGGCGAAATCGAAGGCGCGGCTTGCCCGCTACGAGGAGATGGCGAGCTTCGAGTATCAGAAGCGCAACGAGACGCAGGAAATCTTCATTCCGCCCGGCGAGCGGCTCGGCAACGAGGTGATCGAGTTCAAGGAGGTCTCGAAAGCCTTCGGCGACCGACTGCTGATCGACAAGCTCTCGTTTCGCATCCCGCCCAATGCCATCGTCGGCATCATCGGCCCGAACGGCGCCGGCAAGTCGACGCTGTTCCGCATGATCCAGGGCATCGAAAAGCCCGATGCCGGCGAGATCGTCATCGGCCCGACGGTGAAGATCGCCTCGGTCGATCAATCGCGCGAGGGGCTTCCCAACGACAAGACCGTCTGGGAAGCCGTCTCGAACGGCCAGGACGTGATCACCGTCGGCAAGTTCGAGATGCCCAGCCGCGCTTACCTGGGCCGCTTCAACTTCAAGGGCGCGGATCAGCAGAAGATCGTCGGCAACCTCTCCGGCGGCGAGCGCGGCCGGCTGCATCTGGCGAAAACCCTGATCCAGGGCGGCAACGTGCTCTTGCTCGACGAGCCGTCGAACGACCTCGATGTGGAAACGCTGCGCGCGCTGGAAGACGCCTTGCTGGAATTCGCCGGCTGTGTGTTGGTGATCTCGCACGACCGCTGGTTCCTCGACCGCATCGCCACCCACATCCTCGCCTGTGAGGGCGATTCGCAGTGGTTCTTCTTCGAGGGCAATTTCCGCGAATACGAAGAGGACAAGAAAAAGCGGCTCGGCGAGGAAGCCGCCCGGCCCCATCGCCTGCGCTATCGGCCGATCACCCGCTGATCGACGCAACTCGGCGCTGGCCAGACGGCACGGATCAGGGCGCCGGACGCGGCGAACGGCGGTTTTGCTGCGAGGCTCTCACACCGCCCGCAGCCTCTCGCCCGCCGCGGCCAGCGTCACCTCGTTCTTGGCGAAGCAGAAGCGGATCAGCCGATCCTGCCGACCATCCGGCATGAAGGCGGAGACCGGGATCGCGGCGACACCCTTTTCGATCGTCAGCCAGCGCACGAACTCGCTGTCCGGCAAGTCGCTGATCCTGTCATAGCGCGCGAGCAGGAAATAGGTGCCATCACAAGGTAACGGATCGAAGCGCGAACCCGCCAGCTGCTGGCGGAAGAAATCACGTTTCGCCCGATAGAACTCGGCCAGACCGTCGGCGAAGCCTGGCTCGGCGCGCATGAAGTCGGCCAGCGCCAGCTGCGCCGGGTGATGCACGGTGAATACGTTGAACTGATGCACCTTGCGGAACTCGCGCATCAGTTCCGCGGGGGCTGCGCAATAAGCGATCTTCCAGCCGGTGATGTGGTAGGTCTTGCCGAAGCTCGAGACGACGAAGCTGCGCTCGCGCAGCTCGGGCAGGCGCGCCAGGCTCTCGTGCCGGCCTGTGTAGAGGATGTGCTCATAGACCTCGTCGCCGAGCAGCACGATGTCGGTGTCGCGCACCAGCCCCGCAAGCGCTTCCATGTCGTCCGCCGTCCAAACCGTACCGGTCGGGTTGTGCGGCGTGTTCAGCACGATCATCCGCGTCTGCGGAGTGATCGCGGCGGCGACTTCGCCCCAGTCCGGCCGGAAATGAGGTGGCGCGAGATTGACGACCCGCGCCCGGCCGCCCGCGAGCTCGATGGCCGGGATATAGCTGTCATAGACGGGCGCGAACACGATCACCTCGTCGCCGGGCCGCACACAGGCACTGATCGCGGTAAATAGCGCCTGGGTTGCGCCGGCAGTGACGGTGATCTCGTTCTCGACGTCATAGCGGGCATCGTAGAGCCGCTCGAGCTTTTCGGCGATCGCCTCGCGCAGCGCCGGCACGCCGGTCATCGGCGGATACTGGTTCGCCCCCGCCTGCATGTGGTGCGTCACGCGCTCGAGGAGCAACCCCGGCGGCGCGAAATCGGGAAAGCCCTGCGAGAGATTGATCGCGCCGTGCTCGTTGGCCAGCCGCGACATCACGGTGAAGATCGTCGTGCCGACGCCTGGCAGCCGCGAAGGCAGGGCGGGCGTGACCATCAGCCGACCGCCAGCAACTCGACCTCGAACACCAGGGTCGCGTTGGGTGGGATCACGCCGCCCGCGCCGCGCGCACCGTAGCCGAGCTGCGGCGGGATCGTCAGCTTGCGCGTGCCGCCGACCTTCATGCCGGCCACGCCTTCGTCCCAGCCACGAATCACATGCCCTGCGCCGAGCGGGAATTCGAAGGGATCGTTGCGATCCTTGCTCGAATCGAATTTCCGGCCGTCGGCGAGCCAGCCGGTGTAATGCACGGTGACATACTGGCCGGGCGTTGCCGCCGCGCCGTCGCCGACGACGAGATCTTCGATGATCAGACCGCTCGGAGTGGTTTGGGTGCTCATGCGTTTTCCTTTCTTGGTGAGTATCCGCTGGCGCGCTTGAGCACGCACAGCAAACGGGAAGTATCCTCGCCGCCCCAGCCGGCCGCCATCAAGGCATCGATCTGCTGCAGCACGGCGCCGGCCACCTGCAGGGGGATGTTTTGCATCGCCGCGCGCACTTTGTCGAAATCGGCTCAAGCGCCCGTCACCGCTTTGGTGATCAACGGCACGAGCGGCTCGGGGAGCTTCAGCTTGCCCGAGAGCGCGAACTCATGCGCGCGAGCGGACATCTTCTTCCAGGTCTTCCTGATGATGTCGAGCCACTTTTCTTCCGAATACTCGGGATGCTGGCCGGCGAATTCGAGCATGTAGTGCTCGATGAAGACGAGATCGGTGACATCCTCCAGAAGCTGCGTGTCGGGATTGACCTTCAGCGCGCGCTTGCCGACCGCCTGCCTGGCGCGCTCGATACTTTTCTCGTCGAAGCCGGCTTCCTGCATGATCTGGCCGACGCGCTCGGCATGATATTTGTAAAGACCGGTACGCCAGGCGAGATAGCCTTCGCGCGTCATCGGATAGGACTCGCGCGGGGTCTTCCAGCGCTCGATGTGCTGGCCGCGCACCGCGAGCCTCATCACCTCGTCCGCTTCCGGCGCATAACGGCCGATCATCTCGGCCATGCGCCGGCCGTAGAGCAGCTCGCGCGGCACATGGCTACCGTCCAAGTCGGTATCCATTCTCGGGTCCTGGGCGTTGGCGGCATCGATCAGCGCCACGGCGCGTTCAAAGGCTGTCGTCATGTTTCCTCCTGAAAAATTCACGCGCAGCCGCTCTTGCAGTCACCCGCCGACTCGGGCACGCCGAGCTTCTTGAGGATCGAATCGAGCGGACAGAAAGTCGTAAAGCCACTTTGAAACAGGTTCGCCCCGACGAAAAGGGTGAACCACAGCCAGCTCATCTGGGTTAGATCGACCTGCCCCATCGCGTGGGCGAGCCCCAGCGAGAGCAGGATGAAAAAGCCGGCGATGATGCGGACGATGCGATTGATAGTCATGGTCGAGCTCCTGTTTGGGTTGCAGAAATACGGCTCTTCATGGCCGCGAAATAAAGCACGGGAATCACCACCAGGGTGAGCACGGTAGAGACGAAGATACCGAAGATCAGCGCCAACGCCAGCCCCGAGAAGATCGGATCGTCGAGGATGAACAAGGCGCCGAGCATCGCAGCGAGCCCGGTCAGCGCGATGGGTTTCGCCCGGATCGCCGCCGACTGGATCACCGCTTCGGCAAAGTCCATGCCCCCGGCCACCTGCTCATTGACGAAGTCGACGAGCAAGATCGAGTTTCTGACGATGATGCCGGCCAGCGCGATCATGCCGATCATCGAGGTGGCGGTGAATTGCGCGCCGACGAGGGCATGGCCAGGCATCACGCCGATGATGGTGAGCGGGATCGGCGCCATGATGATCAAGGGCACCAGATAGCTTCGGAACTGTGCGACGACCAGGAGATAAATCAGGATCAGGCCGACCGCGTAAGCGGCGCCCATGTCGCGGAAGGTTTCATAGGTCACCTGCCATTCGCCATCCCATTTGTAGGCATAGCCGGCATATGGATCTGCAGGCTGGCGGATGAAGTATTCGCCGAGGCGGCCGCCTTCCTCGAGCGGCATGTCCTCGAGCTTCTCGCGTATCTCGAACATGCCGTAAAGGGGTGAATCGAGCTTGCCACCCATGTCGCCGACGACATACACCACCGGCAGCAGATCCTTGTGATAGACGACCTTCTCGCGCTGCGCCGGTTTCACTTCGACGAGCTCGGAGATCGGCACCAGCTGGCCGCCATAGGCCGGCAGGGCGCGCACACGCAGCTTGAGGAGCGTTTCGAGACTGGCCTGCTTTTCGGCCGGCAAGGTGATTCTCACCGGAATCTCGTATTTCGATTCGCCATCGTGCAAGGGGGTCACATCCTCGCCAGCGAGCCCCAAGCGCACCGTCTCGACGATGTCCCTCTGCGCCACGCCGAGCAGCGCCGCCTTGGCCTGATTGACGCGCAAGACCAGCTTGCCGGCATCCTCATCGACCGAATCATCGACACCAAGGATGTCGGCGGTGCCCTCGAAGGCGGCGCGTATCTTTTTCGCCACTGCCATCTGGCCGGCGTAATCCGGGCCATAGACTTCGGCGACGATCGGCGAGAGCACCGGCGGGCCGGGCGGCACTTCGACCACCTTGGCGTTCCCCCCGTTTTTCTTCGCCACCGCCATCACCCGCTCGCGGATCGACACGGCGATTTCGTGGCTTTGCCGGTCGCGGTGATGCTTATCGACGAGATTGACCTGGATGTCACCCATCTCGGGATTGGTGCGCAGATAATACTGGCGCACCAGGCCGTTGAAGTTGATCGGGCTCGCCGTGCCGGCATAGGCCTGATAATGCTGCACCTCGGGCACCGCTTTCAGCTCGGCGGCCATCTCGGCGAGCACGCGCGCGGTCTCTTCGACCGGTGTGCCGACCGGCATGTCGAGCACGATCTGGAACTCGCTCTTATTGTCGAAGGGCAGCATCTTCAAGACGACGAGCTTGAAATAGCCCAGCGACACCGAAGCGAGGATCGCGGCGACGATGCCGATCCACAGCACCGCGCGCGCCTTGCGACCGGTCTGCGGGTGCAGGAAAGGCGCAAGCAGTGTGCGGAAGAAGCGTTCGAGCCGCGTGGCGGCAAGCGGCGCCTCATGATGGCCCGGCGCATGGGCGTCAGGCTTCATCAGCTTCAAGGCGAGCCATGGCGTGACGACGAAGGCGACCGCCAATGAGATGAACATGCCCATCGAGGCATTGATCGGAATCGGGCTCATGTAGGGGCCCATCAATCCGGTGACGAAGGCCATCGGCAGCAGCGCCGCGATCACCGTGAAGGTAGCCAGGATCGTCGGGCCGCCGACCTCATCGACCGCGCCTGGGATGATCTCCCACAGCTTCTTGTCCGGATTGAGCGTGTGCCAGCGATGGATGTTCTCGACCACCACGATCGCGTCATCGACGAGGATGCCGATCGAGAAGATCAGCGCGAACAGCGAGACGCGGTTGAGCGTAAAGCCCCAGGCCCAGGAGGCGAATAGCGTCGCCGCGAGGGTCAGCGTCACGGCGACACCAACGATGACCGCCTCGCGCCAGCCGAGCGCGATGAGCACCAGCAAGACGACGAAAGCGGTAGCGAAGACGAGCTTGCCGATCAGCTTCTGCGCCTTTTCGGTCGCCGTCTCGCCGTAGTTGCGCGTCACCGTGAACTCGACGCCGTCGGGAATCACCGTGCCGCGCATCGATGCCATCCGCGCGATCACCTTGTCGGCGACATCGGCGGCATTGACCCCCGGCTTTTTCGACACCGCGACGGTGACTGCCGGATATGTCCCCTCCTTGTCGCCATGCCAGACATAACGGGTAGGTTGATCGGGGCCATCGACGACTTCGGCGACGTCTTCCATGAACACCGGCTTCTTGTCGAAGACACCGACCACCAGCCGTTTGACGTCCGCGGCGGTCTCGAGATAGGTGCCGGTCTCGACCAGAAGTTCGCGGTTTTCATTCACCAGACTGCCGGAAGGCTGCAGGGCGTTGGAGAGTTGAAGCGCCGCCTTCAAGTCCTGCGCGGTGATCGAGCGCGCCGTCATCCGTTCCGGGTCCATCAGCACGCGCACCACATGCCCCGGCCCGCCGATCGTATAGACATCGCGCGTGCCGGAAATGCGCTTGAGCTCGATCTCGACCGCGCGGGCGATTTGCTGCAGCTCGAAGGCCGACTTGTCGGCATCCTTCGTCCAGAAGGTCAGCGCGACGATCGGCACGTCGTCGATGCCCTTCGGCTTGACGATCGGCTGGCCCACGCCAAGCGTCGGCGAGACCCAGTCGGTATTGGCATTCACCGTGTCGTAAAGCCGCACCAGCGCCTGGATCGGATCCTCGCCGACCTTGTATTGGACGGTGACCACCGCCATGCCCGGACGGGAGACCGAATAGACGTGCTCGATGCCGGAGATGCGCGCGAGCACCTGTTCGGCAGGCCGTGCGACGAGGTTTTCGACATCCTTGACGGTGGCGCCCGGGAAGGGGATGAAGACGTTGGCCATCGTCACGTTGATCTGCGGTTCTTCTTCGCGCGGCGTGATCAGCGCGGCGAAGAGGCCCAACAGCAGCGCCACCAGCGCGATCAGCGGGGTCAGCGCGTTGCGGAGGAAGAATTCCGCGATGCGACCGGAGATGCCCATCGGCTTACTTGGCCTGCTTCATCTCGATGCCGGTTTTCACCGGATCGAGACTGATCGTCTCACCCGCGGCAAGGCCGGCCAGCACTTCGATCTCGCCATCGACCGTTGCTTCGCCCAGCCGCACCTGACGCAACACCGGCTTGCCGTCGCGGATCACATAGACGGTGCTGATCTCGCCGCGACGCAGGATCGCAGAAGAAGGCACCGTGAGCTTCTTCGCCGCGCCGGTGAGGAAAAACACCCGCGCCGCCATGCCGGGCAGCAAGCCTTCGCCTTCCGGCAAATAGACGCGCACCGTCGCGGTATGGCTGAGGGTATCGATCGTCGGCAAGATTTCGATGCGGCGGCCGTCGATCTGACGATGCCCATGGGACTCGCTGATTTCGACCCGCGCCGACTTGGCGTTGCGGATTTCGGCGAGTCTTGCTTGAGGGACGGCGGCGATGGCGCGCAGGCTCTTCGGGTCGAACACCGTCAGCAAAGGCTTGCCGGGCATCGCCAAGTCACCCAGCTCGGCCAGACGTTGGCCGACGACGCCTGAAATCGGCGCCGTCACGGTCGCGTGAGACGCCCCAGCGCCGGCCGCAGCAGCTTGCGCGCGCGCGGATTTGAGCTGCGCTTCGGCCGCATCGAGCGCGGCCTGGCTGACGAATTTCTTCTGGAAGAGGTTGAGCGTGCGCTGGTAGTTGGCCTCCGCCTGGGCAAGCTGCGCCTTGGCGGCGGCGACGTTTTCCGCCGCTTCGCGCGCATCGACGCGCATCAACAGCTGCCCGGCGGCGACCTTTTGCCCGGCCTCGGCTTTCACCTCGACGATGCGGCCGGAAACCTGGGTGGCGACGGTGGCCTGCTTCGTCGCCTCGATGCTGGCCTCGAATACCAGGGCCTGCGGCACTTCACGGGGTTCGACGACACGGGTTTGCGCCAACGCCGGCCAGGCCAAAACGAGACCCAGCAGGAGCCAGCGATGGTGTTGGGGAGGAACGATCGTTTTCATAGAGAATATAAGTATATCCTAATGAACGATCTTCAAGGGCAGGCGACGGCATGCGCCGCCATCGCCGCGATGACGCCATCGACTTCGCCGACACATTCGGCCACCTCGAACTCGACGCCCGGGAAACGCTCCATGGCATTGGCCAGCAATTGAGGCAAGTCCTTCAGCACGTGGCGACCCGGCGCAAAGAAAATGGGGACGATGCGGATGTGTTTCACCCCCCGGCCGACGAGACATTCGATGCTCGCTTCGAGCGGCGGTGAAGTGAGCTCCAGAAAGCCGATCTCCACCGGAGTATCCGGCTGCAAGGCCTCGACACGGGCACGGATGCGCCTGAACGGCTCGATGTATTCGGCATTGCGCGCGCCATGACCAAACAGGATGATGCCTTTCATGTCGTCTCCTTGGCAATCTCTTTCCAGACGTTACGGCAATGGGTTTCGCGCACGAACCAGGCCGCTGCCGCGCCCAGCCATGCAGCGCCGGCGATCAGCAGCAGGCCCCAGCGGTAGTCTTCCGGCGCATAGATGCGCACGCCGTCGTCGATCGATCCCGACCAGCGTAGATCCATGATCTTGCCGACCGCCGGCTGCAAGAGCGCCCCCATCAGGAAGCCGCCCATGTTCGCCACCGAGGTCGACATACCGGACAATGCCGGCGGATTCACCTCCTTCGCGCAGGCCCAGGAGAGCGTGAAGCTCGCCGTCATCAGGCCCATCAGCCCGAACAGGAACAGCGTCGCGGCGGGCGGCAAGGAAACGCCGGCAAGCCAGACTGGCCAGATCAATGCCAGGATGCCGGCACTGAGGATGACCACCGGCTTTCTGCGACGCATGCGGTCGGAGAGCGTGCCGATCGATAGGCAGCCAAGCGCGAAGCCGGCGAAATAGAGCGACAAATGCCCGCCAGCCAGATCGCGGCTCATCCCCATCCCTTGCGTCAGAAACGGCATCGCCCACAAGCCCCCGAAGGCGAAGAAGCTGCCCGAAAGCCCGGTATTGACGAACACCGCCGGCCAGGTGGCGCGGTTTTTCACGACGCGCAGCAGCCCGGTGAGGATCACCGTGCGATCGAAGCGAGGATGTTCGGGCGGGACGACGCCAACAGAGGGTTCGGGCGGGACGACGCCCGAAGTCGGCGCTGGCGGCACGGCACCCTCTGCGGCCCGCGGCCGGTCGCGCACCAGTAGCCAAGCCAGCAGCCCGAGCAGCAAGGAGACGATCCCGACAGCGACGAACACGCCGCGCCAGCCGACATGTTGTGCCGCCCATGACAGGGGCGAGCCGGCCAGCACCGAGCCGAAGTTTCCGACCAGCATCGATGCGCCGACCACGCTGGCAAAGCGCTGCTCCTCGAACCACACGGCGATGAACTTGAGCATCGCAATGAACACGACCGAAACGCCCAAGCCGATCAGCGTGCGGCCGACGAGCGCCGCATCGAGACTGCCCGCCTGGCTGAACAGCAGGCTGCCGCCACCGGCGACGAGGCCACCGACCAACAGGATGCGGCGCGGGCCCAGGGTGTCGACGAGAATGCCCGTCGGCACCTGCATGACCGTATAGACATAGAAATAGGTTGCCGCCAGGACGCCCAGCGAAGTGGCCGAGGTCTGGAACGCGGCCGCCAGATCCGGCGCGATGCCGGCGGGCGCGAAACGCTGGAAAAAGGAAAGCACATAGGCCGCCACGACCACCGCGAGGGCGATCAGGCGGCGGCGCGCGTGTCCGTTGTCGGAATCGAGGGTCATGGTCCGATTGTAACCATGACCGGGGAGGGTTCTGCTAGGGAGCCAACGCTTTCATCGCCGCCTCGTGGCTACGGCCAGGCGCCTTGCGACGCGCCTCGAAATAGGCGGCACTGATGTCGCTCAAGGATTTTCCCGGCGCCGCCAGCCGGGCATAGGCTTCCAGCACCTCCAGCGGCGTGGCGCGCACCCCTTGCACGGTGAAGATGTAGCGCGCCAGCTTCAGCGCATTGGCGGCGATCCATTCCTCGCTTTGCTGGGTGGCCGTGGCGGCCTGTCGCAGCCATTCGCGCGCTTGTTGGACACGCGGGTCGTTTTCCGGCAATTCCTGGCCGCGGGGCACGCCGGCACTGATGTTGGCCAGCTCGCGCGGCGGATCGTCGGTGAGATCGATGAAACCGGTGTCAGGCAGTGCCGCTTGCAGCGCGGCGCCGAACAGCGCCAGACAGGCGAGAAGAGACAAGCGGGCAAAAATGTGTGATTTCATCGCCGGGCTCCGGGAAGGAAAACGTGCAGTCTATACGACCGCTCGCAGCGCCGCCTTGCGCGGCATCAAGACTTGCGGAGGAGCCAAGTCAGCACCGGCGGCGTGATGAGCGTGGTGAGGATCACCATGATGACGATCACCGAGAACAGCGCTTCACTCATCACGCCGAGCTGCTTGCCGACCATCGCGAAGATGAGGCCCACTTCGCCGCGCGGCACCATGCCCCAGCCGACGATCCAGCGGCCCGCGGCGCCGGCCAAAAATCCGGCGGCCAGCTTGCCGACGACGGCGGCTGCGGTCACGCCGAGCGCCACGGCAACGATCGCAGGATCGGCGAGCGTGCGCAGATCGACTTGCATGCCTGTCAGGACGAAGAACACCGGCACGAAGAAATAGCCGATCGGCTCGATCATGTGCTCGTGCTGATGTCCCGTATGTTTCTGCAGGATCGGCATCAGGCGGTCCATCAGCGGCCGGCTTTGCGGATCGCGCATCAGCGGCTCGATCTCCTGGACGATCTTCGGCGTCTGGAAGTCCCTCAGGAACAACGGCTCGAACAGCAGCCCCGCCGCAAACGCGCCGATGATCGGCGCCAGCCCAACAGCATGCGCAAGCCAAGCGAGCGCCAGGCCGGTGGCGAGCACCTGGGCGAACAGCATCGACGGGCCGGCATCGAGACGCGCCAGCCAGCGCGACGAATGCGGCGCGATCTTGCGCCCGAGCCAGATGCTGCCGGCGAGGAACATCACCGCCTCGGCAATGATGCCGCCCACCTCGCCGACGCTCACCTGGCCGGCCTCCACCAGGCTCGTCACTACGGCGAGGATCACCAGCCCCAGCACGTCGTCGATCACCGCCGCGCCGAGCACGATGCGCGCAGCAGGCAGATCGAGCTTGCCGAGATCGCGGAACACCCGGCCGGTGATGCCCACCGACGTCGCCGCAAGCGTCGCGCCGAGGAAGAGATAGGTGTTGCGATCGAGCCCCGGGAGCAAGAGCGGCCCGACCATGAAGGCGCCAAACAGGAAGGGCACAACGATGCCGACCACTCCCACTGCCGTTGCGCGAGCGCCGACTTTGACCAGGTCTGCAAGGCGAGTCTCCAGCCCGATTTGCAGCAACAGCACGATCACGCCCAGTTCGGCGATGAAGGCGATGATCGGATCCTTGGCGATGGAGCCGAAATAGTCGATACCCAGCAGGCCGAGATTGCCGAGCAGCATGCCGAGCAGCAATTCGCCCAGCACGGCGGGAAAGCCGAAGCGCGCAGCGAGCGGCGCAAACAACCGCGCGCTCATCAGGATGATGGCCAGCCACAGCAGGTTTTCGCCCACCACGCCGGCGCCCGCCGCGAAGGCGGGAAAGGGCAGCAGCAGGAGTGCGCCTGCAAAAAACCGGCGTTGGCAGGAGGGCACGGGCAAACCTTCAGCGCTCACAACCGCCCTTCTCGAGCAAGGCATTGACCATCGCTTCGCACAAAATGTTCTCATAGCCATAAAGGCCTTTGGTACGGCCGCGCAGCTGACGCAGGGCAAACAACGCGCCGGTGCCAAAGGCTTCGCGGCCGATCGAATCGTGCACCAGCCGCACCGTCTGGAAAGGGAAGCCGAACACCACCTCGTGGCGGCCGACGACGCCACCGACGCGAATCGACTTGACCTTGCTCTCGTCGAGTCCGAGCGTTTCTGCGATACGCAGCGCCGTGCCGGATGTTTCCGCCTTGTCGCGGAAATGCTCTTCGATCACCTCGATGTCCGTGAAGGGGGCGATCTGCTTGAGCAGCCGCGAGGCGACGAGCAGGTAATTGATGCCGAGCGTGATATTGGGCGAGGACATCACCACCGTCTGCTTTGCCAGCTGCTCGATCAACTTGCGGGTCGTCGGCGGATACTTCGATACCGCCGTAATGATCATGATGCCGCGCGCCGCCGCTGGCTTGCCGTAGTGGCGTATCGCTGTAGCAGTCGAGAAATCCACCACCGCATCGACCGACTCGCGATCGAACAGTTCTCCGTCCGTCAGCGCGGCAGCAGGACGTAGCGGCGCCGGCGCAGTGATCTGCTCGGCTTCGGTTGCCGGCTTTTGCTTGGCGATCCAGCACAATCTCACGTCCTCGGCTTTGGCAAGAACGCGAGCGACGGCCTGCCCGGCGCGACCATAACCGATCAGGCCCACGCGAATGGGTTTGTCCATGGTCTACCTCCTTTTTGTGACGCGCCATCTCGACGACCCTGGCGCAGCTCCAACAAGGTGCGGACAAAACGCCCGCCTCGTCTCCGGGAACGCTATCCGGAGGATAACCGGGCCGTCACTGCGGCCCTGCGTTTTGGGTCATCAGCATAGCCGGGGGGTTGCTCGCCAATGACACTCCCGCCGCTTCCTTGTGCGGCGCATGCGGATGCCAGCCCAACAACGCCAGCATGACGAAAAAGCCGGCGACGTAGCCCACCGGCACGAACCAGCCGTGGCGCAGCCACTGCAACGCCGATTTCGCCTCGGGGAACAGGTTCGAGACCGCAACCCCCGCCGAGGAACCAAACCACAGCATCGAACCGCCGAAACCGACCGCATAGGCGAGGAAGCCCCAGTCGAAGCCGCCCTGCTTCAGTGCCAGCGCGGTGAGCGGGATGTTGTCGAACACCGAGGAAACGAAACCCAAGGTCAGCGCCGACTGCCAGGAGGCGGGCGGCAGCTTCTCGACCGGCATCATCGAGGCGCAGGTGACCAGCGCCAAGAGGAAGATCGAACCCTTGACCGCATCCGGCATCAGGCTCCATTCCGGCTTGCGCAACGGAATCGCCAGAATGAGCGCCACCCAGACGGCAACACCCAGGAAGGGGAAGTGATCGGCCGCCGCCGGGAACTCGAGATTCACGGTCACGTTGGTCACGATCGCGGCAACGAGGATGAAGCCGACGATGGCCACGCGCGCCCAGTCGATCTTGTGCTGGGCATGTAAGTTCTTTTCGATCGCCATGTGCTTGTGCTGCAACAGCGCGGCCGGGACGCCGAAGACGACCAGCGCGACGAAGGCGGCGAGATAGGCATGCAGCACGTCCATTGGACTCACCCCGTCGATCCACATCATCGTCGTCGTCGTATCCCCCACCACCGACCCCGCGCCGCCGGCGTTCGAGGCGGCGACGATCGCGGCCAGATAGCCGATATGCACCTTGCGCTTGAAGACGCTCGCCGCCACCGTCGCGCCGATCAGCGCGGCGGCGATGTTGTCGAGAAAGCCGGAGAGCACGAAGATGATCGCCAGCAGCGCGAAAGGCCCCAGCCAGCCCGCCGGCAGGAGCTTCGGCAGCACCTCGGGCACGCCGGAATCCTCGAAATGGCGGGCGAGAAGCGCAAAGCCGACGAGCAGGCAAAACAGATTGACGAGCAACACCCACTCGTGCGCCATGTGCAAGCCGAACCCGGCCAGTCCCGGGCCAGTCTTGAAGCCGGTGAAAAGGATCTTGTAGCCAGCGATCACCGTAAGGCCGCCGAGCGCGACCTGCAACACATAGTGGTGGAACAGTGCGACGCCGAGCAAGGTGATGGCGAAGAGGATGAAATCGACCGGAATGCCGAAAAGCTCCATGAGCGGCTCCACGTGATGGGTGCGCGCAATTGTAGCAGCGCAGCATTTTGGTTTCGGCTACACTTTCCGCGGCTCATCCAAAGGAAACTCGATCATGAAGATTCTGCTTGCGGCCGATGGCTCGGAACACTCGCTGCGCGCCGCCCAACATGTGATCAATGCCGTGAGCGGCTGTGAACGTCACGAGGTGGTATTGCTCAATGTCCAGGCACCGATCGATGCCCCGGAAATCCGCAGCCACATGAAGGCCAGCGAGATCGAAGCGATGCAGGAAACGCACGGCGGCGACGCGCTCGCCCCGGTGCGGGAAGTGCTCGATGCTGCTGGCGTGCCTTACACGCCGGTCGTGCTGATTGGCCCCGTTGCCGAAACCATCGTCCAGTTCGCCGCCGATCAGGGTTGCGACAAGATCGTGATGGGCACGCGCGGCTTGGGTGCCTTGGGCAGCGCGTTGCTCGGCTCGGTATCGCAGGAAGTGCTCGGGCTCACCCATTTGCCGGTGACGCTGGTCAAATAGAAATTCGGCGCTGGCAGCACGGCACGCCGTCAGAGCAGCACGGGCGCGTCGGGGCGCTCATTCGGGTTCCCATTCCGGACGGGGAAGTGTTCGGCGAGTAAGGCCGTGATCGCCTCGATCGCAGAGAGCAAACCCTCGCGGCAGCGGCCTTCGCGCATCGCCGCTTCGATATCTTGGCACAGCGCCTGCCACGCCGCTGGCGGCACTTTCGCGGCAATGCCGCGGTCGGCGAGGATTTCCACGTCCCGGTCGACCAGTTGCAGGTAGATCAGCACCCCGCTGTCATCGATCGTATCCCAGACGCGCAGGCTGGCGAACAGTTCGAGCGCGCGCTCACGCGGCGAGACATCGCGCAGCAAGGCGGCCGCGGGCAAAGGACCTTCGATCGCCACGACGAGCTCGCCGCGATGATGGCGTTCCGATGCGGCCACCGCTGCGGCGATTTCTTCGCGCAGGCGCGGGGGGAAACGCCGCAGGGCGAGCCAAGGTGGGGTCAGCAGATGTTTGAACAATCGCCCGATCCGCATGCCTACCACCTTCCCGAGGCGCCGCCGCCGCCGAAGCCACCACCACCGCCGGAAAACCCACCGCCACCCCGGAAGCCACCAGCCGAGCTGCCGCCTCCGCTATGCCAGCCGCCACGGCCGCCGCTCTGCGTGTAGGCCAGCACGAGGGTGAAGACGGCGAGAAACAGCGCGAGAACCAGGTTGCCAAAGATCAGATACGCCAATCCTGCGGCAAGGCCTGCCACCAGCAGCGCACCGAAAAAACCCAACAACCAGCGGGCCAGACGCCCGAGCACCACCAGCACGAACAACGCGAAGATCGGCCAATCGCCCGAGACTTCCACCGGCGCTACCCGGGAAGGGGGCGGCAATGGCTCGCCGCCGATGATGCGGGCGATCGCCTGCGTGCCGGCATCGAGGCCGCCGAAGAAATCCCCTTCCCGAAAGCGCGGCGTGATCGCTTCCTCGATGATGCGCTTGGCCACCGCATCGGGCAGCGCGCCTTCGAGTCCATAGCCGACCTCGATGCGCAGCGCGCGATCCTGTTTCGCGACGATCACGATCACACCGTCATCGATCCCCTTGCGGCCGATCTTCCAGGCTTCCGCCAGCCGGATACCGAACTGTTCGATCGACTCCGGTCGCGTCGTCGGTATGAGCAGCACGGCGATCTGGGCGCCCTTGTCGCGCTCGAGCGCGGCGAGCCGATTTTCCAGTCGTGCCTGCTCATCTGGCGTCAGCGTGCCGGTGAGGTCGGTGACGCGCGCAGCAAGCGGCGGAATCGGCACGAGGCCCTCTGCCGCCAGCGCGCCCAGATTCAGGACGGCAAGGCAGAGAATGGCAAGCCAGCGCAGCATTTACTTTTGCGCAGGCGCGGTATCGAAGCGAATCACCGGCGGGGCGGCCAGCGCCTTCTCGTTGTCGACGCTGAAGTTGGCCTTCGGCTTGTAGCCGAACAGCATCGCCGTCAAGTTGTTCGGAAAAGTGCGCACGCCGACGTTGTAGGCCTGCACCGCCTCGATGTAGCGCTTGCGCGCGACTGCTATGCGATTCTCGGTGCCTTCGACCTGCGCCTGCAGATCGCGGAAGCTGGCGTCGGCCTTCAATTGCGGATAGTTCTCGGCGACCACCAGCAGGCGGGCGAGAGCCGAGCCGAGCTCGGCCTGCGCCTGCTGGAACTTCGCGAAGGCGGCCGGATCGTTGATCAACTCGGGGGTCGCTTTGATGCCGGCAACATTGGCGCGCGCCTCGGTGACCTTCGTCAGCACTTCTTTCTCGTGCGCCGCATAGCCCTGCACCACGGCGACGAGATTGGGGATCAAATCGGCGCGGCGCTGATACTGGTTGAGCACCTCCGACCAGGCGGCATTCACCGCTTCGTCATTGCGCTGGATCTGGTTGTAGCCGCAGCCGGAGAGCAGAGCGGCGAGGAAGGCAAGCAGGATGACGAGACGCAGTTTCATTGCGGACTCCTTGCTGAGGGGTTTCAACCCAGATTGTCCATTGAGAGCGGGCTGATTCGCCATGAGCATCCGATACGATCATTGCAGCGCCCTACGCGGCGGTTTTCGGGCTGCGGGCGGCATCTTTGCGCCACCGCGTATCGCCAATAGGCACCGCTATTGGCTCGTCGCGGTGACGCAAACCTGCTCGCCCTCGCTTTTGATACCCGCTCGCGTTCCAATGGACAATCTGGGTTCAAACTGATTGTAGTCGAAGGCTACTGGGCCGGTATGATTGCCGCCATGCACGGCAACCTCTCCGCACTGCTCTTGCTGCTGACCGCCGCCGTCGTCGCGCTGGTGCTGATGCGCCAGTTCAAAGGGCCGACGATGCTGGCCTGGCTTGCCGTCGGATTGCTGTTGGGGCCTCACGGCCTGGCCATCCTCGGCGAAAACCGCGAAGTGGGCGCGATCGCGGAATTCGGCGTGGTATTCCTGATGTTCACGATCGGTCTCGAGTTCTCGCTGCCGCGCCTCAAGGCGATGCGCGGCCTGGTGTTCGGTTTCGGCGGCGCGCAGCTGGCGCTCACCGCAGGCACCGCGGCGCTGATCGCGATCCACGGCTATGGCCAGGATTGGCGTGCGGGCCTCGCCGTCGGCCTCGCGGTGGGCATGTCGTCTACGGCCATCGTCGCCAAGCTGCTCTCGGAGCGCTTCGAGCTGCATTCGCGCTCGGGGCGTCAGACGATGGGCGTGCTCTTGTTCCAGGATCTCGCGGTGGTGCCTTGCCTGATCCTCTTTCCGGCGCTGGCGCAATCGGCGGGCGAATTGCCGCGCTCGCTGACGATCGCGCTCGTCGAGGTCGGCGTCGTTCTTGCGGTGATGATCTGGACCGGCCAGCGGCTGATCCGCCGCTTTTACGATGCGATCGCCCGGCAGCGCTCGGAAGAGCTGTTCGTGCTGGCCACATTGTGGCTGGTGATCGCGCTGGCCTGGGCGACGAACCTGGCCGGCCTGTCGCTGGCGTTGGGCGCCTTCATCGGCGGCATGCTGATTTCGGAGACGATCTACCGTCATCAGGTCGAGGCCGACATCCGCCCGTTCCGCGACATCCTGCTCGGCCTGTTCTTCGTCACGGTCGGCATGATGCTCGATTTGCGCTTCGTGCTCGAAAACATCCACCGTCTGCTGCTCGTGGTATTGCTGCTGATTGGTGGCAAGGGTCTGGTGGTGCTCTTGATCGCCCGGCTGACGAAGAACACGCTCGACGTGGCGCTGCGCACCGCCGCACAGCTTGCCCAGGCCGGCGAATTCGGTCTGGTGCTAATCGGCCTGGCGCACGATCTGAAACTGATCGGCACCGAGGTCTTCCAGGTCACGCTCGCCGCGATGCTGATCTCGATGTTCGTCGCGCCACTGTTGATCAACCGCGCGGTCAGATTCACCGGCCGCATGGTGCATGGCGATTGGGCGCACCAGGCGAAAGCGATCCACGATATCGCCGTGGCCGGCTTTACGCTGGACCAACATGTGATCCTCTGCGGCTATGGGCGCACCGGCAGCCGCATCGCCGAATTCCTCGCCGCCGAGCAGATTTCCTTTCTCGCGCTCGACATCGACCCACAACAGCTCAAGCGCCCGGTGCCGCCCGGCGGCAAGCTGGTGTTCGGCAGCGCCGATCGCACCGAGGTGCTGCAAGCGGCGGGGCTTTCCCGCGCCCGCGCCGTCGTCATCGCCTATCCCGATCCGCATTCCGCCGAGCTCGTCGTGCGCAAGGTGCGCGAAAGCCGCCCGGAGATTCCGATCATCGTGCGCGCCGCCGATGAGTCGTCTGTCGCGAAACTCAAGGACGCCGGCGCCACCGAGGTGATCCCTGAAGTGCTCGAGGGCAGCCTGATGATCGCCGCCGAAACGCTCGTCCAGCTCGGCGTGCCGGTGGAACGCGCGATCGGCCAGGTGCGCGAGATTCGCACGCATCGCTATGCCTCGATGCGCAGGTATTACCACGAGAGCGCAGGGGACAGAACCTGATCGCCCTTGCTTTTGATACCCGCTCGCGTTCCAATGGACAATCTGGAATAAAGGAAAAACCATGCCCAAAGCAAAGCGCGGCTTCCTGAAAAAGCTCTCTCTGATCGCCGCCGGCGTCAGTTTCACCGGCTTCGTGCTCTCATTGGGCTTGGCGATCTGGTCATGGTTCACCTATGGCAAGCTCCACGTCTATACCGGCAGCCTCGGCGCGACGAGTTTTTTCTTCTTCACCGCGGCGATCGTGCTCTATGAAATGAGCCACCCGCAACCGCCACTACCGCCTCCACCCGATGAGCACGCCTGATTGGCATGCGTTCGACATCGATGCGCTCACCGCCCACCATAGCGTCGACCCGCAACAGGGATTGAGCGATGCAGAAGCCGCGGCGCGTCTTTCGCGTCACGGCCCGAACGCCTTGCCGGCCACGCCAGGCAAGAGCATGTGGCGGCGTCTGTTCGAGCAGCTTTCCGCTCCTCTCGTGCTGGTGTTGATCATTGCCGGCGCGATCACCGCTTTCCTCGGCGAATGGGTCGATAGCGGCGTGATCTTCGGCGTCGTCGCGATCAATGCCGCGATCGGCACCTTGCAGGAAGGCAAGGCGGCCGAGGCGCTCGCCGCACTGGCGAGAAGTGTGGCGAGCGAAGCGACGGTGCTGCGCGGCGGGCGCAGGCGGCGTCTCGATGCCGCCCAGCTGGTGCCCGGCGACATCGTGTTTCTTGCCGCCGGCGACAAGGTGCCGGCCGATCTGCGCCTGCTTTCCAGCAAAGAATTGCGCACCATCGAGGCTCAGCTTACCGGCGAATCGCTGCCGGTCGACAAGCACCCTGCCCCGTTGCCGATCGATACGGCGCTCGCCGATCGCCGCAACATGGCCTTTGCCGGCACCATCGTCGTCAATGGCCAAGGGATCGGCCTCGTCGTCGCCACCGGCACGTCGACCGAAACCGGGCTGATTGCCGGCATGATCGCCGCCGCGCCGGAACTGGCCACGCCGCTGACCCGCAAGATGGCGGCTTTCGCGCGCATGTTGCTATGGGTGATCCTTGGGCTCGCGGCGCTGACGTTCTCGATCGGCTTGCTGCGCGGCGAATCGGCCTTCGACATGTTTATGGCCGCGGTGGCGCTGGCCGTCGGCGCGATTCCCGAAGGCTTGCCGGCCGCGCTGACGATCACCCTGGCCATTGGCGTTGCCCGCATGGCGAAGCGTCGCGCCATCGTGCGGCAACTGCCCGCCGTCGAGGCGCTGGGCAGCACTACGGTCATCTGCTCGGACAAGACCGGCACGCTGACCGAAAACGCGATGACCGTGCGCGCGCTGTGGGCCAACGGCCTGCTCTATGAGATCACCGGCCACGGCTATGCGCCCGAAGGCGACATCCTGCTCGATGGCAGCAAAGTCGGCGGTTCCGAGACGGCACGGGAGGTGCTGCTCGCTGGCTTACTGTGTAACGATGCTGCACTGTTCCATGAACATGGCCAATGGCAGATCGCTGGCGATCCCACCGAGGCCGCCTTGCTGGTCGCAGCCCGCAAGGCCGGGCTCGACGAGGCGACCGCCAATGCGCTCTATCCGCGTCTGGACACGCTGCCCTTCGATTCGGCGCGGCAGATGATGGCCACCCTGCATCGCGTCGAAGCAGAGCGCATCATTTACGTCAAGGGCGCGCTCGAAAAGCTCTTGCCCCTGTGTCACGGCGCCGCCGTCGCGCAAATCGAGACGGTGGCCGGGGCTCTCGCGCGGCAGGGGATGCGCGTGCTAGCGCTCGCGCGCCGCGCAACGGATAGCGACACGCTCGCCTGGGACGATTTGATCAAGCTTGAATTCCTCGGTCTGATTGGCATGATCGATCCGCCGCGCCCCCGCGCGATCGCGGCGGTCAAGGCCTGTCATACTGCCGGCATCCGCGTCAAGATGATCACCGGCGATCATGCCGAGACGGCGCTCGCCATCGCACGCCAATTGAACATCGTGGGTGACGACGGCCAAGCCCTCACCGGCCGGCAGCTCGCCGAACTCGACGATGCCCGGCTTGCCCAGGCGGTGCGCGAGATCGACGTCTTCGCGCGTGTCGCGCCGGAACAGAAGCTCAGGCTCGTCAAGGCCCTGCAGGCCAATGGCGAGATCGTCGCGATGACCGGCGACGGCGTCAATGACGCGCCGGCGCTGAAGGCGGCCGACATCGGCATCGCGATGGGGCTAGGCGGCACAGAGGTCGCCAAGGAAGCGGCGGCGATCGTGCTCGCCGACGACAACTTCGCCACCATCGAAGCCGCCGTCGAGGAAGGCCGCGGCATCTACGACAACATCGTCAAATTCATCACCTGGACGTTGCCGACCAACTTCGGCGAGGGCCTCGTGATCCTCGCCGCGATCGCGGCCGGCACGATGCTGCCGATCACGCCCTTGCAGATCCTCTGGATCAACATGACCACTGCGGTGCTGTTGGGCCTGCCGCTTGCCTTCGAGCCGAAAGAGCGGGATGTGATGCACCGCCCGCCGCGCCCGCCGGCGGCGCCGATCCTCGATGCGGTGTTGATCCAACGGGTGCTATTGCTAGGTCTGCTCATGCTGGCGGCCGCCTTCGGGCTGTTCCTGCTGGCGCTGGAACGCGGCCAGTCGCTGGCCGAGGCGCGCAGCATCGCGGTCAACGTGTTCGTGATGATCGAGACGGCGTTTTTGTTCAACTGCCGCTCGCTTTCCCGGCCCATGTGGCGCGTTGCGCCGTTCTCGAATCCGTGGGTCTGGGCCGGCGCGGGCAGCATGCTGCTGTTGCAGCTGGCCTTCACTTACCTGCCGTTCTTCCAGCAGGTGTTCGGCACCGCGCCGATCGGGCCTTCTGCCTGGGGGGAAATCTCGTTCGTCGGCCTTCTCGCCCTCATGGTCATGGAAGGCGAGAAGGCGCTGCGGCGCCGCCGCTGAACACCCCCTTCACCATCTCTGCCTGACGCCGCGAGAACGGGACTGGAGAGTGGGCAGCCCTTCATGCGGGTTGGGCAGAGGGGTCACATCGGCAGGCGATGGTGATAATCGCTCTTGGCGATCGGATCGGTGCCGAAACGGAATTCCATGCAGCGATTCCACAATTCGCTGGCCCGCCCCTTGGGTAACCGGCCGGCGAGCTCGAGGATCTCGGCGAGTTCCGCCTCACCGCGCTCGCGCACTTCACGGCTCGGCGAGCGCTCGAAAAACACGTCGTGATACAGGCACTTCTGCCAGAACAGCGCTTCCAACCCTTCCTGCTCGTCGAGTGGGGTGACGACCAGCTCCTCGGCTTCTGGATGCGCGTGTTGCCAGTGATCGACTGTCTCGCGGTTGGTATCGATCACCCAGGAATACTTCTCGCCGCGCGAGCCGGGGCTGACGAATTGAATGCGGGCGTACATGATGTCTCCAAATTGTTGTCGATGAAGCTGGGACAAGTAACGCCCGCCCTTGCGGCAGGTTGACAGCGCTCAGTCGTTCTCGACGACGACGAGATGCACCCGGTAAGGGCCATGCGCGCCAAGCACGATGGTCTGTTCGATGTCACCGGTGCGCGAAGGTCCGGAAACGAAATTGATCGCGCGCGGCAATTGCCCGAGTTCGGCGCGGGCGAGCGCGAAACCCTCTTCCATGCCGGCGACGATGCGCGAGGCAGGCACCAGCGCGATATGGGTTTCCGGCAGCAGGCTCACGGAGGCAGGAGATTCCGGCCCGCCACAAAGCATCAACGTCCCTGTTTCGGCAATCGCGCAGAAGCAGCCGGTGATGCCGACGGGATCACGATCGACCGCGCCGCGCGCTTCGACTGTCAGCCCCGCGCCCGACCAGTCGAGATGAGCGAGCTGCGGCCAGACGACGGCCCGCAGCGGCAGATCGAGCCCCGCAAGATAGCGGGCGACGGCGGCCGGCGCATCATTGTATGTGCCGATGCGCTCGACGGTACTCGAAAAGCCGAGCGATTTCTCGACGAGCCGTTCCACCAACGCCGACTTTTGCGACGGCATCGCGGGCCGCGGTCCCTGCGCCTTCATTGCCAGCGCGGCTTCGATCGCGGCCCGGCCTGTCACCGCGTTTTCCGGGGTGCGGTTCAGCCGCGCACGCACGCGGCCGAGGATGTCGTCGCGACTGCTCATGCCCGCCCCCGTTGGGCATACAGCTCACGGAAGGTTCTGCCTTCCGGCGTCGGGAAGTTGCGCCCCCTCGTCCATTCGGGCGCCAGACCGAGCCTTGGTATGCTGCCTTTACCGTCGGCGAGCCACTTGAGATAGCGCACCGCGAACCGGGTGCCGAGACCATACAGCGCCGGGCGGCTCGCCACCCAGGCCCAGAGCCGGAAGGCGAGGCGCTCGAACCACGGCCGCAGATGGCGCTCGACCTGCTTTTCGCGCAATTTGCGCAACAGGTCCGGCAGTGGAATCTTGACCGGGCAGACGACGCCGCACTGGTTGCACAGCGTCGCCGCGTGGGGTAGATCGATGGCGTTTTCCAGGCCGGTGTAAAGCGGTGTGAGCACCGAGCCCATCGGCCCGGGATAAACCCAGCCGTAGGCTTGTCCGCCGATGGTCTGATAGACCGGGCAGTGGTTCATGCAGGCGCCGCAGCGGATACAGCGCAGCATGTCCTGGAATTCAGAGCCGACGACCTCGGCGCGGCCGTTGTCGACGAGGATGAAATAGAGATGCTCCGGGCCGTCGCTCTCGCCTTCCGCCTTGGTGCCGGTGAGCACCGAGACGTAGTTCGAGATCGACTGGCCGGTGGCCGAACGCGGCAGAAGACGCATCAAGGTGGCCAGGTCTTCCAGTGTCGGGATCACCTTCTCGATGCCGGTGATGACCACATGCACGCGCGGCAGGGTGGTCACCATGCGGCCATTGCCCTCGTTGGTGACCAGCGCCACCGAGCCGGTCTCGGCGATCAGGAAATTGCCGCCGGAGATGCCCATCTCGGCGGACAAAAAGTGCTGGCGCAACACCTCGCGCGCCTCGCGGGTAAGCTGCGGGATGTCGGTCTTGCGCGGCGTGTGGTGGGTCTTCTGAAAGAGATCGGCGACTTCGTCGAGACTCTTGTGCACGACTGGCGCGATGATGTGGGAAGGCGGCTCGTTGTCGTTGATCTGCAGGATGTATTCGCCCAGATCGGTCTCCACCGGCTGGATGCCGGCGGCTTCCAGCGCCAGGTTGAGGCCCGCCTCCTCGGAGAGCATCGATTTCGACTTGACCGCTTTCTTGACGCCATGTTTGCGGCCAATGTCGACGACGAGCCGGCAGATTTCGGCGCCGTCCTTCGCCCACAAGACATGCGCGCCGCGCGCGGCTGCCGCCTGCTCGAACTTCTCCAACCATAGATCGAGGTTCTCGATCACCCGGTTGCGAATCTCTTTGGCCGCCTCGCGGGTGGCCTCGAAATCATCGATTTCCTTGATCGCGATCGCGCGCTTGTCGACGAACTTGCCTTTGGCCTTCTTCATGCTGGCCTGCAATACCGGGTTGGCCAGCGCCTCGAGGGCGTTTTGCTTGAAGCGGTGCGCGCGCAATTTCATGATCCCAGATTGTCCATTGGAACGTGAGCGGGTATCAAAGCCGAGGGCGAGCAGATTTGTGTTCGCGCGAGGAGCCAATAACGATGTCTATTGGCGACGAGCGCGGGCGCAAAGATGCCGCCCGCAGGCAGAAAGCCGCCACGTAGGGCATTTAAACGCGATTTCGAACACCTCATAAAGCTCCTCGCTCGGTCTAATGGACAATCTGGGATGATTACTTGGCCGTCAGCACTTCGGCGATGTGCAGCACCTGGGTCGATTCGTCTCCCATGCGTCTGAGTTTGCCTTCGATGTTGAGGAGACACCCGAGATCGCCGCCGACGATGGCAGCAGCCCCGGTCGCGCAGGCATTGGCACATTTGCGCTCGGCGATCGCGGCCGAGATTTCCCCGAACTTGACCGAGAAGGTGCCACCGAAGCCGCAGCACTCCTCGGCACCATTCATCTCCTGCAATTCGACATCCGGCAGTTTCGCCAGCAAGGCACGCGGCTGGGCCTTGATGCCGAGGCTCCTCAAACCGGTACAGGAATCGTGGTAGGTGATGCGGCCGGCGAAGCTGCCCGGCACGTTATCGAGTTTCGCGACATTGACGAGGAAATCGGTGAGCTCATAAACGCGGCTGGCCAACGCGACGGCGCGCGCCTGCCAGTCCGGCTCATCTTGCAGGATCGCCGGATATTCGCTGCGCACATGATCGGCGCAGGAGCCGGAAGGCGCGACGACATATTCGAAGCCTTCGAACTCGGCGATGAATTTTTTCGCAAGCAAAGCTGCTGCCGCACGGTCACCGCTGTTCCAGGCTGGCTGGCCGCAGCAGGTTTGGGATGCCGGCACGACGACCTCGCAGCCGGCGGCTTCGAGCAGCTCGATGGCGGCGAAGCCGATGCGCGGGCGCATCAGATCGACCAAGCAGGTCACGAACAGGGCGACTTTCACGAAACTCGGTGCTGGCAGGACGGCACATCACCCCCGGATCGTGCCATCTTTGCTGGCAAGCGTAGTCTCGACCCAGCGCTTGATGCGCTGGGCGTCGGCAATGCGCGTCAGTTTGCCCCAGGAATCGAGCAGCACGATGATGGTCGGCTTGTTGGCGAGCCAGGCCTGCATGACCAGGCATTTGCCGGCCTCGCTGATGAAGCCGGTCTTGGACAGACCGATGTTCCAGTCGTCTTTCTTGACCAGCGAATTGGTGTTGCGGAAGATCAGCGGCCGGCCACGCACGACGACCTGATATTCGTCGGTGGTGGTGAATTCGCGGATCAGCGGATATTGGTGGGCGGCATTGACGAGCTTGACGAGGTCGCGCGCCGAAGAGACGTTTTCGGGGGTCAAACCCGTCGGATCGACGAAGCGGGTGTCGGTGAGCCCCAGCATCTTCGCCTTCGCGTTCATCGCTGCGACGAACGCCGCGCGGCCACCCGGATAATGGCGTGACAAGGCCGAGGCAGCGCGGTTCTCCGAAGACATCAGCGCCAGCCGCAGCATCTGTTCGCGCGAAAGCTGCGTGCCGACGGCCAGCCGCGAATGCGTGCCCTTGATGGTATCGACATCGGCCTCGGTGATCGTCAGCGTCTCGGAAAGATCCGGCTGCACGTCGAGCGCGACCATCGCGGTCATCAGCTTGGTGATCGACGCAATCGGCACCACCGCGTCCGCATTCTTCTCATAGAGGACGTCGCCGGTGCTCTGATCGATCACCGCCACTGCTGCGGAGCGGATCTGCTCGATCGGGCCCGCGCCGGTATCTTCTTGCAATGCCGCATGGTGCGCCACTGGCCTGACGGGGGATTGATGGGCAGGCTTTGCCTTCGCGGGCAGCTTTTTCGTCGCCACGGTTTTTTTCTTCGTGGTGGCCGCGGTTGCCGGGTGGCTTGAGACGGCGGCCATGCCCAAGGCCACGAGGCAGGTCAGCAGGGTTCTGAAAGTCGCTTTCATGGGCTGCGAAAATTTTGGCAATCGTAAAAGCTTAACAGGCCGTCAGCGCTACCACCTTGGTTTAACCCAGATTGTCCATTAGACCGTCCTGTGATCGGATGAGTGTGAGCAAGTCTTGTCATCCTGGACTGCGCGGGCGCGCACCATCTGCGGGCGTGCCCTTCGCGCCCGCGCTCCTCGCCAATAGACACCGCTATTGGCTCGTCGCGCACACGCAAATTGCCTCGCCCTCGCCTCGGAATCGCCTCGCGCCCTAATGAACAATCTGGGTTTAACTCAAGAAACACGTCCGCGCCTTTGCTTCAACGGTCTTTACAGCAAAAAATTAATGGGATGGACGCGGGTTTTATAGCAAGTTATCAGCTTACGATCAACTCTCGCCCCGCTCCCGGGTATGGGCGACCTCGACCGACAGCAGCGCCGCCATGTTGACGATGCGCCGCACACTCGCCGTCGGCGTCAAGATATGCACCGGGCGGGCCGCGCCCAAGAGCAGCGGGCCGATGGTGATGCCGTCGCCCGCGGATGTCTTGAGCAGGTTGAAGGCGATGTTCGCGGCATCGAGCGTCGGCATGATCAAGAGGTTCGCCGGACCGGTGAGTCGCGCATTCGGGAACACCTGGCGGCGGATCTCAGGATCGAGGGCGGCGTCGCCATGCATCTCGCCTTCGACCTCGAGCTCGGGCGCCTTGACGCGCAGCAGTTCGAGGGCAGTGCGCATCTTGCGTGCCGTCGGGGTATCGTGGGTACCAAAGCTCGAATGCGACAGCAAGGCCACCTTCGGCGTCATGCCGAAACGGCGCACCTCCTCGGCGGCCAGCAGAGTCATCTCGGCCAGCTGCTCGGGCGTCGGATCGTAATTGACATAGGTGTCGCCGATGAACACGGTGCGGTTCGGCAGCATCAGCATGTTGATCGCGTAGAAGCTGCCGATCCCCGGCCGCCGGCCGATCACGGCCTCGATGTATCTGAGGTGCAGCGCGTGGGTGCCGAAGGTGCCGCACAGCATTGCATCGGCATAGCCATGGCGCACCAACATCGCACCGATCAGCGTGGTGCGCCGGCGCATTTCCCTTTTCGCGTATTCGACGCCGACACCCTTGCGGCAGGTAAGCTGGTAATAGTCCTGCCAAAGTTCTTTGTAACGAGGATCGGAATCCGGGTTGACGAGTTCGAAGTCGCGGCCCGCGACGATGCGCAGGCCGGCGCGAAAGATGCGCATCTCCACGACTTGGGGCCGACCGATCACGATCGGCTGCGCCCAGCCTTCCTCGCGTAGCGTAGCCACCGCGCGCAGCATGCGCTCGTCCTCACCCTCGCAGAAAACGATGCGCGCGGGCGCTTGCCGCGCGGCGGTAAACACCGGCTTCATCACCATCCCGGAGTGATAAACGAACTCGGAAAGCCGCTGCCGGTAGGCCGCCATGTCCTCAATCGGCCTTGTCGCCACCCCGGTATCCATTGCCGCCTGGGCGACGGCGGGCGCGACCTTGAGGATCAGGCGCGGATCGAAGGGCTTGGGGATCAAATACTCGCGACCGAAGGTGAGCGGCACGTCGCCATAGGCAGCCGCCACGACATCCGACTGCTCGGCATGGGCAAGTTCGGCGATCGCCTTGACTGCGGCGATCTTCATCGCCTCGTTGATCGTCGTCGCGCCGACATCGAGCGCCCCACGGAACATGTAGGGAAAGCACAGCACGTTATTGACCTGGTTCGGATAATCCGACCGACCCGTGCCGATGATGCAGTCGGGGCGCACGCGCAGCGCGTCCTCGGGCAGGATCTCCGGGTCGGGATTGGCCATCGCCAGGATGATCGGATCTTTCGCCATCGTCGCCACCATCTCGGGCTTCAGCACTCCGCCAGCGGAGAGGCCGAGGAAAACGTCTGCGCCAGGCATCACGTCGGCCAGCGTGCGCGCATCGGTGGGCTGCGCGTAGCGCTGTTTCGATTCGTCGAGATGCTCGCGGCCGGTGTGGATCACGCCTTTGCTGTCGCAGACGAAGATGTTTTCGCGCCGGGCACCCAAGCTGACGATCAGATCGAGGCAGGCGATCGCCGCTGCGCCGGCGCCGGAGGTGACGATCTTAACCGCATCGATATCCTTGCCGACCAGCTTCAGGCCATTGAGGATCGCCGCCGCAGAGATGATCGCCGTGCCGTGCTGGTCGTCATGGAAGACCGGAATCTTCATGCGTTCGCGCAGTTTGCGTTCGACGAGGAAGCACTCGGGCGCCTTGATGTCTTCGAGGTTGATGCCGCCGAAGGTCGGCTCCAGCGCGGCGACGATGTCGACCAGCTTGTCGGGGTCCTTCTCATCGATCTCGATGTCGAAGACGTCGATGCCGGCGAACTTCTTGAAGAGCACCCCCTTGCCTTCCATCACCGGCTTGCCCGCCAAGGGGCCGATGTCGCCCAGGCCCAGCACCGCCGTGCCGTTCGAGATCACCGCGACGAGATTCTGCCGCGCGGTATAGAGCGCGGCCGTGCCAGGATCGCGTTCGATCTCCTCGCAGGCGGCAGCCACCCCAGGCGAATAGGCGAGCGACAGGTCGGACTGGTTGGTGAGCGCCTTGGTCGGGGTGACGGCGATCTTGCCGGGGCGTGGCAGGCGGTGATAGTCGAGTGCGGCGCGACGCAGCGTTTCTTCCATGACAGATCCTTGCGAAATCAGGGCCGGTTATCGTTTCGATCAGGGCTCATTATCGTGCAGAAGCTGCTTGCATGGCAGAATGATCTATTGGCATCCATCGATAAGGAAACGACATGAGCCAAGCTCCCAGTTTCGTCCGCCATGAAAAGCTCAAAGCCTGGGTCGCCGAGATCGCGGCGCTTACCCAGCCGGAGCGCATCCATTGGTGCGATGGCTCGCAGGAAGAATACGACCGGCTATGCGCCGAGATGGTCGAGGCCGGTACTTTCGTCAAGCTCAACCCCGCCAAGCGCCCCAACTCCTATCTGGCCTGCACTGATCCATCCGACGTCGCGCGCGTCGAGGATCGCACCTTCATCTGCTCGGCAAGACAGGAAGACGCCGGGCCGACCAACAACTGGGAAGACCCGGCGAAGATGAAGGAAACCTTGCGCGGTCTCTTCAAGGGGGCGATGCGCGGACGCACGATGTATGTGATCCCGTTCTGCATGGGGCCGCTCGGCTCGCCGATTTCCCAAATCGGCGTCGAGATCACCGACAGCCCCTACGTCGTCGTCAACATGCGCATCATGACGCGCATGGGCCGCGCCGTCTATGACGTGCTCGGCACCGATGGCTTCTTCGTGCCTTGTCTCCACTCGGTCGGCGCGCCGCTCGAACCGGGCCAGAAAGACGTCAAGTGGCCCTGCAACCCGACCACCAAATACATCGTGCATTTCCCCGAGACGCGCGAGATCTGGTCCTACGGTTCCGGCTACGGCGGCAATGCCCTGCTGGGCAAGAAGTGCCTGGCGCTCAGGATTGCCTCGACGATGGCGCGCGACGAGGGGTGGTTGGCCGAGCACATGCTGATCCTCGGCGTCGAATCGCCGGAAGGTGAGAAGACCTATGTCGCCGCCGCCTTCCCGTCGGCCTGCGGCAAGACCAATTTCGCGATGCTGATCCCGCCAGAATCCTTCAATGGCTGGAAGGTCACCACGGTCGGCGACGACATCGCCTGGATCAAGCCTGGTCCCGATGGTCGCTTCTACGCGATCAACCCCGAGGCCGGTTATTTCGGCGTCGCGCCCGGCACGTCGGAGAAGACCAATGCCAACGCGATGGCGACGCTCAAAGAGAATGTCATCTTCACCAACGTCGCGCTCACCGACGACGGCGATGTCTGGTGGGAAGGCATGGGCCCGGCGCCCGAGCATTGCATCGACTGGCAGGGCAAGGACTGGACGCCGGAGGATGGCAAGGCGGGCCGGAAGGCCGCGCACCCGAACGCGCGCTTCACCGCGCCGGCCTCCCAATGCCCATCGATCGATCCCGATTGGGAAAACCCTGCCGGCGTGCCGATCTCGGCCTTCGTCTTTGGCGGCCGGCGCGCGACCACCGTGCCGCTCGTCTATGAAGCCTTCAACTGGAACTATGGCGTCTACATGGCCGCCACGCTCGGCTCGGAAACCACCGCCGCCGCCTTTGGCCAGCAGGGCGTGGTGCGCCGCGATCCGTTCGCGATGCTGCCTTTCTGCGGCTATCACATGGGCGACTACTTCAACCACTGGTTGCGGATGGGCCACGTCGTCGAACACTCGCCGAGGATTTTCTGCGTCAATTGGTTCCGCATGAACGAGAAGGGCGAATTCATCTGGCCGGGCTTCGGCGAGAACATGCGCGTCTTGAAATGGATCGTCGAGCGCGCGCAAGGCAAAGTCGGCGCTCGCGAGACGGCACTCGGCTGGATGCCACGTTTCGAGGACATCGACTGGACGGGGCTCGACATCGACAAGGCCGAGTTCGAGGCGCTCACGCAAATCGACGCCGATGCCTGGAGACAGGAATTCGCCGCGCACAAGGAATGGTTCGCCAAGCTCGGCGAGAAGCTACCGCGTCAGCTGGCTTTGAAGCGCGATCTTTTCGAGCTGGCACTGATCGACTGATGAGGCTCGCTACGCGCATGGAAGGGATCGCCCCCTTCCATGTGATGGAACTGATGAGCAAGGCCCAGGCGCTCGAAGCCCAGGGACGCGACATCGTGCACATGGAAGTCGGCGAGCCAGACTTCCCGACCCCGCAACCGGTGATCGACGCCGCCCAGCGCTTCCTCGCCAGCGGCCACGTCCATTACACCGCCGCTCTCGGGCTACCGCAGCTGCGCGAGGCAATCGCCGGCTTCTACGCTGCGCGCTACGGCATCATGGTCGATCCGGCGCGCATCGTCGTCACGGCAGGCGCCTCGGCGGCCTTGCTGCTCGCGCTCGGTGCACTCACCAGCCCGGGCGAAGAATGGCTGCTCACCGACCCGGGCTATCCGTGCAATCGTCATTTCGTGCGCTTCTGTGAAGGCGTGCCGCGTTTGCTCGCCGTCACGGCAGCGACGCACTTCCAGCCGACCGCGGCACAAGTCGGCGCTAGCTGGACGACACGCACGCGCGGTCTGCTCATCGCCTCACCCGCCAACCCCACCGGCACGCTGATCGACCCTGCCGAGCTCGCGGCTCTATGGCAGACCGTTCGTCAGCAGGGCGGCAGCCTGATCGTCGATGAGATCTACCACGGCCTCACCTATGGGACGCAAGCGCCGACGGCTTTGGCGCTCTCGGACGACATCATCGTCATCAACAGCTTCTCGAAATATTTCGGCATGACGGGCTGGCGGCTCGGCTGGCTGGTGGTGCCACCCTACCTCGTGCGCGCGATCGAGAAGCTCGCGCAGAACCTCTACATCGCGCCTTCGACCGTCGCACAGCACGCGGCGCTGGCCGCCTTCAGCCCGGCAACGCTGGCGATCTGCGAAGCCCGTCGGCAGGAATTTCGCGCCCGGCGCGATCTGTTGTTGCCGGGTTTGCGCGCCCTCGGCTTCGAGATCGGTGTGGAACCGCAGGGCGCGTTCTACATCTATGCCGGCATCGGCCAGCTCGCGGAAAACAGCTATCAGCTCGCACTGCGCCTCATCGAAGAGGCTGGCGTCGCCGCCACCCCGGGGCTGGATTTTGGCAACCATGCGCCCGCACGCCATATGCGCTTCGCCTACACGACGAGCGCCGAACGGCTCCTCCTCGGTCTTACGCGCATGTCCCGCCTGCTTGCGGGGAAATGAAAAGGGAGGCCTAGCGGCCTCCCGCGATGCGCCTTGCTCGCGATCAGGACGGACGTGATCCCGTCGGGAACGGCCAGGCCGCGGCCGGATTCAGTGCAGATTTGAGGCCAGGCGCGGCAGCAGTCGAAGGAGCGGCAGCCGCAGGTGCCGGGGCAGGTTTTGCAGGCGCCTTCTTCGCAGCAGTGGCCTTCTTCGCGGCAGGCTTCGCAGCAGCCGCCTTCTTCGGCGCCGCCTTCTTCGGCGCAGCCGCCTTCTTCGCGGCAGGCTTCGCAGCAGCCGTCTTCTTCGGCGCAGCCGCCTTCTTCGCGGCAGGCTTCGCAGCAGCCGCCTTCTTCGGCGCAGCCGCCTTCTTCGCGGCGGGCTTCGCAGCAGCCGTCTTCTTCGGCGCAGCCGCCTTCTTCGCGGCGGGCTTCGCAGCAGCCGTCTTCTTCGGCGCAGCCGCCTTCTTCGCGGCGGGCTTCGCAGCAGCCGTCTTCTTCGGCGCAGCCGCCTTCTTCGCGGCGGGCTTCGCAGCAGCCGCCTTCTTCGGCGCAGCAGCCTTCTTCGCGGCAGGCTTCGCAGCAGCCGCCTTCTTCGGCGCAGCAGCCTTCTTCGCCGCCGGTTTGGCAGCGGTCGCCTTCTTCGCAGCCGCCGGCTTCTTGGCTTTCTTCTCTTCAGCCATAGTGAACCTCCTTACATGTGTTTGAGATAGGGAAGGATGACAACCCGCCTGTGACTACGACGGGAATTATTCAACAATGCCGGCGGGCCGGAATTGATGAATTCAAGCGCTTTCCCCGTCCATCCCTTTGTTTCGGAAGGAATCGGAGAAACGTGGCTGGGCGACGCAAGGCATTTCGCATGCATAGCGGCGCTGGCAAAAAGAACGATGACGGAGGAAAGAAAGCGGGGAAGCATGTTCAGGCCACCGACGTATCGGCCGGTCTGCATTGCACAGCATGTAGCGTTGGTACGCTCGGATTCTTCCTGCATGCCCACCTTTCGGTGTAGAGGGTCTTCGCTTCGACCTACTAGATATAGTAGGTGGAAAGCGATCTGCGACTAATGGTAGTGCCCTGTTGCCGGCAATGCAAGATAAATGTCGCGCGCCATGTCGGCACAGCCATGCGCGTGTTGCGATCATGCCACGCCGGCGCAGCTTTTTTTCGCGACGCGGCAGAAGCGCCGCAGGCATGAATGTCATTGCCGCGAAATGCGCAACCAGTCGAAATAAGGCCCAGGATCGGTCTTCCTGCCTGGCGCGATGTCGGCATGGCCGACGATATCGACCAACGGAAAGCTTTGGCGCAGTCGCTCGATGAGGACACCGAGCGTCGCGTATTGCGCGTCTGCAAACGGCGTGAAGTCATCGCCTTCGACTTCGATGCCGAGCGAAAAGTCGTTGCAGCGCTCGCGCCCCCTCCAGCACGACGCACCGGCATGCCAGGCACGCGCGCGGCAAGGCACGAACTGGATCAGTGTGCCATCGCGGCGCACGAAGAAATGTGCCGAAACCCTTGTTCCGGCAAGTGAGGCAAAGTATGGATGACGAGCGGGATCGAGCCGGTTGGTGAACAGATCGATCACCGCGCCGCCGCCGAATTCACCCGGCGGCAGGCTGATGGCATGGATGACGATGAGGTCGATCGTTGCGTCGGGCGGGCGATCGTCGCAATTGGGGCTGGCAATGTGCTGCACGCCCGTCAGCCAGCCTGCGGCATCGAGAGGGCCGAGCGCTTCAGCCAGCGGATTCATTGAGCCCCAGCCGCTCCATCCGGTAACGCAGCGAGCGGAAGGTCACACCCAGCAAACGGGCGGCTGCCGTGCGGTTGTAACGGGTTTTTTGCAACGCATCGAGAATCGCCTGGCGTTCCTGTTCGTCGAGGAACTCCTGCAGAGGCTTGCCGCCGATGCCTGCCGTCTCGGCACCGCCGACTTTCGGTGGCTGCAATTGCAAATCCTCGCTGTCGATGGTGTCGCCGCCATGCAGGGCGAGCGCCCGTTCGAGGATATTTTCCAGCTCACGCACATTGCCGGGAAAGTCGTAAGCCGTCAGCGCAGCCATCGCCCGAGAGGTGAGTCGCGGCGCTGGCACGCCATTGGCAGCGGCAAGCCTCTCCAGGATGCGCTGCGTGAATTCGGGCACATCCTCGCGGCATTCACGCAAGGCTGGCATGTGAATCTCGATCACGTTGAGCCGGAAGAACAGATCCTGACGGAAGCGCCCAGCTTCCATCAGCTGGCGCAAATCCTGATGCGTTGCACAGATGATGCGCACATTGACCGGCTCTTCGTTCGTCGCGCCGACGCGCCGCACGCGTTTTTCCTGGATCGCGCGCAATAGCTTCACCTGCATCGGAAACGGCAAATCGGCAACTTCGTCGAGAAATAGCGTGCCGCCGTCGGCCGCCTGGAAAAATCCTTCGCGCTCGCTGTCGGCACCCGTGAATGCCCCCTTGCGATAACCGAAGAATTCGCTTTCCATCAGGTTTTCCGGGATCGCGCCGCAGTTGACCGCGATGAACGGCTTGTCCCGCCGACGGCTACCCTGGTGGATCAGCCGGGCCGCGAGCTCCTTGCCGCTGCCGGATTCGCCCGAGATATAGACGGGCGCTTCGCTCTTCGCCACCTTACCGATCAGCTCGCGTACCTGGACGATCGCCGGCGAATGGCCGAGCAGCTCCCGGCCGCGTGGCTCTCTCTCCGGCATGCTCTCGGGAACGGTGAGCGCGGATTTCACCAGCGTGCGCAGCTGGGCGAGTGACACCGGCTTGGCAAGATAGTCGAACGCGCCGGCCTTGAGCGCCGCAACGGCATTCTCGGTGCTGCCATGCGCGGTGATCACCGCCACCGGCAACGTCGGATAATGGGTCTCGATCTCGCGCACCAATTGCAGACCGTCGCCATCGGGCATGCGCATGTCGGTCAGGCACAGCTGGTAGGCTCGTTCGCGCAACAGCCGCTTGGCCTCGGCGACGCTGGCGGCGCTGTCGCATTCGAGCCCCATGCGTGCCAAGGTCATGTCGAGCAACTCGCGGATGTCTGCTTCGTCATCGACGATCAGTACTCTCGGAGTCATGCCTGTTTGCCCTCCCCCTCGGCCGGTTTCCGCCATGGCGCGAATGATAGGCAGAAATGCGCGCCGGGCGCATTCTCGAGCAAGAACAGACGTGCGCCGTTCGCCTCGCATAGCTCGCGGGCGATGTAGAGCCCCAGTCCGGTGCCGTTCGCGCGCGTCGTGAAAAACGGCTCGAACACGCGATCGCGCTCGGTATCGATGATCCCCTTGCCGTCATCGACGAAGTGCAAGCTCGGCCGATCCTGGGCTGGATTTTCCTCGTACCAGACACGAACGGCCCCCGGCGCCTGACTGGCGTAACGCAACGCGTTGTCGAGCAGGTTGGCGACCACCCGGTGCAGATGGCCGCGATCGAAATGCACCCAACGACCGGGCGGAATCTCGACGCTGATGCGTTCGAGGTTGCCGGCATCGTGCAAGGCACGCTCGTCGAGCAAGTGACGAAAAAAATCGCCGAGCTCGATCGTTTCGGGATGGACACGATCGCGCCTGCCGAGCTCGACCACCTCGGAGACCAGGCGATTGAGCCGCTGCACGTTGTCGAGGATGATGCGGGTGAGCCGCTCGATTCCCTTGCCTGAGGGCTCATCAGCCAACAGCTCGGCCGCATGACTGATCGCCGACAGGGGATTGCGGATTTCATGGGCGAGATTCGCGGTCAGACGGCCCAACGCCGCGAGCTTGACCTGGCGCGCCTCCTGCTGCAGTCGGCCGACGTCTTCGACGAAGATCAACGCATTGCCGCCCTCGCCGGGCGGCAGAAAGCGCACACGCAGATCGCGCCCGGTCCAGGGTACCTGCATCACCAGCTCGGATTCGATGCCGCGCGCGCTGCGCACGCGGAATTCTTCTGCCAAGAGTGGCGAGAAATCCGCCAGCATCCGCGGATGAGCCATCGTGCACCCCAGCAGGGCGCGGGCGCGCGGATTGCATTGCCGCACCCCCCCTTGCGCATCGATGACCAGCACGCCATCCTGCATGTCGCGGATCACGCGTTCGTTGATGTGCAGCTGATCGGCAAGCTCGATACCGCGACGGCGCGCCAGCTCCTCGTTGGCGATCATCCGGTTGGCCAAGAGCCTTGCGGCGATGGCCGAACCAAAGAGGCCAATGCAGGTCAGACCCGTGTAGTAGAAATCGCTGGAATCTCCAGTCAGGAAAGCGACGCGCCAGGCCTGTTCGGCGAGCAGCAGCAGACTGGCCAACGCCGCGTAGAAAAGCACCAGGCGCCCCTGCCCGACCAGCGCCGCGCCGACCAGGACGACGATCAACATCATCGCCATGCCGCTCTTCGCGCCACCGCTGGCATACAGCATCAGGGTCAGGCAGACGATGTCCGCGATCACCTGGGCGCTCAATTGAGAATCGAAGGCTTTTCGCCAGTGGGTCTCTACGACGAGGGCCACGATCGACAGGCCCAGATAAGTGCCACTCGTCCACAGGAAAAAGCGCGGATCCTGTGAGCCGATGTTCAGCGGACGGCTGGAAAGCAGGATGACGCCGAAGAAGAAACCGGCGACGATGAGCCGGTACCATGAGAAATAGTTCAGCAGCCGCCAGCGTGCATCGATATCTGGGACGGGGGTCGAGCCGGACAGCATTCAGGCAGCCGGTCCCTGGCGAAGGTGTTCTTGTGAGCAGTAATACCGCTCCTTCGCGATCAGCGCCTCGCTTTCGGGCAGATGTATGCCGCAATGCGCGCAAATCACCATCTTCTCGGCGGGCCGCTGTATTGGTGTTTCACCTTGATCAGGCGCATCGGCCTTGCGCTGGCGGGGCAGAAGCCAAATGAGGAGAGCGAAGACGATCAGCAGCAGCAACAGCTTCGACATTGTGAGGGAAGCTCCAATTCCGTTGCGAAGCCGACGACCCCCAGGGCCGCTCGGGCGGAACGCAGCGAGTCCGCCGTCGAATGATAAGCAAATTCAGTGGAATTGGTCGGGGTGAGAGGATTCGAACCTTCCGGCCATCCTGTCGAAATCATCAGAGTCTGGTTATCGCATCGCTCGGCCTTACACCAATGGAAAACGCAGGTCGCCACCCAGTTCGCGCTGGGGTCGGCCGATATAGTAGCCCTGCGCGAGATCGACGCCGATCGAGCGTAATTCATCGAGCACCTCGATACTTTCGACGTGCTCGGCGATGACCTTGATGCCGAGATCGGCGGCGAGCCGCCAGATCGTTTCGACGAAAGCACGATCTTTCGCGTTTTCGAGGATATTGGCGACGAAGTCACCCTCGATCTTGAGGAAATCCACCGGCAGGCGGCGCAGGTACTGGAACGAAGAAAAACCCGAGCCGAAATCGTCGATCGCCAGCTTGAAGCCCTCGAGCTTGAGCTCGGCAACGAGACGTTCGAGCACGACGACGTTCTTCACGGTATCGCGCTCGGTGATCTCGAAGACGATCTGGCCTGGTGGCACGCCGCATTCGCCCACCGTGCGTTTGAGCGTTTGCAGGAAATTAGCGAGCGCCAATGCGCGCGGTGACAGGTTGATGAAGATATAGCCGGCGAACTTCGCCGCCGCTACGGCGCGCAGCGCCCGATCCATGACCATGATGTCGAGGCGGTGGATGACGCCCGCCTTCTCGGCATATTCGATGAAGCGACCGGCCTCGATGTGCTGGCCGTCGAGCGACAGCCTCGAGAGCACCTCGCAGGCGACGATGCGATTTTCGGCAAGTGCCATGATCGGCTGGAAGAACGGCACGATGCGACCCTCATTGACGGCGCTGACCACCTGCATCGTCGTTGCCGTCATGTCGCGGAAGACTTCGGCAACATCCTCTTCGGTCGGCACGCCGACCTGGTTCTTGCCTGATGCCTTAGCCTTGTACATCATGTTGTCGGCAAACAAGAACAGATCCTTGGCATTACCAGCATGCAACGGATAGACCGCCAGACCGATCGAGGCGCTGCCCCCGATCTGCATGCCATCGCCGCCGTCGATGCGCAGCGCGGTGATGCTCTCCATGATGCGCCGCGCCACGCCTTCCGCTGCATTCAGCTCGGTCTCCGGCAACACCAGCACGAACTCGTCGCCGCCGTAACGGGCGAAGATGTCGCCCGGCCGCAGCGTGCTGCGCACGGCATGGGCGATGCCCTGCAAGTAGCGATCACCGACGCTGTGTCCATAGTTGTCGTTGACCAGCTTGAAGTTGTCGAGGTCGATCACCAGCAGGGCGAACCGGTAGTTGTGGCGCCGAGCGCGCGCCACCTCGTACTCGAACAGCTCCCAGAATACGCGCCGGTTGTAGAGATCGGTGAGCGGGTCGCGCGTCGCGTAGTACTCCATGTCGCGCGTGTATTTGTGGATCGCCTTCACCGAGCCGATGACGTTGAGCATCGTCGATAAAACGCTGTCCATCACGAGGCGCAGCGTCTCATCGCCCGCCGCGTTGGCGTTCACACCGATGCCGACGATGCCACCGATCTTCGGATGATCGACGATCAAGGTCTTGGTGTGCAAAACGACTTCTCGCTCTTCGAGAACCAAGGGTTCGTGCTCGCTGGAGGAGGGAAAGTGATGATGCAGCGTGACTTCGGAAAGCTCGCTCAAGTATCCGGCCTGGATGACACTGCGCACGTGGCGCTCGACCATCTGGCGCGTCTCATCGGTCGGCGTCCGGGACCAGAAGATCTCCAGGTCGAACACCTCATCATCGACCTGGAACACCGAAAACAGCATGTGGGTCGGCATCACCTGGTTGATCTCGGCCAGCAGGCGAGCGACGTATTCGCCCCAGTCGCGGACCACCTCGGAAGTGATGACGAATTTTTCCAGCAGGCCGATTTCGAAGCGCAGCACGCCTTTGTCGACCGCGATGTCGCGCAGCTTGCGCACCAGTTGCCCGAGATTGGCGAAGAGCGGCTCGAATTCGATGAAGCCCGGCGCGTAGGGGGCGAGCTCCAGATCCTGCAGATCAGCGACGCCATTCACCTTGGACACCGCCTGGCTAACGCCGTCGACCGCCGCTTCGATGCGGCGGCTGACGCGCCAGACTGCGATGGTTGCGAACAGCATCAGCAGCGCTGTGAGACCGCCGAACCAGAGCAGGAACTGGCGGCGCGACTGCGCCAGCAGGGGCGCGAAATCCTGCTTGACCTCGATGGCGCCGAGCACGTCGCCTTGCTTGGCGGAAAAGTGGCAGCGCTGGCACTCGGTGTTGGCAACGAGCGGCATCAGATAGCGCATGCCGCCGACGGGCGCCTCAGTCACGGCCTGGCCCTGGGCAAAAACCTTCCGGATACCGTCGTCGAAGGGTGGCTGGTCGATGCGGCCGTAATCGGTCTCGACCACCGGGCCGCGATAGATCTGCACCGTGGTCGGTGTGCCTTGGACGGAAGAAGCGACGGCATGGACGAAGGCCTCGGCCTGCTTGCGCTGCCAGCCGGTGCTCATCAGCTGGTACATGCTGGTAAAGGTGACTTGAGCGAGGGAGTTCGATGACTGGCGTGCGCTGTCGCGCACGGTGTTCTCGAGAATGTTGCCCAGCAGCCAGTAGCTGGCGCCGAAGAAGCCGATGGCGACCGCCGCCGAAGTCGCTAGAATGAATGTTCGGATACGCATGCTCTAGCCCCCTCGAGTGCCGTTGCAAGCTAAGGATTGTAATCAAATCGGCAGGCGCGTGCCGTCTCGCCAGCGCCGAATTTCGGTAAACGATGCGTTCCTGCCGCCGGCGTTCACTGTCGAGCACGGCGGTAGGGATTGCCTGCAGCGCACGCCCCCCCCGGGGCATTCGAACTACTTTATCAACAAGGGCATTTGGTATATACAATTTGAATTTTGAGGAGGCGTTTGGAAGGGAGCGGCCATGTTCCGGAAACTCAACAACCTTAGCTTTCGTTTCATCGTCATGGCGAGCTTGGGCGCGCCGGCGCTGCTGCTGTGGATCTGCGGCTATTACGCCTGGGACAGTTGGCGGACTTACAACATCATGAACGTAACAGTCAAGGCCAACCGGCTGGCGGATGCCATCATCGCCGCCGCCGCCCAGGAAGCCATCGAGCGCGGCGTGACCGCAAGCCTTCTATCGGCCGCGGGGCCAGTGCCGCGAGCCAGTCGGACCCAGATCGCGGAACTGAGAGCAAAGGGCGAACGTCATTGGCAGGAGGCCGTGGGGCTGACCGAGGAGCTTCTGTCCATGCCCTTCGTGACGCCGGTTCTGTCCAAGGCATTCCAAGAAGCCAAGCTGGCCCATGACAAACTGGACGAAGCCCGCAAGCGGGTGGATGCCAGCCTCGACAAATCCGAGCGCGACATCACGGTGCCGGAATGGATCGCCACCATGACCAAATTCATCCACACCGCCGCGCGCCAGCGCATCGTCGCCTTTGGTGGCGAGGCTTTTCCCCCGAGGATCACCTACCCGAACCTGACGACCAAGCACAACATTTGGCTGGCTTCCGAATACGCAGGTCTCGAGCGCGCCACTATCGCAACGGTCATCAACAGCGAAGCGCCCGTTTCGCAAGATACGTTGCAACGACTCATCTCCTATCGGCAAATCATCGAGCAGAACATCGCGGACATTCATTTCTGGAAGGCCGCATCCGGCACCGATCCGAGGGTCGCAGCGGCCATCGACGCGATGGAAAAGCATTTCCTGGGCGACTTCCAGAAGGTGCGCCAGAAACTTTACGAGGAAATGGTTGCTCCTGCGCGCGAAGGACGGCGCTACCACATCACGAGTGGTGAATGGATCAAGATATCGACCGCGGCGATCAATACGATTCTCGATGTGTCCGCCAGCTTTTCAGATGTCGGTGAGGAGATCGCCCTGAAGTCGGCGCACATCGCCCTCATTCAGGCGGTCGGCTACGTGGGGCTGTTCTTCGCCATGATGATCGTATCCCTCCTGACGACTCAACTGCTGCTCGGGAAAGTACGGCACATGAACAGCCTGAAAGACTCGATGGCAGAGCTTGCCGACGGGCAGGGTGACCTGACCCGGCGTCTCGATGCCGAAACTACCGACGAGATCGGGCAGACTTCCGCGGCCTTCAACCGCTTTGCCGAAAAGCTGCAGCAGATCATCCGCGAGACCCGCGGTGCAGTCTTCCAGCTTTCCGAGGCTGCGCAAAAGTTGGCCGCTGCCAGCGAGCGCATCCGCAATGGCTCGCGTTCACAACGCGAGATGTCGGTGACGACCGCCGAGGCGACCGATGGAGTGACCACCAGCATTGCGCAGGTCGCCGAGCATACCCGCGAGACGCTGAAGTCATCGCAGGAGGCCGGCGAATTGGCCGGAGAGGGTGTTCGGATCGTGCGCAGCGTCGCCGATGAGATGACAGCGTTGGCCAATGGGGTGGCGGACACATCGCGCCAGGTCGAGGCACTCGGCGAGCGCTCGCGCGAGATTGGCGGCATCGTCGGCGTCATCCGCGAGATCGCCGATCAGACCAATCTGCTGGCGCTCAATGCCGCCATCGAGGCGGCGCGGGCGGGTGAGATGGGGCGCGGTTTCGCGGTCGTCGCCGACGAAGTGAGGAAGCTCGCGGAGCGCACCGGGGCCGCCACCATCGACATCTCGCACACCATCGATACCATCCGGAACGACACGAACGCCGTGGTCGAAGCGATGCGCGCCAGCGGAGCCCGGGTGAGTCAGGGTGTCGAGATGGCTGCCCAAGCAGCCGCCGCTTTGGCCAAGATCAACGAAGGCGCCCGACTGACCGAATCACGGGTGGAGGAGATCGCGCGGACGATGCGGGAACAAAGCGCGGCAGTCAGTGAAATCTCCAAAAACATAGAGCGCATCGCCGGCATGGCGGAAGAAAACGATCAAGTGGTCGACGAAACCACCCGGGATGCTCAACGCTTGCAACAGCTCGCGGACGGCCTGCGGCAGGTGGTCGGCAAATTCAAGGTCTAGTGAAACGCTGAAGAAGTCGATGCGAGCGGCCGGAGGGCAAGGCGTTTGGTGCGCAGGAGTAAGACTCATCAAATGGATAGGCGAGCAACCGAGCACCGCGCAACAGTAGCCATCCGGACGCACAGCAGGCTTATTCAGTGTTTCTAGCGGAAATACTCTCAGCCCTGCCTGCGACGTCCCTGCGCAGCGCCAACAGCGAAAAGGAATCAACCGATTACCTGATCAGCATTTTGCACAACTTGACGCACACAACTAAATGCCCGTATGCTTTCCTAGTATCAGCGCACTGTTGTAAACCAGCGCTGCCACTCGACGAAAGCGTCGGCCGGCATGGGTCTACCGAGCAGGTACCCTTGCACTGAGCTACATCTCGAACGACGCAGGAAATTCAGCTGCGCTTCGGTCTCGACACCTTCGGCCACGCTTTCGAGCGACATGCCTTGCGCCATGCCGATCACGGCGCTGGCAATCGCCGCATCGACCTGGTCTTCCACTTGATAGATGATTGCGCTGGAGATCTTCAAGGTATCGACGGGCAGATGCATCAAATATCCCAACGAGGAAGCGCCCGTGCCGAAGTCGTCGAGTGCGATGCGGCAACCGAGCGTCTTGAGCCGAGCCAGCGCACCGCCGGCGATGTCGGCGTTTTCCATCACCATCGATTCCGTCAGTTCGAACTCGAGCCGTTGCGGCGGCAGGCCGCTTGCCGCGATCACGGCGGCGACGCGGTCGATGAAATCGGGTTCGCGCAGCTGCCGCACCGAGAGGTTGATGGCCATGCGCAGCGGCGGCAGGCCCGCTGCGTCCCATGCCTTGGCCTGATGGCAGGCGGTGACGAGCACCCATTCGCCGACGGGGACGATCAGGCCGGTCTCTTCCAGGAGCGGCACGAATGCGTCCGGGGCGATGAGGCCGCGGCTGGGATGATGCCAGCGCAACAGCGCTTCGACGCCGATCACCCGCCGGCTATTGCACTCGATCTGTGGCTGGTAATGGAGCACGAATTGATTCGATCTCAGCGCATGGCGTAAATCGGCCTCGAGATCGAGGCGGCCTTCGGCGACGGTGAACATCTTCGTGTCGAAGAACGCATGGCCGAGGCTACGGCGCTTGGCGTGATACATTGCAACATCGGCTCGTTCCAATAGCCCCGGCGCTGCTTCGCCAGTGGAAGCGACCGCTGGATCGTGGATCGCGATGCCGATACTTGCATCGACGAACAGCTCACGGCCGGCGAAATGAAATGGTGCGGCGAGCGCGGCACGAATCTTCGCCGCGACCTGCGCCGCGTCCTCGGGAACGTGGATGTCGCCGACGATGACCGCGAATTCGTCGCCGCCCAGGCGCGCGACGGTATCCGTTTCGCGCACGGCGCCGACGAGCCTATCGGCGACGGCTTTGAGCAATTCGTCGCCGACGGCATGGCCGAGCGTGTCGTTGATGTGCTTGAAGCGGTCGAGATCGAGCAACAGCACAGCGACACGTTCCCGGTTGCGGCGTGCCCACGCCTGCGCCTGTTCGAAACGATCGCGGAACAGGAGGCGGTTGGGTAACCCGGTCAGCGCATCGTGATAGGCCAGCCGGCGAATCTCCTCTTCGGCGCGCTTGCGTTCGATCGCATAGCGCAAGGCACGAGCTAGATGACGCTCGTCGATCATCCCCTTGACGAGATAATCTTGGGCACCAGCAGCCACCAGCTCTGCGGCGAGTGCTTCGTCATCCAGGCCGGTGAGCACGACCACCGGAATTTGCGGCGCCGCATGGCGCAGTCGTTCGAAGGTTGCGCGGCCGAACGAGTCCGGCAGCGACAGGTCGAGGAGGATCACATCCGCCTCCGCCACTCGCAAAAGCCCCTCCGTCAGTGTATCGGCCTGGATCAGACGGGTCTGCGGCGGCAGGCGCCGGTTCGCACGTGCCTCGTCGACGAAAAGACCGATCAGACGCGCATCGCCAGGATTGTCTTCGATCAGGAAGATATCCATCAATGAGGGAATGCTTGATGATTCAACATGCGATACACATCCTCAGCCGGCACCGGACCGCCAAAGACGAAGCCCTGGGCGTCGTCCCAGGCATGGGCACGCAACTGTTGGGCCTGCTCGGTGGTTTCGACGCCTTCGGCAACGCCGCGCAATTTGAGCACATGGGCGATCGAAATCACTGCCTGCGCCACGGCAATCCCTTTCTCCGCCCCGACATCGGCGACGATGCTGCGATCGAGCTTGAGCGCATGGATTGGGAAGCGTTGCAAATCGCGCAGGGTCATCATTTCGCCGCGGAAATTGTCGAGCGCGATACGGCAGCCCAACAGACTAATGCGCCGCAGCATGGCGAGCGCGTGCTGCTCGTCCTCACGCAGCGAGCGTTCGCCGATTTCCAGCTCGAGCAGACGAGCGGGCAGGCCCGACCGGCGCAACGCCTCGTCGATACGGTCGGGAAGCAGGGGATCGCGGAACTGGCGCGGCGAAAGATTGACGGCCACTTTCACACTCTGGCCAGCCGCCTGCTGCCAGCCGGCAGCGGCTTGGCAGGCTTCCCGAATCACCCATTCGCCGACCGACACGATAAGGCCGCTTTTCTCGAGGGCATACATGAATACCGCCGGCAGCTGCAGGCCGGCCTCGTTCTGCCAACGCAGCAGCGCCTCGACACCGATCACGCGCCCGCTGGCAAGGTCGACCTGGGGTTGATAGACGAGGCGGAATTCACCGCGCCGCCAGGCCTCGTCGAGCCGGGCGGCAAGCCGCTCTTCCTCGCCACGAGCCACGTCATGCCGCGCCTCGTAGAAACACCAGCGTACAGCCCTACCTCGTGCCGTCTTGGCGCAATACATCGCCGCATCGGCCCGCTCGATCAGGGTTTCGGCATCATCGGCATCGTCGGGGTAGAGCGCGATGCCGATGCTGGCCCGGATCGGCCGGTTCGCGCCGCCCGAAGCAAAGGGTGCAGAAAGTGTCTCGACGAGCTTGGCGACGATGGCCTCGGCATCAGCCCGGCCATTGAGCTCGCCGGCATAAATGACGAATTCGTCGCCGCCGAAACGGCCGACGCAATCGGTCTCGCGCAGCAATCCGGTGAGCCGGCGTGCCGTCTCGCGCAACAGCTCATCGCCGGCGGCGTGGCCGAGCGTGTCGTTGATGTTTTTGAAGCCGTCCAGATCGACGAAGAAAAAAGCCAACTGCTGGCGATGACGGCGCGCCCAGGCGAGCGCATGCTCGAAACGGTCGTGGAACAGGCGCCGATTGGGTAGATCGGTGAGCGGGTCGCGGTGGGCGAGATGGAACAGTCGCTCTTCGAGCTGGCGCCGCTCCAGCGCATAGCGCAGCGCGCGCAGGAAGGTCGGTCCGGACAGATGCTGCTTGACGATGAAATCCTGGGCGCCCAGGCGCACGGCGCGCACCGCCTCGCGCTCGTCGTCCAGGTGCGAGAGCACCACCACCGGCACGCGCGGCGCCAGCTCGCGCATCTGCTCCAGCGTGGCAAGCCCCTGTCCATCCGGCAAATTCAGGTCGAGCACGACGATGTCGATGTCCTCGTCGGACAACAACGGTATCGCCGCCGCGAGCGAGCCGGCTTCGCACACCGCGAACTCGTCGCGCCCGTATTCGCGCACCAGCTCCCGCACCAGGCGCACATCGCCCGGATTGTCCTCGATCAGCAGGATCCGATGCTGGCGCGCGTTCATGATCCAGGCAGTGGCGGCAGGCGCACGATGGTCAGCCAGAACTCTGAAATCGAGCGCACCACCTTGATGAACTGGTCGAGATCGACCGGCTTGGTGACGTAGCAATTGACATGCAGATCGTAGCTGGCGATGACGTCCTGCTCGGCCTCCGAGGAGGTGATCACCACCACCGGGATACGCCGCAGATCTGGATCGGTCTTGATCTCGGCGAGCACCTCGCGCCCGCTCTTTCTCGGCAGGTTGAGGTCGAGCAGGATCACGTCCGGTCGCGGCGCGTTCTCGTATGGCGGCTGGCGGCGCAGGAAGGCGAGCGCCTCGACGCCGTCGCCGACGACCGAGAGATTGTTCTTCAGCTTCGATTCCTTGAGGGCCTCGCGCGTCAGGCGCACGTCGCCCGGATTGTCCTCGACGAGCAGAAACTGCGCGACGTCGAGGGCCTCAGTCGTGCTCATGGCCATCCTCCCTTCGATCGGCGATGCTGAAAACGAAACGCGCGCCACGGCCGGGCGCGGATTCCACTCGAATCATACCCCCATGTCGTTCGACGATCTTCTTGGCGATCGCCAAGCCGATACCGCTGCCCGGATACTGCTCTTTCGGGTGCAGGCGCTGGAAGATCAGGAAGATGCGCTCGAAATATTCGGGGGCGATGCCGATGCCGTCGTCGGCGACCGCGATTTCCCAGGCCTTCGCCGTGCGCTGCGCTTCGATGCGGATGTGCGGCGCCGTATCGGGTTTTTTGAACTTGATCGCGTTGCCGATCAGGTTCTGGAACAGCTGCACCAGCTGCATCTCATCGCCCCACAGCGTCGGCAGCGGCGCGCGCTCGATCACTGCAGCGGATTCGCGAATCGCCACATCGGGATTGGCCAGCGCCGCATCGAGCGCCTTCTCGCCGGAAACCGCGGCAAAAGGCTTGCCGCGCGTGCCGACGCGCGAATACTTGAGCAGATCGTTGATCAAGGTCTGCATGCGCTGAGCGCCATCGACGGCGAAGGCGATGAACTCGTCGGCATCCGCGTCGAGCCGCCCCCGGTAACGCCGCGCGAGCAGCTGGGTGTAACTCGCCACCATGCGCAGCGGTTCCTGGAGGTCGTGCGAGGCGACATAGGCGAACTGTTCGAGCTCGCGGTTGCTGGTCTCGAGCGCCGCCGTCTTTTCGGCGAGCGCCCGGGCCGCCTGCCATTCCTCGGTGATGTCGGAGAATTCGACGACGTAGTGACGCTCCTCGCCCTCGCCGACCGCGGCGATCGACAGCCGCGCGCGCAGTTCGCCGCCGTCCGCCTTGACCAGCCACAGCTCGCCATGCCAGACGCCGCCTTTCTCCGCCTGACGCCAGACGGCGTCGAAGTGGGGCTCCGCGTGCGCCGCCCAGAGCCGGGACAAAGGCTGGCCGACCAGATCGCGCGATCGGTAGCCGATCGCTGCGACCATGTGATTGGCCTCGACGATCTTGCCCGACGCATCGACGATCAGCACCGCTTCGAGGTCGGATTCGAAGACGCGCGCCAACAGCTGTAAGCGGGCATGGTCGGCGCGGAAATAGGCCTCGACCAGATAGCCCAGATCGAGCAGGATGGCCTTGACCAGCGCCCCCGCCATCTGGCCAAAGCGCTCGAGATCGCCTTCGCACAGCTCGACCATCGGCGACCAGAGGGTTTCGAAGGCAAGCCGGTAGGCGCCGAGGAACCAGAAGGGGTCGAGTCCGACGCGGTGGTGCGCCTCGCCGATCGCCAGCCGCTCGCGAGCGTAGTCGCCGTCAAGACGCGGCGCAAGTAAGCCGAACAGCGCTTCGGCATGGCGGCGCACGAAGTCTTCGCTTGCCACGCCACGCCGTTCGAGCAAGGCGGCGATCTCGGGATGCTCGGCCAAATGTCCGGAAAAAAGGGCCTCGAATGCCGATCGTGCCGCGCACGCCCGCTCGTTTAACGCCGCCAACGTTTCGAAATCCGTGCGCCCCAAACCCAGTTCTTCGAACCTAGCCGTCTCAGCCACGGCATTCCCCCTTTCATGCGCGTGCCGCAGCCGTGAATGATAATCCTTAGCCTACCCGATGTTGAGCTGTCGCAACGACCAAGGTGCCGAGGATTTTCTCGGCAAGATCAGGTTGGTCGAACAGGCGGCGCGAAAGATTGACCGCCACCAAGCGGTGGCTACTTGCACGACAATACACAGAATTGGTCGGGGTGAGAGGATTCGAACCTCCGACTCCTGCGTCCCGAACGCAGTACTCTACCAGGCTGAGCTACACCCCGATGACCGTTGCCGAGCCAGAACCGTCAATAACGTCTGGCCACCGCGAAAGTTGCCAATTGTAGCAAAGCATCCCGATATTGGCTATGGGGAAGCATCGCGAGCGCTTCGCTTGCCAGGGCGACTTCGCCACGCGCCACCTCCAAGGCGGCTTCGAGCGCCCCTGTTTCCCTGACTGCGCGGATCACTTCGGGAAAGGCCTCCCGGCCTCCCTGCTCGAGTGCGCTGCGCACCACGGCCGCCTGATCTGGCGTGCCGTGGTGCATCACGTGGATCAACGGCAAGGTGGGCTTGCCCTCGGCGAGATCGTCGCCCAGGTTTTTGCCGAGTTCCTCTTCCTGGCCAGAATAATCGAGCACGTCATCGACGATCTGGAAGGCGGTGCCCAGATGCATGCCATAGGCGGCCAGCCCTTCCTCGAGCGCGGCGGTTGCCCCGCCGAGGATCGCGCCCAGGCGCGCCGAAGCCTCGAACAGCTTGGCGGTCTTGTAGCGCACCACTTGCAGGTAATCGGTGACCGAAAGGTCGGCATTGTGGCAATTCATCAATTGCAACACCTCGCCCTCGGCGATGATGTTGGTCGCGTCGGCCAGCACCTGCATCACACGCATTTGGCCTACACCGACCATCATCTGGAACGCGCGCGAATAGAGGAAATCGCCGACCAGCACGCTCGCGGCATTGCCGAAATGGGCGTTGGCGGTCTCTTTGCCGCGCCGCAGCGTCGACTCATCGACGACGTCGTCGTGCAGCAATGTCGCGGTGTGGATGAATTCGACCACCGCGGCCAGATCGTGATGATGCGTGCCACGATAACCGACGGCGCCCGCGACGAGCAGCAACAGCGCCGGACGCAGGCGCTTGCCGCCGCCGGCAATGATGTACTCGGCGATCTGGCGCACCAGCGGCACTTCGGAATGAAGGCGCCTGCGGATCACCGCATCTACCGCCTGCATGTCGCTGGCGATCAGGGAAAGGAGGGGTGTGGGTTCCAAGATGTCATCCTTTGATACGCAACACGCGCTGCGACCGCGGCGACCTGTGCGCGCAAAGACGATGCATTATAATCTTCGTCAGACTCTGCAGCTTCTTTCGCGGGTGTAGTTCAATGGTAGAACGGCAGCTTCCCAAGCTGCATACGAGGGTTCGATTCCCTTCACCCGCTCCATCCCCCCCATGCAATCCTTCGCGCAACGGCTGATCGCTTGGCAGCGCCGGCACGGCCGCAATGATCTGCCGTGGCAAAGGGACTGGCGGACGCTGCGCGACCCGTATCGCGTCTGGCTCGCGGAAATCATGCTGCAGCAGACACAGGTGACGACCGTGATCCCCTTTTACGTGCGTTTCGTCGCGCGCTTTCCCGATCTCGCCGCGCTGGCTGCGGCGAGCGTCGATGAAGTCATGGCGCTGTGGAGCGGCCTGGGGTATTACGCCCGGGCGCGCAATCTGCATCGCTGCGCCCGGCTCATCGTCGAGCATCATGGTGGCCACTTCCCCCGCGATCCGGCTGCCATCGCCGGGTTGCCGGGTATCGGCCGTTCGACCGCGAACGCGATCGCTGCGGTCTGTTTCGGCGCACGCGTGGCCATTCTCGATGGCAATGTGAAACGCGTGCTCTGCCGCCATCTCGGCATCGAGGGCCATCCCGGCTTGCCGGCGATCGAAGCGCGGCTCTGGCACGAGGCTGCCGAGAAGCTACCCGATCGGCAAGTGCCGGCTTATCTTCAGGCGCTGATGGATTTGGGAGCCCTGGTATGCACGCGCAGCCGGCCGCGCTGCTCGGCCTGTCCGGTTTCAGGCGATTGCAGCGCCTGGCATAGCGGTCGCACCGACGAGCTACCGACGCCAAGGCCCAGGCGGAACTTGCCGGAGCGCGAAATCACGGCGCTGGTCTTGAAGCAGGCGAAGCGTATCGCGTTTGAGCGACGCCCTCCCGCGGGTATCTGGGGCGGTCTATGGTCACTACCGGAGCTGCCGGAAGGACTCGAGCCGATCGGCTATGCGCGCGATGCCCTGGGTCTGCGTCTGACTGCCGTCTCGCCAGCGCCGATTCTGACGCATGGCTTGACGCATTTCCGCCTGCGCATCCGGCCATTGATCTGCACGGTCGATGAAATGAGCGGCATGGCCGAACCCAACCTGCACTGGCTCGATCAGGCCGAACTGGATCGGGCGGCGCTGCCGGCGCCGATTCGCAAGATCCTCAACGCGATTCCTTGATCAGCCGGCCATTGGTCGGCTGCACCGGCCGGGCGTTCATCGGGTACAGGCGCGAGAAGATCACGATCTGATCCGCAGAAGCCCGAATCGGCTCCTTGAACACCATCCACAGCACGTTTTCCGTGCACGGCGGCGTCGTCAGCGAGCCCATATAAGTGTAGTAATCGCGCCGCTCGGGCAAGAGCTTTTGCAAGTCGATCGCGACATTGGGCGGCTCGACGCTCATTCCGGTATCGAGCGGCAGGTAATTCCAGAGGGTCTGGATCACCGGATGCTCAGAGCCGCGCTCGATCAGCACCGCGATCACCGCCAGGTTGTTCACATAATCGCGATGCACGAAGTGCGCGGACATCTCGTAGCCCTTGCCATTGACGCGCTCTTCGGAGGGACGGTGGAAGTGGATCTGCTCCAGCTGCCAGCTGCGGCCCAGCACGGTGATGGTGTTGCCTTCGGCGACATCGACCTGCACGGTATGGCCATTGTCGGTGATGCGGATGCCGGTGGGGCGATAGTCGAACTTGATCGGCTCGAGATCGACGCGGATGCCGCCACGGATGTCGATCGGCGATTGCCGCTTGCCGCTGCCACAGAGCGCGTTGCCGGGCAGTTTCGCCCAATTCTCCGGCGCGCCGAGGCCGCTGTAACCCCAATGCACATGGCTGAAATCGGGCTCGGCAGGGCGTTCGTGCGCAGCCACTTTCGGCTTGGCCGGCACGAGCTTGCGCGGCCCGGAGGTCGCCAGCATCATCTCGCGCTGCTGGCGGGTGAGCTCCTGCGCAGCTGCAAGCTCGGGTAGCTTGAGCACCGGTCGCGGCGCCGCGGCCGCAGGCGACTGCCGTGGTGCAGGCGGCGGCGCGGGTTTCTCGGCAGCGGCGGCTTTCGCGGGTGGCGCCGGCGGCGGGGCGTTCTTGAACGGGTCTTCCGCTTTCGACTTGTCGATCGGAATTTCGAACAGGCGCGGCTTGGCTGCCGGTCTTTCAGCGGCATGGACTGCCGCATCGGCCGCAAAGCCGCTGGAAAGCCATCCGCTCAAAAGGGCCGCAGTGATCACGGCCCAGCAAAGATTTCTCGCTGACATCCCGTTCCCTTCCCGATTTGCCTTGGAATATTACGGCTTTTTCTTCATCGACTTTATAGTCGCGACGCCAGCCGCGGTTGCGTTCATCGCCGGATTCCAGTAGTTTCGCAGCTTCACCCTTGGAGTAGATTGCATGAACGCAAACGACAAATTCGTCGCTGCCGAAGCCCATGTGGACGGCGCGGCGATCCAGCCCCTCCCCAACTCGAGAAAAGTCTATGTCACCGGCTCGCGGCCCGACATCCGCGTGCCGATGCGAGAAATCACCCAGTCCGATACCCCGACCAGCATGGGCGGCGAGAAGAATCCGCCGCTCTACGTCTATGACTGTTCCGGCCCTTACACCGACCCGACGGTGAAGATCGACCTGCGCCAGGGGCTGCCGCCGCTGCGCGAGCGCTGGATCGAAGAGCGGGGCGACACCGAAAGGCTGCCGGCGCAGACCTCGGAATACGGGCGCGCGCGGCTGGCCGACCCAGCCTTGGCCAGCTTGCGCATGGCGCATCAGCGCCTGCCGCGCCGCGCCAAGCCCGGCAGAAACGTGACGCAAATGCACTACGCGCGCCAGGGGATCATCACGCCCGAGATGGAGTTCGTCGCGATCCGCGAGAACCAGCGGCTCGAAGGTCTCTCCGAGCTTTTGCGGACCCAGCATCCCGGACAGAGCTTCGGCGCCAGCATCCCCAAGGTCATCACGCCCGAATTCGTCCGCGACGAAGTAGCGCGCGGCCGGGCGATCATTCCCGCGAACATCAACCATCCCGAATCCGAGCCGATGATCATCGGCCGCAATTTCCTCACCAAGATCAACTGCAACATCGGCAATAGCCCCATCGTTTCTTCGATCCAGGAAGAAGTCGACAAGATGACCTGGGCGATCCGCTGGGGTGGCGACACGGTGATGGATCTGTCCACCGGCAAGAACATCCACGAGACGCGCGAATGGATCGTGAGGAATTCGCCGGTGCCGATCGGCACCGTGCCGATCTATCAGGCACTCGAAAAGGTCGACGGCAAGGCCGAGGAACTCACCTGGGAACTGTTCCGCGACACGCTGATCGAGCAGGCCGAGCAGGGCGTCGACTACTTCACCATCCATGCCGGTGTCTTGCTGCGCTATATCCCGCTGACGGCGCAGCGGCTCACTGGCATCGTTTCGCGCGGCGGCTCGATCCTCGCCAAGTGGTGTCTCGCTCATCACCAGGAGAACTTCCTCTATACGCATTTCGAGGATATCTGCGAGATCATGAAGGCCTATGACATCGCCTTCAGCTTGGGCGATGGCCTGCGCCCCGGCTCGATCTACGACGCCAACGACGAGGCGCAGCTCGCGGAGCTCAAGACCCTCGGTGAGCTGACCGACATCGCCTGGAAGCACGATGTGCAGGTGATGATCGAAGGCCCGGGCCATGTGCCGCTGCACATGATCAAGGAGAACATGGAGCTGCAGCTGCAATGGTGCAAGGAGGCGCCTTTCTATACCCTCGGGCCGCTCACCACCGACATCGCGCCCGGTTACGACCACATCACCAGCGCGATCGGCGCGGCGCTGATCGGCTGGTATGGCACGGCGATGCTCTGCTATGTGACGCCGAAGGAACACTTGGGCCTGCCGGACAAGAACGACGTCAAGGATGGCATCATCGCCTACAAGATCGCCGCGCACGCGGCCGATCTCGCCAAGGGCCATCCGGGCGCCCAGGCGCGCGACAATGCGCTCTCGAAGGCGCGCTTCGAGTTCCGCTGGGAAGACCAGTTCAACCTCGGCCTGGACCCGGACAAGGCGCGTGAATTCCACGACGAGACACTGCCGCAGCAGGGCGCGAAACTCGCCCACTTCTGCTCGATGTGCGGTCCGCACTTCTGCTCGATGAAGATCACCCAGGACGTGCGAGAATATGCCGAGCAGGGCATGAAGGAGAAGGCCATCGAGTTCGTCGCACGGGGAGGTGAGGTCTATCGCAACGCCTGAGGGCGGACCTGCTCCGCCAGGAACATCGCGAGCCCCAGCCCCGATCGCTAGCCTCATCACCCGCTGGGAGCAGTCGCGCCGCTGGCGCACCGCCTATCTGCGCTTATGGACGAGCCGCCTGCTGTTGTGGGGCGGTGCCGTCTGCGTCGGCCTGCTGGCCGTGCTGTTCGCCGAAATGGCCGAAGGTGCCGTGCGCGGCTTTCACACCCTGTACGACAGATTCTGGTGGTGGCCGCTTTTCATCGGCCCGACCGGCGGCGCCCTCGTCGTCTGGATGACGCGCCGCTGGTTCCGTGGCGCGGAGGGCAGCGGCATTCCGCAAGCGATCGTCGAGATCCATCACAGCAAGCTACCGGCAGGCCATGAACCGCTGCTATCGCTAAAAATCGCTTTCGGCAAGATCGTGCTCGGCGCAGCGGCGCTGTTCGCCGGTTTTTCCGCGGGCCGGGAAGGACCCACGGTGCAGGTCGGCGCGGCCGTGATGAACAGCCTCGACGGACTATTGCACCGTAGCCTCAACATCCAGCGCCGTCATTTGATCGCCGCCGGCGGGGCAGCCGGCATCGCCGCAGCCTTCAATGCACCGATCGCCGGCATCATGTTCGCGATCGAGGAGCTCAATCATGGTCTCGAACAGCGCATGAGCGGCTTGTTGATCGTCGCGATCGTGATCGCCGGCGTCGTCTCGCAGGCATTTTTCGGTGCTGGCGCTTATTTCGGCTGGGTCAGCTACACGGGCCTCAAGAGCAACCTGCAGATGGTCTGGGTGGTCGCGATCGCCCTCGTCTGCGGACTGGCCGGCGGCATGTTCGCCCGTCTGATGCTGGCCGTCAGCGCCCGCGAGGGGTCTTTTTTCAACCGCTACCGCAGCCTCCATCCAATCCGGTATGCCGCGGTCTGCGGCCTCTTGATCGCGCTGATCGGCTATCTTTCCGACTTCAGCAGCATCGGCACCGGCTATACCGAGACGCGCAACCTGCTGGAACGCAATGCGCAGCTGCCCTGGCATTTCGGCATCGACAAGTTTTTCGCGACGCTGATCTCCTACGCCAGCGGCATTCCGGGCGGTATCTTTGCGCCCTCCCTGGCCATCGGCGCCGGCATCGGCAACAACATCGCCGGCCTGCTCGCCGACCAACTGCACAGCGGCACGGTGCTGGTGCTGTGCGCCGCCGGCTTCCTCGCCGCCGTTACCCAAGCGCCGATCACCGCCTTCGTGATCGTCATGGAGATGGTCAGCGGCTACGGCATCGTCATCGACCTGATGCTCGCCTCGCTGCTCGCCTCGGCCGTCTCGCGCGCCCTCTGTCCGCCGCTCTATCAGACCCTGGCGCAGCGCATGATGGGCACCGCGCCCCGCCACGCGCCGCCAAGCTGATCAGCGACGCGCGGCAGCGAGCATCTTGGCGTGCTTGGCAAAGCTTGCGAAACAGCCAATCGAGATATGCACCAGTCCCGGCAGGCCGTCGAGAAAGCCTAGCCGCAGAACATAAAATTTGATGAAACGGATGAGCGGCGAGCCGACCAGGCGAAGCAGCGAGCTCTTCTTTCCCGCCGCAAGCTGGGCCTGCGCGGCGAGGCTCGAATAGCGGTTCTGTTTTTCCAGATAGCGCTCCAGCGATTCGGCCGAATCGTGCATCAGATCGCCGGCAAGCACGCCGACCGGGCCGTCCGCCACCACGCGTTCATGCACCGCATCACTCGACCAGTGGGCATGGCGCCGATCGAAGAGCCGCAAGCTCAAGTCGGGATAACCTTCGCCGTGACGCAGATAGCGGCCCATGAAGCGATTGCAGCGGGCGAAACGGTAAGCGGGAAAACTCGGCGCACCCAGCGCGGCACAGATGCTGTCCTTGAGGATGCCGCTGACCCACTCGTCGGCATCGACGCACAGCACCCAGTCGTGGGCCGCCTGCTCGACGGCGAATTGCTTTTGCGCTCCAAAACCGCGCCAATGCGTTTCGATCACGCGGGCACCGCGGCGCCGGGCAAGTTCGATCGTGCCGTCCGTGCTGCCGGAATCGACGACGAGGATTTCATCGCAAAAGGCGAGCGAATCGAGGCACTTCGCCAGTTGCGAAGCGGCATCGCGGGTAATCACCACAGCGGAAATAGGGGTCATGGCGACATTCTATAGAATGCGCACATGCCCAAACCCTTCGAGCCGGCAGCCTTGCGCCGGGCGCTCGTCATCAAGCTGCGCCGAGAATTCTCTAAAACGTCATGCATCGATGGGGCGCTTGCATGAAGCTCGCGATCGTGCGGCAGAAATACACCCCCTTCGGCGGCGCCGAGCGTTTCGTCGCGAGCGCGCTCGACGCGCTGCGCGCGCAAGGCGTGGCGGTCGAGGTCATCGCGCGCGAATGGCGAGGCGACACCGCGGGCGTTCTCTGTGATCCCTTCTATCTCGGCCGCACCTGGCGCGATTGGAGTTTCGCGCGCTGCGTGCAAAAGATCATCAGCGCCGGAAAATACGACCTGGTGCAATCACATGAACGCATCCCCGGCTGCCACATCTACCGCGCCGGTGACGGCGTGCATGCCACCTGGCTCGAGCTATCCGGAAAACCCTGGCGGCTTGCGCCCTGGCATCGCTATACGCTGGCTGCCGAGGCGGCGCTGTTGCGCCATCCCGACTTGCGCGCCGTGATCTGCAACTCGCGCATGGTGAAAGACGACATCGCGCAGCGCTTTCCAGAAGCGGCAGACAAACTCCATGTCATCTACAACGGCGTCGACACCCGGCATTTCCATCCGGGGCTACGCAAGGAACATCGCACCGCCGTGCGCGCGAAAGTCGGCGCTGGAAAGACGGCAGCCGTGATCCTCTTCGTCGGCTCGGGCTATGAACGAAAAGGGGTGGCGACCCTGATCGAGGCGCTCGCGCAGATGGATACCCGCAGCGCCGAAGCCTGGATCGTCGGCCGCGACAAGCATGAAGCGCGCTACCAACGACTGGCCATGCGCTGCGGCGTCGCCGACAGGGTGCGTTTCCTGGGTGCGCAAAGCGATGTGCGCCCGTTTTACGGCGCGGCCGATCTTTTCTGCCTACCGACGATTTACGACCCGCTGCCGAACGCCGCGCTGGAAGCTCTGGCCTGCGGGCTGCCGGTGGTCACGACGGAAAATTGCGGCGCGGCCGAGTTGCTTACCTCCGGCATTAATGGTGCACTCGTGCCTGCTTCGTCACCAGGGAATGTTTGGGCACCCGTACTAGAACACATGCTCGCGCGCGCCGCCGAGCCAAATACCCCGACGTCGGCACGCGAGGCCGTAGCTGCCAATGACTTCGCTGCCATGACGGAGAGGCTCATTGCCTTATACGCTTCGCTGGGCATCACCAAGGCCCTCGTATAATCAACGTTCAACCCAGATTGTCCATTGGAACACGAGCGGGTTTCGAAGGCGAGGGCGAGCAGGTTTGCGTCCCCGCGATGAGCCAATAACAGTGTCTGGCGATACGCGGGGGCGCGAAGATGCCGCCCGCAGACCGAAAGCCGCCGTGTAGGGCGATGAAATGACCGTATCGAATGCTCATGGCGCATCAGCCCGCTCTCAATGGATAATCTGGGTTCAAAACTGCCATACCTGACCGATGGATCACTTTCCTGCCGCATCGGTGCCCCACGTGCAGCCAATTCCATTGTCCGAGCTGCGTCGGGTGCTGGTGATCAAATTGCGCCATCATGGTGATGTGCTGCTTGCCAGCCCCATATTCAGCACACTGAAGGAGATTGCTCCGCATTGTGAGGTAGATGCGCTTGTCTATGCCGACACCCTGCCCATGCTGGCTGGCCACAGCGATATCTCCCATATTCACACCATCGATCGGCAATGGAAAAAGCTCGGTTTGCTGGGCCAGACCAAGGCCGAATTGGGCCTGTTGCGTCGGTTGCGTCAACGCGGCTACGATCTGGTCATCCATCTCACCGATCATTGGCGCGGTGCCTGGCTGGTGCGCATCCTGCGTCCACGACTGAGCGTCGCCCTCCTGCCAACCTTGCATCCACCACCGGCTTATTGGCGGCGATCCTTCACCCATCTTGCCCCACTCCCTCCGTTGGGCAATCGCCACACGGTCGAATGCCATCTCGACGCCCTGCGAGCCGTGGGCTGGAAACCACCGAAAGAATTACGCCGGTTGATTTTTCAACCCAGTGAGCAAGCACGCAAGCGCGTGATGGCCCTGCTGACTACGCAGGGTGTCGCAAAGGAACGTCTGATCCATATCCATCCAGCTTCCCGTTGGATGTTCAAAAACTGGAGCGCCGCAGGTTTCGCCGAATTGATTTCTTCCCTGACCAAAGAGGGCTTTCAGCCCGTCGTGACGAGCGCTCCCAGCGAACGCGAAAAGACATTCGTCGCTGACATCCTCTCCCAATGTCGCCAGCTCCCCGTGGATCTATCCGGCCAGCTCACGCTCGAAGAATTGGGCGCCCTGATTGAGGTAGCCCGCCTGTCCGTCTGTGTCGATTCAGCGCCAATGCATTTGGCCGCCGCCGTGGGAACGCCAGTCGTAGCCCTGTTCGGCCCCTCGAACGAAAATGAATGGGGACCTTGGCAAGTCCCGCATCGGGTATTGACCGCATCCTTTTCCTGTCGCCCCTGCCGACTCGATGGCTGTGGCGGTGGCAAAGTGTCCGAATGTCTCGAAGCCATTTCTGCAGCAGAGGTCCTTGCCGCTGTCCATGACTTGCTCGAAAAAACGGCATGAAGTATTTCGATCACTCCCTCTCCGGCACATCGAGCCTTGGCCTGTATCTGCGCCTGCTCGGCTATGTCAGACCCTACTGGCGAATGCTCGTCGCCGCGGTGATCGGCATGGCGCTGACAGCTGCTACGGAACCACTTTTCCCGGCCTTGATGAAGCCACTGCTCGATGGCAATCTGGGTGCGAACGATCCACAGGCCTGGTGGAAATATCCCTTGGCGATCATCGGGGTCGTCGCACTGCGCGGATTGTTCGGTTTCTTGGGTGGCTATTGCATGCACTGGCTCAGCCATCGGATCACGGCCGATTTGCGCAGCGCGATGTTCGCCCGCATCGTACGCCTGCCGACGACTTTCTTCGATGCCAATCCCGCTTCGCGCATCGTTGCGCGTGTCACCAACGATGTCAATGGCCTGAGTGCAGCCGCCACTACCGTTCTAACCACTTTGGTGCGTGACTCGCTGACGATCGTTGCTTTACTCGCCTGGATGATCTACCTGAACTGGAATCTGACGCTGGTCAGTTTGTTGATCATCCCGTTGGTGCTGGTATCGATGCGCTACTTTTCGCAGCGTATGCGTCGCTTGTCTCGTTCCTTGCTCGCCTCGTATGGAGACATGGCCCAAGGGCTGCAAGAGGCAACAGAAGGACATAGGGTCATCAAAATTCATTCTGCTCAAGAGATCGAGAACAAACGTTTCCGGCGCGACACCGAGTATTTCCGTGGTCTCAACATGCGCATTTCTGTAGCTGGAGAGCTACTGATGCCACTGATCCAGCTGATTGCGGCGTTGGCATTGGCAATCGTCGTCGGGATTGCCGTCCATCAAGCACACCGGGATTTGACCAGTGTCGGCGCCTTCGTCTCGTTCATCACTGCGATGTTGATGCTGCTTGCCCCGGCAAAACGTCTGGCGGGTCTCAGTATGCCTCTCCAACGGGGTCTGGCAGCAGCAGAGAGTGTTTTTTCCTTGCTCGACGAACCTGCCGAGCGCGACCAAGGCAGACTCGACCCACCGCTTGGATCCGGTTCCCTTGAAGTTCGCCAGGTGAGCTTCAGCTATCCGCATACCAGCCGACCCGCCCTCAACGAGATCAGTTTTTCCGTCCGTCCAGGCGAAATGATTGCCATCGTGGGCCTTTCGGGTAGTGGCAAGACAACCTTATTCAATCTTCTGGTGCGTTTTTACGACGATTACTCCGGCCAGATTTTGATCGACGGCATAGATAGCCGTGAGATGACGCTCGCTGCATTGCGCCGACGCTTCGCTCTGGTTTCTCAGGACATCTTTCTTTTCAACGATACGGTGGCGGCAAATATCGCTTACGGCAACCCCAACGCCACTATGGAAGAAATTCGCATGGCCGCCAATGCCGCTCATGCAACCAGTTTCATCGAAGCCTTGCCCAATGGCTTCGATACCCAGATCGGCGATAAAGGCGTCCGCCTCTCCGGCGGTCAGCGGCAGCGGGTGGCAATCGCCCGCGCCGTCCTGAAAAAAGCGCCCATTCTGCTTCTCGACGAAGCTACTTCGGCACTCGATTCAGAATCCGAGCGCTACGTGCAAGCCGCCATCGAAGCATTGATGGGACAATCGACCACACTGGTGATTGCACACCGCCTGTCCACTGTGCGTCGTGCCCAGCGCATCCTCGTCATAGCAAAGGGTCGCATCGTCGAAGCCGGCACCCATGATGAGCTCATCGCACTTGGCGGGGAGTATAAAAAACTCTATGACATACAGTTTCACAGCGAGGAAAAAGCCGGGGCCGAGGCATGAGCGTGTCGCTGCACTCTTCTTTTCCCAAAATCCTGATGGCCTCCCACCATGCGAGTCGGCGCGGCTCTGCCATCAGTCTCGTCGAACTGGGCAGACGCCTGCCCGAATTCGGCTACGAACCCTTCTTCGTTTTCAGCAAAGACGGCCCTTTGCTCGACGATTTGCGTTCTCAGGATATGCCCAGCGAGGTAGTGAAGCGTAGGGGTTGGTTACGCTGGCCCCTGATCCGCGACACGATTGCCTTGATCCGTCGTAACCGTATCGACCTTGCCCATGTCAACTCGGCAGTGCCGTTTGCAAAATATGTCGCGCTAGCAGCCAAGTGGTGTGGCATTCCCGTCGTTTGGCACATTCGTGAGCCTATCGAAGACAAGCGCATGAAACGGCAGCGCCCTTGGATCCTGCGCCTGGCTGACAAAATCGTCGTACTCACCAGGGAGCAAGCGGACTATTTCGCTTGCCCAGACAAGATCGTCCGCATTTTCAATGGAGTGGAACTTGCAAACTTCCGGCGGCAGATGCCGATCGAGGACGCCAAGCGAGCCTTGGGGCTGGCGCCGGATAATTTCTTGTTTGTGCAAATTGGCAGTATCGAAACAAACAAGGGGCAGGCACGTACCATCAAAGCGTTCGCCGCTCTTCTTGCACAGGCAGCCCACGCGCGACTCCTCATCGTTGGTGCCCCGGTCGAAAGTGATGCGCTTGACGAGCTGCAGCTTCTTATTGCTGCCGACTCAGCGTTACGCTCCACTGTGAGGCTCCATGGCGCCACCGAGGACGTCGCGTCTGTGCTGTGGGCGGCGGATTGTCTCGTGCTGCCCTCTTTGCGGGAATCGTTTCCACGCACCGTGATGGAAGCGATGGCATCCGGCGTTCCCGTAATCGCCACCCGCGTGGGCGCCCTAGCGGACATGATCGATGATGGCAGCACCGGCTGGCTCGTCCCTCCCGACGACCACGCCGCTCTCGTCCGCGCCATGGACAAGGCGATGCGCCTCGATGCCAGCGAGCGCATCGAATACGCTCGACGCTGTGTAGCGGTAGCGGAAGAGCGCTTCTCGATGGCGGCACATGTCACCGCGGTGACGAAGCTCTATGGTCGGTTACTCGGCCAAGGAGGAATGACCCCGAATGAGCAAAGAAATCGTCTATGACAAGTATCGCCAACGCGGCGATTACCACTGGCGCCAGATGTCGCGTAACCCATTACACATGAGCGCCTATGTGCGCTCACGCTATCGCCACTGCATCGACCTTTTCGAAACGCATGCCGGGAGCCTAGCCGGAAAAAGAATCATCGATTTCGGTTGTGGCGACGGAGCATTTGCTTACTGGCTCACCCAATATGGAGCGCAGGTCGTGGGTATCGATCCCACCCACGAAGCCATCGTGCTGGGCCGAAAACGCCATCTCACACAGGGCAGTCAGGCCATTCTCCTTACCGCGAGCGGCTACGCCACGCCTTTTGCCGATGCCAGTTTCGATGGCCTCATCTCTTCGGACGTCATCGAGCACGTTCAGCATCCCGATCGTTTTCTGGCCGAAATCCATCGATTGCTCAAACCTGGTGGCTGGGCGGTCATCTCGACCCCCATTCGCCTGAGCGAAAAACCAATGGATCGCCTGCATGTCGTCGAATGGTTTCCGAACGAATTCCAGGCACTGATCCGCAGCGTGTTCGCCAATGCCGATTTTCATCGATCCCATCCCGTTTTCTGGGGGGAGCTATCACGCCGCTCCAAACTCTTGCGCATCGCGACGAATCTGCTCTCTCTCTTCGCCGATCCGTTTGCCGGCACCCGCAAATGGGGCCTTTTCGAACTTCAGTACGCAGTTTGCCAAAAAGCAGCTTGAGCATGGCGCGCATCCTCTTCGTCGTTCTCGACAGCACCAAACCCAGCACTCGCCTGCGCATGCTACCGCTTGCTGCGGCACTACGCCGGGCCGGTCACGCAACCACACTCAGCAAAGTGCCCACTACCGTGACTGGTCGCCTGGCCTTGTTGGCAGTAGCACGCCGCCATGATTGCATCGTGCTCCAGAAGAAACTTTTTCCGGTCAGTTATTCCCGCCTCCTCAAGATGGCCAACCCACGCATCGTTTTCGATGTCGACGATGCCGTCATGTTTCATGAGCTCGAGCGCAGCGAAACCGTCCGCGGCAAATTCTTCGTCCGCTTCATGGCCATTGCCGCGGCAAGCCAACAGGTCGTCGCCGGAAATCGCTTTCTCGCCGAATTCGCCTCGGCAGCACGACCCGCAGACGACAAAGGCGTAGCTGTCATGCCGACACCGGTCGACACCAGTCGGATGCCTGCGAAATCTTGCCATACATCTTCCCACCGCATCACCATTGGCTGGATTGGGACCAAAGGAAATCTGCAGCAGCTCGTTCCGCTCCGTGGCATACTGAGCCAGCTGGCGCAGGAGTTCCCGCAAATGCAGTTGCGCATCGTCGCCGATGCCAGTATCGAGATTCCGGGCGTGCCCCTCGATTTCAAGCCGTGGAGCGCCGAAGAAGAAATCACTGATTTGCATGGTTTCGATATCGGCATCATGCCACTCGCCGATACGCTTTGGTCGCGAGGGAAAGGCGGCTACAAACTACTGCAGTACATGGCCGCCGGTTTGCCGGCGGTCGCATCGCCGGTTGGCATCAACAATGACATCCTGCGCCATGGTGAAAATGGGCTGCTGGCTGCCACTGCCGCAGAATGGTATACCTGCCTGCGCGATCTCCTGGCCGATGCAGGATTGCGTGAACGTCTTGGCCGAGCGGCACGAAAAACGGCGGAAAGCGATTACTCGCTTGATGAATATCTGCGCCGCTACGCTGCCTTGATCGAAGATAGCCTGCAATGAAGCGGCCGTTGCGCATCTTGCATACCGAATCCTCCATGAACCTGGGTGGACAGGAATTGCGGATTCTGCTCGAAATGGAACGCATGGAACCGCTCGGCTGCGAATCTTGGCTCGCAGCCAGGCATGATTCTGCCATTCTCGCTGAGGCCCAACGCCGCGGCCTGCGCGCTTTTTCTCTACCGCTGCATAATCGTTTCGACCCAGTCAGCATGGCCATACTATGGCGGTTCATGCAACGCGAACGGATCGACGTAGTCAATGCACACGGCTCACGCGACGCTTGGAACGCCTTTCTGGTCGCGCGCTGTCTGGGCATCGCCACGCTGCGTTCGCGCCATGTCGCAAACCCCATCCGTCGCCATCGCATCGGTCAATTGGTTTATGGCGCGTTGTGCGACATGATCGTGACGACCAGCGAATCGATTCGCGCCGGCTTGATCGAGGCCGGCATCGATGCTGCGAAGATCGTATCGGTTCCCACCGGAATCGACGTCACCGAGTTTTCTTCGGCCAAACGCACCGGTATGGTGCGCCGCGAACTTGGCATCCCGGAGAATGTTCCTCTCATTGGTATGATCTCGATCCTGCGCGGCGACAAGGGGCCCGACACCTTTCTCGATGCCTGCGAGCGCCTGTTGAGTCAGCGTGCCGATGTCTGGTGCGTATTGGCCGGCGATGGTCCGCTGCGACCTCGATTGGAAGCGCAACATGCCATGCTTTCCCATCGCGACAGGATCGTATTCGCTGGCTTTCGCCGCGACATACCCCAGCTGCTCGCCGAACTGGATGCGTTGGTGCTCGCCTCGAAATCGAGCGAGGGCGTGCCACAAGTGATTCTCCAAGCGCATGCCGCGCGCGTGCCCGTCGTCGCCACGCGTGTCGGCGGGATCAGCGAGGTTGCCCAGGAGGGGGTGACTGCTTTCATGGCGCAACCGAACGATCCCAATAGCCTCTGCCACGCCATGCACGGAGCGCTCAAAGATGCTTCCTTGGCCAGCGCTCAAATAGCCCGTGGTTATGCATTGGTGTCCCAATCGTACTCCCTAGAGGTAATGCTCAGGCGCATGGCGGACATCTATGGGGGTTTGGCAAATGGCAAGATTTCAAGCTAGATCATGGGGCAGGATGTTCTTTTCCTTCCGATCTCTGGGCCTCAAGGTGCTTCCAGCCGCTATCGGCTACTCCAATTCTTGCCGGCGCTCGAAGCACTCGGTATCTCCTATGCCGTGCATCTACCGCCTAAGCTGCCTCGTTCCGGCCTCGGCCGGTTATTCGCATCGCTCGACGAGAAATCGTCGCTAGAAAAAATGGCTCAGGATTCCCGTGCCGTGTTCATTCAAAAACGCTTGTTGCCAGTATCGTGGATCGACAGGCTTGCCTACGCTAGGCCATTGTTGTTCGATTTCGACGATGCAATTTTCACTTCGCCAGCGAACGATCGCTCACGCTTCACGCGACAGCGAGTAGAACATCGTCTCAACCATGTTTTGTCTTGCGCGCAAACAGTCATCGCCGGTAATCGTTATCTGCAGCATTATGCCGCCCAATATGCCAAAAACGTAGTACATCTTCCCACCGTGTTGGACAGCCATCGTTATCCGGCCAAAATTCATCAAGAAACAAAGCCGATCGTCGTCGGTTGGATTGGCCACTCGGTCAACCATCCTTATCTCTCCGACTTGGGGAGTGTGTTGAAAAGACTGGCTTCCATGTTCGACGTCCGGCTGCTGGTCGTCTCGGATCGAGACTTGGAAATGCCCGGCGTGCCGGTCGAAAACCGCCGCTGGACGGAGGCTACAGAAATCGCTGATATCTTGCGCATGGACATCGGGCTGATGCCAATGCCCGATGATCCCTGGACGCGCGGCAAATGCGGCTTCAAGGCCATACAGTACATGGCTGCCGGTGTCCCCGTGATCTGCTCTGCGGTAGGCGCCAACCTTGACATCGTCCGCGATGGCATCGATGGTTTTTGCGTTTCCACCGCTGAGCAATGGCTTGAATGCCTCGTCGCTCTGTGCGGCAATGTCGATAAACGCCAGCACATGGGTCAGTCTGCCCGATTGCGCGTGCAAGAGTCTTACAGCCTCGAGTCCGCGATCCCCATTTGGCATAATATTTTGTTTGACGCATTGGACGCGAATTATCGCCCAGCTCACTGATACTGGCTTTTTGAGCGTTACCTTTTCTCAATGTTGATTTTGAGTCATCCCAAGTTTTGGTGGCGAGCATGGAAGGTTGGCGCCCGCATTTCATCCTCGGCCATCATCCGCGGCAGTGAGAATGTCGCCATTGGTTCAAGCTGCAGAATTGGTCGCCTGGTCGAGATGAATTGCCGACAGGGGAGTATTTGGCTTGGCGATCAAGTAACGGTAGGACCTTATACCATCATAGAGTCGCGCGGTGGCAAAGTGCAAATAGGCAATCGCACTGGAATCGGTCCTTTTTGCATTCTCTACGGTCACGGCAATCTTGAAATCGGCACAGACTGCATGATCGCTTCCCATGTCGTATGCATCCCGGAGAATCATCGCTTCAACCGAGCCGATCTGCCGATGCGCGAACAGGGGGGCGAGAGACGAGGCATCCGTATCGGCAACGATGTATGGCTCGCTACCCAAGTGGTTGTCCTTGATGGCGTCAGCATCGGCGATGGCGCCGTGATCGGTGCCGGCGCCGTCGTCACTCGTGACATTCCAGCCTATGCCATTGCCTATGGCGTTCCCGCAAAAATCGCTGGCTTTCGCAACAGAAGTGGGTTATGAGCTTCGATTCCTGGTCGGAACTATATCTTCATCGCCAAAGGGTAAGACAGAAATACCCAAGCATCTGGGATATCCCTTTGGTCAAAAAAGAGACTGATCGCTTATTCGAGATCGTTTCAGATGATATGCGCGTACTCGAAGTCGGCGCTGGAGATCGGCGCTTCGGCAGACGCCTGCAAGCCTTGTATCAAAATATCGAATATCGTTCCTTGGATATCGACCGCGCCACGCAGCAGGATTATTACCGGATCGAAGACATCGACTGCTCGTTCGACTGCATCTATGCCTTCGAGCTCATCGAACATTTGACCCCCGCGGAAGGACTGAATCTACTGAACAAGCTGCACGGTCTGTTACGTCCCCATGGCCGTTTGCTCATCGGCACCCCGAATCTCTACCATCCACATCGATACTGGGGTGATATCACCCATAAAACACCCTATAAATACGAAGAACTCGGCGGTCTGATGATGATGGCTGGATTCGCCCTACCTAGCATTTTCCGGATCTATAACGATGCCTTGCTGCGCCGCTGGTTTCGCCTGCATATTGGCATTTTGTTGCATCGTTATTTGGATATCGATTTCGCCGGCACAGTCTTGCTTGAGGCAACCCCTGCGAAATGAGTATCCCGATGACGCATAATCTTGCCCAGGAAGCAGGAGGCTCTTTGCGCGTTCTCCATACCGAATGGTCGATGGGATGGGGGGGGCAGGAAATTCGCATCATCGCCGAGATGAAAGCATTCCGCGAACTCGGCGTGCCGATGGAGATCGCTTGTCGCGAGGGGTCACGTATCGGGCAAGAGGCCAGCAAAGCTGGCATCGGCGTCCATTACCTACCTTTCGCCACTCGGGTCGATCCAGTGACGATTCTCGGTTTGCGCCGGATCGTTCGCAATGGAGGATTTTCTCTGATCCATACCCATAGCTCTATCGACAGCTGGTGCGGCGGTCTCACCGGTCGCTTTTTCGGCATACCCGTAGTGCGCAGCAGGCATCTTTCTTCGCTGGTCCATCCTGGTTTCAATGCCCGACTCGTCTATGACTGGCTCCCGGATGCGGTGATTTCCAGCGGTCGGCACATACGCGATCATCTGGTCGAGGTTTGCGGCTGTCACGGCACGAAACATTTTTCCATTCCGGCAGGAGCAGACCCACAGCGCTTTTCCCCGGATGCGGATGGCATGTCCGTCCGCAATGAATTCGGCTTGGGCGATGCGACGGTGGTTGGCATCGTTGCCGTGCTGCGTAGCTGGAAAGGGCATCGCGTGCTCTTCGAAGCATGCGCTCGCAGCCTCGCTGCCATCCCCGATTTGCGTTTGCTGGTCGTCGGCGATGGCCCTTTGCGTGAGCATTTGCCCCAATGGGCTGCCGAGCTGGGACTTGCCGAACGTGTGCGCTTTGCCGGCCACCGGGAAGACATACCAAACTGCATGAAAGCAATGGATGTCTGCGTGCTGCCGTCGCTGAAAAACGAGGCTACCTCCCAGGTCATGCCCCAGGCAATGTTGGTAGGCACGCCAGTGGTCTGCTCTGCGGCGGGCGGGCTGACCGAAGTGGTGCAAGACGGTATAACCGGCAGGGTCGTACCCCCAGGTGACGTCGATGCTTTGGCACGAGCGTTGCAGGACTGTTTTGCAAAACCGGAACAGACTGCCGAAATGGCACGGCATGCCAGAGAATATGCGCTCGCACATCTGACCTTCGCGCAACAAATCCAGAAGACTTTGGACGTTTATCGATTCGTTGCCGCCAAACGGCTTTCATGAAGCTTTCTTTGCAACCTCAATGGCTGGATGGCATGCTCGGCAAAGGGGCGGGCGGGCTGGTGATTGCCCTTTGCCTACTCGCTCCCAATGTCGAACGTCAGCCGGCCACAGGCCTAGCAGCCTTGCTCGCAATTCTGGTTTTGCTACGTCTGCTGATCACCGGTCGCAAGATACTGAACGAACTGGACTCGATCGATTGGGCAATGGCCGGCTTACTTGTCTCGGCAGCGCTAAGTACTTTTTTCGGCTGGCCCTCGCCTTCCGGTCGCATGCAAGGCGTTGCCGAAGCTGCTGCACTATTCACGCTCTTTTATGGTATCCGCCATGGAGGCTATGACCAGGTTTGGCTGCGGCGATTCGCGCAGGCAGCTGTCATCGGGGCAATGATCGCCGCCATGCTTGGCTTGGTAGCGCACCTTGTGGATCATCGCCCCTTCACGCTGCCCGGCATCCCGGGAACAATCCGCGCTGCGGTCTATCTGGGAATTTCTTTGTTATTGGCAATAGGCTTCGCGCAGGAGCAAACCGGTTACGCGCGTTTCGTCTGGGCGACCGCGGCCTTGTTTTTGTTTATGATGGTTTTGTTTCTTCATAGCCGAGCGGTCGTGATCGGCATCATTTTTTGTCTCTGGATCGGATTCTCCATCCGTTTCCGCACTCGAGCTTTAGGGCTGATGATGGCGATCTTCCTGATGATCCTCATCATGCCCACAATGATGCCAAAGGAGATTCGGGCAACTTTTGAGGCGAAAGCGACCGAACTTGCCGAACTGATACTCGAAGGAAAGATTTCGGCCAACGATCGACTGCGCGTCGCTGGCTGGCAGATTGCCGTGGCTTGGATCAAGCATGGTGACAATGCGCTGCTGGGGATCGGGCCAAGGAATTACCACATGCTTTCGACAAAGCGAGGCTCTTTGGCCCTTCCCGGGCAAGTCGATGAGCAGGCATGGAATTTGTCTCATGCCCACAACATGTTCCTGACTCGTTACGTCGAACAGGGTATTCTCGGTTTAATCGTCTTACTGTTCTTTCTGCTGTCGCTCGCAAAACGCATGGCAAGGGACGCCTTCGCCGGGAAAATCGACTGGAAGTGGTGGGGCGCTTTTGGCGGGCTCGTCTTGCCCGTTTTGAACGGGCTCGTCGGCTCTCCTTGGAATCATGAATATGTTTGGCTCGCAGTGCTTCTCTTCGCGATATATCTCGCCTTGAGGGATCGAGCCAGAGTTCAACCGTCTTGAGTGTAAAACACCCGCCATGCGCCTCCTCCTCGTCAAGACCTCGTCGCTCGGCGACGTGATCCACAACTTGCCGGTCGTCAGCGACATTCGGCGCGCGCTGCCGCAGGCCGAGATCGATTGGGTGGTGGAAGAGAGTTTCGTCGAGATTCCCCGCCTGCATGCGGCGGTGAGCGGCGTGATTCCGGTGGCGGTGCGGCGCTGGCGACAAGCGCCGCTTTCTTCCCAGACTTGGCGCGAGATCATGGCTTACCGGCGTGCGGTGCGCCGTCCGGAAGCCGCCGAGTTGGCCGCCTACGATGCGGTGATCGACACGCAAGGGCTGATCAAGAGCGCTTGGCTGACCTCTCTTGTCCGCGGCAAGAAATATGGCTTTGCCGCGCCGCGCGAAGGCCTGGCGGCACTCGCTTACGATGTCGCGGTCGAGGTACCGCGCGATCTGCATGCGGTGATGCGCAACCGGCTGTTGGCCGCCGGCGCGTTGGGCTACCGTCTGGATGATCTGCCGCTCGACTATGGGATCGCCGCACCGTCGTGGAAAGCTGCCTGGCTGCCGCGCGGCGACTATGCGGCGCTGCTCACCGCCACCAGTCGCGCCGCCAAGGAATGGCCGGAAGACGATTGGCGTGCGCTGGGGATGGCGCTTGCCAGTATCGGCCTGCGTTCTGTATTGCCGGCCGGCAGCAGTGCGGAACGCGAGCGGGCGGCGCGGCTGGCCAACGGCATCGGGCGGGCGATCGCCGCGCCGGCGATGAATTTGACCGAATTGGCCGGGCTGTTGGCGGGAGCGAAGCTGGTCGTCGGCGTCGATACGGGACTTGTGCATCTTGCGGCCGCGCTTGGCCGTCCGACCGTGGCGATCCATTGCGCTTCCGACCCGAAGCTCACCGGCGTGCTCGGCACGGCGCCGCACCGCAATCTGGGCGGGCCGGGGCAGGCTCCCAGCGCCGCGGCGGTAGTGAAAGCCGCGTTGGAGCTGGCTGTCTGATGATGGCTCGTAGCCTTTATACCCTCGCCCTCCATCTGCTGCTGCCTTGGGCAATGCTGCATCTTCTCTGGCGCGCACGGCGGCAGCCTGAATACCTGCGCCATTGGGGCGAACGCTTCGGCGTCTTTCGGGCCGTCCCGCACGCAGAAACTTTGTGGATTCATGCCGTCTCGGTGGGCGAAACGCGCGCCGCGCAGCCGCTCGTCAAAGCGCTGCGCGCACGCTATCCAGGGCATCGCATCCTGCTCACTCATACGACGCCGACCGGACGAGCGACCTCGCAAGCGCTGTTTGGCAGTGAGGTCGAGCGCGTCTATCTGCCCTACGATCTGCCTTGGGCGCTGCGCCGTTTTCTGCGCCACTTTCGGCCAGCGCTCGGCATCGTGCTGGAGACCGAGCTGTGGCCGAATCTGATCGCCGTTTGCAACGAGATGAACGTCCCGCTATTGCTCGTCAATGCGCGGCTGTCCGAAAAATCAGCGCGGCGCTATGCACGTTTTCCCCGCCTCACATACCAGACGCTCGCAGGGCTGGCCGCAATAGCCGCACAGGGAGAAGACGACGCCCGGCGACTGCGCGAACTGGGCGCGCCGGCCGTCGAGGTATTCGGCAATCTCAAGTTCGATGTCACCCCTCCCAGCGATCTGCCCGATTTCCGGGCGCTGATCGGCAGCCGACCGGTGTTCCTGTGCGCGAGCACTCGGGAAGGCGAGGAAGCCATGATCGTCGCGGAATGGTCGAAAGTCGGCGCTGGGCGGACGGCTCTCCTCGTCATCGTGCCGCGTCATCCGCAGCGCTTCGATGAGGTGGCGCGATCGATCGCGCAGCAGGGGCTCAAGCTGCAGCGCCGCTCGAGCCACCTGCCGGTCGCGGCCGAGACCCAGGTTTGGCTCGGCGATAGCCTGGGTGAGTTGTTCGCCTATTACGCGGCAGCCGATGTCGCCTTCGTCGGCGGCAGCCTGCTCGATTATGGCTGCCAGAACCTGATCGAGCCGTGTAGCCTGGGGGTGCCGGTGTTGATCGGCCCTTCGACGTTCAATTTCGCCGAAGCCGCGGAAAATGCCCTCGCTGCGGGTGCGGCGCGGCAGGTTGCCGATGCCCAGGCCCTCGTCGCAGCGGCATGCGGGTTGCTCGCCGATGATGACCTGCGCAAGCGGATGGGTGAGGCCGGCAAAGCCTTTACCGCGCAACATCGCGGCGCGACGGCGAAAACCCTCGAATTGATCGCCCGCTACAGCCCCGTGCCTTCGTAGATCTCGGCCAGCGGCAAGCGAAATTCGAGGCTGACGAGATCGAGCTCGTCGTCATTGTCGAGCACGATCTGCTCCCAGCCGACGTCGCCTACGCGGCGAAAAACCTCGACATGGCGGCGATCCTGCTCGACGAGCACATACTCCTTGAGGCTGGCCAGCTTGCGATAAGCGCTCATCTTCTCGCGCCGGTCGATGCCGGCGGTCGATTCGGACAGCACTTCGACGATCACGGTCGGCTGATCGACCACCATGTCGTTGGCAGTGAGTTTCTCCAGCTTCGGGTCGCAGCTCACCATCACGTCCGGATAGTAGTAGGCGTTCTCGCGCGCGACATGGAGCTTGACGCCTTCGATCATCACGCGACAGGGAGAGGCTTTGAGATGGCTGCGCAAGGATGCGGCGATATTGAGTGCGATCACATTGTGGCGAATGCTCGCGCCGGTCATCGCAAATATCTGGCCATTGACGTATTCGTGCCGCACGGGGCTTTGCGCCTCGAAGCGCAGATATTCTTCGGGGCTGATGACTTCGAGTTTGCGGCTCAGCATCGTCACACCTCCTGGGAAAGCGTCATTCGAGCAAGGCGTTGATCGCCGCGAGATCGGCTTCGGAGAGCGTGCCGGCAGCGGCTTTCAGTTTCAGCTGGGCGAGCAGCGTGTCGAGCCGCGCCTTGGCGAGCTTCTGCTTCGTGTCATAAAGTTGGCTTTGCGCATTCAAGACGTCGATGTTGATGCGCACGCCGACTTCATAACCGAGCTTGTTCGATTCGAGCGCGAGCTGCGAGGAAGCAACACCAGCTTCGAGGGCCTTGACCTGGGCGAGACCGGAGCTCACGCCGAGATATGCCTGGCGAGCGGCAAGCGCCGCCTGGCGGCGCGCGTTGTCGAGCTCGGCACGCGCCTTTTCGTTGAGCGCCGCAGCCTCGCGCTCACGCGAGCTCACCGCGCCGCCGGCATAGATCGGCAATGAAAGCTGCACTCCGATGGTGCTGGTCTTGACATCCACCCCGCCACCTGCAGAGGCGCTGAAGCCACTGCCGCTCTTGCCATGAGTTGCCACCAGATCGAGCGTCGGGTAATGCCCGGCGCGCTGCTTTTCGAGCTCGAGGTTGGCGATCTCGAAATTGCTCTGAGCGAGCTGCACGCCGAGATTGCCGCTTTCGGCCGCGCTCACCCACTGGCCGGGATCGGCCGGCTGGGGCGGGTCGATCCGCACGCCGGGACGCAAGCCCTTGAGCGTGTCGGGCTCCTTGCCGGTCAGCGTGCGCAGCACTTGGCGTTTGACGGCCAGATCGTTTTCGGCAGCGATTTCCGCTGCCTGCGCCAGATCATAGCGGGCCTGCGCTTCATGGGTGTCGGTGATTGTCGCCGAGCCGACCTCGAAGCTCTTTTTGGCCGCTTCGAGCTGTTCGGCGATCGCCGCCTTCTGCGCCTGCGCCGTGGCGAGCGCCTCTTGGGCGAGCAGCACGTCGAAATATGCCTGGGCGACGCGCACGATCAGGTCTTGGCTCGCCTGGACGAACTGCACCTCGGCCAGCGCCGCGGCCCGCTCGGCCTGCTTGTAGCCTACCCAGTTCTGCCAGCGGAACAAAGGCTGCGACAGGCTCACGTTCCAGCCATTGCTGTTGTAGTTGCGCGAAACGTTCGTGCCGGTCGCGCGCAAGGTGGTATCGCTTTCGTTCCAGGTCGTGTTGGCGGTCAAACCGATCGTCGGCAGCAGGCCGGCCCTGCCCTGCGGCAGCTTTTCCAGCCCTGCATCGCGCTGCGCGCGCGCGGCCGCGTATTGCGCGTCCCAGACGGCAGCATCGCGATAGACCTCCAGCAGATCGGCCGCCTGGGCAATGAGGGCGCTTCCCGACAAGGCGAGGGCGACGAGGAGTTTCAGGGAAGACGACATGACAGGCTCCGAAGATGCTGGATGAAGATTCAGTAGGTGGGCGCGGACGGATCGACATCGCGCGACCAGGCCGCCATGCCACCGTAAAGATTGATGATGTTGGGAAAGCCTTGGTGCTCGAGGAACATCGCCACCTGATAGCTGCGTGCGCCGTGATGGCAGATCACCACGATCTCGGCATTGCGGTCGAGCTCGGGATAGCGCGCCGGCACCGAACGCATCGGCATCAGCTTGGCGCCCGGAATATGCACGACATCGAATTCCCACGGCTCGCGCACGTCGAGCAGGATGGGCTTGGGGCGCTTTGGATCGTCGAGCCACTCTTTGAGCTGGGCGGCGGTCATCTGCTTCATGGTCAGAACACGAATTTCTTTGCCGGCGGCTGCTTGAGCATCGGCACGATGGTCTCGAGCAGGGCCTCGCTCGAAAAAGCGTCGCCGGACAACCGTTTGACGACGGAGAGCGCCATCAGCGGCTCCTGACCCGGCAACGGCACGAAGCCGACCAGGCGGCCACCCTCGGCGAGTTGGTCGATCAGTGGACGGGGAATTTCGCGCACGCCGCCCGAGAGGACGATCGCGTCGAACGGCGCTTGGTCGCGCAAGCCCGCCAGGCCGTCGCCGGTTTCGACATGCACGTTGTCGATTTCCGCGCGCGCGAGATTGGCGCGTGCCAGATCAGCGAGCGCCGGCTCGATTTCGATGGTCCACACCTCCTGCGCACGCTGCGCCAACAAAGCCGCCATGTGGCCAGAGCCGGTGCCGACTTCGAGAACGCGCCGCAGCGGCATGCCGGAAAGCGCCTGGAGGATGCGCCCTTCGAGCTTGGGCGGCAGCATCGTCGCGCCGTGGCCGAGGGGAATCTCGACATCGGCGAACGCCAACGCGCGATAAGCTTCGGGCACGAAATTCTCGCGCCGGTCGGCGTAGAGCTGCTCGATCACCTCCGGATCGGTGATACACCAGGGGCGCAGCTGTTGTTCGATCATGTGATGACGGGCTGATTCGAAATTCATCGTAAGTCTCCGCTCAGACACATCAAATGGGGTTGGAATGGCGCAATTCTACTGCGGCTCCCGGACCCGATAGACCGCTGCATACAGTGCCGGCAGGAAGAGCAGCGTGAGCACCGTCGCGACGATCAGCCCGCCCATGATCGCCACCGCCATCGGCCCCCAGAAGATCTGCCTCGAGAGCGGAATCATCGCCAGCACCGCCGCGGCGGCGGTCAGCATGATCGGCCGGAAACGCCGCACCGCGGAGCCGACGATCGCCTCCCAGGAGCTTTTGCCGGCTTTCTCGTCCTGATCGATCTGGTCGAGCAGGATCACGCTGTTGCGCAGGATCATGCCGAAGAGCGCGATGAACCCGAGATTGGCGACGAAACCAAACGGCTTGGCCAGCAGGAAAAGAGCGAGGGCCACGCCGATCAAACCCAATGGGGCAGTGAGCAAAGCGAGCAGCGTGCGCTTCATGCTCTGCAGCTGCACCATCAATAGCGTGATCACGGCGACGATCATCATGGGCACGACGGCTTTCAGCGCGCCTTCGTTTTTCGCCGACTCCTCGATGGTGCCGCCGACCTCGATGTGGTAGCCGGGCGGCAGGCGGTGGCGAATCTCGTCGAGTTGCGGGTCGATCTGCAGCGACACCGTCGGCGCGGTGACCTGGTCATTGGCGAGATCGCCGCGCACCTGGATGGTCGGCAGGCGGTTGCGCCGCCAGATGATGCCCTCTTCGAGGGCGGGTTCCAGGCGCGCCACCTGGGCGAGCGGAATCCACTTGCCGGAAAGCGTCGGCACCGGCAGATCGGCAAGGCGATCGAGCCGGCCGCGTTCGGAAGCATCGGCGCGCCAGATGATGTCGATCAGTTGATCGCCCTCGCGGTATTGAGTGAGCACGATGCCCTGCTGTTGTGCCTCGAGCGCCTGGGCGACTTCCTGGCTCGACACACCCAGCTGCCGCGCGCGATCCTGGTCGATCACCACGCGCACGCTTTTGATCTTTTCGTTCCAGTCCAGATTCACATTGGTGAGATTGGCGTTGGCGCGCATCACGCTCGCCACCTCCTGGGCGATGCTGCGCAGGGTTTCGAGGTCTTCGCCGCTGACCCGAAACACCACCGGATAACCGACCGGCGGGCCGTTTTCCAGCCGCTGCACACGCGCGCGCAGATGACTCCAGCGGCCATCGGGGGCCGAAAACTCTGCGAGCAGGGCGCGCCGCACCGCCTCTCGGGCAGCGAAATCCTTGGTGACGACGACCAGCTGGCCGAAATTGTCGTTGTACAGCTGCTGGTCGAGCGGCAGATAGAAGCGTGGTGCGCCGTTGCCGATGTAGGCCGAGACATTGACCAGCTTGTCCTTGAAATCCTCCCGCGCCAGTAAGGCCTCGACCCGTTTGACCTCGTGTTCGGTCGCCTTGAGCGAGGCGCCTTGCGGCAGCCATAGATCGACGATCAGCTCGCTGCGGTTGGAGGGTGGAAAGAACTGGTGCTGCACGCTAAACTTGAACAGCAACAGCCCGCCGACGAAGGCCAACAAGGTCAGCCCGATGACCAGGAAACGACGGCGCAGGCACCATGCCACCAGCGCCCGGAAGCGGCGATAGAACGGCGTATCGTAAATATCGCCGTGATGCGTCTCGCCATATTTGCGCAGTTTCTGCTCGTCGAGAATCTTGAAGCCGATGTAGGGCGTGAAAATGACCGCCGTGATCCAGGAGACGAGCAGCGCAATGGCCGTCACGCCAAAAATCGCGAAGGCATATTCACCAGCCGCCGAGCGGGCGAAGCCCACCGGCGTGAAGGCCGCGGCGGTGATCAGGGTGCCGGTGAGCATCGGAAACGCCGTCGAGGTGTAGGCGAACGTGGCGGCCTTGGCTTTCTCCCACCCCTCTTCGATCTTCACCACCATCATTTCGACGGCGATGATCGCATCATCGACCAGTAGCCCCAGCGCGATGATCAAGGCGCCGAGCGAAATACGGTGCAGATCGATGCCGAAGGCTTTCATCAGCAAAAAGGTGATGGCGAGCACCAGCGGGATCGACAGCGCCACCACCATGCCGGTGCGCACCCCCAACGAAAGGAAGCTCACCCCGAGCACGATCACCAGCGCCTCGACGAGTGAATCCTGGAAAAGATCGAGCGAGACGCGCACCACGTCCGGCTGATTGGCGACCGTCGTCACTTCGAGCCCCAATGGTAGCGTGCGGCTCTGCCGGGCGATCTCGGCCTGTAAAGCACGGCCGAGCGCGATCACATCGCCACCTTTGGCCATCACCACCGCGATGCCGACGGCGTCCTTGCCATCGACGCGCATGCGCGGATTGGGCGGCTCGGCATAGCCGTGCGAGACTTCGGCGAGATCGCCCAGGCGCAGGTGGCGCCCGCCGATGACCAGATCGGTGTCCCGAATCGCTTCCACCGTAGCAAAGGCGCCGGTGACGCGCAGGCGCACGCGGTCGGACTCGGTCTCGATGAAACCGGCCGGCTGCACGGCGTTTTGCTGCGCCAAGGCATTGGCCACCATCGCCGGCGAAAGTCCCAGCGCCATCAAGCGCCGCGGCGCCATGTCGAGGTAGATCTTCTCGTCCTGCACACCCAACAAATCCACTTTCTTGACGTCGGGCAGATTGCGCAGCGCCTTCTGGATGCCCATCGCCACACGGCGCAGTTCGGCAAAGTCGTAGCCGTCGCCGGTCAGGGCGTAGATGTTCACATAGACGTCGCCGAATTCGTCGTTCGGATAGGGCCCGCGCACGCCTGCCGGCAAGGTCGGGCGGATGTCGTCGAGCTTGTTTCTGACCACCCGCCAGGCCTGCGGCACCTCGGCCTTCGGCGTGTAATCCTTGAGCTGCAGGAAGATCAGCGATTCACCCGGCCGCGAAGCCGACTTGAGGATGTCGAGCCACGGCGTTTCCTGCAACTTGCGCTCCAGCCGTTCGGTGAGCTCGGTTTCGACTTCCCGCGCCGTCGCGCCGGGCCACAGCGTTCTCACCACCATCACCTTGAAAGTGAAATCCGGATCCTCGGCGCGACCGAGTTTGAGGAAGGCGAGTGCGCCGCCGACCATCAAGACGATGATCAGGTAGAGCGCCATCGAGCGATGGTTGATCGACCATTCGGAGAGGTTCGGACCGATCATGGAGCTGCCACCCGCACTTTTTCGCCGGCCGCGAGCTTGAAGGCGCCGGCGGCGACGATGGTTTCGCCCACTTCGAGGCCAGCAGTGACGACCGCACCGCGATCGCTATAGCGACTGACTTCGATCGGGCGCAAGCCGACCACGCCATCGGTACCGACCACCCAGACGGCCGGTCGTTCGCCTTGTTGCAAGATGGCCGTAAGCGGCACGACGATTTCCTCCGGCGCGGCGCTCATGAAGCGCACCGTCGCCGTCCGGCCCAAGGCGACATCGTCATCGGCATCGATGATGGTCACGCGCGCCGCATAGGTGCGGCTCGCCGGATCGGCCGCCGGCGCGAGCTCGCGCAACTTGCCGCGATAGGTCTTGCCGGCCCACAGCTCCACCGTGGCCGCCGCGCCGATCTTGAGACCGGAAAGTTGCGCTTCGGGAATCGCAATCGCCACCTCGCGCTCGCCATCACGGGCGATGCGCAACACCGGCTGGCCGGCGGCGAGCACCTGGCCCGGCTCGGCCAAAACCGCGGTGATCACGCCGGCCGTATCGGCGACGAGGGTGGCGTAAGCCACCTGGTTTTTGGCCAGATCGGCTTGCGCCCGCGCCGCCGTCGCGGCAGTTTGTTTGGCTTCCAGCGCCGCCTGGCTGATGAAGTTCTGGCGGCGCAGGCCTTCGGCGCGCTTCAATTCATCGGCGGCGAGCGCGGCATTGGCCTCGGCCTGGGTATATGCCAAGCGCAGATCGCTCGCATCGAGTCGGGCGAGCGGCTGCCCCGGCTTGACCCGCGCGCCGACATCGACGAGCCGTTCGATCATCTTGCCGCCGACGCGGAAACCCGGTGTGGATTCGATGCGCGCGCGCACTTCGCCGCTGTAGAGATGCTCACGTGCCGTCCTGTCAGCGCCGATTTTGAGCGCCTTCACCAGTTTCGGGCCGGTATCGATCTTGTCTGCCGGCGGCGTTTTTTCACCGCAGGCGACCAGCAGCGGGAGTGTCAGCAGGATCCAGTATTTCATTGCACAGCTTCCCGACGGCGCATGGCCATCCAATACAACAAGGGGATCACGAACAGGGTCAGCATGGTGGAGATGGTCAGCCCCCAGACGATCGACTGCGCCACCGGCCCCCAGAGCAGCGATTTGCCGGCCAGGCCGAAGGCGAGCGAGAACAGTCCGCCGACCGTCGTCGTCGAGGTGATCAGGATCGGCACCACGCGCCGGCGTGCAGCATACACTGCGGCATGCAGCACACTCATGCCACTGCGTAAGCGTTCGTTGGCGGCATCGATCAGCACGATCGCGGAATTCACCGCAATGCCCGTCAGCGCGATCACGCCATAGAGAGTGTACAGCGACAACGGGTTGCGTGAAATCAGCAGGCCGAAGGCGACGCCGGTGAAGGCGAGCGGCACGGTGACGAGGATCAACAGCGGCTGCCAGTAGCTCCTGAACTGCGCGGCGAGGATCAGATAGATCAGCCCGACGCCGAGCAGGAACAGCCAGGGCATCGCGGCGAGACTCTCGCGGATGTCCTCCATCTCTCCGGAAAAATCGATGCTGGTATTCGGAAACTGCGCGGCAACCTTTTGCCAACCCTCGGCGATTAACCGGTTGGCCGTCAGCGTGTCGGTGACCTTCTTGTCGAGATCGGCCTCGACGGTGATCGCGCGCGCCAGGTTGTAGTGCTTGATCACCCCCTTGCCGATCTTCGTCTCGGCGCGCAGCAGGGCACCGAGCGTGGTCGTCTGGCCATTGGGCAGCGCCACCGGGTCATTCAGCAGATCGAAGATATCGGCGCCGAGCGTGCCGTCGCCCCGATGCCGGGCGCGCACGCGCAGCTCCACCTTCTCGCCGCGGTCGCGCGTGATGGCGACGATCTCGCCATCGACGGCGAGACGCACCAGCCGCGCCACCTTGGCGGCATCCAGCCCCGCCGCGCGCAAGGCCTCGCGGTCGAGTTCCAGCACCAGCTGCGGCCGGCCCGGAATGTCGTCATCGACCACGTCCTTCGCGCCTGGCACCGCGCGCACGATGGCAGCCAGCGCATCGGCCGCGGCCCGCAGCTCGAGCGGATCGTCGCCGCGCACGCGCACACGGATCGGTCGGGTGACGGGCGGACCGCCCGAGAGCATCGTGAAACTGATCTTGCCGGGACTCTCCATCGACTCGATGTCTGCGCGCATCGCCGCGACGATCTCCGGAACGCTGCGGCCGCCTTCTGTGGGGAGCAATGAAACCACCACCTGCCCGTAGGCTTCGCCATACAGCGGTTCGGTATCGGTAAATTTCACGCCGGCATAGGCGGCGGTATTGCGCGCCTCGCCGGGTTGCAGATGTTGCTTCACGCGTGCCTCGATCTTCTGCGCCTCACGCAGGCTCTGTTCGATCGGCGCGCCGGCCGGCATGTCGACGCTGACATAGAACAGCCGCAGCGGATCGAAGGCAAAGAACTGCACGCGCACCAGTCCGCTCGCCACCGCGGCGACTGCACCGGCCAACAACAGCAGCATCACCGCCACGGACAGCCTCGGCCAACGCAGCACGGCAATCAGCCAGCGCGCATATTTCACGCGCAACAGATGGTTGAAGCGGGCGCGCCAGTCGTCGGCCGGCGGTGGGGCCTGCCGTGTCGCCGTCACCACATGCACCGGCAGAATCCAGTAGGCTTCGATCAGGCTGATGGCGAGGGCGAGCGTGACGATGAAGGGAATGATGAACATGAACTTGCCGACGATGCCCGGCAAGAGCATCAGCGGCAGAAAAGCCGCCATCGTCGTCAGCACCGAGGCGGTGACCGGCGCGAACACCTCGCGCATCGCGGCAAGGCTGGCAGCCAGCGCATCGAAGCCCCGTTGCATCCGGTAGTAGATTGACTCGACGACGACCACCGCATCGTCGACCAGCATGCCCAGCGCAATCACCACGCCGAGCAGCACCGAGAGGTTCACCGTGTAGCCGAGGCCGCCGAGCACGGCGAAGGTACCCGCCAGCGCGAAAGGCACGCCCAGCGCCACGAGCAAGGCGATGCGCGTGCCAAGGAATATCCAGCACATTCCCAGCACCACCAACAGGCCGACGAGCGCATTCGCCTCCATGATCGCAATCGAGGCACGGGTTTTCGGCGTCTGGTCATCGAGCAGCTTCAATTCGAGGCCCTCGCCGGCAAGGTGCGGGTTCTTTTCGGCGATGAAGCGGTTGATGCGCTCGATGAGCTCCAGCGTGTTGGTGCGGCTTTTCTTGGTGATCGCCAGCATTACCGCCGGCTGGCCCGCGTAACTCGCCAGAGAGCCGGCCTTGGCGCGCGCCCGCGAGACTTCCGCGACGCTCGCCAACGGCGTGCCGGCGCGACCGACCGGGATCTGCGCGATGCGCTCCGGATCGACATCCTGCCCCACCACGCGCACCAGCCAGGCTGCGCGGGCATCGCCTTGGCCGGTTTCCAGCTTGCCGGCGAAAGTATCGCGAAACCAGGCGAACGCTGCATCGGCGACATCGCTGCCATTCAATCCCCGGTTTGTCAGCGCGGCCGGGTCATATTCGACCAAGAACTCGGGATCGCGCAGGCCGGTGGCGAACACCTGGTCGATGCCCAGCATGCGCTCGAAGGCGTCACGCAGTAATCGCGCGCGGTTTCTCAGCACCTCGTCGGCCGCCTGTCCGGTGACGAGCACCAGCGCGGTCGGGAAACCGTTCGAGGTGGTGATCTCCAGCACACGCGGCTCTTTCGCCTCGCTGGGCAATTCGCTCTTCGCCTTGTTCTGGATCTCGCGCCGCAGATCGTTGACGCGCTTGTCGAACACGCGCTCGGAAATCTCGCGGAAGCGCACCAGGATGTTCGATACTCCCTCGCGCGACGATGAGGAGGAAAAGCGCACGTCCGCCACCCCCTTGATCGCGTCTTCGAGCGGCTTGGTCACCCGTTTTTCGACATCCTCGGCCGAGGCGCCGGGCAGCACCGTGGTGATCATCACCCAGTTGAAGTTGATCTCCGGGTCCTGCTCGCGCGGCATGGTGAGATAACTGTAAGCGCCGAGCAGCAACACCACCACGAAGGCGATGTTGGCGAGCGGATGGTTTTCGAGCAGGCGCCGGTAGAGCTTCATGGCAGGGCTTGGCCATCCTGCACGGCATGACGTCCCTGCGTCACGATGCGCGCATCCGCAGGCAGATCGAGCGGTGCGGGCCGGCCTTCCTGCGCCTGCGGCAGCGCATGGAAACGCGCCTTGCCCCCTTCGACGACGAACACGCCAAGCCGCCCTGCGCGTTGCACCAGCAGCTCGGCCGGCAGATGCGCCTGCGCCTCGCGCCACACCAGCCGGCCCTCGCTCCCTGCCGCCGGCGCTGGCCCGACGAAGGCCAAACGTGCTTCGATGCTGCGCGATTCGCGGTTCACCGCAGGGGAGACGCGCAGCGGCTTCAGTTCGTAGCGGCCCGTCGCGCTCTCGAAAATTGGCGCTGCCGAGACGGCACGCTGCAGGGATTGCGCGTCACGCGGCTGCAGCTGCGCGGCCAGTTCCAGTTCGGTGTGCGACACCAGTGTCAACAGGACGGTGCCGGGCGCGGCGAGTTCCCCGACCTGGCCACGCCGCTCGCGTACCACCGCATCGAACGGCGCGCGCAGCGTGTGTTTTTCCAGCGCACGGCGCGCAGTATCGCGCTGGGCCGTCGCCGCGCGCAGATCGGCGACGGCGGCGGCGAGCTCCGTCTCGCGCACCGTCAGCGCTTCCGCCGAGATGAAATTCTTTTCGCGCAACGCCCGGGCGCGCTCGAATTGGGCCCGCGCCAGGGCGTGGCGCGCCTCGGCCTGGGCCACAGCGGCCTGGGCGCGTTCCAGTGCCAGCTGGGCATCGCGCGCATCGAGCCGCACGACCACCTGGCCTTTCTTTACCGTCTGGCCGACATCCACGGGGATGGCCTGAATCGGCGCCGCAACTTCCGCCGACAGGCGCGCCTCGTGCTTGCCGACGACGCTTGCCGGCGCGCTGCGCTCAGGGTAGAACGCCACCTCGGCCACGGTGCTGAGCGCGAAAATCGGCGCTGACGGGACGGCAACGGTCGGCGGGCTTTCCCGACCGCAGGCGGTGATGAGCACGACGAGCGGGATGATCAGGATTTGCGGCAGCATGATGTGGAGCACGAAAGCGGTGGCGGATGCGTATTATGCCGCCCTGCAACATGCAGCCGGCGATTGTCGCCCCGGCGACTATTCTTCCGCGGGCATGCCCCCCAGAATTGCACCGTCAGCCACGAAAGGAAGCCGCCATGCCCAGCATCGTCACCGTCGTCTTCGATCGCCACCGCGAATACGAGCTTTTCACCCATGCCACGCTGCCGCGCGAGGCCGCCAACCGCTGGCTGGAGGAGCAATGGCTCGCGCTGGAATGCGAGCCGACTCACCCGATGGGCAAGGTGCTGACGCTCGACCGCATCCTCGGCATCGCCAAATACGCCGGCGAGAAGCGCTTCGCCCAGCCGGACGCCTGGACGCAGCAGTATGCCGACGCGGTGGCCAGCATGCTGGCGCGGCCGGCCGTGCGGGTCGATGTCGCCGACAACGTCGTCGGTTAACTTTCTTCGAGAAAGCGATAGATCGCGTCGAGCCGCGCCACGCCGTCGTCGAGTTCGAGAATCTCCTGACGCTTGTCCATCGGCAACGGCAAAAGCTCGGCCCAGCGGTCGGCCACCCAGGCGGCATCGTAAAAGCGGTGAGGCTTGGGCGGCTGATCCTCGAGCGATTCGATCAGCTGGCGCAGCATCGGCACCAGGCGTGCATAGTCGCCGGGAATCGGGCTGACCGGCGGCTCGGGCAGCAATTCGACGCGCGCGCGCACCAGTCCGCTCCTCTCGCGTCGCCATGACAGAATGCGGAAGCGCTGGCCGCCGTGGGTGACGATGTGCAGGATACCGAGGTGCGGCATCTGCCAGTCGGCGATCGTCGCCAGTGTCCCCACCGCGCGCGGTTCGGCCGTCGACCGGCCGGGCACGGCGAGATCGCTGCCCTGCGCGATCAGACAGACGCCAAACGGCGCATTGCGGCGCAGGCATTCTTTCACCATGTCCATGTAACGCGTCTCGAAGACGCGCAGCTCCATGCGCCCTCCGGAATGCAGCACGACGTTGAGCAGGAACAGCGGCAGCTCCATTTCAGTCACGTTCCGCTCCCCAGCGCGGCATCAGCGCATGCACGATGCCGAGGCGATCGAGGATGCGCGCGACGACGAAATCGACGAGCCCCTGGATGTCGGCCGGTCGGTGATAGAAACCGGGGGAAGGCGGCAGGATCACCGCGCCGGCGCGGGAAAGTTTCAGCATGTTCTCGAGGTGGATCATCGATAACGGCGTCTCGCGCGGCACCAGGATCAAGGGCCTGCCCTCTTTGAGCACCACGTCGGCGGCACGCGTGATGAGGTCTTTGGCCGTGCCGGCGGCGACTTCGGCGAGTGTGCCCATCGTGCATGGGCAGATGACGTAAGCATCGGGGGGATTGGAGCCGGAGGCCGGCGGCGCCATCCAGTCCTCACGGCCGAATACCGTGAGCAGCCCCTTCCCATCGCCGATGCGTTGGGCAAGCTCTCGTTGCGCTTCGCGCGGCTGCGCAGGCAGCACGAGATCGCATTCCTGTTTGGCGACGATCTGCGCCGCTGGCGAGTAAAAGAGCCAGACGCGGCAGCCGGCCTCGATCAGGCACTCGACCAGGCGCAGACCGTAAGGCAGGCCGGAAGCCCCAGTCCAGGCGACGGCGATGGTTTTCAAGTGGGTTGCTCCAAAAGGCGGGCGGCGATGAGACCGTTCACGATACCGAAAACCAGTGCCGATGCGCCAAAAAGTGGCGCGAGCAGGAACACGCCGTCGTGGGGCACCAGCCACAGACGCGCGAGCAGGAGCTGCCCGCCGACATGCGCGAAGGCGGCCAGCACGCTCGCCGTCACCGCGCCGAACCAGCGCCGCGGCAACCTCGAGGCCAAGAGGAGCATGGCGAGGCTGGCGAGTGCCCCGGCGAGCGCAAGAAAGAAACCGGGAGCGAGAAACTGGCCGATCAACAGGCTGCCGGCCACCACCCGCAACAGCGACACCCAGGCCGCCTCGCGCCAACCATGGCGCATGAGCACGATCAGCACGACGATGTTGGCGAGTCCCGGCTTGATGCCGGGCAAAGGCGAGGGTAACGCCCCCTCGGCGACGGCGAGCGCGATCGCCGCCGCCGCATAGCGCGCGATGCGGCGATCGGTCTCGGTGACTTTCAACTCAATAGTTGAGGCTGTCATGATTCGGCTCGCGCCCGGAAAGGGAAAGGCTCACATGGTTCGGCGCGCAGATGGCGATCGCATTGGGGCGGATGAGCCAGCCCTGCTGCACGCAATACTGCCGTGGGCCCGGATCGGAGAGCACGCGCGCGCGGCCGGGCGCGATCTCGATCACCGTTTCGCCCAACGGGCCGCGTGCCGAGAAGCGCCGCGGCGCGTCGAGCGGAAACTCGGCCACCACCTTGCCTTCGACGCGTATCACGGCGCGTTCGGGACGACCGCCAGTCCATGCCAGCGCAAAGGCCGACATGACGAGCAACGTGCCCAAGGCCACGGTGAGCCAATCACCGGAGCGCATCAGTGCCAGCCAGTGTTTCATTCGATGAGGGAACGATGGCGCACCAGCACGCGCGCCTTGTGGCGGAAATGCGCGGCCAGACGTTCGGCGAACCAGACCGAGCGATGCTGTCCGCCGGTGCAGCCCAAGGCGACGGTTAGATAAGCGCGGTTGTCGCGAATGTAAGCCGGCAGCCAAGTTTCCAGAAACTGGCGGATGTCGGCGAACATCTGCATCACTTCGGGCTGCGCTTCGAGGAACTCGATCACCGCCGCATCGCGCCCGGTGAGCGGGCGTAACAGCGGGTCGTAGTGCGGATTGGGCAGACAGCGCACGTCGAAGACCAGATCGGCATCGAGCGGCAGGCCATGCTTGAAGCCGAAGGACTGGAACAGCAGGATCAGCCCTGCGCCATCGCCTTGCAGGTCGATGAAATCCTTGACCATCGCGCGCAGGGCATTCGGCCGCAGATGGCTGGTGTCGATGCGGTGGCCAAGGCTTTTCAGGGTTTCCAGCGCGGCGCGTTCCTCGGCGATCGCCTCGGCGAGCGTCTTGTCGCCGCTGGCGAGCGGATGGCGTCGGCGCGTTTCGGAAAAACGCTGGATCAGCACGTCATCGCGCGCGTCGAGAAACAGGAAGCGCACGTCGATGCGATGCGCGGCGAGCTGCTTCAGTTGTGCGGGCAAGGCCGCGATGCCGCTGCCGCCGCGCATGTCGATCGCCACCGCGACACGCGCGTGCCCTTCGCGCAGCAGATGGCCGGCGAGCCCCGAGAGCAGCGCCGCCGGCAGATTGTCGACGCAGAAATAGCCCGCGTCTTCGAGGACGTTCAACGCGATGGTCTTGCCCGAACCCGACAGACCGCTGATCAGCACGAGTTGCATCGGAAGCCTGAGAAGAAGCTGATGCGTCCTATGGTAGCATCGCTACCCTTCCCTCCCCACGCAGCGCTCGAAATGTCTCGCCAGGAGTTCCGCTGGAAACCCGACCCTGCCCTGGCGGGTGCTCCGGCCTGGTTGCGTCCCTGGCTCGCCGATCCAGGTTCGCTCACCGCGCGCATCGTCTTACGCTGCACAAGCTTCGAAGTCCGTGTGCTCGGCGAACGACGCGCGCCTCCCCTTCCCGACGAGCGCACGCTGATCGGGCTGCCCCTGGGGCGTTACGCCTGGACACGCGAGGTGCTGCTGTTCGCCAACGGCCTGCCGGTGGTGTTCGCGCACAGCGTGCTCGCGCCGCGCGATCTGAATGGTGCCTGGCACATGGCACAGGCCATCGGTTCGCGGCCGCTCGGCGCCGCCCTGTTCGCCGACCCGTCGATCTGCCGCGGCCCGTTGAGCGCGGCGCGCCTGACTGCCCGTCATCCGCTCCACCGCCATGCCGAGCAGGCACTCGGTGAGCCGCTGCCGACCCTCTGGGCGCGCCGCTCGCGTTTTTGCCGCCTCGGACGACCGCTGCTGGTCACCGAGGTTTTCCTGCCCGGCATCGCGCGGCTGTGACAGCCGGCGGCAGCCTCCGGTGGCTCACGCCGCCATCGTCGGCAGCAACATGCCGTCATGCTCCTCCAGCGCGCAACCGCGCTTCAATTCGGACACCAGCCAGTCCGCGAGCGTGGCAATGTCCATGCCTAGCAGGCGCGTACCGACATCGCGGAAGAGTGGCACGCCAGCGAGATAGCTCTCCAGCCGTGGGCGCGGCAGTCCGCCGAGGTCGAGCAGGTTGAAGACGAAGCAGGCCTTGAGGGCATTCTTCGCCATCCGTTCGGGATCGGCCTCGAAAGCGGCGAGGCGCTGGTAGGCGCACTCGAGCGCGGCGGGCACGTCACCGAACGGCTGGCCGTGACCGGGAATCACGATTTCGACTTCCAGACCGGCGATCAAATCGAGCGTCGCGCGCGTGTCGGCGAGCGCGCCGGGCTGTCCAAACAGCTCGCCAAAGATGATGCCGAAGCCATTCTCCCAGAGCGCATCACCCGAAATCAGCAGCCGCGCATCGGGACAATGGAACACCAGGGCGTCGCGATCGTGGCCCGGCGCGGCATACGCCCGCCAGTCCAACCCGCCCATGCGCAGCGTCTCTCCCGCATGCACGACGCTGTCATGATCGAAACGTTCGCCGCGCTGTGCCGCCGGTGTGAGCAGCAGGGCGTGCTCGTCCCAGTCGCGGATGTATTGCTCGATACCGGCGGGAATGAAGATCGCGCAGCCGAATGCGCGTTTGAGCGCCGCGTTGCCACCGATGTGGTCGGAGTGGCCGTGGGTGTTGAGGATGCGAACGAGATGCCGTCCCGCCAGCGCCGACTTTACGCGCGCGACGGTCTGCGCCGCATGGCCGGCATAGCCGCTGTCGATCAGCGTCGCTTCGTCGCCATCGAACAACAGGATGTTGTTGGAGGAGAGCCAGCCGCGTTCGATGACCCGGACGGTCTCAGGTAGGCGCGGGCTCGGCTTCATCGACAAAAGTCGGCGCTGGCGGGACGGCACCTTCCGGGCTGGGCGTGCCCCAGGGCCGGCCGCAGCCGATGCAATAGGCTGCATCTTCGTCTGGCAGGCAGACGCCGATGCAGGGGTAGAGCTCTTCGCTCGTCATGCGGCACGTTTGGCGAGCAGCGCCCGCGCCACTTTCGATGCCGGTTCGCGGCCCAGCTGCATCGAGATCCACTGCGCAGTGTCGACCAGTTTGTCCAGATCGACACCACAATCGATGCCCAGCCCCTTGAGCAGCCAGACGACATCCTCGGTGGCGACGTTGCCGGAAGCCCCCTTCGCGTAAGGGCAACCGCCCAGCCCGCCGACCGAGGCATCGAAGACGTTCACACCCTCCTGCAAGGCGGCATAGATGTTGGCGATCGCCATGCCATAGGTGTCATGAAAGTGGCCGGCGAGCTTCTTGATCGGCACGCGGCGCGCCACCGCATCGATCAGCGCCTTGGTCTTTTCCGGCGTGCCGGTGCCGATGGTGTCGCCGAGCGAAATCTCATGGCAGCCCATCTCGAATAGCGCCCAGGCGAGATCGGCGACGGCGATCGGCTGCACCTCGCCCTGGTAAGGGCAGCCGAGCGCGCAGGAAACATAGCCGCGCACCTTGATCCCGGCATCCTTCGCGCGCGCGAGCACTGGCCTGAAGCGTTCGAGCGATTCCTTGATCGAGCAGTTGATGTTCTTTTGCGAGAAGGCTTCGGAAGCGGCAGCGAACACGGCGACTTCCTTCGCGCCGGCGGCAAGCGCCGCCTCCAACCCCTTTTCGTTCGGCACCAGCACAGGATGACAGATGCCAGGCCGGTATGTGATGCCGCGCAGCACCTCGGCTGCATCGGCCATCTGCGGCACCCACTTGGGCGAAACGAAGGCGGTGGCCTCGACGCACTCGAGACCACAGTCGATGAGGCGTTCGATCAGTGCGATCTTGGTCGCGGTGGGGACGAACTGGGGTTCGTTTTGCAGGCCGTCGCGCGGCCCGACTTCGACGAGGCGAGCGGTGGTGGGCAGGGTCATACGGGTTTTCAGTGGCTGGGTTCGAAGGCCACCAATTCTGCCCCATCCGCCACCTGTTCGCCAGGCGCGTAATGGAAGGCGTGGACGATGCCGGCGGTGGGCGCGATGAGCGTGTGCTCCATCTTCATCGCTTCGAGCACGACGAGCGGCGTGCCTTTCTCGACCCGCGCACCGGGCGCAACGAGGTGTGCGACCACCTTGCCCGGCATCGGCGCGGCAAGACTGCCTTCCGCGCCGCCCCCTTCGCCGGCATGATGCAGCGGATCGATCGCGGCGAAGACGAAGCCCAGGCCATCGAAGAACACGTGACGTCTCTCGCCGGCGGCGATCACCGTCGCCGTCAGGCGGCGACCGTCGAGTGCGGCACGCAGCGTGCCATCGTCGCGCAGCTCGCCAGCCGCCGCCACGGCACGGTCGTCGAGCTCGAGCATGAAGTCATCGCCGTCAAAGGCGGCGACGATGCGCTTCTCGCATCCACCGACACGCAGCAGGATCGTGCGCCGCGCCATGCCATTGAGGCGCCAGCCGTCGCGAAGGTGCCAGGGCGAGTGCGGATCGGCGCTGGCCTGGGCATGGTCACGGGCGAAGTTGCGGTCACCCAGCAGTTCCGCGAGCGCCGCGAGCAGCCAGGCCTCGCGCGGCGGCTCGGTTTGGGCGGGAAACAGGAATTCGTGCTCGCGCTCGATGAGGCCCGTGTCGAGATCGGCATTGGCAAACGCCGGACAGGCCACCAGCCGCGACAGAAAACCGACGTTGCTCGTCACGCCGACGATGCGAAAATCGGCCAGCGCCTGCAGCATGCGCGATCGCGCCCGGTCGCGGTTTTCGTCCCAGACGATCAGCTTACTGATCATCGGGTCGTAATGCGGCGAAATCTCGTCGCCTTGCTCGACGCCGGTATCGACGCGCACGTTGAGCGTCTCGGCCGGCGCCGCGAAATGCACCAACCGGCCGGTCGAGGGCAGAAACCCCTTGTCCGCATCCTCGGCATAGATACGCGCCTCGAGCGCATGACCGCGGATCACGAGCTGCTCCTGCGCCAGCGGCAGCGGCTCGCCGGCGGCGATCTTGATCTGCCATTCGACCAGATCGAGCCCGGTGATCATCTCGGTGACCGGATGCTCGACCTGCAAGCGCGTGTTCATTTCCATGAAGTAGAAGGCGCCCGACGGCTCGACGATGAACTCGACGGTGCCGGCGCCGACATAGCCGACGGCCCGTGCCGCGGCGACGGCGGCAGCGCCCATCGCCGCGCGCCGATCGGGCGTCATGCCGGGCGCCGGCGCTTCCTCGAGCACCTTCTGATGGCGGCGCTGCACCGAACAGTCACGCTCGAACAAATGAACGCAGTTGCCATGCGTGTCGGCGAAAATCTGGAATTCGATATGACGCGGCCGCTCGAGAAACTTCTCGATCAGCACGTGGTCGTCGCCGAACGCGGCCGCCGCTTCGCGCTTGCAGGAAGCAAGCGCGTCGCGAAGCTCCTCGCCCTTCCATACCACCCGCATGCCCTTGCCGCCACCGCCGGCGCTGGCCTTGATCAATACCGGATAGCCGATCGCGTCGGCTTGCTCACGCAGGAACTCGGCATCCTGCGCGTCGCCGTGATAGCCGGGCGTCAGTGGCACGCCCGCCGCCGCCATCAGCTTCTTGGCTTCCGACTTCATGCCCATCGCCCGGATCGCCGCCGGCGGCGGGCCGATGAAGACGATATCGTTTTCCGCGCACGCCTTTGCGAAGGCTTCGTTCTCGGACAAGAAGCCATAGCCCGGATGCACGGCCTCGGCGCCGGTGGCAAGGCAAGCGGCAATGATCTTGTCGATCGCGAGATAAGACTCGCGCGCCGGCGCCGGACCGATCGAGATCGCCTCGTCGGCCAGCCGCACATGGCGGGCTGCCCGATCGGCCTCGGAATACACGGCGACGGTACGCAGCCCCAAGCGCCGCGCCGTGTCGATGATGCGGCAGGCGATCTCGCCGCGGTTGGCGATCAGGATTTTTGCGAACATCACGCCACCCAGTTCGGCGAGCGCTTTTCGAGAAATGCGGCGATGCCTTCCTGCCCTTCGGGCGAGACGCGCACGCGGGCGATGCGCTCGACGGTGTCCGCGATCAGCGCCGCCGAATAAGGTTGACCGGCGATCGCGCGAATCAGCGCCTTTGCTTCGCCAAGCGCTTGCGGGCCGTTTTTCAGGATCGCCTCGACCCATTCGCCGACCGCCGCGTCGAGCGCCGCCTCATCGGCGACCATCTCGTGAATCAGCCCCAGCCGATAGGCTTCGGCGGCAGAAAAGACTTCCGCGGTCAGCATGTAGCGGCGCGCATAGCGCTCGCCGATCGCATTGACCACATACGGGCCGATCACGGCGGGAATCAGGCCGAGCTTGACCTCGGTGAGTGCAAAGCGCGCTTCGAAGGTGGCCACCGCGATGTCGCAGGCGGCGATGACACCCACTCCGCCGCCATAGGCGGGGCCCTGCACGCGCGCGATCACCGGCTTCGGGCATTCGGCGATGCGGCGCAGCATCTCGGCAAGCATCCCGGCATCGCGCCGGTTTTGCTCGAAATCGTAGTTCGCGGCACGCTGCATCCAGCCGAGATCCGCACCCGCGCAGAAGCTCTTGCCAATGCTCGAAATGACCACCACCCGCACGGCGGGATCGCTGGCCATCGACAGCAGCGCTTCCGACAGCTCGTCGATCATCGCCTCGTCGAAGGCGTTGTGGCGCTCGGGGCGATTGAGCGTGACGATGCCGACGCCGGCATCGATTTCGGTGAGGATGTTCTGCTGCATGGCTTCTCCTGTCACATCCGGAACACACCGAAGCGTGTCGGTTCGATCGGCGCGTTGAGCGATGCCGAGATACCCAGGCCGAGCGCACGCCGCGTCTGTTGCGGATCGAGGATGCCATCGTCCCACAGCCGCGCCGTGGCGTAGTAGGGATGGCCCTGGGTTTCATACTGCTGGCGGATCGGCGCCTTGAAGGCTTCCTCCTCTTCCTTGCTCCAGCGGCCCCCCTTGGCTTCGATGCCGTCGCGCTTGACGGTCGCCAATACGGCCGCGGCCTGCTCGCCGCCCATCACCGAGATGCGGCTGTTCGGCCAGCTCCACAACAGGCGCGGGCCAAAGGCACGACCGCACATGCCGTAGTTGCCGGCGCCGAAGGAGCCGCCGATGATCACGGTGAATTTCGGCACCTGCGCGGTCGACACGGCCGTGACCATCTTCGCGCCATCCTTGGCGATACCGCCGTTCTCATACTTCCGGCCGACCATGAAGCCGGTGATGTTCTGCAGGAAGATGAGCGGCAGCCCGCGCTGCGCACACAGCTCGATGAAATGCGCGCCCTTCAATGCCGATTCGGAGAACAGGATGCCGTTGTTGGCGACGATGCCGACCGGATAGCCATGAAGGTGCGCGAAGCCGGTGACCAGCGTGGTGCCGTATCTCGCCTTGAATTCGTCGAAGCGCGAGCCATCGACGAGCCGGGCGATCACCTCGCGCACGTCATAGGGTTTGCGGCTGTCGGTCGGAATCACGCCGTAGAGCTCGGCGGGATCGTAGAGCGGCTCTTCCGGGGTGGCGCATTCCAGGGATACCTCTTTGCGCCAATTGAGGTTGGCGACGATGCGCCGCGCGATCGACAATGCGTGCTGGTCGTTCTCGGCCAAATGGTCGCAAACGCCCGAGATGCGCGTATGCACATCGCCGCCGCCGAGATCCTCGGCGCTCACCACTTCGCCGGTGGCGGCCTTCACCAGCGGCGGTCCGCCGAGGAAGATCGTGCCCTGGTTCCTGACGATCACCGACTCGTCCGACATCGCCGGCACATAGGCGCCGCCGGCGGTGCAGGAGCCCATCACCACGGCGATCTGCGGAATGCCCAGCGCCGACATGTTCGCCTGGTTGTAGAAGATGCGGCCGAAGTGCTCCTTGTCCGGAAACACTTCGTCCTGCATCGGCAGGAAGGCGCCGCCCGAATCGACGAGATAGAGGCACGGCAGGCGGTTCTCGCGCGCGATCTCCTGCGCCCGCAGGTGCTTCTTGACGGTGAGCGGATAGTAGGTGCCGCCCTTCACCGTCGCATCGTTGGCGACGATCATGCACTCGACGCCACAGACGCGGCCGATGCCGGCGACGAGACCAGCGCTGGGTACCTCATCGCCATACATGCCCCAGGCCGCGAGTGGCGCGATCTCCAGAAATGGCGCACCGGGGTCGAGCAGGCCGTCGATGCGGTCGCGCACCAAGAGCTTGCCGCGTGCGAGGTGTCTGGCGCGCGCCTCCTCGGAACCACCCGCACCGTGCCGTCCCACCAGCGCCGATTTTTCGCGCAGATCTTCCACCAATGCCTGCATCGCAGCAGCATTGGCCTTGAATTCCTGAGAACGCGTATCGAGCCTGGATTTGATGACGGACATCAAGGCCCTCCCCTCACCGCCCGTGCGATCACCAGCCGCTGGATGTCGGATGCGCCTTCATAAATCTGGCAGACCCTGACATCCCGGTAGATGCGCTCGACCGGGAAGTCGGCGACATAGCCATAGCCGCCGTGGATCTGGATCGCGTCGGAGCAGACGCGCTCGGCCATCTCCGAGGCGAAGAGTTTCGCCATGCTCGCCTCCTTGAGACAGGGCAAGCCGGCATCGCGCAGGCTGGCGGCATGCCAGACCATCTGGCGCGCGACTTCGATTCTTGTCGCCATGTCGGCGAGCCGGAACGCCACCGCCTGGTGCTCGACGATCGGCTTGCCGAAGGCTTCGCGCTCCTTGGCGTAGGCTACCGCGGCTTCAAAGGCGCTGCGCGCCATGCCCACCGCCTGCGCGGCGATGCCGATGCGGCCGGCTTCGAGATTGGAGAGCGCGATCTTGTAGCCCTCCCCCTCGGCGCCGATCAGGCATTCGGCGGGAATGCGGCAGTCCTCGAAGACGATCTGGGCGGTGTCGGATGCATGCTGACCGAGCTTCTCCTCGATGCGGGCCACGGTGTAGCCCGGCGTGTCGGTCGGCACGCAGAAGCAGGAGATGCCTTTCCTGCCCGCCGCGGGATCGGTGACGGCGAAGACGATCGCGATCTTCGCGTGCTTGCCCGAGGTGATGAACTGCTTGACGCCGTTTATCACCCAGTGATCGCCATCCTTCACGGCACGGGTTCTGATCGCCGCGGCGTCGGAACCGACATGCGGCTCGGTGAGGCAGAAGCAGCCCAGCAGTTCGCCGCTGGCCGCGCCTTTGAGCCAGCGTTCCTTCTGCGCCTTACTGCCGTAAAGGTTCAGGATGCCGCAGACCAGCGAGTTCTGCACGGAAATGATCGTCGAGGTCGCACCGTCACCGGCGGCGATTTCCTCGATGGCGACGGCCAGCGAGACGTAGTCGAGCCCGGCGCCGCCCCATTCCTCCGCTACCACCATGCCCCAACAGCCGAGTGCAGCGAGTTCCTGCAAGGCCGCGGCCGGGAAGGTGTGTTCCCTATCCCACTGTGCCGCATTGGGCGCGAGCCGCTCGCGCGCGAAGACGCGCAACGTGTCGCGAATCATTGTCTGGTCGTCGTTCAGGATCATGCTGCTGCCTCCTTCGCATTCCGTACCGGCCGCTGGATCAGCATCACGCCCGCGATCACCAGCAGGCCGCCGGCGAGCACGGATGGATCGAGCCGCTCGTGCAGCAGCAGCGCCCCTTGCAGCACGGCGGCGACCGGCACGAGGTTGATGAAGATCGAAGCGCGTTGGGCGCCGATTCTCTGCACTGCCGCCGCGAACCAGGTGAAGCCCAGCGTGGTGCCAAGCAGGCCGAGGAAGACGATCGCGCTCCAGGCCGGCAACGAATAATGCGGGACCAACTGCGCCGGGGCAATGATCAGAGCGGTGACCAGCAGCATCAGAAAGCCGGCGCAGCTCGCATAGGCGGTCATCACCAGTGCGCCGAGATTGCGCCGCGCCAGCGACTCGGTACCGAGCCGGCCGATCAGCGTGTAGATCGACCACATCAACGCGCAGCCGAGGATCAGCAGGTCGCCGCTGCCGATCTGGCCGCGCAGGGGCGCGAGGGGATCGCCGCGGCCGATCACCGTCAGGCAGCCGAGCAGCGCGAGTGCACTGCCCAGCACCTTGAGCCGCGTCATACCCTCCCTGAGCAGCCAAGCCGCAGCCAGTAGCGTGATCACCGGCGTGGTGGCGACGACCAACGCGCCGCGCCCCGCAGGGATGTGCTGAATGCCATAGAGGAAGAACAGGTTGTAGATGAAGATACCGCTCGCGCCCAAGCCGATCACCAGCAGCAGTTCGCGACGATCGAGCACGGGCAAGCGGCCGTGATGCCAGCGCACTAGGACGAGCAGGCTCGTCGCGGCGAGAAAAAAGCGCCAGACGGCCACGCCGAGCGGCGGCACCTCTTGCACTGCGATGCGTGCGGCGACCCAGGTGCCGCCCCAGATCACCGCTGTCACGACGAGTTTCGCGTAGGTGGCGATCACTCAGACGAGCTCGATGGCCATCGCCGTGGCTTCGCCGCCACCGATGCACAGGCTGGCGACCCCGCGCCGCTTGCCGTACTTGCGCAATGCGCCAAGCAGGGTGACGACGATGCGCGCGCCCGAAGCGCCGATCGGGTGTCCCAACGCGCAAGCGCCGCCATGTACATTGACCTTGTCATGCGGCAGACCAAGCTCCTTCATCGCCGCCATCGTGACGACGGCAAAGGCTTCGTTGATTTCGTAGAGGTCGACGCTCTCGGGACTCCAGCCGGTTTTCTCGAACAGTTTGCGCATCGCGCCGACCGGCGCGGTGGTGAACCACGCCGGCTCCTGCGCATGCGTGGCGTAACCGACGATGCGCGCGATGGGGGTGAGGCCGCGCTTGACCGCATCGGCTTCACGCATCAGCACCAGCGCCGCGGCGCCGTCGGAAATCGAGGAGGAATTGGCGGGCGTGACCGTGCCGTCTTTCTTGAACGCTGGCTTGAGCTGCGGGATCTTGTCGAGCTGCGCCTTCGCCGGCTGTTCGTCCTGCTTGACGATCGTCTCGCCTTTCTTTCCGGCCACCGTGACCGGGGCGATTTCCCAGTCGAAACTTCCGTCCTGTCCGGCGGCTTGCGCACGTTGCGTCGAGGCGATCGCGAAGGCGTCCTGATCCTGGCGGGTGAAACCGTAGTGCGCTGCGCAATCCTCGGCGAAGGTGCCCATCAGGCGGCCTTTGTTCTCGGGCGAGTAGTGGTCTTCGAGGCCGTCGAAGAACATGTGGTCGAGGATCTGGCCGTGGCCGAGCCGGTATCCACCGCGCGCCTTGGGCAGCAGATACGGCGCATTGCTCATCGACTCCATGCCGCCGGCGACGATGACGTCTTGTCCGCCGGCCCTGAGGATGTCGGCGGCGAGCATCGTCGCCTTCATCGCCGAGCCGCAGACCTTGTGCACGGTGGTACAACCGGCCGACAGCGGCAGACCGGCCTGCAGGGCCGCCTGGCGCGCCGGCGCCTGACCCTGGCCGGCCTGCAGCACGCAGCCCATCAGCACTTCCTGCACGTCATCCGCTTTCAGGCCGGAACGCTCGATGGCGGCGCGGATGGCGACGGCGCCGAGATTGGCGGCGGAGAGGCTGGAAAAATCACCCTGGAAGCCGCCCAGCGGCGTGCGGGCAGCGCCTACGATGACGATCGATTCGGACATGAGGTTTCCTTTCACGCGGTTTCGTTGAACAGTTCGCGACCGATCAGCATGCGGCGGATCTCCGATGTGCCGGCGCCGATCTCGTAGAGCTTCGCGTCGCGCCACAGCCGGCCGGTCGGATACTCGTTGATATAGCCATTGCCGCCCAAGGCCTGGATCGCCTCACCAGCCATCCAGGTGGCCTTCTCGGCCGCATAGAGGATCGCGCCGGCGGCGTCCTTGCGCAGCGAGCGCGCATGCTCGCCCGCATCGCAGGCGCGGCCGACGGCATACACATAGGCGCGGCAGGCCTGCCAGGTCGAGTACATGTCGGCGAGCTTGCCCTGCATCAGCTGGAATTCGCCGATCGGCTGGCCGAACTGCTCGCGCTCGTGCAGATAGGGCAGCACCACGTCCATGCAGGCGGCCATGATCCCCAGCGGGCCGCCGGCGAGCACCGCGCGCTCGTAGTCGAGGCCCGACATCAGCACCTTGACGCCGTTGCCGACGCCACCGAGCACGTTTTCTTCTGGCACCTCGCAGTCGTCGAAAAACAAGGGATAGGTGTTCGAGCCGCGCATGCCGAGCTTGTCGAGATGCGAGCCGTGCGAGAAGCCCTTGAAGCCCTTTTCGACGATGAAGGCGGTGATGCCCTTCGGACCCGCGTTGACATCGGTCTTGGCATAGACGATCAGCGTATCCGCGTCGCCGCCGTTGGTGATCCACATCTTGCTGCCGTTGAGCACATAGCGGTCGCCCTTTTTGTCGGCCCTGAGCTTCATCGAGACGACATCGGAGCCGGCGTTCGGCTCGGACATCGCCAGCGCGCCGACATGCGCGCCGGAAATTAGCTTCGGCAGATAGCGGGCTTTTTGCGCCGGCGTGCCGTTTCGGCGCAGCTGATTGACGCACAGGTTCGAGTGGGCGCCATAGGAAAGTCCGACCGAGGCGGACGCCCGCGAGATTTCTTCCATCGCGACGATGTGGGCGAGATAACCCATGCCCGTGCCGCCGTCCTCTTCCGGCACCGTCAGACCCAGCAGGCCGAGATCGCCGAACTTCCGCCACAAATCGGCGGGAAACTCGTTGTCACGGTCGATCTGCGCCGCACGCGGCGCGATCTCGTTGGTGGCGAAGGCATGCACCGTGTCGCGCAGCATGTCGATGTCTTCACCCAACTGAAAATTCAATCCGATCATTTCGTGCTCTCCGCCCTGGTTTTCCCGTGCATGGTCATGAGCTTGTGCTGCGCAATGCGTCGCCTTGCCATGCTCCACCCACGACAAGACTCATGGGGCCTTTCATAGGTGTTCGGCCGATTGTATGTTGACGTTTACGTCAACGTCAATCCGTCGTTTTGCGTCTGGGCGCGCTGGCATCGAGCAGGGCGCGGCATTGCGCTTCGAGCGCGTCGAGCTCGCCGAGTACCGCATCGATGTCCTCGCGCTGCTGCGTCAGCTTCGCCCGCTGGCGCCCGAGCACCTCGATCAGCCGGGCAAGCTGCGAGGTTTCCGGCGCGCTGTCGTACATGTCGATCAGCTCGCGGATCTCGGCAAGCCGCAGGCCGAGGCGCTTGCCACGCAAGGTGAGCTTCAGCCGGGTGCGGTCGCGCTTGCTGTAGATGCGCTGACCGCCGACCCGCGCCGGGTTGAGCAAACCCTGATCCTCGTAGTAGCGGATCGTGCGCGGCGTCACGCCGAATTCTCGCGCCAGGTCGGCGATGCTGAAGGTGGTCTGGTGGGTCGAAGTCATATTGTTGCGGCGCACAAACATTTTCTCGTTTCGGCTACACTATCCGAAACGAACCGCCGCAGTAAAACAGATTTGTGGCCACTGGGCAACGCTTTCCCATGACGATCGATCACCCCCATCTCAAGCCACCGGATGCCGGTACGGCCCTCGAGGTCGCACCCGGCGTGCATTGGCTGCGCATGCCGCTGCCATTTGCCCTCGACCATATCAATCTCTGGTTGATCGAAGATGGTGACGGTTTCACCGCGGTCGACACCGGCATCGCGATGGACGGTGTCAAGACTGCCTGGAAGGCTCTGCTTCCGGGACGGCACCTGAGACGCCAGATCGTCACCCACTTCCATCCCGATCACCTCGGGCTGGCCGCTTGGCTCGCGGCCGAAACCGGCGCGCCGCTTTTGATGACGCAGGGCGAATATCTGACCGCCCAGGCGATCGCCGCCGGCATTCCGCCTTTCGATGTCGCCTCGATGGTGCAACTGTTCCGGCGCCACGGCCTCGATGATGATCGCTGTGCCGCGCTGGACGCGCGCGGCAACGCCTACCGGCGCGGCGTGCCGGCGATTCCCGCCACATTCCAGCCACTGTTCGACGAGGACCGGCTGCAAATCGGTGCGCACGGCTGGCAGGTGATCGTCGGTCATGGCCATGCGCCGGAGCATGCCAGCCTCTACTGCGCCGATCTGAACGTGATGATCTCCGGCGACATGCTGCTGCCGCGCATCTCCACCAACGTAAGCAGCTATGCCGCCGCTCCGGAACTCGACACGCTCGGGCTGTATCTGGCTTCGCTCGAGCATTTGACTTCCCTGCCCGAAGATACATTGGTGCTGCCCTCACATGGCCTGCCTTTTCGCGGTCTGCATGCCCGCGTCACCGAGCTCGGTGAGCATCACGCGGCGCGCTGCGCCGATCTGCTCACGGCCTGCGCCAAGGCGCCACGAGCCGCGGGCGAGCTGCTCGAAGTGTTGTTCGGCCGGCCGATCTGCGATCCGCACCAGACGATGTTCGCGATGGGCGAGGCGATCGCCCACCTGAATCACCTGGAACACCAGAACCGACTGCAACGTCAGGACGACGGCCGCATCATTCGCTTTACCACGGCCCACAACAAGGAGTGAGAGACATGAGCACGACCCAGGAAACCGAAAAGCCCGCCCTGCCCGATCCGCAGGAAATCGCCAAGACCTACGCCGAGGTCGCCGAACGCGCCGCGAAACTGCTCAACCAGCATGTCAAACGCCAGCTCAAGAAAGGCATCGTGCCGCCGCAGGACGAGCTCGGTGTCGCACAGGCGTTCATGGAGCTGATGGCCAAGCTGCTCGCCAATCCCTATCGCCTGGCACAGGCGCAGATGAATCTGGTCTGGGATTACTTCTCGCTCTGGCAGCATTCGATGCTGCGCTTCATGGGCATGCACACGCCGCCGGTCGCCACGCCGCCGAAAGGCGACAAGCGCTTCAAGGACGAGCAGTGGGAGGAGCACTTCCTGTTCGACTTCATCAAGCAGTCATATCTGATCACCGCGCGCCACATCCACGATACCGTCTGCTGCGTGCAGGGCCTCGATCCTCACACCCAGGAGAAGGTGAACTTCTTCACGCGCCAGTTCGTCGATGCCCTCTCGCCGACCAACTTCGTGCATACCAATCCGGAAGTGTTCCGCGAAACGGTGCGCACACATGGCCAGAACCTGATCAAGGGCTTGAACAATCTGTTGCGCGACATCGAGGCGGGCGACGGCCAGCTGCGCGTCAAGATGACCGATACCACGGCCTTCGAACTCGGCAAGAACATCGCCACGACGCCGGGCAAGGTGGTGTTCCAGAACGACCTGATGCAACTGCTGCAATTCAATCCGACCACCAAGACGCAATACAAGCGCCCGCTGTTGATCGTGCCGCCGTGGATCAACAAGTATTACATCCTCGATCTGCGCGAGAAGAACTCCTTCATCAAGTGGGCTCTCGACCAAGGTCACACGGTGTTCTGCATCTCCTGGGTCAATCCGGATGCGCGGCTCGCTGAGAAGAGTTTCGAGGATTACCTCCTCGAGGCCGCGGTGACGGCGATCGACAAGGTCTGCGAGCAGACCGGCGAGAAAGAGCTCAATGCCGTCGGCTACTGTCTCGGCGGCACGCTGCTCGGCACCACGGCGGCTTACCTTGCCGCCAAGAAGGACAAGCGGCTGGCCTCGACGACCTTCTTCACGACGATGCTCGACTTCTCGATCCCCGGCGAGCTGGGTGTGTTCATCGACGAGCAACAGGTGGCCAAGCTCGAAGAAAAGATGAAGAGCCGCGGTTATCTCGAAGGCAGCGAGATGGCCACCACCTTCAACATGCTGCGCGCCAACGACCTGATCTGGTCTTTCGTCGTCAACAACTATCTGCTCGGCAAGGACCCGTTCCCGTTCGATCTGCTCTACTGGAACTCCGATTCCACGCGCATGCCGGCGGCGATGCACAGCTTTTATCTACGCAACATGTACATGAAGAACCTGCTCAAGGAGCCGGGCGGGATCGTGCTCGACGATGTGCCGATCGATTTGCGCAAGATCAAGAACCCCGCCTATTTCATCTCGACCATCGAGGACCACATCGCCCCCTGGCAGAGCACCTATCTCGGCGCCAAGCTCTTTTCCGGCCCGGTGCGCTTCGTGCTCGGCGGTTCCGGTCACATCGCCGGCATCGTCAACCCGCCTGCCGCCAACAAGTATGGCTACTGGACCAACCCGGCCAAGACGCTGCCGGAGACGTCCGAGCAATGGTTCGAAGGTGCAAAGCAGCATCCCGGCTCGTGGTGGACCGACTGGCAAACCTGGGTCACGTCGCTGAACGACGAGCAGGTGCCAGCGCGTGATCCGGCGAAAGGCAAGCTCGGCGTGATCGAGGATGCGCCGGGCTCCTACGTCAAGTTCCGCCTCGACCAGCAAGGCGGGCACCGCGAAAAACCGTCGCGAGCGGCCTGAGTGCAAGGCGGACTGAGCGCAGCGACCGAGACATACGAGTTAGGCGAGGGAGCGAGCACCGCCCAACGCAGCAATCGGGTCGTGCAGCAGGTTTGTCGAGGTGCCCTAGCGTATGAGCACAGCCATTCGCGTAGTATTCGACACGAACGTGCTGATTTCCATTTTCGTCTTTGCCGACAGCCGCCTCGCCACCTTGTGGGGCGAAGTCGTATCTGGTCGCTGGGTTGCGCTGACCAACGCCCCCTGTCTGGCCGAATTCAAGCGCGTGCTCGGCTATCCGCTGTTTGCGCTCGCCACCGCTGCACAGGAGGCCGCCTATACGGCCTATCTTGCCCAAGCCGAAAGCGTCGACGCGGTGCCGCAGAAAGCCGCACCTTTGCCGCGCTGCCGTGACCAAGACGACCAGAAATTCCTCGAACTCGCTCGCGACGGCCAGGCGCAGTGGCTCGTCACCGCCGACAAGCTGCTGCTGAAGCTCAAGCGGCGGCAGCGGCTTCGTGGGCTGTTTTCCATTCTCACACCCGAAGAAGCGCTGCAGAAAGTCGGCGCTATTGACACGGCACGTTCGAGCAAATAGCCGGCAGATCTTGCCGACGAGCCCGCCGATGCTGCCGGTCTCGCTCGAAAAAACATCCCGTCGGCCCCTGGCAAGATTGTTGCAGATGCTCGGTCATGTCTGCATCCGCCCTCGCCTTTGCCGAATCTTTCGGCACCGCCTACGCCAACACGCTCGCCCGTCCGACGCCGATCGCGTCCGAGCGCGCCGCGCCTTGCGAACGGCTCGCCGCCATCGCCACGGCTTATGTCGAGGTGATCGAACATTGGGCCTGCCGGGTCGAGGACGTGATCCGTTTCTCGACGTTGGCGGCTGAGCTCGTCGGCCTCGTCGAGCGCGCCCCGGCCGTCTGCCTCGGCATGGCGCCGTACCTGCCCTTTGCCAGCCCGTCGCTGCGCCACGCCTTCAGCGCCGCGGTACTCGGCATCCACTTGGGCCGGGCGACCCGGCTCGATGCGCGCAGACAGCATACGGTGGCCAAGGCCGCGCTGTTCATGAACCTGCCCAGCCTCGATTTGCAGGACGATCTCGTCGCCCCTCACGCGATTCCTAGCGATGCCCAACGCATCACGCTCACGCGCCATCCGCAGCTCGCCGCCGAACTGCTGCGCGAGTCGCCGGGCGCCGATCTCGCCTGGATCGAAGCCGTCCTCCAGCATCACGAGGCGCTCGACGGCAGCGGCTATCCCGCGGCGCTCGCCGGCGACGAGATCTGCCTCGAAGCGCGCATCCTCAAGCTGGTCGACGTCTGGTATGCGCTCGTCGCGCCGCAACGCTTGCTGCGCAGCGCCAAGACGCCGCGTGCCGCGCTGCACTGGCTGCTCTCGCGCCTCCGGCAGCAGTTCGACGCACGCCTCATCGAAGCGCTGCGCCGGCTCACGGGCATCTGTCCGCCCGGCACCGCCGTCCGACTGGCCAACCGTGAAACCGCGCTGGTCGTCGACATGCCTTCCGGCATGGCGCTGCCGCGCCGGGTCGTCGCGATCCTCGGCGTGCACGGCCGGCTGCTGCGTGACCCGGTGCGACGCGACACACGCCGTGCGCACACTGCGATCCGCGACTTCACGACGCTGAAGGGCATCACGATCCCCCCTGCCTACTGGCGCGCGATCTGGGCGCTGGCGGAAATGGCCTGAAATTCGGCGCTGGCGGGACGGCATCCCGAGTGCTTGGAGCCTAAAATGCGGCGATGCCAAATCGACATCCGCACGACACCCTCGAAGTCCTCTCCTACCCGCCGCAGAGCCCTCGGCACGGCGTCCCACCGCTGCTTTTCCTGCATGGCGCCTACACCGCTGCCTGGTGCTGGGAGCATTACCAGCCCTTCTTCGCCGCCGCCGGTTTCGAGAATCACGCGCTGAGCTTCTCGGGCCATGGCAAAAGCCGGCGCCGCGAACAGCTCGACAGCTACTCGATCGACGATTACGTCAATGACGTCGCCGAGGCGGTCGCCTCCTTACGCGCGCCGCCGGTGCTGATCGGTCATTCGATGGGCGGCTTCGTCGTGCAGAAATATCTCGAACGGCACACGGCCCCCGCGGCGGTGCTGATGTGCTCGGTGCCGCCGCAGGGGCTCAGTGCCGCGGCTTTCGGCATGTTCCTCAGCCAGCCGGGGCTGCTCATCGATCTCAACCGCCTGCTCGCTGGCCGCCACGTCGCCCTCGACACCGTGAAGAACGCGCTGTTCGCGCAAGCCGTCTCGCGCGCAGATCTGGCGCGCTACTACCGCCTTGCCCAGCCCGAATCGCACCGCGCGATCTGGGACATGATGCTGTTCAACCTGCCACACCCGCAGCAGGTGCTGGAACACCTGGCCGGCGGTCGCGACAGCCTGCGCATCGTCGGTGCCGCGCAGGACGCCATAATTCCGGCGTCATTGGTGGCGCTGACCGCCAAGAGCTATGGCGTCGAACCGGTCATCTACCGCGGCATGGGCCACGGCCTGATGCTCGAAGCCGATTGGCACAGGCCGGCACAGGAGCTCATCGACTGGCTCGTCGCCCGCTTCAGCCCAGAAACTTGAGATGGCTGCCGCAGCCGGCGCGGCAATCCGACGCGCCAAAGCCGGGCACGACGATGACACCGGCGCTCGCCTGATTGAGCACGCATTCCTCCTCATCAAAGCGTTGCACCGCGGTGATCGACACACCGGGCGCGGCAAGCAGCCAGTCGATGTGCCAGCGCAAACTCTTCTGCCGTCGCAAGTGGCGGGCGATGCGCGCTTCGAGGTTGCGCCGCGCCGAACCGGTATAAACGTAACGGCCGGCCGGGAAGTCGAAGTTCCCGAACCGGCCGATCGCCACCCGCACTGGGCGGCGGATTTCGATCGACAGCTGATAGGTGGTAAAGCATGTCACTCTTCGAGCAGGCTCCTCAGCATCCAGGCTGTCTTCTCATGCACTTCCAGCCGCTGGGTGATGAGATCCAGCGTCGGCTGGTCGTTGGCCTTTTCGAGCAGCGGGACGAGGCTGCGCGCGGTGCGCGCGGTGGCTTCCTGAGCAGCGACGAGCAGTCGCACCATCTCCATCGCCTTCGGTACGCCCGTCACCTCCTCGATCGACGCCAGCTTGGCGAACTCCTTGTAGGTACCCGGCGCGGGATGGCCGAGCGCGCGGATGCGTTCGGCGATCATGTCGAGCGCGTTCCACTGCTCGGTGTATTGCTGCATGAACATCAGGTGCAGGGTGTTGAACATCGGCCCGGTGACGTTCCAGTGGAAATTGTGCGTCATCAGATACAGCGTGTAGCTGTCGGCGAGCAGACGCGACAACCCCTCGGCGATCGCTTTGCGATCCTTGTCCGAAATGCCGATGTCGATGGTCACGGGTTTGCGGTTTTTCATGTCATCCTCCTTGGTAACGGTCAGTAGTGACATTATGGTCAGGCAGGCGCACGATGCCCAAGGATTTCTTTCAATCGCTCCGATAGCCAAAAAACATCACAAGCCAGTCGTCTGCTGACGGATCGCGATCAATTCGCTGCGGCGTGTTTCGAGTAACTGGCGCGGGTTGCGCCGAATGCGTTCTTCGCGCACCAGGAAATTCAATCCTGGCACCACCCAGTAGGTGAACTTCAATTCGATCTGGCCACGGCTGGTGCGCGACCAACCCTGCGTTTCGATCACGAAAGCATTGAAACGGCCAGCCGGGGTTTCGACCCATTCGCGCCGGTCGATGCGCGCAGACATCTGATTGGAGAATTCCATATCCTTGTTCTGGCCCTTGCCCTGGGTCAAATAGGCCAACGTCCAGCGTTTGCCGACCTGTAACTCGGCGGGATAGATGGCGATCGGTGCCAGTGCCACGAAGCGCTGGTTTTCGACCACGTTGCCGAGACTGTCGAGCAGCAAACGGCCACCATTGATTTCGACGCGATCGTTTTCCTCATCGACCCGGGTGACGCGCAATCGACGGCGGCCCTCCTCGATGCCCGTGAGGATGTCGCTGTCGCGGAAAACAGCGACGTCGTCGACGCTGAATCTGCGGCCGAGGGGATAGCGGCCTGCCGAGTAAGGGTTGTCCTGTCGCATCACCGCCAGCACCTGTGGCGGAATTCGAATGCCGACTTTTTGGCCATCGTCGGAAGACTCTGGAATGACGGTCGAGTCGTTTGCCGAAGTAGCGCTTGGTGGCGTCTGGGCCGAGGGTGCAATGGATGAAGATGCCGTTGCAGCAGTCGCTTTCTCGGCGAGCAGTCGATCGAGTCGCGTCTGGGCAATTTCGGCGAAACGACCGCCTGGCCAGGCGCGCAAGAAGTCGATCCAATCTTCCGGACGTTTCGAGGTCTTGATGCGCTGCCATTGCTCGAGCTCGGCGGCAAGGCGCCTTTCGATGTCCTCTTCGCTCAATCTGCTGCCGTCGCGCATGATGAAGACCTCTTTTTCGAGAGAGGTCGATTCCCATGGAATCTGCGCACCGTTCGAAGACAACCGCACGTTGAGACGAACCCGCTTGAGCGCGGCCTCGAGCGGCACATCGGTTTGGCCCAATTCACGAATCAGATGACCGGTGTAAAGACCGTTGTTGCCTTCGCCGTCGGCAGCGGTAGCGCCCGGGGCAGTCGCATAGGCAAGCAGACTGCCGCTCGGCGCATCGAATTGGCTCAAACCCTTGGCGCTGGGACGAAAGGAACCGCCAAAGGGATCGTCTCGACAGGCGTCGAGGAAGATCAAAAACGATTGCGTGGGATGCGCCTTGCGCGCGCTGGCCAGCCAGTCGAGCACGACGCCCAGGTCGATGCATTGATTCTTGAGCGCCTCGCTCGAGGCGATCTGCGCATCGACGGGCAGCAGGTAATTGCGCCAGTCGAGCTGTGCGCCATGGCCGGCGAAATAAAATAGCGCCAATTCACCGCCGGCAAGCGCAGCGCGGCCGAAGCGTTCGATCGCGGCGAGCATCGCCTGCCGCGATGCGTCGAGTAGCAACTCGGCGGTAAAGCCGGCAGATTGCAACAGCCCATGCATCGCTTGCGCGTCATGGCGTGGATTGACGAGCGGGGCATTCCGATAGGCAGCGTTACCAATCACCAGCGCCGTCCTCGCCTTCGCTGCATGCGCCGAAGGCAAGCCCACAAGAAGTGGTAGCGCGGCCATGGATTGCAAGAAACGACGACGCTCGTTCATTTTTCCTCGCTGGCAAGTTGCGGTAAGGGTTCGAGGGCGTGGGTCGCATCGAGATGAAGCACGGCGTCGAACTGTTCGCTCAGTCGCACCTCGAAATAATGATCGCGCCGTTCCGTCGCCGGCGTATAGACGACCCCGATCGCCCGATCGGGCATGGGACGCGAGAAAGTCTGATGCACCGCCGGATCATCGCGCAAGCGCAAATAAAACGCCGGCATTTTCGCCTGTCCCAGAACAGCGCTGACACTGCCCGGCCGCGCCGGCCGCAGGCGTTTGATGCGGTCTTTACCGCCCCAGCGATCGGCCGCGCGCACCGTGCCGAGTCGGGTGGTCATGCCGAGCAGGAAAACCTGGTCAACGCCATGTCGCTCTCGCAGCAGCTGCCCGAGCGACAGCTCGCCGGCATGCGCTTGTGCGGTGGCCCGTGCATCGCCGACATGCGTGTTGTGTGCCCAGACGACCAGCTTGCCCTGGCCGCCCTGCGCGAGGATTCGCTCGCGAATGCCTTCGATGATGGCGAGCAGATGCCGTTCGCGGCGATTCCATGAGGAATCGCCGGCGCGATAGATCGCCCGGTAATAGTCTTCGGCTGCGACCACGGTCTGTGCATGCCATCGCAGCCGGAAGGATTCCTCGCTCTGGCTCTCGGCCAGCTCGATCGACCACAACGCCGCTTGCCGGCGCGCACCCGCACCGCAGGGCTCGGCAGCGCGCGTCTGGACCATCAGCCCATACAGCATCGGCTCCTCCCGATAGTCGAAGAAACAGTGCAGATCCGCTGCGGCGCGTTGCGCCTCTACAGGCTGGCTTCGTTCTTGCCAAGCGGCGATCAACGCCTCGGCAGATTCGGGCAGGCTATAGAGGTCGAAACCGAGCAGCCGCACCTGCCGAAAAGAACGCCGCAAGCTTTCGATGAAGTCGATGAACGGAGGATTGTGCACCACCCAACGCGGAAAGCCCTCGACCTTTGCTACCGCTTGCCGCGCGGAAAGCGGCGCACCCCGCACGTAATCGTCGACGGCGAGCAACGGCGCCCAGGGCGCTTCGATCAACACCGCTTCGAAGCCGGCGCGCTCGATCAGCGCCAGCGAGATGCGGGCGCGCTCGACGAGAAATTCATGCGTTCCGTGCGTGGCCTCGCCGATCAGCACCGTGCGGGCCGAAGCGACATCGGCCAAGAGCGGAGCGAAATCTGCTTCGATACCGCGCCAGGGCATCAGCGCGGCGCGCCAGTCGGCGGCCTGTGCCGACACGACCGCGAACATCAGGAAGAAGAAGCGCGTCAGGGTGCCGGCGTGCATCCGGGCGGCAGATGATCGAGCAGCGCGCCACGCAGGATGTCGATCGCCTGATGGCGTGGGAAGCTGGCGCGCCAGATCAGGCCGACGCGCCTTGAGGGTTGGGGTTCGACGAAGGGGCGCACGCGCAGCAGCGGATCGTTTTTCGGCAGCTCATCGACCGCCGAGGCCGGCATCACGGTGATGCCGACGTTCGAGGCGACCATCAGCCGGATCGTTTCCAGCGAAGAGCCTTCGAGCACCTGCGGCCCGCCCGCGCCGGCCTGGCTACACAGATCGAGCACCTGATCGCGGAAGCAGTTGCCGCGCCCGAGCATCAACAGGGGCTCGTCGAGCAGGCGCCGCGGGGCGATCGCCTTTTCCTTGGCCCACGGATGCTGGGCAGGCACCAGCACGCGAAACACTTCGTCATATACCGCCTGGGCCACCAGCCCCGGCTCCTCGATCGGCAACGCGACGATCGCGACGTCGAGCTCGCTGTTCTTCAGCGCCTCGATCAGCTGCGCGGTGAAGTTTTCCTGGAGGATCAGCGGCATCTGCGGCGCACGGCTGCGTAGCGACGGCACCAGCCGGGGCAGCAGATAGGGCCCGATCGTGTAGATCGCGCCGATGCGCAGGGGCCCCGTGAGCGGATCGCCCGCCGTAGCGGCGAGCTCCTTGATGCGCGCGGCCTCCGCGAGCACCTTTTCGGCCTGGCGAATGATCGGCTCACCGGCCGGGGTCACGCTGATCTCGTGCTGGCCGCGTTCGAAGAGGATCACGCCGAGCTCGTCCTCGAGCTTCTTGACGGCGACCGACAGCGTCGGCTGGGAAACGAAGCATTTCTCGGCCGCCCGGCCGAAGTGTTTTTCGCGCGCCAGTGCGATGATGTAACGCAGTTCGGTTAACGTCATAATGGACATTATGCCGGAACTGCCCCTCGCTTGCCTTCAGGCGCTGCCCGATTCCGCCTCGGTCGAAATCAGGGAAACGCACATCTCCTGGGTGCTGCTCGCCGGCGAGTTCGCCTACAAGGTCAAGAAGCCGGTGACGCTGCCCTTCCTCGATTACGGCACGGTCGACAAACGGCGCTTTTATTGCCACGAGGAGCTGCGCTTGAACCGGCGCTTCGCGCCCGGCCTTTATCTGGATGTCGTCGAGCTCGCCGGCGAGCCGGCGGTGAAGATGCGGCGATTCGATGAAACGCTCCGACTCGACGAGGTCTGCCGCCGCGGTGGATTGACCCAGGATCACCTCTCGCGCTTCGCGCGCGAACTGGCCGATTTCCAGAATGGCGCGGCATTGGCCGCAGCAGAGTTCGGCACGCCGGAACGCATCCGCAGTGACGCACTGGAAAACTTCGATGAGCTGGAGCACCTCCTGCCGGCCGAAGAGGCATCGCTGGCCCGGCTACGCCAGTGGACCGAAGCGGAATGGCAGCGTCGCCATGGCGATTTCACCCGTCGCCATGCGTCGGGCTTCATCCGCGAAGGCCACGGCGATCTTCATCTGGGCAACCTGGTGCTGGTAGACGGCCGTATCGTCGCCTTCGACGGCATCGAATTCAGCACTTCCCTTCGCGCGATCGACGTCGCCAGCGAGATCGCCTTCACGCTGCTGGACCTGCTCGACCACGAGCAGCCGGGGCTGGCCACCTGGCTGCTCAACGAATGGCTGGTCTGGAGCGGCGACTTCGACGCGCTCGCGGTGCTGCGCTTCTACCTCGTCTATCGGGCGATGGTGCGCGCCAAGGTGGCCGCGCTGCGAGGCGATCCGGCCGAGGCGGACGGCTATCTGACCCTCGCCTTGCGACTCATCGCGCCTTTCGCACCTTTGCTTTCGATCACCTGCGGGCCGTCGGGCTGCGGCAAGACGTATCTGACATCGTGCCGTCTTGCCAGCGCCGAGTTTCTCACCACGGTGCGTATCCGTTCCGATGTCGAGCGCAAGCGCCTGTTTGGTCTGGCGCCGGATGCGGCAAGCGGCGGCACGATCTACACGCGTCGAGCGAATGCGCGCACCTATGCGCGGCTTGCCGAGCTTACGGAATCACTGCTTTCCGCCGGTTGGTCGGTGATCGTCGATGCCGCCTTCCTGCGCCGCGCCGAGCGCGACCGTTTTCGCAGCCTGGCCAAGCGCTTGGCGGTGCCATTCGAATTGATCGCGCCCCAAGCCTCCCCCGACGAGCTCGCCCGGCGCATCGCCGCACGCCGCAATGATGCCTCCGAGGCGACCGTCGAGGTCATGCAGCAGCAGCTGCGTTGGTTCGAGCCCCCTGGTGACGATGAACGGCTGTAAGGAATTCCTTACAGTCTGTTGACGGAAAATTTTCAGAGCCGCAAATTTCGAACTTTGGTAATAAGTTAGGAGATCAGGCCCGAATCCTGCTAGGAGTTTGGGTTTGAGACGCCTTTCAAGTCATCCGCATTCAAATGCGCCCGTTGATCCGCTACGTCCTGTCTTGCCTGTTCGGTCTGCTGACCGTGTCACTGGGACTCGCCAGCACGGGCCCGGCTGCTGCCAGTCTCGGCGCGGCCGGAACGAACGCGACCGTGATGCTCGAACGGTTGGCAGCGGTGCTCGAAGCGCAGCTCGTCTGGAGTCAGGCGCTCGCCTTGATCGCCCTGCTGGTCCTGCTGGTGGTGGTCGGACTCGTGGCGTTTCTCGTCTTCCGCCCACCGCAGATCTCTCGGGCAGTGGGTACAGTCGAACCCCAGATGCCACCCGTCCCGGTCGCCGAGGCCCCAGAGCGCTGGGAAACCCTGCTCGAAGGCACCGGCCAAGGTCTATGGACTCTGGATCCGGCCAGCGGCGAGGTGCGCTTCTCACCTGACTGGTGGCGTAATCTCGGCTATGGGGCCGAGGCGCTGCCGACCACCCTGGCCAGCTGGCGCGCGCTGATCCATCCGGAAGATCAGCCACAGGTGCGGCGGGCTTTCGAAACCGTGCTCGGCAAAAGCGGCGACTTCCTCCAGGTCGATTACCGCCTGCGCACCAAAGCAGGTGAACATCGCTGGGTGCATACCGTGGCGCATCTGATGCGCGATGCCCAAGGTCGGCCGCAACGCATGATCGGTATCAATGCCGACATCACGACCCAGCGCCAAATGGAGCAGCGACTCGCGCGGCTGATCCAGACATCCAAGGAAGGTGAAGCACATTTCCAGCAGTTCTTCCAGAGCGCCCTGGCGGCGATGCTGTTGATCGATCCCCGTGATGGCCGCATCGTCGATGCCAACCCTGCCGCTTGCAGCTTCTACGGCTATCCCCATGACGAACTGATTACCCTGGCGATCAGCGACATCAACCAGAGCACACTGGAAGAAACCACCACCGAGCTGGCCCGCTCACTGGCCAATGGACACGAACAGACGGTCCAGCGCCACCGGCTGAAAGATGGGTCGCTGCGCAGCGTCGAGGTTTCTGCCAGCCCCATGCATCGTGACGATCGCCTGCTCATCTACGCGATCATTCACGATGTCACGGAACGAGTCGAAGCCGAACGCCGCCTGCGCGAAGCGGCCGCGGTATTCGAAGCCACCAACGAGGCGATCATGATCACCGATGCCGACGGCGTGATCCGACGCGTCAATCAGGCCTTCACCCGGATGACCGGCTACAGCGCCGCCGAGGCCATCGGCCAGACCCCGCGCCTGATCAAGTCCGACCGCCACGACGAGCAGTTCTTCGCCACCATGTGGGAACGGCTGCGCGGCCAGGGGCGCTGGGAAGGCGAGGTGTGGAACCGGCGCAAGAACGGCGAGGTCTTCCCGGTCTGGCAGATCATCTCGGCGGTGCCCGACGCCGGAGGCGGCACGGCCGGCTACGTCGCGCTGGCGATCGACATCACGCAGAAAAAACACGACGAAGACGAGATCGCCTTCCGCGCCAACTATGACCCGCTCACCGGCCTGCCGAATCGCAACCTGCTCGCCGAACGCCTCGGCCAGGCCCTGAAGCAGGCCCGCCGCGAAGGCTCGCGCGTCGCGGTGATGTTCATCGACCTCGATTTCTTCAAGCAGGTCAATGACACGCTCGGCCATGCGATCGGCGACCGCTTGTTGCAGCTGGTGGCAGAACGGATGCGCCTGTGCGTGCGCGAAACCGACACCATTTCCCGTCTCGGCGGCGACGAATTCGTCGTCGTGCTCACCGACATCTCGGAATCCGCGCCGGCCGGCAACGTCGCCGAAAAGATCATCGCGCAGATGAACGAGCCGTTCGACATCGAGGGCAACGAGATCCACATCGGCGCCTCGATCGGCATCACGCTGTTCCCGGACGACGGGCGCGACATCGACGCCCTGTTCCGCAATGCCGACCTGGCGATGTATCGCGCCAAGGCGCTGGGGCGCAACAACGCGCAATTCTTCGAACCGGCACTGACCACCGCGGCCATCGACCGGCGCAGCCTCGAAAACGACCTACGCGGTGCGCTCTCGCGGCGGGAGCTACGCCTCCAGTTTTTGCCACTCGTCGACCTGACGAGTAACCACATCGTCGGCGCCGAGGCATTGCTGCGCTGGCAGCATCCGCAGCGCGGTTTGCTCGAACCAGCCAAATTCGTGCCGCTGGCCGAGGAAACCGGCTTGATCCGCGAGATCGGCGCCTGGGCATTCGAAGAAGCCTGCCAACAACTCTCCACCTGGAAAGCCGCCGGCCACCACCTGATGTTGGCGATCAACGTCTCGCTGCGCCAATTGCCCGAGGCGCTCTCGGTCAAGCGCATCCTCGCCGCGCTCGCCAAATATGGCATCTCGCCGCAGCAGATCGTCCTCGAAATCACCGAACGCACGCTGCTCGCCGACATGCCGGCGATCCAACAATGGTTCGCCGAGGCGGGCGAAGTCGGCTTACATCTGGCGATCGATGACTTCGGCACCGGCTATTCTTCGCTCGCTTATCTGAAACGCTTCCCGGTGCGCCACGTCAAGATCGACAAGAGCTTCGTCAAGGGCATGGAAAGCGATCCCGGTCAGCGCGCGCTGGTCGAGGCGATCCTGGCAATGGCGCACAGTCTCGGCCTGTCGGTGGTCGCCGAAGGTGTCGAGGCGCTCGGTCAGGCCAGTCTGCTGCGGGAACGCGAATGCGAACTGGCCCAGGGCTTCCTCTACAGCCAGCCGCTCCCGGCCGAAGAGTTCGTCGCTCTGCTGAAAAAACCGCAGCTCTGAAACGTGAAGGGGTGCCGTCCCGCCAACGCCGACTTTCGACTCTCCAGGAGAGCCGAGCCCAGCGGGGCGTCTCTGCATCCCGCCAGTGCAGTCTCTTCAGACTAGCTCGACACAACCAGCACGTTCGAAATCCGCGCCCCGCTCGAGTAGTGCGTCGAGCCGGAAGCGGCGCGTGACGTGCGCCCTCCAGACTTCGAAGATGCGGCCAGCTTTGTAACTGCCGGGCGGCAAGATCAGTGAGAGGGGCTGCTGCACTGCGCTTACGGCCGGCAGCAGGAATCCCGGCCGATAAGGATCCGGTGTCGCCATCACTCCGGTGCGCCGGACGGCAACCGGCTCAGCCCGGCCGGGCATGAGCTGAATGCCAGTGACGAGTTCATTGCCGCGTCGCTGCGTCCAGCGCACCACCCCGAGCAGGAAATGACCACTGCCAACGGGCTGCACCGCGACCAGCTGATCGAGGGCGAGCCGCCCACCGTCGAGCTCGATCGGCCGCGTAAGACAAAGCCCACCGTCGGAACGATCCGACAGCCCCCAGTCCTCGGCGACCGTCCAGCTTTCGGTCTGGAAACCCAATTCCCGGCTGGTCTCCTCCGCGAACTCGACCGTCTCACCTTCCAACATCGCTATGGTTTCGCGCTGCCGTCGCAGCGTCTCCTCTGGAAGGCTGCCCGGTGGCCTGAATGGCTTGCGGCCCGAGAGGTAATAATGGATCGCGTCGACCCCGGCCACGAACCGGCAATGACCGCTCAGCGGATGGCGCATGTAGCGTCGCTGCACACCTCCCTTGACCCAACGCGGATAAACGCGCTGCAGCACTTCGAGCGTGGCAGGCATCGTGCAATCCTCGCCCAGCCCGAGACTGGCCGGGGTTACCTCCGGATCGTTTTTCGCCAGCAGCGCGATACGTTTTTGCATGCTCAGGCGTAGCGCGCTGGTCTCCAGCCAGCGCGCCCCGGGGCCGCTATGCGGCAAATAGCCGGGCGGCATCTCGCCGGCGAGATCGACGCACAGCGGCAATGCCGCATCTAGCGGCGGAACGTCCGCCGACACTTTCAACTTTGCCGACCACTGGTGAGCCCAACGCATCACCCAGCGTTGCTGGCGCGGGGGCAGCTCGTGCAACCCGGCGGTTGCCAGCAACGCCAGCTCGGCATAGACCATCGCCGGAGAAACGGGGCGCGCGCCTGCCTCGCTGCGGAAGGGATCGGTAACGGGCACGTGCGCCACGCCCAGCGTCTCGGCACTCGAATAAAGAAAATGGGCGAAGCGCCACAGCGGAGCATCTGCCTGCCAGCCGCCGCGCGTCAGGTCGGCGAAATCGGCGATCAGGATCGCCAGGGCGCGCTCACAGACGAGCGCAGCCCTGGACAGAAAAGCCGTATCGCCGTGCAGCACGGCCTCCAGACAGCGCAGATAACCGATCAGCGCCGTCTGCCAAAGGGCATCGGACGTTTCGAGCGCCGTCTGCTCGATCGGTGCCAAGGGGAGTGATTTGCCCACGAAAAGGCTTGCGCTCTCCTCCTGCACGAAATGCAACGGCGTTTGCAGAGTTTCGAGCAGTTCCAAGCGCAGCGGCGCTGTCAGCGTATAGCCGTTCAAAAGCCGCAGCTCGTCGAGCAGCATCTTTTGCACCAGCGATGGATTCGCCATCGGCAGGCGGCCGATCCACTCGCGGCAGGCTGGCAGCGTGCTGAAATGCGGTGTGGTCGCCGTGCTGGTCGGCGGCAGATCGAGGACTGAAGGCATCGCGGGGGTCATGCCGAATACTCCAGCGCCCGAAGCAGGGCACCGTGCAATGCCTCGGTGGAAGGTTGCGCCCGCCGGGGAATCGGGCGGCGAGCCGCTGCCCAGATCGGCGCCGGGAAATGGCTATCGTCGCGCCAACGCGGGATGACGTGCCAGTGCAGATGCGGCACGACGTTGCCGAGGCTGGCGAGATTGATCTTGTCAGGCCGCAGCACCTCGCGTAGGGCCATTTCGACGCCACACACCACGGCGAGTAGATGGCCTCGCTCAGCCGCTGTCAGATCGCTCATCTCGACGACATGCGCCTGCCAGACGACGCGGCAGAAGCCGGGAAATGCCTCGCCCTCCGCACCGCCGACACGGATGACGCGGCAGAACTCATCCCGCCAGAGAATCTCGCCGCCGGGTAATTGGCACAGCTCGCAGCTAACGCGCATGACGGACATGGTCACCCGCGGAGGATGAAAACCCCTTGCGCAAACACCCGCCCACCCTTAAGCCCCCCTCGCGGACGGGGAGACTTCGAGCGCGGCTTGCGCCGCGAAAGTTTGGCTGCCGATCGCATCACGATGGCCGTCGCAGGCAAGGCTGAGTGTATTTCACGCTAACCATTTTTTGAGAATAGCATAACCTTTTGCCGCGGCGGGCTGACTACAATGGCAGCCTTCATGACTGTCGCTAGCCTTCTCCGCTTGCTGCTCCTCTCTGCGATCTGGGGCGGCTCCTTCATCTTCATGCGCATCGCCGTGCCTGCGCTCGGGCCCGCGGCGTTGATGGAATTTCGTGTTCTGTTGGCCGCAGCATTCCTCGCGGGTGTCGCACATTTGTCGAGAACCACGCTGGCGGCTGGTGAACACTGGCGGCATTACCTGATTCTCGGCCTCGTCAATTCCGCACTGCCCTTTTTGCTATTCGGCTATGCGGCCTTGCGACTACCGGCTGCGTTGATGGCGATTCTCAACGCCACTGCACCGATCTGGAGCACCCTCATCGGCGTGATCTTGCTGCGCCATCGCCTGACGCCGAAAGGCACACTCGGCCTTGGTTTCGGCATGACCGGCGTCGCCCTGCTGGTCGGACTCGACCCGGCGATGCTGGTACCGGGTGCGGGCCTGGCGATGATGGCCGCGCTCGCCGCAGCGCTGTGTTACGGCATCGCCTCGTTGTATGCCAAACAGGCCCGGGGCATCGAACCGCTGGCCAATGCCCACGGCAGCATGTGGGCCGCCGCGCTGTGGCTGCTGCCTCCGACGTTCTTCTTCCCGCCACCGGTCCTGCCCGGCAGCGACGTCCTGCTCGCCGTCTTGGTACTCGGCGTGGTGTGCAGCGGAATCGCCTACCTGCTTTATTTCCGGCTGATCGCCGAAATCGGTGCCGCATCGGCACTGACCGTGACCTTTCTCATCCCGCTGTTCGGAGTGCTTTGGGGCTGGCTGTTCCTTGCCGAAACAATCGGCTGGCACACATGGGCCGGAGCGGGGTTGGTCATTGCTGGCACAGCATTGGTCACCGGCTTTTCGCCACGTTTCCTGTTTTTCCGCCCACCTGCTCGGCAAGCCCCATAAGTTCCCGTGCTCCCGCTTCGGGTATGATTTTCGAACCATGCGATTTCTTCCGTTTTCTCCCTTCGTTCTCGCACGAGTCGGGCAATGAGTCCTGGCGGCTGGTTACTCGTGATTCTCGTCGTGCTTATCTTGGCGGGAAGCATCGTTTTGTATCTGCATCGCGCACACCTTGCCCGCGAAAAAGCGCGACTCGAAGCGCAGGCCGCCCCGCCGCCCAAGAAATATTGGGGAAAACAGCTGATCGTCCCCACCCGCAGCCAAGTATGTCTAGCTGCCAAAGAGCTTGCCGACAGACGCTTCAAGCTCGACGAGGCGCCCCACCTGCCGCTCGCGGAATGTACCTGCAAGTTCGATTGCCGTTGCAACTTCCGGATGCTCGAAGAAAGACGCAGCGGCAAGGAGCGCCGTGAAGGCTTCGACCGACGCCCGGTGGTGCGCTACGATCCGGACAATCCCCCACGCCGCAGCGGGCACGACCGACGCAAGGGCAAGGATACGCCGTTCAACGATTACGTGATCTGAATCAGTGGATGGGGGGCTCACTCGTCCCGAATCACCACTTCACCGCGCAGGGAATGCGGCAGGGCGGCGGTGATCCTCACATCGACGAACCGGCCGATCTGGCGCGGGTTGCCCTTGAAGTTCACGATGCGATTGTTCGCGGTGCGGCCGGCGAGTTCCCGTTCATCCTTCTTCGCGTGGCCTTCGACGAGCACCCGCTCTACCTTGCCGACCATCGCCTGGGAAATCGCGAACGCCTGCTCCTCGATGCGCTTTTGCAGGCGTTGCAGGCGTTCCAGCTTCACGTCCCGTGGCGTGTCATCCGGCATTTCGGCCGCTGGCGTGCCGGGACGCGGGCTAAACAGGAAGGAAAAGCTCGTATCGAAGCCGATCTCGTCGACAAGCCGCATCGTTTTCTCGAAATCCTCCGCCGTTTCGCCCGGGAAGCCGACGATGAAGTCCGAGGAGAGGGAAATGTCCGGCCGCATGGCGCGCAGACGGCGCACGATCGACTTGTATTCGAGTACCGTGTAGCCACGCTTCATTGCGGCCAAGACGCGGTCTGAACCGGATTGCACCGGCAGGTGCAGATGCGAGACCAGCTTCGGGGTCGTGGCATAGACATCGATCAGCCGCTGAGTCATTTCGCGCGGATGCGAGGTGGTATAACGGATGCGCTCGAGCTGCGGAATCGCCGCCAGCGTCTCGATCAGGAAAGCGAGATCGACCACATCGCCTTCGGCGGTTTCGCCGCGGTAGGCATTCACGTTCTGGCCGAGCAGCGTCACCTCTTTGACGCCTTGCGCCACCAGGGCGCGCACTTCGTCGACCACGTCCTCGAAGGGGCGCGAGACTTCTTCACCGCGCGTATAGGGCACGATGCAGAAGGTGCAGAACTTCGAGCAGCCCTCCATGATCGAGACGAAGGCGCTCCCCTCCGCTTCACCTTCGACGCGCGCCGCGGGAAGCCGGTCGAATTTCTCGATCTCGGGGAACGAGACATCGACTTGCGGCGTGCCCGTGGCGCGGCGTGCGGCGATCAGTTCGGGCAGGCGGTGCAGGGTCTGCGGCCCGAAGACCAGATCGACATAGGGCGCGCGTGCGACAATCGCGCTGCCTTCCTGGCTGGCGACACAGCCGCCGACGCCGATCAAGAGCTGCGGTTTTTTCTCCTTGAGCTTCTTCACCCGCCCTAGCTCGTGGAACACCTTCTCCTGGGGCTTTTCCCTCACCGAGCAGGTGTTGAACAGGATGATGTCCGCCTCCTCCGGGTCGCTGGTCTTCACTGCGCCCTCGCTGCCGGCGAGCAGATCGGCCATCTTGTCCGAGTCGTACTCGTTCATCTGGCAGCCGAAGGTACGGATGAAGACTTTCCTGGGCATGGGCATGGGCTTCGCTGAAAGGGAGCGGATTTTATCAGTGCGCGCCATCGACGTTCCGCTGCAGCCAGAACTCGAGCAGCGCCAGATGCCAGAGCTTGCTCCCCTGGATGCGCGTCAGGTGCTTTTCCGGTTCGGCGAGCAATTTTTCGACGTAGGCGCGTTTGTAGAGGCCGCGCCGGCGACAGGCGGCGGAATCGAGGATCGCGCGCATGAAGTCGAGGAATTCGCCGCGCACGTATTTCAGCGCCGGCATCGGGAAGTAACCCTTCGGCCGGTCGATGACCAGATCCGGCAACAGCCCGCGCGCGATGGTCTTCAGCACGTGCTTGCCGCCGGATGCGAGCTTCAGTTCCGGCGGCATCTGTGCAGCGAGTTCGACGAGGTGGTGGTCGAGGAAGGGCACGCGCGCTTCCAGTCCCCAGGCCATCGTCATGTTATCGACGCGCTTGACCGGATCGTCGGTGACCAAGAACGTCGCTTCGAGACGCAGCAGCTGGTCGATGAATTCGTCGGCATGGGCTTCGGCGAGTTTCGCCGCCAATAGCTCCGAGGTCACGTCGCCGACCTGGTAGCGCGCGCGGATCATCTGCGCGAATTCGGCATGGTCGCGATCGAGGTAATGGCGCTGCAACCGCTCGATGAATGGTCCGTGCTCGACCGCCATCTTCGCATGCCATGAGTAGCCCGCGAACACCTCATCCGCCCCCTGGCCGCTTTGCACCACTTTGACCGTCTGGCTCACCACCTCGGCGAGCAAGTAGAAGGAGACGGCATCCTGGCTCACCATCGGTTCGGCCATGCTCTCTATGGCCTCGGGCAGGCGGCGCAGCACCTCGCGGTTGGGGATCGCATATTTGTGGTGGCGCGTGCCGAAATGTTCGGCCACCGCGTCGGAGTATTCGAATTCGTTGCCGCGCTCCTCGCCGTACTCGCCGACGTAATCCTCGAAGCCGACCGAGAAAGTCAGCAGATCCGGCACGCCCTGCTCGGCCAGCAGCGCGACGAGCAGCGAGGAATCGAGCCCGCCGGAGAGCAGCACGCCGACCTTGACGTCGGCAATGTCGAGATGGGTCTTCACGGCGCGCCGCAAGGCGTCGTGGATCGCCGCGGTCCATTCCGCCTCGCTCTTCGCCACCGCGGGCCGCTGGGCACGCAAATGCCAGTAGCGCCGTTCGAAAGTGCGTCCAGCCGTGTCGATCGTCAGCGTCGTGCCCTGCTCGAGCTTGCGGATGCCCTTGAGGATCGTAAACGGCGGCGGCACGGCCGCATGCAGCATGAACTGGTGGTGCAATGCGATGGGGTCGATGCCGGTATCGACGCCGCCGGCGGCGAGCAGCGCCTGACTGTTCGAGGCGAAACGCAGGCACTTCGCCGTGCGTGTGAAGTAGAGCGGCTTGATGCCGATCCGGTCGCGGGCGAGGAAGAGCCGACGACGCTTTATGTCCCAGATCGCGAAAGCGAACATGCCGGTCAAGCGCTCGACACAGGATTCGCCCCATTCGGCATAGGCGCGCAGGATGACTTCGGTATCGCCAGCGGAAAAGAATTCATGACCGCGCTGGATCAATTCGTGGCGCAGCTCGGGATAGTTGTAGATCGTGCCGTTGAAGACCAACGAAAGCCCTGCCGCGGCATCGACCATCGGCTGGCGCGAACGCTCGGTAAGATCGATGATCGCCAGGCGCCGATGCGCGAAGGCAACCGGCCCGGACGTCCAAAAGCCTTCGCCATCGGGCCCGCGCCGCGCCAAGCGCGCGCTCATGCGCTCGAGTATCGCCCGGTCGGGCGCGGCGCCGTCGAATCTCAGCTCACCGGCGATGCCGCACACTGCTTTCTCCGAGCAGATGGAGCACCACCTCGCGCCGTTGCGGACGCGTGCGGTGCTCCCACAGATAGACGCCCTGCCAGGTGCCGAGCGCAAGCCGGCCGGCGACGAGTGGGATTGACAATGACGTCTGCGTCAGCGCGCTGCGGATGTGGCCCGACATGTCGTCCGGCCCCTCGCTGTCGTGCAACCAGCCAGGCTGGCCATCGGGGATGAGTTTCGCGAAGAACGTTTCCAGATCGTGACGCACCGCCGGATCGGCATTCTCCTGGATCAGCAGCGACGCCGAAGTGTGGCGGCAGAACACCGTCAGCAGACCATCATCGAGACCGCTGGCACGCACGAAGCCGTCGATCTGCCCGGTGATCTCGATCAAACCACGGCCGCTGGTACGAATTTCGAGCATCTTGGTCGTTTGTTTCAACCTAAAAACCTCAGTTGGACGCGCCAGGGGGTGCGTAGCGGGGGTCACTCTCTCGGTGAGCGGTAAAGGTGAGGCAAGTTATGATTCGTGAGGGCATTTTTCACCTTGAGGAGCGGTCAACTGGGGTTTTTAGGTTCATCCCTTCGTCTCCAGGGCCAAGCGCACGCCCAAGCCGATGAACAGCACGCCGGTGGCCTGGTCGAGCCGGCGGCTCTTCTGCATCAGAAAACCGCCGATCGTGCCGGCGAACCAGCCGATGAGGCCGAACACCACGACGGTCTGCGCGGCGAACAGACCGCCGAGCACGGCGGATTGTGCCGCTGCATGGGCGCTGCCGGCAGGCACGAACTGCGGCAGGAAGGCGAGGAAGAAAAGCGCGACCTTCGGGTTGATCGCATTGGCGATGAAGCCACGACGCAGGTAGGTCGAAAAGGAGGTGGCATCCGCGCTGCGCACACCCGCGGCGAACTTCGCACCGGGACTTTTCAACGCCTGCCAGCCAAGCCAAACGAGATAGGCCGCGCCGGCGAGCTTGAACAGCGTGAAAGCGGTGTTCGATGCGGCGAGCACGGCGGAGATGCCGAGACTGGCCCACAGCGTGTGCGTAAAGCAACCCAGCGCGCAGCCGAGACCGAAACCGATGCCCGCGCGGCGCCCGCGCGAAATCCCCAGGCTCAGCACGGCGAGATTGTCCGGTCCCGGCGCCAAGGTGACGAGCACGGCGGCGAACAGGAAACCGAAAAGCTGGGCAGTGGTCAGGTCGAAGATCATGACCGGGATTATCAGGCAAAATGCCCGTTCCGCTGCCACGAGGTCGCATCATGTCCCACCTGTTCGAGCCGCTCACGCTGCGTGAGATTACCCTGCCCCATCGCATCGGCATTCCGCCGATGTGCCAATACTCCGCACACGAAGGCCTTGCCAACGACTGGCATTTCGTCCATTACGGCAGCCGCGCCGTCGGCGGCGCGGCGCTGTTGATCTTCGAAGCCACCGGCGTGGTGCCGGAAGGCCGCATCAGCTTCGGCGATCTTGGGCTGTGGGACGATGCGCAGATCGAACCGCTTGGGCACATCGTCCGCTTCGTCAAGGAACACGGTTCTTTGCCGGCGATCCAGCTCGCGCATGCCGGCCGCAAGGGCGGCGTGGGCTTAGGCTGGCAGAAGCAGGCGACGCTGCCCCCGGAAGAAGGCGGCTGGATACCCGTCGCGCCTTCGGCCATTTCCTTCGGCGACGGCTACGCGGTGCCGACTGCGCTCGATGAGACCGGCATCCGCCGCGTGATCGATGCCTTCGCCGCCGCCGCGCGGCGCGCGTTGGCCGCAGGCTTTCAGCTCATCGAAGTGCATGCGGCGCACGGCTATCTATTGCATCAGTTTCTCTCGCCGCTGGCCAATCAGCGCAACGACGTGTATGGCGGCAGTTTCGAAAACCGCACGCGCCTGGTGCGCGAGGTCGTCACCGCGGTGCGCGCCGTCTGGCCGGAACGGCTGCCGCTCCTGGTGCGCCTGTCGGCCACCGACTGGGTCGAAGGAGGCTGGAACTGCGATGAAACCGTGGAATTGTGCCGTGTGCTCAAAACGCTCGGCGTCGATCTCGTCGACGTTTCGTCCGCCGGCCTCGTGCCCTGGGCGCAGATTCCCGTCGGCTCGGGCTTTCAGACCGAATTCGCCGCGCGCATCCGTCGCGAGGCGGGAATCCCGACCGCAGCGGTCGGTCTGATCACTGCGCCGCAGCAAGCCGACCACATCGTCCGGACGGGTCAGGCCGACCTGGTGCTGCTCGGCCGCGAAAGTCTGCGCGATCCCTACTGGCCCCTGCACGCCGCACAGGTGCTGGGCCAGACGATCGCGTGGCCGCGCCAATACCTGCGCGCCGCACCCGTAGGCAGCACCGGCCGCTGATGTTTCTGCCCGCATCGCTGCGTGCCTGGGGCACACCCGACTTCGCTGCCGTGCTCAAGGGCGAGCTGGCCGCGCATGCCGCCGAGCTACCGCTGCAACAAGCACTGCGGGGCACCAGCACGGTGACCGACGAGCCGCCGACCGTGCTGTTGCTGTCTGCCCGCGCCGATGCCGAATGCATCACCGCGAAGGTCGGCATCTTCTTTTCCGGCATCCTCGCCGGCTGCTCCTGCGCCGACGATCCGACGCCCGTCGAGCCGCAGACCGAATATTGCGAACTGGAGATCGAGATCGACCGGATCAGCGGAAGGGCGCGGGTGAGGTCAGAGTAGCACGCGCTCGATGCCCCCAGCGTTGGCGGCAGCGACGTAGCGGTCGAGCCAGTCGGACCCAAGAATGTTGCGCGCCAGCTCGACGACGATGTAGTCGGCCTCGATCGGCGCATCCTCGCGGTAGCGCAGCAAGCCTTGCAGGCAGCTCGGGCAGCTGGTGAGGATCTTCGTCGCAACGGGTGCCGTCTCGCCAGCGCCGAGTTTGGCGATTCCGGCGACGATCTCCTCCTGCTTGCGGAAGCGCACCTGTGTTGCCACGTCGGGCCGTGTCACCGCCAGGGTGCCGGATTCGCCACAGCAGCGGTCGTTGAGATCGACGCGGCTGCCGATGAGCCGGTTGGCGACTTCGGTGCCGTTGTAGATCTTCATCGGCGTATGGCAGGGCTCGTGATACATGAATCGCGTGCCGGGCACACCGTCGAGCCGGATGCCTTTTTCCATCAGATATTCGTGGATGTCGATGAGCCGGCAGCCGGGAAAGATCTTGTCGAACTGGTAGTTTTCCAGCTGGTCGAGGCAGGTGCCGCAGGAGACGATCACCGTCTTGATGTCGAGATAATTGAGCGTGTTGGCGACGCGATGGAACAGCACGCGGTTTTGCGTCGTAATCGCGGTGCCCTTGTCCTCATCGCCGGATGAGGTCTGCGGATAGCCGCAGCACAGATAACCCGGCGGCAACACGATCGTAGCGCCGACATGCCAGAGCATCGCTTGGGTTGCGAGCCCCACCTGCGAGAAGAGCCGCTCCGAGCCGCAACCCGGGAAATAGAACACCGCTTCGCTGTCTTCCGCCGCGCGATGTGGATCGCGGATCACCGGAATCACCGTCCCATCCTCGATGTCGAGCAGCGCGCGCGCCGTGCGGCGCGGCATGCCGGCCGGCAGGGGCTTGTTGAGGAAATGAATGACCTGCGCCTTGACGGCTGGCAGACCGAGAGAGGCGGGCGGATGGCGCGCCGTCTCCTGCGCAAGTCCCAGGGTCTTGGCGAGCGCATGACCGAGCCGCTGCGCGGTATAACCGAGATCGACGATGGCGGTCTTCAAGAGCCGGATGCGCGCCGGGTCGGTAGCGGAGAGGAAGGCCATCGCCAGTTTCGTGCCGATCGACGTCTTCTTCTTGCCGCTGCGGCGCAGGAAATTGCGCATCGCGATCGAGACGTCGCCGAAGTCGATGTCGACCGGACAGGGCTTGAGGCAGCGATGGCAGACCGTGCAGTGATCGCCAATGTCGCCGAATTCCTCGAAGTGCCTGAGCGAGATGCCGCGCCGCGTCTGCTCCTCATACAGGAAGGCCTCGATCAACAGGCCGACGCCGAGGATCTTGTTGCGCGGGCTGTAGAGCAGATTGGCGCGCGGCACGTGCGTCGAACACACCGGCTTGCATTTGCCGCAACGCAGACAGTCCTTGACCATGTCGGAGATCTTGCCGATCTCGGACTGCTCCATGATCAGCGATTCGATACCGAGCAGCGCGAACGACGGCGTGTAGGCGTTGGCGAGGTTCGCGCCGGGCAGCAGTTTGCCTTTGTTGAAGCGGCCCTGCGGGTCGATACGGCGCTTGTAGTCACGGAAAGGCTTCAGCTCCGCTTCGGAAAGGTAGTCGAGTTTGGTGATGCCGATGCCATGCTCGCCGGAGATCACGCCGCCGAGACTCTTCGCCAGTTCCATGATGCGATCGACGGTGCGATAGGCCGTCTGCAGCATCGCATAGTTGTCGGAATTGACCGGGATGTTGGTATGCACGTTGCCGTCGCCGGCATGCATGTGCAGTGCGATGAACAGGCGCGAGCGCAGCACTTCCTGGTGGATCGCCTCGATTCGCGCGCGCGTCGGGGCGTAGGCATCACCCGCGAAGATTTCTTCGAGCACCGGCTTGAGCTCGGTCTTCCAGGACACGCGCAAACGATGATCCTGCAGCGCCGGGAAGTGGGTGTCGAGATCATCGAGGTAGCCTTGCCAGCGCGCGCGCACCTCATTGACCGCGGCGAGCGCCAGCTCGCGCCGCTCATTGATCAGCGCACGCCCCGACAGGCCGGCGTCACCAACGTGCAGCGGCAGCTCGCCGGACAGGAATTCGCTGAGCGCAGCGCACAGGGCGAGCTTGTTGGCGATCGACAGCTCGATGTTCAGCCGGTCGATGCCGTCGCAATAATCCGCCATGCGCGCGAGCGGGATGACGACGTCCTCGTTGATCTTGAAGGCGTTGGTATGGCGCGAGATCGCCGCGGTGCGGGCGCGGTCGAGCCAGAACTGCTTGCGCGCCTCGGGGGTGACGGCGACGAAGCCTTCGCCGCCGCGCCGGTTGGCCATCTTCACCACTTCCGAGGTGACGCGCATCACCGCGTCTTCGTCGTCGCCGACGATGTCGCCGATCAGCACCATCTTCGGCCGGCCGTGGCGCTTGGCCTTGGTCGCGTAACCCACCGCCTTCACGTAACGTTCGTCCAGGTGCTCCAGACCCGCCAGCCGCACCCCCGCCGCCAGCCCCGCGCCGCCGGGCTTGAAGTAATCGGTGATTTCGACGATCGAAGGCACTGCTTCGCGTACCTGGCCGAAAAATTCGAGGCAGACGGTGCGGGCAACCGGCGGCATCTTGTGCAGGATCCACAGCGCCGAGGTGATCAGACCATCGGTGCCCTCTTTCTGCACGCCCGGCAGACCAGCGAGGAATTTGTCGGTGACATCCTTGCCCAGCCCGGCCTTGCGGAAGTTGGCTCCAGGAATCGTCAGCGTTTCCTCGCTGCCGATACCGCCATCGTCATTGAAACGGCGGATGCGGAAAGTCGCCGTCTCCTGCTCGTGGATCTTGCCCAGATTGTGATCGATGCGCTCGACCTCGAGCCAGCGGCCCTCGGTGTCGACCATGCGCCAGGAAGCGAGATTGTCGAGCGCGGTGCCCCACAGCACGGCTTTCTTGCCGCCGGCGTTCATCGCGATGTTGCCGCCGATACAGGACGCATCGGCCGAGGTCGGATCACAGGCGAATACCAGCCCGGCTTCCTCGGCGCGCTCCATGACGCGGCGCGTGACCACGCCGGCGCCGGTGCGGATCGTCGCATAGGGGCGAGTCAGGCCCGGCAGCACGCGCTCTTCGATCGGCCCGATGTCGATCAGTTTCTCGGTATTGATCACCGCCGAGCGGGGATCGAGCGGAATCGCCCCGCCGGTATAACCCGTGCCGCCGCCGCGGGGGATGATCGTCAGCCCCAAGGCGATGCATTCGCGCACCAGCGGCGCGATTTCCTTCTCGGCATCCGGAGTCAGCACGACGAACGGATATTCGACGCGCCAGTCGGTCGCATCGGTCACGTGGGCGACGCGCGAGAGGCCATCGAAACAGATGTTGTCACGGCGCGTGTGGCGCGAAAGACGTTCCATGACGCGCCGCCGCAAGCTGGCGGTCTCCGCGAACCATTGGGCGAAATCTTTCACCGCCTTGTCGGCCGCGGCGAGCAGTCGAGCAACCTCTTCATTGCCCTGGCGGCGCTTTTCGATCTCGGCAAGCCGGTGGCGCATCGCTTCGATCAGCGCATCGCGCCGCATGCGGGAAGCGAGCAGATCGTCCTCGAGAAAAGGATTGCGCCGCACCACCCAGATGTCGCCGAGCACCTCGTAGAGCATGCGCGCCGAGCGGCCGGTGACGCGCTGGCTGCGCAGTGCATCGAGAACCGCCCACATCTCCGCGCCGAGCAGGCGGACGACGATCTCACGGTCGGAGAACGAGGTGGTGTTGTAGGGAATTTCCCTTAAGCGGGTGGTCATGGCATCGAGCTTCGCTGCGAAGCAGCAAATTCTAACCGATCGTGTCGATGCCCCACAGCAGCGCGGCATAGCGGGCGCCCTTGCCGAGGGCCATCCACAGCATGGAGGAAAGCCAGTGAAGGCGCAGCCAGCCGGCGGCGGCGCAGAGCAGATCGCCGATCAGCGGCGCCCAGGCGAACACGAGCAGCGGCGAGCCTTGCCGCCGCAGCCAGACGACCGCGCGTGCCGTTTTGTCAGCGCCGACTTTCTGCGGCAGCCAGCGCCCCAACGCATAGGTGGTCATACCGCCCAGCGTATTGCCCAGCGTCGCCAGGGCCAGCGCCCAGACGGATTGCTCCGGATGGCCAAGGACGACGGCCAGGAACACTGCCTCGGAACCCCCCGGCAGCAGGGTCGCCGCGAGGAAGCTGGCAATGAACAAACCGGCAAGACTCGCCTCGGGAGTGAAGAGAAAAGCCATGCGCCATGTTACCCTTGCGCAAAACCCTCATTACCCCGCACCCATCATGGATTACCTGGAAAGAATCCTCAACGCCCGCGTCTACGACGTCGCCATCGAGTCGCCGCTCGAGTTCGCGCCCAACCTCTCCGCCAGGAGCGGCAACCGCGTGCTCTTGAAGCGCGAGGACATGCAGCCGGTGTTCAGCTTCAAGCTGCGCGGCGCCTACAACAAGATCGCCCATTTGACGCCGCAGCAGCGCAAACGCGGTGTGATCTGCGCTTCGGCCGGCAACCATGCCCAAGGGGTCGCGCTCGCCGCGCAGAAACTGCAGCTGCGCGCCGTGATCGTGATGCCGGTCACCACTCCGCAGATCAAGATCGACGCGGTCGAAAAGCGCGGCGCCCAGGTGGTGCTGTTTGGCGACAGTTACGATGCCGCCTATGCGCATGCGCGCGAGCTGGAAAAGCGCGAGAAGCTCGCCTTCGTGCACCCCTTCGACGATCCCGACGTGATCGCCGGCCAGGGCACGATCGGCATGGAAATCCTGCGCCAACATCCCGACCCGATCGACGCGGTGTTCTGCTGTGTCGGCGGCGGCGGGCTGATCTCTGGTGTGGCCGCCTACATCAAGCGGCTGCGGCCGCAGACGCAGATCATCGGCGTCGAAGCCGCCGATGCCGATGCGATGGACCGCTCGCTCAAAGCCGGCAAGCGTGTGCGGCTCGACCAGGTCGGCCTGTTCGCCGACGGCGCGGCGGTGAAGATGGTCGGCGAGGAGACCTTCCGGCTCTGTCGCGAATATGTCGACGAGATGGTGCTGGTCGACACCGATGCCATCTGCGCGGCGATCAAGGACGTCTTCGAGGACACACGCTCGATCCTGGAACCCGCCGGCGCATTGGCGGTGGCCGGCGCCAAGGCTTGGGCGGCGCGCCACAAGGCGCATGGCAGGACGCTCATCGCCGTCGCCTCGGGTGCGAACATGAATTTCGACCGGCTGCGCTTCGTCGCCGAACGCGCCGAAGTCGGCGAGCAGCGCGAAGCGATATTTGCCGTCACACTGCCGGAAAAGCCCGGCAGCTACCGGAAATTCGTCTCATTGATCGGCAATCGCAACATCACCGAATTCAACTACCGCTACCACGACCCACAGGCTGCACACGTCTTCGTCGGCATCCAGGTCCATCACCGCAGCGAGGCGACGAAACTGGCCGAGATGCTGCGCCGTCACGGCTATGCCACGCTCGATCTCACCGACGACGAAATGGCCAAGTCGCACATCCGTCACATGGTCGGCGGCCATGCCCCGCAGGCGAAGGACGAGCTGCTCTACCGTTTCGAATTCCCCGAACGCCCCGGCGCGCTGATGAACTTCCTCAACAAAATGAGCGCCGGCTGGAACATCAGCCTGTTCCATTACCGCAACCACGGCGCCGACACCGGGCGGGTGCTGGTCGGCATGCAAGTGCCGCCCAAGGAGATGCGCGAATTCCACGCCTTTCTCAAGAACCTTGGCTACCGCTACTGGGAAGAATCGAAGAACCCAGCCTACCGACTGTTCCTTGGCTGAAGCGGCGCAAAAAAGCCAGCGCAAGGCTGGCTTCCGAGAATTGGTGGTGATGGGGGGACTTGAACCCTCGACCTACGGATTATGAATCCGTCGCTCTAACCGGCTGAGCTACATCACCACGAAGGGGCGGAATTATCCCGGTCGGCCGCCGGCCTTGTCAAGTTCGACGCGGGACGCGACAATGCGCGCATGGATTACGACCTGATCATCGTCGGCGGCGGCCTCGCCGGTCTGTCTCTGGCCGTGGCGCTGCGCAAGAGTCGCCTGAGAATCGCCCTCATCGAGTCTCATCCGCCCATGCGGCCGCAAGGCTGGGATGCGCGCGTGTATGCGATCAGCCCGGCCAACGTGCGCTTTCTCGATGAAATCGGCATCTGGCGGCATCTCGATTTAGGGCGCTGCCAGAAGGTCGTGCGGATGTCGGTGCATGGCGATCGCGGCGGCGCGTTGGAGTTCTCGGCCTATGAAAGCGGCGTGGAAGCGCTGGCGTGGATCATGGAATCCTCGCTGTTGCAGGGCGAGCTGTGGGAGACCGCGAAGCGTCAGGGCAATGTCGATCTGCTCTGTCCCGCTGCGCCTGCGTTGCTCGACATCGGCGACAGCGAAGCGGTGCTGGAACTGCTTGATCACCGGACGCTCAGCGCCAAACTGATCGTCGCCGCCGATGGCGCGGATTCCTGGACGCGCGCCGCGGCCGGCATCGAGGTCGAATTCCGGCCTTACGAGCAGATGGGCGTGGTGGCGAATTTCCGCGCTGGCCAAGCGCATTTTGGCACCGCCTGGCAATGGTTCCGCGCCGACGGCATCCTGGCCTATCTACCGCTACCGAATGATCTGGTTTCGATCGTCTGGTCGACGCCGACCGCGCATGCGAAAGGATTACTCTCCCTCGAGCCGGCCGCATTCTGCGATCGGGTCGCCGCGGCGGGCTTTTACCGACTCGGCGCGCTGGAGCTCGTCACGCCGCCGACCGGCTTCCCGCTGCGGCTGATGCGCGCGCCACGCACCGTTGCGCCGCGGCTGGCGTTGATCGGCGATGCGGCGCATACGATCCATCCGTTGTCGGGCCACGGCATCAATCTCGGCTTCCAGGATGCCAAGAGCCTGGCGGAAACCCTCGCCGCCTGTCCCGAGCACGTCGATTGCGGCGATCTCCATTGGCTGCGCCGCTACGAGCGCGCCCGCCGCGAGGAGGTCGTCGCGCTACAATCCGTCACCCACGGCTTGCAGCGCCTGTTCGCCGTGCCGCAACTGCCCGTCGCTGCGCTGCGCAATCTTGGCATGAACCTTTTCGACCGCTTGCCGGTCATAAAGGACGTTCTTGCCCGCTATGCGATGGGCTGAGCTTCATCCTCAACCTTGGAGAACTCATGAAGATCAAAGCAATCATCGGCAGCCTGGCTGCCTTGGTGCTCGCCCAGGCTGCGTTGGCCGGCGAAGCGGATGTCAAGAAGACCGTCGATTCGGTGCTCGCCGAACTGTTCGGTCCCGGCACCAAGGCCGACGCGGTGCGCAAGCTCGACAAGTTCAACCTCTATGAGATCCAGATCGGCGGCGACCTGCTCTACACCGACGAGAAAGTCGACTTCCTGATCAACGGCGACGTCCTCGACGTGCACGCGAAGAAAAACCTCACCGAGGAGCGCAAGCAGAAGCTCTCGCAGGTGAAGTTTTCCGATCTGCCGCTCGATCTGGCGGTCAAGCAGGTGAAAGGCAATGGCAAACGGCTGCTGGTCACCTTCGAGGATCCAAACTGCACCTACTGCCGCAAGCTGGCGAAGGAACTGCAGGGGGTGACCGACGTGACGATCTACACGTTCCTCTATCCGATCCTCTCGCCGGACTCGACCGAGAAAGCGAAGAACGTCTGGTGTGCCAGCGACCGTGCCAAAGCTTGGATCGATCTGATGCTCGAAGGCAAGCAGCCGGCCAGCGCCAATTGCAACCATCCAACAGAAAAAGTCGTCGCGCTTGGCCGCAAGCTCAATATCCGCGGCACCCCGGCGCTGATCTTCGCCGACGGCACGCGCATCCCAGGCTATATGCCGGCGGCGATGCTCGAAAAAGCCCTCGACAAGGGCAGCGCGAACATCAAGTGACGCTGGATGCTGGCGGGGTGCCGCCCCGCCAGCGCCGACTCTACGAAGCAGGTCGGTGCCCGGCGGGACGCCCTGGTTTTCCGCCAGCACCGATTTTTAGCCGCTCGATCCGGTTTCTGCCAGCTGGAGGTCTTACCAGAGCGTGTCGCGTTCGGCACTCGCCGAGACCTTGTGGATCGAAAGGTCCGCCCCCTCGAATTCTTCTTCGGCATCGAGACGGATGCCGACGGTCTTCTTGAGAACGCCATAGACGGCAAGCCCGCCGCCAAAGGCGATCGCCACGCCGAGCAGCGTGCCGATGATCTGGCTCATCAAGGCTACGCCGCCCAGGCCGCCGAGCGCCTGTGCGCCGAAGATGCCCGCGGCAAGCCCACCCCAGGCGCCGCACAGGCCATGCAAGGGCCACACACCCAGCACGTCATCGACCTTCCAGCGATTCTGCGTGATCGTAAACATCACGACGAACAGGGCGCCGGCGATGCCGCCGGTGATCAGGGCGCCGAGCGGGTGCATCAGATCTGAACCGGCACAGACGGCCACCAGACCGGCGAGCGGGCCGTTATGCACGAAGCCCGGGTCGTTCCTGCCGACGACCAGCGCGACCAGCGTCCCCCCCACCATCGCCATCAGGGAATTCATCGCGACGAGGCCGGAAACTTTTTCCAGCGTCTGCGCGCTCATCACGTTGAAGCCGAACCAGCCGACGATCAGGATCCAGGCGCCTAGGGCGAGGAAGGGAATGCTGGAGGGTGGATGCACGCCGGCGATGCCACCATCCTTGTGATAGCGGCCGCGCCGCGCGCCGAGCATCAGCACTGCAGCGAGTCCGATCCAGCCGCCGACCGCATGCACCACCACCGAGCCGGCGAAGTCGTGGAATTCCGCGCCGAACGTCGCCGTAAGCCAAGACTGGATGCCGAAGGCCTGATTCCAGGCGATGCCCTCGAAGAAAGGATAAACGAAGCCCACCAGCAGGAAGGTGGCGGCCAGTTGGGGGGTGAATCTGGCGCGTTCGGCAATGCCGCCCGAGACGATCGCCGGGATCGCCGCCGCGAAGGTGAGCAGGAAGAAGAACTTGACGAGATCGTAGCCGTTTCTGGCCATCAGCGTTTCCGCACCGGAAAAGAAATGCACGCCGTAGGCAATGCCGTAGCCGATGAAGAAATAAGCTAGCGTCGACACCGAGAAATCGCACAGGATCTTGACCAGCGCATTGACCTGGTTCTTGCGCCGCACGGTGCCGAGCTCGAGGAAGGCGAAGCCGGCGTGCATCGCCAGGATCATGATCGCGCCGAGCAGGATGAACAATACGTCTGCGGAAGTCTTGAATTGCTCCATTTGAGTGCCCCGAAGTCACAAACGAGCACAGCAGAAGCAACAAGCGTTCCATAGATTAATTACCTATACATCAATGAGTTATATTGATATCGCTCAGACATTGCACCATTTGCGTGCGCAGATTGCACTTGAATGGTGCGATCTCAGTAGTGGGCGTCAGAATCCCACATGTCGGACGTGAAACGCACCACCTTGTTGCGCCCAGTGGTCTTGGCTTTGTAAAGCGCGACGTCGGCGAATTTGACCACCTGCCAGAAGGTATCCGAATCGCCTGGATATTCGGCTACGCCGATCGAGATGGTTTTCTGCAACATGCCGCCGGGCAATGGGATCTTGGTGGCCTCGACCTCGGCGCGGATCTTCTCGGCGACCTTCAGGGCGTCTTCCGCGCCGGTGTCGAGCAGCAGGACCAGAAACTCCTCGCCGCCGTAGCGCACCGCCATGTCGGAGCTGCGCACGTTGCGCACCAGGATGTCGGCAAGCGTCTTGATCACCTTGTCGCCGGCCTCGTGGCCGTGCGTATCGTTGACCTGCTTGAAGAAATCGAGATCGAGCATCAAGACGGAGAACGGGCTCTTCCGGCGCTGACTGCCCGCCACCAGGGCGCTGACGTATTCTTCGAGGAAGCGGCGGTTGTAAAGCCCAGTCATCGCATCGCGCAGCGCATTTTCGCGCAGATGCTCCATCAGCCGCTTGGCTTCGAGCACCGGGCCGGCTTCGCGCAGATAGACAGCGATGAACGGCACCATCAGGCGCGTCAATTCGGCCTCCTCTCTGGTGACGACGATCTGTACCACGCAGCCAGCCATGCCGGACTGGATCATCGGCAGGCAGATGTGCGTATCCCCTTCCGCACCCGGGCGGAACATCGTGCATAAGCCCGGCTGGGCGATGGCATCGACCTCGTGGCCGGTGCGCTTGGCACGGCAGAAGCTCGCATCGACGAGGATCTGCGGATCACACCAGCGGCAGCTCGCCCCCATCTCGCCATCGACGAGCATCGGCGTCATGCGGTTCTTGCTGTTGGCGATCTCGTAGATCGAGTAGCGTTTGATGTCGAACTTGCGCTCGAGGACATCGCCCAAACGCCGGTAGATCTCATGCTTGGTCTGGTCTTCCTCGATCGCCTGTTTGAACTGCGATGCTTCGACGAGGCTGTCGACCATCTCGGTGGTCAGCACCAGCTGATTGCCCCCCTGATCGCAACGCTGACCGATGAGCTGGCTGACGCGCGACTGGATCCTCGTGATTTCCCGCTCCAGGAAATCCATCAGCTTGTCGATGTTGCTGGCGATCTCGCCGACCTCGTCGGTGCTCGTCTGACGGATGCGGCCGGAAAAGTTGCCGCCGACCGCCTGGGAGGTGACATTGCGCACCGCCTCGGCGGTTTCCGAGAGTGGATTCAACATGCGTCGCAACAGATAAAGGGAGAGCAGCGCAGCGAGGAAAACGATCAGGCTGACGAAGGCAACGGCGAAGAGGCCTTCGTGACGGACTTCTTTGAGGGCGATGTCGATGCTCACCGCGCCGAGGACCGTGCCGTTGGTCACGGCATGACATTGCAGGCAGTTCGGGATGCCTTGGTCATTGGCGATGTAGGGAATGACGGCATGGAAGATCGGCCCATCGTCGGCAGCGACGACCTCGACGATCTCCTTCCCCGTGGCGAATGCCCGTTCGATGTCATCGCTGCGGGAGGTTTCTGCCGCCAGCCCTTGCCCGAACTGATCGATGACCGCCTTGCCGCGGACCACGCGCACCTCGAGGACGCCGGGCACGCTCGCCACGCGGGAAAGGAACTGCTGGCGCTTGTCGATCGTGCCGTTGATCATGCTCTCGGTGAGCCCGACCTTGATGGTTTCGGCCACCGAGCGCGCATGCCGCTCGGCCATGTAGAGCGAAAAGCGGCGGTAACTGAAAGCCGACAGCGCCGTCAGCATCACGACCAGCAAGGCTAGGATGACGACGAAGAACAGCGTGGCTTTGTGCTTCAGTTTGTTCAGAATCCTTCCTCCCTTCGACTCAGACCGGATTCTATGCCTTTCGTTAGGGTTCGTACCAGCGAGGCAGCATTACCCACATCTTGCCTTTCTGGCGCATCCTGCCGGCCAGCGAGCCCGCCTCCGGCCCGCTGCCCCAGAAGAAATCGGCGCGCACCGGGCCGCGGATCGCCCCGCCGGTATCCTGTGCCAGCATCAGCCGGGCGAGCGTCTCCAGGTCATTCGGGCGCGTCGTCGCCAACCAGACCGGTGCGCCCAATGGGATGAAGCGCGGATCGACGGCAATGCTGCGCTCGGGTGTGAGCGGCACGCCCAGGGCCCCAGGAGGGCCTTTCCCGATTTCGCCCGGCGGGCCGCTGCCATCGATGGGCAGCTCGCGGAAGAAGATGAGGCTCGGATTGACCTCGAGCAATTCGCGCAGCCGCTCGGGATGCCGTTCGGCCCAAGCCTTGATCCCTTGCATCGAGGCTTCGTGGGGTTTGAGCTCATTCTGCTCGATCAGCCAGCGGCCAATCGAGCGATAGGGATGGCCGTTCTGGTCGGCATAGCCGATCCTGACTCGGCTGCCATCGTCGAGCACGACCTGCCCCGATCCTTGGATTTGCAGGAAGAAAAAGTCGATCGGGTCATCGACCCACATCAGCGCCCGGTCGGCGCGTTTGTCCTCTTCCGCCGCCCATTCGGCGCGGCTGAAATACGGAATCAGCCGCCGGCCCTCGAGCCGGCCGCGCAACCGCAGGTTCTTCAGCTCCGGGTAGAGGCTGGAAAGATCGACGATGATCAGATCCTCCGGCGGGCCGAACACCGGAGTCAGATACGGCGCCTTTTTCGTGCGGCTGCCGCGCACGACCGGCTCGTAATAACCGGTGATCAGTCCTTCGCGCGAACCGTCCGGATTGACGAGCGCCCACGGGCGGAAGTTCGCCTCGAACCAGGCTTTCGCTGCGCCGGGTGCCGTCATTCCAGCGCCGACTTTCTGAGCCGACTCGCAGGTCGATAGCCACAAGGGCCGTTTGGCGAGCGTCACACACTGGGCCTTGAAGAGCGCCAGCACCGCAGCGTGATCCTCGCCCTCCCAGCCCGGCAGCTCGGCCCAATTCGCCGGCTGCAGCGGTTTTTCGGCCGGCGCAGGCGTCACGACGCCCGGGCAGGGCGGGCAGGTGGTTGGCGCTGGGGCGATGGCACAACCGGCAAGCCAGACGAGAAGTGCTAAATTCCAAAGCTTCACGACCGGAAGCTTACCCGATGCAAGGACTCGAAGCCCTCATCCGCCGTCTCGAAAGCCTCGTCGAGCGCGCCGAAAACCTTTTGCCACCGCCCCCCGCCCCGCCCGACTGGTCGGCCATCGCCTACCGTTGGCGCGGCCGCCTCATGCCCGTGCCTCATCCGCACATGATTCGACTGGCCGACTTGAAGGGCGTCGATGAACAAAAGGCGGCGATCGACCGCAACACGCGCCAGTTCGTCGCCGGCCGGCCGGCGAACAACGTGCTCTTGACTGGGGCGCGCGGCACCGGGAAATCCTCGCTCGTCAAAGGCGTACTCGCCAAATATGCCAGGCGCGGCCTGCGGCTGATCGAGGTCGATCGCGACGATCTCGTCGATCTGCCGGAGATCATCGAGCTCATCGCCGGCCGTCCCGAACGCTTCGTCGTTTTCTGCGACGACTTGTCGTTCGACGCGTCGGAACCCGGCTACAAGGCTTTGAAGAGCGCGCTCGACGGCTCGATCGCCGGCGCGCCCGAAAATCTGCTGATCTACGCCACCTCGAACCGCCGCCATCTGATGCCCGAACGGATGAGCGAAAACCTCGAGGCGACCCGTGGCCCGGAGGGCGAAATCCATCCCGGCGAGACCACCGAGGAAAAAATCTCGCTTTCCGAGCGCTTCGGCCTGTGGCTGTCGTTCTATCCGTTCGACCAGGATGCTTACCTGGCCATCTGCGTGCATTGGCTGCGCCAGTTCGGCGTCGATGAAAAGTCGGCGCTGGCGGCACGGCAGGAAGCGCTGCAATGGGCCTTGCAACGCGGCAGCCGTTCCGGCCGCGTCGCCTGGCAGTTCGCGCGCGACTATGCCGGCAGGATCAAGTGAAGATCACGCGCGTCGCCGCCGCGGTCGTCCTCCGCGAAGACGGCAGCTTCCTGCTCGGCCGGCGTAGCGCCAATACCTTCTATCCGGGCTACTGGGAGTTTCCCGGCGGCAAGGTCGAAGCGGGTGAGACGCCGCGCGAAGCACTGATGCGCGAGCTCGCCGAGGAGCTCGGCATCGAGGTCATCGCGGCCACGCCCTGGATCGTGCGCGAGCATGTCTATGAACATGCCCACGTGCGGCTCTATTTCTTCCGGGTGACACAGTGGCGCGGCGAGTTGCGCGATCATGTCCATGCCGCGCTCGAATGGCAGCATCCCGGCGCGACGACCGTGGCGCCCATGCTGCCGGCCAACGCGCCGGTGCTCGCCGCGCTTGCGCTGCCGGAGATGTATGGCATCACCCATGCATGGCAGATCGGCACGGCGGAACAGCTTTCCCGCCTCGATGCCGCGCTCGAGCGAGGATTGAAGCTCGTCCAGCTCAGAGAAAACGCCCTGCCGGAAATGCAGCGCGAATCCTTCGTCGCCGCGGCAGTGGCGCGTTGCCGGCAATACGGCGCGCGCGTGCTGGTCAATGGCGACGCCCAGCTCGCCCGCGCGAGCGGCGCCGATGGTCTTCATTTGCCTGCACGCCAGCTCATGGCAATGTCCTATCGCCCGCCTTTCCCGCTCGTCGCCGCATCCTGTCACGACCGGCGCGAGTTGGAACACGCCGCGCGTCTCGGGCTCGACTTCGCCGTGGCCGGGCCAGTGTTGCCGACGGCGAGCCATCCCGATGATGCCGGCATCGGCTGGGAGCATTTCGCGGCGCTGATCAGCGATCTTCCGCTGCCGGTGTATGCGATTGGCGGCCTCTCACCCGCCGATCTGCCGGCGGCGCAGGCCCTCGGCGCTCAGGGCATCGCCGCTATCCGCGCGGCGTGGCGTCCGGCTCCGGCGCGCTGAAGTCGTCGGGCGGCGCCGTGCCCGGAATGCGGTATTCGTCGTTCGCCCAGGCGCCGAGGTCGATCTTCTTGCAGCGTTCCGAACAGAACGGCCGGAAGGGGCTTTGCGGCCCCCAGGGCACTGGCTTGCCGCATTGTGGGCAGTTGACGATGCGGGCTTGCGTCACAGATTGCAGAAGGTCAGCTCGAAAAAGATGTCGGTCTCGGTCTGACGCGGGCGCATTTCGGTATCGGGCACCGTGAAGCGGATGTTGAGCGCATATTTGTTGGCGCTGATCTCTGGCACGGCGGCCTGACTCTTCGGCACGCGCAGGCGGATGAGCTGGGCGGTACGCCCAGAGAGCATCAGCTGAAAGGAACCGCGCACCGCGCACTGCTGCTCCGGATGGCCCGAAGCGCGCAACAGGCGTAGCACGATGCCCAGACCATCGCGCAGCGGCAACAGCGGCCCCACCCAGCCTTCCAGATCACTGCGGCGCTGCCCCGGGTCGCGGTTGAGCCAATAGTGGTAGGCGGGCAGATCGAATTCGCAGACGCCGCCAGGAATGCCGCTGCGGTTCTTGATGCTCATCAGCCATTCGTTCTCGCGCAGGTGCTGGCCGGTCTTGCCCTGCATCGCCAAGAGCGCCGTCGAGGCCTGCTCGATTTCATAGAGGGCGCCATTCAACGCCTCTTCGGAAATGTCCGGGTTGTTGCGGAAGGAAAGCAGCGTCTGACGCTGGCGTTCGAGCTCCTGGACCAGATCGATCTTCAGATCGGCGCGGCTGACCACCTCGAAGATGTCGAACAGCGTGACCAATGCCACATGGTGGGACTCAGGATCGTCCGAGCGCATGAAATGAACGGTGCGGTCGAACAGATCCTCGAGTCGCAGCAAGGTGCGGATGCGCTCGTTCAAGGGGTAATCGTAGGTGATCACGCGGCGGCTCGTGGCTGAATTCTTCGAATTCTGACCGAAATATCCCCAAATCTCAACTTGAACCCAGATTGTCCATTGAGAGCGGGCTGATTCACCATGAGCATCCGATACGATCATTTCAACGCCCTACGCGGCGGTTTTCGGGCTGCGGGCGGCATCTTTGCGCCCCCGCGTATCGCCAGGCACCGCTATTGGCTCGTCGCGGTAACGCAAACCTGCTCGCCCTCGCCTTTTGATACCCGCTCGCGTTCCAATGGACAATCTGGGTTGAACTCGGGCAGAAAGTGCCCGCAATCATGGAGTTCGCGACGATTCCTGACGCGCTCTCGCCATCAACCGGTATTTTTCGTGCAATGAGGCGACCTGGGCATCGAGCTCGGCAAGTCCCCGTGAGTTGTCGATGACATCGTCCGCGGCAGTAAGACGTGCCACGCGGCTTGCCTGCGCCGCGATGATCGCTTGCACCTCCTCGCGCGACAAACCGCTTCTGGCCATCACACGCGCGATCTGGATTTCCTCCGGACAATCGACGACGCAGATACGATCGACGCGCGAGCGGAAATCCCCCGCTTCGATGAGCAGCGGCACCACGAGGATGAGATATTCGGCATTGGCACAACGGCTCACATGCGCCTCGCTTTCGGCGCGGATCATCGGATGCAGGATCGCTTCGAGCCGTTTGCGCGCGTTTGGGTCGGCGAATACCCAACGGCGCATCGCGGCGCGGTCGAGCGCGCCATCGCTCGTCAACACTGCATCGCCGAATGCCGCACGGATCGGCGCGATCGCGGCGCCGCCCGGCGCGGTCAGCGCGCGGGCGATCGCGTCGGTATCGACGATCGGAACCCCGCGCGCGGCGAAACGCTCGGCAGCCGCGCTCTTGCCGCTGCCGATGCCGCCGGTGAGACCGACGACGAAGCTCATTCCCGCTTGGCGACGGAAAGCTTCTCGGGCGCCAGCTGCTGCATAAGCCGCGCCGGCTCGCGTCCGGCCTCCTGGCTGCCGGCATAGCCCTGGCCCCAAAGGAACAGCACGATGTTCGCGAACAGCAGGATCAGGAAAGCAAGGCGCATGGCCAAGATTAGTCGATTTTTGGCAAATGGGCGAGCGAAGCCTGGATCGCCTCGGCCGGATACTCGAAGTCCTCGAGCTTGCCGGCGAAGTAGCTCTCGTAGGCGCTCATGTCGAAATGGCCGTGACCGGAGAGGTTGAAGAACAGCACCTTCGGCTCGCCGGTCTGTTTGCAGCGTAGCGCCTCGTCGATGGTCGCGCGGATGCCGTGGCAGGATTCGGGCGCCGGGATGATGCCCTCGGCGCGCGCGAACATCACGCCGGCCTCGAAGGTCGCCACCTGCGGCACGGCGATCGCCTCGATGAGCTTTTCGTGATAGAGCTGCGAGACCAGCGGGCTGTCGCCGTGGTAGCGCAAACCGCCGGCGTGGATACCCGGCGGCATGAAGTCGTGGCCGAGCGTGTACATCTTCATCAGCGGCGTGTAGCCGGTCGCATCGCCGAAGTCGTAGGCATAGACACCTTTGGTCAGCGTCGGACACGAGGCCGGCTCGACCGCGACACAACGTAGCTTCTCGGCGCGCTTGTCGCCCGCCACCTTGTCGGCGAGGAAGGGAAAGGCCGCGCCGCCGAAGTTCGAGCCGCCGCCGCAGGGCGCGAAGATCATGTCGGGGTAGAGGCCGATCTTCTCGAACTGCTTTTTCGCTTCCAATCCGATCACGGTCTGATGCAGGATCACGTGATTGAGCACGGAGCCCAGCGCATACTTGGTGCCGGGCACGGTCACCGCCTCCTCGACCGCCTCCGAGATCGCGATGCCGAGGCTACCGGGGTTGTCCGGATCTCTCTCCAGGATGTCGCGGCCGGCGCGGGTCAGATTGGTCGGACTGGCTACCACCTCGCCGCCCCAGGTCTGCATCATCAGACGCCGATAGGGTTTCTGTTCGTAACTTACCTTGACCATGAAGATGCGCACCGGCAGGCCGAACATCTGGCCGGCCAGCGCCAATGACGAGCCCCACTGGCCTGCGCCGGTCTCGGTCACCAGCCGCTGCGTGCCGGCGATCTTGTTCAGATAGGCTTGCGCGACCGCGGAATTGGGCTTGTGCGAGCCCGCCGGCGAGACGCCTTCATACTTGTAGAAGATCTTCGCCGGCGTGCCGAGCATCGCTTCCAGCCGCTCAGCGCGATACAAGGGGCTGGGGCGCCACAGCGCGTAGATCTTGCGCACCTCATCGGGAATCGGAATCCAGCGCTCGGCGCTCATTTCCTGTTCGAGGATGGGCCCCGGAAAGATCGCCAGCATCTTGTCTGGCGTGACCGGCTGACCGTCGGGGCCCAAGGGCGGGGCCGGCGGACTCGGCAGATCGGCGGCGACGTTGTACCAATGCGTCGGAATTTCGGATTCGTCGAGGATGATGCGCGTTCGAGCCATGATGTTTTCCCTCCCTTCAAGCGTCGTCGAAAATCCTGGAACCATACTTCATCGACGCGTGCAGTCAAGAGGCTACCCCGACCTCGTCCCACGCGGGGCTGAAATAGTTGCATACTTGGCTTCGCAAGCAACGCAATGGGAGGCAATGTCATGAACTACCCGTGGGTGTGGATGGCCGGGTTGTTTTTCTCGTCCTGGAGCGCGTGGGCGGGACAGGATTTCAACTGCATGCAAGGCTGTCTCGGCCAAGGGTATGACCGCAATTACTGTCTCGGCGTGTGCGCCACGAGTTCTCCCCCCAATCAAGGCGGCATGCTCGATCAGCCGGGCTTGCCGAAGAACCCAGCCTTCGAAGAGCTGCAGCCCAACACACCCAGGCAGCCGCTACCAACCATCGCCGATCCAAAATGCATGAAGGACTGCCAGCGCCGCGGCTACGATTACCTGTTCTGCTTGAAACGCATCTGCGCGTATGCGCCGTATTGAGGCGGCCTCCGGTGTGAAAACGCTGCTTGCCCGCCCGCCGTTGCTGGCTTTGTCCATCGCCCTCGTCGCCATGGGGATCTGTTTCGTCTCGCTCAAAGCAGGCTGGGCCGATCGACTGGAAAATTTTTATCTCGATGCCTGGCATCGCCTGGCCGGCAAGCGCTTCGAGCCCAGTCATGCCGCGTTGGTGATCATCGACGATGCCTCTCTCGCCAAAAACGCCGACACCCCGTTGATTTTTTGGACGCCCTTGTTCGCGCGAGCGATCGATACGCTGCGGGTGGTCAAGGCGCGTGTCGTCGTGCTCGATTTCATCTTTTCCGGCAGCCCGGAGACATGGCTGGCCAAACTCGGCGCTGGCGATACGGCAGCGGTGCGCCAATACGATCGCGGGTTTCGCAGCGCCTTGAATGGCGGCCGGATCGTGCTGGCCGGTTATCTCGTCGGCGAAGGCGCTTCGACCGACGATTTCATCCTACCCAGTCCAGATTATCTGCTTTCCCTGCCGGAACAAGATGTCGCCGCGCATGTCGGCCTGGCGAATTTGACACTCGATGCCGACAGCGTCGTGCGCCACTTTCGCAGCCGACTGCCGATCGGTGACGAGATGCGCCAGGCCGGTCTGCCAGAGGCTACACTGGCGGCGCTGGCGGCGCGGCAAGCCGGCAAGACCGATCTGCCGGGCGAGCGCCGCCGCATCGTTTTCGCCGGCCCGCCGGGCAGTTTTCCGACCATTTCGTTTGCCACGCTGCTGGCGCCGGAGGCTCACAAGCGTCCGGAAATCCAAGCCTTGCGCGACAAGGTGGTGATCGTCGGCGCCGGTTACGCCGGCATGAACGACGTGCATCCGACGCCCTACTCGAATACCTTCGGTGCCGTCGACCGGATGATGCCCGGTCCCGAGATCCAGGCCAACATCGTCGAAACCCTGCTGGCAGAGCGCCATGTGCGCTCGCTACCGGCAACGCTGGCGATGCTCACGGTGTTCTTCGTGGCCTGGGGGAGTGTCTATGTCCTCTTGCGTTACGGTTTTCTACCGGCGGGGGCAGTGGGGTTGCTCTGGTGCTTGCTCGTCGCTTGGGGCGCCTATCGCGCATTCTTGGACGATTGGGACATACCGGCCGCCCAGATGCAGCTGAGCCTGGTCCCCGCGCTACTCCTGGCCGGCTTAGCCAAATTCTCACGTGCCGAGCGCGAAAAGCGGCACCTCTCGGCGCTCTTCGGCCGTTATGTTTCGCCCTCGGTGATGCAAACCCTGCTCGAGCATCCCGAGATGCCGGGGCTGGGCGGGCAACGGCGCGAAGTCACGGTGCTTTTTTCGGACATCCGTGATTTCACGACGTTGTCTGAGCGGCTCGAGCCAGAGGAAGTCGTCGAGCTGCTCAACGAATATTTCGAACGCGCCTGTGCGGCATTGCTCGCCGAGGAGGCAACCATCGACAAATTCATCGGCGACGCGGTGATGGCCGAATTCGGCGCGCCCTTGGTGCAGGCCGATCACGCCGAACGGGCATTGCGTGCCGCTTTGAAACTGCTTGCCACGGCGCGCGAGTTTTCGCACTGGGTCCAGGCGCGTTTCCCGAATCGCAATCTGCCGCATTTCGCAATCGGCATCGGCATTCACAGCGGCCCGGCGGTGATCGGCAACATCGGCTCGTCGCGCCGCATGGAATACACGGCGGTCGGTGACACCGTCAATACCGCCTCGCGTCTCGAAGGGATGACGAAAGTCGTCGGCTGTCCGATCCTCACCAGCGCCGCGACGCTAGCGGCGATTACGCACCCCGAGGCTTTTCATTTCGGCAAGCGCCATCGCCTGTCGGTGAAGGGCAAGCAGGCTGAAATCGAGGTGGTCGAACTTTGGCCGCCCAAGGAAGAGGAGGCGAAACGATGAAGCGATCTTGGCTGGGCGCGCTCGCCTTACTCGTTGCTCTGGGCGCGAATGCGGCAGATGGGCAGGACGCGCGCATCGCTTCCGCCCGACGCCTGATCGATGCCGGCGATGGTCACAAGGCATTGCGGCTGCTCCTGCCAGCAGCGCGCCAGGGCGATCCTGATGCGGCCTATTGGCTGGGCCGGTTGTATTTCTATGACCAGGCGGGAGTGGCGCGCAACGACCGCGAGTCGTTCCGCTGGTTCTCGCGCGCGGCACAAGCCGGTCACGCCGGCGGCCAGTACAAGCTCGGCAGCCTCTATTACCTGGGGCGTGGTACGCAACGGGACGTGCGCCAGGCACTCCGCTGGTGGGCAAAGGCGGCGCTCCAGGGGCACCCGGAAGCGCTCAACAACCTCGGTGCCTTGTTGTCGATCGGGGAAGGCATCGAAGCCGACCCCGAGCTGGGACTTGCATTGCAAATGATGGCGGCGCAAGGAGGCTCCGAAGCGGCGCAACAGAATTTACGCAACAAGGGAGAAAACGAAGCGGCGCGTTCATTGGCGCGGCAATTCGTGGAACGGCCGGAGCTGCTCAGGGCGCGCCTGGGCAAGTTGCTCGACTGATTCACTTGCCGCCGATCGCGCCGACGCGGTTGCCTGCCGCGTTCTGTTGTCCGACGGCCGTGGCGGTCGCCCCTTGCGAGCGCGCGTCGAGTCGGGTATTGCCGGTGATATTGACTCCACCCCTGCTCGATTGCTGCGCTCCCCTGGGTGTCGCCACAGCAGGCGTGGTCGGGTAAGGATTCGAAGCTGCCGTACCGCCAGCAGGGGCCTTGGCATTGGGGGCGGTCAGCGGCGGCAACGGCGCATCACTCGTGAAACCGCGGGGGTGACTGGAGCGTGGCACGGGCGTCTCCTGAACCATGCCGGCACTATTGGCCGCGCGCTCGTGCGATCGCGATGCGGCCAATAACATGACAGGCGCCTCCTCGGCCAGGATGGGATGATTGGCCAAAATCGTCATCAGTGGGAAAGCCAGCTTGCACAGCGCGAATCTCGCCATCGGGGTGCTCCCAAAGAAAAAACGGCGCCGGCCGCGCGGGCGAGCGCCGTATCGACTTCAACGCAGATTACTTGCCGCCGATCTGACCGACGGTGTTTTCGGCCTTGTTGCCCTTGCCAACGGCAACGGCAGTCTGCTTGCCGGCCACCGCGTTGATGTTGGTGTTGCCCTTGATGGTGGTGCCGCCCTTGATCGCGCCGACGGTGTTCTTGGCGGTATTGCCCTTGCCTACGGCAACGGCGGTCTGCTGGCCGGCCACCGCGTTGATGTTGGTATTGCCCTTGATTTCTGTCTTGCCCGCATCAGCGGCAAAGGCAAGCGCGGAAGCGGCAGACAGGATGGTTGCAAGCACGAGTTTCTTCATGGCGATCTCCTTCATAGAAGTGGTGGGAAAAACCCTCAACCGAGGATGCGGAACTGCACCCTGCGGTTTTTGGGATCGGTGGGCTCACGACCCGGCAATGGCTCCATCGGGCCCTTGCCAACGGGCATCAGACGCGACGGATCGATGCCGAAATGGTCGATGAGATAGTTGGTCACGGAATACGCGCGCTCGCGCGAGAGCGTCATGTTGCGCTGATAGCTGCCCGAGATATCGGTATGTCCCTCGACGAGCAGGCGGATGCTCGGATCCTTCTGCATCAAACCGGCGATCGACTGCAGGAAAGGAATGGATTCGGGCAGGATCTGCGCGCTATTGACCTTGAACTGGATCGGAAACGCGATCGCATCGTCAGAGGCCTGCACAGATTGCGCGGCAGCCGCCGGCTGAGGTGCGGCAGTCGCCATCGCGGGCGCCTGCGTCGGCATCGCCTGAGGCGCTGGAGAAGGCGCTACCGCTTGCTGCGGTGCGGGCGCCGCTTCGGTAGGTGCGGAATCACCGAAAACGATCGCGCGAGTCTTGAATTTTTTCTGCTCGGCCTTGCCGCCCCCAAGAAGTTTCTGCTGCAGCTCTTCGGGCGTGGGCGCCTTTTCATAGACCGTCACATCGGCTGCGGCAACGGATGAGAACAAACAGGCAACGATCACGACGAGCGCGTTTTTCATTTTAGGGAAACGGGAGCGCGGTTCATTTGCAGACATTGATGATCTCCTTCGCCGTCACGATGGTTTCCTTCGAATCCTTGCCGCCCTGCGTCGCACCGACGTTCATCGTGCAGGTACCGGCTCTCTTGCTGCCGATATTGACTTGTGTCTGCTGCTTTTGCATCGCCTCGGCGCCACTTTGCTGATAGCCTTTCGCAATCGCCTTGTTGACTTTCGATTGGCCACGCGGATTGAGGTGTGTGCCTTCATTGAAGGCCCAGGCAGGCACGGCCAGCAATGCCAAAAGCCAAGCGAGATTACGATGGTTCATCTTCTCTCTCCTCTCTAACAGGCTGTTGAAAATCTACTGCGGTGGCCATCTGCGGCGTTGCGCGGTGCTCGCTCCCTCGCCTATCTTATTGATATGTCTCGGTCGCTGCGCACCAAACGCCTTGCATCTGGCCATCCTCGTGACGTTTTTCAACGGCCTGCTAATTGCAGCCATCGACGCCCTTGGTGCCGATGTTGATGCAGCCCTTCTGGCCGGCGCCGCCGACGACGTTGGTGACGTTGCCGACCCCGACCGTGACATTCCCTTTCCCGCCTTTGACGACACCGACATTGGTCTTCGCAGTGTTGCCCGCGCCGGTAGCGATCGTCGTCATGTTACCGACCGCGGCATTGATCTGTGTCTTGCCCGCGGTGTTCTGCGCCACACCGATGTTGCTCTGCGCCTTGTTGCCCACCCCCGCAGCGACCGTCGTCTGCGCGCCGGCCACCGCATTGATCTCGGTGCTGCCACCCGTGCTGCCCTTCACTGCACCGACGGTGCTCTGCGCCTTGTTGCGGGCGCCGACGGCAACCGAGGTCTGGGCGCCCGCCACGGCATTGATCTGGGTATTGCCACGCACGACCCCACCTTGCGTCTGCGCCCAGGCCAGAAAAGGCAAGCACACTGTCAAACACAAAACAGCACGTTTCATCGCACTCTCCTTGCAGGAGGAAAACGCCGTTGCATACTCACAGGTTGACATCCTTTCGTTTTGCATTGAAGGCCAACGTCTCTCGCCATGAGTTGACATGGATCAACATTGCATAAGATTAAACGGCTAATGTAGAAAATGGAAGGCGCCGGAGAGAACAAGATTGTTGACTCGGGCGTAGAGGTACTGCCGAAGCAATGCCAAATCAATTCCTTAGCGCGGAGAGTGAAATGAAGTTGAAAGAAGACAGATTGTCGGCCTCTTCACCGTTGTTCGCCTTGCTGGCATTGGTGGTGGGAATAGGGGGGTGTGTCGCCGATCCCCCCAAGCCGGAAACCGCGACGGTCGCCACTTCGGTGAAGACACCGGCCGCGAAGACGGTGACCAATTTCACGCCTGCCTTGCGTTGCATGGACGATCTGCTGCTCGCCTACGGCAAGCGCGACATCGTGATCACCACGGCCGGCATTCCGGACTCCACCGGCAAAGTCATGGCTGGCACCAAGGAGATGCTGATCACTGCCGCCTCGAAGATGTCGATCAAGAGCAAGGCGCTGACTTTCATCGACTATGACACGGAGCGTTCCGATCTGCTCGCGCTGTTCCAGGACATGCAGGCGGCCGGCGCCTTCCAGCACAAACTGCCGAACTATTACATACGCGGCGCGATCACCCAGCTCGATGAAAACGCGATCGACGCCCAGCAAGGTGCCGGTATCGCGCTGCCCTTCCTCGATCTGGGGGTTTCGCGTGACCAAGTCTCCTCGGTCGTTTCGATCGACATGAATGTCGGCGAGACCACATCGAGGATGATCCTGCCCGGCATCAATGCCAGCAACTCGCTGGTGGTCACGCGTACCGGCAAGGGGGGCGATCTGGGCGGCAAGATCGGCAAGGTCGGATTCTCGTTCAACATGTCGCTCAACAAGTCTGAAGGCTTGGGCTCCGGTGTGCGCGCGCTGATCGAGCTGGGCATGATCGAGCTCATCGGCAAACTGACCGGCACGCCTTACTGGAAGTGCCTGGAAATCGACAAGACCAACCCGGTGATGATCGAGCAGGCACGCGAGTGGTATGACGGCATGAAGCCCGAGGAACGTGTCAAACTGGTGCAGCGCAAGCTCGCCGGGATGAACTACTATTCCGGACCGATCAATGGCATCGTCTCGAAGGAGCTCTCCGCCGCAATCGGCAAGTACCAGGCGGAAAATGGCCTGATCGCCGACGGTCGCATCAATTTCGATCTCTATTACGCGCTGCTCGACGCCGACCAGCCGCCGGCGGCCGATCCGACCGCCGGCCCGACCGCGCCGGTGGTGAGTGCCGCGCCGCGCCCGGCTGCTGCCGGTGGGCCACTGTCCGTCAAGCTCGACACCGATCGCGGCCCGCGCCCGACCTACAAGCCAAAAGAATTTCTACAGGCGCGTGTCCAGCTATCCTCCGACGGCATTCTTTATTGTTACTACCGTGACAACACCGGGGTGATCGCGCGCATCTTTCCGAACCGCTTCAATCCGGATTCCTTCGTGCGCGGCGGCCGGCCGATGTCGCTGCCGCCGGAAGGCTCGCCGTTCAAGATTCGCTTCGACCAGCCGGGTCACGAGCAGATCGTCTGCTATGCCAGCGATCGCGATCTGCCGTTGCCGGCGAATCTGAAGGCGGCGGACCTGACGCCGCTGAAAGTGGCTTCGCTCGAAGAAATCGCGACGGCCTTCCGCAAATCCAACCCGAACGTCGCCGAAGCCAAACTCGAAATCACCGTGCGATGACGTGGACCGAGGAGAATGATCGTGCGTTTGCACGTTGCGGCTGGCATCGCGGTCTGGTTGGCCAGTCCGGCCTGGAGCGGCGAGATCATCATCGTCGATCCGGCGCGCGAGAAGGCACAGTCCTTGCCGCAGCCGGAGAATCTGCGTCACGACGAGCTACGCGGGCGGGTGCTCGACGAGGCGCGCATCAGGAGTGGGCGAACGCCAGATCTGCCTTCCATTCACATCGAGGGCGAACCGATCGCTCCTGCCAGCGAGCGTGTGCGCGAGGCACGCGGTTATCTCGACGAGGATGCCGCGCCGCCAGCACCGACTCTGATCATCAAAGGCGGCCCGCCACCTTCGGAAGCCACCCAATCGCGCGAAAAGGCGCGTGCGTGGACCGCATCGCCCGCTCCCAAGGCCACCAACCGCTGCAATACCGAGAATACCGTCGGCGGCATCGAGGGCACGACGCAAGGACATACGGTCATCCAGGGCAATAGGAGCGGCGTTACTATCTGCAAGTGATGCGACAGGAGATGGAACATGAAAAAAGCAGCATGGCTTGCGGCGCTGGCTACCCTGGCCGCAGCAACGGTCCAAGCGCAAATCAGCATCTCGGCCGGAGGACAGGATGTACGGGTCGGCGCCGACGGCTCGGTCAGCGTTCAAGGCACCGGCGGTGATGTGCGCGTCGGCGCCGGCAGCCAGGTTTCGGTCGGCTCCCACAACGAAGTCGGTTCATCGACTGGCAGCATCGCACCGGGCGCGAATATCGAGGGCGTGACGATCATCAACGGCAAGCTGTGGATCGACGGCAAGGAAATCCCGCCGGGCGTCAAAACCTACAAATCGCCCAAGACCGGCAAGATCTACAAGATCGAGCGCAACGGCAAGAACATCGCTGTGACCAGCAACGACTGAAGGATGCCGCGATGAAATCGTTGCGGGTTCTCGTACTCTTGAGTGCTCTCGCCAGCAATGCCGCTCAAGCCGAGCTGATCATCGCCGACAAGACGGTCCCACCGCAGGAGCTCGTCTACGAGCACCCGTTCCTGCACTTTCTCGTCTTTACGAGCCCCGAGGCGCGAGGCCAGGCGATCCTGCCCCCGGCGCCAGTGTTCGTCAATCCCCCGCCGCTGATCTGGCGTGCGCCAGGGACGATGCCACCCTATCCGCCGCCCACGCCGCCGGGCTTCAACCGCCCCGGCAATCCCAGCAGTCTGGATATCGCAAGCTACAACCTCGCCCGCGCTCATGCGATGAGTCAGAATCTCTATCGGCGTGAGAACGGCCTTGCCCTCTATTTCGGCCCGACCTCTTCGGTGTCGGGCATCATGTACTCTCCTGCCTGGAGCGTCTGGCCCTATCCGCCCTTAGCACCCGGCTCAAGCCACCCGAGCAACCGCGATAACGCCAGCTACTTGATCGAACGCGCGCACCGCTTCAGCCAGGATGCCTATCGTCGCCCTTGATTGCGCAATGGCGCGCTTCGCTGACACCAGATCCTTCGCATTTGGCGTGGCGGTGACTGGACTGATCGCTCGCGCATTTTCCGTCCTCGCGCTGTTCATCGGCCTGCAAATCGCGGTTGCGGATGACGGATTCGAGGGTCTGCCCGCACCGGAACCGGGCACGTATGAAACCATCCTCGCCACGAAGAGCGAAACCGTCCGGGTCTTCGCCTATCCAGCCCGGCAGCCCGTGTTCGTGATCGATTTCCCGACACTGGCGCAACAGGGACGCATGTTCAATCGCATCGTCGCACTCATCGAGCGCATCGGCGTCGGACGCGCACGCGTGCTCGACGATCAGGAACTGGCGCAATTCATCCGCTCGCTCGGCAAGACCGAGCTCACTTTCGCCTTCGGCAACGACTTTCTCGTCCATGAACTGGTCGTCTTCTTCAATCTCGCCGAATACGGCGGCATCGCGCTGAACCAAGAGGAGCGCGCGTTGCGAGCTTTTCTGCTCGAACAAGGGCTGATCCGCGAACGCTTCGGCTTTCTGCAGGCGATGCGACCCAATGCGGTAATCCTGTCGATTCCCCAGGAGAAAACCGGTGGTGGTAAGCCGGCGGTGTCGGCCCTGGCGCGCCGGACCATCCTGATGCATGAGCTCAGTCATGCCGAGTATTACACCAATCCACTCTATCGCGACTGGTGCCAGAAGTTCTGGCATGAAACGCTTTCCAAGCGCCAGCGCGCCGCGCTGCGCACCTTTTTGACCCAATCCGGCTACGATCCGGACAATGAAGAATTGATGATCAACGAAGCCCAGGCCTATCTGCTCCATACGCCCGATCCGCGCGCCTTCAATGCCAAGATGGCGAATCTCACCGAGGCGGAGCTGGAGGCAATACGCCAGGCATTTTTGAAAGGATATCCCGATGCGTTGCTGGCCAAGCGTTGATTTCCCCGTTGTCGCGAAGTATGGTTTGGCTGCGTTGCTGTCGCTTTTCTTGCTGACAGCTGCTGCCCAGGAGGACCGCGGCGCGTTGGTGACTGCCTTGGAAGGCAAGGCCGCGCTCGTCAAAGGAAACGAGAAACGCCCGCTGGAAGCTTTCGAACGTCTCGAAGCCGGCGATGCGATCGTCCTCGATCAAGCAAGGCTCACCATAGTGTTCTTCCTCACCGGTCGCCAGGAAGCCTGGCAAGGCAGTGGCCGGCTCGAAATCGGCCCGGGCGAGGGCAAGTCCGCCGCTTTGTCCGCGCCCCAGGTGAAGACCTTGGCTCCCTACCTCGTCAAGCAGATTGCCAAGACGCCAATCTTGTTGGCCCAAGGCCGCGCCGGCGCCACACGCCTGCGCGCCCTCGCGACCCCCGAGGCGATCGCCAAGGTCGACGAGGCCTACCGGCGTTTGCAGATGGAATCCGCTGCCGGCGATCTTTCGCCCGAGATGTATCGCCTGTCCGCCCTCTTCGAGATGAAAGCCTTCGATGCCGTAGAAGCTGCCTTGGGCGATCTCGAGCTGTCGTATCCCCGCTACAACGAGGCCAAGCTGCTCGTGGCGCTCTACCGAAAAGCCTTGAAGAACGCCCGCGAAGCGCGATAGCCTGAATCAAGCTGGTTTTTTGTCATGCATGGGAGAAATTCGATGAAAAGAGCAATGCTCAAAAGCGCGGTTTTCGCCGCGGCCACTTTGGCCAGCGCCGGGGCCATGGCCACACCATGTGATATCGTGTTGTCGGATTACGCCAATGGTATCTGGCCCGATGCGCCTCAATATCACCCGGAATGCTTCGGGGCGAGCCAGCAAAATGCGGCAGTCTCGATTACTCAAACCTCGTTCGCTCAGATTTCCGCCATCTCCACGGCGCTCATCAATCGCTTTCTGGCCTCGCCCCCGACGGAAGTCGCCGGCCTTTCGACCGGCGCGGCGGCCGCCACGCCCGGTAAGCCTTGGAATATCTGGGGTAACTTGAATGACGCACGCACCAGGCAAGAGTATTTCCGACCGCTGGCCGGCAGCAATATCCGACTGAGCACCGATTCGCTCAACACGGTGATCGGTGGTGATTATGCGCTTTCCTCGCGGTTCGTCGCTGGCGTATCGGCAGCGATCGACCGCTCGTCCGGCGACAGCTATGCCAACGGCTTGATGCAGAACGCATTGACCAACAAGGGCTACATGATCGCGCCTTATGTCGGTTACTCCATTTCCAAGGAGCTCGCGCTTGATGCCTCGCTCGGTTTCGGTCAGGGCGAGCTGTCGCAGACCGGCAATGTCAAGGCCGATGCCGACCGCTGGTTCGCCGGGATCAATCTCAACTACTCTAGATGGATGGGCAATACCCAGCTCTCCGGCAAGCTTGGCTACATGCACGGCGAGGAAAAATACGACGAGGCCAAGCTCAATGGCACGACGCTGAATAGCACCGGCGCGACCAACAAGATCGACCGTTGGCACCTGGGTGCGCAGGCGGCCTGGTGGATGGGTGGCGCCATGCCCTACATCGGCCTGAGCTATTTAAACGACCATCGCAGCACGTCATTGTCCGGGGCTGCGGATCCGATCGGCAAGGATGCCTGGCAATGGAGCCTGGGCGTCAACTTCCTCTCGGTCTCCCGTGGCCTGACCGGCGGTATCGTCTGGCAGCAAGAAGAGAGCCGCTCGAACCAGAAGCAGCATCAGCTGGTCGCCAACATCGGCCTGCGCTTCTGATTTCTGGCCGATGCAGCGCACCAGGGCCGCGGGCGCGCTCGCGGCCTTTTCTTTTCTTCTCCTCGCCGGCTGCGTCTGCGGCTTGCCGGCGGGCAGCGCCGCGCGCGTCGATGCGGGCTTGAATGCGGCGGGTTTTGCACGCTGCCGTCTTGCCAGCGCCGACTTTCCCGTGCTGGCCTGGCTGCGCAAAGGGGAAGGCAAGACGCTGACCGTGATCATCGAAGGCGATGGCGCGGCCTGGTTCAACCCGCGCTGGCCGCCTGCCGATCCGACGCCGGAGGCAAGCCAGGCGGCAGCGCTGGCCCAGGCGCTTGCCGGCCCCGTTGCCTATCTTGCGCGGCCTTGCCAATTCGAGCGCAGCGATGCTTGCCGACTGGAACACTGGACGCTGCGCCGCTTTGCACCCGAAATCGTCAGCGCGCTCGATCGGGCGCTCGATGAACTCAAACGCACCGCGGGCGCCAGCCGTCTGAAACTCGTTGGTCATTCCGGCGGCGGCACTTTGGCCGTGCTGCTTGCCCAGCGGCGGCAGGATGTGTCGTCGGTCGTCACTTTGATGGCCCCGCTGGCGGTGGAAGCCTGGACGCGCCGGCTCGACATTTCGCCGCTGACCGGGCTCGATCCGATGGGCGGGCCGGCGCTGTCGATTCCCGCCATCCATGTCGCCGGCGGCCGTGACGAGATCGTGCCGCCCGCAGTCATCGCCGCCGCTGTGCCTGCGTTAGGAGGAGAATACCGACTCTGGCCACAAGCCGACCATGCCTGCTGGCCGGTTCAGGAGGCGCAACGACTGATCGGGAGGCTGCCATGATCCTAACGCGCATGATCGCCACGCCCACCCGCGGAGGATGAGCCCCGGTTGACCGCTGCTCAAGGTAAAAAATGTCTTCGGAAATCAGAAGCTTCCTCTCCTTCACCGCTCACCGCGAAGGGGAGCCCGCTTTGCACCCGTCGGGACGCACCATCGGGCGCGCCCAACTGAGGGCTTCAGAATGATGCGTTTTGCACTGTTGCTGATCCTGTTCGCGGCACAGTCCGTGCTCGCCCAGTTCCCGCCGATGTTCATCGGCGGACCGCCGGGTTTCGCGCAATTCCAGGCCATGACCTTGCAGCGTCATCAGGCGCGCACGCTGCTCTATCGCGAAGCGCTCGAAGAGCTGCGCAAGAACCCACAGGCGGCCGATGTGCCGGTCTGCGCGCCGGGCGTCAAGCCCAAAGCCAGCGAATGTCTGCTGCCGCCGGCGCCACCGCCCGAACCCATGCAAGCGACCCCGGAGGTGGCGATGAAAGAAGCCGTCCCGCCAGCGCCGAGTTCGGCGCCTGTCGTTCCTGCAAGGCGGCTGGCGCTGTTGATCGGCAACAACGACTACACAGCACCGATCCCGCCGCTCGAGACGCCGCTTGCCGATGTCACGCGCATCGGCCAGGTGCTGGAACGACGCTTTGGCTACCGCGTAGAACTCTTAAAAAACGCGGGCAAGCAGGTGATCGTCTCTGCGTTGAACCACTTGGCGGCCGAGGCGAAACCGGAAGACGCGGTACTGATCCTCTATGCCGGCCACGGCTACGAGATGGATGACACGAAGATGGGCTACTGGATTCCCGTCGATGCCTCGGTGAAGACTGCAAAGGGCTGGATATCCAACGACGATGTCGCGCGGCTGCTGGCAGCGATCCCGGCGCGGCAGATCATCCTCGTTTCCGATTCCTGCTTTTCCGGCACGCTCGCCCGCGAGAAGAAATTCGTCGCACCAGGCACGACCAAGCCTGAGGAGATCCTGCGCCGCCGCTCGGTGCTGGTCCTCACCTCCGGCGATGAAGAGCCGGTTTCCGACGAGGGCAAGGAGGGTCACTCGATCTTCGCCTGGAATCTGGTGCGCACGCTGGAGGCGGCAGGTGGGTTGACGCCGGGCTTCGAGGTCTGGCGCGAGGTGCATCACGGCGTGACGAAGGAATATCCGCAGAAACCGCAATACGGCGCGGTGGTCTCGGCCGGCCATGTCGAGGGCGGCGAGTACCTCTTCCACGCCGAAATGCGTTAGCATTCTTTGCCTGCCCATCGAGGAATCGTTCCATGATCCGCTATCTGATGATCGGGCTCGTCGCGCTCGCGGCGAGTGCAGCCACGCCCGCCTGGGCGAAAAACTATGCGCTGTTGATCGGCAATGCCGCCTACTCGCTGGGGCCGCTCGACAACCCGGTCAATGACGCGAACGATTTCGCGAAGACCCTGCGGGAGATCGGTTTCGATGCGCGCGTGATCACCAACCAGAACAAGGAGGCGATGATGCAGGCGATCCGTGATTTCGGCGAGCGGATCAAGGGGAACGACGGCATCGCGCTGTTCTACTACGCCGGTCACGGCGTGCAGGTCGAGGGCGAGAACTATCTGTTGCCCGTCAATGAGTCGATCCGCAACGAGGAAGAGGTGAAAAAGAACGCCGTGCCGGCCAATCTCGTGCTGCGCTACATGGAGGACTCGAAAAACCGCGTCAATGTCGTCGTGCTCGATGCCTGCCGCAACAATCCGTTCCTCAAGACCCGCTCGCTCAAATCGCGTGGGCTTGCGCCGATGGATGCGCCCTCCGGTTCGCTGATCGCCTTTTCCACCGCGCCGGGCACCGAGGCGCTCGACGGCTCGGATCGCAACGGTCTCTACACGAAGCATCTGATGGCCAACGTCAAGGTGCCGGGATTGACGGTCGAGCAGGTATTCAAGCGTACCCGCGAGGCGGTCGAGATCGAATCGGAAAGGCTTGCCGGCCGCCGTCAATCGCCGCGCGAGGAATCGAGCCTGAAAGGCGGCGACATGTATTTCGTGCCGCCGCCGGCAGGCAAGCAGACCGACGATGCGGCGATCGAGCTCGCCTACTGGAACTCGATCGCCAACTCGGACAGCAGCGCAGATTTCGAGTCCTACCTCGCGCAATATCCAAACGGCAGATTCGCCGAGCTGGCCAAAAACCGCCTGCAAGCCATGAAGAGCCGGCAGACCTTGGCGCGCAGCGAGACGCGCACGGCCGATGGCGGGCAGACAGCCGCGCCTGCAGCGAGCGCAGCGCCAACGCCCGCCTTCGGCCAGCCGCCTGCCGCTCCGACCCGGCTGGCCGCGGCGCGACCCGGCGGCGTCTATGGCTCGGCGCGCAAGTTCAGCTTCTCCGACGACGAAGGCCAGGCCACCGTCAAGGCCGCCGAGTTCCTGTCGATCGGCTGCCGCGACATGATCCGCAACAAGAAAGTGGCCCTGCAGCTCGACGATCGCAGCGGCGGTGGCGAAGTGGTGCGCCAGTCGCTGGAAGCGAAGCTGAAGAGCATCGGCGTGAAACTCGCCGCGAACAAGGCGGGCGCCGACTTCGTCGTGCGCGGCAAGATCACCGCCGCGTCAGGCATCAATCGCCTGGTCGGCATCAACGAAGTGGATTTGACCGCCGACTTCACCTTGCTGCTCAAAAACGGCAATGCGGTCGCCTCGACCTCGGCGTACGGTTCGAGTTTCAGCGGCGCGAACCGCCAGCAAACGGTCCGCGCGTTGTGGGACGAGAAGAGCGAGGAAGTCGTCGGCCGCCTGTTCGGCGATTACTGTTCCGATTGATCTTTCGAGGAGATGACCATGCGTTGCCTGCCCTTTGCCGCCGCTTTCCTGTTCGCCACGGCCACGGCGGCCCAGCCGGTGTTCGACAGCCCCTCGCCGACCGCCGGCTCTTCGACTTCGCAAAAGGCCAATGAGATGGCCGAGCGCGGGATGTACAAGGACGTCCAGTATGTGAATGCCGCCAAACGCGGTCCCGCTCTCGTCGTCATCCCCGGTGAGATCAAGAGCAACAATGCCACCTTCACGCAGAAGTTCGGCCCGAACAATATCGCCGATTTCGCCGAGCTGGAGCTCGGGCGCGCCAATTTCGCGGTGCTGGAGCGTGCCGACATGGGGCCGCTACTCAGGGAATTCCAGCTCGCCTACACGATGGGCGATCCCGCCGCCGCGCAGAAGACATTGCAGAAAGGCAAGTTGAAGACGACCAAATGGGTGGTCAAATTCGACGTGCTGAAAGCCGAGCAGGTCGCCAAGGCACAGGAAGGCTTCGATGGCGGCGCCATCGGCAGCATCATCGGCATCCTGGGCGGCGGGCGCGGCTCGGCCGCCGCCGGCACCGCGGTCGGCTCGGTGCAGACCGGTGAGGCGACCGGCGTCTGGATCATCGGCATGCGCTACAAGATCCTCGATGCCAACACCACCGAGCAGGTGGCGACCGGCTACACCGAAGAGAAAATGGAGGTCGGCGCGAAATCCACCTCGGTGCTGGGCATCTCGCAGGGTGCCCAAGGGGGACTGACGCTCGATGGCATGGTGCAGCGCCTGGTGCAGAAACTCGTCTGGGAAATCGATTCCCGCTACAAGTGATTCGTTCGTAACAAGGGGAGAGAAAAGCCATGAAGCCGATTGCGAAGCGCACGGCAATCATCGCGCTTTGTGTTGGATCGATGTTGTCCGGTTGCCTGCAAACGAACCCGTTCAAGCCCGCGGATGCCGACAATCCTTCGCCGACCGCCGGCTCCGATACTTCGCAGAAAGCCAACGAAATGGCCGACAAGGCGATGTACAAGCCGATCGAATATGAGAATGCCGCGATCAAGGGGCCCAACCTCGTCGTCATTCCGGGCGAGATCAAGAGCAACAACGCCACCTTCACGCAGAAATTCGGTCCGAACAACATCGCCGATTTCGCCGAGCTGGAACTGGGACGCGCCAATTTCGGCGTGCTGGAGCGTTCCGACATGGGCCCGATGTTGCAGGAGTTCCAGCTTGCCTACACGATGGGTGATCCGGTCGCCGCACGCAAGCTGCTAAAAAAAGGCAAGTGGAAGACGACCAAATGGGTGGTCAAGTTCGACATCCTGAAGGCCGAGCAGGTGGCGCAGGCGAAACAGGGCTTCGATGGCCGTGCCCTGGGGCAGATCCTGAGCACCTTGGGGGAAGACCAGGAAAGTCATGCCGCCGGGCAAGCCGTTGCGTCGATCAAAACCGACGAAGGCACCGGGGTGTGGATCATCGGCATGCGTTACAAGATCCTCGATGCCAATACCACCGAGCAGGTGGCGATCGGCTACACCGAGGAGAAGATGGAGGTCGGCGCGAAAGCCACCTCGGTATTGGGAATATCCCAAGCCGCGCAAGGGGGGCTCACGCTCGATGGCATGGTGCAGCGCCTGGTGCAAAAGCTCGTCTGGGAGATCGATGCCAAGCACAAGGGCTCTGGCGCCGCCCCGGAACCTCCGCCTGCTCCGGAACCGGCCGCCAAGGCTGCCGCGAAAAAGACTACGAAGAAGAAATAGCGACGCGCGAGAGCCCTTCGAGCACCAGATCGTCGATGCGCCGCAGCGGCAGATCGAGATGCGGCGCCAAGGCTTCGGCCGCGCCGCCCGAGAGCAGCACGCGAAATCCGGCGCTGGTGGAGCGGCATGCCGCTTTCGCCATCCGCTCGATCGCACCGAGCGTCGCATGCAGAGCGCCGCTTTCGATCGCATCATCGGTATTGGTCGGAAGTTCCTGATAGCGCCCGCGCGCCTCCGGCAGGCTGGCGGTATTGCGGGCGAGCGTCCGACGCATCAATTCGAGTCCCGGCAGGATCAGCCCGCCGAGGAAGCGGCCGTCGGCGCCGAGGGCGTCGACGGTGGTGGCCGTGCCCGCCATGACGACGAGCGCCGGCCCCGCATGCAGGCCGCGCGCGCCGATCAGCGCCGCCCAGCGGTCGGCCCCGAGCTGCTCCGGGCGGCCGTAGCCGTTCGTCACGCCGCAGCAGGCGGCGCTGCTGACGAACCATTCGAGTGGCGCAGCGAGGCTGCGGGCAAGGGCTTCGATCTGCCCCGCAACTGCGTTGCCGGCGACGTTGCAAGCCACGACGCGCTGCACCGGCGCGGGCAGGGCCAGCGTCGCGATGCCCTCGTGCGCGACAACGCCCTTCGCCAGCCAGCGGCTGCGGTCGTGTAGCCCCCATTTGAGTCGCGTATTGCCGGCGTCGATGCAGAGGATCATGCCGGCCTCAACGAGATTTCGCCCGCGAGCACGCGCTCGATGCGCCCGTCGCTCTCGAACAACAGCGCGCCATCGCGATCGACGCCCCGGCAGATGCCGGCACGCGGCGACGCGAAATCATGGAAAAGCCGGATCGGCGCATCCTCGAAGGCATGGCGCGCCCGCCACTGCTCGCGCAGCGCGGAAAACCCTTGCGCGCCGAAGACCTCCAGGGTCGCTCTGAGCTCGACCAGGATCGCCGCGAGCAGGATGTTCGGATCGGTATCGAGATCGAGCGCGGCGCTATTGGCGCGCAATTCTTCCGGCATCGCGGCAGGTAGCCTCAGGTTCATGCCGATGCCGATCACCGCCGCATGCGGTGCGCCAGGCACCAGTTCGACGAGGATGCCGGAAAGCTTCTTGCCGTCTTTCATCACGTCATTGGGCCATTTCAGTGCCGTATCGCCAGCGCCGACTTTCGCGAGCGCCTGGGTGAGCGCCAGTCCGGCCGCCAGCGACAGCCCTTGCGGCAGGGTTCCGGGCGCGAAACGCCACAGCAGCGAAAAGGTCAGGCTGTCGCCGGGCGCGGAAAGCCATGCCCGTCCCCGCCGCCCCCGACCGGCCGTCTGTCTTTCGGCGACGATCACGGTGCCCGAAGCTGCGCCGGCCTCGGCACGGGCGAGCAGCAGCGCGTTGGTCGAAACACATTCCGGCAGCAGCTCGGCATCGAAATAGCGGGCATCGGCGCCGAGCGCCTGGACGAAGACGGAAAGATCAAGCATCGTGAAACTATACCGCCGGAGCAGCCTGCCGCCGAGCAATTGCAAGTGTTTGTAACAAACTGCTGACCATTGTCCGCGGCCTGCGTTATCGTGTTTGCATCCGCCTCGATCCGGGAAGAGAGAAATGAAACCCTTGCCACTGATGACGATTCTGGCCGGAACGGCGCTGCTGTTTGCCGGCTGCGCCGCTTATCCGGAATACGACCCCTATTATGAGCCGCCCATCGTGCGCGTTGCGCCACCGCCACCGCGCGTCGAATATGTCGTTCCGCCGCCGGTGGTCGGTTACGTCTGGATCGGCGGCTATTGGGACTGGGTGGGTACCCGCTACGTCTGGGTGCCGGGTCGTTGGGAAGCGCCGCGGCCTGGGTACGTTTGGGTACCGCGTCGTTGGGAACGGCATGATGACCACTGGCGACCTTATGGCGGCCGCTGGGAGCGCGGCGAACCGCCCCGCGTCGTCGTTCCACCCGCACCGCCGCCGCATGTCGAGCCCTACCCCCTCCCCGGCGCCGCACCCCGTCCCTCTGAGCGACCGGAACCGCCACGCAGCGAGCTTGAGAGCCGCCGGCCGATGGTCGTCGATCCCGGTCGCTTGCAGGAACGCCGCGCCGAGCCGCCGCGCGTAGAGCGTGATGATCGCGGCCGCGACAGTCGGCGGGATGAGCGGCGCGACGATCGCCGCTGGCGTGACCGCGATGGTGACGGCCGCCCGGACTTCCGTGACGGCCAGCGACCGTGATCAGCCGGTCTTGCCCTCGTCCAGGCCGAGCTCGTCGATCTTGCGCGTGAGCGTGTTGCGGCCGATGCCCAGAAGCTGCGCCGCCTCGGCGCGCCGACCGCCCGTGGCGGCCAGCGCCCGCCGGATCAGCATCGCTTCGAAGGCCTGACTGAGCTTTTCCCAGACGGCGCCGGGTTCACGGTTGAGGTGCTCGTCGGCCGCCGCAGCCAGGTGCGCGAGCCAGTCGGCGCCGGCTGGCGCTGCTTGGGGCGCTGCGCGCATTTCCGCCGGCAGATCGTCGATCTCGATCGTCTGGCCAGGCGCCATCACCGTCAGCCAGTGACAGAGGTTTTCCAGCTGCCGCACGTTGCCCGGCCAGGGCGCCGCCTGCAGGAAGCGGAGCGCGGCATCGGACAGCCGCTTGGGTTCGACGCCCAGTTCCCGGGCGCTTGCCGCGAGGAAATGACGCGCCAAGAGCGGGATGTCCTCGCGCCGCTCGCGCAGCGGCGGCAGGCGCAGCCGAATGACGTTCAAGCGGTGGAACAGGTCCTCGCGGAACAGGCCGGCCATGACGCGCGCTTCGAGATCCTGGTGGGTGGCGGCAATGATGCGCACGTTGGCGCGCAACGGCTGATGGCCGCCGACGCGATAGAACTGACCGTCGGAAAGCACGCGCAACAGCCGCGTCTGCAATTCCGACGGCATGTCGCCGATCTCGTCGAGGAAAAGCGTGCCGCCCGCCGCCTCCTCGAAGCGGCCGCGCCGCAAACTCGTCGCCCCGGTGAAAGCGCCCTTTTCGTGGCCGAAGAGCTCGGATTCGAGCAGCTCGCGCGGGATCGCCGCGGTGTTGATGGCAATGAAGGGGCCATCCTTGCGCGGGCTGTGGCGGTGCAGGGCACGCGCGACGAGCTCCTTGCCGGTGCCGGATTCGCCATTGATCAGCACCGTGGCATTGGCTTGGCTGAGTCGGCCGATGGCGCGGAATACCTCCTGCATCGCCGGCGCCTGGCCGAGGATTTCCGGCGCGAGGAGCGCGCCCGCGGCATCGTTGGCTTGCGGCTCTCCCTGGGCCAGCGCCCGTCTGACCAGCGCCACGGCCTGATCGACATCGAACGGCTTGGGTAGATATTCGAAGGCGCCCCCTTGGAACGCCGCGACGGCCGAGTCGAGATCGGAATAGGCGGTCATGATGATGACCGGCAGATTGGGGTGCTTTTCTCTCACTTGCCGCAGCAGTTCGAGGCCCGAGGTACCCGGCATGCGGATGTCGGAAATCAGCACGCGGGGCGCTTCACCTGCGGCGAGCCTGGCCAGCGCCTCGTCGGCCGAGCCGAAACTCGCACTGCTCAGGTCTTCGCGCGCGAGCGCCTTTTCCAGCACCCAGCGGATCGAGCGATCGTCATCGATGATCCAAACGGCGTTCATGTCGTCATCCTTTCTTCCTGGCCGAGCGGCAGGCGCAGCGCGAAGCAGGTATGCCCGGGTCGCGAGGTGACCTCGATGCTGCCATGATGCTGCTGGACGAAGGTCTGCGCCAGCGCCAGCCCCAGACCGGTGCCTTCGGCGCGGCCGGAGACCAGCGGATAGAAGATGCGCTCGCGGATCTCTTCCGGAATGCCGGGGCCGTTGTCGATGATCTGCACCTCGAGCGCGAGGCGATGGCGCTTGCGAGCGAGGGTTGCCTGGCGCAGGGCACGGGTGCGGACGAGGATCTCTCCCACGCCATTCATCGCCTGGGCGGCATTGCGTTCGATGTTGAGGATCGCCTGGATCAGCTGTTCGCGATCGCCGGTGAGCGCGGGCAATGAAACATCATAGTCACGGCGCACCTCTACATCGGGGAATTCGGCCTGGATCAGGCGCCGCACGTGCTCGAGGAGCTCGTGGATGTTGAGCGGCGTCGGCTGCATCGCGCGATGCGAGGAGAGTAGACGCTGCATCAGCGCCTGCAGCCGGTCGGCCTCGGCGATGATGACATTCGTGTACTCGTTGAGCGTTGCCGCGTTGTCCATCGCAGCGAGCTCGCGTGCCAGGAGTTGCGCCGCACCGCGGATGCCGCCGAGCGGATTCTTGATCTCGTGGGCGAGATTGCGGATCAGCTCTTGGTTGGCGCGCTGCTGCACGGCTTCGCGCGCCTCGCGCGCCGCCTTGAGTTGCTGGTCGATCGGGCGGAATTCCAGCAGCAGCTTCACTCCCGGTAGGTCGACCGGGGTCACGGTACAGTCGAGATGGAGCGGCTCGCCTCGAGCGCGCGCAACGAGGATGTCGTGGCCGGTGTAGCTCCAGCGGTTGGCGAGCGCATTGTCCAGAGCCTTCATCAGGGCCGGGGGGCTGCCGAGCAGCTGTGCCAGCGGCAGACCGAGGCAGGTGCGTTGGCTGACGGCAAACAGGTTTTCCGCCGCGGGATTGCAATGGCGGATGCGCAGCTCGCCATCGAGCAGGATCACCGCGGAGGAAAGCAGGTCGAGACCGGCCAGACCAGATTCGGTATGCGCGTTCATGGCCGAGGCCGCAGCAAGAATTGCGCCAGAGAGGCGTCGCTACCTCAGGTTCGCGAGTTCCCGCTGCAACGATTCGATGTTGCGTTCATGCAGCTGCACCTTGTCGCGGTAGTTCTGGATGCGTGCCTCGCGTTGCGCGCCTTTGATCCCGCCACCGACGATACGTTCTTCCGGCAGGATCAGGTTTTCCTGTTCCGCCAGCTCCTTCTTCGCCGCCTCGAGATTCTTCTGCTCGTTGGCGAGCTCTTTTTCCAGAATCGCGCGCCGCTCGGCATCGCGCGCCTTCTGCTGGTCACCATTGACGCGGGGGAAATCGCCGGGCGTGGCCTGACGCTGCTTGCGCGGCGGCGGGGAAAAGGTGGAGACCGGCTTGTCCTGCGAGATGACTTCGCAGTTCTTGCCGGTCGTCTTCTGGTTCGTGTAGGTGATGCGGCCGTCGGGTCCCGTGCATTTGTAGAGCGTATCGGCCCAGGCGTAAGGCACGATGACCGTGAGGATGAGCGGCAAGAGTCGTTGCGTCATGACGACAAGTGTATGCCAAAACGAGGTCGAACAAAAAGACGGGCCATGAGCCCGTCTTTTCGTGCCGTCCGGCGAGCGCCGATTTTTACAGCGAGTAATACATCTCGTATTCGACCGGATGCGTGGTCATGCGGAACTTGGTCACCTCTTCCATCTTCAGCTCGATATAGGCATCGATGAAGTCGTTGCTGAACACGCCGCCGCGAGTCAGGAACTCGCGATCCTTGTCGAGATGATCGAGCGCCTGATCGAGCGAGGAGCAGACGGTCGGGATCTTCGCATCCTCTTCCGGTGGCAGGTCGTAGAGGTTCTTGTCGGCCGGATCGCCCGGATGGATCTTGTTCTGCACGCCATCGAGGCCCGCCATCATCATCGCCGCGAAGGCGAGATACGGGTTCGCGGTCGGATCCGGGAAGCGCACCTCGATGCGGCGCGCCTTGTCGGACTGCACGAACGGGATGCGGATCGAAGCCGAGCGGTTGCGGGCGGAATAGGCAAGCTTGACCGGCGCTTCGAAACCGGGCACCAGACGCTTGTAGCTGTTGGTGCCGGGGTTGGTGATCGCATTGAGCGCCCGCGCGTGCTTGATGATGCCGCCGATGTAGTAGAGCGCGAACTCGGACAGCCCCGCATAGCCGTTGCCGGCGAAGAGGTTCTTGCCATCCTTCCAGATCGACTGGTGCACGTGCATCCCGGAGCCATTGTCGCCGACGATCGGTTTCGGCATGAAGGTCGCGGTCTTGCCGTAGCTGTGCGCGACGTTATGCACGATGTATTTCAGCAGCTGGGTCCAGTCGGCGCGACGCACCAGCGTATTGAACTTGGTGCCGATCTCGCACTGGCCGGCGGTGGCGACTTCGTGGTGATGCACCTCGACCGGCACGCCGCATTCTTCCAGCGCCAGCACCATCGCGGCGCGGATGTCATTGAGGCTATCGACCGGCGGCACCGGGAAATAGCCGCCTTTGACGGCGGGACGGTGGCCGATGTTGCCTCCTTCGAATTTCTCGGCAGCGGCCCAGGCCGCTTCTTCCGAAAACACCTTGCAATAAGAACCCGACATGTCGACTCTCCACTCGACGCTGTCGAAGATGAAGAACTCGGGCTCGGGGCCGAAATAGGCGGCATCGCCGATGCCGGTGCTCTTCAAATAGGCCTCGGCGCGCTTGGCGAGCGAGCGCGGATCGCGGTCATAGCCCTTGCCATCGGCGGGCTCGACGACGTCGCAGGAGAGCACCAGCGTGGTCTCATCCATGAACGGATCGATATAGGCGGTATCAGGATCGGGCATCAGCAGCATGTCGGAGGCCTGGATGCCTTTCCAGCCGGCGATCGAGCTGCCGTCGAAGGCATGGCCATCTTCGAACTTCTCGATGCCGAAGGCGGAGACCGGCACGCCGACGTGCTGCTCCTTGCCGCGAGTGTCGGTGAAACGGAAATCGACGAACTTGACTTCCTTTTCTTCCACCATCTTGATGACGTCTTGGGGGGTCATGAGAAACGCTCCTGAAAAAAATGATCGAGAAAAAAGCAACGGAAGGGTATAGCACTTAGCGTGCCATGGGGCATCGTTAGCAAGGCATTGTGCCACAAAGGGTTGGCGATCAGACAGCATCGCACCGCGCACCGATTCGGTGCATTCCGATCTTCGGCTGCACCACCTTGGTGCGCAGGATGATCGGTGGACGGACATCCGAGCATGGCGCGACACAGCCATCCGGACGCGCAGCAGACTTATCCAGTGTTTCAGCTATCGTTTTCTGCATCGAGGTGGATCAACACCTCGACGACTTCCGGATGTGCTGCGAGGACCCGTTTTCTTGCGACCTCGCTGATTTCGTGTCCCTCACGCACGCTGATGTCGCCATCGACCTGCAGATGCACATCGACGAACACCCGGTGCGCCATGCGCCGCGTGCGCAGCTCGTGGAGATCCTCGACGCCCGGCGTGGCAAGGAGCGTCTGGCGGATCGCCGCGACCTCCTCGGCCGGCAGGCCCGTGTCGATCAGCTCGCGCATCGCTTCCCAGGCGAAACCCAGGCCCGCCTTGACGATCATTGCGCCCACCACGATCGCCGCCACCGCATCGGCGAACGCAAATCCCAGCAGCGCGCCGCCCACTCCGGCGGCGACCACCAGCGACGAAAGCGCATCGGCGCGCGCATGCCAGGCATTACTGATCAGCATCGGCGAGCGCAAGCGCCGGGCGACCTTGAGCATGTAGCGGAACAGACCTTCCTTGCCGATCAGGGTGATGATCGCCGCCCACATCGCCGCGATGCCCACCGGCGGCAAGGCGCCGAGGTTCTGCAGGCGGCCGGCGGCCGAGAGGAGGATGCCCGCGCCGGTGATCGTCAGGAGCAGGCCGAGCACCAACGAGGCGGCCGTCTCGAAGCGGCCGTGGCCGTAGGGATGCTCCTCGTCGGCGCCCTGCGAACCTTTGTGATTGGCCCAGAGCACGAAGGCATCGGAGACGATGTCCGAGAGCGTGTGCATCGCGTCGGCCACCAGCGCCATCGAGTTGGCAGCAAAACCGATCACCACCTGCATCACGGTCAGCACGACATTGACGACGACGCTCACCCAGGTGATGCGCTGGCCTTCGCGGAAGCGTTCGGGATCGACCGGTCCGTTGGAAGTCGGAATCGAAGTAGCCAAATCGTTATACTCGACGTGTTCTGAACGTTCTGGATTCTACCTTTCATGCAAACCGCCACGATCGACTTCGCGCCCTTCAATGCGCTGTCCGACCGCGACGCACAGACGCGCATCGCCGCCGCGCGTGCCAAGCTCGGAGAGCGCGCCGTGATCCTGTGCCATCACTACCAGCGCGCCGACGTCTATGCCCATGCCGATCTCACCGGCGACTCACTGAAGCTTTCGCGGCTGGCTTCGCAGTCCGACGCCGAATACATCGTCTTCTGCGGCGTGCATTTCATGGCCGAGGTCGCCGACATCCTCTCGCGCCCTGAGCAGATCTCGATCCTGCCGGATCTGGCGGCCGGCTGCTCGATGGCCGACATGGCCAACCGGGCCAAGGTCGAACGCTGCTGGCGTGAGCTTTCTACCGTGCTCGATCCGGATGAGACCGTCACCCCGGTCACCTACATCAACTCCTCGGCCGATCTGAAAGCCTTCTGCGGCGAACACGGCGGTATCGTCTGCACCTCGTCGAACGCGTCGAAAATTCTCGACTGGTCGTTCGCGCGGCGCGAGAAGGTGCTGTTCTTCCCCGACCAGCACTTGGGCCGCTGGAGCGGCCACAAGATGGGCATCCCGCTCGAGCAGATGGTGCTGTGGAACCCCGACCTGCCGATGGGCGGCCTCACCCCAGAAGAGATTCGCGGCGCGAAGATCATCCTCTGGCACGGCTACTGCTCGGTGCATCAGATGTTCCGGCCGCAGAGAATCGAACGCTTCCGCGCCCAGCATCCCGAAGGCAAGGTGATCTCGCATCCGGAATGCTGCTTCGAGGTCTGCGCGGCTTCAGACGTGGTTGGCTCGACGGAAACCATCATTCGCGTCGTCAAGGAGTCACCCGCCGGCACGCGCTGGCTGGTCGGCACCGAATTGAACCTCGTCGAGCGGCTGGCGAAGGAAGTGGCGCCGCAAGGCAAGATCGTGGAGTTCATGGCCGACATGGTCTGCATGTGCTCGACGATGCAGCGCATCGACCCGCAGCATCTGGCCTGGACGCTGGAAAACCTCGCCGCCGGCAACGTCGTCAATCGGATCGAGGTGCCCGAGCACGAAGCGAAGCTCGCCAAGATCGCGCTGGAACGGATGCTCGACGCCTCCTGAAACTCGGCGGCTTCGGGAAGGCACTTACCGCGGCGTCATCGTCTCCGGCATGCGCACCGCGATCACCTGACCCTTCGCGGTGAGCTTGCCGTTGGCGAAGACCTCGATATCGACGACGATCTTTTTCTCCTTCACTTCGACCGGCACGCCGCGCAGCTTGAGCTCCACGCCCAACGGCGTCGGCGCGAGGAAATCCACCTTCAGCGACGCAGTGACGAAACGCAGCGCCGGCAGGCTCCCTGGTTCCCGGCCCGCGGCGCGATAGGCGACGGCCGAGGCCGTGCCGGTGCCGTGGCAGTCGATCAACGAGGCGATCAGTCCGCCATAGACGAAGCCGGGAATCGCCGTGTGATACGGCTGCGGCGTGAAATGCGCGACGGTTTCCCGGCCCTCCTCGGCCCAATGGCTTTTCAGCTGGTGGCCGTGCGGATTGTTCTTGCCGCAGCCGTAGCAATGCGCGAGATCGTCGGGGTAGGCATCCTGGAATGCAAGCGGGGGGTTCATCTGGGCCTCCTGATGGGTTTGGCGAATCATACGTAAAATGATCCGGTGCTTACGATCGCCACCTGGAACATCCACAAAGGCTTCTCACAATTCAACCGCCGCATGGTGGTGCATGAGCTACGCGAGCGGCTGCGCGCGCTCGACGCCGACATCGTCTTCCTCCAGGAGGTGGTGGGCCACCACGAGGGCCACGCCGAACGCTTCGAAGCCTGGCCAGAAGAGCCACAGCACGAATTCCTCGCCGCCGAGGTCTGGGAAAACCGCGTCTATGGCCGCAATGTCGTCTATGACCACGGTCATCACGGCAATGCGATCCTGACGCGCTTCCCGATCCTCGCCTCGCACAACCAGGATGTCACGCGGCTGCGTTTCGAAAAGCGCGGCCTGCTCTACTGCGTCGTCGCGGTGCCGGACCTGCCGGTGCCCTTGCACTGCGTCTGCGCGCACCTATCGCTGTTCGGCCGTTCGCGTCGCCACCAGTACGCTGCGCTCGCCGCTTTCATCGAAGCCAACGTGCCGCCCGATGCCCCGCTCATCATCGCCGGCGACTTCAACGACTGGCGCGGCCGCGCCTGCGAGATACTGGCCCCACGGCTCAATCTGGCCGAAGTGTTCGCCGCCGCCGACCCGGCCACACGGCGGCCGACGCGCAGCTTCCCGGCCGCGCTGCCGATCTTGCGGCTGGACCGCATCTATGTGCGCGGACTGGCCGTCGAAGACTGCGCGGTGCATCACGGCCCCCCTTGGTCGATGCTTTCCGACCACGCCGCGCTGACCGCCCGTCTGTCGTTCCAAGCGACCGCCGGCACGCCGTGAGCGTGGATTTCCTGCCCGGCAACCGCATCACGCTGCTGGAAACCGGCGCCCAATATTTTCCGGCGCTGCTGGCCGCGATCGATGCGGCCCAGCACTCGATCCAGCTCGAAACCTACATCTTCGCCGCCGATACCACCGGCCGCGCCGTCTCCACTGCACTGGCCGCCGCGGCGCAGCGCGGTGTCGCGGTGCGCGTGCTGGTCGATGGCTTCGGCGCGCGTGACTTTCCTGACGGCGTCGGTCGCGAGATCGTCTCCGCCGGCGGCCAGGTCGAAATCTATCGGCCTGAATTGGCGCGGCTCTCCCTGCGGCGTAACCGCCTGCGCCGGCTGCACCGCAAGCTGGCCGTCATCGACGGCCGCCTCGCCTTCGTCGGTGGCATCAACATCATCGACGACGAAGATACGCCGGGGCTCGGGCCGCGCTTCGACTATGCATTACGCATCGAAGGGCCGCTGGTGGCGCCGATCTGCGCGAGCATGCTGCACCTGTGGCGGCTGGTCGACTGGGCGCGCCTTGGGCGCCGGCCGCCCAAGGCGCCGCTGGATCCCTGTGGGCAACCCGCCGCCATCGGCGACGTCGCCGCCGCCTTCGTCGTGCGCGACAACCTGCGCCATCGCCGCGACATCGAGCAAGCCTATCTCGAAGCACTCACCGGCGCGCGGCGCGACGTGCTGATCGCGAACGCCTATTTCCTGCCCGGCCGACGCTTCCGCCACGCGCTGATCGACGCCGCGCGGCGCGGCTGCCATGTGACGGTGCTCCTGCAAGGCCAGGTCGAATACGCGCTGCTGCATTACGCGACGCAGGCGCTCTACGGCCAGCTGCTCGACAATGGCATTCGCATCTTCGAATACCGCAAGGGCTTCTTGCATGCCAAGGTCGGGGCGATCGACGGCGACTGGGCGACGGTCGGTTCCTCGAACATCGACCCGTTCAGCCTGCTGCTCGCCCGCGAAGCCAATGTCATCATCGAGGACGGCCGTTTTACCGACCTCCTGCGCGCCAGCCTCGAGCGGGCGATCCGCGAAGACGCCGTCGAGATCACCGCCGCGGAATTCCGCCGCCGCGGCCGGCTCGCCCGAACCTTGCGCTGGCTGGCCTATGGACTGGTGCGGCTGATGCTCGGCGTCACGCGCTATGGCGGCGAGGATTATCGGGAATAGGCGCGGATACCTGCTTCGGCACCCGTGCCAAAGACCAGTGCTCACGTGCCCAGCGCCAAAACTCGGCGCTGGTGGCGCGGCACAGCGACGCGGGCGGGTTCAAGCCGAGAAAGCGCGCCGCGGCGATCAGCGCGGCAGGCGCATCCCGCGCCTCGATGGGTCGAGCCTTGGTCTGCTTGGAAAGCTTCGCGCCCGTCGCATCGACCGCCACCGGCAGGTGGGCATACTGCGGCGTGGGCAAGCCGAGCAGCCGCTGCAGGAAGATCTGCCGCCCCGTCGAATGGATCAAGTCCGCGCCGCGCACCACGTGATCGACACCCTGATCGGCATCATCGACCACCACCGCGAGCTGGTAGGCAAACAGCCCATCGGCGCGCAACAACACGCAATCGCCCACCTCGCGCGCGAGATCCTGATGCTGCGGCCCCTGCACCAAATCGACGAAGTCGATCGCGCCCGAAACACGCAAGCGCCAGGCGCGCGGTTTCTTGCCCGGCGGCAATCCTTCGCGGCAGGTGCCGGGATACACCGGCGCGCCATCGACACCGGGTGATGCTGCGGCCAACTCCGCCCGCGTGCAACCGCAGGGATAGACGGCCCCCTGGCGCTGCAAGGTTTCCAGCACCTCTCGGTAACGAGCCGTGCGCCGGCTCTGAACCAGCACCTCGCCATCCCACTCGAAACCGAACGCCTCCAAGGTGCGCAAAATCTCCGCCGCATACTCGGGCCGGCAGCGCGGACGGTCGACATCCTCGATGCGCACGAGCCAGGTTCCACCGCGCGCCTTCGCCTCGAGACACGAACCCAGCGCGGCGATCAGCGAGCCGAAATGCAGCGGCCCGGTCGGCGACGGGGCGAAACGGCCGCAGGAAGATGTAGTCACTCGAGTCATGGCGACATTTGCGACGAACGGGTAGTATGCGCATTTTCCACCCAACGAAACGGAGCGCCCGATGGCCACCATTCAGCTGACCTCGCACAACTTCAAGGATGTCATCAACAACAACGACATCGTCATCATCGACTTCTGGGCCGACTGGTGCGCGCCGTGTCGTTCCTTCGCGCCGACCTTCGAGGCCGCCGCGGAGAAATACCCCGAGATCGCCTTCTGCAAGGTCAACACCGAAGAAGAGCGCGAGATGGCCGCCGGCTTCAACATCCGCTCGATCCCGACGCTGATGGTGTTCCGCGACCAGATCATCCTCTACGCCGAAGCCGGCGCCCTGCCGCCGGCCGCGCTCGACCAGCTGATCGAGCAGGTCAAGGCGCTCGACATGGACGCCGTGCGCGCCGAGATCGAAGCCGAGATCGCCGCCGAGGAACAGCAGCAGCGGCAGTGAAACCCGCCGCAAGCTTGCCGCGCTTGCGCGCCCCCTGCCCGTTATGCATAATCCTCTCGCATTCAGGGAGGGGATATGCTCGACTTATCCTGTCGCGTCGCCTTGGCGGCGCTCATGCACGATCTGGGCAAGTTTGCCGAACGCGCGCGGCTTGACGTCCCGCGCGAGCGGCTCGATGCCTTGAAGACGCTCGACTGCCCGCAATGGGACGGTCGTTTCACCCACATCCATGCCGCCTACACCTCGGCCGGCTTTTTCGCCCTCGAACACCTGTTGCCGCGGCGCGAGCTGCAGATGGGCCCACCCTTCGCCAAGCCCGATGTCCTTGATGCCGACGATTCCCTGATCAACGCCGCGGCGCGCCACCATAAGCCGGATACCTTCCTGCAGTGGATCATCGCCACCGCCGATCGCTTGGCCTCCGGTTTCGAGCGCTACAACCAGGCCGAGGATGGGGGGCTTGGCAAGATAGCGGCCCGCTGCAATTGCATCCCCTACGGCGGCGCCGCCGCATTGCTGCTGCAGAAGGACGCGATCGAAATCCGCGCGAAGGCGCAATCGGCGCTGCAAGCTTGTAGTCTCACTGATGCCACGTCACACAGGCCATCTTTACGCCCAAGCTGAGTCCACGGCCATGATGAAAACGGAAACCTTCACCCTGCGTTTCAATACCCCTGCGTTCCTGGGCGACGCCAAGCAAAACGGCCGCTGGCGCACGCCGCCGATCAAGCACGAGCTGCGCCACTGGTGGCGCGTGGCTTATGCCGCCGATCACGGCTATCGCGTGAGCATTGCCGACCTGCGGCGCGAGGAGGGGCTGCTGTTTGGCAATGCCTGGCTGGAAAACGATTTCCGCAAGAGCATGGTCAGGATCCGGCTCGAGCGCTGGGATTCGGGAAAGCTCAAAAGCTGGCAAGGGCTGGAGCAGGCGACAGTGACTCATCCAGAAACGCAAAAAACGGCATACAAGGTGGGCCCGCATGCCTACCTGGGCTACGGCCCTCTAGATGGGCGCGGAAACACAAAATTAAGCAAAAAGGTGCATGCCGCCCTACAGGCAGACGAACAGGCGCAGATTGCGTTTGCCTATCCGACCACGCATGCAGAGCCAGAACTGGAGCGCCTTCTGGAAACAAATGTGCCGCGTATCGAACGATCCCTCCATCTGATGCACCGCTTTGGCACGCTCGGCGGCCGCTCGCGCAACGGCTGGGGTTCCTACGAGCTGCTCCCTTCTTCTGGTGAGAGAGGGGCCGGGGATGAGGGCCTACCGCTACGCCTCTGGCGCGACTGCCTCGAGCTCGACTGGCCCCACGCCATCGGCAAAGACGAGAAGGGCGCGCTCATCTGGGAAACCGCGCCGCACGACGATTGGAAGGCGCTGATGCGGACTCTGGCGATCGTCAAGATCGGGCTTCGAACGCAGTTCCGGTTCGAAGACAAGCAACTGGACGACAAGCGCGATAATCCCAATGGCATTGAGCATGGCAAGCCTCAAGACCGCCACTGGCTGGCCTATCCTGTGACCCATCATGCTGTAAAACCATGGGACAAAGAACGGCGGGGTAATGAGACGTTCTCCCTGAATCTGCGCCTGCCCAACCAGATGCGCTTCAAGGTCCGCCGCACCGAGGATGGCAAGCTCAAAGGCGTGATCTTCCACATGCCCCACCTGCCGCCGTTGGCGTTCGGCCCAGATCGCGCGGCGATCGAAAGGCTGTGGAAGTGCGTGCACCAGTTTCTCGATGCGCTGACGCAAACGCCCGCACAGCGAAGTTACTGCGCCAACGCCGACCGTGAGGCTCTGGCCAAACAGAAGGCTCAGCTCGACGGCGTGAAGCTATCCCGGAGTAAGGCATGACTGACGACATCCTCTGGCAAACCAAACTCGCCGCGCGGCTGCATGATCCGGCGGAGAAGGCGCTGGTGCTGCTGCGCGACCCCGCCGGACACGAAAACGGCACCTCGCGCGCGCTCAAGCGTCTGCTCGGCCTCGATCAACCCCCAGAAACCATCGATCCGGACAATGACGAAGCACTCTCCACGGTGCTCTTCAAGAAGGGTCTGCCGCTTTCCATTTACCGCCATGTCCAGCGCGCCGATTGGTGGGCCGCGGCGGCCGACCGCCCGCAGTGGCCGATGCAGGAAATCACCGTCACCACGAAAACGGGCGAACAGCAGACGCTCAAGATCGCCGACTGGGCGCAGGTGCGCTGGACGAAACAGCCGGTGCTGATCCATCCCCTCACTGGCGCCCAGTTCGACCTGAGGAAGAACGGCGGTCTGGCCGACAGCGATCTTGCGGACATCAAGCAGCGCAGCTTCGATCACTCCTCGCGCCTGCTCGTGTCGCTCGGCGCAAAGGAAGAGGCGGCGCTAGACCTGCGCAAGGTGTTGCTCGCCTTCTGGCGCTTTGGCCCCGAGATCGGCGAAGAAGCGGACAACGGCAAGCTTGGCGCGCTATGGCCGCTGCTACCCGCCGACACGCGCGTGCCGGATCACTCGATCTGGGATCATCTCGATCTCACCTCGGCCTTCGCGGGCGCGTTTGCCGCCGATCCCAACGGCGAGGCGGCGCTCCTGGCGCTCTCGATCGGTCCGGTGCAGCCCTTCATCGCCGCGGCGCGCAAGATGGACGATCTGTGGGCCGGCTCGCATTTGCTCTCGCGTTTGAGCTGGGAGGCCATGCGACCGGTGTGCGAAGAGCTCGGGCCGGATGCGATCCTCTTTCCCCGTTTGCGAGGCATTCCCCAGGTGGACCTGTGGCTGCGCGATCAGATGGGTTTGCCTGACGAGCTGTTCGCGCAGTGCGAATGGATGCGCGCAGGCACCGACGCCAGCCCGCTTTTCTCCGCGGCGCTCCCCAACCGCTTCGTCGCCGTGGTGCCGGCGAGCCAAGCGCGGGCGATTGCCGAAAAGGTCACGGAAGCGGTGCGCGGCTGGCTCAAAAGACTCGGCGACGATGTGGTCTCGCGCCTGCTTCATGAGGCCGGCTTCGATGTCGAAACCACCTGCACGCCCTACGAGCAGATGAAAGAACAGCTTGCCGGTTTCCCCGAAGCGTACTGGGCTGTAGTGCCCTTCTCGCTCATTCGCGCGCGCGATCCAGCCAAGCAAACCAATCTCGACACAAGCGGCCTTTCCGCCGCGATGGCGCCTTTCTTTGGCGTGGAGTCGGGGCAGCCTTGCGGCTTTCTCGCCACGCCGGCCTGGCAGGCACTGCAGAAGGAAATCGACTGGGGCGATGGCACCACCTTCTTCGCGCCCAACCCAGGCGTGCTCTATCCTGCGGTCTATGACCTGGCCGAGCGGGTGCTGGCGGCGGCCAAGGCGGCACGCACCTTCGATCGGCTCGAACAGGTGGGATGGCGCGAATCGCTCACGGGCGAAGCCGAATGGCTCGCCACCGACCGCAGCCAACTCACCCTGCCTCCAGGCCAGCGGCAAGACACGCTCTGGACGCGCATCGCCGCGAGGAAACCCTCTTGGGCGAAGAAAGGCGAACACCTCGGCGCGCTCTCGGCGATCAAGCGGCTGTGGCCGACCATCTTCGCCGAAGAGGTGGGCAAGGCGCTGGCGGCGGGCGAGCGCGGCGAGAAGAAGGAGATCGGCCGTTTCGTCGTCTCCACCCACACGATGGCGCTCGCCCACCAGCTCGACCAGTGGTTGGAGAAAGGCGGCTTCACCGCCGCTGGCGCCGCAGAAGCCCTGAAAGGGGCCGAGCCGGTGGCGCTACCCCGCCGCCTCGCGCGGCGCCATGCCAAGAACCCCGCGCTCGCGGATGCCAAGCGCCTGCCGGGGCTGCTCGAAGCGGCGCGCGAGGCGGAGGATGACGGCACGGCCTTGAAAAAGGCGCAGGAACAGGTCAAGAAAAGCCTGGGTGCGGTATGTGGCAAGGACGAAGTCCGTCTGGAAACCTACTTCGCGCTTTTCATGATGGACGGCGACCGCATGGGCGCGATCCTCTCGGGTGACGAAAACACGGGCACCGCCATTGCCTATCGGAAAAGCTTCCATCCGCAGGTGCAAAAGGGCTTCGACGCGCATGCTGCCAAACAGCCGCTTATTCGCCAGTACGGAGAGCAAAAACGCCCGATCTCACCTAACCGCCATCTGGCCATATCGTGCGCGTTGAACGACTTCTCCCAGACCGTCGTGCGCCATGTGGTCGAGGAGGAATTCCTCGGCCGGGTGATCTACGCCGGCGGCGACGACGTGCTCGCGATGCTGCCGGTGGCGGATCTGCTTCCCTGCATGGAGCGGCTGCGCCATGCTTACAGCGGCACGGTGCCGGAAGACGAGAACGTTGACTGGGGCGAGCTGCGCAAACGCGGCACGCTGGTGTGTAAGAGCGGGTTTGCCTACCTCAACGGGCAGCTGATGCGCATGATGGGGCCCAATGCCACGGCCTCCACGGGCGCAGTCATTGCCCACCACCAGGCGCCGCTTGCCGCCGTGCTGCGGGAACTTCGCGCCGCGGAACAACGCGCGAAAAAAGAAGGCGGGCGTGACGCGTTCTCCATCACCGTCATCAAGCGCTCGGGCGGGGCGCTCACTCTCACCGCCCGCTGGGGTGAGCCGGTGAAATGCCTGCAAGAGACGATCCGCTATCTGGCCGCGCCCGAGACCTCGCGCCGGGCGGTGTATCACAGCCTGCAGTGGCTGACCGACCTGCCGGACCCCAAGACGAATCCCGAGATGCTGGTGGATCTGCTTGCCTACCAGCTCGCGCGGCAGTCGGGCGGCGCGACCAAAAAGAACGCGCCGCGGCTCGCCCAACGGCTCACCGCCCTTGCCGTAGCACAGAACGATGCCAAGCGCTGGCTGGCCAATTTTCTCGGCGTGGCCGAATTCCTCGCCCGCGAGACGCGCGCTTTTGGCCAGCCGTTCGAGGCAACTTCAGTGGAGAATGCCGCATGAGCCAGACCGTTTTTCTCGACCCGCTCGATGTGCTTTTCCTGCGCGGCAACAAGCTCTTCGGCGATCCGGGCAGCTTTGGCGAATCGCTCGTGCCGCCCTGGCCGTCGGCGGCGGCCGGCGCGCTGCGCAGCCGCCTGCTCGCCGATGCGGGCATCGACCTTGCCGCATTTGCGCGCGGCGAGGTTTCGCACCCGCAGCTGGGCACGCCCCAGCGACCCGGGACATTCACTGTCACGGCCTTTCAGCTTGCGCGTCGTTTCGCCGACGGGCGGGTCGAAGCACTTCATGCGCCACCGGCGGACCTGGTGATCGTTGATGGGCAAGAAAAGGCCGGGAAACCCACGGTGACGGTCCGAAACCTTGCGCCCACGCGCCTTGCCCAAGGGCTTGCCAGCTCCGCGCCGCTGCCGCTCGTGCCGGTGCTCGCGGAAAGCCAGCGGCAAAAGCCGGCCTCCGGCTATTGGCTCACCGAGGCGGGCTGGCGCAAGTACCTGGCAGGGCACATCCCGGAAGCTGACGAACTCGTCAGATCGTCCGACCTGTGGGCGCTCGATCTGCGCGTGGGGGTGGGACTCGATGAAGCCACGCGCAGCGCCGCCGAAGGCAGGCTCTTTTCCGTGCAGGCCGTGGCCCTGCGCCAGCGGCACCATCCCGACCCGCGCGGCGCAGCCTTTGATACCGGCTTTCTCGCCACGGTCGCGGGCGCCACGCTGCCGCAAACGGGCCCGGTGCGGTTGGGAGGTGATGGACGCGCCGCCGCGATCACCGGGGCGGACTGGCAGGCGCCCGAACCCTATTACGACGACATCGTGCGCGCGCGCCGCTGTCGCCTGGTGCTCACCACGCCGGGCATCTTCGGCTCCCCTCTCCCGCCGGGAGAGGGCCCAGGGGTGAGGGCGGGCTGGCTGCCCATCGGCGCCGATGCCAGTCAGCGCCGCGAAGATGGCGCCATCCGCTTCGATCTGCACGGCGTTGCCGGCTGGATCGTCTCGGCGGCCGTGCCGCGCTTCGAGGTCGTCTCCGGCTGGGATCTCTCCCAATGGCAACCCAAGCCCGCCCAACGCGCCGCCCCGACCGGCAGCGTTTGGTGGCTCGAGCTCGACGAGGGCATGACCGCCGAGGCGCTTCGCAAGCTTGTGGAACGCGGTTTGTGGCAGGAACGCGATTACGATGCCAACCCACGCCGCGCCGAAGGCTTCAACCGCGTTGCAATCGCCCGCGGGACTTGACCCCAGATTGTCCATTGAGATCGGGCTGATTCGCCATGAGCATTCGATACGGTCTTGAAGGGAAAACGCATGAAACTCGATCTCAGCTCATTCGAAAAGGCATTGTCCGCGCTCGATCGCGCCTTGCAACGCGCCTCGAGCGCTCCCGCCGACGAAGAGCTGCGCGATGCCTGCATCCAGCGCTTCGAATTCACCTTCGAGCTTGCCTGGAAAAGCCTCAAGCGCAGGCTGGAAATGGATCTGCCCAATGCGCAGGAGGTCGATGCGATGAGCTATCGCACGCTGATTCGCTCTGGCGCGGAACATGGGCTCATCGACGCGAGCGAGGTGCCGGCATGGTTCGTCTATCGCGACAAGCGCAATCTCACCTCCCACACCTACGATGCCGCCCGGGCCGCGGAAGTGGCCGCAATCCTGCCCGCCTTTGCCGACCATGCGCGCGCGCTGCTTGCGCGGTTGAAGCAACGGGAGGCCCAGGATGCTTGATCTCGATGACAACGCGCTCGCCATCGTGCGCCGCATTCTCGCCGACCATCTACCCGGCCGCGAAGTGCGGATATTCGGTTCACGTGCCCGCGGTCGAGCCAAGCCATATTCCGACCTCGATCTGATGATCATGGGCGAACCCGTCGATGACCACACCCGCGCGGCGCTGGCGTTGGATTTCGAAGAAAGCGATCTGCCATTCCGGGTCGATCTGCTCTACTGGTCGGATGCGCCTGCCAGCCTGCGCCAAGCCATCCAATGCGAAGGACAGAAGCTCGCAATTTGAGATAGAAAGGGGAACCTATGTTCGAAAAGCATGCCGCCATCTTTCTCTACGCCATCTCCCCCGTGCACATGGGCGCGGGCCAGGCGATCGGCGTCATCGACAACCCGATCCAGCGCGAGCGCCATACCCATCACCCCTGCTTTGCCGGCTCCGGCATCAAGGGCGCGGTGCGGCACGGCTTCAAAGCCTTGGGCGGTGATTCGGCGCTCCTCGATCGGCTGTTTGGACCAGAGTCCAGCAGCAACAGCCTGCACGCCGGCGCGGTGAGCTTTGGCGACGCCCAGCTCGTCGCCTTACCGGTGCGTGCTCTCAAGGGGGCCTACGTCTATGCCACCTGTCCCACCGCCATCGAGCGGGCGCGTCGGCTGCTCGCCTTGATCGGTGTCGATGTGAACTGGCCGGCCTTGCCCGTGGTCGAGGAAGGCCAGTGCCTCATCGCCAACCCGGCCTTGCTCTCCGGCGACAAGCTGCATCTGGAAGCGTTCGAATACACCGCGAAAGTGTCGCAAGATTTGCCCAAGCTCTCGGAAGACGTCGCCGCCAAGGTGCTGCCCGCAGGTGAGGCCTACCGCTACTTCGCCGACAAGCTCAAGACCGACCTCGTCGTGCTGTCCGATACCGACTTTGCCTACTTCGCCGAGCATGCGACCCTCGTCGAACCGCACGTGCGCATTGATGACGCAACCGGCACCGCCGACGATGGCGGGCTTTTCTACACCGAGAACCTGCCGCCCGAGTCGCTGCTCATCGCCCCGCTGATGGCGAGCCAGACGCGTGCCGGTAAGGATGAGCTTCCCGCCGAGGCGGTCATGGCGCACATCAAGAACGTCATCGACGGCAGGCTCCTGCAGATCGGCGGCGATGCCACGACTGGGCGGGGATTGGTCGTGGCGAAAGTTCTGGAGGGTAAGTGATGCCACAGACACTCGAACAACAACGCGCCCAGCACGCCTGGGACAAGGCCGGAGATGGGATCGCGCGCCATGGCAGGGATTACGTCAACGACGCCAAGGGCTTGCCAGCGCTCATCATGAACTCGGGGCTGATGCAGGTCATGGCCTTCCTGCACGACAAGGGCGGGCGGCACGAGACCCTTGCCCAGCACTTGCGCGACTGGCTTCATCAGCAGTGCGGCACGCCCAGCGACTTTGAAGGCTTCATGCAGCATCTGATGCAGGCCGATGCCCGCCGCTTTCAAATGATTACCAGCGAAGCCTTCGCCTGGCTCAAGTGGTTGAGGCAAATGGCCAGCGCGCGCATAGGAGGTTGACAATGCCCATTGCCGCCGCACCCCAATACCTTGGAAGTGACTTCAAAACCGCATCGCCTGGGATGCGGTTTGGGATGTATTTGCCGATTTGGACCTCCCGCCCAGATCAGGAGGCGGAAGTGAAAAAACGCGCTTCGGCAAAGAGTCGAGAAGGCGAATACATTGCCCAGTTGCTCCAGCAGCAGGGCATGGAGGCGACGATCCAGGCCCTGCGTCAGCACAGCCGTCGAGCGCTTCCAGGCTTGTGGGAAAAGAACGATTTTGCTGCCCGTCAAGCGTGGAAAGAAATCGCCTGGCTCAATGATCACGATCAGGATGGCATGCGCGCACTGGTTACCCGCCAACGCGCCGCCTTTACCGCCCGCGCCGGTCAGGAAATGGGCTTGGCCATCTGCGCCACCGCCACTGCCCCCTTCACCACCGGCCTTGGCAACGAGCACCCGCTCGAGAACGGCTTCGCCTTCCTGTGGCCCTATGGCCTGCCCTATCTGCCCGGCAGCGGCGTGAAGGGCGTGGTGCGCCGCGCGGCCGAGGAGCTGGCCAGCGGCATGTGGGGCGACAAGAAAGGTTGGAACAAAGACGCGGCGTACCCGCTCATGCGGTGCAAATCGAACGGTGAGCTCGAAGAGGTCAAGGACGATCGGGGAAACCCGATTCTGCTTTCCGTGCTCGAAGTCCTCTTTGGGCGCGAACCACCGCCGGGAGATTCAAACGCCGTGCGCGGTGCGCTTGCCTTCTGGGACGTGATTCCCGAGATCGCGGGCAATGCGCTCATGGTCGAGATCATGACCCCGCACCAGTCGCACTACTATCAGGAGAAAAGGGAGCGCAAGAGCGGCGACAGCGTCTCGCCCCACGACAGTGGCCAGCCCAATCCCATCGCCTTCCTCACCGTGCCGCCCGGCTCGACATTCTGCTTCCATGTCGTCTGCGACGTAGCCCATCTGGCGCGGCTGACGAGAAACAAACTCGACGGTGCGCCCGATCTGCTCGTCGAAGGCAACTCGCACTGGACGACGCTGCTTGCCGCCGCCTTCGAGCATGCCTTCCAATGGCTCGGCTTTGGCGCCAAGACGGCGGTGGGCTATGGCGCGATGGAAAGCGCGCCCATGCGGGCAGCGCGGCTTGACGAACGAAAACGACAAGCCGAAGAAGAGCGCGCCCTGCGCGAGCAGGAAGCTGCCGTGGCCTGGCCCGGCGCAAGACTCAAGTTCAACCGCGCCAACAAGGCTCTCACTGCCGAGAAAGACGGCAAAACGGCGATCGCCCTCGCCCCTAGGGGTGAAGAACTTCTCTCTTCTTTGCCTGCGGAGATCCGCGAGAAAGTGGAAACCAATCAGTTCGTCAAAGTCATGGCTCATGTTGCAGGACAGACACTCGTGCGGGTGGAGGCGCCATGACCTCTTTCTCGTCATCCAACATCCCTTGGGTGATCAGGACAGATCCACGCGCCCGTGTCCTTCGCTAACTTTTCCTGGTTCTGAATTTCACTGGAGCAACGCATGGCCACGCTCATTTCTTTCCTCGGCAAAAGCCAGCTCGACAGCAAGACCGGCTATCGCACCGCCCGCTACCGCATGCCCGATGGCAGCGAGCACGAAACGGCCTACTTCGGACTGGCCTTGGCGGATCATCTCGGCGCCGAGCGCGTCATCGTGCTCGGCACGGCATCGAGCATGTGGGACATGCTCGTGGAAAACGTCGCCGGCGACGATGCTGCCGAGGAGCTGCGCCTGGAATTGTTCGACGCCGTGCGTGCCGGCACGGTCACCCAGGGCCTGCTCGATGCCTTGTCACCTGCGATGACGGCGAGCCTCGGCCGCCCCGTGCAAGGTCTGCTCATCCCGTCTTGCGTCACGTTTGCCGAGCAGGAAGAAGTACTCACGCGCCTTGCCGACCATCTGGGGCGGCAAGAGCAGGTCGCCCTCGATCTCACCCACGGCTTTCGCCATCTGGCCATGCTGGGCTTTGCCGCCGCCCGCTATCTTGCCCATGAGCGCGAGGTGAAAGTGGCCGGCCTCTACTATGGCGCGCTCGACATGACCCAGGGCGGCATCACGCCCGTGGTCACTCTCGATGGCCTGGCGCATCTGCAAGAATGGGCCGAGGCTTTTGAAGCCTATGAGGCGAGCGGCGATTTTTCCCGTTTCGCGCCGCTTCTCATCCGCGACGATTTTCCGCAGCAAGCAGCAGAGGCACTCACCCGCGCCTGGCACTTTCTGGTGCTCACCAATGTCAAGGACGCCGCGAAGAGCCTGAGTTCCGCGCTCAAGGCGCTCGAAGCGCCGCTCGCGGGCGCCTCCTGGCTGTTTCGCGCGCGCCTGCAAAAGGCGCTGCGCTGGTGCCACGCCAAGACACTTTCGGAGAAATTTCGTCTGCTGGCCTTGCAAAGCCTCGAGCGCGGCGATGTGCTGCGCGCCAGCATTTTCGGTCTGGAAAGCTTTCTTGCCCGCGAGGTGGAGGCAGAAGGCGCCAACCCCCTGGACTTCAACGCGCGAAAGGCCGCCGATGAGCGCTTTCAGGGCGAGGCACGGGAAGGCGGGCATGCCGACTGGAAGCGCAATGCCTACTGGCTGCTCAAGAACGTGCGCAATGCCTGCGCCCACGGAACGCCGCCCAGCCACGAACCGCACGCCAAGCTGATGCGCAATCCCGAACGTCTCCGGCGCGAATTGGAAGCAACCTTGAGCCGATTGACCAACACGCCATGATCGTAGCCGACATCGCCCTTCCCCTCGCCCGCTACCGTCTCGAATTCGAAGTCACCCGGCCGCTGCATTTGCCCGCCTATGCCGGTTCCACGCTGCGCGGGGCCTGGGGCGGGGCGCTGCGCGCCGCGTCGTGCATGACGCGCAAGCCTGTCTGCGAAGGCTGTCCGCTCATCCACACCTGTCCCTATGCGGCGATCTTCGAGACTCGTCCGCCGCAGCATCACGCGCCATCGCTGCAGGATTTTTCCCAGGTGCCGCGTCCCTACGTGATCGAGCCGCCGGAAATGGGCGAGCGCCTTTATCAGCCCGGCGAGCGTCTGGCCTTTCACATCGTTCTAGCGGGGCGCGCGCTTGCGCAGCTGCCGCTCGTCCTCTGGGCCCACGTCAAGGCCTTCCGGCGCGGCGTCGGAAAAGGCGATGGCACGGCGGAGCTGATGCGAGTCGTGCATGAGGGGATGAGCGAGCAGGTCATCCTCGAGGGCCCGGGGGATGCCATCGCGCCCCATGACACCACGCCGCCAGCCGCGGCGGCCATGAACCAGGCGGCGCGGTTGCATTTCCACACACCGCTGAGGTTGCAGACCAACGGCCGCCGCGCCACCGTCGAGGAACACACGGCGCGCAAGCTCCTCATGGCCTTGGTGCGCCGTGTGGCCTTGCTGTGCGAGTTTCATGGTGACGGACCGCTTGCGCTCGACTTTCCGGCGCTCGCCAAGCATGCCGAGACGATCGAGAGCGAAACGCAGCTAGACTTTCAGGATTGGACGCGCTACTCCTCGCGCCAGCAGAAAAAGATGAGCCTGGGCGGCGTCGTGGGCGAGTGGTTCCTCACCGGTGATCTTGCGCCCTTCGCGCCGTTTCTCCACCTTGGCCAGTGGCTCCATGTCGGCAAGGAAGCCACCTTCGGGCTGGGCGGCTATCGCCTTGACGCCTGACCAGCGGTGATATCCTGCAAGCTTGCGACCCCGGCAGCACGTCGTTTTTCTGGGCACACTGCGGCAATGGCAATCGTGCCATCTTTTCTTTGACAGGAGAACGACATGAACAAAGCTGCCGCCACACTCACCGCCGCGATTTTTGCCACCAGCCAGATGGCCGGCTGCGCGACCGCCGCCAAGGACATCGCCGCGCAATCCGTCTCGCCCCTGCAATACCAGCAGTACGACTGCGGACAGATCAGCGCAGAGATGCAGCGCGTGCACACCCGCGCCACCCAGCTCGCCGGTCGGCTCGACGAAGCCGCCGCCAACGACAAGGCCATCACGGGCGTGGGCGTCATTCTCTTCTGGCCGGCCCTCTTCGCCCTGGGCGGCACCAAGGATCAGGAAGCCGAATACGCCCGCCTCAAAGGCGAATACGACGCCCTGCAGCAGGTGGCCATCCAGAAGAAGTGCACAGGCATCACAGCCGAACTCCCCGCCCAAACGGACAAGGCGAGCTGACGACCCCCAACCATTTCCCAGCATGACATGGCACCGGAACAGCCCCACACCTACCCAAGGCGCATCCTGCTGGCGGTCAGCGGCCTGACCCCGCAGATCATCACCGAGACCCTTTATGCGCTTATTGCCCAGCCCACGCCCTTCGTGCCCACCGAGGTGCGCCTCATCACCACTCGCGAGGGCGCGGCGCGGGCGCGGCTGGCGCTGCTCTCGGACGATCCCGGCTGGTTCAGGCGGCTGTGCCGGGATTTCCGCGTGTCCGCCATTACCTTCGATGAAAACCACATCGAGACCTTCTCGGATGGAGAAGGCCGGCCACTGGACGACATCCGCACCCCGGCGGACAACACGCATGCCGCGGATCGCATCACCGAAATCGTGCGCAGCCTCACCAGCGACCCGCAGGCCGCGTTGCACGTCTCCATTGCCGGCGGACGCAAGACGATGGGCTATTACCTGGGTTATGCCCTGTCGCTCTTCGGTCGCCCCCAGGACAGGCTCTCCCACGTGCTCGTGTCCGAACCCTTCGAATCGAGCTGGGAGTTTTTCTACCCCACGCCCTACGAGCGCATCATCCAGACACGCGACGGCAAGCTCGCCGACTGCCGCGAGGCCAAGGTGACGCTCGCCGAGATTCCCTTCGTGCGCCTGCGCGAGGGACTGCCTCCCCGGCTGCTCGACGGACAGGCCAGCATGAGCGAAGTCGTGGCCGCCGCGGAGCGCGCCCAACATCCGCCCCGGCTGGTGCTGGATCTGGCGACGCGCGCGGCCTGGGCGGACGAGATTGCCCTCAACCTTTCCGCCACCGAGTTCGCTCTCCTCCTATGGCTGGCGCGGCGCGCCCAGGCGGGCGAGCCCATGGTGGATTGGACCACGCCCGCGGCGTGTGATGAATTCCTGCGCGTGGCCAAAGAAGTATTCAACCCCATGAGCGGCGACTACGAGCGCATCGAAGAAGCCCTCGACTGGCGGCGCGATGCCGCCATCCGCCTCGGCGAATACTTCCAGCCGCACAAATCGCGCATCAACCGCGCCTTCGAAGCCGCATTGGGCAAGACGGCCGCCCGCCGCTACCAGATTCCCCCGCGCGGCCCCAATGCCCTGCCGCTGGAAGCCGAACGCATCGACATTCGTTGAACCCAGATTGTCCATTGAGACCGGGCTGATTCGCCATGAACATCCGATACGATCATTTCATTGCCCTACGCTGCGGTTTACACGCTGCGGGCGGCATCTTTCCGCCCCCGCGTATCGCCAGACAGGGTTATTGGCTCGTCGCGGTGACGCAAACCTGCTCGCCCTCGCTTTTGATACCCGCTCGCGTTCCAATGGACAATCTGAGTTGAACCATGACCACCTACTTCGTCAGTCGTCACCCCGGCGCGCTCGACTGGGCGCGCGCCGCGCAAGTGGCATTCGATGTCCATGTGCCGCATCTCGACCCGGGCATGCTCCAAGCCGGCGACGTCGTGATCGGCTCCTTGCCGGTGCATCTGGCCGCGCAGGTGTGCGCGCGCGGCGCGCGCTACTTCAACCTCTCGCTCGATCTGCCCGCCCATCTGCGCGGTCAGGAGCTCGATGCGCAAACGCTCAAAGCGCTCGATGCGCGCCTCGAAGAATACGTCGTCGCCCCCACCGGAAAAACACTTCGCCCCTGATCGCCGCCGCCCGTGGCGCCCAGGTCGGCGCCACGCCGCGGCATGCCCGCCCGGCGCGAGCGCACCGACCGAGACCCTCCTCCGACAAGCTTGCCGTGCCGGCTCGCCAGCGCCGACGCTTGCACAATGGCGGCATGGACACACAGCGCCACCTCACCATCGTCGCCTACGACATCGCCGATGAACGGCGGCTTCACCGCGTATGCCGCTATCTGACCGGCTACAAAGTCGCCGGCCAGAAATCGGTATTCGAAATCTGGGTCACGCCGGCACAACTGGCCGCGATCCGCGCCGAACTCGAAGCGATGATCGACCTCGACGCAGACCGCGTGCATTTCCTCGGCCTCGACCCGCGCATGAAGCCGCGGCTCTTCGGCCGCGCCAAGCACTTCACCGACGGATTCTTCGCCATCGTCTGATCATGAGCAGCCTGTTCGTCGACCGCCGCGGCGCTCATCTCGAGCTCGAATCCGGCGCCATCGTCTTCCGCGAAAACGGCGAGCGCATCGGCACCGTGCCGATCGCCCCCTTGACGCGCGTCTTTTTGCGCGGGGAGGTGACACTCTCGGCGAGCCTGTTGGGCAAGCTCGGCGAGCAAGGCGTCGGCGTGGTCATTCTCTCCGGTCGCCGTGGCAAGCCCAGCCTGCTTCTCGCTCGCCCGCACAATGACGCCGCCCGGCGCGTCGCGCAGATCGAAAAAAGCCTCGATGCCAGCTTTTGCCTGACATACGCGCGCGCCCTGATCGAGCGCAAGATCGACCACCAGATCGAATGGTTCGATGAACTGCGCAGCCGCGACATGCAGGCGCGCTACGAGCTCACGCACGCGATGCAGCTCATCGCCGGACACAAGCAGCGGCTGCCAAGCGCCGACAGCCTCGCCCGGCTGCGCGGCATCGAAGGTTCGGCCGCCGCCTGCTATTTCGACGGGCTCAAAGCCGTGGTGCCGGAATCGTGGCAATTCAAAAGCCGCAACCGCCGACCGCCGAAAGACCCCTTCAACGCGCTGCTTTCGCTCACCTACACGCTCGCCCATGCGGAACTCGCCATCGCGCTCTATGGCGCTGGCTTCGATCCTTACGTCGGCTTTTATCACGCCCTCGATTTCGGCCGCGAATCGCTCGCCGCCGACCTGCTCGAAGCCTTGCGCCCCCTGTGCGACCGATTTTGCCTGCGGCTCGTCAAAAAGCAAACGCTCTCGCCGCGGGACGACTTTTCCACCACGGAAAATGGCTGCCTGCTCGGCAAGGCCGGACGAGCGCGTTATTACGCGGCCTATGAGGAATACAGCGAAGTGCTGCGCGCCGGCATCCAGGCTGAAGTCGAAACCCTGGCCGAGCGCGTTGGCCATGCGCTCGAAGCGCCAGTCAGCGCCGGCCAAGCGCACAGCGGAGACGGCGAATGAGCGAATTCGTGATCTGCTACGACATCGCCGATCCGCGGCGTCTTGCGCGCGTGTTCCGCCATCTCAAGAAGCACGCCATGCCTTTGCAATACTCGGTATTTCTCTTCAGCGGAGACGAGCGGCAGCTGAACCGCATCATGGACGAGCTTGCGCGGCTGATCGATGACGGCGAAGACGACCTGCGCGCCTATCCCCTGCCTGCCCGCGGCTTCAAGGCGCGGCTGGGCAAGGCCACCTTGCCGGAAGGCATCCAGTGGAGCAATCTTCCACCGGCGTGGTAAAGTAATGAGCCATGAAGCACCCGCTGGAAGACATCTCGCCAAGCTTGCGTCGCCGTCCAGACCGTCTGCTGCAACACATTGATTGGCAAGATGTTTTGATAGGCTGACAGTAGGAAACATGCCCTGATTTCAAAGGGATTAAGACACTACGAATAGTCCGACCCTACAACAGCCGACAGGTAGGAAACATGCCCTGATTTCAAAGGGATTAAGACGCTTTAGAACTTAACAAATTCACCTTGGGCATCAGGGTAGGAAACATGCCCTGATTTCAAAGGGATTAAGACAAGATTTGCGGAACGTAAATGCCATGAGCACCATCGTAGGAAACATGCCCTGATTTCAAAGGGATTAAGACGATTGAAGGCAATCTGGAATTCACGCATTTTTTCTTGTAGGAAACATGCCCTGATTTCAAAGGGATTAAGACGGCACCAACCCGCTCGCGCTGTTGCGCACGAGCGGAGTAGGAAACATGCCCTGATTTCAAAGGGATTAAGACTTCCAACAGCGCGTCAACGTTAGCGGTAGCGGTAAGTAGGAAACATGCCCTGATTTCAAAGGGATTAAGACGCTCTTCCAAGATCCAGTTCATCACGAACCCCTTTGTAGGAAACATGCCCTGATTTCAAAGGGATTAAGACACACGGATAGCGTATTCATTTATTGCCATGATCAGTGTAGGAAACATGCCCTGATTTCAAAGGGATTAAGACGGCACGTCGGCCATTGCTTCGATGAACGTGTAGAGTAGGAAACATGCCCTGATTTCAAAGGGATTAAGACTTTGGGCGCCTCTTCTTTCGCTTTCCTGCCCGCACGTAGGAAACATGCCCTGATTTCAAAGGGATTAAGACCTGGGCCTTTTTTGAGTATTTCCCTAATCTCGTTGTAGGAAACATGCCCTGATTTCAAAGGGATTAAGACATAAAGGTAGATCACTCTACCTTCAGAAGTGCGGGTAGGAAACATGCCCTGATTTCAAAGGGATTAAGACTTAAGACGCCGCTGCGGCAAGGATGACGACTTCCAAAGCGGTAGGAAACATGCCCTGATTTCAAAGGGATTAAGACAGCCATGAATTCATGACCTTTATCGCGCGTGACCAGTAGGAAACATGCCCTGATTTCAAAGGGATTAAGACCTTCCTTCTTCTTCGCCCTTGCCATCAAGGCAAGGTAGGAAACATGCCCTGATTTCAAAGGGATTAAGACAGGGCAGCTACGGCGCGCCCTTGGTAGGGATGGGGTAGGAAACATGCCCTGATTTCAAAGGGATTAAGACCAACGCGAGAGCTTCGGATTCTGGCATGAGTAAAAGTAGGAAACATGCCCTGATTTCAAAGGGATTAAGACTGCCGGCGCTATATCGGTGTTGAGGCGGTGGAGGAAGTAGGAAACATGCCCTGATTTCAAAGGGATTAAGACCACGCCTTATCGCGCGCGTCGTCACTAGTGGCCGGGTAGGAAACATGCCCTGATTTCAAAGGGATTAAGACGCATGATTTTACTCATGCCAGAAACCCACGCCGCGTAGGAAACATGCCCTGATTTCAAAGGGATTAAGACATATAAGCCGGTGCCATTTCCGAAATCCAGTCGTGTAGGAAACATGCCCTGATTTCAAAGGGATTAAGACGTGCCGTTCTTTCCAATCCTCACTTATGAGTAGGAAACATGCCCTGATTTCAAAGGGATTAAGACTTGAACTTGTGTGATGCTTTCATTTTCCTCTCCTTGTAGGAAACATGCCCTGATTTCAAAGGGATTAAGACTCGGCCGAAACCGAAACCAACCAACCGTTCATGGGTAGGAAACATGCCCTGATTTCAAAGGGATTAAGACACCAGAACCCCGGCAAGTGCGCGCGCGAACTTCTGTAGGAAACATGCCCTGATTTCAAAGGGATTAAGACGGTTTGTGCAGGCATGGTTGCGCTCCTCGTGAGTAGGAAACATGCCCTGATTTCAAAGGGATTAAGACCATTTCGCCAACCACTGCATTCCTGCAATCGGTAGGAAACATGCCCTGATTTCAAAGGGATTAAGACCGAGGCATACCACGACGAGGTCGTGCTTGTGGCTAGGTAGGAAACATGCCCTGATTTCAAAGGGATTAAGACCTTTTTTAAGAGTGACCTCATCGCATGCAGAAATGTAGGAAACATGCCCTGATTTCAAAGGGATTAAGACTAGTGGAACCACGCATTTCTGCTACCGATGCCGCGTAGGAAACATGCCCTGATTTCAAAGGGATTAAGACGCTCGGACGGGGATACTACTGGTGCTTGGTTCATGGGTAGGAAACATGCCCTGATTTCAAAGGGATTAAGACGACGCGAACGATTCCGTTTTTTGTCCTCTTGTGTGTAGGAAACATGCCCTGATTTCAAAGGGATTAAGACAACTCATGTCATTCGGATAGCCTTGAAAAGGAGACGTAGGAAACATGCCCTGATTTCAAAGGGATTAAGACCAGTAATGACGCCAGGGCGCGCGCGAACTTCTCGGTAGGAAACATGCCCTGATTTCAAAGGGATTAAGACACCTTCCTAAGGGTCGCCTCATCGCAAGACGAAAGTAGGAAACATGCCCTGATTTCAAAGGGATTAAGACTCGCGCGCGGCAAAAGTCTTGTTCTCGGCTTGCGTAGGAAACATGCCCTGATTTCAAAGGGATTAAGACAAGGGGGATACCGCCAAAAGCGGTATCGAACGCTGTGTAGGAAACATGCCCTGATTTCAAAGGGATTAAGACGCGTGGTATCTGGAAAGTCTCGGCGTCTACAGACGGTAGGAAACATGCCCTGATTTCAAAGGGATTAAGACACGTGAAGGTCGAACTACTCGACCTTCAGAAGTGGTAGGAAACATGCCCTGATTTCAAAGGGATTAAGACTTCAAAATCGAAGCGACTTTTCGTAAAGTCGCTGTAGGAAACATGCCCTGATTTCAAAGGGATTAAGACGCCTTAAAGGCATCCCTAATATCACAATATCTACTGTAGGAAACATGCCCTGATTTCAAAGGGATTAAGACTTGTCTCCTAGCATCGATGTAAAGATCAGCATCTGCAGTAGGAAACATGCCCTGATTTCAAAGGGATTAAGACATCTGGAAAGTCTCGGCTTGCACCGAGACTAACGTAGGAAACATGCCCTGATTTCAAAGGGATTAAGACCTTGCTCGTAAGCCGAGAACAAACCAACTACTTGTAGGAAACATGCCCTGATTTCAAAGGGATTAAGACCAGTTAAGGGCATCCATCTGGGCATGCGTAAGTTCGTAGGAAACATGCCCTGATTTCAAAGGGATTAAGACATACGCTTGTTTAAAAGCGTCCCGCACCTCGCAGTAGGAAACATGCCCTGATTTCAAAGGGATTAAGACGAGGGCGGCAACGGCCACTTGATCACCAGCGGCGTAGGAAACATGCCCTGATTTCAAAGGGATTAAGACAAGCTCGATACCGCCAAAAGCGATATCGAAATCTTGTAGGAAACATGCCCTGATTTCAAAGGGATTAAGACTGGAACGCCAGCCGGTAGCCCGAACCAGATGCCCAGTAGGAAACATGCCCTGATTTCAAAGGGATTAAGACCGAAGAAACCCCTCGTTTCCACAACCCCTTGTGGTAGGAAACATGCCCTGATTTCAAAGGGATTAAGACGCGCGAGTGGCCAACTCTTTAGGTGCGGCGCTTTTCGTAGGAAACATGCCCTGATTTCAAAGGGATTAAGACGGGCATCGTTCAATCCGCGGCGGCCGAGGATTAGAGTAGGAAACATGCCCTGATTTCAAAGGGATTAAGACACCAGCCGTTCATCACCTTAATAGCTCGGCTCCAGTAGGAAACATGCCCTGATTTCAAAGGGATTAAGACCCAAAAGCGGTATCAAAATCGTCTTGAGACACAGGTAGGAAACATGCCCTGATTTCAAAGGGATTAAGACAAAGTCTTGTTCTCGGCCTGCTCGTAAGCCGAGAGTAGGAAACATGCCCTGATTTCAAAGGGATTAAGACACTACTCGACCTTCAAAATCGAAGCGACTTTTGTAGGAAACATGCCCTGATTTCAAAGGGATTAAGACCTTGGGTTTCGGCCGTTTTCTCCTCTTCGTTCTTGGTAGGAAACATGCCCTGATTTTAAAGGGATTAAGACGACAACGACGATCGGAGACGCCGCAAGAATTCGGTAGGAAACATGCCCTGATTTCAAAGGGATTTGGCAAGGAGCTGCCACTTACTCCCATTTCGAGCCGATCGAGTCTTTTGATCTCAATGGTGTGCTAGGCTAGGCGCAACACCTTCCATCGAGGAGCAGCACCGATGAGCACCGCAACCGATCTCTCCTGGGACGACATCAAGCAGATGATCGCCCAACTTGCCGAGCAGTCGAAAGAGACCGACCAACTGATCCGCGAGCTGCGCGAATCGAACAAGGAAACCGACCGCCAGATTCGCGAGCTCAAGCGCCAGCTGGGGCATTTGGGCAACCGGCTGGGTGAGTTCGTCCAGGACATGGTGCAGCCGGCGGTGGTGGGGCTGTTTCAGGCACAAGGCATCCCGGTGCATCAGGTGCTGCCCAATGTGCGCGCCTATGACGATGCGCGCCGCTGCATCCTGGAGGTTGATCTCCTGGTGATCAATGGCGAGCACGCGATTGCCGTGGAGTGCAAAAGCCGCCTCTCCACCGATGATGTCGATGAGCACTTGGCGCGGTTAGCGATCCTCAAGTCAGCGATGCCGCAGTATGCCGACAAAATCCTTCACGGCGCGGTGGCGGCAATGAGCTGCTCGGAGTCGGTAGCGCGCTATGCCGAAGCGCAGGGGTTGTATGTGCTGGTGCAGGCCGACGACGACGTGGTGCTGCAAAACGCTCCAGGCTTTATGCCGCGCGCGTGGTAGATTCGACCCAGAGTCCGTTAGGGAAACGCTGAATAAGTTGCTGCGCGGGCGCATCGCCGCGTTGCGCGGTGTTGGCTTCGGCCGCTTCGCTTGACCTCGGCAAAGCCAAAGTGAGCCTTCGCCGCAACTTCGTTGTCGCTCCCTCGCCTAACTCCATGTTATGTGGTTCCGGCATGACTTGCGCTTCGCTCCTGTTGGCCTGCACCGAAACTTCGCCTTCGGCTCGTTTTCTCGGTCGCTGCGCTCACTGCTCCTTGCGCTGCATCCCGCTCGCGGCCTTCTTCAGCGTTTCCTTGGAGCGGGCGAAGGCTTTATGATGCTTCGGAATCACGTTCATAGGCTCATCCAGGCGGCTGTCGATGAAAATCCAGGGCCTGGCCGTCTCGACACATGCCCTGATCACGAAGGGATTGGAAGCTACTGGCATGGCGGAATTCCGCCGAACGTCGTCTGAACGCAATGAGCGAGTGGAACCTCAATACTCCTTTCATCGAGAATGTCCTGAACCCGATATCCATCGTGCTCGGTCTGATCGCGCTGGTGCCGATCTTCTGGACTTGGTATGACCTGATCTTCGGGCGCCGGCGTCGCCAGGCGCGCTGGCTCGACCGGGCACGCAATGCCAAGGGGCGGATCACCGCGGTGTTGATCGTCGATCTGATTCCCGGCAGAGATATCCGCGCCGCCGTCGAGCGTTTCCTGAATCAACCTGATGGCCCAGGCAGCGTGCCCTCCGAGCAAATCGTGAGGGTTTTCCGCGAGCGGGAAATCAAGGCCGAGGAGATGCCTGCGCTCGCGCACGAAATACAGGACAAAGTCGGCGAAATCATTGCCATGGGAGCAGATGAGTTACTGGTCTTTCTCGCCTGCCCAGTGGTCGTAGGCGCAATGGTCGGCGCCGAGCTCGGCAATCTTTCCTGCCGTATCAAGATGTTCCAGAACGATCGGGGCAACGGTGGCACTTATGTGAATTTCGGTCCGCTGCGCCATCCGCGTTTCTGAGACAGGCTGGCTCTAGCGCCAGGGCGGCTGCGCCAGGTGTCCAGCCAGGTTGCCCTGCAGGTTTCCGAGCCGGCTGCGATCGATGATGCCCACTCCCAGCTGACGGCCGCGCTCGCAGACCATCTCGCTTACCTTTTGTGTGGTGACGAACAGGGCGCCGGAACGCATCCCTCCCAGGCGCCGGCGCAGCGTGGCCAGCTTGAACAACGCCACCATTGCCCCCGCCCCTTTGCCGACATGACCGGTCTTGCATTCGATCAGCCACAGGGCATTGTCGCGCAGCACGGCAACATCGATTTCGTTGGCGGAGCCAATGTTGCCAACGCTTTCCCGGACGCGGAACGAGCGCGCGCAATCGGTGATTTTTCCGTCCCGCCGCGCAAGCTCGGCAATTTCTCCAAATACGAGCCGTTCGAGCCATCCGCCGCCGCCGGGCGAGGCTTTCATGTCTTTGCCAAGGTGCTCGCGCAGGCGCTGGCGCAATTCCTGCATCTCCCGATCGTGCGGCGGCGTGCGGTTCGGCGGCAGCGAGACATCGAGGCTCAACCCGTTGGCCAAAAAGAGCGTTTCGAGCGGAAAACGATCGGCCAGGGGTTGGGGCGCCCCGAATGGACGCCACCAGACGAGCGTATCGTTTCGGATATCGACGTAGAAAGTCCGGTCGCTCACGCGGTCGAAGGCTTCCCAGGCAGCGATTGCCATCGGCTTGGTGCCGCCCGTGAGATTGAGCAGCACGCCATGAGGCAGGGCCTGCCGCAACCGGGCGAAGTCTTCACGCAATCGATCGAGCGCAAAGCCGTCGCGTAGCTCGACGAGGTGGTTGACGATGCCGTGGCGATCGAGGGCGTGAGCCAGAAACTGGCCGTGGGCGATGCGTTCTGGCGCCGCGACGAGCACGGCGGGCATAGCCGCGAATGCGGGATCGAGCATCACGGCGAGATTGGGTACCGGCTGGTCGGAGACGAGGCAGACCAATGCCGGCGACGCGTAGCCAAACTCGGGCAGGATGATTTCGTTCGTCATGACGGGCAAGGCAAAGCTCCTGGCTGGATGTCGTGCGCGCAGCAGGATAAAACGCTGCTATGCCGTTTCGCCCTGCTGCGCGGATAAAATCGGCATTACATTACAACCACTGCACAAGGAGAACGACATGGGCAAAGGTGATCGCCGCTCCCTGCGCGGCAAGCTCTTTCGCGGCAGCTATGGCAAGCGTCGCTCGCACGATACCAACCGGCCGCAGCGCGAGCTGCAGCCGCCCCCAGCCACCGGCGGCGCGACCAAGACTCCGTCGGATGCCTGACCCCTCCGCGACGAGGGCCGCGCGGTTCTTGATTCGCGCGCGCTCTCGCCCTATTTTCTGATTGCCGACTTTTTCCTCGTTCAAGGAGACCATCATGGCCGATGCACAATTGATCCAGGAAAAACTGAAGCTCGATCGAGAGTTCGCCGAATACACCCGCGAGCATGGCTTCGATTACGCGCAGTATTGCGCGCCGCCGGCGGGCAGCTGGTATGAAAGCTATCGCCAGCGCGTCAAGGCGATCGAAGACAAGATGCTGACCAAGCTGGAGTATTGGAAACCCAAGGATTGAGCCCGGCCCACCGGCCAGGCAGGTGGGTGCCGTCCCGGCAGCGCCGATTCTTCGTGACAAATCGGCGCCCGGCGGGACGTTCCTGATTCCGGCAGCGCCGGTTTCAGTGTAGGCTTTCGCCCCAGGCGGCTCGATACCTCGCGGCGATCTCGGCGCGCGTCGGTTTGTGGTTCTGGCCGCCGCGGTGGGCGATCTTGATCGCGCCCATCAGGCTGGCGAGCCGTCCGGTTTTTTCCCAGTTCCAGCCGCGCTGGATGCCATAGAGCAGCCCGGCGCGATAGGCATCGCCGCAGCCGGTCGGATCGAGCACCGCTTCGGGCACGACGGCGGGTATGTCGATCGTCTGGCCAGCGGCGTAGATGCGCGAGCCATTGCCGCCCAGCGTGACGACGAGCGCCCTGACCTCGCGCGCCAGCGCTTCGAGCGGACGGCCGGTGCGCTCGCAAAGCAGCTTCGCTTCGTAGTCATTGACGCAGCAGTAGTCGGCCAGGCTCAAGAATTCCATCAGCTCGTCGCCAGCGAACATTGGCAGTCCTTGGCCGGGATCGAAGACGAAGGGGATGCCCAGCGCATGGAATTCGCGTGCATGGCGGAGCATGCCTTCGCGTCCGTCCGGGGCGACGATGCCCAGGTTGACGCCTTTGGCGTCGCCGACCCGGTTTTCGTGCGAGTGGTTCATCGCGCCGGGGTGGAAGGCGGTGATCTGGTTGTCGTCCAGATCGGTGGTGATGAAGGCCTGCGCAGTGAAGGTGCCCGGCACGCGGCGCACGTGGGTGGCATCGAGGCCGAGCATCTTCAGGCGTGCAAGGTAAGGTTCGCAATCGTCGCCGACTGCCGCCATGATCAAGGGACGGCCTTCCAACAGGCGCAAGTTGTAGGCGATGTTGCCGGCGCAGCCGCCATATTCGCGCCGCATGTCGGGAACGAGAAAGGCGACGTTGAGGATGTGAATCTGCTCAGGCAGGATGTGATGCTTGAAACGGTCGTTGAACACCATGATGGTGTCGTAAGCGAGCGAGCCGCAGATGAGCGTGTGCATGATGTGGGGCGGATCAGGGATAGAACAGGTAGAGACGATAGCCGGCCGCGGCGACGTCGTGAGCGGTAAGCCGCAGATCGATGTCGATTTCGCCCTGGGCGGCAAAGCCGGCGGCGATGTCGCGACCTGCGGGCAGATAATCGACCGGCGTGAACACCTTGCGCACCAGCGCGGCATCCTGAGTGTCGGTGAGCGTGAGCTCGAGATGCGGGTAATCCTGCGCGAAGGTCGCGCTGTTCTTCAACTTCGCAGTGAGCCGCAACACCTTGCCTTCCTCCCCTTCGGGGACGAGGTCGGAATCGACGATGCCGACGAGATCGGGCCGGATCGGCCGCGACAGGGTGCAGCCGAGGCTCTCGCAAGTTGAGACGATGAGCGGTCGCAGTTCGGGTGAGACCACTGCCAGATCGTTGCGGAAGAAATAAGCGAGCTGGCCAACGAACAGCAGGAATAGGATGATGCTGCCGATCGCCCACGGCCAGCGGCGTGGCAGGCGCGGCGCGGCAGGCCCTTCGGTTGATTCTTCCTCAACCGAAACCGGTTCGGCGGGAGCGCCCGTCTCGGTCTCCCGCGGCTCTGTCGCCTCAGCCGACTCAGGCTCACGCTCGGGCTCAGGTTCGGGTTCGGGTTCGGGTTCGGGTTCGGGTTCGGGCTCGGGCTCGGGCTCGGGCTCGGGTTCGGGTTCGGGTTCGGGTTCGGGCTTGGGCTCGGGTGGAGGCAGGGAACTTTCGTTGGCCGCGAGAGCGGCCGAATGAGGCAGCGTCAGGGTCGGCGTTTCGGGCACGACCGGGATGATTTCATCGCTCAGGCTCTCCAGCGCGTCGAAGACTTGCCGGCAGACCCCGCAGCGCACCTTGCCCTGGCGGAGCTTGAGTTGCTCGGCGGTGACGCGGAACTGCGTCTGGCAATGCGGGCAGTGGGTCAGCATGCAAGGAGTTTACTTGATCCCTTCGAGTCTTACCCAACCTTCATGCTGCGCGCCGACCCGCAGCGGCAGCCACGGCGCATAGGCGGCGATGACCTCATCGGCCTGTGATTCGAGAACGCCGGAGAGCGCCAGATGGCCACCCGAGGCGAGCCGCGCGGCAAGCACCGGCGCGAGCAGCTTCAGCGGATTGGTCAGGATGTTCGCGACGACGCGATCGAAACGATCTTCGAGGGGGGCATTGGCGTGCAGGAAGCGGATCGTGACGTCGTTTCTGCCGGCATTGTCGGCCGCTGCCGTAAGCGCCGCCGGGTCGATGTCCACCCCTGCCGTTCGGCCAGCGCCGAGTTTCTTCGCGGCGATGGCGAGAATGCCCGAACCGCAGCCGTAATCGAGCACCGAACAGCCGGGCGTTATATTCGCCTCGAGCCATTCGAGGCACAGCCGCGTGGTCGGATGCGAGCCGGTGCCGAACGCGAGCCCCGGATCGAGCAGCAGATTGATCGCGGCTGGATCGGGGGGCACATGCCACGAGGGCACGATCCACAAGCGTTCGGAAATCCGGATCGGTTCGAACTGCGCTTGCGTCAGACGCACCCAGTCGGCTTCGGCGACCTCCTCGAAAGCGATCGCCGCGGGGACGGCGAGCCCGGCTTCTTTCAAGGTGGCGACGATCCGTTCGCGCAAATCGTCAGACGGTTCGAATAGCGCGACGACGCGGCTCCTTTCCCACGCCGGCGTCGCCGGCGAGCCGGGTTCGCCGAACTGCGGCGTCTCGAGCTCGGTGCCGGCCAGCGCATCTTCGACTGTTGCCGAGATCGCCCCGGCGGCCAACAGCGCATCCGAGAGCGCTTCGGCATGCGCTGCATCGGTTTCGATGGCGACCGAGAGCCACATTATTTTCGGCTGGCTTCCTCGCGCGCGGCGAGTTTCTCTTCGAGATAGTGGATGCTCGCGCCGCCATCGATGAAATTCTGGTCGAGCAGTAAATCCTGATGGAGCGGGATGTTGGTCTTGATGCCCTCGACCATCATTTCGGAAAGGGCGATGCGCATGCGGCGAATGGCCTGATCGCGCGTCTCGCCATAGGAAATCAGCTTGGCGATCATCGAATCGTAGTGCGGCGGCACCGTGTAGCCGGAATAGACATGCGAATCGACGCGGATGCCCGGTCCGCCGGGTGGATGCCAATTGACGATCTTGCCAGGAGATGGCGTGAATTTGAACGGGTCTTCGGCGCAGATGCGGCATTCGATCGCATGGCCGCGAATCTCGACGTCACGCTGGCGGAACCACAGCTTCTCGCCGGCGGCGATGCGAATCTGCGCGCTCACGATGTCGATGCCGGTGACGAGCTCGGTGACCGGATGCTCGACCTGCACGCGCGTGTTCATCTCGATGAAATAGAACTCGCCGTTCTCATAGAGGAACTCGAAGGTGCCGGCGCCGCGATAGCCGATGCGGCGGCAGGCCTCGGCGCAGCGTTCGCCGATGCGCGCGATGGTGCGCCGGTGGAGGCCCGGCGCCGGCGCTTCCTCGATCACTTTCTGGTGACGCCGCTGCGTCGAGCAGTCGCGCTCGGAAAGCCACACCGCGTTGCGGTAATTGTCGGCCAGCACCTGGATTTCGATGTGCCGCGGGTTCTCGAGGAACTTCTCCATGTAGACCATCGGATTGCCGAAGGCCGCCTGCGCTTCGCTGCGCGTCATGGTGACCGCGTTGAGGAGAGCCGCCTCGGTGTGCACGACGCGCATGCCGCGGCCGCCACCTCCTCCTGCCGCCTTGATGATCACTGGATAGCCGATTTCCCGCGCGATTTTCACGATCTGTTGCGGATCTTCGGGCAATGCGCCTTCGGAACCGGGCACACAGGGCACGCCCGCTTCTTTCATCGCGCTCTTGGCCGAGACCTTGTCGCCCATCAGCCGGATCGTCTCGGCCTTTGGGCCGATGAAGACGAAGCCGGATTTTTCCACCCGTTCGGCGAAGTCGGCATTCTCGGAAAGAAAGCCATAGCCGGGATGGATCGCCTGGGCGTCGGTGACCTCCGCCGCCGAGATGATCGCCGGGATGTTCAGGTAACTCGATTGTGAGGCCGGCGGGCCGATGCAGACCGATTCGTCGGCGAGCTTGACGTATTTGGCCTCGGCATCGGCGGTGGAATGCACCGCCACGGTGCGGATGCCCAGCTCGCGGCAGGCGCGCAGCACACGCAGCGCGATCTCGCCGCGGTTGGCTATCAGGACTTTCTCGAACATCGCCATCAGCCGATCACGAACAGGGGTTGATCGAACTCCACCGGCTGGCCGTTGTCGACCAGGATCGCCTTGACGACGCCGTCGGCATCCGACTCGATCTCGTTCATCAGCTTCATCGCCTCGATGATGCACAAAGTGTCGCCCTTCTTGACCGCCTGGCCGACCTCGACGAAGGGGGGGGAGCCGGGGCTGCCGGCGCGGTAGAAGGTGCCGACCATCGGCGCCTTGACGATGTGGCCTTGCGGTTCTGGGCTCGCCTGGGCGTCGAGCGCAGGCGTCGGCGCTGGTGACACGGCAGGCGCTGTTGCCACCGCAGGCCCCATCGGCATGTTGATCGTCGTGGTGCTCGGCAGGGCGACCAACTGCTTGGCGATGCGAATCTTTTCTTCACCCTCGCTGATTTCCAGCTCAGAGATGCCGGAGTTTTGCACCAGCTCGATCAGGGTCTTGAGTTTTCTCAGGTCCATGTGGTTCCTCCCAGCCACGCCGGATTCGGCGCGGGCAATCGATGACGAAACGCTCCTTGTGCAGGAGCAGCCGACCTTACTTACGGATGCGCTCGAGCGCGGCTTCGAGCGCGAGCAGATAGCCTTGGGCGCCCAGGCCGCAGATCGTGCCGACGGCGATGTCGGAAAAGTAGGAGTGGTGCCGGAACGGCTCACGGGCAAAGATGTTCGACAGGTGTATCTCGATGAATGGAATGCCGACCGCCGCCAACGCGTCACGCAAAGCAACACTGGTATGCGTATAGCCCGCGGGATTGATGATGATGAATTCGATGCCCTCGGCGCCGGCAGCCTGGACGCGGTCGATCAGCTCGCCTTCGCTGTTGCTCTGGAAGCTTTCGATCTGCACGCCGGCCGCGCGCGCACGCGCTTCCATCATCGCGTGGATGTCCGCCAGCGTCGTGCGGCCATAGACTTCCGGCTCACGAGTGCCGAGCAGATTCAGGTTCGGGCCATGCAACACCAGGATATGCGCCCTCGGCAAGGCGCCGCTATCCTTTTCGGTAGACGTTTTTTTGCGGGTTGAATTCGACATGGCTGCTAGTTTGCCGCAAATCGATGCAGTTTGTCCAGTTCGGCCCTTTTGCCGTTCACCGGCCCGCCAGCAGCGCCTCGACCGTCTCCAGGCGCGCGCGCGGCCGGGCCCGACCGTCCGCGCCCTTGACATGGACGCGCTCCTCGCGCGGCGGCAGCACGATCAGATTAGCCGGCATCTCCTCGTCGTCGATCACGAAGAGCGCCTCGACCCGCTCGCTCTTCGGCATGCCGTGATGGAAGGGAATGCCCTGATCGAGCAGGAAGATTTCCACCTCCTTGGCGCTGTCCGGAAACAGCAGGATGTCGATGCGCGAATGGCGTGTTGCCGTGCCATCGAGCACCGAGCCGGTGAGCCAGGGAGAAAAGCGCTCCAAGCGGCGCATCAGGAAAACGGCCGCTTCACGCAGCCAGAGGAGCCGCCCGGCCTGCTCCTCTTCCTGATAGATCGCCTGATAATCGCGCACGGCTTCTTCGACCTCGGCGTTGCCCGGCAACGGAAAATTCGCCGGCAGGCCCAGCTGTCGCGCCGCTTTTCTCTTCGCCAGACCGTATTCCATGCCATCTTCGGCGATCAGTCGCGCGGCGGCGTGGGCCAGCTCGGAGCGCAACACCGGAGAATGACGATTCTGGACGCTCGACGGACGATTGCGGCGGGACATCTCGATGTCTCCCGTAGAATGGCCCCACCATTGTAGCCCCATCATCCCCATGCACCTCCACATCCTGGGCATCTGCGGCACCTTCATGGGCGGTATCGCCCTGCTCGCCCGCGCCGCCGGCCACCAGGTCACCGGCTGCGACGCGCATGTCTATCCGCCGATGAGCACCCAGCTCGAAGCGGAAGGCATCCGCCTCATCGAGGGCTACGGCGCCGACCAGATCGCCCTGAACGCCGAGCTATGGGTGATCGGCAATGCGATTTCGCGCGGTAATCCGCTGCTGGAGGCCATCCTCGAACGCAATCTGCCCTATGTTTCCGGTCCGCAATGGCTGGCCGAGAACATCCTGCAAGGCAAATGGGTGCTCGCGGTCGCTGGCACGCACGGCAAGACGACCACTTCGGCGATGCTCGCCTGGATTCTCGCCGATGCAGGTCTGGACCCAGGGTTTCTCATCGGCGGGGTGCCGAAGAATTTCGGAAGATCGGCCAATTTCAGCGAATCCTCCTTCTTCGTCGTCGAAGCCGACGAATACGACACGGCTTTCTGCGACAAGCGTTCCAAGTTCGTCCATTACCGTCCGCGCACCGCGATCCTGAACAATCTCGAATTCGATCATGCGGACATCTTTCCAGATCTCGCCGCGATCGAAACGCAATTCCATCACTTCGTGCGGACGATCCCCGGCAATGGACTGATCGTCGCCAATGCCGCCGAGGCCGCGCTCGAACGGGTATTACAGCGCGGCTGCTGGACGCCCGTCGAGCGCTTCAATGATCCGGCCGGCTGGCATGTCAGCGGCGATGACGCCGAGGGCAGTCTCGTCATTCACGACGCAAGCGGCGAAGTGGGCCGAGTCGGCTGGAAACTGGTGGGCGAGCACAACCGCAACAATGCGCTGGCTGCGCTTTTGGCCGCGCGGCATGCTGGCGTGCCGATCGCACGGGGTCTTCAAGCATTGTCCCGCTTCGAAAATGTCAAACGCCGCCTCGAAGTGCGCGGCATCGCCCGTGGCGTCACCGTCTATGATGATTTCGCCCATCATCCGACCGCGATCCGCGAAACGATCGCCGCGCTGCGCGGCCGGGTGGGAGATGAGCGCATCTTCGCGGTGCTGGAACCGCGCTCGAACACGATGAAACTCGGCACGATGAAGGCGGCGCTCCCCGGCGCGCTTGCCACAGCCGAACGGGTATTCTGCTACGCCGCGAATCTCGGCTGGGATGCTGTCGCCGCCTTGGCGCCGCTTGGCGAGAAGGCGCAAGTGAGCGCCGACCTCGATGATCTCGTGCGTCTCATCGTCGCGGCGGCACGCCCCGGCGACCACGTGCTGGTGATGAGCAACGGCGGCTTTGGCGGCATCCATGACAAGCTGCTCGCTGCACTGGGCGGCTGAATGTTCGCCAAGATCGTCATCATCCTCTTGCTGCTGATCGTCGCCGCCAGCCTGCTGGTGCAGCGCGCCGGCCCGCCCGCCCGCCGTGCGCGTGCCAACCTGCGCCCGCTGGCCCAGCGCATGGCCTTGGTGCTGCTCGGCATCGCGCTAGGCGCGGCATTGATGCATTTCCTTTCGAGCTGATCGCCCGACAAAGCGCTTTGATGCGCGACACAGCGATCGGTCATCCAGGTCCGGCCAACAAGGCCACGGGAAGAGTGGAGAAAAGTGCGCCGACCTCGAGCGCCGTCGCGGCGTCATGTTGCCTGCCGGTCAACTCGTCGCACCACTCGAGGCTTTGTAGATTGGGAGGCAGCTCGATGCATGTGTCGCCCCACACCGACTCGCCGAGCGGATGCGCTTTGCTCGGGCCGAGCAGTTTGGCCGTCAGCCGCGGCACGACGGCGATGACGCAGCGCTCGCCCTGGCAGCGCGCGAAGGCGCAAACATGAACGGCGCGTTCGCCCCGTACCACGAGCGGCCGGTAAGCACCGTCGCGGAACAGCTCGGGCCAGCGTACGCGCAAGACCAGCGCACGATGGATCAGATAGAGCTTGAGGCGGCCGACCGCCAGATCATCGAGCATCGCGATGAGTGCATCCGTGCGTTGTGTCCCCGGCCGCTCGGCAAGTTCCTCGATTTCGGACAAAAGTGCACGGCGCAGCGTGAAATCGACCGGCTGACGGTTATCGGGGTCGACGAGATTGAATTGCAACAGCTCGCACCCTTGATAAATGTCCGGCACACCGGGCGCGGTGAATTTGAGCAGCGTCAGCGACAGGCTGTTATAGAAGCCGTGACGGGCGATGCGCTGCGCAAAGGGGATGAAATCGGTCAAGAACAGGTTTTTCTCGCCGAATGCCAGCAGTGCGGCGATGAAGTCGGACAGGGCCGCCTCATAGGTAGCATTCGGATTGATCCAGCTACTATGCTCCTTGGCTTCGCGCACCGCCTTGATCATGTAGGTCTCGATGCGCTGGCGATACGTCTCGAGTTCCACTGCCGCCGCGAACGGCCAGGTGCCGATCAACGTCTGGTAGAGCAGGTATTCGTCGTTGGCCGAGGGGGCGAGCATGCCGTCGACTTCGCGTTTCTTGGCGCGGTTGATGCGACGCCAGCGCTTGAGCATCAGTTTCCAGACGGCGGGCATTTCCGAGAGCACATCGATACGACAGCGCACGTCCGCGGAGCGTTTGCTGTCATGCGTCGAGGTAGCAAGCAGGTTGTGTGGCCAGCGCCGTGCCCGCGCGCGCGTTGCGCCATGGTAGGCCGCCACCGAGATGCCGAAACGGCGAGGGTCTGCGCCGACATCGTTGAGCGAGACGAGCCGGTGATAGCGATAAAACGCCGTGTCTTCGAGCCCCTTGGCCATCACCGGCGCGGAAAACTGCTGGAACTTCATCGCAAAGCCGAGTACCGCGTCCCGATAAGTTTCGCTACGTCCCTGCACCCGATCGAGGGTCAGGACCTCACGGATGAAATCGAAAATCGAGGCATCGCCGGTCGGGCTGCGTTTCTTGGCGATGGCAACGGCCCATTCGATATGACGCCGGTCATCCTGGGATGCGCCGGCGAGCGAGACATAGCTGCGATAGACGGGGAAACAGGCAGCCGTTTCGGCGAGTGCATCGCGCAAGCCATTCAACGTGAAGTCGCAGGTATCACGATCCATTTCGGCAATGCGCGCGAGGCGGTTGGCCAGCACGGTCAACTCGCTGGCCAACGCGGTTTCCATGATCAGCTTTCTGGCGCGGTAGACGCACTCTTCGAAATCCACTCGCGTTCCGATGAAATCTTCATAGACGCGCGTCATGCGCCGCGCCGCCGCCGGATCGACGAACAGCGCATTGGCCAAATTGGCGAAACGGTAACCGGTGGCGCCGTGAATGGGCCAATGAGCCGGCAATTGCTCATGCTCGGCGAGAATTTTTTCAATGACCAGAAACAGTGGCAATGGTTCGCCGGGCAGTGGCGGCCGGCCACCGACGCGCTCCTGCAGCTGGAAGAAATAGCGGCCGGGATCGTATAGTCCGTCGGGATGATCGATGCGCAGACCATCGACTTTGTCCTGCATCACGAGCTGCAGCAGGTAACGATGCGTGTCTTCGAAGACCGCCGGGCTTTGCATACGCAACGCGGCAAGATCGTTGATGTCGAAGAAACGCCGGTAATTGATCTCGTCCGATGCGACGCGCCAGTAGGCAAGACGATAACCTTGCGCTTGGATCAGTGTGTGCAGTGCATCGAAGCTCGCCGGCTCGTTGGGTCGGCCGTTGAGTTCGGTCACCGCCTGGTGCACATGGTGGGCGATATCCGGACAGGTTTTGCAGAGTGCGGCCAGATGGCGTTTGTGCACTTCCTTGTCGCGCTGTCGCTCGGCCATTGCCGCACCATTGACGGTCAGACGGTCAGGCAAGCGCGAAAACGCGGTCAGCAGGCTCGATAGTTCGACGAAGCGCTCGTCTTGTTCTCCTAGCACGTTCGCCAAGCGGTCGATGCGCCAACCGACGATCTTCGGATAGGTGGCCGGATCGATCGGCAAGCGGTGTTGCCAGTAGTAAAGGCTGAACTCCCCATGGTCGGCATCGAATTCGAGACGCAATTCGCCTCGGTTGAGCACCGCGCCATAATGATCGCCGAGGATCGGCAACAACACCTTGCCTTTGAGCCGTGGATTGGGGGGATCCCAGTCGATGTCGAAATAAGCGGCATGGGTCGCCGCCGGGCCATTTTCGAGCACGTCGAGCCACCAGGCATTGTCGGCGCCCATCACGCCCATGTGATTGGGCACCACGTCGAGGATCAGACCCATACCGTGCGACTTGAGCGCCGCGATGAAACGTTCGTGATCCTCTACGGTACCGATTTCGGGATTCAGTGCGGCATGATCGACGATGTCGTAACCATGATTGCTGCCTGGGCGCGCCTTCAAGTAGGGCGAAGCATAGACGTGGCTTACGCCCAAAGCGGCGAGATAGGGAACGAGTTCCGCCGCCAGCGCAAAGGTGAATGATTTGTTGAACTGCAGACGATAAGTGGCGCGCGGGATGACGGCCGTGCGCCGCGGGGTCGGTTCTGGGGTATGCGGCGTCACCGCGCTGCCGCGTTCGCGGCACAGCACCTCGCCATGGGCGCGGAAACGGCGATCGGCAGGCCATTCCTCGAGGTCGAGCGTCAAGCGGCGTTGCCAGTTGGGATGACGATCGTCCAATGTTCCCGGCAGATTGGCCTGCTCGACGACGCCAAGGATGTCCTCGGGCTGCACCAGACAGATGCGTGCAGGGCTGCGGGCGAGATAGGCTTGCACGCCAAGCGCCAGCGGCAGCGTGATCTCCGGCACCGCGACCGGATGAACGCCGACACCTTCAGGCAATAGCTTTTCGCGTGCCAGCGCGATCAAGAGGCGGGCCCGATCCTGCGCCCGTTCCACGACGAAGCTCTCGCGCTGCGCCTCATCGGGAAACAGGCCGAGCGCCGCGCGGGCGTCGAGATCACGGCCCAGCCAGAATCCGGCCAGAGTCGGCATGTCGTGGGTCGCGAAGCTCACCAACGCTTGCGCCGGAAACTCGGCCGGGGGCAAGAATCCGCCTTCGGCATCGCGTTCCTCGACCAAGGGTCGGTAGGACAGGATATCCGTGCCGGCCAGCCGTTCACGGAAACCTTCGGGCACGGTGCCGAGGTCCTCGCCGATGATCAGACACTGGTTGCGCTGGCTCTCCAAGGCGACGATACCGAGCATCTCTTCGAGCGGGTAAGCAACATAGGCGCCCTCGCTCGGCGGCTTGCCGGCAGGCACCCAGAACAGCCGCGTCATGAACATTGCATGATCGAGGCGCAATGCGCCGGCATGACGCATGTTGGCACGCAAAATGGCGATCAATGGCGCGTAGGCCACCTCGCGCAAACGGTGGGGAATGAACGGGGGCAGTCCCCAATCCTGGCCGTTCAGATTGATTCTTTCCGGCGGCGCACCGGCATGGGCACCGACCGCGAACACGTCTTGCCATGCCCAGACTTCGGCGCCAGCCGGGTTCGCGCCGACGGCCAGATCGGCATACAGACCGACCCCCAGGCCGCGTTGCCACGAGCGTTGTCCGACTTCAGCCAGCTGGCTGTCGGCAAGCCATTGCAGCCAGGCGAAGAATTCCACCCGCTCGGTCTGCGCCGCGACGAAAGCCTTGACCGCCGGCCCATGCGGATCGCGATAGGCCTCTGGCCAGACCGGCCACCCCCAGACAAGTGGATCGGTGGCACGAAAATGCGCCTGCAGCGCATCAAACAGCGCCTGATATTCGAGTGTCGCACCACGCTCCGCGCAATACTGACGGAATGCACGGGCATACTCGGAATCGCGCGCCAGATGTTGCTCGCAGAAATGGCGGTAGAGCAGCTCGAGCACCTCGCGCTTGGCTTGGGCCACTGCCGGATAATCGACCAGCTCCTCGGCACGCAGACGCCGCAGCCGCGCTTGGAATTCGGGTGCGGCAACGAACGCCTGGGCGGCTGCACATTCGTGGAATTCGCGCGTGGCCTCGACGTCGATGTAAAGCACATTCAAGGCACTGCGGTTCGATGGGCTATAGGGACTGAAATGCTGCGGATCGTCCGGGAACAGCGCGTGCAGCGGATTGATGCCAATGATGCCGCCGCCGGCATCCGCCGTCATATCGACGAGATTGCGCAGATCGGTGAAATCGCCCATTCCCCAGTTGCGGCGCGAGCGCATCCCATAAAGCTGCACCGCCAGCCCCCAGACCCGCCCGCAACCGCGGATCGCCTCAGGCTGGTAACAGGTGGGCGGGGCGACGATCAGACTCATGACGGCCTTGAGCGCCCCATCCGTCGTGGTGATATCGAAACGATGGTAGCCAGTCTCGCTGACACTCGGCAGCTCGAGAGCGTAATGACGCCATTCCCGATCTGGCGTCGAAACCTCTGTTTGTGTGACGGTAAGCCACTTGCCCAGCAAAGGGAGCATCGCCGGCACGATTTCGCCACTCGTGATCCTGCCGGCTTCGGTATGCAGGTTCCAGCGCCAGCGCTCCCGAGCGGCGCGTGCCGGCACACCAAGACGGATCGACAGAGGTGCGTCTGCGCGCACGACGTGCACCGCTGGCAGGATGCGTTGCCCGTCGCGCGCTTGCAGCTCCTCCAGGATATCGTCCGGCGCGCGCGCATCGACAGGTAATCGCATCGCGCCGAGCAGCGCGCGTCGAGTCTCGTCCGTCGTCGCATGCGTTTGGCCCCAGACGTCGGTGTAGCCATCGGCGATACCGCAGTATCGCGCCAGCATACGAAGCCCTGACTGCGCTGCGCTCATCATCTACCCTCTTCGTCGATCTGCCAGATCACCGACCAAGGCGGCAGACGGCCCTCGAGCCACGGCTCGTCATCGAGCGAGGGCAGCGCGAAAAGCACCCGCCCTGGCACAACAGCGATGCCTGTCTGCGCCTCTTGGGCAAGATTCATGGTGACAATGAGGCAACTATCGTCGCCGAGCAGCCATTGGGCACGCAAAGCCCGCACACCCAAGCGCGTCACATGGGCACCGCCCCGTATGCCGGCAAGGCGCGGCACGATCTCTTGGCTTCGTAGTGCCAGCAGGCGCTTGTAGAGCGTCAGCATCCGTTGCTGCGGCAGCGCATCGAGCGCATCCCAGTCGAGCACGCAACGGGAAAAGGTGGCGGCGTCGTTGGGGTCGGGGATGTCCTCTCGCCGCCCCGGATCGGCAAAACGCGCGAAACGGGCGAATTCGGCGCGCCGCCCGGCAGTGACCGCAGCAGCGAGCTCCGGCCCGAAATCACAGAAATACAAAAATGGCTGTCTGGCGGCGAATTCCTCACCCATGAACAGCAGCGGTGGCGAGGGCGAGAGTATCAGCACGGCGGTGGCCGCCTCGAGCGCGGCTGTCGGGGCGAGATGACACAAGCGCTCGCCGAAAGCCCGATTGCCGATCTGATCATGGGTTTGCAAGAAATCGACGAAGACGGTCGGCGGCAGATGGCCGCTGGGTTCGCCGCGCACGGCGCCCTCGCGGTAAGGCGAAACTTGGCCCTGCCAGGCAAAGCCTTCGGCCAGACAGCGCGCCAGCGGCATGAACGGATCGTCGGCATAGTCGGCGTAATAACCATCCGTCTCGCCAGTGAGGATCACATGCAGCGCATGATGGAAGTCGTCGTTCCATTGGGCCACGCCGCCGGGCGCGCTGCCGTCTTGCCAGCGCCGAGTTTCGAGATAGCGCGCCTGATTCCTGTCGTTTTCGAGGATCAAGTGGATGTGGCGTCCCTGCGCGGCAGCAAACCCAAGCACGGCGTCGCGGATTTCCTCGACGATGTCGGGTGCCGTCTCGTCGCGGATCGCATGGACGGCATCGAGACGCAGCCCATCGAGGCGATATTCCTCGAGCCAGTAGAGTGCATTGTGAACAAAGAAATCCCGCACGATACGACTGCGTTTGCCGGCGAAACTGATCGCCGCTCCCCACGGTGTCCGATGGTGCGGATCGAAAAACTCCGGGCAATAGCAATGGAGATAGTTGCCCTCGGGCCCGAAGTGGTTGAAGACGACGTCGAGGAACACCATCAGTCCGCGTGCATGGGCGCTGGCGACGAGACGCTTGAGATCTTCCGGACGGCCATAGGCGCTATCCGGTGCGAACGGCAGCACACCGTCGTAGCCCCAGTTACGTCGCCCCGGAAAATCCGCCACTGGCATCAGTTCGATGGCTGTCACACCGAGATCGAGGAGATGATCCAGTCGCGCTTCGGCGCCGGCGAAATCGCCCGGCGGCGAAAAAGTGCCGATGTGCAATTCGTAGATCACCGCTTCATGCCAGGGCCGGCCGCTCCAGTCACACTCGCCGGTCGGCCAGACGAAGGCGGTCGGATCAATGACTTCCGAGGGACCATGCACGTCGTCCGGGTTGTAACGTGAGGCGGGATCGGGCACGAGCAGGCTTTCGCCCTGTTCCGTGGACACGCGGAACCGATAGCGCGTACCGGCTGCGGCGGTGGCCAGTTCCAGGGTATGCCAACCCGTCATGTCGCGAGTCATCGGATATTCGGCAGGTGGATCGCCTTCAATATGCAATATCACTCGTAGCGCCGATGGCGCCCAAAGCCCGAAATGCACGCCGACGGGCGTCACCCGGGCCCCGAACGGCATGGCATGCGAGAACCGATTCATCATGACGCCTGTTCCGTCGGCGCATGCGCTTCGAGCAGGCGCAACAGACTGAATATCGGGATGGCCAGCCAGTCGGGCCGGTTTTCCATTTCATCGAGCAACTCGGCGCACGCTTTCTCGAAGGTGAAGAACTCGATCAAGCGTTGGAAGCAGGCATCGCCGGTGTCGAATCTCGGACATTGAGCAATGGTTGCCCGATAGGCGGACAAGAACGCCGCAGCGGTGTCTTTTTCCCACTCTTGGACGAGCGGGCCAAGCCGATGGCGGTCGGCGGGGCGCTCGGCCGTTGCCTTGTTGGCGGCAAGAGCCGCAACGTAGCTGAAGCAGCGCAGCATGCTGGCGACGTCGCGCAACGGGCTGTGCTTACGGCGCCTATCGGCAAGCGAACGTTTCGGATTACCCTCGAAATCGGTAATGATGAAGTCATTGTGCGCCAACAGCACCTGACCGAGAGTGAAGTCACCGTGGTGGCGTGTTTTCAATCCTTGGATACCGGCCAGACGTTGCGGTGCGAAATGGTCGAGCAGCCGTTGACGTTTGGCGAGCAAGCGGTCGATGCCGCTACGTTGTTCTTCGCCAGCGCCATCACGGAAATGCTCGAGGCGATCCAGGGCATCGACCGCAAGAGTGCGTGCCTCACGACTCCATTGATCGAGATCGGCCGGTTCGATCGGCTCGGGCGCGAAGGCTGGATCGTCGCTCTCGCGGCACAAGGCGAGATGCAGTTCGGCCGTGCGCCGCCCGAGCGTTGCCATCAGTGCGCGGAAAAAGCCGTGGTGATCGCTTGTCGCCGTTTTCTTCTGGCCGTTCGGATCCGCGAGTCGCTCGGCAAGGAAGCGGTCGACATAGTCGAGCGCATAATTCCAGCCGTCGTTCTGGTGCTCGACATAGGCTTGCAGCAGTGCGAGGGTATAGTGATTGCCATCGCTGCCCATGAGCTCGATCGTGCCCGCGACCGGCACGATGTGCCCGAACTGCGCAGTCTCGGTGAGATAACAACCCATCTCCACTTCTGGGTTGATCCCCGCCTGCACTTGCCGATAGCCTTTCAGGAATAGCCGGTTGCCGAAATAGACCGTGGTATTGCTCTGCTCGAGCGCGGGATGGCTGATCGTCGCTTCGACGCCATCGGCCAGTGCATCGAACGGTGGGCAACGGCGGAAAGAAACACGTCCCTTGCCTAACGGTATTTCGAGATTGGCACCGATGCCGCGCACCAGCGCGCGACAGAATTGCTCGTCGCCATAAGCGCCATAGAGAATTCCCATCCGCGCTTTCTGACGCACCTTTGCCAGCATCCAGGGCGCCAATGCCGACAGCCGCTCCTGGCTGGCTTCATCTTCCCAGCAAATCGCCATCGGCAAGAAATAACGCTGAGCATCGCCTTCCGCGAATCCGACCTCGATCAGGGTCAGGAACCAGCTTCCCTGCGGGGTGTTCCACTCCCCTTTCTCCACCAAGGTAACCTTCTGAATCGGCCGGTTGCGCCCCTTGAACCAGCGCTTGGTCTGTAAATAAGGCCCGATCACTTGATGCGTGAGACGTTCCGCGGTCGTCGCCGCGATGGTACGGCGCACCAGGCTTGCATCGGCCTTGCCCCCGGCGAGCGTCAGCCAGCCTTCGGTCAGCACCAGCACCGGCAATTCTGGGCGTGGCAGCCGTTCTTCGTGCCAGTAGGGCACCTCGGCATCGAGAGAGAGCCGGAAAGCGTAGAAGCCATAACCCTTGAGTGTCAGCAGGTAGGGTAGCGTGCCGATCGGCGGGAAGACCGTGCCGCCCATCAGCTCTACGGGGACGCGTCCTTTCCATGGCGCAAGGTCGAGCTCGACGGGCTGCGCGTTGCGCGACAGGTTGACTACGCACAAAATGATCTCGTCTCGCCATTCCCGTACATAGGCGAGCACCTTGCGGTTGCCAGGCTCGAGGAAGTTCAGGCTGCCACGGCCGAATGCCCGGTGGGCCTTGCGCACGGCGATCATGCGCTTCATCCAGTTGAGCAGCGACGAAGGATTGCGCTGCTGCGCCTCGACATTGACCGCTTCGTAGCCGTAGATCGGATCCATGATCGGCGGCAGGTAAAGTCGCTGTGGATCGGCGCGCGAGAATCCGCCGTTGCGGTCTGGACTCCACTGCATCGGTGTGCGGACGCCATTCCTGTCGCCCAGGAAAATATTGTCCCCCATGCCGATTTCATCACCGTAATAAATGATCGGCGAACCCGGCATCGTCATGAGCAGGAAATTCATCAGCTCGATCTTGTCGCGGTTGTTGTCCATCAGCGGCGCCAAGCGGCGACGGATGCCGACATTGACGCGCGAGCGCGGATCGGTGGCATACATGCGATACATGTAATCACGTTCGCGATCGGTGACCATTTCCAGCGTCAGCTCGTCATGGTTGCGCAGAAAGATCGCCCACTGACAACTCTCCGGAATGTCCGGGGTTTGTCGCATGATCTCGACGATCGGGTGGCGATCCTCTTGGGCGATCGCCATGTACATGCGCGGCATCAACGGAAAGTGGTAGGCCATATGGCATTCGTCGCCATTGCCGAAATACTCGCGCACGTCCTCAGGCCACTGATTGGCCTCGGCCAATAGCATGCGGTTGGCGTAGCGGGCGTCGATCTCGGTGCGCATCCGTTTGATCACCGCATGGGTTTCCGGCAGGTTCTCGTTGTTCGTGCCCTCGCGTTCGCACAAGTAAGGGATCGCATCGAGCCGTAAGCCATCGATGCCGAGGTCGAGCCAGAAACGCATGATGCGGATTACCGCCCTGACCACGGCCGGGTTGTCGAAATTGAGATCGGGCTGATGTGAGAAGAAACGATGCCAGTAATAGGCCTGCGCCACCTCATCCCAAGCCCAGTTCGATTTCTCGCTGTCGGTGAAGATGATGCGGGTGCCGGCATACTTCTTGTCGGTATCGCTCCAGACATAGAAGTTGCGCTTGCTCGAACCCGGCGGCGCCCGGCGTGCGGCTTGGAACCAAGGATGTTGATCCGAAGTATGGTTGATGACCAGTTCGGTGATGATCTTCAACCCGCGGCGGTGCGCTTCGCGGATGAAGTTACGCACATCGGCCATCGTGCCGTATTCCGGATGGACGTTGCGATAGTCGGAAATGTCGTAGCCGTCGTCCTTGAAGGGCGAAGGATAGAACGGCAAAAGCCAGAGCGTATTGACGCCGAGATCCTGGAGATAATCGAGTTTCTCGGTCAACCCTTGGAAATCGCCGCTGCCGCTGCCGTCACTGTCGAAAAACGCTTTGACGTGCAGCTCGTAGATGAGCGCGTCTTTGAACCAGAGCGGATCGTCCCCCCAGCTGCTGGCCACGTGCTCCACATTTGCCGATGTTTCCTCGCGCACCTTCGGGTCTCCTCGCTTGCGTTCATGTGGCCGTGTGTTACGCGTGACATGCATTCCCAAGCGTAACCCACTGCGGAACGGAACGCTTGACAGATGATTTTGTGCAAAACATTATTGCACGAACAGTTTCGTCCTCCCAAGCCGGCAAATCCATGTCCAGCAGCCCGATCGTTCGCAATGCCAAGATAGCCGAGGAGGCTTCCATACCCATCACGACGCCCGAAATCGCCTTTGGCCTGATCCTCAGGCTCGTGCGCCTCGTCGAGGCCGGCATGCAGAGTATCGATCCGGGGCATGGTCTTTCCGGATCGCAGCTGTGGGCGCTTTGGCTCGTTTCCGCACAACCGGGCTTGCGCATCGGCGAACTCGCCGAAGCGATGTTCATCCATCCGTCAACGGCAAGCAACTTGCTCGACAAGCTCGAAGCGAAGGACTTGATCTTCCGCCAGCGGCAATGCGCCGACAGCCGGGTGATCTGCCTGCATCTGACAGCAAAGGGCAACGCTCTGGTGAGTGCGATACCCGGCCCGCTCCAAGGCCGCCTGCGCGACGCTTTGCTATCGCTGCCCCGTGGCGAGCTCATTTGTCTGTGCAAGGCCATCGGCAACGTTCTGCAGAAAATGAGCCGAGGGTGAAGAGATGCGTTACATCAAGAAGATCGAGGAGATTGTGCAACTATCCGCGCCCGAACGTTGAGCGCTCGACGACGCCTTTTGGCAGGAGGAGCTGGAACCGGCTACCGACGCGACCGCTTGCAGCGAAGGTGGCATGGCAACGCGCTTCGGACATGAGTCCGCGCTGGCGGAACTGGAAAGCGGCTCGGAACGAACATGGGCCGCAGTAGCGGCCCATCGTTCGCTCCTCAAGAGGATCACATCCGCGCGGCGAGCACGCCACGCATTTTCTGCATCGCCTTCGCCTCGATCTGGCGGATGCGCTCTGCCGAGACGCCATATTCGGCAGCCAGCTCGTGCAGCGTCGCCGCTTCCTCGCCGTCTTCGACCAGCCAGCGGCGCTTGACGATGTCGCGGCTGCGCTCGTCGAGCTTGGCGAGCGCTTCGGCAAGACCCGTGTCGTGCAGCCGGTCACGCTCCTTGCGTTCGAGCTGGACCGAGGGCTCGACGCTCGCATCGGCCGCGAGATAAGCGATCGGCGCGAAAGACTCGTCTTCGTCGTCGGTCAGCGGTTCGAGCGAGATGTCGGCGCCATTCATGCGCGTTTCCATCTCGACGACTTCTTCCGGTTTGACGCCGAGCTGACGTGCCACGGATTTGACTTCCGCCGGGCTGAGACTGGCGAAGCCAGCCTCGCTCTGGGCATCGTGGGCGAGCGCGGACTTCATGCTGCGCAGGTTGAAGAACAGCTTCCTCTGCGCCTTGGTCGTCGCAACCTTGACGAGCCGCCAGTTCTTCAGGATGTATTCGTGGATCTCGGCCTTGATCCAGTGCAGCGCGAACGACACCAGCCGCACGCCGCGGTCGGGATCGAAACGTTTGACGGCTTTCATGAGACCGATATTGCCTTCCTGGATCAGGTCGGCATGCGGCAGGCCATAGCCGAGATAGCCGCGCGCGACGGCGATCACCAGCCGCAGGTGGGAGAGAACCAATTGCCGCGCGGCATCGAGATCGCCCTCGTCACGGAAGCGCCGCGCCAAGCGCTGCTCTTCCGCTTCGCTGAGCATCGGGAAACGATTGGCGGCCGCGATATAGGCTTCGAGACTGCTGCTTGCGGAGGGAACCGGAAATTGGGCTAGGGTCAATGCGTGGCTCATGTCGGTCTCCTTCTGAAATTTTTCAGTTCAATGTTAGCACTCTGCGTTCGAGAGTGCTAATCGCGGAAAGTTCCTGACTATATTACTCAAGTTTTGCCAACGGGTGCAAGGGGAGCCCCCGAATGATTTCGGTGCGGAAATCGGCAGGCAATGCCTGGCGAGCCTGTTCGGCTTCGGCACGCGTCTTGAAACTGACGAAACAGCAGGCGCCCGAGCCGGTCATGCGCGCATCGCCGAAGCGGCGAAGTTCGGCCAGATGCCGCGCCACCTCGGGGTAGAGCGCGCAGGCCACCGGCTCGAGATCGTTGTGGCCGAAGCCTGGCCGCCAGTCGGCAGGACGAATCGCCGGGGTCGCGCGCTGGAGGTTCGGTGCTCGGAAGATTGTCGCCGTGGGCACCTCGACCGGCGGAAAGCTCAGCAGATACCAGGCATCGGGCACCGTAACGACGGTGAAGCGCTCGCCGACGCCTTCGGCGAAGCAGTTGCGGCCGTGGATGAATACCGGCACGTCGGCGCCCAAGTGCAGGCCGATTTCCTGCAAGCGTTCGCGCGGCAGATTCAGACCCCAGAGCCGGTTGAGGGCGATCAACGTGGTGGCGGCATCGGAACTTCCGCCGCCTAAACCCCCGCCCATCGGGATGCGTTTTTCGAGGTGGATGGTCGCACCCAGTGCCGTTCCACCAGCGCCGACTTTCAACATCTTTGCCGCGCGCACCACCAGATCTTGTTCCGGCGCAACGCCCGGCGTCGGGGTGGCCAGCACGATGCGCCCGTCGCTGCGCGGCGTAAAGCGCAGCGTGTCGGCAAGATCGATGAACCGGAACACCGTCTGCAGCAGGTGGTAGCCGTCGGCCCGCCGGCCGACGACGTGCAGGAATAGGTTCAGCTTGGCCGGCGCCGGCCAGACGCGATCCCACGCGCTCATTTCACCTCCTGCCATGCGTCGATCTTGAGCCGCACCACGATGTCGTCGCGCGAAAGCTCGATCAGCGTCGGCAGACCGTCGGGCGCGCCGCTTGCCCGTTCGAGGATCTCGACACGCCAGCCTTCGGTGTCGGCAAGATCGCCCAGCAGCCAGCGCGCGGCGCCATTGAGCGGCAACGCGACGCCGAACACTTCCCGCGCCAGCGCATTCCAGTCGTCGGCCGTATGCGTGCGGCCATCGGCAAGCACAAGCCGCGCGCCGGAGGCATCGCGCACCAGTTCAGCCAGCCCCTGACCCAGCGGCGTTGACAGCAGGATGACATCGCTTGCAGGGGTGTGTCGCCAATCGAGATTGGCGTGATGGCGCACCTCGCCTCGTCGCACGGCGAGGCGGCCGTCGATGGAGAACTGCGAGACTTCCCCCGGCAAAGGTCGGTGTGGCGCGACCGGGGCCGCGGCGCAGCCGGCCAGAAGCGGCAACATGGCCAGAAATGCCCGGCGCCGCATGGGTCAGCGCGAGAAACGCTCGATGGTCTCGGCGAGCACTTCGTTGCCGGGATGCTCCCGGCGCGCCTTCTCCCAGGTCTGGCGTGCTTCCTCCTTGCGGCCGAGCGTCCAGAGCACCTCGCCGAGATGGGCGGCGATCTCGGGATCGGCGCGCAGAGCATAGGCGCGCTGCAGCGCTTCGAGCGCCGCCTGCGGCTCGCCCTGCCGGAACAGCACCCAGCCCTTGCTGTCGAGGATGTACGGATCGTCCGGCGCAAGCTCCAGTGCCTTGTCGATCAGTGCGCGCGCTTCGGTAAGCCGCAGGTTGCGGTCGGCCAGCGAGAAGCCCAAGGCATTGTAGGCATGCGCATGGTCGGGGCGGATCTCGATCAGGCGGCGCAGACGGCTTTCCATCTCGTCGACACGGCCGAGCCGCTCGGCGATTAGCCCCGCCTCGTAGAGGAGCTCGGGCACGTCGGGCTGGCGTTCCAGCGCGGCGATGAGCACCGCATAAGCATCGGCGATGCGCCCGGCCTCGCGCAAGAGCTGCGCCTCGCCGATGATGAGTTGCACGCGCTCGCGCGGCGTGGCGGCTTCGGCGGCATGCAGGACCTCGCGCGCGGCATCGAGCTTGCCTTGCTTGGCCAGCACACTCGCGGCATGCAATCGCGCCGGCAGGTAATGCTCGCCGCGGCCGACCGCATCGAACCATTTGAGCGCATCGCCCCAGCGCTTTTCACCTTCGGCGATCTGGCCGAGGAAGAAACGCGCCCGGTCGGCTTCGGGATGATCGATCTCGACGATGCGGCGCAGATGTTTCTCGGCTTCCTGCGTGTCATTGAGCTGCAATGAGAGCACCGCGACGGCGAAGACGATATCGCCGTTCTTGGCAGGATCGAGCGCACCTTGCTCGAGCAGGGCGCGGAATTCGCGCCGCGCCTCCTCATAGCGTCGGTCGTTGGCCAGCGCCCGCGCATAAGCGAGGCGCGCCTCGCGTGCCTGCGGATTGGCCGCGACGAACTGGCCGAGCGCTTTCATCGCCTCGGCATGATTCGCGGTGATCTGGGCCCGAAACAGCGCGGCGAGCTCCCAATCGGGCTTGAGCTCCAGCGCGCGCTCGAGCGCTGCTCGGGCGGCAACCAGCTCGCGCGCCTCGAAGGCGGCTTGGGCCCTGGCGAAATGCGCCTCGGGAAGATCGAGATATGGCGTCGTGACCTGCTCGACGATTTCGCGCACCGCCTTGCGGTCGCCGCCACGGGCAAACAGCCGATTCAGACGCAGCAGATTGGCCGGCAGCTGCCGCGCATCGGCCGTAAGCCAAGCGGGCAGCGCGACTTTCAGCTCCTCGAATCGACCCGCAGCGGCCAACAGGCCAATCCACGCCTGTCGGGCGGCCGGAGAGTCCGGATCGCTTTCCAGCCAGAGGCTCGATGCGGCGAGCGCGGTTTCGACACGGCGACCGTGCAGGGCGATCTCGGTCGCCCGCCGGGCGATGCGCGGATCGCGCGTCCGACGGGCAAGATCGAGATACAGATCGCTTGCCTCGACGAGCCGGCCGCGCCGCGCAGCGATTTCCGCGAGCAGGAATTCCTGCAGCAGCTGCGGCGTGAGCGCCTGCTTTGGCAGCCGCGCGCGCTCGGCAGCTTCAGCCGCCTCTTTCGCCGCTTCGCCTTCTTTCGTCTGAACCGCCGACTGCGCTTGACTCACCTGCGCCGCGACCGACGTTCGGGACGCCGGCTGCAGGGATGCGCAACCAGTGAGAAAGGCGGTGGCGAGAAGTAAAGGCAGCGGCAAGGATTTCATCATGATGCGATCCGGCAGGCGGAAACGTGCGTCTACAATGGCGTCATGTTAGCAGTTTCCCACCCGCTTCATGCCTGAGCTCCCCGAAGTCGAAGTCACCCGGCGCGGCATCGAAAAGCGCCTCAAAGGTCGGCGGCTTACCCGTGCCGTGCTGCGAGCGCCGAGTTTGCGCTATCCGGTTCCCGCCGGGCTCGCCCGACGCCTGGCCGGCCGCACGCTGGTGACGGCGAAGCGCCGCGGCAAGTATCTGCTGCTCGACTTTGCGAGCGGGCATCTCTTGATCCATCTGGGCATGTCGGGCAGCTTACGCTTCGTTGCGCCTGGAACGAAGGCCCATCGCCACGATCATGCCGATTTCGTCTTCGGTGAAGACGTCCTGCGGCTCACCGACCCACGCCGCTTCGGCGCGCTGCTTTGGCTGGAGGACGATCCGCTGGCGCATCCGCTCCTGGCGGCTCTCGGCATCGAGCCGCTTTCGCGCGACTTCACCCCGCAATGGCTGCAGCAAGCGCTCGCCGGCAAACGTGTCGCGATCAAGCCGGCGCTGATGGACAGCCGCCTGATCGTCGGCATCGGCAACATCTATGCATCGGAGAGCCTGTTCCTGGCCGGCATCGATCCGCGCCGCGCCGCAGGCAGCATTTCATTGGCACGGCTCGAACGGCTGGTTTTCGCGATCAAGGCGACGCTGCGCGCCGCGATCCGCGCCGGCGGCAGCACGCTGCGCGATTTCTGCGGGCCGGAGGGCCTGGGCGATTTCCAGGTGCACCACCAGGTCTATGGCCGCGCGGGCGAAGCCTGCCCGCGTTGTGGCGCGACGACCCGACAAATCCGCCAAGGGCAGCGGGCAACGTATTTCTGTCCGCGCTGCCAGCGCTGATCAGCGGATCAAGAGCACCGGCACCGGGGCATGCGCGACGACACGGCTTGCCACCGAGCCGAGCAGCGTGCCGCCGATCCCCGTATGGCCGCGCGTGCCGAGCAGGATCATCTCACTGCCGATGTCCTTGGCATAAGCGATGATGATCTCGGCACTACTGCCGACCGAGACGTGCAGTCGTGGCACGATGCCCGCCGCTTCGAGCCGGCCTTTCGCCTCGGCGAGCGCCTTCAAGCCTTCCTCGCGATGGAAGTCGCGGATCTGTTCGGCATTGACGAAGCGACCGACGTCGCCAGTCAGCGGCGGCTGCACGTTGAGCAGATGGATCGTCGGCAACGTTTTCCATTCGTCGCGGTGACTGATGATCCAATCGATCGGCTTGAGCGAGATCGCATCGCCATCGACGGGCACGAGCCAGTTCGCCATCTCAGCTCTCCTTCTCTTCCGCCAGCAGATCCTCGGGCGCTTTCGCCGGCCGCAATCTGAGCGTGCGCGTCGCCAGCCACTTGCCAATGACGACGACCAGCAAGGCGCCGAGGGATGCCAGAAGGTATTTCGGATAGGGCAGGCTGGCGAACAGCTCTTTCGGCAGCGCAGGATCGGAGACGATCATGCCACCACCGATCCAGCCGAGCAGCGCGCCGCCGCCGGTGATGACTACAGGATAGCGATCCATCAGTTTCAGCACCAGCTGGCTGCCCCAGACGACGATCGGGATCGAGACCAAGATGCCGAACACGACCAGCAGCAAGCTGCCGTGCGCCGCGGCGGCGACTGCGATCACATTGTCGAGGCTCATCACCGCATCGGCGACGATGATCGTCTTGATCGCTGCGGCCAGCGAGGCCGCCGCGGCCACTTCACCGTGTCCTTCCTCTTCCGGTTGCAAGAGCTTGATGCCGATCCACACCAGCAGCAGCGCACCGACGGTCTTCAGCCAGGGCACTTCGAGCAGCTTGAGCGCGAAGAAGATCATCACGATGCGAAGCACAATAGCGCCCGCCACCCCCCAGAAGATGCCCAACCTGCGCTGCGCCTCGGGCAGCTTGCGGCAGGCCAGTGCGATGACCACCGCATTGTCGCCGCCGAGCAGGATGTCGATCGCGACGATCTGCAGCACGGCGATCCAGAAAGCGGGCGAGGCCAGTTCCATCGACATTTATCCCCGGCTCCAGAGAACGAAAGCGGGCGCCTCGCAAGGCGCCCGAATAGCGCTGGAAAGCGCCGAGGCGATTTCAGCCCCCCGTCAGCTTCTTGAACTTCGCCAGCAGCTGGTCCTTGGTCTCGGGATGGTTCGGGTCTTTGATGATGCAGTCGACCGGGCAGACCTCGATGCACTGGGGGGTGTCGAAGTGGCCGACGCATTCGGTGCACTTGTTGGGATCGATGACGTAAATCTCATCACCCTGCGAAATTGCGCCGTTGGGGCATTCGGGCTCGCAGACATCGCAGTTGATGCATTCGTCGGTGATCATCAGGGCCATGGCTTGCTTCCTCTCGCTTTCATCAAGAACGTTTGCAAAACTTCTCCGTCAGCCGTTTGGCGACCAGCGGATGCACGAACTTAGAGACATCGCCCCCCAGGCTCGCGATCTCCCTAACCATTGTCGCCGAGATGAACATATATTGTTCGCCCGGCGTCAAAAACAAGGTGTCGATGTCGGGATGCAGCACGCGGTTCATTCCCGCCATCTGGAATTCATACTCGAAATCGGAGGCGGCGCGCAGGCCGCGCATGATGATCCGTGCCCTTCGCTCGCGCAAGAAATCCATCAGCAGGCCGGTAAAGCCATACACTTCGACATTGGGCAGATCGGCGCACAATTCACGGGCGATCTCGACCCGCTCGTCGAGCGTAAACAACGGCCGCTTGCTGGGGCTGGCGGCGATGCCGACGATGACGCGGGAAAAGAGCCGCGCGGCGCGACGCACCAGATCCTCGTGCCCCCGCGTGAAGGGGTCGAAAGTACCCGGATAGACGGCGATGTTCATCAACGCTCCAGCAAATGATAGAAGACCTGGCCGGCCTGGCCGCGCTTTACCGTTTTCCACTCGCCGAGGGCGTCGATGCGCCGCTCGGCCTCCGCATAAACCCGCATTCCCGGCCGGGCCAGTCGTGGCAGCAGTGGCATCACCCGTTCCAGCCAGCCTTGCCGGTAAGGCGGATCGAGCAGCAGCAGATCGAAAGTTTCGGCCGATTGCGTAGCAAATTCTAGCGCATCCGCCCGTATGAGCCGCAGCCGCTCGCCGTCGAACAGCGCGGCATTTTCCTCGAGGCGGTGAAATGCACCTCGATCGCGCTCGATCAGCACCACCTCGGCCGCGCCGCGCGAAGCGCACTCGAAGCCGAGGATGCCGCTGCCGGCGAACAGATCCAGGCAATGCCAGCCGGAAAGATCCTGCCCGAGCCAGTTGAACAGCGTCTCGCGCACCCGATCCGGCGTCGGCCGCAGGCCGGGTGTGTCGGCGACGCGAATCAGGCGGCTGCGCCAGGCGCCGCCAGTGATGCGGATGCGGCTCATCGAGGAAGGGTGGGCGGTCTGCCATTGGATGGCGCGCAATTTTGCTGCCGTTTCGCAGACATGACAACACACGACACGGTCGCAGTGAGAAAACGCCCGCGCCCTGGAGGAAAGTCTTGCGACCCCTATGGGTATCGTTTCGGCATGAGATCAGTCAAATGTTGCTTCCCTCGTCGCGGTCGTAACGGCTTTATTTCTTGAGCGCACAAAATCGTTTGATCATTTCGAAGACAAAATCCTTTTCGGCATTGGAAAGACTTCCCATCAAAGCTGCCAGCAACTCCGCGTCGTTGCGCAGCCGATTTTCGAGCGGAGCATCTTCGAACAATCTCGCGAGAGGGATTCCGAATATGCCGGACATCCGATGCAGCGTTGGCAGCGACGGCAAAGTTACCCCCCTCTCGAATCGCGATACGGTTATCGGATCTACATCCAAAGCCAACGCCAGTTGCTCCTGCGTCATGCCTTGGGCTTTTCTCCAACGGGCAATGGTCTTGCCTATGGCGAGGGCGAGCTCGTAGCGCACAGTAAACCTAATCCGATTGGCGAATTGCCAAGCAGAAATGATTGAGCTTCTTGGGATTTTGTGTTAGGGTGCGATATGCCTACCTTTTATTTAGGCGTATTAGGTTTATACGGATCAGCTATCACGGACTTGGGAGGCTTTCGATGAGATTTCATACCACGGGTGCCGCACTGGCTACAGCGGCGATACTTGCAGGTTGCGCGGCGCCATTCAGTGAGGCGCCGCTCGCAACCAATTTCCCTTCGACGAAACAAGAAAAAATTCAGGCAGCAGCGCACTGGGACATCATCGCCAAGGATGTCGCAAGCAGGATTGCCTCCAGCCTACCCGACAAGCGCCCCTTGCATGTCGTCCGCAAACCCGGGGCATCTGCGTTTGACCGCGCATTCGAGAATCTGCTCATCTCGTCGCTCGTGGCGAATGGCCAGACGGTCATGAAAAGACTTGACGGCGCCCTGAACGTCGAGGTCGACACCCAAGTCGTGAGCTTTTCCGCAAACCGTCCACAGTATCGGCACCACGGAACGGCGACGGCTTTGGCGACTGGCCTTTGGGCGTTGGATGCCGTCGAAGCAACGGGGGCAGGTGCTCTGACTGCAGCCATAGTGGCCGGCGATGCCTACAGCTGGTTCCGTTCCGAGTTCGCCACCGGTGAAACGCCCCAAACCGAAATCATCGTCACGACCGGCGTCAATGACGGTAACCGCTATCTGGCGCGCAATACGAGCATTTATTACGTCGCCGACAACGACAAGACTCTTTATCAAAACTTGGCCGCACAGACTCAGAAAATCAAGGTGGGAGGCGGCGAATGACGACAAAAAGGTTTTTCGGACTGACGGGACTCTGCTGTGTCGCCCTGGGGCTGCCGGCCTGCTCGAATACGCCGGCCCCCAAACCGGAACCCACGTGGGAACAGGCTGCGGCCAACCCGCTGATCCCCGCAAACTATAAAGCGGCGGAAGCTTTGCTCGCGCAAGCGAACCCAGTATTGACCAATACCCAACCGCTGATCATCGCCACCGTCGTCAATATCGACAATCTCGATCAATCTTCGACACTTGGCCGTTTGATCTCGGAGCATGTTTCGGCGCGCTTCACCAAGGCCGGCTACCGCATGATCGAACTCAAGTATCGAAACAGCGTGTATGTCAAACGCAGCCAAGGCGAACTGATGCTGACCCGCGAGATCAAGGACCTAGCGCAATCGCACGATGCACAGGCCGTCATCGTCGGCACTTACGGTCAGAGCGACGAATTCGTTTTCGTCAATCTGAAAGTCATCCAGCCGGCGACGAATATCGTTCTCGCGGTTCAGGACTATGTCCTGCCGCTCGACAATTCGACGAAAGCCTTGTTGAGAAGCCGCTGAAACGGGACGGGGACCCCAATCCCCGTCTCCTTCAATTCCCCGCCACGATCACGGTGATGCGATGTTCCAGCAACATCTGCAAGCGGCACAGCCGGTCAAGCTGCCTTGGGCAAGGGCGCCTTGGCGCGCTTACTGACTGAGAGCAGCTCGATCCCGACCACATTGCCTTCCTTGTCGTAATCGATCACCACGCCGGGGCGAACGCTTTCCGACCGCTCGATCTCGGCATCGCTGATTTCCATATAGGCGGCATCGGCCACCGGATCGAATTCGAACTTCATAGATCGGTCACTCCGTCATCGAAAAAGACCGTCACGACGCGCACCGGTTCGCACCTTTCATTGTAGATGACCCGCAGCACGCGAAATCCGCGTTCCGCAATGGGGCGCAGTGCGTGCGCAAGCTCAGGATCATCAGGATCGTTTTCCGTCCTGGCTGGATGTTCCAAAGTCGCGGCGATCCATTGGCGCTGAATCTTGCGTCGTTTTGCCCTCTGTTCGCAATCCATTGGTTGGTTAGTCTAAGCCCAAATGGGCTCGCACGCGCGCTCAATTTCCCGCCACGATCACGGTGACGAGGTGCTCCGGTTGCACATGGCGGCGGAACGCGGCCTTGACGTCTTCACGCTTCACCGCCGCGACCATTTTCGGAAAGCGCTCGAGGTAATCGAGTGGCAGATCGTAGAAGCCGATCAGCGAGAGGTAGCCGAGCAGTTTCGCGTTGCTGTCGATCCTGAGCGCCTGGCCTTGGATCAGGTGCTTCTTCGCCGCGGCGAGTTCTTCCGGCGTGGGCCCTTCGGCGAGAAATTTCTGCAATACCTCATCGACCACTTTCAACGCGTCTTGCGTCTGCTCGCGCTTGGTCTGCAGGCCGATCTCGAACGGCCCTTCGCGCAGACGCGGCTCGAAGTAGGAATAGACGCTGTAGGCGTAGCCGCGCTTTTCGCGCACTTCCTTCATCAGCCGTGAGACGAAGCCGCCGCCGCCGAGCGTGTAGTTGCCGACGAGCAGCGCGAAGTATTCGGAGCTAGCGCTGCGCCGGATCGCGGGCAGCCCGATGTGGATGTGCGCCTGCTCGGCCGGATGCGCGACCTCGATGGTCGCCCGCTCGGGCAAGCGCACGACCGGCAGCGGCGGCGGGGCGTCGCCTTTGGGTAAAGCCTCGGTGAGCCGCACGGCGATCGCTTCGGCCTCCTTTCGCGTGACATCGCCGATGATCGAGACCACCGCGCCCGCGGCCGTGTAATGTGCCCTGTGGAAGGCGACGAGATCATCGCGTGTGATCGTCGCCACACTCTCCGGTGTCGGCACATTGCCGTAAGGGTGTGCCGGATAGAGCGCCTGGGCAAAACGCTTCGCGGCGATCGCATCGGGTTGGGTGTCGGCCTCTTTCAACTCGGCGATGCTGCGCGTCCTTTCACGCTCGAAGGCGGCGGCGGGAAAAGTCGGCGCTGACAGCACGGCACGCATCAGCTCGAGCGCCCCTTCCTTCTCGTCTTTGGAAGAGAGCGTGCGAAGAACGATGCTGGCCTTGTCGTGATCGGAACTCGTCGTCAGTCGTGCGCCGAGCTCGACCAGGCGCGCCGAGATGTGCTCTTCGTCCATCTCGGCCGTACCGGCATCGATGAGGCTCACGGTGAGGCTTGCCACACCGGCCTTGCCCGGCGGGTTGCGGATGCTGCCGGCAGGAAAGTCGAGCTCAACGTCGAGGATCGGCAGATCGTGGTTTTCGATGAAATAGATCTTCGCGCCGTTGGGCAATGTCCAATGTTCGATCTTCGGCGCGGCGATGGCCTGGCTGGTGAGAACGAGCAGGAAAACGAACAGGAAACGCATGGTGGGCACTTTCAATGACGAACCGCGAAGCCGCGCCGTTTGGGTTGCGCGGTATCGAGCGGTTGCGGGTCGAGCACGGCGATGGTGAGCGTGTCGTCGATGAAGTATTTTTTTGCCACCGCCTGTACTTCCTCGGCGGTCACGGTCTTGATCTTTTCGATGAATTTGTCGATGTCGCGCCAGGAAAAACCCGCCGCCATGAACTGGCCGATCTCCATCGCCTGCGCCATCATCGAATCACGCTTATAGACTTGCGCGGCAACGACCTGGGTCTTGACGCGCTTCAATTCCTCCTCGCCGACCCCTTCCTCCTGGATGCGCTCGATCTCGGCTTTCAACGCGGCTTCGAGCTCGGCGACGCTGCGGCCGGCGGCAGGCTGGCCGCCGAGCATGAACAGAGCCTCGCCCCGCAGGATCGAGTCGTAGCCGGCGAAGGCCGATTGGGCGATCTTCTCGCCGCGCACCAGATGCTTCGGCAGGCGCGCCGCGTCGTTGCCGTCGAGCAGCGCCGCGAGCACTTCGAGCGCGAACGGTTCGCGATCCTGGTCGATATCGACGAGCTTGGGCGCCTTCCAGGCCATCGACAGATACGGCAGCTCGGCGGGCGCCTTGACGATCGCGCGCCGTTCGCCCTTCTGCGGCGGCTCTTTCTGGGGTTTCCTTTCCGGCAGGGGCTTGGCCGCAAGCCGCCCATAGCTTGCCTGGGCGAGCTTGAACACCTGTCGATGATCGACATCGCCGACGACGACGACAGTGGCGTTGTTCGGCGCATACCAAGTTCGATACCACTGGCGCGCATCCCGCCAAGTCATATGTTCGAGATCGTTCATCCAGCCGATGATCGGCCGGCGGTAGGGATGGGCCATGAAAGCCGCGGCGTTCAGCGTTTCATGGACACGCGCCTGCGGGTTGTCTTCGGTGCGCAGCCGCCGCTCTTCCTTGACCACTTCGATCTCGCTGGCGAATTCCTCGGGTTTGAGCGTGAGATTCGCCATCCGATCGGCCTCCAGGCGCATCATCTCGGGCAGCGCCTCTTTCGGCACGATCTGGAAATAGGCCGTGTAATCGAGGCTGGTGAAGGCATTGTCGCGTCCGCCCGCTGCGGCGACCCGCTTGTTGAACTCGCCGGCTTTCAGGGTCTTCGTGCTCTTGAACATCATGTGCTCGAGCACATGGGCAACCCCCGAGGTGCCGTCCTTCTCGTCCATGCTGCCGGCGCGATACCAGACCATATGCACGGCAGTCGGCGCGCGGTGATCTTCCTTGACGATCACCCGCAAGCCGTTGGCCAGCCTCGTTTCGAAGGGATTGGCGAAAACCGGCCAGGGCAAGACGGCAGCCACAAGGAGCAAGCAGACGAAAATCGATCGATTTTTCATGGGGATCGAGAGCATTGGCTTAAAATGAGCATCGCGCATCATAGCGCGCAACTTCTTGTGACATTTCCTCCCATGTTTGGTTTCCTGAAGAAAGACCGTCCCGCGGAAGAGGCGCCGGCCAGACCCTCCTGGGCACAGCGCCTCAAGGCCGGCCTGGCGAAGACGCGCGCGGCGCTGACCACGCCGCTTTCCGAACTCTTTTCGCGCACGAAGATCGACGATGAACTGCTCGAAGAGCTCGAAGCGACGCTCTTGATGGCCGATTGCGGCGTCGAGGCGACGCAATGGCTGCTCGATCGGCTCAAGGCGAAAGTCAAGAAAGAAAAGCTCGAATCGCCTGCGGACTTGCGTGCGGCGCTGATCGACCTGATGACGGAACTCCTCGAGCCATTGGAAGCGCCGCTCGAAGTCGGCACGCACAAGCCGTTCATCATCATGATCGCCGGGGTCAATGGCGCCGGCAAGACCACCTCGATCGGCAAGCTCGCCCACCGCTTCCAGAACGAGGGCAAACGCGTGTTGCTCGCCGCCGGCGACACCTTCCGCGCCGCGGCGCGCGAGCAGCTCATCGAGTGGGGGCGCCGCAACGACGTCACCGTGATCAGCCAGCCATCAGCCCCCCCCGCAAATCTCGCTTCGCTCGATTCTCCCCCCAAGGGGGCGAGAAACTCTCGGGGCGGCCCGTCGAGTTTCTCCGGCGATCCGGCCGCGGTGGTGTTCGATGCGATCGCCGCCGCGCGAGCGCGCGGACTAGACATCGTGTTGGCCGATACCGCCGGTCGTCTGCCGACACAGCTCAACCTGATGGAAGAGATCAGTAAGGTGCGCCGTGTGATCCAGAAGGCGGAACCCACTGGCCCGCACGAAGTGCTCTTGGTGCTCGATGCCAACATTGGCCAGAACGCGATTGCCCAAGTCAAGGCTTTCGACAAGGCGATCGATGTCACGGGGTTGATCGTCACCAAGCTCGACGGCACCGCCAAGGGCGGGGTGCTCGCGGCGATCGCGCGCCAGTGCCCGAAACCGGTGCGCTTCATCGGCGTCGGCGAAGGCATCGACGATCTGCAGCCGTTCAAGGCGCGCGAGTTCGTCGCGGCGTTGTTCGGCGCGTGATCAGGGTCACCGAACTCAGACTACCGCTGGAGCACACGGCGGAGGAGCTCACCGCCGCCGTCCTTGAGCGGCTCGGCATCAGACCTGCCGAGCTATTGAAGCTGGAAATCTTCAAACGCAGCCCGGATGCGCGCAAAAAGGATTTTCCGCAATTCGTCTATGGCCTCGATCTCGAAGTCGCCAACGAGGCGGCGGTGCTGGCACGCTTTGCCAACGATCCGCACGTCAAGCCGACGCCGGACATGCGCTATCGCTTCGTCACCCGCGCGCCGCAGGGAGATTTCCTGCGCCCCGTCGTCGTCGGCTTCGGCCCTGCCGGCATCTTCGCAGCGCTGATCCTCGCCCAGATGGGCTTTCGACCCCTGGTGCTCGAGCGCGGCAAGAAGGTGCGCGAGCGCACCAAGGACACCTGGGATCTCTGGCGCCGGCACATGCTGCATCCCGAATCGAACGTCCAGTTCGGCGAAGGCGGCGCCGGGACGTTTTCCGATGGCAAGCTCTACACGCAGATTCGCGACCCACGGCATCTTTCCCGCAAGGTGCTCAGCGAGTTCGTCAAGGCCGGCGCGCCAGAAGAAATCCTCTGGGTCAATCGCCCGCACATCGGCACCTTCCGGCTCGTCTCGATGGTCGAGAAGATGCGCGCCGAGATCGAGGCCCTGGGCGGCGAGATTCGTTTTCAATCTCGTGTCGAAGACCTCATCATCGAGGACGGCCACCTGCGCGGCCTCGTCCTGCAGACGGGCGAGACGATCCGTGCCGACCACGTCGTGCTGGCGCTGGGCCATTCCGCGCGCGACACTTTCGCGATGCTCGCCCGGCGCGGCGTGTTCATGGAAGCGAAGCCCTTTGCCGTGGGCCTGCGCATCGAGCATCCGCAAGCCTCGATCGACCGCGCCCGCTACGGCAAATACGCCGGTCATCCGCTGTTGGGCGCCGCGGACTACAAGCTCGTCCATCACGCGAAAAACGGGCGCGACGTCTATAGCTTCTGCATGTGCCCCGGCGGCCAGGTCGTCGCCGCGACCTCCGAGCCGGGCTGCGTCGTCACCAACGGCATGAGCCAGTATTCGCGCGCCGAGCGAAACGCCAACGCCGCGCTCGTCGTCAATGTCGGCCCGGCCGACTTCGGCGGGACCGATGTGCTCGCCGGTGTCGAGTTCCAGCGCCGCTGGGAGCGCCGTGCCTTCGAGCTCGGCGGCGGCGATTACTCTGCGCCGGGCCAGCGTCTTGGCGACTTCCTGGCCGGCCGGCCCTCCGAAGCGCTCGGCGAGGTCATCCCCTCCTATCAGCCGAAGGTGAAGCCTGCTGACCTTTCGGCCGCGCTGCCGGAATTCGCGATCGCCGCGCTACGCGAGGCGATTCCCGTCTTCGACCGCCAGATCCGCGGCTTCGCGCTTCCCGATGCGGTGCTCACCGGTGTCGAGACGCGCACCTCGTCGCCGGTGCGCATCACCCGAGGCAAGGACTATCAGAGCGTGAACGTCAAGGGCCTGTTTCCGGCCGGCGAAGGCGCCGGCTACGCCGGCGGCATTCTCTCTGCCGCAATCGATGGCATCGAAGTAGCCGAGGCATTGTCCCTTATTGCCGCAAATGGATAGTCCATCGCCTTGGGAAAATGAGCCAGTTCCCTTTGGAGTAATCGCCACATGTCCCTGACGCTCATCCAACGCACCTGGCTGTGGGCCGCCTTTGCCACCTTGATCTTCTATCTTGCGGCCGCAATGGCGCTGTTTGCTTCTTATACCGCTTCCCGCGATTTGCAGAAGGTCCATGATGAAGGCGTGGTGGCCCTCGTCAAGCTCGACAAATTCCGCGGGCTGCTCGCGGCCAACCGGCTGGAGATGCTGCTCGCGCTGCAACATGCGCCCGGTAGCGGCTTTGCGCAAATCCACGATCACCCGATCGATGTCCATTTCCAGGCGATCGAACAGCGCGCCGTCCGGCTCGATGCGCTGTTCAACGAAGTGAAAGCGACGATCGACGATCCGGAAGACAAACGTCTGTTCGCTGCTTTCGAAGCCAAACGGGGCGCCTGGATCGCTCGCGCACGCCAGATTCTGGCGAAGATGAAAGCCGACGATCTGTCGCCGCAGGTCGCCGCAGAAGCGCTCGCCGCCGGACGCGAGGAATACGCCGCCACCGCTGCTGCGCTCGAAGCTTATGGCGAACATCTGGAAAAGAAGGTGAATGAGGCCACTCTCGCCGCGCAGGCGCGAAACAGCATGATGCTCGAGGCGATCATCGCACTCGTCGTGCTGGGTGCCGCGATCGGCACGGCGATGGGATGGGCGACCCTCAAGCGCCTCAAGCAAGGTCTTGTGCAGGCGCAAGTCATCGCCCAGACCATCGCTTCGGGGGATCTTTCCAGAAACATCGAAGTGCGGGGCCGCGACGAGATCGCCGGGCTTTTGGATACGCTCGCCAAGATGCAAACCAGCTTGCTTGGGCTGATCGGCACGATCGGCAAGGAAAGCCAGGTGCTGCGCGAACAGGCGCAAACTCTCGATCATGCAGCGCAGGAAGGCCGCGGCGTAGCAACCGGCCAGGCCGAGGCCGCATCCGCGATGGCGGCGGCGGTAGAGGAGCTTTCGGTCTCGATCGATCAGGTCGAATCGCATGCCGAGGACGTCCGCCGTATCGCCTTCGAGGCGGCCGGCCGCTCGCACGATTCGGCCGTGGTGATCCAGCAAGCCGCCAGCGAAATCCACGCCATCGCCGAACGGGTGATCGCGACCGCGGCGGACATTCGCAACCTCGAACAGGTCTCGGGCAAGATCGGCGGCATCGTCAATGTCATCCGCGAGATCGCCGATCAGACCAACCTGCTCGCCCTGAACGCGGCGATCGAAGCCGCGCGGGCGGGCGAATCGGGACGCGGCTTTGCCGTCGTCGCCGACGAAGTGAGGAAGCTTGCCGAACGCACCGCCGCTTCGACCGGCGAGATCACGCGGATGATCGAGGAAATCCAGACGAGCGCGCGCACTGCGGCCGACGGCATGGAGAAGAGTGTGGCGCGCGTCGAAGAAGGGGTTTCGCTGGCGCAGCGCGCCGGCGCTTCGGTGGCCGCGATCGAAGAATCTTCGGCACAGGTGCAAAGCGCCGTCGATGGCATCGGCAATACGCTCAAAGAGCAAGCCGCCGCCGCCCGCGACATCGCCAACCGCGTCGAAAAGGTCTCGCAGGGCACCGAGGAGCTGGCCACGAGCACGCAGAACATCGCCAGCGCCGCACAAGCGTTGAAGACATCCGTCGATCGGCTCGTCACGAGCGCCGGCCGCTTCAAGCTCTGACTTCCATGTGTCGATGGATTATCACTTCACGGCCGAAGACTTCCAGCGCATCCGTAGCCTGATCCATCGTCACGCCGGCATCGCGCTTTCGGAAGCCAAGCGCGAGATGGTCTATAGCCGTCTTAGCCGCCGCTTGCGCGCGCTCGGCCTGGCGACATTCGGGGAGTATCTTGCGCGGCTGGAGCGCGATAGAGATGAATGGGATGCCTTCGTCAATGCGCTGACCACCAATTTCACGACTTTCTTCCGCGAGGCGCATCATTTCGACGTCCTGCGCCGCCATCTGCGCACGCGTCAGGGAAGACCGATCCGCATCTGGTGCGCCGCGGCCGCCACCGGCGAAGAGCCTTACTCGATCGCGATCACGGCTTGCGAAACCTTCGAGCGCCTCGATCCACCGGTAGAGATCCTCGCCAGCGACATCGACAGCCATGCGCTCGCCATCGCCGCCACCGGTCGCTATGACAACGACCGTACGAGATCGCTGTCGACGGAGCGCAAGCAGCGTTATTTCGTCGCCGACGGCGAGGGCTTGCGGGTGCGCGACGAGCTCAAGCGCCTCGTGCGCTTCAGAAGGATCAATCTGATGGATGCCCACTGGCCGGTGCCCACGCCACTGGCGGCGCTGTTTTGCCGCAATGTGATGATCTATTTCGACAAAGCCACCCAGCGCCGCCTGCTCGAACGCTTTCGCCCGCTGCTGGGCGCAGATGGCCTTTATTTCGCTGGCCATGCCGAAAGTCTGCTGCATGCGAGCGACCTTTTCCAGCCCCTGGGCCATACTGTCTATCGCCCCGCGCCATGAAGATCATCGCCATCGGCGCATCCACCGGCGGCACCGAAGCCTTGCACACGGTGCTTTCCGCCCTGCCGGCCGATGTGCCGCCGATCTTGATCGTCCAGCACATGCCGCGCAACTTCACAGAGGCATTCGCCCGCCGTCTCGATCAGACTACGGCGCTCAAGGTCAGCGAGGCCGTGGGCGGAGAAACCCCTCAGCGCGGCTGCGCCTATCTCGCGCCGGGGCATCTCCACCTGCTGTTGCGCCGCCGCGCCGCCGGTTTCGTCCTCGAGCTGTCCGCCGATCCACCGGTGAGCCATCATCGGCCTTCGGCCGACGCTTTGTTCTTTTCCGTCGCGGAAGCCGCCGGCCCCGAGGCGATCGGCGTGATTCTGACCGGCATGGGCAAGGATGGCGCCAAGGGACTGCTGGCGATGCGTGAGAAGGGTGCCTGGACCATCGGCCAGGATGAGCAAAGCTGCGTCGTCTATGGCATGCCGCGCGCGGCCTTCGAGCTCGGCGCGCTGAGCGAAGTCGCGCCGCTTGCCGAGATCGCCGCGCGGATTGCCGCCCGATCATGAATGCTGTCATGCAAAAATAGTCATCGTTCCGATTCCACTCGCGGGGAGAATTCATGCGCAACAACCAGCCCATCACCGGCGTCGAACGCCACTATCCCGACGACATCGCGATCATCTCGCATACCGACGAGAAGGGGCGCATCACCTTCGTCAATGACGATTTCTGCACAGTGAGCGGCTTTACCGAAGAAGAGCTGCTCGGCCAGCCGCAGAACATCGTGCGCCATCCGGACATGCCGCCGGAAGCCTTCCGCGACCTGTGGGCCACGATCAAGCAGGGCCGTCCGTGGACGGGCCTGGTCAAGAACCGTTGCAAGAACGGCGACCATTACTGGGTGCGCGCCGCGGTCACCCCACGGCCCGGCGGTGGTTACACCTCGGTGCGCGTCAAGCCGACACGCGAGGAAGTCGCCGCCGCGGAAGCGCTTTACGCGCGCATGCGGCAGGATCCGTCGATCCGGCTCCACGAGGGACAGGTGAAGCGCACCAGCGCCTGGGGCTGGTTCAACGACATGACGATCGGCAAGCGGCTGGCCCTGGTGGCGACGATCGTGATGGTGTTGCTGATCGGTGCATTGATCGAGAGCCATTACTCGGCGGGTAGGATCGAATCTTCCTATCGCGGCTACCTCGAGCAGGATCTCAAGCGTCACGGCGACTTCTATGCGCTGTATGCGCAAGGCCTGCAAATGGGGCAGGCCTTGCGCAACGTGATTCTCGATCCGGAAAACCCGAAAGCCTACGAGAACTATCAGAAGGCCGCCGAAGCGTTCGAGAAGAATCTGCACCACGCCGACACGCTCGACCAGCAAACCGTCAAATCCGGGCTGCCGGCGCGCATCGCGGCGCTGCGTGGCGAGCAGAAGAAGCTGCACGAGGAGATCTTCGAGCTCGTCAAGGCCAACAAGCTCGATGAGGCCAAAGAGCGCCTCAACAAGGCGGAAACGCCGAAATGGCGCGAAATGCGCGCTCTGCTACTCGACGAGGTCAAGCGTCTCGATGAGGCGACGCCGAAGCTGCTCGCCGAGCTGAAGGCTCGATCGAGCGCGGCAACCCAGCGCAGCCTGATCATCGCCATCATCACCGTGCTGATCGGCGGGGCGCTCGCGGCGGGCATCCTGCTCCATCTCAGCCGCAAGGCCAAGGAAACCGTCGCGTTGATCTCATCGATCGCCGGCGGTGATCTCTCGCCGGTGATCCGCGCCGAAGGCCACGACGAATTCGCGACGATTCTCACGGGCGTCGCGATGCTGAAGAATCGGCTGCACGAAGCCATTGGTCTGGTTCAACAAACCGCGCGCTCGCTCGAACAGTCCTCACGGCAGCTATTGGCGGCGAACGACTCCACCGTCAAGGCGGCGGAAACGCAATCGGTGGCGATTTCGAGCATCGCCGCCGCGGTCGAGGAGCTTTCGGTTTCTTCCGACGAGATGAGCAGCAATGCCAGCTCCGCCTTGCAGGCCGCCGACAACGCCTCGTCCTCGACGCGCGAGAGCGCCGCGGTGAGCCGCGCCGCCGCCGAACGCATCCTGAACGCGGCCAACGTCGTGGCCGCCACCGAGCAGCGCATCGGCGAGCTCTCATCGATGTCCGAGGAGATCAGCCGGGTCGTGCTGGTGATCCGCGAGATCGCCGATCAAACCAACCTGTTGGCGCTCAATGCGGCGATCGAGGCGGCGCGGGCGGGCGAGATGGGCCGCGGCTTCGCGGTGGTGGCCGACGAAGTCAGGAAGCTCGCGGAACGCACTGGCAACTCGACCCAGGAGATCGCCGCGATGATCCAGCGCATCCAGGAAGTGAGCCAAGCGGTGGCCAGCGAGGTCGCGGCCAGCAGCCAGAGCGTCTCCGAAGGCGCGAAGAGCGCGGCGCAGGCCGGCGAGATGGCCGCCGCGGTCGAACGCACGGTGCAGCAGGCGAGCCTTGCGGTGCAGTCGATCAGCCTGGCGCTTTCTGAAGCCAGCAGCGCGACGCGCGAGATCGCCGGCAACATGGAGCGCATCTCGGCCAGCAGCGCGCACACCACCGAGGTCGCTCAAGAATCGAGCCAGGCAGCGCGCAAGGTCGAGGTGCTTTCGGAAAAGCTGAAGGTATTGGCAGGGCAGTTCCACGTCTGAGTCTGAGCTTGTGAAAGATTCACGGTTGTTCGCGGCTTCTTTCGATACCCTGCTGTCGATGCTCGGCATCGGCGTGCTGCTCGCGCTGCCCAGTCTCGGCTATCTGCTATTCAAACCCGTCGCCTTGCTCATGCAGGGTGTGGCGCCCAGCCCCGAGCTGACCGTGTTCCTGCCCGTGAGCGTCGAGCGCAAGGCGGCGCTCATCCTCGAGCAGAAGCTGAAAGCCCAGCCCGGCGTGGCGAAAACCCGACTGATTCCGCGCGAGGACACGCTTGCGCGCATGAAAGGCGCCGGGGGCTTGGCGGATGCCCTCGCCGTGCTGCCGGACAACCCCTTCTCCGACGCGATCGTCGTCACGCCGGCCGATGACGATCCGGCCACTCTCGAGGCGCTGGCCGCGACGCTGCGCCAATGGCGCGAGATCGAGCATCTTCAGATGGATGCCGACTGGGCGCGTCGTCTGGCCGCGATCAACCGTCTGCTGAAGGCCGGCGGTATGCTGCTGGCCGGCCTGCTGGGCCTAGCGCTGATCGCGCAGGTCCTCAACGCCTTGCGCCTGCAGGCTTTCGCCCACGAGACCATCGTTCGCCCCTCCTTCCTTTGGCAAGGCGTGCTGCTGGGCCTGTGCGGCGGTTTGATCGCCTGGCTGATCGTCGTCGCGGCGATTTTCGGCTTGCGGCTGCCGGTCGCGGAACTCGCCGGCCTATATGGCTCCACATTCACACTCAGGTTCCCTGACGCGCTGGAGAGCGCCGCGTTGCTGGGAATTTCCGTCCTGCTCGGCGGCTGCTGTGCAGCGCTGGCGGTCGACTGGCGCAGACGACGGACATGAGCTTCGAATACACACCGCCGCAAGACTCGGTGCGCTGGCGCCAATATGCCGGCCGCGACGTGATCCCGCTCACGGTCGCCGACATGGATTTCCCGGCACCGCCGGCGGTCGTCGAGGCGCTCGCAGGGCGCATCGCCAGCGGCCTGTTCGGCTATGGCGAACCGTGGCCTTCGTTGCTGGAAACCATCATCGACCACTGCGCCCGAGAATACGGCTGGTTGATCGAAGCGGACTGGATCGTCTGGCTGCCGGGCCTGGTTCCCGGCCTTCATGCCGCCTGCTGCGCGGTCGGCAGGGAAGGCGATGGAGTGTTTACGGCAACACCGGTCTATCCGCCTTTCCTGTCGGCGCCACTCAAGGCACGGCGCAGGCTGCTGACGCTGCCCTTGGTGAGGAGCGAGGCAGGGTGGGGCTGGGATTTCGCTGCCGCCGATGCGATCATGCGCAGCGCTCGGCTGTTCCTGCTTTGCCATCCGCACAACCCGGTCGGGCGCGCCTGGCGCACGGACGAGCTCTGGCAGCTCGCCGCGCTGGTCGACAAGCACGATCTCGTGGTCTGCTCGGACGAGATCCACTGTGATCTGACGCTCACCGGACGGCACACGCCGTTCGCCACGCTGGCGCCGGAAATCGCCGCGCGGACGATCACGCTGATGGCGCCTTCGAAGACCTTCAATCTCGCCGGGCTGGGCTGCGCCTGGGCGATCATCCCCGATGCGGCGCTACGGCGTGCCTTCGAGGGCGCCGCACGCGGCATCGTGCCGCAGCCGAACCTGCTCGGGCTCATTGCCTGCGAGGCGGCGCTGCGCGAGGGCGGCGCCTGGCGCGCGCAATTGCTGGATACCTTGCGCAGCCATGCGGCACGCGTCGAACAGGTCGTCAATGCGCTGCCCGGTCTGTCGATGGAACGGGTCGAAGCGAGTTTCCTGGCATGGCTCGATTGCCGTGAGCTTGGCGTTGCCCGGCCGGCGACATTCTTCGCACAGGCCGGCGTCGGCGTCTCCGACGGCGCCGCCTTCGGGCCAGGCGAGGCCTATGCGCAGTATGTCCGGCTCAACTTTGCTACGACGCGCACTTTGCTCGATCTGGCGCTGGAACGCATCCGCAAGGCCTGCACGGGCTGAGACCCCAAAGTCGGCGCTGGCAGCACGGCTCAACGCGCTGGCAAGGTGAGGCCGGCTTTGAGCATCTCTTCGAACGTCGCCGGCGGCACCGGCGGCGAGAAATGGTAGCCCTGGATTTCTTGGCAACCGAGCCGGCTGAGGAATTCGAGCTGCATCCGCGTCTCGACGCCTTCGGCGACGACATGCAGATCGAGGCTGTGTGCCAGGCTGATGATCGCCCGGGCGATCGCGCAGTCGTTCTCGTCATCGGGGATACCCTTGACGAACGAACGGTCGATCTTCAGGGTGTCGATCGGGAAGCGCTTCAGGTAGGAAAGGCTCGAATAGCCGGTGCCGAAATCGTCGAGCGCCAGTGAGACGCCGAGCGCATCCAGCTGCTCGATCAACTCAATGACCAAGGCATTGCGCTGGGTCAGCAGGCTTTCGGTGATCTCGAGCTGCACTTGCTCCGCCGCCACGCGGTGGCGTTCCAGCAAGGCTTGTAGCCGCTCTGCCAAGCCGGGTTGGAAATCGCGTGCCGAGAGATTGATCGCGATCCGCAAAGGCGTCAAACCAGCCTCCCCCCAGGCGCGCATCTGCTGCAAGGCGGCGTCGAGCACCCAGCCGGTCAGATCGGTGATCAGGTCGGTCTCTTCGGCGATCGGGATGAAGGCGTCGGGCGGCAACATGCCGAGATCGGGGTTCTGCCAGCGCACCAGCGCCTCGGCACCGGCGATACGACCGGTGGCGACATCGATCTTGGGCTGATAGAGCAGGCGCAGCTCGTTGCGTGCAATGCCCTGGCGCAGCCCGGATTCGAGACGCAGACGTTCGAGCGCATGACGGTTCATCTCGCGGCTGAAGAACATGTAACCGGTCTGGCCGGTTTCCTTGCAGCGGTACATCGCGATGTCGGCCATGCGCAGCAGGGTTTCCGGTGTGTTGCCATCGCGCGGGAAGATGCTGATACCGATCGCGGCACCGACGCGCAGGGTGTGTCCTTCGATGTGGAACGGCGGTTCGAGCGCCTCGATCACCTTCTGCGCCACCCGCGCCGCATGCTCGCGGCGCGCGATGTCGAACAGCGCGACGACGAATTCGTCGCCGCCGAGTCGGGCGACGACATCCTCGGTGCGCACCGTGGCGCGCAGGCGCTCGGCGACTTGCTGCAACAGCCGGTCGCCCGCCGCATGGCCGAGGCTGTCGTTGATCGGCTTGAAGCGGTTGAGGTCGATGAACAGCAGGGCGCCGCTGCGGCGGTAGCGGCGTGCGGCGGCGAGAGACTGTTCGAGCAGACGGTGCAACAGCGCACGGTTGGGCAGGCCGGTCAGGCTGTCGTAATAAGCCAGATGGTGGATGCGCTCCTCGGCCGCCTTGCGTTCCGTGATGTCGGCGAAGATCGAGAAATAATTGCAGATGCGCCCGTCGCGATTGCGCACCAGGCTGATCGAGGCCCAGCTCGGAAAATCCTCCCCGTTCTTGCGGCGGGTCCAGATTTCGCCATGCCAGCTGCCGGTCTCGTCGACGCACCGCCACAGCTCTTCGTAGAAATGCAAGGGATGCCGCGCCGAGCGCAAGAGCGTCGGCAGCCGGCCGATCACTTCCTCTTCCGTGTAGCCGGTCATCTTCGTGAATGCCGGATTCGCCGACAGGATGCGCCGGTCCGGTCCGGTGATCAGGATGCTCTCCTGGCTGAATTCGAAGATGCGCGCATGCAGCCGCAAGGTCTTTTCGGTCTCGATGCGCGCAGTGATGTCGGACAGATAACCGACGATGCCGACTGGCTGGCCGTTCTCGTCGTGGGCCAGGGAAAGCTGCAGGCTCGCCCAGAACACCTCGCCCGACTTGCGGCGTCGGCGCACTTCCATCTCATGGCCATTCTCACCGAGAAAGGCCGCCTCGCGGAATTCCACGTCTTCTTCGGCATCGGGATCGGCATAGAGGAACAGGATGTGCTTGCCGATCGCTTCCTCGGCGGTGTAGCCGAACATCTTCTCGGCCATCTTGTTCCAGCCGGTGATGTGGCCGGAGAGGTCCATCGTGATGATCGACTCATGGACCTGATCGAGCACCTCGACCTGGCCGGCGAGCTGGCAGGCACCAGGCACTGCGCGCGCCGCCGCACACAGTGCGCGTGCCTGTTCCGGATTGGGGATGGCCGGGAGGGGAAAGGGATTCTCGAGCTCGGCCATGTCCGGCCCCGTCTTCGGCCCCGTCAGGCCTGTTTGGCGACCACCGCCGCCCAGCCGGCCGCGTCGATCAACATCGCGGCCCAGTCTTCAGGGTCGATGCGCAGCGCGGCGAGCATTTCGGCCAGCGCCGGTGATACGCCTTGCTCGGCGGTCTCGGCGGCTTTCAGGAAAGCGCCGAATTCTCCGTGCCTGCCGAGGAGTGCCTCTTCGACGGCGTCGACGAGATTGAGCGGCGCGAGGATGTCCGCCAGCGGCTGGTCGAACAGCTGGTCGAGCAGCGAGAACATGCCCGTCATGAAGGCCTGATCGAACTGATCATGTGTCATGCCGCGTCGCCGGGCGAGCGATTCGAGCAGCCGACCGCGCATCGCCGCCTGCGGTAGCAAGGGGCTGGCGACGTCGCTGCCTTGCGGCCGCGCGAACAGCAGCAGCGTCACCCAGCGCAACAGCTGGCGCCGCCCGAGCATGATCAGCGCCTGGGCGAAATTCTCGATGCGCCGCCCCGGCATGAAGGCGACCGAATTGACGAGTTTCAATAGCTTGTAGGACAAATAGGCATCGCGCTTGAATACCGCCTCGATCTGGGCCAGCTCGGCATCGGCGGTGATCAGCGCCAAGAGGCGCAGCAGCTGGCTGCGCATCGCCGGGTCGCCTTTCAGCACCGGCGAGGCCATTCCGGCGTAGTGCCCGGCCAGCCAGTGGAAGCGGCAGAATCCCGGACAGACTTTCTCGGTCGTCCCCAACGCCAGATGCGGACCGGGACGCTCGAGCAGCAACCTGACGAGAGGTTCCGGCGCGGCGCTGCCGGGACAGGCTACCGCAAGGGAAGTGATCTCCGGCGCCAGTGCCGCACCCTCGTCCGGCATGCCGGAGGCCATCAGCCCGAACCCCGCCTTGCGTAGTTTCTGCAGTGCCTCGCGGTGCGTCGCCTCTGCCCCCGTCTGCCAAGGGAAGAACAGGATCAGGCGATCGCGCGGCAAGCCGTTCGCCAGTTTCGGATCGATGCGCATTGGGTCCGCCGGCACGATGCAAGGCAACGTGCTCAACACGCCAGCCAGCGAGAAATCCTCGAGCAACCGCTCCAGGTCGGCATTCTCGCAGGGGCGCGCGGCCGTCAGCCGCAAGGCGACCCACGCATGCCGGGCATCGAAGACCGGCTGCAGGGCAATCAACGGAAGGGCGTTCGACGGTTCCATCTGGCAACCTCCATTTTCTATGACTCCTTGGCCATCGAGTCGCGCGATCAGTGGTGCTCGAAGGCGCGTATTCCGCTTTCCGTCACGATCAGGTCGAGTGGGATGTCGTGCGGCTGGGGCTTCAGGTCGTCGACCGCACCCAGATCGAAACCGACGCCGATGGCAAACGGCCGTGGGTTCATCGCCGCCAGCGTGCGGTCGAAATAGCCACCGCCGTAGCCGAGACGATAACCCGCCGCGTCGAAGGCGACGAGCGGCAGCAACATGACATCCGGATCACGCGTGCGATGAGTGGACGGCACCGGGATGCCGTAGGGATCGACGGTCATCGGCGCTGCCGGCCACCAGGCGAAAAACTCCATCGGCGCATCGAGCTGTCGCACCACCGGCATCGCGGCCAGCCAGCCGGCATCGAGCAGCCGTTCGATCAACGGGCGGCAATCCACCTCGCCGCGCATCGGCATGCAGAAGGCGATCGATCCGACCGGCCGGGCGAGCAGATATTCACCGAGGTGATGGCAGACGGCGACGGAGGCCGCCCGGTGCGCCGCGGCGGGCAGACTCATCCGCGCGGCGATCTTCTCGCGTCGCAGCATCGCCCGCAGGGCATCTGGATCAACGGCGGTTTGACGGGTTTGATCGGTCATGGTGACGACTTTGCACTATGCTAATCTGAAACGATCCGAACGGAGTCGTCATCTGATGAAACGTTTCCTCGCCACCGCGCTTCTCATCGCCCTGCCAACCTGGCTGCAGGCGGCTTTGGCGGCTGAAGATGCGGCCTTCACTGCCGCACGCGAGGCTTATGCCAGGAAAGATCGCGCGTCGCTCGCCGTTGCCTTGGCTTCTCTCGGCACGCATCCACTCGCACCTTGGGCGCGTTATTTTCAATTGAGTCTGCAGCTCGCCGACGGGAAGAATCCTTCGGACGAAGGCGTCGCGGAATTCGTCGAACGCGAGGCCGGCACCTGGCTGGGTGAGAAGATGCGCGCCGAATGGCTCAAGTGGCTGGTCGATCGGCAGGAATGGCAACGCGCGCGCGAACAATTCGCCCGTTTGCAACGACCCGATGCGGAAAGCCTCTGCCGCGGGCTGGAGGCGCGCCTGCAGCTTGGCGAGGCCGGGGCGGCGAATGATGTTGCGGCAATTCTGGCCGCACCGCAACCGCTCGCCGCGAGCTGCCTGCCGCCGCTAGGAAGGCTGGCGGCGACGGGCGAGCTTCCCACCGAACTGCTCTGGGAACGTCTCTTCCGTCAATGGGCCGGCGGCAGGCTCAAGGAAGCCCGAGTCCTCGCCAGCTGGCTGTCCGCGGACGAGGCGCCGGCGCCCCGCAGTTTGGATAACATCGCGGAGCATCCTGTGCAGGTGCTGGCCAACAAGAAAAGCGGCACACTGGCCGATCCAAAAAAAAGCGGCGTACTGGCCGAAGCGAAAAAAAGCGGCGTACTGGCCGCTTTGGCCGTCCTGCGCATGGCGCGCACCGACGTGCATCTGGCCGCAGCGCGCTGGCAGGAGGTCGAGGAGAGGCTGCCAGCCGGTTTGCGCGGGATCGTCTGGGGGCGCCTGGCGCTCGTCGCCGCGCTGACCCATCAACCCGAGGCCACCGAGTGGTTCAACCATGCAGAGAAGCTCGGAGCCAGCTTCGACGAGGAACAACAGGGCTGGCGCATCCGCGCGGGCTTGCGCGCCGGCGACTGGCCGGAAGTGGCGCGCTCGACCGCCGCGTTGCCCGAAACCCTGGCTTCCCGGCCAGAATGGCTCTACTGGCGCGCCCGCGCGCTGGCCGCACTCGGCTGGCTCGATGACGCACAGGCGCTGTATCGCCAGATCGCTGGTCAGCCCCACTTCTACGGCATCCTCGCCAGTGAGGCGCTGGGACGGCGGCTCAGCCTGCCGCCACGCGCCCAGCCGCCGAGCCCCGAGGAGCGTCGCGAGGCCGAAAGCCACCCCACGCTGATACGTGCGCTGGCGCTGATCCGCGCCGGGCTGCGCAATGAGGGTGTGCGCGAATGGAACTGGGTGCTCGCCGACATGGACGACCGGCAGCTTTTGGCCGCCGCCGATTTTGCCAGGCAGAACGAGGTCATCGACCGCGCGATCAGCACCGCCGAGCGCACCCGCAGCGAGCATGATTTCGCGCTGCGCTACCCGACGCCCTTTTTCGAGCAGGTTGCGCCCCGCGTGCGCGAGGTCGATCTCGATCCCGCCTGGGTATATGGACTGATGCGTCAGGAAAGCCGTTTCGTGATGGATGCGAAATCGAGCGCCGGCGCCAAGGGGCTGATGCAGCTGATGCCCGCGACGGCGAAATGGGTGGCGAAGAAGATCGGCCTTACCAGTTACCATCCGGGCAAGGTCACCGAGATGGACACCAACCTGACGCTCGGCACGAATTACCTGCGCATGGTGATGGACAGCCTCGATGATCATCCGGTACTGGCCACCGCCGCCTACAACGCAGGACCAGGCCGCGCGCGCAAGTGGCGCGCCGAACGGCCGCTCGAAGGCGCAATCTATGTCGAGACGATCCCGTTTTCCGAGACTCGCGACTACGTGAAGAAAGTGATGGCGAATGCGATCTACTATGCCGCGCTGATGGGCAGGCCGGCTCCGTCGCTGACCCAGCGACTCGGCACCATCCGGCCGCGCGGCTTCGGCGACATCGATGCGGAGAGACTCCCATGAAGAAGGCCCTGTTGATCGGCGGCACCGGCTTCCTGGGCAGCGCGCTGGCGTGCCGTCTTGGCCGCGCCGACTTTGCGCTCACACTGCCCACGCGCCGCCGCGAGCGCGTGAAACATCTGACGGTGTTGCCGGCGGCGAACGTCGTCGAGGCCGACGTTCACGATGAAGAGACGCTCGCGCGGCTGATGGCCGGGCAGGATCTCGTCGTCAATCTCGTCGGCATCCTGAAGGGCGATTTCCAACGCGCCCATGTCGAGCTGCCCGGCAAGATCGCGCGCGCCGCCGCGGTGGCCCATGTTTCGCGGCTGATCCACATCTCGGCGCTGGGTGCGACAGCTGATGCGCCCTCCGAATATTTGAGGAGCAAGGCCGCCGGCGAGGCGGCGGTGAAAGCCTTCTTTCCGCAAGCCACGATCTTTCAGCCTTCGGTGATCTTCGGCCGCGGCGACAGCTTCCTGACGCTGTTCGCCGGGCTGCTGGCGATCGCGCCGCTGGTGCCGCTCGCCTGCCCACAGGCGCGCTTTACGCCGGTTTGGGTCGAGGACGTCGTCTCGAGCATCGTCGCCAGTCTCGATTATCCCGAAAGCCAGGGACAAACCTATCCGCTTTGTGGTCCGCGCATCTATACCCTGCGCGAGCTGGTCGCCTATACCGGCTGGCTTTCCGGCCATCCGCGGCCGATCATCGGTTTGCCGCTCGCGCTTTCCTATCTGCAGGCGCTGATCATGGAATGGCTGCCCAACGGGCCGATGACGCGCGACAACGTCCGCTCGATGCAGGTACCCAACGTCTGTCCCGAAGGCTCAACGCTGCCCTTCGGTCTGACGGCCACGCCACTCGAGGCGGTGGCGCCGGACTATCTCGCCAAGCGATGAAGGTTTTCTGCGTCGGCGGCGCGGTGCGCGATCAGCTGCTCGGCCTGCCGGTGCAGGATCGCGACTGGGTGGTCGTCGGCAGCACGCCCGAGGAAATGCTCGCGCAGGGCTTTACGCCGGTGGGCAAGGACTTCCCCGTCTTCCTCCACCCACAGACCCACGAGGAGTATGCGCTGGCGCGCACCGAGCGGAAGAGCGGGCATGGCTATCACGGCTTCACCTTCCATACCGCACCCGATGTCACGCTCGAAGACGACCTCGCGCGCCGCGATTTGACGATCAATGCGATCGCCAAGGCCGAAGATGGCACGCTGATCGACCCTTTCGGCGGCCGCAGCGATCTCGCGAAGAAGATCCTGCGCCACGTCTCGGCCTCCTTCGCCGAGGACCCGGTGCGCATCCTGCGCGTCGCCCGCTTCGCCGCCCGCTTCACCGACTTTTCCGTAGCAGCACAGACGCTGGAGCTGATGCGCTCGATGGTGATTAGCGGCGAGGTCGATCATCTGGTTGCCGAACGGGTCTGGCAGGAACTCGCGCGCGGTTTGATGGAGGCGAAGCCTTCGCGCATGTTCGAGGTGTTGCGCAGCTGCGGGGCGCTGGCGCGACTGTTACCGGAGCTCGACCGGCTCTGGGGTGTGCCGCAACGCGCCGATTTCCATCCGGAGGTTGATTGCGGCGTGCATGTGATGCTGGTGATCGACATGGCGGCGCGGCTCGGTCTTTCCCTTCCGGCGCGCTTTGCAGCGCTCACCCACGATCTGGGCAAGGGGATGACGCCGGCCGAAATCCTGCCGCGCCACGTCGGCCATGAACAAAGAAGCGTCGCCTTGCTCGAACCGCTCTGTGAGCGCCTGCGCGTGCCGGGCGATTGCCGCGACCTCGCGCGCCTCGTCGCGCGCTATCACGGCGACATCCACAAGGTGGCCGAGCTGCGGCCAGAAACGAAGCTCGAGATTCTGGAGCGCTGCGATGCGCTGCGCCGTGCGGCCCGCTTTGCGGAAATCCTCGCCGCCTGTGAGGCCGACTATCGCGGCCGGCTCGGCTGGGAGGAGAAAAGCTACGCCGCCGCCGACCTTTGGCGCCGACTGCTGGCTGCCGTGCAGTCGGTCGATGCCGGTGCGATTGCCCAGACTTGCGCCGATCCCCGACAGATTCCGGCGCGCATTCATCGAGCCCGTATCGCGGCGATCAAGGCACTGTCTTCAGCAGCGCCTTGAAGCTCGCCAGCCGCGCGTTGCCAGCGGCTTTGTCGACAGTCGGCGCTGACGGGACGGCACCCTGCCCCTCATGCCTGACATCGTCGCCCATCTCGGCGATGAAACGCGATGGCATGCGCTCGACGATCTCCTTGCCCTGCTTGCGCTTCAGACACCAGCTCACGTTGAGGGAGAGCTGCGCGCGTGTGATGCCGACATACATCAGGCGGCGTTCCTCCTCGATATTGCCGACATCGATCGACTCGCGGTGCGGCAGGTTGCCTTCCTCGACGCCGACGAGGAAGACATGGCGGAACTCGAGTCCCTTGGCGGCGTGCAAGGTCGCGAGCTGCACGGCATCGAGGTTCTCGTCGCGCTTGTCGAGCATCGTGATCAAGGCGACGGTCTGGGCGAGCTCCAGCAGGCCTTTTTTTTCCTCCTCGCCCTTGGCGGCAAGCCAGCCGACGAATTCGCGCACGTTGGCCAGCCGCGCTTCGGCATCACGCGTTTCCAGCGTCTCGAACAGCCAGGTCTCATAGCCGATCGCCTTGACGAGGTCCGCGAGTACCTGGCTTGCGGGTTCCCGCCTTGCCCGAAATTCCATGCGATTGATGAAACCGCCGAACTCGCGTAGCGCCGCCAGTTGCGGCGCCTTGATTTCGAGTTCGATGCCCGGCGCGAAGATTGCGGCGAACAGACCGATGTGACGTCGTCCCGCCGCCTGTCCCAAGGCTTCGAGCGTCGTGCCGCCGATGCCCCGCTTGGGTGTGGTGACGGCGCGGATGAAGGCCGGATCGTCATCCGGGTTGGCCAAGAGGCGCAAGTAGCTGACGATATCCTTGATCTCGCTTTTGTCGAAGAACGACTGGCCACCCGAGAGCACATAGGGCACCTTGTGGGCGCGCAGCTGCTGCTCGAAAAGGCGCGCCTGATGATTGCCGCGGTAGAGGATCGCATAGTCACGCCAGCGGCCGCGCGTCTCGAACCGGTGCGCCATCAGGCGCGTGATCACCCATTCGGCCTCGTGCTGATCATCCCGGCAGGCCATCACGCGGATCATGTCGCCATGCCCCTTGTCCGACCAGAGTTTCTTCTCGAACAGCTTGGGATTGTGGCGGATCACGCTGTTGGCCGCCTTGAGGATGCGCGTCGTCGAGCGGTAGTTCTGTTCGAGCTTGATGACTTTGAGGCGCGGATAGTCGGCGGCGAGCTGGCGTAAGTTATCGACGTCGGCGCCGCGCCAGGCGTAGATCGACTGGTCGTCGTCGCCGACCGCGGTGAAGGCTGCGCGCTCACCGGTGAGCAGACGCATCAAGCGGTTCTGGCAACGGTTGGTGTCCTGGTATTCATCGACCAAGAGGTGCCAGATGCGCTGCCGCCAGCGCTGCGCCACTTCCTCATCCTGTTCGAGCAGCCGCACCGGCTTCATGATCAGATCGTCGAAATCGACCGCCTGGTAGGCATGAAGCATGCGTTCGTATTCGGCATAAACGCGGGCCGCGTCGGCTTCGAGATCGTCCAAGGGTGAGACGTCATCGGGGCCGAGCAGCGCGTTCTTCCAAAGCGAGATACGCTGCTGGACCAGCTTCAGGCGCGCTTTGTCGGCATCCTTCATCAGCTCGGCGAACAGCGCCGCGGTATCGCTGGCATCGAGGATCGAAAAGCCGGGCTTCAAGCCCGCCGCCTTGGCTTCCATGCGCAGAAATTTCGCGCCCAGGGCGTGGAATGTGCTGATATTGACTTCGCTGGCGCGCTCGCCAACGCGCCTGGCGACGCGCTCCTTCATCTCGCGCGCGGCCTTGTTGGTGAAGGTGATCGCCGTGACGTGCGCAGGTGCGATGCCTACTTCGCCGATCAGATAGGCGATCTTCTCGGTGATCACGCGCGTCTTGCCGGAACCGGCGCCGGCCAGCACCAGAAGCGGACCATCGAGATAGCGGATCGCTTCCCGCTGCGGGGGGTTGAGTCCTTGCACGCCAACTACTTCAAGACGCCACGTAGCGGAGTGACCTTGGCCGAATCCTTGATGACCGTCGTACCATCGCCCCCCGTGATGTTGCCGCAGCTGCAAGCAGCCTCGATGTAGGCGACGCAGGCGACGATTTCCTTGCATTCGGCGCACTCGTAATGACGTTGCCACCCTTCGCCAAAGAGCCGCCGGGCTCCCGCGCGATGGTGTCGAAGCGGTAGATTTTGCGTAGGTCGAGTTTCATTTGATGTTATTTAACCACAGCGGTCACGGACGCTCATGCCAGCGAGCCGCCCTTGGCTGGGGTCATGCACACCGTCACAAATTCGTCACACTGTTTCAATAGCATGACCTGGTGCGCCGCAAGACGCTCGTTATCCGGCGCGTTTCCTCTACACCCAACGAAAGGAGTCAGTTCATGCAACTCAGAAAGATCGCGTCAGCTCTCGGTTTCGTCGCTGCCACCGCATTCATCGCCCCGGCGGCCAGCGCCCAGGCCGTGCAGGTCGATCCGGCCCTGCCCAGCTACACCAAGGCCAGCGGGGTTTCCGGCAATTTCACCAGTGTCGGCTCCGACACGCTCAATAACCTGATGACACTGTGGGCCGAAACCTACAAGCGTTTCTATCCCAACGTCAACATCCAGATCCAGGGCGCCGGTTCCTCGACCGCGCCCCCTGCGCTGATCGAAGGCGCTTCGAACTTCGGCCCGATGAGCCGCGTGATGAATGCCAAGGAAATCGAGTCCTTCGAGAAGAAATACGGCTACAAACCCACGGCGGTGCCGGTCGCGATCGACGCCCTGGCCGTGTATGTCAACAAGGACAACCCGATCAAGGGCCTGTCGATCCAGCAGGTCGATGCGATCTTCTCCTCGACCCGCAAGTGCGGCGCACCGGCCGACATCACCAAGTGGGGTCAGGTGGGGCTCACCGGCGAATGGGAAACCCGTGCCATCGCCCTGTATGGCCGCAATTCGGTGTCTGGTACCTATGGCTACTTCAAGGAGCACGCGCTGTGCAAGGGTGACCTGAAACGCGAAGTCGCTGAACAGCCTGGTTCCGCGTCGGTCGTGCAAAGCGTCAGCGGCCAGCTCAACGCCATCGGCTATTCCGGTATCGGCTACAAGACCTCCGGCGTGCGCGCCGTGCCGCTGTCGAAGAAGACCGGCCAACCCTTCGTCGAGGCCGACGCCAAGCACGCGATCGACGGCACCTATCCGCTGGCACGCGTGCTCTACGTTTATGTGAACAAGCGCCCCAACACGGAACTGCCGCCGCTCGAGCGCGAATTCTTCAAGATGGTGCTCTCGAAGGAAGGTCAGCAGGTCGTCGTCAAGGACGGCTTCGTGCCGATGCCAGCCGGCATGGCCAAGAAGGCGCTGGCCGATCTGGGCATCCACTGAATCGCGATCCATGTGAGTCGCCGGTCGCCCACGCGGCCGGCGTGACCCGACCACGGAGACCCCATCATGCGCATCATGCAACGCATTTCCGCCCACAGCCTGGCCGCCGCGCTGGCATTTGGCGCCCTTGGCCTTTCCGGTTGTGCCAGCCAGCAGCCGGCTGCAACTTCCCACCACGAGGCGAAGGCCGCCCAGCCAGCCGCCGCGCAGAAGGCGAATTACTTCCTCGTCTTCCACGACAACGGCCGCCTCTATGCCTTCAGCGATCCGGCGCTTTATTTGCTGTTCCTCGAGCACGACGAGGTGCCGCTCACCCGCACTCGCATCGGCGGCGGGCCCGACGGACAGACGGTGATCTTCGGCCTGACCAAAAAGGAAGCCGGCCTCCCGCTCGATGCGCCGGTCGTTGCCGAAAAATTTTTCGACGGCAAGATCGGCGAGGTCGGCGCCTTTTATGGCGAAGTGATCTACAACGGTCGCTACTACGTCTTTGGCGAATGGCAGGATATGAAAGATTTCCTGCAGCACAAGGAGGTCGCCTGGACCTTCACGGAAATCGGCGCCGGCCCGAAGGGCGAGACGGTCATCTATGCGTTGAACAAGAAGACCAAGAATGCCGGCCGCCCGGCCCCATTGATCGAAGCCTTCAATAAGCTGCACTCGAAAAAATAAGCGTCACTCACGATGCAACGCAGGGCGCATGCGTGGGGCTGCCCGACCGGGTTGCCCCACGTTGCGTCGCGTTCGGTAGACTCTGCGCGGTATCCCAAGCTCGTCGGACAGTAACTCATGGAAAAAATCGAGGCCAACATCAGCAAGGTCGGCGGCTTTACCGGCCGGCGCATGACCCGGGACAAGCTGTTCAAGCACGTGATGACCATCGGCGGCTTGAGCGTGATCCTCGCGATCAGCCTGATCTTTTTCTATCTGGCCAGCGTCGTCGTGCCCATTTTTACCCCGCCCAGCCTCGAAAAGCCGCAAACGGTGCCGCTTGCCATGAGCGGCGCGGACACCGTGTATTTGAGCAGCGAAGAGCAGGCGGAAATCGGCGTGCGCATGACCCTGGCGGGCGAAGTGCGGTTTTTCGGCATGAAGGACGGCCACGAGATCGCCAGAGAAAAATTGCCTACGGACAGCAAGCCCGTCAGCTTCGCTGCCGGCGATCCGGCCAAGGGCGTGGTCGCCTGGGGGCTGGCCGATGGCAGGATCATGTTCGTCAAGACCGCCTTCGATGTCCAGTTCAAGAAAGATCCGACGCATCCCGACAAGGACATCCGCACCATCACGCCGCGTCTCGACTACCCTTTGGGCAAGACGCCGCTTGCCATCGACTCGCAGGGTCAGGCGCTCGAAAAAATCGCCATCCAATACGACGACAACGAAACTACCGTCGTGGCGCTCACCGAGGATGGTCGGCTGCTTTTGACCAGCATCGCCAGCAAGACCAACCTGATCACCGGCGAGACGAACATCGAGCAGAACACCGTCGCCTTGCCGCCCGTTCCGCAAGGCAGAATCGAACGGCTGCTGCTCGAAGTCAAGCAGCGCGAGCTTTACGTCTTGCACGATGGCCGCTACGCGACCCATTACGACGTGATGGACAAGGCCAATCCGCGCCTGGTTCAAACCGTCGAGCTGTTCCCGGTCGGCGAATCCGTCAGCGCCGCGACGATGCTCTCCGGCGGTTATTCCCTGATCGTCGGCTCCGACAAAGGCAATCTCGCGCAATGGTTCCTGGTGCGCGATGCCGAAAACAACTATCACCTGACCCGGATCCGCACGTTCCCGGCGCTGAAAGGGAAAATCACCATCCTCGTCCCGGAATACTTCCGCAAGGGTTTCCTCGCCGGCGACGACCAGGGCGAGATTGGCCTGTATTACGCCACCTCGCAACGCCAGCTGCTCACCCATTCGACGGGCTCCCAACCGCTGATGATGGTCGGCATTGCGCCGCGCGGCAACGCGCTCTTGGCCGAGGCTGCCGATGGCCGTCTGACGCTGGCGCGCGTGCATAACGAATATCCGGAGGTGTCCTTCTCGGCGCTGTGGCAGAAAGTCTGGTATGAAAGCTACAGCGAGCCGGAATACATCTGGCAATCGACCGCGGCCAATTCGGACTTCGAGCCGAAATTCAGCCTCGCGCCGCTCACCCTCGGCACGCTGAAGGCCGCGTTCTACGCGATGCTGGTCGCGGTGCCGCTGGCAGTGCTCGGCGCGATCTTCGCCGCCTATTTCATGTCCCCGAAGATGCGCGGCATCGTCAAGCCGTCGATCGAGATCATGCAGGCACTGCCGACCGTGGTGCTGGGCTTTCTCGCTGGGTTGTGGCTCGCCCCCTATGTCGACAACAACCTGGCCGGCACCTTGCTCGCCATCTTCCTGCTGCCGATCACCTTCCTGCTGACGGCCTGGCTTTGGCACCTCTTGCCCGCCCGTCTGACGCAGCGCGTCAGCCCCGGCTGGGAGGCCGCTTTGCTGATCCCGGTGATCCTCCTCGTGATGGCACTGGCGCTTTCGGCCGGCCACCCGATCGAGGCGGCGCTGTTCGACGGCGACATGCCGCACTGGATCCACCAGCGGCTCGGCTGGTCCTATGAGCAGCGCAACTCGCTGGTGGTCGGCATCGCGATGGGCTTCGCGGTGATCCCGACGATCTTCTCGATCGCCGAGGATGCCGTATTCAGCGTGCCCAAGCATTTGACCACCGGGTCGCTGGCACTCGGCGCAACCCCTTGGCAGACGCTCTACAACGTCGTGCTGCTGACCGCCAGTCCCGGCATCTTTTCGGCGATCCTGATCGGTATGGGTCGCGCGATCGGCGAGACCATGATCGTCCTGATGGCTACCGGCAATACCGCGGTGATGGATTTGTCGATCTTCACCGGCTTTCGCACCCTGTCGGCCAACGTCGGCGTCGAGATGGGCGAAGCGGCCGTCGGCACCACGCATTACCGGCTGCTGTTCTTCTCCGCGCTGGTGCTGTTTCTGATCACCTTCGCCGCCAACACGCTGGGCGAGCTGGTGCGTCAGCGCCTGCGCGAAAAATACAGCTCATTGTGAGGATGTTTCATCATGCGTAATTGGTTCAAGAGCGGGGAGCCCTGGATCTGGATGACGGCCGGCGCCGTCGCGCTCTCGCTCGTCATGGTCTATGCCGTCGTCTGGCTCGCCGCCGCCCGCGGACTGACGCACTTCTGGCCGCACCCGGTGATCCAGACCACCTTCACCGGCAACGACGGCAAGCCGCAGCGCGTGATCGGCGAAATCCACGACGAGGAGGAAGTCTCGCTGCTGCGCCTTCGTGAAGCCGGCTTCAAGATCGACAGCCCGGACAAATTCACCACGCGCTACCTTTTCAAGCTCGGCAACCGCGACGTCACCGGCAGCGACTTCAAGTGGTTTCCGCAGCCCATGCTCGGCAAGTTCGAACGTCCGCAGGACCTTTTGACGCTCGAGCGGCGCGAATGGGGCAACTTCTACGGCCACCTGAAGGCGGTCAAGGAAGAAGGCAAGGTCGTCGCAGAAGGGGCTGCCGCCTGGCCCGAGCTGCAACAGCGCCTGGAGCGTTCCAGCGCCCTGTTCAAAGAGATCTACCACATCGAAAAGGTCGAGATCGGCAACATCAACTATGCGCTCGAGAAATTGCGCCTCAAGGAGCGCAAGCTCGAGCTCCAGCAAAGGCTCACCGCTGCGGAGCAGGCGGCGCTCGCCAACGAGCGCGAGCAATATCAGAAAGCCTTCCTCGCCTTGCAGGAGAAACTGGAAAAGCTGCGCCACGAGATCAAACGCGACAGCCTCGCCGCCGAGATCAGCGATGGCCGCATCATCGACGTGCCGCTGGCCAACGTCGCCGATGCCTATCTCCCGAATGCGATGAGCATCCCGGCGAAGATGCGTCACTATGCGCGCAAGCTGTGGGAATTCGCTGCCGAGGATCCGCGCGAGGCGAACACCGAAGGCGGCATCTTCCCGGCCATCTTCGGCACCGTGCTGATGGTGCTGCTGATGGCGGTGATCGTCACGCCCTTGGGCATCATGGCGGCGATCTACATGCGCGAATACGCCAGACAGGGCCCCTTGATCCGCATCATCCGCATCTCGGTCAACAATCTCGCCGGCGTGCCGTCGATCGTCTATGGCGTGTTCGGCCTCGGTTTCTTCGTCTACTTCCTCGGTCACAACATCGACCTATTGTTCTACCCAGAAGCGCAGCCGGCGCCGGTATTCGGCAGTCCGGGCCTGTTGTGGGCTTCGCTGACGCTCGCGCTATTGACGCTGCCGGTGGTGATCGTCGCTACCGAAGAAGGTCTGGCGCGCGTGCCGCGCAGCATCCGCGAGGGCAGCCTCGCTCTGGGTGCGACCAAGGCGGAAACCCTGTGGCGCACCGTGCTGCCGATCGCCAGCCCGGCGATGATGACCGGGCTGATTCTCGCCGTGGCGCGCGCCGCGGGCGAAGTGGCGCCACTGATGCTGGTTGGTGTGGTCAAGCTCGCGCCCAGCCTCCCTCTCGACGGCAACTATCCGTTCCTGCATCTGGAGCGCAAGTTCATGCACCTGGGCTTCCACATCTACGACGTCGGCTTCCAGAGCCCCAACATCGAGGCGGCGCGGCCGCTCGTCTATGCCACTGCCCTATTGCTGGTACTGATCATCGTCGTGCTCAATCTTGCCGCGATTCGCCTGCGTCACCGCCTGCGCGAGAAGATGCGTGGCCTCGAAGGCGTCTGATCCCTCATTTCCCCGCTGGACGAAACGCAATGAACGCAAATCCCGAAAAGACCCATGCGATGCACTTCGGCGAGCTCGGCCGCGTGCTGCTCGAGCCATCGAGCGACCATGTGCTGCACGTCGACAGGCTGAACCTTCATTACGGCGACAACCATGCGCTCAAGGACATCAATCTGCAGATACCGCGCAACCGCGTCACCGCCTTCATCGGCCCGAGCGGCTGCGGCAAATCGACGTTGCTGCGCTGCTTCAACCGCATGAACGATCTGGTCGATAGCTGCCGGATCGAGGGGCGGATCCTGCTCGATGGCAAGAACATCTATGACAAGGACGTGAATGTCGCGCTGCTGCGGCGTCGCGTCGGCATGGTATTCCAGAAACCCAACCCTTTCCCCAAGTCGATCTATGAGAACGTCGCCTACGGCCTGCGCATCATGGGCGTCAATGACAAGACCACGCTCGACGGGGCCGTCGAGCGCGCCCTGCGCGGTGCGGCGCTGTGGGACGAGGTCAAGGATCGGCTCCACGAGAGCGGCATGAGCCTGTCGGGCGGCCAGCAGCAGCGCCTGGTGATCGCCCGCGCCATCGCCCTGCAACCCGAGGTGTTGTTGCTCGACGAGCCCTGCTCGGCGCTCGATCCGATCTCGACGGCGAAGATCGAGGAACTGATCGACGAATTGAAGAGCGCATACACCATCATCATCGTCACCCACAACATGCAGCAGGCGGCGCGCATTTCCGACGTCACGGCCTACATGTATCTGGGCGAGCTGATCGAATTCGGCGCCACGGACGAAATTTTCATCAAGCCGAAAGACAAACGCACCGAGGACTACATCACCGGCCGCTTCGGCTAAGGAGAAGAGAAAGCCATGCACGAGCACATTTTCAAACGTTTCGACACCGAGCTCGACGATATCCGTGCCCGCATCACCCAGATGGGCGGGCTGGTCGAAGAGCAAATGCGCGCTGCGCTGAACGCGCTCGACGGCGAGGATCGCGAGCTCGTCGATCTGGTCATTGCCCGCGATGCCGGGGTCGACCAGATGGAGGTCTCCATCGACGCCGCCTGCGCCCACATCATCGCGCGCCGTCAGCCCACGGCGGTCGACCTGCGTATGATCATGGCGGTGAGCAAGATCGTCACCGACCTGGAGCGGATCGGCGACGAAGTGAAAAAAATCGCCAAGGGCGTGCGCAAGGTCTTCGACCAAGGCATGAGCGGCTGTCTGACTCAGGTCACCGAAATCCGCTACCTCGGCGAGCGCGTCCAGGGCATGCTGCACGACGTGCTCGACGCCTTCGTGCGCGTCGATGATCGCGCCGCGCTGACGATCATCGCTCGCGACAAGGAAATCGACGAAAGTTTCCGTTCCATCGTGCGCCAGATGATCACCTACATGATGGAAGACCCGCGTACGATCAGCACTGCGCTCGACATCATCTTCATCGCCCGCTCGGTGGAACGCATCGGCGATCATGTCAAGAACATCGCCCGCGACGTGATCTTCATCGCCCGTGGCGAAGACGTGCGTCACACCCCATTGGGCAAGATGGGAACTGCGGAGCAAGATGGGCAATGAGCAGCCGGCCGCGCATTCTGGTCGTCGAGGACGAAATCGCCATCCAGGCGCTGTTGCGCTATTCGCTGGAACAGGCCGCTTTCGAGGTCGTCGTCGTCGGCACTGCCGAGGCCGCGCTCGAAGAGATCCGCCAGCGCCTGCCGACCTTGGTGTTGCTCGACCTGATGTTGCCGGGCATGTCGGGCAATGCGTTGGCAAAACGCCTGCGCGCCGAGGCGCGCACGCGCGAGCTGCCGATCATCATGGTCACCGCGCGTGCCGAGGAGTCCGACCGTGTCGAGGGCCTCGACCTCGGCGCCGACGATTACGTCAGCAAGCCGTTCTCGCCGAAGGAGCTGATCGCACGCATCCGTGCGGTGCTCCGGCGCCGCGCCCCGCATTTCGCCGGTGATCCGGTCGAGATCGGGCCGCTCAAGCTCGACCCGGGCGCGCGCACCGTCAGCTGTAATGGCCAGCCCGTTGCGCTGGGACCGACCGAATTCGATCTGCTGCTTTATCTGATGACCCACCCGAACCGGGCGCTCACCCGCGACCAGCTGCTGAACGCGTTACGCGGCGACCATCGCTTCCTCGAAGACCGCACCATCGACGTCTATATCCGCCGTCTGCGCGCCGGACTGGGTCCGGCGAGCGAAGCGCTGATCGAGACGGTGCGCGGGGTCGGCTACAAGTTGACGAGCCCGACGCGATGAGCGCCACTGGCGTGGCGTGGTTGTTGCTCGCCGCTGCCTGCGCCTTGGCGATTGCCCTCGCTCGCGAGCTCCGCCAACGCAGCGCGCTGCGCGATTGGCTCATCGCACCCGAATTGCACCCGCTGCCCGATGGCCGCGGCATCTGGGGCGAAATCTCTTCCCGCCTGCTCGCGCAACACAAACAGCAACGGCAGCGACTGCAAGAACTGGGCAACGCGCTAGAACGCTTCCGCCTTGCGGTCCAGGCACTCCCCGATGGCGTCATCCTGCTCGATGGAGAAATGCGCATCGAATGGCTCAACGAAGCAGCCTGTCGCCATTTCGCCCTCGACGCGACGCGCGATCCCGGCACGCAGATTACCCAATTGATCCGCCTAAGCGAATTCCAGCAGCTGAGCGAGCATTACCGCGTGCAGCGACGCCAACAGCCAGCCGCGCTCTTGCGCATGGATGGCAACGGCAGCGAACGCGTGCTGTCGGTAATGCTCGTGCCTTTTTCCGACAGCGGCACGCTGCTCGTCTCGACCGATGTCACCGAACAGGTGCGCAGCGAGGCCATGCGCCGGGACTTCATCGCCAACGTCTCACACGAGCTGCGCACGCCATTGACCGTGATCAGCGGCTTTCTCGAACAATTCGACACTCAAGACCCGCCCAGCGGCGAGACGGCGCGCACCTTCATCCGTCTGATGGCCGAGCAGGCCGCTCGCATGAATCGTCTGATCAATGATCTGCTGACACTCTCGCGCCTCGAAAGCAGCGACCGGCCGTTGCGCGAAGAAGTCGTGGATATCCCGGCGCTGCTCGCAGCGCTGCGCGACGAAGCGCTGGCGCTGTCCGGCCAGCGCCATGAGATCATCATCGCCGCGACTTCGGCCGGCAAGCTCGTCGGCTGCAGCGAGGAAATCCGCAGCGCCTTCGGTAATCTGGTCTTCAACGCCGTGCGCTACACGCCGTCCGGCGGCAGGATCACGCTGGACTGGCGCATCGTCGATGGCCAGCCCACCTTCGCCGTCATCGATACCGGCATCGGTATCCCGGCGGAGCACATTCCCCGTCTGACCGAACGTTTCTACCGCGTCGATAAGGGCCGCGCCACGGCCTCGGGCGGCACTGGCCTTGGACTGGCGATCGTCAAGCACGTGCTCGCGCGCCACGGCGGCAAACTCGAGATCCGTTCGACGCCCAATCGCGGCAGCACGTTTTCCTGCCGCTTCCCTGCCGAACGGCGGGTCTGACAGCGAGGGCATGCGGCGCAAGGCAGCGGTAACGGCAATCTACATCCATCGCGGCACTATTGCGCTGGTTGTATTCCGAGCTCGAGCAGATCGCCGTCGGTAGCGATCTTTCCAGCAGGGGCAAAGTGGCGGTTGCCCAGTTGCAAGATGATATTTTCCCGGCTGCGCCTCGCGAGCTCGCCACGGGCGCTTTGGCGGCTCTCGAGCGCACCCAGCACGCGCAGCTCGGCCACGAGCCGGCGCTCAGCGGCGATGGCACGCAGACACTGCCAGAAGGTTATTTCGCCGTCGTAGGCGGGCGCTCGGCTCGGCTTGCCGCGGTGATCGGCATAGCCGAGCGCGAGGGGAATGACGGGCGTTTCGGCCTCGATCGCCGCCTGGAACAACGCGGCGCGGAAGGGCAGCACGCAGTCGCCAGCCGTCGTCGTGCCTTCGGGAAACACGGCGACATGAATGCCGCGCTTTAAGCTTTCGACCATGGCCTCGATGGTGCGACGCGCCGAAGTGCGCGAGCCACGCTCGAGAAAGAGCGTTTCGGTGCGTGCGCACAGCCAGCCGATCAGCGGCCAGTCTTTCACCTCGGCTTTTGCCACGAAGGCAGCCGGCGTGAGGGCATTGATGACGAAGATGTCGAGCCAGGAGATGTGGTTGCAGACGATCAGCCCAGGCGGGGGTACCGTGTCGCCAGCGCCGAGTTTGACGCCGAGTATTTCCAGCAGCTGACGCGACCAGCGCCGTTTCAACGCGCGCCGCCAGCGCTCATCGAGCCACGGATAAGCTACGGCGACCGTCGCTGCTCCCCAGCAAAGATGAAGCCCGACGCGGGTGATGCGAAACGCCGCGCGTAGCTCGCGGAGCATGGCTTTCACACCTTTCGCTCGACGAAGTGGCGGGCGTAACGCGCATTGACACGACTCATCGGCAACAGCAGCAACAAATCGGCGGTGTTGAAATCCGGATCCCAGGCCGGTTCGCCACACACCCAGGCGCCGGCGCGCAGATAGCCCTTGATCAAGGGCGGCACGTCCGGATGTGGCGAAGCCCAGATGCGCTCGAGCGGCAAGGGGTGGCGGGGAAAGACGCGATACTCGGGCGGCGCTTCGTGCGCGGTGAGCGCGTGGTAGATGCCCACCGCGTTGTGGCCGCCATCCTGCATGCCGATGCTGGCGCAGCCGATCAGGTATTCGTAGCCGTTGTCGACCATGTAGCGCGCCAGGCCCGACCACAGCAGCGCGATCGTCGCGCCGGTGCGGTATTCCGGGTCGATGCAGGAACGGCCGACTTCGACGATGCGCGGGCGCAGATGCGTAAGCCGCGTCAGATCGAACTCGTTTTCCGAGTAGTAGCTGCCGACCCGGCGCGCCGCCAACGGCGAAAGGATGCGATAGGTGCCGACGATCCGTCCGTTGGCTTCGTCGCGCACGATCAGATGCTCGCAGTAGGCATCGTAGAAATCCTGGTCGACGCCGGGGATGCGCGTCGGCAGCGTGGCGCCGAGCTCCTCGGCAAAGACACGCCAGCGCAGCTTTTGCGCGGCGAGGATTTCGGAGGGGGAGCTCGCCAGGCCGACGTGCAGTTTGACGCGCGCGGGGCGTAGCAGAGCTGCCTGTTCGTCTCTTTCATTCCGGGTCTCCATTGGCCGGTCTCCTTGTCAGTGTGTTGGGCAACGGCACTGTAGGAAAACGGCGTTACGGAAATTTGACTCGGCAGTGACGCCGCGATGACATGAGTCGCTGCGAAATGAAATATCGCCGTCACATGCGCGCGCGAAGATGTGTCAATGCGTTCAATGCGTGTGCTGATGATCTCCGACGTGTTTTTTCCCCGCATCAATGGCGTGGCGACGTCGATCGAGTCCTTCCGGCAGGCGCTCGCGGCGGAAGGCATCACGATCAGTCTCATCGCGCCGGCGTACCCCAAGCCCCACCTCGATGACGAGCACATTTTTCGCGTGCCGGCGCACCGGGTGCCCTTCGATCCCGAAGACCGGCTGATGCTGCCTTGGCGCCTGCGGCAGGCGCTGAAGCGGGCTCCCGCGGTCGACCTGGTGCACGTCCAAACCCCCTTCGCTGCCCACTACGCCGGATTGTCCCATGCGCGCAGGCATGGCCTGCCCTGCATCGCCACCTATCACACCCATTTCGAGGAATACCTCCACAACTACCTACCGGCATTGCCGCAAGGCGCACTGCGCGCCTTCGCGCGCCGACTCGCGCGTCGCCAGTGCAATGCGCTCGATGCCGTCGTCGTTCCGTCCCAGGCGATGCACGAGACGCTACGCAGCTATGGTGTGACCGCGCCGCTGCATCGCGTGCCGACCGGCATCCCCGTCGAGCATTTCAGCACCGGCTGCCGTACTGGCAGCGCCGGCTTTCGCGCCCGCTTCGCCATACCTGCCACAGCGCCAGTGGCCTTGTTCGTCGGTCGCACGGCACATGAAAAGAACATCGGCTTCCTGCTCGATGCCATGCCGCATGCGCTTGAACGGCGGCCGGAGCTGATCCTGGTCATCGCCGGCGAAGGCCCCGCCTTGCCGGCCTTGCAACGTCAGGCGGCGGCCTTGGGCATCACGCGGAACGTGCGCTTCGTCGGCTATCTCGACCGACGCAGCGAATTGCCGGCCTGCTACGCAGCAGCAGACGTCTTCGTGTTCGCCTCGCGCACCGAGACGCAGGGTCTGGTGTTACTCGAAGCGATGGCGGCCGGCCTGCCGGTGCTGGCCTTTTCCGCGCTGGGCACGCGCGAGATCGTCGAGCCGCGCCGCGGTGCTCTGCCGGCACCCCAGGAGGCCCCAGCCTTCGGCACGACGCTGGCCGCGTTGATCGACGATCCTCAGCGCCGCGAGGCAATGGGGCGCGCGGCGCGCAGCTTCGCCAACGAATGGACCACTACGGCCTGCGCCCGTCGACTGGCCGAGGTCTATCGCACGGTGCTGGAAACCCGCAGGGTGGCCGACAAAGCCATTGTCACCATTCCGTCATGATTCTTTCATCTTCGCGTCGCATCCGCCCGGCAAGCTGCTGGCTATGCGAGTACGCAGCATCTTCCTCTCGGACATCCACCTCGGCACGCGTGGCTGCCAGGCCGACAGCCTGATCGCTTTCTTGCGCCACTACGAGGCCGAGCAGCTGTTCCTGCTCGGCGACATCGTCGATTTCTGGGCGATGAGGCGCGGCATCCATTGGAGCGCTGCGCAGAACACCGTAGTGCAAAAGCTGCTGCGCCGCGCTCGGCATGGCGAGAAGGTGATGCTGATTCCCGGCAACCATGACGAAGCCTTGCGCGAATATGTCGGCGCTCGTTTCGGCGACATCCAGTTGGCGGCCGAACATGTGCACGAAACCGCCGACGGCCGGCGGCTGCTGCTTTTGCATGGCGATGAGTTCGATCAGGTCACTCGCCATCACCGCTGGATCGCGCTGCTCGGCGACATTGGCTACAACGCGCTGGTGCGAATGAACGCCGGGCTTTCCTGGTTGCGGCGCAGCCTGCGCATCCCGGGCTATTGGTCGCTGGCCGGTTATGCCAAACGGCGCATCAAGCGTGCGGTCTCCTTCATCTGCGATTACGAGGATGCCGTCATCCGCACGGTGCGCAGCCGCGGTCTCGACGGCATCATCTGCGGCCATATCCATAGCGCCGCGCTGTGCGAAAGGGATGGCGTGCTCTACGTCAATTGCGGCGACTGGGTCGATAGCTGCACCGCGATCGTCGAGCATCTCGATGGCGCGCTCGAGCTGATCGAATGGCGCCACGTCGGGACGAACGTCGTGCCCTTGCGGACAGCGGCCTGATGAGCGCCCGCAAGCTCCGCCTCGCGCTCGTCAGCGAAACCTTTCCGCCCGAAGTCAATGGCGTGGCGATGACGCTTGGGCGGCTGGCCGAGGGTCTGCGCAGCCGCGGCCATGCCGTAAGCATCGTGCGGCCGCGCCAGAAGGATGAGGTGAGCGCAACGTTGCCGGATGGCGGGCTACTGGTGCCGGGACTGCCGATTCCGCGCTATCCCGAACTGCGCTTCGGCCTGCCGGCGGCTCGGCGCCTCATCTCGCTGTGGCGTACAGCCATGCCGGATGTCGTGCATGTCGCCACCGAAGGGCCGCTCGGCCATTCGGCGCTCGCGGCGGCGCGACGGCTTGGCATTCCGACGATTTCCAGCTTCCACACCAACTTCCACAGCTACAGCCGGCACTACGGCATCGGCTGGCTGCAGCGCGGCATCGAATCCTACTTACGCTGGTTCCACAATCGCACGGCCATGATCCTGGTGCCGACGGCCAGTCTCGCCATGGCGCTCGGCCAAGCGGGATTTGGCAATGTGCGGGTGCTCTCGCGCGGTGTGGACACACGGTTGTTTTCACCGGCACGCCGCTCGCCGCTGCTGCGCCTGGAATGGGGAGCGCGTCCGGATGCGCCGGTTTGTCTGGTCGTCAGCCGGCTGGCGCCGGAAAAGAATCTGGCGCTGGCATTCAAGGCCTTCACGGCGATCCGCCAAGAATGGCCGCAAGCACGTATGGTCTGTGTCGGCGATGGCCCGGCCGCACTCGCCTTGGCACGCCGCTATCCGGATGTCCTGTTCTGCGGCATGCGAACCGGCGAAGACCTTGCCACACATTACGCCAGCGCCGATCTGTTTCTCTTTCCCAGCCTGACCGAGACCTTTGGCAACGTCGTAGCCGAGTCACTGGCGAGCGGCCTGCCGGTGGTCGCCTTCGACCATGCCGCCGCCGGCGAGCTTATCGTCGAAGGCGTCAATGGCTGGCTCGTCAAGCCCGGCGATACAGTCGGCTTCATCGCCGCCAGCCGCGAAGCCGTGCGACGGCTCACCCGCAACGGCATCGATCGCGCTGGCTGTGCCGCCAGCGTGCGCCACCTGAGCTGGAACAGCGTCGTCGAGCGTTACGAAACGATGCTCATCGATGCGGTCGAGCACCGTTTCGACGCTGCGGATGCCGTCCTGCCAGCGCCGACTTTTGAAATCTAGGCCACACCAGCGTCGTGCGCCTGCAGCTCGGCGTGATAGCTCGAGCGCACCAGCGGCGCACAGGCAGCATGGGTGAAGCCCATCTTCTCCGCCTCGTCCGCATACATCCTGAACAGTTCGGGATGCACATAGCGCACGACCGGCAGATGATGGCTCGATGGCGCGAGATACTGGCCGATGGTCAGCATCTCGACGTCGTGGGCGCGTAAGTCGCGCATCACCGCGAGGATCTCCTCGTCGCTCTCGCCCAGGCCCACCATCAGCCCGGACTTGGTTGGAATGTGCGGCAGGCGACGCTTGAATGCCTGCAAGAGCTGCAACGAGTGCGCATAGTCGGCCCCGGGACGGGCCTGCTTGTAGAGGCGTGGGACGGTCTCCAGGTTGTGGTTCATCACATCCGGCGGATCATGAGCGAGGATGTCGAGCGCGATTGCCAGCCGGCCGCGAAAGTCCGGCACCAGTATCTCGATCTTGGTTTCAGGTGTGGCAGCGCGGATCGCGCGGATGCAGGCGGCGAAATGCCCCGCGCCGCCATCGCGCAGATCGTCGCGGTCGACACTGGTGATCACCACATAGCGAAGCTTCATCGCCGCGATCGTGGCAGCGAGCTTTGCCGGCTCCTCGGGGTCGGGCGGGGCCGGCACGCCGTGGCCGACGTCGCAAAACGGGCAGCGGCGCGTGCACAGATCGCCTAGGATCATGAAAGTGGCGGTGCCCTTGCCGAAGCATTCGCCGATGTTCGGGCAGGTGGCCTCTTCGCAGACCGTGTGCAGGCCGTGGCTGCGCAGGATCGCCTTCACCGCCCCGAAGCGCGCCGCGGAATTGCCGGCCTTGACGCGGATCCAGTCGGGTTTTTTCAGCGGCTCGGCGGCCGGCACGATCTTGATCGGGATGCGTGCGGTCTTGGCTGCGCCCTTCTGCTTCATAGTTTCTCCTCAAGCTGTGCGAGCAGTTTAACGCCGACCGTTGCCACGTCCGCAGCAGGGGCGAACGCGGCGAGCTGCGTCACCGCCATGCCGGGATAGCCGCACGGGTTGATCGCTTCAAAGGGCGATAAATCCATCGCGACGTTGACCGCCAGGCCGTGATAGCAGCAGCCGTTTTTGATCTTCAACCCCAGCGCGGCGATCTTCGCACCGCCGACATAAACACCCGGTCTGCCTTCCAGCCGTTCTGCGGCGATGCCGTAACCGGCGAGAAGATCGATCGCCGCCTGCTCCATGCGATGGACCAGCGTCTTCACGGAAAGACCCCGGCGCTTCAAGTCGAGCAGCAGGTAGCAGACGAGCTGGCCGGGACCGTGGTAGGTGATCTGTCCGCCGCGGTCGATCTTCACCACGGGAATGCCGACGTCGCGCAACAGGTGCTCCGGTTTGCCGGCCAGGCCGAGGGTAAATACCGGAGGGTGCTCGCACAGCCAGAGCTCGTCTGGGGTCGCCGGGCCCCGCCGGGCAGTGAAGGCCTGCATCGCGCGCCAGGTCGGCTCATACTCGACTAGGCCGAGCCGGCGCACTACAAGACGATTTTCACCCACGGGTGGGAGGTCAGTTCGCGATACAGCGCATCGAGCTGCGGCCTGGAGGTCGCGCGGATGACGCAGGTGATGGAAAGATAATGGCCGGCCCGCGAGGGGCGCATCTCGACCGTGGCGGCATCGAAGTCGGGTGCATGCTTCATCACCACCTCGACGACGGTCTGTGCGAAGCCCTCGCGCGTTGCGCCCATCACCTTGATCGGGAAGTCGCAGGGGAACTCGAGCAGCGTTTCCTGTTCAGTCATCGCCACGCATCACCGTCCGCTTGAAATCCTGATACCAGCGATACATCCGCCGGAACGCCGGCCCAGGCTTGCCTGCCGTGTTGGAGCCGCCGATTTTGCGGCCGTCGAGCTCGACGATCGCCAGCACTTCCTTGGTCGAGGAGGTAAGCCACAGCTCGTCGGCGGCACGCACTTCAGCATCGGAGATGTCGCGCACCTCGACTGGCAGCCCATGCCGGGCGGCGAGTTCGAGCACGACGTCGTAGGTGATGCCGGGCAGCATCAGGTGGTTCTTCTGCGGGGCGAGCAGCGTGCCGTTCCGGACGACGAAGATGTTCGAGGCGGCGCCTTCGGTGAGGATGCCGTCGCGGAACATCACCGTCTCGGCGCAACCGGCGTCATAAGCCATCTGGCGCAACAGGCAGTTGGCCAGCAGTGAAGTCGCCTTGACATGACAGCGCAGCCAGCGGAAATCGGCGGCGGAGACAGCGGCCACACCCGATTCGACCTGCTCGGCACTGGGTATGACGAGGGGTTCGACGAGGCCGAATACCGTGGGGGTGACGACTTCGGGAAACGCATGGTTGCGAATTGTCATCGGCCCGCGCGTGACTTGCAGATAGACCGACTGGTCGTCCCAGTCGGCAGCCTGGCTGAGGCGCGCGACGATGGCGCGCCATTTTTCGCGCCCGAGTGGATTGTCGAGCCGAATCGCGTCGAGGCTCCGTTGCAGCCGATCCAGATGCTCGTCGAGCCTAAACGGCCGGCGCGAATAGACCGGGACGACTTCATAGACGCCGTCGCCGAACAGGAAGCCGCGATCCATCGGCGAGACTTTCGCCTCGGCCAGTGGCATAAATTCGCCGTTCAGATAACAGAGCGTCATTTCTGGAAGTAGAGCTTGAGGGCATCCCAAGCCCGACCGAAAAAGCCGGCCACCGGCACATCGGTAAGCGCGATGAGCGGGTGTTCGCCCCAGGACTGGCCATCGACGGTGAGCTTCAGCGTGGCGACCACATCGCCCTGCTTGACGGGGGCGAGCAGTGGCTGTTTGCTCACCACCTCGACCTTGATGCGCTCTGGGTTGCTCGCCACGCCTTTCGGCAGCGACAGCACGAAATCCTGCGCGAAGCCGGCGCCGACGGTGTTCTGCTGGCCCTTGAACACCTTGAGCTGGGTCAGCGCCTGGCCCTTGTCGTAGAGCTTGACCGCATCGAAGGCGCGTGCGCCGTAATGCAGCAACGCCAGCGTTTCCTGTACCCGTGCGTTGTCGGAAGCGGTGCCGACGACTACGGTGGTCAGCCGCCGCACGCCGTCGAAACGCGAGGCGACCAGACAGAAGCCTGCCGATTCGGTATGCCCGGTTTTGACGCCATCGATTGCCGGGTCGAGCCACAGCAGGCGGTTGCGGTTGGGCTGTCTGATCTTGTTCCAGGTGAACTCCTTTACCGCATAGCGCTTGTATTCCTCGGGGAAATCGCGGATCAGCGCGGTAGTCAGCCGCGCCAGATCGACCACGGTGGTGTAGTGCGCCGGATCGGGCAGGCCGGTGGCGTTGACGAAATGCGTGTTGGTCAGACCGAGCCGCTTCGCTTCGGCATTCATCAGCTCGGCGAAGGCCTCCTCGCTGCCGGCAACGGCTTCGGCGAGCGCGATCGAGGCGTCGTTGCCCGACTGGATCACCATGCCATCGATGAGCGCACCCACGGTGACCTGCTGGTCAGGCGCGATGAACATCCGCGAGCCCGGCGCCTTCCAGGCTTTGACTGACACCGGCACGATCTGGTCGCGCTTGAGCTTGCCGTCGCGCAGCGCGCCATAGACGACATAGCTCGTCATGATCTTGGTCAGCGAGGCCGGCTCGACCTTCATCTCGGGATTCTGGGCGGCGAGGATCTGGCCGGTGGTCTGGTCCATCAGCAGCCAGGCGCGCGCGGCCAGCGGCGGGGGCGGTTCGCTCGTCTGGGCGAAGGCGTTCAGGCAAAACAGGGAAAGCAGCAGGAGAAGAAAACGCATGGAGATTCACCGGTGAGATTTCGAAAAAGTATACCTTGCCACCCGTGATGGCTATTTCACGAGCATGCTGGGCAGATCGAAGGCGAGTTTCAGCCGTTCGGCGATGCGGCGCGCGGCGGCTTCATCCAGCCAGGGGCCGAGCTGCAGCCGATGCAGATTACCCGCGCTTCTGATCACCAGCTTGTCGCCCAGCTCGCCGAGATCGCGATACAGCTTGGCCTTCAGCGCTTCGGCATTGTCGCGGCTGGCGAAAGCGCCAAGCTGCAGATAGTGGCCCCCCTTTTCGACGACGTCGCGCAGCTCGGCCTGCGACTGCTGCGGAGGACTCGCGCTGGCGGCGCCAAGCGCGATCGGCTCCGCGGCAGGCGCGGTTTCCGCCCGGGCGAATGGCGCGCCTGTGCTTTCGGGAAGCACGCTCTCGACGAGGACCCGGCCGCTGCCGTCATCGACGAGACCGAGCTTCCAGGCCGCAACGTAAGAAAGATCGATCAGGCGATCGTGCAGGAAGGGGCCACGATCGATGATGCGCACCACGACCGATTTGCCGAAATCGGGCCCGGCGTCGATCCGGGTGACGCGCGCATAGGAGGGAATCGGCAGCGTCGGATGCGCGGCGGTCATCGCGAACATGTCGTAAGGTTCGCCGCTCGAGGTCTTCTGGCCGTGGTAACGCCGGCCATACCAGCTCGCCACGCCTTGCTGCCGGTAGCCGGTGGCATCGGCAAGCGGCACGTAATCGCGGCCGAACACTGAATAAGGCCGGTTGGCGAAGCGGTTGAGCGGTTCAGGCTTGGGCACGGCATCGGGGATCGCCGCCAGATCGATCGAATGGTCGAGCGGCCCATCGTCGAGATAGTAACCCCCACCCTGCGGCGTTGCGGCCGGTTTCCGCTCGCCCGAACTCGGCGCTGGCGGAAATGAAGTCGTTCCGCCGGGCGCCGACTCACTACGAAAAGTCGGCGCTGGCGGGGCGGCACCCGCGGCGGTTGTCTGCACGGCAGGCTTGGGCGGCTGACCGCCACAGGCGGCGAGCAGTAGCGACAAGGATAGCAGGATGATCCGGTTCATTTCTGCACCAGCATACGATTCTTTTGGATCGACATCAGAATGCCCATCGCGATGCCGAGCGTGACCAGTGCGGTGCCGCCATAGCTGACGAACGGCAGCGGCACGCCGACCACGGGCAGGATGCCCGACACCATCCCCATATTGACGAAGGCATAGGTGAAGAAGATCAGCGTCAGCGCGCCGGCCAGAAGGCGCGTGAACAACGTCGGTGCCGCGAGCGCGATCTGCAGGCCGCGGCCGATCAGCAGCAGGTAGAGGATCAACAGCGCGGCATTGCCGGTCAGACCAAACTCTTCCGACCAGACGGCGAAGATGAAGTCGGTATGGCGCTCCGGAATGAAGTCGAGCTGGGATTGCGTGCCTTGTCCCCAGCCCTTGCCGAAGAGGCCACCCGAACCGATTGCGATCATCGACTGGATGATGTGGAAGCCTTTGCCAAGCGGGTCCTGTTGCGGATCGAGCAGCATCAGAACGCGTTGCCGCTGATAGTCGTGGAGCAAATTCCAGGCAAACGGCGCGGCGGCGGCAGCCAGCCCCAGCAGGCCGAGCATCACCTTCCAGGACAGGCCGGCGAGGAAGATCACGTAAAAGCCGGCGGCGAACACCAGCACCGCGGTACCCAGATCGGGCTGGCGCGCGATCAATGCCACCGGCATCACGAGCAACAGCGTGGCGATGAACCAATCGCGCCAGACGAGCAGGCCCTCGCGTTTCTGGAAATACCAGGCGAGCATCAACGGCATCGCGATCTTCATCAGCTCCGAGGGCTGGATGCGCATGAAACCCAGGCTGAGCCAGCGCCGCGCGCCTTTCGAGACGTCGCCGAACAATGCCACGGCGATCAACAGCAACAGCCCGAGCACATAGATCGGCAACGCGATGTGCATCAACCGCTGCGGCGGCACCTGGGCGACGATGCGCATCACCGCCAACGCCACGCCGAGATTGAGCCAATGGGCACTGAGCCGTTCCGGCGCGGCGCTGGCCAAAGCGACCGTGGCGAGGATCAACAACAGCACGCTGAAGCCGAACAGCGGCCCATCGAGTGGGGCGACGAGCATCTGCCAGTATCGGCGCACGCTCATTCGGGATCCGCCTCCACCGCGGCCTCGTCGGTCGGCGCCATGCCCTTGGGCAGCTTGCCGAGCAGGTAATAGTCGAGCACCTGGCGCGCAATCGGCGCGGCGGCCTGGGCGCCGAAGCCGCCGTTTTCGACCAGCACCGCCAGCGCGATCTTCGGCTGATCGGCCGGCGCGAAGGCGATGAACAGCGCATGGTCGCGCAACTGCGCCTTCATGGTCTCCGTCTTGTGCTCGGCACCCTTGTAAGAGAACACCTGCGCCGTGCCGGTCTTGCCGGCCGCCACGTACTCCGCCCCGGCGAAAGCGCGCGCACCCGTGCCCTCTTTGGTGACGCCGATCATCGCGCGCTTGATCACGTCGATGTGCTCCTGCTTCCAGGGCAGTTTCCTGATCGGCTGCGGCTCGATGAAACGCTTTTCGCCGGTCTTCGTGTCGGTGATGTATTTGACGAGGTGCGGGCGGAACATCACGCCATCGTTGGCGAGCGTGGCCACCGCCTGGGCGAGCTGGATCGGCGTGTAGGCGTTGTAACCCTGGCCGATGCCGATCGAAATCGTCTCGCCGGCATACCACTTTTGCTGCTCGGGCTTTTTGAAGCGCTTCTTCTTCCAGGCTGGCGACGGCAGCACGCCTTCGGACTCGCCCTCGATGTCGATGCCGGTCTTGCTGCCCAGACCCAGCGGCCCCATGAAGGCGGCGATCGCGTCGATACCCATGTCGTTGGCGAGCAGGTAGTAGTAGGTGTCGCAGGAGACGACGATCGACTTGTACATATCCACCATGCCGTGGCCGCCCTTCTTGTCGTCGCGGAAGAAATGGCCGCCGAAATTGAATCCGCCCGGATCCATGATCGCCTGTTCTGGCCGGCGTTTGCCGTAGTGGAGCGCGGCCAGCGCCATGAACGGCTTGAAAGTCGAGCCGGGTGGATAGGCGCCGTTGAGCGCACGGTTGACCATTGGCTTGTCCGCCGCTTCGTTGAGCGCCTGCCAGTCGGCCGCGGAGATGCCATCGACGAACAGGTTCGGATCATAGTTCGGCACCGAGACCAGCGCGAGAACGCCGCCGGTGGACGGTTCGATCGCGATCAGCGCGCCGCGACGATCGCCGAAGGCCTGCTCGGCGACTTCCTGCAGCTTGGCGTCCAGCGTCAGCGTCAGGTTGTTGCCCGGCACCGGCGCGACGCGCGAGAGCGTCCGTACCGCGCGGCCGCCGGCATCGACCTCGACCTGCTCGAAGCCGGTTTGCCCGTGCAGCTCGAATTCATAGTGCTGCTCCAGACCAGATTTGCCGAAATAATCGGTGCCACGGTAATTGGCTTCCTGGTCATTCTCGGCGATCCGCTCCAGATCGCGGTCGGTGACGCGGCCGATATAGCCGAGCACATGGGAAGCGAAGGCGCCTTTCGGATACTGGCGGAACAGGCGTGCCTTGATGTCGACGCCGCGAAAGCGATAGCGGCGGGCGATGAACTTCGCCACCTCCTCGTCGGTCAGGCGCGTGCGGATCGGCAGCGACTCGAAGCGCTTACTCTCTTCCATCAGCTTCCTGAAACGCTTGCGGTCTTTCGGCTCGATGGTGATGAATTCCGCCAGAGCGTCGATCGTCGCCTCGAGATCGCTGACCTGCGAAGGCGTGATCTCCAGCGTATAGGCGGAGTAGTTTCTCGCCAACACTTCGCCGTTGCGATCGACGATCAAGCCCCGGTTGGGCACGATCGGTACCAGCGAGATGCGGTTGTCCTCGGCGCGCGTCTTGTAGTAATCGTGCTGGATCACCTGCAGCCAGAAGAAACGGCCGAACAAGAGGACGAAGCAGACGATCACCAGGCCGCCTGCGCTGGCTATGCGGCGGTTGAACTGTTCCAGCCCCTCCTGTGCGTCCTTGATTCTCATCAGATGGGTCTGGTCTCATCGCGGTCGACTGGCTGATACTGCGGCAGCAGCAGCACGAAGCTTGCCGGATACCAGAGCAGCGCGGCGGTGAAGCTCGACAGGAAGTAACCGAGGCCGGGAAACTCGGCGCCGGTGGCAAGACGGATCAAGAGCATCACGAGCTGCGTGCCGAGCAGCATCGGCAACACGTGCAGTGCCTGCTGGGCGAGCGGAAACCAGAGCACACGGCGCGACCAGCCGGCGGCGAAGAAGGCGAGCAGCACATAGGCGAATGCATGCTGACCCATCACGGCCGCATCGGCGACATCCATCGCCAGCCCGAAGCAGAAGGCCGCCGCCATGCCGACCTTCAACGGTTGATGGATGCACCAGAAGGCGAGCACCAGCGCCACCCAGTCGGGCACGCCGGGCAGGCGGCCGAGGGGGATCAGGTTCAGCAAAGCCGCCACCAGCAATGACAGGTAGATGAACCAGGTGCGTGCCGGCAGCAAAATGCGCCGCGAGGAATGGGTAGGCTGGATCATCCTAAAAACCCCAGTTGACCGCTCCTGAAGGCAAAAAATGCCTGAGAAGATCGAAAGATGTCTCACTGATTCTGCTCACCGGAGAGGTGACCCCGCTACGCACCCCCTGGTACGCGCCGACGGGCGCCTGGCTTTGTTGCTCCTCCTTGCAGGCATGAGCCTGCTGCGTCGTCGCGTCGCGCCATCCGCCCGCCGGCACGTACCATCGGGCGCGTCCAACTGAGGTTTTTAGGATCATTGGCCTCGTGTCTTGCGACCTTTGCCAGTCTTGGGAAGTTCCTCGGTCCGCTCTTCGGGCAGCGGCGGCGCGGCACGCGAGCCTAGCACCAGCACCTGGCCCTGGCGCTCGACGCCGGCGATCGGTACGCATTCGATGCGCGCGAACGCGAAGGAGTTGTCGCGATCGATCTTCGTCACGCGCGCCACTGGCAGACCCGGTAGAAAGATGCCGTCGAGTCCGGAAGTGACGAGCAGATCGTCGGCCTGCACATCGGCATTCATCGGCAAAAACTTCAATTCCAAGAGGCCGTTGCCGGCGCCGGCCAGCACGGCGCGCAGACCATTGCGCTGCACCTGCACCGGAATGGCCTGGTTCTTGTCGGTCAGCAGGGTCACCTCGCTGGTCAAAGGGAAAACGCGCGTCACCTGGCCGATCACGCCGACCTCGTCGATCACCGGCTGGCCGGCCTCGATGCCATGCGTCATGCCGCGGTCGATGACGATGCGGCGGGAAAACGGGTCACGCGCCGCATAGAGGATTTCGGCGGCCTGGGCAGGCGCGTCCAGCCGCTCGCGCATGTCGAGCAAAGCGCGCAGGCGACGGTTTTCCTGGTCCAGATGCGCCTGGCGCAACAGCTGATTGGCCTGCATGATCTGGCGCGCGCGCAGTTCCTCGTTTTCTTTTTTCAGCCGTGCCAGGTCGGCGAGATAAGTGCCTGCCTCGCCAGCGCCCTCGACCGGCAGCATGACGGCTTTCTGCAAAGGCCAAAGCAGCGCCGCGACCGCGGCGCGCGCCGGTTCGAGCATTTTGAAGCGCAAATCGGCGACCATCGCCGCCACGGATAGCGCGAGGAAAAAGGCCAACCGCACCAGGGGCGCCGGCCCGCGCTTGAAAAATGGTGGAGGCGAATGACCCGCGACGGACATCAAGACTGCATTTCTCCCCCGGTGGTTCAACGTGGCATGGGCACCATGCCACCGCACACCTTACCGGAGCGGAACTTATTCGTTGGCGAAAATACTGCCGAGTTTGTCCATCTTCTCGAGCGCGATGCCAGAGCCGCGCACGACGCAGGTGAGCGGGTCTTCGGCAACGACTACCGGCAGGCCGGTTTCTTCCATCAGCAGGCGGTCGAGGTCGCGCAGCAGCGCACCGCCGCCGGTGAGCACCATGCCACGCTCGGCGATGTCGGCGCCGAGTTCCGGCGGCGTCTGCTCGAGGGCGATCTTCACCGCGCCGACGATCTGGTTCAAGGGATCGGACAGCGCCTCGAGGATCTCGTTCGAGGAAATCGTGAAGCTGCGCGGAATGCCCTCGGCGAGGTTGCGGCCCTTGACTTCCATTTCCTTGACTTCGGAGCCCGGGAAGGCCGAACCGATGGTCTTCTTGATGAGCTCCGCCGTCGTCTCGCCGATCAGCATGCCGTAGTTGCGGCGGATGTAGTTGATGATGGCATCATCGAACTTGTCGCCGCCGACGCGCACCGAGCCGGCATAGACCATGCCGCCTAGGCTGATTACGCCGACTTCCGTCGTGCCGCCGCCGATGTCGACGACCATCGAGCCGGTGGCGTCCGATACCGGCAGGCCGGCGCCGATCGCGGCGGCCATCGGCTCCTCGATCAGATAGACCTGGCTCGCCCCGGCGCCCAGGGCGGACTCGCGGATCGCGCGGCGCTCGACCTGCGTCGAACCACAGGGCACGCAGATGATGATGCGCGGGCTGGGGCTCAACAGACGCGAGTCGTGTACCTTCTTGATGAACTGCTTCAACATCTGCTCGGTGACGGTGAAATCGGCGATCACGCCGTCCTTCATCGGCCGGATGGCGGTGATGTTGCCGGGCGTCTTGCCGAGCATCTGCTTGGCGGCGGCACCCACGGCCTGGATCGTCTTCTTTGCGTTCGGGCCGCCTTCGGTGCGGATCGCGACGACCGAAGGCTCGTCGAGCACGATGCCCTTGCCGCGCACGTAGATCAGCGTGTTCGCGGTGCCCAGGTCGATCGCCAGATCGTTGGAAAAATAGGAGCGGAGGAAGGAAAACATCGGTGTCCTGTCTGTCAAAGACAGTGCCGCAAAGCCAACCAGCACTGTCGGGGAAAGGGATACCTATGATAACCTAACGAGCTTGGCAAATCTGCCCCGCGAGTGGGGACAACCCGAAATTTCACTTTGAAACCATGTCCTTGAGCCCGGCCGACGTCAGTCGCATCGCGCATCTGGCGCGCATCGAGATCTCCGCCAGCGAATCCGCGCAGATCCGCGAACAGCTGAATGCGATCCTCGCCTTCGTCGAACAGTTGCAGGCCGTCGACACCACCGGCATCGTGCCGATGGCCCACGCCGTCGATGTCGTGCAGCGCCTGCGCGAAGACCGCGTGACCGAAAGCGACCGCCGCGACGACTTCATGGCGATCGCGCCCGAGTCTGAAGCCGGCCTGTATCTGGTGCCGAAGGTGATCGAATGAAACGGATCGCCCGCCTCCCCCAGCCCCTCCTCTCGGAGGGGAGACTTTGTGGTCGCTTCGCTTTATGATCGATTCGTCTCTCAAGGAACTGTCCGCCGCCCTCGTCGGGAAAGAGATTTCCAGCGTCGAGCTCACCACGCTGTTCCTCGACCGTATCGAGAAACTCAACCCGACGCTCAATGCCTTCATCACCATCGACCGCGAGAAGGCGCTCAGCCTCGCGCGCGCCGCGGATGCGAAACTCGGCGAGGCAGAGACGGCATCCCCGCTGACCGGCATCCCGCTCGCCCACAAGGACATCTTCTGCGCACAAGGTTGGCGCACCACCTGCGGCTCGAAGATGCTGGCCAACTTCGTCTCGCCATATGACGCCCATGTGGTCGAGCGGATGGCCGCTGCCGGCATGGTGCTGATCGGCAAGACCAACATGGACGAGTTCGCGATGGGCTCGTCGAACGAGACCTCGTTCTTCGGGCCGGTGAAGAACCCCTGGGATTTGGCGCGCGTGCCCGGTGGTTCTTCGGGCGGTTCGGCGGCGGCCATCGCGGCTCGCCTCGTGCCGGCGGCCACCGGCACCGACACGGGAGGATCGATCCGCCAGCCTGCGGCGCTGTGTGGCCTCACTGGCCTCAAGCCCACCTACGGCGTGGTCTCGCGCTTTGGCATGATCGCCTTCGCCTCCAGCCTCGATCAAGGCGGGCCGATGGCCAAATCGGCCGAGGATTGCGCGCTGCTCCTAAACGCGATGGCCGGCTTCGATGCGCGCGACTCGACCTCGCTCGATCGCGCAGCCGAAGACTACACGCTTGAACTCGATAAGCCCCTCGATGGCCTGAAGATCGGTCTCCCAAAGGAATTTTTCGGCACCGGCATGGCTGCCGGCGTGCGCGCCGCGGTGGAGGACGCGCTTGCCGAATATCGCCGGCTAGGCGCGACGACCGTCGAGGTCTCGCTACCCAATTCCAATCTTTCGGTGCCGGTCTACTATGTGATCGCGCCGGCCGAGGCGAGCTCGAATCTCGCCCGTTTCGATGGCGTGCGTTACGGCCATCGCGCCGCCGAGTACCGCGACCTGATCGAGATGTATGAAAAGACCCGCGCCGAAGGCTTCGGGTCGGAGGTCAAGCGGCGCATCCTCATCGGCACCTATGTGCTCTCGCACGGCTACTACGATGCCTATTATCTGAAGGCTCAGCAGGTGCGCCGGCTGATCGCCGAGGACTTTCGGGCTGCGTTCGCCTCCTGCGACGTGATCATCGGGCCGACCACGCCGACGCCCGCCTTCCGCTTCGGTGAAAAGAGCGCCGATCCGGTCCAGATGTATCTGTCCGACATCTACACGATCGCCGTCAACCTCGCTGGCCTGCCGGCGATGTCGATCCCCTGCGGTTTCGATGCGGGCCTGCCGGTGGGGCTGCAAATCATCGCGCCGTGGTTTGCCGAGGCGAAGATGCTCAATGTCGCCCATCGTTATCAGCAAGCCACGGACTGGCATCGGCGCATGCCCGGAGGTATCAAATGAGCTGGGAAGTCGTGATCGGCATCGAAACCCACGTCCAGCTGCAGACGCAATCGAAAATCTTCTCCGGCGCCAGCACCGCCTTCGGCGCGCAACCCAACCGCCAGGCTTGCGCAGTGGACATCGCGCTGCCCGGCGTGCTGCCGGTGTTGAACCGCGAGGCGGTGGTCTGCGCCATCAAATTTGGCCTCGCCGTCGGTGGCGGAATCGCGCCGCGCTCGATCTTCGCGCGCAAGAACTACTTCTACCCCGATCTGCCGAAGGGCTACCAGATCAGCCAGTACGAAACGCCGGTGATCTCCGGCGGAGGCATCACGATCCGCGTCAATGACTCGGAAAAACTCATCCGGCTGACCCGCGCCCACCTCGAAGAGGATGCCGGCAAATCCTTGCACGAAGATTTCCACGGCAAGACCGGCATCGACCTCAACCGCGCTGGCACGCCGCTGCTCGAAATCGTCTCCGAGCCCGACATGCGTTCCTCCAGCGAGGCCGTCGCCTATGCCAGGGCGCTGCACGCGCTCGTCACCTGGATCGGCATCTGCGACGGCAACATGCAGGAAGGCAGTTTCCGCTGCGATGCCAATGTCTCGGTGCGCCGTCCCGGCGGGCCGCTCGGCACGCGCCGCGAGATCAAGAACCTGAACTCCTTTCGCTTCCTGCAACAGGCGATCGACTTCGAAATCCAGTGGCAGATCAACGAGCTCGAGGAAGGCCGGGCCATCGAACAGTCCACCGTGCTGTTCGATCCAGACAGCGGTCAGACGCGCGCGATGCGCAGCAAGGAAGATGCGCACGATTACCGCTACTTTCCCGATCCCGATCTCTTGCCGCTCGAGATCGGGCCGGAGTGGATCGCCGAAGTGAAGGCCGGCATGCCCGAGCTCCCGCAGGCGATGCAGGTGCGTTTCCAGGCCGATTATGGCCTTTCCGCCTACGATGCCGCGACGCTCACCGCGACGCGTGCGACGGCGCGTTATTTCGAGGATGCCGTTGCCGCCGCAGGCAGGGAGAATGCGAAACTCTGTGCCAACTGGATCATGGGCGAGCTCGCGGCCCGATTGAACCGCGCGGAAAAGGATATCGGCGCCGCGCCAGTTTCGGCCATGCAGCTGGCCGGCATGATTCGGCGCATCAGTGATGGCACGCTCTCCTCCAAGCTTGCCAAGGAAGTCTTCGAGGCGCTGTGGATGCAGGAAGGAACCGATGCCGACACGATCATCGAGTCACGCGGACTGAAGCAGGTATCCGATGCTGCCGCGATCGAGCCGATCGTCGCCGAGGTGATCGCCGCGAATCCGAAATCGGTCGAGGAATTCCGTGCCGGCAAGGAAAAGGCCTTCAACGCGTTGGTCGGCCAGGTGATGAAGGCGACCAAGGGTAAGGCCAATCCGCAGCAGGTCGGCGAGCTACTGAGGAAAAAACTCGGCGCTGGCTGACCGGCACGCCGGCTATTTCCTGGCCGTCTTGCCGGTGAGCTGCAGGTAACGTTCCCGGTCGGCGGCGAAGCGCTCGCGCACCGCAGCGACGTCCTTTTCCTTCTGCTCGAGCGCCTGGCGCTGCGCGGCGATTTCGCGTTCGTTCTCTTCGATCTGTTTCTTCAGCGCCGCCGGCAGCGGCTTCTTGGTATAGAACTCCTTCTCGTCGTCGAGCTTTTTCTGCTTGGCGAGCGCGGCTTCGAGCCGGTTCTTCGCCTGCTCGGCATTCTTTTCGAGGTCGGCGATCGCCCGCTCGCGCGCCGCATCGAGTTCCTTGACGTTCGTGAAACTGTCGAGCAGCGCGCGGTCCTTGCGCGCCTGTTCGGCGGCCTTTCTGGCCTCTTCCTTCTTGCGGGCTTCTTCCGCTTCGCGCGCGGCGCGTTGCTCGGCCGTGAGCGGCGCCTCGATTTCCTTGGACGAGCCGCCTTGTAGATAGATGGTCTTCGCCCGACTGTCACACACCGGCGGCGGCGGATCGCCGCACACCCGCTTGCCATTCACGTCACAACAGACGATGCGCGCCGCGGCCGGCCAAGCCAGCGCGAGGCCGACGGCGAACAGCAGGGTACGGGATTCAATCGACACCATAGACCTCCCGATAGCGGCGCACCGCTGAAAGGTTTTCTGCCAGCGCCGGCTGGCCGGCCAGATAATCGATCAGGTCGGCAAGGCGCGCAACAGTGATGACCGGCAGCCCCAGTTCCCGTTCGACTTCCTGCACGGCGGAAAGCTTCCCCGTGCCGCGTTCCTGGCGGTCCAGCGCAATCGCGACCCCTGCCGGGATCGCGCCGGCGCCGCGGATGATCTGGATCGATTCGCGCACCGAGGTACCGGCGGAAATCACGTCATCGACGATCAGCACGCGGCCCTTGATCGGCGCGCCGATCAAGCTGCCGCCCTCGCCGTGATCCTTGGCTTCCTTGCGGTTGAAGGCGAAAGGGAAATTGCGGCCGCGCTCGGCCAGTTTGATCGCCACCGCCGCCACCAGCGGAATGCCTTTGTAGGCAGGCCCGAACAGCATGTCGATCGGAAGTCCTGAGCCGAGAATGGCGCGCGCGTAGAAATCGGCGAGATGGGCAAGCGATTCGCCATCGTTGAACAGCCCGGCATTGAAGAAGTACGGCGACAGACGACCGGCCTTGGTCTTGAATTCGCCAAAGCGCAACACCCCCCGCTCGCAGGCGAACGCGATAAAGTCGCGGCTGAAATCGTTTGCCTCGCTCATCATCGCTTCATTCTACATGCTGAAAATCGTCACGCTGAATTTGAATGGCATCCGCTCCGCGGTCAAAAAGGGCTGGCTCGACTGGCTCGCGCACCAGGATGCCGACATCGTCTGCGTCCAGGAGCTCAAGGCGCAGGATGCCGATTTGTCTCCTGCCGAGCACCATCCGGCCGGCTACCACGGCTATTTCCACTTTGCCGAGAAGAAAGGCTACAGCGGCGTCGGCCTGTATGCGCGCCATGCCCCGCAGCGGGTGACCGAGGGCATCGGCAATCGGGAGTTCGATGCCGAGGGGCGGTTCCTGCGCTGCGACTGGCCGGGACTTGCCGTGATCTCGCTGTATGTGCCCTCGGGTTCCTCCTCCCCCGAACGCCAGGCCGCCAAGTTCCGCTTCATGGAGGTCTTCTTTCCCCATCTGGCCGCCTTGCGCGATGAAGCACGCAAAACCGGCCGCGAATTCATCATCTGCGCCGACTGGAACATCGCGCCAACGGAAAAGGACCTGAAGAACTGGAAATCGAACCAGAAAAACTCCGGCTTCCTGCCCGAGGAGCGCGCCTGGATCGCCCGCGTCAAGGATGAGCTCGGCTGGGTCGACGTCTATCGGCGGCTTAACCCCGATGCCGAGGACGAGGGTTACACCTGGTGGTCCAATCGCGGCCAGGCCTGGGCGAAGAACGTCGGCTGGCGCATCGATTATCAGCTCGCCACGCCTGGCATCGCCGCAACCGCCGTCGCCGCGAGCGTTTTCAAGGATGTGCGTTTTTCCGATCACGCTCCGCTGACGATCGACTATGCATGGCCGAAAATTGTGCAACAATGGCAAAGTTCGAACCCCACTGCAAGGAGCCGAAAATGACCGAAATGACCGAAGTCAGCAAAGAAAAACTGATCAATGATTTCAAGGTGGTCGTCGCCGATGCCGAAGAACTGCTGCGCGCCACCGCCAACGTGGCGGGTGACAAGGCCGCCGACCTGCGCGCGCGCATCCAGAGCCGTCTGGCCGATGCGAAAGTGCGTCTCGCCGACGCCGAAGCCGCGTTGGTCGACAAGGCCAAGCAGGTCGGCCGCGCTGCCGACAGCTATGTGCAGGACAATCCCTGGCGTTCCGTCGGCATCGCCGCAGGGCTAGGCTTCATCGTCGGCCTCTTGATCGGCCGGCGCTGAGAAAGGCGGGAGTAAAGCGTGTCCGACGCTTCTCCCGGCCTGCTGGCTTCGCTGCGCGGACTTGCGACGACCAGCGTCGCGCTGGTCCGCACGCGTCTCGAACTGCTCAAGGTCGAGGCGCAGGAGGAGGTCGGGCGTATCTCCGGGCTGCTACTGTGGGGCGCGACGGCAGTGTTGTGCGGGGTGCTTGGCGTCGCATTCCTGGGCGTCTTTCTCACCGTCTTGCTGTGGGACAGCCACAGGGTATTGGCGCTGGGCATCTTCACCGCGTTGTTCCTCGTCGCCGCCGCGATCGCCGGCAGCGTGACGCTGCGCCTGTTGCGGCAAGGCTCGCGCCTCTTCGCCGCCAGTCTGGCCGAGCTCGAGCGCGATGAGACGGCACTGCGCAACGAGGATGCCGCGCAATGAATGCGATCGAACTGGCTCTGGAAAAACAACGGCTGCAACTCGAAGCCGCGAGTCAGCGCGTCGCCCTGGGCGATCATCTGCAAGGTCTGGCGCCGCTTATCGATGCGGCCGATCGTCTGCAGGAGGGGGTGCGCTGGGTGAAGCGCCATCCCGAGATCGTCGCCACCGGCATCGCGCTCCTGGCGGCGGTGCGGCCAGGTACCCGACGCTTCCTGTGGCGCTGGGGCAAGCGCGCTTTTCTCGCCTGGCAGTTCTGGCGGGCCAATTTCCCGTCACGGGTTCTGGCGCCTTTCAAGCGTTGAATCGTCGCGCGCGGGCAGCTTTTCACCCTTTATTCAGTATCTCCTTATATACCCAAAATAGGGCATAGGCGCGACGGCCAACATGCTCTATGCTCAGCCAGAGAGCAAAAACAACAACGCGCCATGCCAATCCCTGCCCGCTCCGTACTCTACGTGCGCCTTCCCGTCTGGAAGATCTGGCCTGGGGGCATCGTCTATCTGGCCGATTTCATCCACAGGCAACGCCCGGGCGTCCGACAGGAAATCCTCGATCTCGCCGTGATTCCGCCACGTCAGCGCAAGGCTGCCCTGATCAGTCGCGTGCGCGAATTGCGCCCCGACGTGATCGCCTTCTCCTGGCGCAACATGCAGACTTTCGGGCCGCATCCGGAAAACGATGCGCTCGACGTGGTGATGAATTACGACCATTCGCCGAATCCACTCAAGCGCCTGAAGGCCGCCTGGCAGGCGCTCGGCATCATCTACGACTATGCAAGCCAGCGACTGCGCAATCTCGGCTACCTGAAGCTGGTGCGCAAGCTCTCGCCGCACTCGCGCCTCGTCGTCGGCGGCACCGCGGTGTCGATCTTCGGCAGATACGTGGCCGAGCGCTGTCCGACCGACACGGTCGTCGTCGTCGGCGAGGGCGAGGCGGCGATGCTGTCGATCGTCGATGGCAACGAAGTGCCTGCCGGCCACCATTTTTACAAGGACACCGAAGGCCAGGTACATCACCGCCCGGCCGAGGAAAACTTCGATCTCGGCCAGCTCACGGCGGTCGATTTTTCCTACATCGAATCGATCTTTCCCGCTTTTCGGGAATACGTCGGTAAGCCGGACATCTCGATCGGCGTGCACACCAAGCGCGGCTGCCCATACCAGTGTCATTTCTGCCTCTACAACAAGATCGAAGGCGCCCGCCAGCGCTATCGCGATCCAGTCGAGGTCGCCAAGGAAGTCGAGACGCTCAACAAGCAGTATGGCGTCTCGCGCATCTGGTTCACCGACGCGCAGTTCTGCTCGACCCGGCGCAGCATGACGCATGCCGAAGCGATCCTCGACGAGATGATCAGACGCCAGGTCAAGGTGCGGTGGACCGGCTATCTGCGCCTGAATTACATCACCCCGGAAATCGCGCGCAAGATGCTCGATTCCGGTCTGGAGAGCCTCGATCTGTCCTTTACCGGCTCGCAGGAGATGATCGAGAGCCTGACGCTTGGCTACGAACTCGAACAGCAGATGGGCGCCTTCCGCTACTTCAAGGCAGCAATGACTGGTGAGTATGCCGATCTGAAGGTGAAGCTGTATATGCCACTCAATGCGCCGGGCGAAACCCCGGCGACGCTGCGGGCGACGATGGCGCGCATCGAGGAACTCTATGCGCTGTTCGGCCGCGACAAGGTGCTGCCGTTCATCTTCTTCGTCGGTGTGCAACCCAACACCCCGGTCGAAAAGCGGCTGCTCGCGAGCGGCTATCTGCCGAAGAACTACGACCCGCTGACGCTCAATCCGTTCATCATCAAGAAGCTGCTCTACAACCCGCCGCCGCTGGGCCGCCTGATCGGCCGCGCCTATCTGCGGGCGCTCGAATACTCGAGCAAGATGGACGACACCGCCGGCGAATATGTCGGCCGCGCGACGATGGAAATTCTCGACCGCGAGCTGCCGGCCGTCAGCGTGCCGTCTCGGAGCCGCCGACTTTTCTGGATCCTGCCCGCTTCCGAGCGCTCCTGATGCCAAGATCAATGGGTTCGCTCGGCCTATAATCGGCAGCGGCGGGCCTGTAGCTCAGTCGGTCAGAGCAGAGGACTCATAATCCTTTGGTCCTGGGTTCGAGCCCCAGCGGGCCCACCAGCATTCTCGCCGCGGCCACTGACGAGGGCCGCTGCGCCGTAGTCATTGAAGCAGTCCCATAATCCTTTGGTCCTGGGCTCGAGTCCCTGCGAGCCCATCATGCAACTTGCGAAACGAAGGGCGATGACGAACCCTGCCAGGCCAGGCGAACTCCCTCTCGGCGACGACGCCACGGACGAGCTCAAACGCCTGCGGGCGCGCCTCGAGGCCGAGATCGCGACACGTCACGGGGTGGAGAAACGCCTTGCCGATCTTCAAACGGCCTACGCCCGCTTCGTGCCGCCGCAACTGATCGAACTGCTCGGCAAGGACAGCATCCTCGACGTCGACTGGGGCAACCAGGCCGAAAAGAAGATGACGATCCTGTTCTCCGACATCCGCGGCTTTGCCTCGCTGTCGGAACGGATGTCGCCGCAGCAGTGTTTCGATTTCATCAACGCCTATCTCTCCTTCATGGAGCCCGTCGTGCTCGCGCACGGCGGCTTCATCGACAAATACATCGGCGATGCGGTGATGGCGCTGTTTCCTTCCCGCGGCGACGACGCGCTGCATGCGGCGCTGGCGATGCTCGCCGAACTGGAGCGCTTCAATGCCCACCGCGCGACCGGGCTTGCCGGCTTGCCCGAGCCGAACCCGGAGCAGCCGATCCGCATCGGCATCGGGCTCAATTCCGGCTTGTTGATGCTCGGCGTGATCGGTGGCGACAAGCGCATGGAAGTCACCGTGATCAGCGACGCGGTCAACCTCGCCGCGCGCGTCGAAACGCTGACCAAGACCTGGCAGACGCCGATCCTCATCACCCAGCACACGCTGAACAGCATCCGCGATCCCGCCGCCTTCTCGATCCGCTTCATCGATCGGGTACGGGTGCGCGGCAAGCATCTGGCGCAATCGATCTACGAGGTGTTCGATGCCGACCCAGCGCCGCTCAAGGCCGCGAAGCTGGCCAGTCTGGACACCTTCGAGGACGCGCTCGCCCACTATCATTTCCGCCGCAGCGATGATGCGCGGCGGCTGTTTGCCGAATGCCTCGAACGCAATCCGGGCGATACTCCGGCATCCGTCTATTGGCAGCGTTGCCAGCATCCCGGCCATGGCGATTCCGCCGGCATCTCCGAAAGCGATGGCTTCGCCACCTGGCAGCCGGAATATTCTCTCGACTTCACCGCCTTCGACGAGATGCACCGGCTGATCTTCGACCACATCGTCGCGGCTGCCGAGGCGCTGCAAGCGGAGTCGGCCGCCCGGGCCGAACGGCTGATCGCTCGCCTCGTCGAAATCACCGCCGAGCATTTCGACGCCGAAGAAAGGCTGATGGAAGCGCACGGCTACCCCCTCTCCCCGCGCGCCGAACATCGGCAGCAGCATCTCAAGTTCTCCGCGTTTCTCGCCACGCTGCTGCGCGAAATCGCCGCCGGCACCGTCTCACCGCTGCGGCTGGCCTTCCGCTGTCAGTTCCTCTTGCTGGATTGGTTCATCAGCCACATCAGCATCACCGACCGCCACCTCGAGCGTTTTCTCGCCACGCGCCTGTCTGCAGCCTCAGATCAGCGGTAACGCGGCACCCTCTTGCTTGAGCCGCGCGCGCGCGGCAGGCCAGTCGGGGTAAAGTCGTTCCACGACCTGCCAGAAGCGCGGACTGTGGTTCATCTCGACCAGATGCGCGACTTCGTGGGCGATGACGTAATCGATCGTCGCCGGCGCCAAATGAATGAGCCGCCAGTTGAGCCGGATGCCGCTTCGCAGGCTGCAGCTGCCCCAGCGTGTGCGCGCCGAGCTCAAGGCCAAGGGCGGCGCCGGCTGGCCGATCCGCGCCGCCATCTCGACGAGCCTTGGCCGGAAGTGTTCGAGGGCGCGCCGTTGCAGCGCCCGACGTGTCAGTGCCGACAGATCGGCATCGGGTCGTGCGGCAAGCCAGAGCTCGTCCTCGCTCCAGTAGCCGCGATTGGCGCCGTTGGTCACGCGCACGCGCACTTCGCCGCCCAAGAGCGGCAGGCGCGCACCGTCGAAGATCGGTAGATGCCGGCGAGCACCCTGGGCCGCGAAGGCCGCGAGTTTGTCCACGACCCAGGCACCATGCTGCCGAATGAACGCCTCGATTTCGCCCAGCGTCACGCTGCGCGGCGCGCCGACACTGAGCCCGCGCTCGTCGATGCGCATGGACAATCGGCGGCGGTCGCGCCGCAGCGTGTAAGCGACGATATGGGCGCCAATGAGGATGTGGCGCGGCCGGCTCGACGCCGTGTCATGCGGCGGCAGGGCGCGGAACAGCTCGAGCTGCATCATCCCAACGCAAACAGGTCTTCGACGGCGGTGGGTGTCGCCTCGGTCATCGCCCGGACAAGCGCCTGCTCGATGACGGGCAGCGGCTGCTCGATCAGCCGCCAGTAGCAGCGCAGCACGCCGCCATCGCGCGCAACCCAATCCCCATGACGGCTGAAACTCAGCACGATGCGCAGCGTTGCGGCATCCGGGTGCCGTGTTGCCAGCGCCGAATCTCGCAACACCCGCAGCGCCTCGTCACGCAGCCAGGACTCCGTCATGTCGCGGATCTGCCGCGGCGTCGCAGCGGGCGGCAGGGGCAAGTGCAATGCATCGCCCAGCCGTTCGGGCCGCGGCCGGTCGGTATCGAGCTCGAGCGTGAGCCAGCCGCCGAGATAGGCGACACGCGCGCCGTCCCGCCAGGCGGCATCGGCAGCGTTCGCGACGGCGTCAAGCCGCAGTCTCAGTTGCGGGTCTCGCTTCGGCATGATAGAGATGCGGACTGATGCGACGCATTTCGGCCTCGATCCAGGCTTCGGCGAGCGCATTCACCTCGCCGGGGTTGCGGCCGGCGGTGTCGATCGGCGGGCCGATGCTCACCGTCACGATGCCGGGACGCTTGATGAATGCCCTGCGCGGCCAGCATTCGCCGGAATTGTGCGCCACCGGCACGGCCGGAACTTTCGCGGCGACGGCCAGCCACGCGCCGCCGATCTTGAAGGGCCGGCTCGTCCCCGGCGCCACACGTGTGCCTTCTGGAAAGACCACCACCGAATACCCTTCGGCCAGCCGCTGCTTACCCCGCTCGATGACCTGCTTCAACGCCGCCTTGCCGGAAGCGCGGTCGATCGCGACGAAGGGCATCAGCTTCATGCCCCAACCGAAGAACGGCAGCCAATTGAGCTCGCGCTTGTAGACGAACGCGGTGAGCGGAAAGATCAGCTGCAGCGCGAAGGTTTCCCAGGCCGACTGATGCTTGGCCAGGATCACGCAAGGGCCGGCCGGCACGTTCTCGGCACCGATGACGCGCATGCGTAGCCTGAGCACATGCTCGGTCAGCCACATCACGAAGCGCACCCAGGGCATCACGAGCAGCCGGCGGCTGCGCGGTGGCAACCAGAACAGCAACAACAGCAAGGCGACGATGAGCACCAGCGACGGCACCATCACCAGCATGAAGAGCAGAGAACGCAGCAGGTTCATCCGGTCGATTCCGTCATGCGGTCAGCTTCGCCACGGCGGTCGCCAGGTCGGGGAAGACCATCGTGTGGCTTGGCAGTGCAGCATCTTTCTCGGTTTTCCTGCCCTTGCCAGTCAGCACCAGGATCGGCTGCGCACCGACCGCCACTGCCGATTCGAGATCGCGCAAACTGTCGCCGACCACCGGCACGCCGGCGAGGCTGACGTTGTAGCGCGCGGCGATTTCCTTCAACATGCCGGGCTTGGGCTTGCGGCATTCACAATTGTCGGCGTTGGTATGGGGGCAGAAGAAGATCGCATCGATCGCGCCGCCGGCGTGGGAGACTGCTTTGATCATCTTGTCGTGGATCGCGTTCAGCGTATCCATGTCAAAGAGGCCGCGGCCGATGCCCGACTGATTGGTGCACACCACGACGCGAAACCCCCACTGGTTGAGTCGCGCGATCGCTTCGAGGCTGCCGGGGATCGGCACCCACTCCTCGGGTGACTTGATGTAGAGCTCGGAGTCCTGGTTGATGACGCCGTCGCGGTCGAGGATGATCAGCTTCGTCGCAGGCATGGGTGGCGATCAAGCGGCAAGACGCGCAAGATCGGCGACGCGGTTCATCGCCTGATGCAGTTTCGCCAGCAAGCCCAGCCGGTTGGCGCGCAGCCGCGCATCCTCGACATTCACCATCACCTCGTCGAAGAACCGATCGACCGGCGTTTTGAGCGCGGAAAGCCGCGACAGCGACGCGGCGTAATCACCCAACTCGAACAGTGCGTCCGCCTCCTGCCCGACGGACACGAGCGCGGCATGGAGGGCACGTTCGGCCTCCTTTTCGAAAAGCAGGGGATCGACCTTCGGCATCAGCCCAATGCCTTGGGCTTTCTTCAGGATGTTGCCGACGCGCTTGTTGGCGGCGGCGAGGCTTTCCGCTTCCGGCAGCCGGGCAAAGGCGCGCACCGCGGCAAGACGCTTGGGCACGAGGTCGATGCGCATCGGTTGCAACGAAAGCACCGCATCGACCTCTTGGGCCGTATGGCCATACTCGCGCGCAAGACCGGCAAGGCGTTCGAACACGAAGCTCATGAGCTCGCCCCGCGCATCGCGCAGCATGCCGGTGGGAAAGACGGCGAATGCGGCCTCGATCAGTTCGTCGAGCGGCAATGCGAGCTCTTTCTCGATCAGCATGCGCAGCACGCCCAGCGCGTGACGCCGCAGCGCGAAGGGATCCTTGTCGCCGGTCGGCTTTTCATCGATGCCGAACAGGCCGACCAGCGTCTCCAGCTTGTCGGCGAGCGCGACACAGAGGCCGACGTCATTGCGCGGCAGGCCGTCGCCGGCAAAGCGCGGCTTGTAGTGATCCTCGATCGCGTCGGCGATCTCGACCGGCTCGCCATCATGGAGCGCATAGTAGCGGCCCATGATGCCTTGCAGTTCCGGAAATTCGCCGACCATGTCGGTGAGCAAATCCGCCTTCGAGAGCAGCGCGGCGCGGTCCGCGGCATTGGCGAGCTCTGCGCTGCCTAGCCGCTCGCCGATCATGTGCGCCAGCCGCGCGACGCGTTCGGCCCGCTCTCCCTGACTGCCGAGCTTGTTGTGATAAACCACCTTGGCGAGCCCCGGGATGCGGTCGATCAGCGACTTCTTGCGATCCTGGTCGAAGAAGAATTTCGCATCGGCCAGCCGCGGGCGCACGACGCGCTCGTTGCCGCCGATCACCGCCGCGGGATCGTGTGGCCGGATGTTGGCGACGACGAGGAACTTGTTCGTCAGTTTGCCGGCGGCATCGAGCAGCGGAAAATACTTCTGGTTCGCCTTCATGGTCAGGATCAGGCATTCCTGCGGCACGTCGAGGAACTCTTTTTCGAACTGGCAGACGAGCACGTTGGGCCGTTCGACCAGCGCCGTCACTTCGTCGAGCAGCGCGTCGTCCGCGATCGGCACGAGCCCCTCGCGCGCGGCGGCAGCCTGTAACTGCCGTTCGATCTCGGCCCGGCGTGCGGCGAAGCCGGGAATCACCGCGCCCTCGGCCTCCAGCTGCTCGGCATAACTGTCCGCCTCGCGAATCACCACCGGATTGGCGCTGGCCTCGAAGCGGTGGCCCTGGGTCTTACGGTCGGCGGTCAAGCCCAGCACGGCAACCGGTACCACCTCGGCGCCATGCAGCGCGACGAGCCGGTGCGCAGGACGCACGAAATGCACGGTGGTCCAACCGTCCTGCAACTGATAGCTCATCACCTTCGGGATCGGCAAGCTGGCGAGCGCCGCATCCAACGCGGCCTGCAGGCCCTCTTGCAGGGTCATGCCGGGCAAGACGCTGTCGAGGAACAGCGCCTCGGCCTTGCCGTCCAGCTGCCGTTTGAGGCTCGGCACGACTGCGGCATCTTTGCCGAGCGCGGCGAGCTTTTTGAGCAGCGCCGGGGTAGGGTTGCCGTCGGCATCGAGCCCGACGGCGGCCGGCATCAGTTTCTGGGTGACTCGTCTGTCGGCCGCCTTGGCGGCGACATCCGTGAGATGCACTGCCAAACGCCGCGGTGAGGCGTATCGAGAGACCGTCGTCTTGGCGACGAGCCCGGCGGCTTTGAGCCTCTCGGCCACCGTGGCGGCGAAGGCTTCGCCGAGTTCCTTCAGCGCCTTCGGCGGCAGCTCCTCGACGAACAGTTCCACGAGCAGGTTTTTCGTCGTCATGGTCAGGCTGCCTTCTTCTCGTTCAGTTTCGCCAGCACTTCGGCGGCATGTTCCCGCGGCGCCATCGGGAAGCCGAGCCGGGCGCGCGATTCGAGATAGCTTTGCGCCACGCTTCTGGCGAGAGTGCGGATACGGCCGATGTAGGCGGCGCGCTCGGTCACCGAAATCGCGCCGCGCGCGTCGAGCAGGTTGAAGGTGTGCGCGGCCTTCAAGACCTGTTCGTACGCCGGCAGCGCGAGCTTTTGCGCCATCAGATACTTGGCCTGCCTTTCATGCGCGGCAAAGGCGGTGAGCAAGAACTCGACGTCGCTGTGCTCGAAGTTGTAGGCTGACTGCTCGACCTCGTTTTGATGGAACACATCGCCGTATTTCAGGCCGGGCGCATAGACGAGGTCGAAGACGTTCTCGACCCCTTGCAGATACATCGCCAGCCGCTCCAGGCCATAGGTGATCTCGCCGGTGATCGGCTTGCAATCGATCCCGCCGACCTGCTGGAAATAGGTGAATTGCGTGATCTCCATGCCATTCATCCACACTTCCCAGCCCAGGCCCCAGGCGCCCAGCGTGGGGTTTTCCCAGTCGTCCTCGACGAAGCGCACGTCGTTTTGCGTCAGATCGAAACCCAGGGCTTCGAGCGAGCCGAGATAGAGATCGAGGATGTTCTCGGGCGCGGGTTTCAAGACCACCTGATACTGGTAGTAGTGCTGCAGGCGGTTTGGATTCTCGCCATAGCGGCCATCCTTCGGCCGCCGCGAGGGCTGCACGTAAGCGGCCTTCCACGGCTCGGGGCCGAGCGCGCGCAGGAAGGTGGCGGTATGCGAGGTGCCGGCGCCGACTTCCATGTCGTAGGGCTGCAACAGCGCACAGCCCTGCCGGTCCCAGAAGTCCTGCAAGCGCAGGATGATGGATTGGAATGTGGGTTTCATGATTTGTTCGCTGAAAACCCGATTTTAGCCGCTGCGCCGCCGGCGGTAAGCCGCCAAACAGGAGGGTATTAGGGCGCCGATCGCGATCGAAAACGCCAGCGCATCGCCCCAGCGCACATAGGGGGTCACCCCTGCATAGCCTTGCGCCTCGACGATAAGCGCCCCGCGGGTGAAGGGCGGCAAAGCCGCGAGCACGCGGCCATCCGGCGCGATCGCTGCGGTGATCCCCGTGTTCGTCGCTCTGAGCATCATGCGCCCGGTCTCGATCGCGCGCAGGCGGGAAATCTGCAAATGCTGCGGCTGGGCAAGCGAGCGCCCGAACCAGGCGGTGTTCGAGAGATTGACCAGCAACGTCGCTTCGGGCAGGGCAGTGCGCAGCTCGTTGCCGAACAGGTCCTCGAAACAGATGTTCGGCGCGATCTTTTGTCCGGCGATGGCAAGCGGCGGTTGCCGGGTGGGGCCGGCGGAAAAATCCGCCATCGGGATGTTCACCAGAGCGAAGAACCAGGCAAAGCCCGGCGGCACGTATTCGCCGAACGGCACCAGATGGCGCTTGGCATAGCTTTGCGCCTGCGCAGGGGTGAGCGCCACCGCGCCATTCACATAACCGCCCGAGCGGTGACGGATCGCGATACCCAAGAGTACGTCGCCATGCCGGGTGAGCCTTTGCAGCACCTTCCCTGGCACTTCGTCGAAGAACAGCGGGATCGCGGTCTCCGGCAGCACCGTGAGGGCGGCGGGATGCTGCTGCGCCAGATCGAGATAGGTAGCGATCGACAGCTCTAGATTTTCCGGCTGCCACTTCAGGCTCTGCGGCACATTGCCTTGCAGCAGGCTCACCGTGAGCGGCTGGCCCACGGGCTGGGTCCAGTCCATCGCGCGCAAGAATTGTCCAAGGCTTGCGAGCAGGATCAGCAACAGCCAGGCCGCTTTTCGCCGTAAGCCCCTCGCGAAGGCTGCCGCAAGCAGCGCGACGAGGAAATCGAGGCCGTGGCTGCCGAGCACCGGCGCAAAGCCCGCCAGGGGATTGGGCGGCGTGGCCGAATAGCCGATCGCCAGCCACGGAAAGCCGGTGAAGAGCACACCGCGCAAGGCTTCCGTCAGCGTCCACATACCGGCCAAGAGCAAGGCGTTGTGCCAAAAGTCGGCGCTGGTGAGGCGGCATGAGAGATAGCCGGCGAGCGCGGGAAACAGAGCGAGATAGGCGCAAAACAGCAGCGTCGCGACGACGGCGAGCGGTGCGGCCATGCCGCCGACGTCATGCAGGCTCACATAGACCCACGAGACGCCGGTGAGAAAAAAGCCCAGCCCCCAGGCAAAGCCCAAGCCGGCTGCAGCGCGGGCGGAGGGCGCGCGCGCCCAGAAGCGGAACAAGAGCGCGAGTGTCACCACCGGCAACGGGAAGATGCCGAAGGGCGCGAAACCGAGGACCGTCGCCGCGCCCAGGCCCGCGGCGAACAATGCCTGCCTCATGAAGCGGAATCGATGGGCAGCCGCCTTTGCGGGTCGACCAGCAGAGTATGCACGCGGCGAGAGTCGGCGCGCAGCACCTGGAAGCGCATCCCGTCGATGACGACGACCTCGTTTCTCTTCGGCAGCCGACCGAGCTGTTTGATCACCAGCCCACCGACCGTATCGAACTCCTCGTCTGGGAAATGCGTGCCGAAGGCGGCGTTGAAATCGGCGATCTCGGTGGTCGCCTTGACGCGATAGCGGCCAGCGTTGTCGAGCACGATGTTGCCCGCCGTCTCGTCGAAATCGTATTCATCCTCGATGTCGCCGACGATCTGCTCGAGCACGTCTTCGATGGTGACCAGCCCGGCGACGCCGCCATATTCATCGACGACGATCGCCATGTGGTTGCGCGAGGCGCGGAATTCGCGCAGCAAGACGTTCAAGCGCTTCGATTCGGGAATGAACACCGCCGGTCTGAGGCTGTCGCGCAAGTCGAATTCGCGGCCGGCAAAGGGGCGCAGCAGGTCCTTGGCGAGCAGGATGCCGATCACGTCGTCCTTGCTCTCGCCGATCGCAGGAAAGCGCGAGTGCGCGGTGTCGAGCGCGAAAGCGACGATCTTCTCGAGCGGATCGTGGATCGAGACGACATCCATCTGGGCGCGTGGCACCATGATGTCGCGCACCTGCATCTCGGAGACCGCCAGGGCGCCTTCGATGATCGACAGCGCATCGGCATCCATCAGGTTGCGGTCGTGCGCCTTGCGCAACAGTTGCAGAAGTTGTTCGCGGTCTTCCGGTTCGCCGAGCAACAGCAGCGAAAGACGTTCCAGCAATGACGGACGAGGTCGGGAAGGGTCCATGTTCAACGATAGGGGTCGGGAATGCCGAAACGGGCGAGCACTTCGCGCTCGCGCGCTTCCATGCGCGCGGCATCACGGACGTTCGTCTCGTGGTCATACCCTTGCAGATGAAGCATACCATGCACCACCATGTGCGCCAGATGGTCGCGCAAGGCCTTGCCCTGCTCGACCGCCTCGCGCCGCACCACCGGCAGACAGATGACCAGATCGCCGACCACTGGTTCGTCTTCATAGACGAAGGACAGCACATTCGTCGCGTAATCCTTGCCGCGATAGGCGCGATTGAGCTCGCGACCCTCGTCGTCATCGCATAGGCGCACCGTCACGGTCGCAGGTTTTTCCTGCGCCGCACGCACCCAGCGGCGTACCTGCGCGCGTTCCGGCAGATCATCGCCGGCGACGGCATATTGCACCGCGAGATGCAGTTCAGGTTTCATAATCTGAGCGTTGGCTCCGGCTAACGCCCGCTTCGCGGGCATTGGCCTGCGCCGAAACTTCGGCGCGATGGCGACTCGCGACCGCCGTCGACGCCTCGTTTTCATAAGCCGCGACGATGCGCGCAACCAGCGGATGGCGCACCACGTCGGAAGCATCGAATTCGGTGAAGGCCAAGCCCCGCACATCGGCAAGAATGCGTCGCGCCTCGATGAGTCCGGATTTCTGCCCCTTGGGCAAATCCATCTGTGTCACATCGCCGGTGATCACCGCCTTGGTGCCGATGCCGATGCGCGTCAAGAACATCTTCATCTGCTCGGGCGTGGTGTTCTGGGCCTCATCGAGAATGATGAAGGCATGGTTCAATGTCCGCCCGCGCATGTAGGCGAGCGGCGCGACCTCGATGGCCTGCTTCTCGAACAGGCGCATCACCTTGTCGAAGCCCATCAGGTCGTAGAGCGCGTCATAGAGCGGCCGCAGATAAGGATCGACCTTCTGTGCCAGATCGCCGGGCAGAAAACCGAGCCGCTCGCCGGCCTCGACCGCCGGGCGGGTGAGCACGATGCGCTGCACCTGCTCGCGCTCGAAGGCATCGACCGCGCAAGCCACCGCGAGATAGGTCTTGCCGGTGCCGGCCGGTCCGATGCCGAAGGTGATGTCGTGTTCCTGGATATTCTTCAGATACTCGACCTGATGCGGCGTGCGGCCATGCAGGTCGGCTTTGCGGGTGAGCAGTCCGGCGGCAGGCGCAGGAATCTCGCCGCGGTTTTTGAGCTCGATCAGACCGAGCTGGATGTCATCGACCGACAGCGGGGTTGCCGCCAGCGTGTAGAAATGGCGCAGCGCCGTCGCCGCGAGCCGCGCCTGGGCCGGCTCGCCGTTGATGCGGCAATGCTCGCCGCGCCGCGTCAACACGACGTCGAAGGCCAGCTCGATCTGGCGCAGGTTTTCGTCGAGCGCGCCGCACAGATTCGCCAATCGGACGTTGTCGACCGGTTGCAGTTCGACGGAAAAACTCTTGGTTTTCACTGAGCGTCGTGCCGACTCGCCAGCGCCGCCTTTCACTTCTGTGCTTCGGCCAGTTGCGCCTCGGCTGCAGAAAGAATCCACACCCGAGACACCGCGCCCATCGCATCGGTCTGGTAGCGCACCAGCACCGGGGCAGATACCAGCATCGACGGAATCGCCATGTTGTATTCGTTGCGGATCACCACCCCGGGCGAGAGCAGATAGGTCTGGCCGTCGATCTGAACCCGGCCATCGGCAGGCATGCCCATCACACCACGCTTCGCTTCGGCGGGCAGATGGCGCACCAACCCCGTGGCAGGCCGAGGCGCAGCAGGCGTTAAGGCCGACTCGACGGCCGAGCCGATGAGAGAACTGACGATCGCGGCGCTGATGGGATCGAGAGGCATGGAATGATGATAATCGTTTTGCCCTTCTTCGGGAACATGTCGGGTTACGATATAGGGAAACGCTGAATAAGTTGCTGCGCGGGCGCATCGCCGCGTTGCGCGGTACTCGCTCCCTCGCCTAACTCCATGTTATGTCTCGGTCGCTGCGCTCCGTGCGCCTTGCGCTGCATCCCGCTCGCGGCCTTCTTCAGCGTTTCCATAGTGCATTCTTCCGTCATCGGTCAGGGAAAAAACATGAGCGGCTTTTTCAAGGAATTCCGCGAATTCGCGGTCAAGGGCAACGTAATGGATCTGGCGATCGGCGTGATCATCGGCGGCGCCTTCGGCAAGATCGTCGATTCGGTGGTTGGCGACCTGATCATGCCGCTCGTTGGCCGGGTCGTCGGCGGACTGGATTTCAGCAACTACTTCATCCCCCTCAAGGAAGTACCCGCCGGCGTCGCAATGACGCTCGCCGAGGTCAAGAAGGCCGGCGTGCCGGTGTTCGCCTATGGCAGCTTCATCACCGTGCTGCTCAACTTCCTGATCCTCGCCTTCATCATCTTCGTGATGGTCAAGCAGATCAATCGCCTGAAGCGCGAGGATGCCGCCGCGCCGGCCGCCCCGCCACCGACGCCGGAAGACATCGTCCTGCTGCGCGAGATTCGTGATGCGCTGAAAAAGTAATACCTGCCCCCTTCGCCCCCCTCGCGGGGGGTTCGATTTAGTCGGCGACGAACGGATTACTGCGCCTCTCCGCCCCGAAGGTGGACAGCGGGCCGTGACCGGGGATGAAGACGTAATCGTCGCCGAGGGCAAACAGCTTCGCGCGGATCGAATGGATCAGCGCAGCATGATCGCCGCGTGGGAAATCCGTGCGGCCGATCGAGCCGGCAAACAGCACATCGCCGACGATCGCCAGTCGCGACGGTCGCTGGATGAAACACACATGGCCGGGCGTGTGACCGGGCGTATGGAGCACCTCGAGTGCAAGATCGCCCACCTTCACCACATCGCCGTCCCCGAGCCAGCGGTCGGGCACGAGCGGCGGCGTGGGCGGGAATCCGAACATGCGGCATTGCTCGGGCAGCGCATCGAGCCAGAAGGCATCCTCGCGCTGCGGCCCTTCGATGGGCACGGAAAGCTCTCGCGCCAGGGCCGCGGCGCCGCCGACATGGTCGATGTGGCCATGCGTGAGCAGGATTTTCTCGACCGCGAGATCGCGCACGGCGATCGCCGCGAGGATCTCTTCCACGTCGCCGCCGGGATCGACCACCGCCGCACGGCGCGTTTCGGCCTGCCAGAGCAGGCTACAGTTCTGCTCGAAGGGCGTTACGGGCAAAATGGCGTATTCCATGCCTGCGATGTTATCCGATCCGATGCACTCTGCCGCCGCTGCTCTCGTCGTCGAGCACCTGGTCAAACGCTACGAGGGCAAGCCGGCCGTCGACGATCTGTCGTTTGCCGTTGCCCGGGGCGAATGTTTCGGCCTGCTCGGCCCCAATGGTGCCGGCAAGACCACCACGCTGCGCTGCTGCCTGGGTCTGACTGCGCCCGACGGCGGCCATATCACCGTGCTCGGCCTGCCGGTGCCGCCGCATGGCCGCGAAGCGCGGATGCGCATCGGCGTCGTGCCGCAATTCGACAACCTCGATCCTGATTTCAGCCTGGCCGAGAACCTGCTCGTCTATGGTCGCTATTTCGGCATCCCCGACGCCACGCTGCACGCGCGCATTCCGGGGCTGCTGGAATTCGCCGGTCTCGCCGGCAAGGAACGCGGCAACATCCGCACGCTCTCGGGGGGCATGAAGCGGCGGCTGACGCTGGCCCGGGCGCTGATCAACGACCCGGAGCTGCTGGTGCTCGACGAACCGACCACCGGGCTGGATCCGCAGGCGCGCCACCTGATCTGGGAGCGGCTGCGCGAACTCGTTGCGCAAGGCAAGACGATCCTGCTCACCACCCACTTCATGGAGGAAGCCGAGCGTCTGTGCGACCGGCTGCTGATCATGGATCACGGTCGCCGCATCGCCGAAGGAACGCCGCGCGCGCTGATCGCGGCGCATGTGCCGGTCTCGCCGGATCCGCGGCGGCCGGCGAATCTGGAAGACGTGTTCCTCGAGCTGACCGGCCACGAACTGAGGGATTGATGGACACCCGTTTCCCAACACTTTCCTGGCGTGCGATCGCGGTATTCCGCCGTAACCTGCTGGTGTGGAGGAAGCTCGCCCTGCCTTCGCTGCTCGGCAATCTCGCCGATCCGATGATCTATCTGTTTGGCCTCGGCTACGGCCTCGGCGGCCTGCTGCCGCCGATCGGGGGCATGCCCTACATCGCCTTTCTCGCCGCTGGCACGGTGTGCGCCTCGACGATGAACGCCGCCTCCTTCGAGGCGCTTTATTCGGCCTTTTCGCGCATGAACGTGCAGCGCACCTGGGAAGCGATCATGAATGCGCCCCTGCTCCTCGACGACGTGCTTGCCGGTGAATGTCTGTGGGCCGCGGCGAAGGCGAGCCTTTCCGGCGCGGCGATCCTCGCCGTGATCTGGGCGCTCGGCTATGTCGCCGGACCGCTCGCGCTCCTGGCGCTGCCGGCGATCTTCCTCACCGGCCTCACTTTCGCCGCGCTCGGTCTGATCGTCACGGCGCTCTCGCCGTCCTTCGATTTCTTCATGTATTACTTCACGTTATTCATCACGCCGATGGTGATCGTCTGCGGCGTATTCTTTCCAGTCGATCAGTTGCCAGCCTTCGTGCAGGCCATCGCCGCTTGGCTGCCGCTGTCGCATTCGGTCGCGTTGATCCGGCCACTGATCTTCGGCCACCTGCCGGCCGACATCCTGCAGCATGCCGGCGCGCTGGCGGCAATCACCGTGGCGGCCTTCTGGATCGCCGTCGTGCTCGCCCGGCGTCGCTTCCTCAAATGATCCTGTTGCACCGGACGGGCTCCCGCGCGATACTTCACGCCAGCGGTCTGGAAGGCAACCCCTTACGCACTGCATCACACGGTCGGCACGGGCCCACCCGCCAGCGCCGTCCGCCACGACAACGCAAGACACGATCGAGCGAGGAGTGACATGAGCACATTCGCACCCCTGCGGCTGCACGTGCCCGAGCCCACCGGACGGCCGGGACAGCACACCGACTTTTCCTATCTGCACGTCTCCCCGGCAGGCAGCGTGCGCCGCCCGCCGCTCGACACCCAGCCTTACGACACCTCGGACTTGGCCTTCGCGCTGGTGCGCGTGCTCGACGACGAGGGCAATGCCGTCGGCCCCTGGATTCCCGACCTGACACCCGAACAGCTGCGCTTCGGCCTCGCCACGATGCTGAAGACGCGCCTCTTCGACGCGCGCATGCTGATCGCGCAGCGACAGAAAAAGATTTCTTTCTACATGCAGTGCCTCGGCGAGGAAGCCATCGCGGTGGCCCACGCGCTGGCGCTCGAACCGGACGACATGACCTTCCCGACCTATCGTCAGCAGGGCCTCTTGATGGCGCGCGGTGTGCCGCTCGTCGATATCATGTGCCAGCTGTTTTCGAACGAGCGCGACCCGATGAAGGGCCGCCAGTTGCCGGTGCTCTACTCGTTCCGCAAGTATGGCTTCTTCAGCATCTCGGGCAACCTCGCCACCCAATATCCCCAGGCGGTCGGCTGGGCGATGGCCTCGGCGATCAAGGGCGACACGAAGATCGCCTCGGGCTGGATCGGCGACGGTTCGACGGCCGAGTCCGACTTCCATGCCGCGTTGGTCTTTGCACACGTCTATCGCGCGCCGGTGATCCTCAACGTCGTCAACAACCAGTGGGCGATCTCGACCTTCGAAGCCATCGCCGGCGGCGAGGGCACCACCTTCGCCGCGCGCGGCATCGGCGCCGGCATCGCTTCGCTCAGAGTCGATGGCAACGATTTCCTCGCCGTCTATGCCGCCTCGCGCTGGGCGGCCGAGCGGGCGCGCAACAATTTCGGCCCGACACTGATCGAATGGGTCACCTACCGCGCCGGTGCGCATTCGACCTCGGACGACCCGACCAAATACCGGCCGGCCGACGACTGGCAGCATTTCCCGCTCGGCGACCCGGTCGCGCGCCTGAAACAGCATCTGATCCGCCGCGGCGAGTGGTCGGAAGAACGGCATGCGGCGCTGGTGCAGGAGCTCGAGGCCGAGATCGCCGCCGCGCAGAAGGAGGCAGAAAGCTTTGGTTCGCTCGCCGATGGCCACGTGCATAGCGCCGCCGACATGTTCATGGACGTCTATGAGACGATGCCTGCGCACCTCGTGCGCCAGCGTCAGGAACTGGGGGTTTGAGATGGCGACGATGTCGATGATCCAGTCCCTGCGTTCGGCGATGGACGTGATGCTCGAGCGCGACGAGAACGTGGTGATCTTCGGCGAGGATGTCGGCTACTTCGGCGGGGTGTTTCGCTGCACCGAGGGACTGCAGCAGAAATACGGCAAGTCGCGGGTGTTCGACACGCCGATCTCGGAGAGCGGCATCGTCGGCACGGCGGTCGGCATGGCCGCCTACGGTCTGCGGCCGGTGGTCGAGATCCAGTTCGCCGACTATTTCTATCCCGCCACCGACCAGATCGTCTCGGAAGTGGCACGCCTGCGCTACCGCTCGGCCGGCGAGTTCATCGCCCCGCTGACGATCCGAATGCCTTGCGGCGGCGGCATCTACGGCGGGCAGACCCACAGCCAGAGCCCAGAGGCGTTTTTCACCCATGTCTGCGGCCTGCGCACGGTGATGCCCTCGAACCCCTACGACGCCAAGGGCCTGCTGATCGCCGCGATCGAATGCAACGACCCGGTGATCTTCCTCGAGCCGAAACGTCTCTACAACGGCCCGTTCGACGGCCACCACGAGCGTCCGGTCACGCCCTGGTCGAAACATCCAAAAGGCGAGGTGCCTGAGGGCTACTACACGGTGCCGCTCGATTCCGCCGCCGTCCACCGCCCCGGCACGCAGCTGACGGTGTTGACCTACGGCACGATGGTGCATGTCGCCGAATGCGCGGCCAACGAGTCCGGCATCGATGCCGAGATCATCGACCTGCGCAGCCTCTGGCCGCTCGATCTCGACACCATCGTCGCCTCGGTGAAAAAGACCGGCCGCTGCGTCGTCGTCCATGAGGCGACGCGCACCAGCGGCTTCGGCGCCGAGCTCGTCGCGCTGGTCCAGGAACATTGTTTCTGGCATCTCGAGGCGCCGATCGTGCGCGTCACCGGCTGGGACACCCCATATCCGCACGCGCAGGAATGGGCTTACTTCCCCGGCCCGCAGCGGGTGGCCGAGGGCTTCAAGCGCGCGCTGGAGGGCAACTGACATGGGCATTCACGTGATCAAGATGCCGGACATCGGCGAAGGTATCGCCGAGGTCGAGCTCGCCGCCTGGCATGTGCAGCCTGGTGACACGGTGATCGCGGACCAACCGCTCGCCGACGTGATGACCGACAAAGCCACCGTCGAGATCCCGTCGCCGGTGGCGGGCAAGGTCATCGCCCTCGGCGGCAAGGCGGGCGACATCATGCAGGTGGGCTCCGAACTGATCCGCCTCGAAGTGGCCGGCGAAGGCAACGTCAAGGAAAGCGCCGCCCTGCCGCAGTCGACATTCGAATCCACGCCAGTTGCACCTTCGCCAGCCAAGCCTGTCACGGCTGGATCGGTTGCAGCGGCCGCGGTCGTGCAAAATTCGGCGCTGGTGGAACGGCACCCGGCGCTCACCGCGCCGCTGCGCCAGCCGGGTGAGAAACCGCTGGCCTCGCCAGCGGTGCGCCGCTATGCCTGGGATCGCGGCATCGATCTGCGCTTCGTTTCCGGCAGTGGCCCGGTCGGACGCATCCTGCGCGAGGACGTCGATGCCTACATCGCCGGCCGGCAGGGCATCGCCACCCCGATCCCGCAGCGCGCGCGCATCGAGTGGGAAGAAGCGATCCCGGTCATCGGGCTGCGTCGCAAGATCGCGCAGAAGATGCAGGAAGCGAAGCGCCACATCCCGCACTTCGCCTATGTCGAGGAGATCGACATCACCGACTGCGAGGCGCTGCGCCGGCAGCTGAATGCCAAGGTTGCCGAAACGCGCGGCAAGCTCACGCTGCTGCCGTTTCTGGTGCGCGCGATCGTGCTCGCGGTGCGCGAGTTCCCGCAGGTCAACGCGCGCTACGACGACGAAGCGCAGATCGTCACCCGTTACGGCGCGGTGCATCTGGGCATCGCCACGCAGACCGACGGCGGCTTGATGGTGCCGGTACTGCGCCATGCCGAGACGCTCGATCTCTGGCAGATCGCCGCGGAAATCGCACGGCTTTCCGAAGCCGCGCGCAACGGCAAGGTCAGCCGCGCGGAGCTGTCCGGCTCGACGCTCACGATCACCAGCCTCGGCGCCTTGGGCGGCATCGTCTCGACGCCGGTGATCAATCACCCCGAGGTGGCGATCGTCGGCGTCAACCGGATAGTCGAACGGCCGGTGATCAAGAATGGCCAGATCGTCGCGCGCCAGATGATGAATCTCTCCTCGTCCTTCGACCACCGCGTCGTCGACGGCATGGATGCGGCGCGCTTCATCCAAGCCGTGCGCGGCTTTCTCGAAGCCCCGGCGACGCTTCTCGTGGAGTAAGTCATGCTCACCGAATCCACCACCCTGCTCGTCGTCGGCGGCGGCCCCGGCGGCTATGTCGCCGCGATCCGCGCCGCGCAGCTGGGCATTCCCACCGTGCTGGTCGAAGGCGAACATCTCGGCGGCACCTGCCTCAACGTCGGCTGCATTCCGTCGAAGGCGTTGATCCACGTCGCCGACGAATTCGCCCGCGCGCGCCACTTCGCCGGCCTATCTCCGCTCGGTATCGTGGTGCACTCGCCCGCGATCGACATCGCCCAGGCCGTCCAGTGGAAGGACGGCGTCGTGAAGAAACTCACCGGCGGTGTCGCCGCGCTGCTGAAGAAGGCCGGCGCGCGCGTCGTCAAGGGCTTCGCGCGCATCGTCGATGGCAAGACCGTCGAGGTGAAACCCGCCGACGGCGGCGAGCCGTGGCGCATCGCTTGCGAACATCTGCTGCTCGCCGCCGGCTCGGTCGCCAGCGCGCTGCCGGGACTGCCTTTCGGCGGCAACGTGATCTCCTCGACCGAAGCGCTCTCGCCGCAAACCCTGCCGCAACGGCTGGTCGTCGTCGGCGCCGGCTACATCGGCCTCGAGCTCGGCATCGTCTATCGCAAGCTCGGCGTCGAGGTCGCCATCGTCGAAGCGCAGCCGCGCATCCTGCCCGCCTATGACGAGGAACTCACCAGGCCGGTCGCCACCTCGCTGCGCCAGCTGGGCATCGAAGTGCATACCGGCGGCACGGTGCGCGGCCTGAATGCCGCCGGCACCGCGGTGCGTATCCGCAACCTCGCCGGCGAGGAGCGCGAGCTGCCCGCCGACCGCGTGCTGGTCGCGATCGGCAGAAAGCCGCGCACCGACGGATGGGGGCTGGAGTCGCTCGGCCTGGCGATGAACGTCAATGCCGTGCAGATCGACAGCCGCTGCCACACCTCGATGCGCAACGTCTGGGCGATCGGCGATCTGACCGGCGAGCCGATGCTCGCGCATCGCGCGATGGCGCAGGGCGAAATGGTCGCCGAGCTCATCGCCGGCCGCCGGCGCGAATTCGTGCCGGCGGCGATCCCCGCCGTCTGCTACACCGATCCGGAAATCGTCGTCGTCGGCCTCTCGCCACAGGAAGCGGAAGCGGCCGGCATCGACGCCATCCACGCCCACTTCCCGTTCGCCGCCAATGGCCGCGCGCTGACGATCGATGTGGCCAACGGCTTCGTTCGTGTGCTCGCGCGCCGCGACAATCACCTGATCCTCGGCTGGCAGGCGGTCGGGCGCGGCGTCGCGGAGCTGGCGACGGCGTTTTCCCAGTCGCTCGAGATGGGCGCCTGCCTCGAAGACATCGCCGGCACCATCCACGCCCATCCGACGCTCGGCGAGGCGGTGCAGGAAGCGGCGCTGCGCGCGCTGGGGCAGCCGATCCACATCTGAAAGCCGGCGCGGGGGGGCAGCATTAGAATTGCTTCAGAAAGGAGGACTTCCCATGCCCCACCCGCTTGCCGGCAAACCCGCGCCCACCGAACTGCTCACCGACATCCCGGCATTGGCTGCCGCGTATCATGGCCCGGCGACACGACCCGTCGCTTTCGGCACCAGCGGCCATCGTGGCAGCGCATTCAATGGCAGCTTCAATGAAGCGCACATTCTCGCGATCGCTCAGGCCATCGCCGAATACCGGCTGCAAGCCGGCATCACTGGGCCGCTGTTCCTGGGAATGGACACCCATGCGCTGTCCGCGCCGGCGCAACGGAACGTCATCGAGGTGCTCGCCGCCAACGGCGTCGAGGTGCATTTCCAGAAGGATGGCGGCTTCACACCGACGCCAGTGATCTCGCGCGCGATCCTCGCCCATAATGACGATGAAAGTCGGCGTTCGCGGCACGGCACGGCGGACGGCATCGTCATCACCCCGTCGCACAATCCGCCCCAGGATGGCGGCATCAAGTACAACCCGCCGCATGGCGGGCCGGCCGATACGGATGTGACCGGCTGGATCGAAAGCCGCGCCAATGCCTCGATGGCTGACGGCAATCGCGGCGTGAAACGCATGGCATACGAGGCGGCGCTCCTCGCGCCGAATGTGCATGCCGTCGACCTGATGACGCCCTACATCGCCGCGCTCGGCGAAGTCATCGACATCGAGGCGATCCGTGCCGCGAAGCTCAAGATCGGCGTCGATCCGATGGGGGGTGCAGCCGTCCATTACTGGCCGCGGATCGCCGCGCATTACGGCTTGGACATCACGGTGGTCAATCCGCAGGTCGATCCCAGCTTCGCCTTCATGACGCTCGACCACGACGGCAAGATCCGCATGGACTGCTCGAGCCCCTTTGCCATGGCCAGCCTCGTCGGCCTCAAAGATCAGTTCGACATCAGTTGGGGGAATGACGCCGACGTCGATCGCCACGGCATCGTCACGCCTTCCGTCGGTCTAATGAACCCGAATCACTATCTCGCGGTGGCGATCGATTATCTGCTCATGCATCGACCGCAGTGGCCACAGACGGCGGCGGTGGGCAAGACCTTGGTCTCCTCCGCGCTGATCGATCGTGTCGTCGAAGGCCGCGGCCGTGTGCTCCTCGAAGTGCCGGTCGGCTTCAAGTGGTTCGCGCAGGGCTTGCACGACGGCACGATTTGTTTCGGCGGCGAGGAGTCGGCCGGCGCGAGCTTCCTGAAAATGGACGGCACGGCCTGGAGCACCGACAAGGATGGCATCCTCTTGGGCCTGTTGGCCGCCGAGATCACCGCGGTCACCGGCGCCGATCCTGGCCGTCATTACGAAAAGCTCGCCGCGCGGTATGGCGCGCCGCATTATCTGCGCATCGATACGCCGGTTGCACCCGAACGGAAGGCCGCCTTCAAGAATCTCACACCGGAACGTGTGACGGCGACGACGCTCGGCGGCTTCCCGATCACCGCCAAGCTCACGCGCGCTCCCGGCAACGGCGCGCCGATCGGCGGCCTCAAGGTGACGACGACGAACGGCTGGTTCGCGGCGCGCCCGTCGGGCACCGAGGACATCTACAAGCTCTATGCCGAGAGCTTCGTCTCCGCCGAGCACCTGCAACGGATCGTCGCCGAGGCCCAGCAGATCGTCGCCGCAGCGCTAACTTGATCCGCCGCCCAGATAGCGCGGTTCGTCGAACAACGAAGTGAACACGACCTGCTTCACTTCGGGATGGTCGGGCACGAGATAGAGCGCCGGCATCAACATTTCCTCGAAGATGCCACGCAAGCTGCGTGCGCCGGCCTTGTATTCCATCGCCAGATCGGCGATCTGCTCGAGGACCTGCGGCGCGATCGTCAGCTCGACCCCATCGGCGGCGAAAATGGCGCGGAACTGCTTGTAGAGCGCATTTTGCGGCTCGGTCATGATGCGCACCATCATTTCGCGGCTGAGCGGCTTGAGGCGTGCGACGATCGGCAGCCGGCCGGCGAACTCGGGGATCAGCCCATAGCGGAATAGGTCGGTCGGCTTGATGCGCGCGTTGAGGCGATCGAGGATCTTCTGATTGTCATCCTCGCCGGTGGCGATGAAGCCGAAGGTGTGCGTCTGGGAGAGAATCTCGTCGATGCCACTGAAAGCGCCGCCGCAGATAAACAGCGTCTCGGTGGTATCGAAATGGCCGCCGGTCGAAAGTTTCACCGGCGCGCCTTCCATGAATTTCAAGAGAGCATGCTGCACCCGCTCGCCGGCAGGGGTTCTCGCCCCGCCAGCTTCGGCGGGCGCTTTCAGTTTGTCGATTTCGTCGATGAAGACGATGCCGCGCTGGGCGCGGCCGAGCTCGCCGCCGACCTTGTCGATCAAACGCGTGAGGATCGCCTCGATCTCCTCATTGACGTATTCACTCTGCGCCAGTGAGGTGGCGTTCGCCGTGACGAAGGGCACGGCGAGCACTTTCGACAACGTCTCGCACAACAGCGTCTTGCCGGTGCCGGTGGGTCCGACCAATAGCACGTTGCTCTTGACCAGCTCGAGGCCCTGGTCTCTGGCCAGCCCCAGTTTGCGGTAATGGGTATGGACGGCGACGGCGAGCTGGCGCTTGGCATCCTCCTGGCCGACGACATGGTGGTCGAGGAATTCGACGATCTGGCTGGGGGTGAGCTCCATGCCCGCTAGAATAACAGGATGGCTGACACTTCTTTTGCCCTGCTGGTCATCACGAACCTGCCCGACAGCTACAGCGCCCATGCGCTGGCCGGCGCGCTGATCGAGGCGCGGCTCGCCGCCTGCGTGAGCATCCTCGCGCCCTGCCGCTCGATCTATCGCTGGCAGGGCAAGACGGAAAACGCCGAGGAAGTGCCGGTGCTGATCAAGACCACCGCAGCGCGTTACATGGCGCTCGAAGCCGCGATCCGCGCGCGGCATCCGTATGAACTTCCAGAGATCGTCGCTGTCCCAATCGAGCGCGGCCTGCCGGAGTATCTCGCCTGGGTCGCCTCTGAAACCACGGAACCCACGACATGCTGATCCGCCTGCTTGCGCTTCTCTGGCTAATCATGACCGGCCTGGCCCATGCCGCCGAGCCCCTCGACCCCGAAGCCGCCTACAGATTCTCGGCCCGCGCGCTCGACGAGAAAACCATCGAAGCGCGCTGGGACATCGCGCCCGACTACTATCTCTACCGCCACAAGATTGCCTTCCATGCCGATGGTGCAACGCTCGGCGAGCCGGCCTTGCCGAAAGGCAAGGAGAAGGAGGATGACTTTTTCGGCAAGGTCGAGACCTATCGCGGCACGCTGACGATCCTCATCCCCGTCGTCGAGGGCAGCGGCACGATCACTTTGCACGCCGACTCACAAGGCTGCTGGGACGAGGGTATCTGCTACCCGCCGATGACCCAGGAGGCGAAAATCACCCTGGCGGCGATGAGCGGCGTAGCACCTGCCGTTGCTGCCGCGGGTGCCGTCTCGACCGCGCCGACTTTCGATGCTTCCGCCGACGAATCCGGCCGCATCGCCGGGCTGTTGAAGAACGCCGGCTTCTGGGTCGCCATCATCAGCTTCTTCGGCTTTGGCCTCCTGCTGGCGCTCACGCCCTGCGTCTTTCCGATGATCCCGATCCTTTCCGGCATCATCGTCAATCACGGCCATGCCGTCACCCATGCGCGCGCCTTCGTGCTCTCGGCTGCCTACGTGCTCGGCATGGCGGTGACCTACGCGGCGGTTGGCGTCGCTGCCGGTTTCTCCGGCACGCTGCTCTCGAATGCGCTGCAGAACGCCTGGGTGCTGTCCGCGTTCGCGCTGGTCTTCGTCGCATTGGCGCTGTCGATGTTCGGCTTCTATGAACTGCAGCTACCCGCCGCGTTGCAATCGAAACTGTCGGACGAGGCCAACCGTCAGGGCGGCTCGCTGCCGGCCATCGCGCTGATGGGCGCGCTCTCGGCACTGGTCGTCGGCCCCTGTGTCGCAGCACCCTTGGCCGGCGCGCTGCTCTACATCGCGCAGACGAAGGATGCGGTGCTCGGCGGCGCGGCGTTGTTCGCGATGGCGCTCGGCATGGGCACACCGCTCATCGCCGTCGGCGTGTTTTCTCGCTCGTTGCTGCCCAAACCCGGCGGCTGGATGGAAGGCGTGCGCAGATTCTTCGGCGTCGTGCTGTTGGCCACCGCGCTGTGGCTCGTCTCGCCGGTGTTGCCCGCCTGGGCGGTGATGCTCGGCTGGGCGCTGCTCGCGATCGTGCCGGCGATCTATCTTTCTGCGCTCGATCCGTTGCCGCCCCATGCCGGCGGCTGGCACCGGTTCTGGAAAGGCATCGGTGTCACGATGCTGCTCTATGGCGCGGCGTCGTTGCTCGGCCTGCTGGGCGGCAGCCGTGACCCCCTGCAGCCACTCGGCTTCCTGCGGGTCTCCGCCCAGGCCACGGCTGCCGTCTCGCCAGCGCCGACTTTCGAGGTCGTGAAAAGCCTCGCCGAGCTCAACGCGCGTGTGGCCGCCGCGACCAAACCCGTGCTGCTCGACTTCTACGCCGACTGGTGCGTCTCCTGCAAGGAGATGGAGAAATTCACCTTCGCCGATCCGCGGGTCGCCGCGAAGATGAGGGAATTCGTGCTGCTCAAGGCCGACGTCACCGCCAACGATGAAGACGACCAAGCGCTATTGAAACGCTTCGGACTGTTCGGTCCGCCGGGCACGATTTTCTTCAGGAACGGCAAGGAAATCAGCAATCTCCGCGTCGTCGGCTACCAACCGGCCGAAGCATTTCTGCAAACGCTCGACCAGGCCCTGCGCCACTGAAAAAGGGGAACCCCATGTTCACCGGCATCGTCGCCGCCACCGGCAAGATCACTCACATCGAACCCCTCGAAACGGGCTTGCGCCTGACCATCGAAGCCCCCGCCCTGAACCTCAAGGATGTCGCAGTCGGCGATTCGATCGCCCATTCGGGTGTCTGCCTGACCGTGATTGCCAAGAAGAAAAATGGCTATCAGGTCGATGTCTCGCAGGAGACGCTGTCCTGCACCGTCGGCCTCGATACGCTCGGCGGCGAGGTCAATCTGGAAAAAGCGCTGCGGCTCAATGACTTCATCGGCGGCCATCTCGTCTCCGGCCATGTCGATGGTGTTGGCGAGGTGACGCGATTCGAGCCGGTCGGCGAATCGCATCTGCTCGAAATCAAGGCGCCGAAGGGGCTGGCGAAGTACATCGCCAGGAAGGGCTCGATCGCCGTCGATGGCGTGTCGCTCACCACCAACCGGGTCAAGGGGCGCATATTCTCGATCAACTTGATCCCGCACACCGTCGCGGTGACGACATTGAAGCGCCTCCATCCCGGCGCGAAGGTGAATCTCGAAGTCGATCTGATCGCGCGCTACGTCGAGCGCATGCTCAAGACTTGAGAGCCGGCGGATACTTCTGCGCAATCATCTCGCCGATCAGGCGGATCACCTCGCGGCTGCCGGCCTCGGCCTCACGCATGCGCTCGACGATGCCCGCCAGCACCGCCGGGTCGTGCATCCAGTCCTGGCGCGCGGCTGCGACCGCGCCTTGCACGCCCGCATGCACCTGACGGTGCGGCGCTTCCAGCGCCGCATAGGCCGGCAGCTGGGCAAAGGCCTGCTTGCCATGTCCTTCCTCGTACCACTTGCCGAGCCGGCAGTTGTGGTGATCGACGGCAACCGCCTGCGCCTCTTCGCCCTCGCCGCACCTCTCGACGGCCACGTAGCCGCGCTGCATGTAGATCACGTGATCGAGCTTGACCAGCGACGAAAAAGCCAGATCCTTCGCGCGATTGAGGGCCTCGATGGTCTGCTGGGCGGAAGTCGCGACCGCTTCGAACTGGCTGGCGAAACCGCCCACCCGGCCGCCGATCGTCTGCACCTGCTCGCCGAGCGCGTTGGTCTGGGTGACCATCGCCTCGACGCGTTCCGAGAGCGTGGCGATGATCTTGCCGATCTCCTGGGTCGCCACACGCGTGCGCTCCGCGAGCTTCCTCACCTCATCGGCGACGACCGCGAAACCACGGCCGGCCTCCCCGGCGCGCGCCGCCTCGATCGCCGCATTCAGCGCCAACAGATTGGTCTGTTCGGCGATCTCGGAGATGAGCCGCACGGTCTGCTGGATCGTTCCGGTCGCCTCGCCCAACGCCTGCGCGGTCTGGCCGGTTTCGGTCATCTGCGCGCGCATCGCCGCGAATCCCGAAGTCATCTCGCGCACCGCGCTGCGGCTCTCATCGGCGTTGCGTTCGTTGTTCTGGGCCTGCGCGACGACTCCCTCCATCGCCTTGCCGACTTCGACCAGATCGGCCTGATTGCCGATCAGGTTTTTGAGCAGGCTGCCGCTGTTGAGATGGTGCAGCTCGCTCATCAGCCGGTTGCGGTTGGAAAATTCGGCTGCCGCCTTCATCGCCGCCAGCGCCTGGTTGATGCCCTCCATCGAGTCGGCCAACATCCCGGGCATGCCCGCCTTGAAGGCCTGGCGTTCGAAATCGCCTTGGGCGGCCCGCGCAAAGCAGATCGTCACGTCCTTGAAAAAGGCCTCGACGATGTCGAGGAAATCGTTGAACTGCCAGGCCACCTTGCCAAATTCGCCCAAGCCCTTGGTGCCGGTGATGCGCACCGACGTGTTGCCGCGTTTGGCCGCTTCGAGCGCATCCGAGATCCGCGCGAGCGTATCGAGCGGCCCAGTCGTCCAGTGGAAAACGCCAAAGGCCATCAGCGCCGTGATCGCCGGCAACGCCAGCAAGGGCAGGAAGGCCTGCAGCCAGTAGAGCCACAGCGCCAGCAGCGAGTCGACGATGACGATGAGAGTCAAGCCGTAGAAAATGCGATGCCGGACGAAGGGAACGCCCCGGCTTGCCTCGCTGGTCGGGTTGTATATGGCCATGGTGCGCTCTCCCTCAGGCATGATGGAACAGATCGAGCACCAGCCGCTCGTAACTCACTTTCTTCGCGGCTAGCTGGGCGGTCAGCCAGGCAAGCGAGGCTTCACAGGCCTGCGCCGGCCCCGCTTCGCGCTCGATGCGCAACATCTCGGCATAGATCGGCGCCATCACCTCGATCGCCTTCCTCGGCGCCTGGCGGCGCACCGAGTAGTAGCCGATCATCTGTCCGTCCAGGTAGTCGGCCGTGACATTGGCGAATACCCAGTAGAAATCGCCGCGTGAGGTCATGTTCTTGACGAAGCCGAACCATTCGCGGCCGTTCTGGATCGTGTCCCATAGATGTTTGAAGGCGCCGCGCGGCATGTCCGGATGGCGCACGATGTTGTGCTGCACGCCGAGCAGCTGGTCTTCCGCATAATCGGCGACACGCATGAACACGCGATTGGCGTAGGTGATGCGGCCTTTCAGATCGGTCTTGCTGACGATGAATTCGTCCGGGGCGAAACTCACCTCACGCTGGGTGGGAACGATTTGCGGCTTCACGGCGACTCCTCCCAAGCAATAGATGCACGAAATCCTACACCCAGCCGCGCCTGCGAAAAAACCGATAAAGCAGGGATTTCACCTTTTGGGCTTCCGTCGCGCAGTTATCCAGAAAGCCATAGCAGACGGTCGACTGTCAGCGGATGCCGCCAAAATTGGCGGTCATCGATCCAACTCTCAGGGCTTCTTCTGTATAACCAAATACTTATATTCAGAATTTCATGCTTCTAGCCTTGGCATGATTTTTGAACTACCTGATGATGAAGGAAAAGCAAACTACAACTTCCGTCAAGCATTCTCGCCGATCAGAAGGAGAAACCGATGAAACAAATGCTGCTGCAGGAAAAATACCCCATCTTCGTCCTCGAACTCGGCAAGACCGAGACGAGTTGCCGCTCGGTCGATGACATTGCCGCGAAGCTGAAAGAGAAGATCGCCGCCGACAGCCGCGTGGCCTGGATCGCCGAGTTCGACCACTATGCCCATACGCGAAAGCTCGGCGGCGAGATCGCGCCCGAGATCAAGGCCGCCAAGAATCTGGTGTTCTGTTTCGGCCTCGCGCTGCCCAACCCGAACGTGCTGGCGGTGCGGCCACGATCGATCGGCATCGTCGATTGCGGTGACAAGTTCATCGTCAACTTCATGGAAGCGCCGATGAAACTGGCCAACGAGGCGATGGAAGCCTGGGCCAAGGCGCTCAAGGACCTCGGCTGAAGATGGACCACTTTCGCCAGCTGCGCGACGAGCCCACCGGGGCTTATTCCTATCTCATCGGCTGCGGTGAGACGGGACGCGCGCTGGTGATCGATCCGGTGGTCAACCAGACACCGCTGTATCTCAGCCTACTCGGCGAGCTGGGGTTGCGGCTGGAATGGGTGCTGGAAACGCATCTGCACGCCGATCACATCAGCGCGGCGGATTCGCTGCGCGCCTGGACCGGGGCGCAGGTGGCCGTCGGCGCCCATACCGGCATCGCCGATGCGGATCGCCTGCTTCACGACGGCGACCACCTACGCTGCGGCTCGATCGAGCTCGAAGTCTTGGCCACGCCGGGTCACACACCCGGCTGCATCAGCTTCCACTGGTGCGGCCGGCTGTTTACCGGCGACTGCCTGCTGATCGGCAGCTGCGGCCGCACCGACGAACCGGGCAGCGACGCCGCCACCCTGTATGACAGCGTCGTCCGGCGGCTGTTCGCCTTCCCGGACGAGACCCTGGTCTATCCCGCGCATTGCATCAACGGCCGGCGCGTTTCCAGCATCGGCGAGGAGCGCGAAAGCAATCCACTGTTCCTGAACGTCAGCCGTGACGGCTTTGCCAGCACGCCGATCGTCAATGGCCTGCCGGACATCTTGCCCATCGCGCTGGAAGCGAACCGTCATTGCGGACGGTTGATCCGAGCCTGAATACCCTACAGGTGCCGTCCCACCAGCGCCGACTTTGGCGCAGCATAGCTATCGACCCGATAGTGACAATTCAATTGTTATGAGGAAGGCCCGGCCGTAGTCTCTCATCGTGGAGAGTGACTCTCATCCACCTGACCACGAAAGGAGAGAAACATGAACACCCAAGGCAAATGCCCGTTCGCACATGGCGGCGCAACCACGGCGGACAAGCAGCACGACTGGTGGCCCAAAGCCCTCAACCTCGACATCCTGCACCAGCACGATACGAAGACCAACCCGCTGGGCAAGGATTTCGTCTATCGCGAGGAGCTGAAGAAGCTCGACGTCGAAGCGCTCAAAAACGACCTCAAGGCGCTGATGACGCAAAGTCAGGATTGGTGGCCCGCCGACTGGGGTCACTACGGTGGCCTGATGATCCGCATGGCCTGGCACGCGGCGGGCACCTACCGCATCGCCGACGGCCGCGGCGGCGCCGGCACTGGCAACCAGCGTTTCGCGCCCCTGAACTCCTGGCCCGACAACGCCAACCTCGACAAGGCGCGGCGCCTGCTGTGGCCGATCAAGAAGAAATACGGCAACCAGGTCAGCTGGGCCGACCTGATCGTGCTTGCCGGCACGATGGCTTACGAATCGATGGGCTTCAAGACCTTCGGTTTCAGCTTCGGTCGCGAGGACATCTGGCATCCGGAGAAGGACATCTATTGGGGCGCGGAGCGCGAGTGGCTGGCGCCCAGCGACGAGCGCTACGGCAACGTCGACCAGCCCGACACGCTGGAAAACCCGCTCGCCGCCGTGCAAATGGGCCTGATCTATGTGAACCCGGAAGGTGTCAATGGCAAGCCCGACCCCTTGAAGACTGCCGAGATGGTGCGTATCACCTTCGCGCGCATGGCGATGAACGACGAGGAAACCGTCGCCCTCACCGCTGGGGGTCACACGGTCGGCAAGACGCACGGCAACGGCTCTGCCGCCAATCTCGGTCCGGCACCCGAAGGCGCTGAGATCGAGGAACAGGGACTGGGCTGGATGAACCACAAGACCCGCGGCATCGGTCGTGACACGGTGACCAGCGGCCTCGAAGGCGCCTGGACGAGCCAGCCGATGAAGTGGAACACCGGCAAGGGGGGCTATTTCGACATGTTGCTCAACCACGACTGGTGGCTGAAGAAGTCGCCGGCGGGTGCCTGGCAGTGGGTACCGGTCAACATCGCGGAAGAGGACATGCCCGTCGATGTCGAGGACCCGTCGATTCGCGTGCTGCCAATGATGACCGACGCCGACATGGCGATGAAGTTCGACCCGATCTATCGCCAGATCGCCGAGCGCTTTTATCGTGAGCCAGCCTATTTCGAAGAGGTCTTCGCGCGTGCCTGGTTCAAGCTCACCCACCGCGACATGGGGCCGAAGTCGCGTTACTTCGGCCCGGATGTGCCGCAGGAAGATCTCATCTGGCAAGACCCGGTGCCAACGGACCGTAGCGACTACGACATCGCCGCCGTCAAGGCGAAGATCGCCGCAAGCAATCTTTCGATCCAGGAAATGATCGCCACCGCCTGGGATTCGGCGCGCACTTTTCGTGGCTCCGACAAGCGCGGTGGGGCCAACGGCGCGCGTATCCGTTTAGCACCCCAGAAGGATTGGGAAGGCAACGAGCCGGCTCGCCTGGCGAAAGTGTTGGCGGCCTATGAAAAGATCGCCGCCGAAACGAGCGCTTCCATCGCCGATGTGATCGTGCTTGGCGGCAACGTCGCTATCGAGCAGGCAGCCAAGGCGGCCGGCTTCGAGGTCACGGTGCCGTTTGCGCCAGGTCGGGGCGATGCGACGCAGGAGATGACCGACGTCGCATCTTTCTCGGTGCTCGAACCGGTGGCCGACGGCTTTCGCAACTGGCTCAAGAAAGACTACGCGGTCACTCCGGAAGAACTACTGCTCGACCGAGCTTCATTGCTACGGCTCACCGCGCCCGAGATGACGGTGCTGATCGGCGGACTGCGCGTGCTCGGCGCCAATCACGGTAGCACGCCGCATGGCGTATTCACCGACCGGGTCGGCGCGCTCACCAACGACTTTTTCGTGAATCTCACCGACATGGCCTACACGTGGAAGCCGGTCGGCAGCAATCTTTACGAAATCCGCGAACGGAAGAGCGGCAAGCTCAGATGGACGGCCACGCGCGTCGATCTGGTGTTCGGCTCAAACTCGATCCTGCGCGCCTACGCCGAGGTCTATGCGCAGGATGACGCGAAGAAGAAGTTCGTCGACGACTTCATCGCCGCCTGGGTCAAGGTGATGAACGCCGACCGCTTCGATCTGCATTGACCCGTAATAAGGCGCCGGCGGGGCATTTGGGTATCATTCCATGCCGTCCCGCCAGCGCCGACTTTTGTCTCATGAACGCTACCGCCAAGACCTTCCTCGTCATCGCCGCCTTCCTGGCGCTCTCCTCGATCATCCTCGGCACCATCGCCGCGCACGCACCGAGCGAGCAGCTCATCGCCGCCAAGCAATGGTTCGACACGGCAATGCAGTATCACCAATTCCATGCGCTCGCCTTGCTGGCCATCGGCCTCATCGCCGCCCACTGGCCCTCGCGCTGGTTCGCCTTGGCCGGCACGCTGCTGATCGTCGCCACCGTGCTGTTCTCCGGCACGCTCTATCTGCGCAGCATGGCCGGCATCCAGGCAGTCCATTGGCTCACGCCTTACGGCGGCTGGTGCTATCTCGCCGGCTGGATCGCGCTGATCATTGGCATCGTCACTTCTTCGCGGCGGGCTTGATCGCGCCGCTCATCTCATCGATTTCGCCCCAGTCGCCGGTCTCGAACCAGTTTTCGCCGAGCAGCTCGGCCGGATGCGGCGTGCGCTCGGAGCCGTTGCCGCAGGCGAGATCCTCGACCGGGCAATACTTGTCGCAACCCCAGCAGATGCGCTCGGGATGTTTCGGGTGCAGGGGAAATTTCTTCGCCATCGTCAATCCCGCTGCGGCGGCCACACACCCTTGTCGGCAACCTTCGCGCCCTCGAAGACGAGCCAGCTTTGCTTGCCGTAATGCGGCAGCGCGCGCTGCAACGCCAGCAGGGCGTCGTCATCCCGCGCCGCGATGACGACATAGGGGCGCTGCTTCGCATCCCGCCCGGCCCAGACCTGCGCCGAGCCGCGCGGCGGGAAGGGACGGGCCGGCAACCCGTGATGCGTAAGCCAGCCATCGATGTCCGCGGCAGGCCCGACGACCAGGAACGGACCCTGCGTCGTCGGCGTCGTGCCGACCGAGAGCGATTGCGCATCGAGGACGCGTTGCGCCAGTGCCAGCGCCGGTTCGCGCAGAGCCGGATCGGTGATGACGACGCCGGCCTTGGGCGCGACGAACACCTCGCGCAGGATCGGCGGGAACACCCTGGGATCGACGCGCCGCCAGATGCGGAAATCCGGATCGCGGCCGGCGAACGGCGGTGCGCCGGCCGTCTCCACCCAAGTATGGAAGAAATCCCGCAAGGGCTGTCCCGAGGTCTCACTGAACGCGGCTTCGAGATCGCGCCAACCCGCGGTTTTGAACTGATGGCGCTGCCAAAAGAGGCGCAGCCCGCGCTCGAAGGCCTCGCGCCCGATCCGGTCGCGCAGCATCAGGAACACCATCGCCGCCTTGGCGTAGCCGATGATCGAGGCGATGCCGTGATGACGCGCGGCGAAATCCTTGAGCGCGAAATCCTCCTCCGGCGGCACGGCGGCATAGTCGCGCAGCCAGCCGATGCGCATCTCGCGCGCTGCGGCTTCACCCTCGTCTTCCTTGAAGGCGTAATCAGCCAGGAAGGTGGTCAGCCCCTCCGACCAGTTGCCGCTTTGCCAGTCGGGATAGACGCCGTTGCCCCACCAGTTGTGCAGCACTTCATGACCGAGCGAGGTGGCGCGGATGAAGGGCAGCTTGATCACCTCGCGACCGAGATAGGTGAGCGTCGGCATGCCATAGCCGGTCGGCAGGGGGCTCGAGACGATGCTGAACATGCCGAACGGATAGGGGCCGATCTGCCTGCTGTAACGCTCGAGGTAGCGCGCCGAGTCGTCGAGGTAGCCCGGCGCGAAATCCGTGAGCTCCGGGTGGAACCAGGTGCGGATGAGCACCGTGCGGTCTGCGAGCTTGAGCGTGCGCTCGCTGACCCGATAGGGCCCGGCCATCAGCTCGAGCGCGTCGGCCGGATGCGCAAACTCGAACACGGCGCGATAGCCGGCGGCCGTGTCGCTTTCCTCGACGAGCGTGCCGGGCACCAGACCTTTCTGCCCGGCGGGCAGATGGAGCGTGACGCGATGAGAAAAGAGCGTGCCCGGATCGGGATACCAGCCGGAAGACGCTGGCAGGAAGCTGCCTTCCGGCCCGCTGTAACCCTCGCGCAGGGTCAGCACCTGGCGGTGATCGAGTGCCGGCATCGGCGCAAGCATACCCCGATAGCGGAGTTCGACCTTGCGCGTGCCATCCCAAAGCCGCCGGCTTTCGACCGGTCGACCGTCGAGCTTGAGTTCGGTGATTTCGAAACCCTGGCCAAGATGCATGCCGGTCAGGCCCTGCGGATCGGTCAGCGTCGCCTGGGCGTTGAACGCACGCGCGGCCGGATCGAGCCACACCTCGAGTTCGAGATGCGGCAAGGCCCAGGCGAAAAGAGGGAGGGCGAGCAGCACGAAGATCACTGTCCAGGCCACGAGGCGATTTGTGAGAGCTTGTGAAAAATACTGCTGCGCGGCCCGCTGGCTGCGTTGCGCGGTGCTCGCTCCCTCGCCTAACTCATTGTTATGTCTCGGTCGCTGCGCTCCGTGCGCCTTGCCATCAGCCCGCTCGCAACGAATTTTTTCACAAGCTCTGAGCGGAAGTCGGGCGGCCGTTGGCGAAGGACACGGAAAAGCTGCCCAATCCTTACGGCGCCCCCGACCGCGAACCATGATGAGCCAAGTGGCCTGGACGCCGACCATCTCAGGAGCCAAGCGGAAAGCGCGCGACGACTTCCATTTCCTCGTCGCCGCGGCGGATCTTCAGCGGCAGCCAGGTGCCGGGGGTCTGGCGCTGCACCAGGGTGCGCAGGGTGAGGAAGTTTTTCGCCGGCCGGCCGGCGATCGAGACGATCAAATCGCCGCGCTTCAATCCCGCCGCCTCGGCGACGCTGCCCGTCATCACTTCGGTGATGCGCAGCACCTCGCCGGCTTGCTCGGTCGCCACCCCGAGGCGGGGCGCATTCTCTTTCGGCGCCTCGACCAGATAGAGCGCATCGGCAAAGTCCTTACCCAGCGCCACACAGGCATTGTCGCGGTGCCAGGTCAGCAGGATGCTGCTCTTCGTCACCCCCAGCGCCTTGAGCTGATGGACGACGCCATGACCGTTCTTCACGTGCCCGGCACCGATGATGCCGACCACCAGCGCATCGGGATGCTTGACCAGATACTCGGCCATGCCTTGCGCCATCGCGCGGTCCCAGACCGTCTGGCCCTCGACGAAGCGCGGAAATGCTTGTTCGCCGCGCGCCTTCGCTGGATGATGATCGAATACGCGGCGCAGCGCCTGGCGGTAGCTTGCCGTCGCCGGCGCGGGTTTGCCGATGCCCTCCTTCTGCGCTTCCGGGACATTGTCCCAGCCCTGCTTGCCGACGGCGTCGATCAGGTTGCGCTCGACATTCACCGCCAGCATCGGGATGCGGTTCATGCGCGCGAAGTGGAACAGCGGAGAATAGTCGCGCGGATCGAAACCCCAGACCTTCTCCCACTCGACCTTGCGCAGGAACTCGTCTTCGGCGAGTCGCCCGGCCACCCACTCGTCGAGCACCGGCTGCAGCCGGCGCGGGAACATCTCGAAGCCGATCGCCAGGTTGGGCTGGCGACCGTAGAGCTGCGCGAGCGTATAAAGCTGCCAGCGATGATCCTCGGCGCTGTCGTGCGCCTCACCGAGCAGCACTACCTGCTGCTGCGCCAGGCGTTCGAGCAGGACGGGCGCAGCGATCGGCTGCGCGGCCGACTCGCCCGGCACGCGCCACTCGCCCGCCGCCCCACAGGGCTCAGGTTTCTCACCGCGGGCGCAGGCGGAAAGACTCGCCGCGCTCGCGGCCAGCGCCAGCAGGATGGCGGAAAAACGAACCTTCGCGCGCATGATGGTCTAAATTGGACTGAAAGAGGCAAATACAAGCATGACAGGTATTTTGCCCGTTCGGTTTCCTATCATGTGAGACATGCACCATGCTCAAACCATTTCTGTTCTTGGGGTTACTCATCATGACGACATTTGCCAATGCCGAAACCATCGTGTTGGGAATGGGCTGCTTCTGGGGCGCCGAAAAGCGCATGAGCGAGCTTTCCGGCGTCATCGACGTCGAGAGCGGCTACGCCAACGGCGAGATCGAGGGCCGTTATGAAGCGATCCTCGCCCACGAACGCGCGCTGCGTTTCGGCATGACGAAAAAGCGCAACCACGCCGAGGTGGTCAAGGTCACCTTCGATCCGGCGAAGATCAGTCTCGAGACCGTGCTCGCCCACTTTTGGGAAAATCACGATCCGACGCAAGGCGATCGCCAGGGCAACGACATCGGCAGCAACTATCGCAGCGCGATCTACACGACGAACGATGCGCAGCTCGAAGTCGCTCAACGTAGCCGCGACGTTTATCAGGCCGCGCTCACGAAAGCCGGTTTCGGCCCGATCACCACCGAGATCGCGCCGCTGACGAACTACTTTCGCGCCGAGGAATATCACCAGGACTATCTGAAGAAGAACCCTCACGGCTACTGCGGGCTGGGCGGCACGGGCGTGAGCTTTCCCACTGCACGCGCACCGGCCCAAGCGACTGCAGCCCACGAGCCGCTCGACCCGAAGACTTTACACTTCGAGCGTCAATTGATCGTCTTCGAGGCCGAGGACTGCCCGTATTGCAAGCGATTCAAGGCCGAGGTGCTCGACCAGTGGAAGTCTGACGTGCCCGTCGCGCGCAGCTTGAGCGCAAAGCCGCCTGCCGGCTGGACGCTGGAAAAAACGCTGTTTGCGACACCGACCATCGTGCTGTTCGAAAACGGCAAGGAGGTCTCGCGTTACACCGGCTGGAACGGCGACAAGGTGCGCTTCTGGAAGTGGCTCGGCTTTCATCTCTTGACGCCCGAACAGCAGAAAATCGCCTTCGAGCAGGGCACCGAACGCCCCGGCACCGGCTCGCATCTCGACGAAAAACGCCCCGGCACCTTCGTCGATCCGATCACCGGCGCGCCGCTGTTCAGAAGCGACGCGAAGTTCAATAGCGGCACCGGCTGGCCGAGCTTCTTTCAGCCTCTTCCCGGCGCGCTCACCGAACACGTCGATCTTTCGCATGGCATGCGGCGTATCGAAGTCAGAAGCGCCAGCTCCGGCATTCATCTCGGCCACGTCTTCGACGACGGCCCACCGCCGACCGGCAAGCGTTACTGCATCAACGGCAACGTGCTGAAGTTCGTGCCGGATTGAACCCAGATCGTCCATTAGGGCGCGAGGCGATTCCGAGGCGAGGGCGAGGCGATTTGCGTCCGCGTGACGAGTCAATAGCCGTGACTATTGGCGAGGAGCGCGGGCGCGAAGGGCCCGCCCGCAGACCGGAAACGCCCGCGCAGTCCAGGATGGCAAGGCTTGCTCACGCTCATCCGGTGACAGGACGGTCTAATGGACAATCTGGGTTGAAGCGCAACAGCCCGGAGTCGGCGCTGGCGGAACGGCATACGCGCGGCCAAAATGGCAGCCAGGTGCTAAAGTTTCGCCCTTTGATTCCTGCGGTCTTTCCCTGTGCGCCTGTTCCGTCTCGTCAAAATCGCCCGCGTCGGCCTCAAGTGCGGCCTCGACCGGCTGATCCTCGAGCATGACCCGAGTGGTCGGCTGGCCTGGCCGCTCAAGCTGCTGAATGGTCTGTATTTCTGGCGCGACCGCAACCGGCTGGCCGCGCCGCGCGGCGTGCGACTGCGCGAGGCGCTCGAGACACTCGGGCCGATCTTCGTCAAGTTCGGCCAGGTGCTCTCCACGCGCCGCGACTTGTTGCCCGACGACCTTGCCGACGAGCTGGCGAAACTGCAGGATCAGGTACCGCCATTTCCCTCTGACGAGGCGATCGCGGTGATCGAGCTAAGCTTCAAACGGCCCTTGCACGAGATTTTTGCGACCTTCGAACGCGAGCCGGTCGCTTCGGCCTCGGTCGCGCAGGTGCATTTCGCGACGCTGTACGATGGCACCGAGGTCGCCGTCAAGGTGCTGCGTCCCGGCATCGCGCCGGTGATCGCCCACGATATCGCGCTGCTCGACAGCTTCGCTCTTCTCCTCGAGCGCTTTTGGTCCGACGGCAAACGCTTGAAACCACGCGAGGTGGTGCGCGAATTCGCCAAGCATCTCGAAGACGAGCTGGACCTGATGCGCGAGGCCGCCAACTGCTCGCAGCTCAGACGCAACTTCGCCGATGCGCAACTGCTGCTCGTCCCGGAGGTGTATTGGGATTACTGCACGCACGAAGTGATGACGATGGAGCGCATGCACGGCATCCCGATCGGCCAGATCGACCGGCTGCGCGAAGCTGGCATCGATCTGAAAGCACTCTCCCGCGCCGGCGTCGAGATTTTCTTCACCCAGGTGTTCCGCGATGGTTTCTTTCATGCCGACATGCACCCGGGTAACATTCTCGTCTCGGCCGCTCCAGCGAGCTTCAATCGCTATATCGCGCTCGATTTCGGCATCGTCGGCACGCTCACCGAGACCGACAAGAACTATCTCGCCATCAATTTCCTTGCCTTCTTCCGCCGCGACTACAAGCGGGTAGCCGAGGCCCACATCGAATCCGGCTGGGCGCCGAGCAAGACCCGCGTCGATGAGCTGGAAGCCGCGGTGCGTGCCGTCTGCGAGCCGATCTTCGACCGGCCATTGAAGGAGATTTCCTTCGGCAAGGTGCTGCTGCGCCTGTTTCAGACCTCGCGGCGCTTCAACGTCGAAATCCAGCCGCAGCTCGTGTTGCTGCAAAAGACCCTGCTCAACATCGAGGGTCTGGGCCGCCAGCTCGACCCCGACCTCGACCTGTGGCAGACGGCCAAGCCTTTTTTGGAGCGCTGGATGCGCGAGCAGGTCGGCTGGCGCGGCTTCATCAATCACATCAGGAAGGAAGGCCCGCAGTGGGCCACGATGCTGCCCGCATTGCCGCGCCTGGCGCATCAGGCGCTCAGCCAGGCCACCGAGCGCAATGCCGAAGCCGCCGCAGAACTTGCGCGCCTGCGCGAAGAGGCGGCGAACAGCCGCCGCCTTGCCGCATTGGCCATGCTCGTTGCGCTGGCCGCTTTGCTGCTTGCCACCCTCCAGATTGTTTAACCTCTTCTTCGGAGACCGTCCATGCTGCTCGGCTTCGTCATCCTCTATCTGATCGCCTCGATCGGCATTGGCATCTATGCCGCCACCAAGGTGCACAACGCCAAGGATTACATCGCCGCCGGACGTTCGCTACCGTTCTACATCGTCACGGCGATGGTGTTCGCCACCTGGTTCGGCGCCGAAACCGTGCTGGGCATCCCGGCGACCTTCCTCAAGGAGGACCTCGCCGGACTGATCTCCGATCCGTTCGGCGCCTCGCTGTGCCTGGTGCTGTTCGGCCTGTTCTTCGCCCGCAAGCTGTATCGGAGGAACCTGCTCACCATCGGCGATTTCTACCGGCAACGTTATGATCGCACCGTCGAGGTCGTCACCGGCATCGCCATCGCGCTCTCCTACCTGGGCTGGGTGTCCGCACAGGTCACCGCGCTCGGGCTGGTCTTCAACGTGCTCTCCGATGGCGTCATCACGCAACAGCAAGGCATTTTGATCGGTGCGGCGGTGGTGCTGCTCTATACGCTCTACGGCGGCATGTGGTCGGTGGCGCTGACCACCTTCTTCCAGATGATCGTCATCGTCATCGGCCTCATCTACATCGCCTGGCTGCTCGCCGGCATGACCGGCGGTGTTGCGCCCGTCATCGCGCATGCCGCAGACAACGCGAAGTTCCATTTCTGGCCGGAGATGAATGCGGTCGCACTGATCGCCTTCATCTCCGGCCTGCTGACGATGGGCTTTGGCTCGATCCCGCAGCAGGACGTCTTCCAGCGCGCCAACTCGTCGAAAAACGAGACCGTCGCCGTCTGGGGCACGGTCGCCGGCGGACTGGCCTACTTCCTGTTCGCCGCCGTCCCGCTGTTCATGGCCTATTCGGCGAACCTGATCGACCCGGATCTCGCGGCCAAGTGGCTCGCCGCTGACAGCCAGAAACTGTTGCCGGAGCTCATCAAGGGCCACTTGCCGCTATTCGCCCAGGTGATCTTCTACGGCGCCCTCTTGGCGGTGATCATGTCCACCGCCTCGGGCACGCTGCTCGCGCCATCGGTGACGATTTCGGAAAACGTCATCAAGGACTTCATCACTCGTCGCCGTCATTTGCCCGACCACCAGCTGCTGGTCATCACGCGCTGGGTCGTCGCGGTATTCACCGTGTTGGTCACCGCCTATGCGCTGTGGGCGCTCGAAAAGGACACCGGCATCCACAAGATGGTCGAAAACGCCTACAAGGTGACCTTGGTGCTGGCCTTCGTGCCACTGACCGCCGGCCTCTATTGGCCGCGCGCTTCGACACGCGGGGCCTACTGGGCGATCGCGCTGGGACTCATCACCTGGATTCCGCTCGAGCTTTTCCTGCCCGAGGGCGACATCCCGCCGCAGTTCGCGGGCTTCCTGATGGCCTGCATCGGCATGTTGCTCGGCTCCTGGCTGACGCCCCATCGAAGCCGGCATGCCGCCGTGCTGGAATGATCGTGCGGCAAGTCAACGTCGCAACACCTATGACGTATTCTCGAGGCCGTCCCACCCACCCAGTGAAAAGGGGAATGATCATGAAGAAACTGATTTCCGCCGCAGCCCTCATCCTCGCCAGCCAATTCACCCTGTCACCCGCAGCGTTCGCCGGAACGCAGCAGCAAGAGCGCATGAAGACCTGCAACGCCGAGGCCAAGGCGAAAAATCTGGCCGGCGACGCACGCAAGGCATTCATGAAAGACTGCTTGTCCGGCAAGCAGCAAGAAGCCAAGAGCGCACGCACCGCTCAGCAAGAGAAAATGAAAACCTGCAACGCCGAAGCGAAAACGAAGGGGCTCAAGGGCGATGCCCGCAAGGCGTTCATGAAGGAATGTCTGTCGAAGCAAGCTTGACGGCGGCCGGCGACGCAAGCGCTTCGTCGGCATCGAAAGCGATGTCGCCATCGGGCTCATACCGCCCGGTGGCTTTCAATCCGGCGAAGTCGTAGAGCTTCGCATCCATCAGGTGCGAAGGGACGATGTCGGCAAGCGCTCTGAACATCGTCTCGATGCGGCCGGGATGTCGCCTGTCCCAATCGCGCAACATCTCGTTGATCTGCGCGCGCTGGAGATTCTGGCTCCCGCACAGGTTGCAGGGGATGATCGGAAACTGGCGAATCCTCGCCCACTCGGCCAGATCCTTCTCCGGACAATAAGCGAGCGGGCGGATCACGATGTGCCGGCCATCGTCGGTGACCAGTTTCGGCGGCATCGCCTTCAGCTTGCCGCCGAAGAACAGGTTCAGGAACAGCGTGGCGAGGATGTCGTCGCGATGATGTCCCAGCGCGATCTTGGTCGCGCCCAACTCGGTCGCCACCCGGTAGAGCACGCCGCGGCGCAGCCGCGAGCATAACGAACAGGTGGTCTTGCCCTCCGGCACCACGCGCCTGACGATCGAATAGGTATCCTCCTCGACGATCCGATACGGCACGCCGAGTTTCTCCAGATAGGCCGGCAGCACCTCGGCGGGAAAGCCCGGCTGCTTCTGGTCGAGATTGACGGCGATCACCTCGAAGCGGATCGGCGCACGCTCTTTCAGCGTCAAGAGGATGTCGAGCAGGGAATGCGAATCCTTGCCGCCGGAGAGCGCCACCATCACCCGGTCGCCATCCTCGATCATGTTGTAGTCGGCGATCGCCTTGCCGACCATCCGATAGAGGAACTTGGCGAGCTTGTTGGCTTCGAACTCGGCCTTGTGTGCCTGCTTGTGGGTCGTCATGGCGTTACAGATGCGCGGTGCGGCCGCCATCGACATTGATCACTTGCCCGGTGATGTATGGCGCATCGAAGATCAGGAATTTCACCGTGCGCGCGATATCGCGCGGCGAGCCGATGCGTTTGAGGAGCGTATGCTCGATGATCATTGTCTGTTCCTCGGGCGGAAAATCCGTCGCGTTTTCCGGCCATTCGATCGCGCCCGGCGCGACCGCATTCACGCGCACGCGCGGCCCCAGCTCGAGCGCCAGCGCGCGGGTGAGGCCGAGCAGCCCCGCCTTCGCGGTGCAATAGAGTGGATAGCCTTTCAGCGGCCGCTCGGCATGGATGTCGGTGATATTGACGATCGAACCGTGAGCCTCGGCCAGATATGGCGCGGCCGCCTGCGACAGGAACAGCGGGCCCTTCAGATTGCTGCCGACCAGATCGTCCCAGGCGGCCTCGTCGATGCTGCCGATCGGCGTCTTGAAGAAGCTCGAGGCATTATTCACCAGCGCATCGAGACGGCCGAAATGGGCCACCGTCGCCTTCACCAGCCGCGCCGCGCCGGCACTGTCGCGCAGATCGTGCCGGTCTGCCCGCGCCGAGTTCTCGCGCCGCGCATTCAAATCGGCTGCGAGCCGCTCGGCATGTTCAGCCGAGGCGCGATAGTGCAGCACCACATTTGCGCCCGCCTCATGCAAGGTGCGCGCGATCTCGGCGCCGACGCGCCTGGCTGCGCCGGTAATCAGGACGACGGGGTGGGGCTTGCTCATCCGAGCAGTATACCCAGGCCGTGCGCCGCTGCCGCTAGCCCAAAGGCGGCGGTCACCGCCATCGACGAACCATAGCCAGCGCAGGAAAGCCCATGCACACCAGCCTCGTCGGTGTCGCATGCCTGCGGCCGGCGGATCGGCTCGTCCGAAAACACGCAGGGTACGCCGAACTTCTTCTTTGCCTCACGGGGAAAGCCGTAGTCGCGGCGCAGCCTCGCGCGCAGCTTGGAAGCCAGCGCATCCTGCGTGGTGCGGGAAAGATCCTCGATGCGAATCCGCGTCGGATCGACTCGCCCGCCCGCACCGCCGGTCGTCACCACGGCAATTCCAAGCCTTCGGCAGTGTGCGACCAGTGCCGCCTTGGGTCTCACCTGGTCGATGCAGTCGAGCACGAGATCACAAGGCGGGATCAGTGCCGCGACATTCTCTTCCGTCACGAATTCTTCGATGCACGTGACAGCGCACGCCGGATCGATCGCCGCGATGCGCGCGGCCATCGCCTGCACTTTCGCTTCACCGAGGGTTACTTCCAACGCATGCACCTGGCGGTTGAGATTGCTTACGGCCACATGATCGAGATCGATCAGCGTCAGCCGCCCTATCCCTGAGCGCGCCAGGGCTTCCGCCGCCCAGGAGCCGACCCCACCGATGCCGATCACGCAGACGTGCGCTGCCGCCAGCCGATTGATGCTGCCCTCGCCGTAGAGGCGTTCGATGCCGCCGAAGCGGCGCGCGCGATCGTTTGCGTCCATGTGCTGCATTGTAGGATGGCGCATGCCCGCATTACCGACTCCTTCCGCCGATGCGGCGGTCACGGTGCCGCCGCCGGCCCTTGTATGGCCGGGGGGGAGCAGCGCGGTGGGAAAGTCGCTGGTCATTCCATCCCCGGTGTTCCGGGCCGACGGTGCAGCACCCTGCAACCATTAGAATGGCGGCCCGATGCGTCCAGAACTGCCCACTCCTTCCGCCGATGCCCAAGCCGCCAGTCGGCAGCTTTGCGCACGCATCGCTGCGCGTATCGAGGCGGCGGGCGGTTGGATTCCCTTCGCGGAATTCATGGACATGGCGCTTTACCAGCCGGCGCTGGGCTATTACGCCGGCGGGGCGCACAAGTTCGGTGCGGGCGGTGATTTCGTCACTGCGCCGGAGCTTTCGCCGCTGTTTGGCCAAGCGCTGGCGCGGCAGGTGGGAGAGATTCTCCGTGCCGTCCCACAGCCGCCGACTTTGCTCGAGGTCGGCGCCGGCAGCGGCCGGCTCGCGGCCGATTTGCTGCTCGCGCTCGAGGCCTTGGATGCGCTGCCAGCACGCTACGAGATTCTCGAGCTTTCCGGCGAGTTGCGCGCGCGCCAGCAGGCCGCCATCGAAGCCGAAGCGCCGCATCTGGCCGCGCGCGTGGTCTGGCGGGATGAGCTGCCGGAAAAATTCACCGGCTGCGTGATCGCCAACGAATTACTCGATGCGCTGCCAGTGCATGCGGTGGCCTGGCGTGACACCGGATTGATGGAACGGGGCGTGACGATGCGCGGCGAGGGCTTCGGCTGGGCGGAGGAACGCCAGGCGCAGGGCATGCTCGCTCAAGCGATGGCGGCCTTGCCGGTCGAGGCGCCCTATCAGGGTGAAATCGGGCTGGCGGCACGCGCCTGGGTGGCGGAATGGGGGCCACGGCTGGAATGCGGCGCACTGCTTTTGCTCGATTACGGCCTGCCGCAGCGCGAGCTGTATCACCCGCTACGCAACCAGGGCACGCTGCGCTGCCATTACCAGCAACATCTGCATGAAGACCCATTCTGGTGGCCGGGTCTGTCGGACATCACCGCGCACGTCGATTTCACCGCCATCGCCGAGGCGGGTTTCGAGGCCGGACTCGAGGTGCTCGGCTACACGAACCAGGCGACGTTCCTGATCAACTGCGGGATCGGCGAGCTGCTCGCGCAACGCCAGTCGAGCGGCAGCACCCGCGCCTACTCAGCGAGCGGCGCGGTGCAGATGCTGCTCTCGCCATACGAGATGGGCGAGCTCGTCAAGGTCATCGCCCTCGGAAAAGGGATCGAGACGCCGCTCATGGGTTTCGCGCATGGCGACCGTCGCCATGCGCTGTGAAGCTCGGCGCTGGCAGGACGGCACGCCGAGGCTACTCCTGATTGCGGTAGAGATTGCGCAGAAATTCTTCGGGCTCGATACCCTTGGCGGGCGCCTTGCCGCCCGCAGCAAGCGTCTCGAGCCGCGCTTCCGGCTGCGGCAGCCAGCCGGCATTGAGCACTTCATCGACGTATGCGCCGAATTCCTCGATCTCGGCTTCCACGCAACCCGCTTTTTTTCCTGTTGCCATGTCCATCACGATCACCATTGTTGCGTCCCCCCGTCCATTCGAAGCGACATGACAAACATAACGACGTTGCTGGAAAAAAGTTGAACCACCTCGCGATTCGTTCCGCAAGCCGACGTTACGTGTTGCATCTGTGCCACGGTGCGACCTTCAAGAGCAGTGCCATGCCCGGCAGGGCAAGCAAAGCGCACAGCAGGAAAAACGGCGTCCAGCCGAACGTTTCGACCAGCCAGCCGGTGCTGGCATTGATGAAGGTGCGCGGCACGGCCGCAAGGCTGGTAAACAGTGCGAACTGCGTGGCCGTGTAGGCCGGATGGGTGGCGCGGGCGATGAAGGCGACGAAGGCCGCCGTGCCCAAGCCCACGCCGAGCGCCTCGAAGCCGATCACGGCCGCCAGACGTGCCAAGGCCGCCGCGTCGATGCTGCTTTGCGGGCCCAGCGCGGCCAGCCAGGCAAAGCCAAAGATCGAGACGACCTGCACGACGCCGAACAGCCACAGCGCGCGGTTGATGCCCAGATTCACCATCCACAAGCCGCCCAGCAGCCCACCGAGCACCGCCGGCCATAAGCCCGCATGCTTGGCAATCAGGCCGATGTCCGATTTCGCATAGCCGAGATCGAGATAAAAAGGGGTGGCCAGCGCGGTGGCCATTGAATCGCCGAGCTTGTAGAAGAAAATGAAGGCGAGGATCAACAGGGCGTCTTTGGCGCCGGCGCGCGTGATGAACTCGCGAAACGGCTCGACGACCGCCTCGCGCAAGGTATGCGGGGCGCCACGGGCCATGGCCGGCTCTTCGACCAGCAAGGCCATGATCATCCCTGGCAGCATGAAAAGGGCCGTGATCGAGAACACCGTCTCCCAGGGGAAATGATCGGCGAGAATCAGCGAGAGCGAACCCGGCACGAGCCCGGCGATCCGATAGGCATTGACATGCACCGCATTGCCCAACCCCAGCTCGTTTTCGGCCAAAAGCTCGCGCCGATAGGCATCGAGCGCGACATCGGCAGTGGCGGAAACGAAGGCGAGCAAAGCGGTGAGCCAGACGATCGCAGTGAGCGCCCCGGCCGGGGAGAAACGGCCGAGCAGCGCGATGATCAAGAGCAGCAACGTTTGCGTGAGGAAGATCCAACCGCGCCGCCGGCCCAGCGGCAAGACGAAGCGGTCCAAAAGCGGCGCCCAGAGGAATTTCCAGGTATAGGGAAACTGAATCAGCGCGAACAGACCAATCGTCTTGAGGCTGACGCCCTCGCTGCGCAACCAGGCCGGGAGCAGATTGAGTAGCAGATACAGCGGCATGCCCGAAGCGAAGCCCGTGAACACACAAATCAGCATGCGGCGTGAAAGGAGGGTGGCAAGCCAGGTGGGCATGGGTGATGATGCTAGCAGTCGCGCTCGGCGGTCGATCCTAAATGACGGATCGAGAACCGCGGTCTGTTCCCTTGTTCCAGCTAGGTCGATGGCAGTCGCCCCCGCCGGCCAGCGACGGCAACCCGACCAGAAACGCAGCCCGCGCAGGCTCAGCGGGACATACCCGACTGCGACCGGCCTGGACAAGGGGTTATAATCCCTCTTGCCGCGCGCCTGTAGCTCAGTTGGATAGAGTACAGCCCTCCGAAGGCTGGGGTCGGACGTTCGAATCGTCTCAGGCGCGCCAATTCCCTCTCCACCAATGACTTCTCCAAGGATTGGCAAAACGCGGAACGAAGAGAAAAGAGGGGCGGGTCAGGATTATGCGCCTGATCCGGCACGGAAAAACGCGACCTGTCCCCCATTCCTTTTCGAAAGTCGTGTGTGTCGAGTTGTGCAAATATTCTGTTCAGGGACACTACCGTCCGGTTAAATCGTGAATAGATTCAGTTGGTTGCGCGGCACACCCTGTGGAAGAATGCACTCGCTGGCTGGAAAGGCTTGCTGCAAGGGCATCTTCTCGAACAGGGTGACCGACAAAATCTGTAGCAAAGTGTAGAGCGAGGCGTCCAGTTGCAGTTTCTTCTTGATGATGGCAACGAGCACATAGACCGACACGGCGATCCAGATTTGCGTCTTGACCGCATTCTCCGATGTTCCGAAAAACCGTTTGATCCGCAAATGCTGCTTGATCCACTTGAAGAACAACTCGACTTGCCAGCGATTCTTGTAGAGCGCGCAGATCGTCGTGGCCGGCAAGGTCATCTGGTTGGTAAGGAAGATGAGCGTCTTGCCTGTCTCCGGATCGTTGAAGCGCACCCGGCGCAGCTGGGCGGGATACTCCTGCCGGGTGTAGAAACCATCGAGCGCAATGCGCTGATCGCAGATGACGCCCGTGGTTCGGTCGGTTGGCACCGAATAGACACGATGCCAGCGCATGTTCGACTTGGCGCGTGTGACGAAGAACGCCCCGGCCAGGTGCAGCGCATGCAAGCGGGCGAAATCGACGTAGCCCCGATCCATGGTGTAGATGGCCCCGGGTTCCAGTTCGAGCAGATCGAGGGCATGCACGTCGTGCAGTTTGCCGTCGGAGACATGGATAAAGCTGGGAATGCTGCCCTTCAGGTCGAGCAGCGTATGCATCTTCACCGCCGCCTTGGTGGTGCGAAAGTGCGCCCACGGAAACACCGACAGGCACAGGTCGATGGTGGTCGAGTCCAGCGCATAGACGGTGTTCGACAGATCGAGTCCCAAGTCCTCGCTCATATACAGTTTGCGGGCTTGCATGATCAAGCGACTGGCAAAAGCTTCCCAGATGCGCCAATCTCGCGACTCGTTGGCGTCGGCCAATGTCGATCTGGCCACCGGAGCGCGAAACCCCATGTGGTAGAGCTTCGCCGATTGGGCCAGCAGGCAGGCCTCGATGTCCCGCAGGCTCTCCCGGTAGGTCAGTTGCGCAAAGGCCATGGCCCGGAATTGCTCGGCACAGGTCAGCGCCCGCACCCCCTTGTCGCCGCCGTGTCGTGCCACGATCCGATGGAATGTCTTCCACGGCAGAAAGTCCATGATCTGGGCGAACAGCGTCTTGCCGGTGTTCATGGCAGTCTCCGGGCCAAAGCTCGGAATTCTGCGGGAACCCCGTTTCCGATTTCAAATCGGAGACACCCCTCGTCGCTCGGAAACCTGCATCAGTCATGGCTTACAGCGGTTCACCCTCTCATTTAACCGGACAGCAGTGGTTCAGGGAATTGGTTGAATCTGTTTGCGCAGTTGGCGGTACGAAGGGCGTAGCCCGTAGGGGCGCCAACTGCGCGGTCGCTTCAGGCGGCCAGTCTCAATGCCCCCTTTTTCTGCTCCGTCAGGAGCATCATGTTCAGGTAATGGTTGTCCTCCAGCCAGGCCTTTGATGGCGACGAGATCGACAAGTGACTCGAAACCTTGGACGACGCTGCCGAGCAGCTGGTGCTAGCCCGGATATTTCATAGGGAAGGTATCGGCACAGCGTGTAAGCCCGCAAAAAACGACGTGCGAAGAAGGTTCTTGAGGGGAGCTGTGCCGATGCCAAAGGTGTAGCGCTTATCGGGGGGTCTTGGGCGCCGCGTGATCGAAGCCAATTTTGAGTCGCGACGGCACGAAGCAGCGGGCGGTTTGCGAGTTCCGTTATGCGACGGACGCCTGGAACATCGAGCGTCGCCTCGTCACCCGCCTGGAGTTCGGCGCTCAGGGCGCCAACCCCCGCTTCATCGTGACCCACCTGAGTCTTCCGGCGGACGAGCTCTACGCTGGCCTGTTTTGCCAGCGGGGCGAGGCCCTGAACCGGATCAAGGAGACCCAGCTCGATCTCTTCGGCACCCACGCCAGCAGCCAGAAGCGCCTGGCCAATTGGCTGCGCATCCCGATTCTGTTCGTCTCACAGGCGCCCAGCCAAGGTCAAATCGACCGTTCGATCAGAGGGCCGGTGAAATATCCGGGCTAATGGACAATCTGGGTTCGACGGACGGGCTTCGGGCGAAAAGAATGCAGTCGGAAAATTCGGCGCTGGCGGAACGGCAGCTACACCGGCTGGCGCGGAGTGAATGTCTCGACCCGGCCGGTCTCGTCGTATCTGACCTGACAGGCTTCGCTGATGCGCGCTTTGAGCCGGGCGCGGGCGCGCTGCACGCGCGACTTGGCGGCCGGCAAAGTCAGGCCGAGACGACGCGCGTATTCTTGCTGTGTCATGCCCTCGATGTCGCACAGCTGGATCGCTTCGCGATCCTGCGGCGAGAGCTCGGCAAGCACGCGCGGCAGGCATTGCACCAGACCATCGACCGGCGGCGCGGGTTCGTGGGTTTCGGCGGCCAGGTCGGGCGGCAGTTCCACCTGCTCTTTCGTCAGCCGCAGGCGATCGATCAGCAGGTTGCGCGCGGTCTGGAACAGCCAGGCGCGCGGATTGTCGATGCCGCACAGGCCATTCTTCTGCCGCAACGCGCGCAGGAAGACTTCCTGCAAGAGATCGTCGGCCGCAGCGTCGTCGTGCGCGCGATATCGCAGGAAGCGGCGCAGCTCGGCTTCGTGTTTCTGCCAGGCGTCGATGATGCAGTTCATGGCTCAGCAGCAGGCGTTGCCGTTTTTCGGGTGATTGGCCGCGATATGGGCGGCCAGCGAAATCATCGCGATGATGGACGGATGCAGGGGGCGGCGGCGCTCATGCAGTTTCCCCTCGTTCGTACCAGTCTTTCGTAGCATTGACGACTTTGACCACCAGGAGCATCACCGGCACCTCGATCAGCACGCCGACGACGGTGGCCAGCGCCGCGCCCGATTCGAAGCCGAACAGGCTGATGGCCGCAGCTACGGCCAGCTCGAAAAAGTTGCTGGCGCCGATCAAGGCAGAGGGGCAGGCGACATTGTGCTTCTCGCCCACCCAACGGTTGAGCCCGTAAGCCAGCGCCGAGTTGAAGAAGACCTGGATCAGGATCGGCACGGCCAGGAGCGCGATGATCATGGGCTTGTCGACGATCGCCTTGCCCTGGAAGGCGAACAGCAGCACCAGCGTGGCGAGCAGGGCGGTGATCGACCACGGGCCGATCTTCTCCATCGCGGCATCGAAATGCGCCTGTCCCTTCGCCAGCAGTTGCTTGCGCCAGGCTTGCGCGATCAGCAGCGGGATGATGATGTAGAGCACCACGGAGGCGAGCAAGGTGTCCCACGGCACGGTAATCGCCGAGATGCCGAGCAGCAGGCCGACGATGGGTGCAAACGCGAACACCATGATGGTGTCGTTCAGGGCGACCTGCGAGAGAGTGAACAACGGATCGCCGTTGGTGAGCCGGCTCCAGACGAAGACCATCGCGGTGCACGGCGCGGCGGCGAGCAGGATCAGTCCCGCGACGTAGCTGTCGAGCTGATCCGCGGGCAACAACGCTGCGAATAGATGGCGAATGAAGATCCAGCCGAGCAGCGCCATCGAGAAGGGCTTGACCAACCAGTTGACGAACAGCGTCACGCCGATGCCTTTGACATGGCTCTTCACCTCGTGCAAGGCGCCGAAATCGACCTTGACCAGCATCGGGATGATCATCACCCAGATCAACAGGCCCACCGGGATATTGACCTTGGCGACCTCCATGCGCCCGAGCGCCTGGAATGGCCCGGGCACGAACTGGCCGAGCGCGATGCCGGCAACGATGCAGAGAAAAACCCAGACGGTGAGATAACGCTCGAAGGTCGACAGCGGCGCGCCGGCAGCGACCTTGGCGGTGACTTCGCATTGGGCCGACACGATCAGTCTCCTTCGTGGATGCGCCGCGCGGCGGCGAGGATTTCGTCTTTGCCCATCGTCTCCAGCGGCAAGGCAAGGAAGGCTTCGATGCGTTTTTTCAGCGCCTGGTAGGCTTCTTCGAAGGCTGCGCGGCGCGCCGCCAGCGGCTCGACGTGCGCCGGATCGGGAATCCCCCAATGCGCGGTGGTCGGATGGCCGGGCCAGACCGGGCAGGGCTCGTTGGCGGCGTTGTCACAAACAGTGAAAATGAAGTCGAAAGTCGGCGCTGACGGGACGGCAAACTCGTCCCAGGACTTGCTGCGCGCGCCATCCGCTGGCACCCCATGCTTGCGCAGGGTTTCGATCGCCACCGGATTGACCTGGCCGGCCGGCTTGCTGCCCGCCGAATACGCCTTGATGCGGCCCTGGCCGAGATGATTGAAGAGCATCTCGCCGAGGATCGAGCGAGCCGAGTTGCCGGTGCACAGAACGAGGACGTTGAAGGGCATGTGGTCTCCTCATGCCGCCCTGCGGCGGGAACGGGTTGAAATCGCGGCTGCTGCGGTCTTCGGCAGGCATTGCCCACCGCCCTGGCAGCAGTTTTCGGTGAGAACAGCGATCAGCGCGTCCATCGCCGCGAAGTTGGCCGAATAGTAGATGAAACGGCCCTCTTGCCGTGCCGATACCAGACCAGCACGTGCAAGGTGCGCGAGGTGGAAAGACAGCGTCGGTGCGGCAAGACCGAGGGCATCGGCGATGGCACCGGCCGCAAGGCCTTCCGGTCCGGTCGCGACCAGCAGGCGAAAAATCGCCAGCCGATTCTCCTGCGCCAAAGCGGCGAGCTTGTCGATGATCGCAGCAGCATCCATTCGATATTTCCAGAATGATCGAATTGTAGCGAAAATACTTGGCTTGTTTCTTCCTTTGAACGATACTTTGAAAACCAATTGGTGGAAGGAGGAAGAAATGGAAACCACGATCACACTGGATCTTTCCGGGCTGCCCTGCCCGGCGCCGCTGGTCGGCGCGAAAAAGCTAATCGACGATCTGGCACCCGGCCAGGACTTGATTCTCGTCTCCGATTGCGCTGGTACCCGGGATGATCTCACCGCCTGGTGCCGTGTCACCGGTCACGAGCTCGTCGAGGAATCGCAACAGGCAGGCGGAAAGACCGCCTACCGCATCCGCAAGATGGCTGCAGGCGAGCATCGGCCGACGGCGCAGGCCTCGCTCGACATGCGCGGGATCACCTGCCCGGGCCCGATCGTCGAGGCGCGCCGTCTCATCGAAGGCATGCACTCGGGCGAAACACTGCTGTTGGTCAGTGACTGTACTGCGGCCTTCGACGACATCCGCGCCTGGAGTAATGCCTCACCGCAAATCGAGCTCGTCGCCAGCTTCCCGGCGCCGCGCGGGGCCTACGAGTTCTATCTGCGCAAGCGGTGAGCAGGGCTGGCCCCCCTCGGCAACCGAACCTGGCACCGAGAGGGACCAACCCTCTCTCTGGGTGCTAGAAATAGCCATGCAGCTTCGCTGCAAGTGCGATGATGACCAACACCACGGGGATTGCCATCGCAAGCAAGATGCACCAGCCGCAAATGATCTTGCCGGTCTTTTTCGTCCCCGACTCGGTATCGGATGGTAACGAACAATCGGTCATGGTTAACTTGTTCATGGCTCTTCTCCAGTTGGAATGACGGACGCCCTTTGGCATCGATGTCATCCAAACATTTCCGTGGTGATGTTCCTGTACCAACTATGGGCATAAACCGCTTCGAGCCGGCGGAATTCCGGCGTGGCGTCCAGAGGTGAAGTGCCACCTGCCCCTTTGACCGTTACCAGCCTGCCATTCACCAGCTCGAAAATGTGCGCAACCGAAATGCCATGATCGGGGGCAATCAGGCTGTAGCAGGTATTGGTCAGCGCTGGCGGAACCAACGGTTCATTGCGGAGTGCAGCGAGGATCGCCGCCACCGCCACCTTGGCATGCGAATTTGCCGAGTAACCCGACTTGGGCATCGGGCTATCGACTGCGTCCCCGAGGACATGGATGTTTTTGTGAATTTTCGACTCGAAAGTGGCGAAGTTGACCGGACACCAGTCACCTTTTTTCGCCAATCCGGCTTGAACCGCAATTTGCCCGGCACCCTGGCTAGGGATGACGTTGACCACATCGGCCTGGATCTTTCCGGAGTCTGTGTAGACGGTCATGGTCTTTGGATCGACACGCGTGACCTCGCCACCTTTTTGGCCGCTCACCCAAGTGATATAGCCTTCGTAATGTTGCTTCCAACCTTGTTCGAACAACGCCTTCTTCGAGAAAGTCTCTTTTGCGTCGAGGATGATCACCTTTGACCTGGGCTTGTATTTCTTGAAATAGCCGGCAATCTCGCATGCTCGTTCATAGGGCCCGGGCGGACAGCGAAAAGGGTCGGCGGGAGCGCTGATGACGACCACGCCACCATCCCGGATGTCCCTAATCTGCTTGGCGAGGAGTTCGGTCTGCGGGCCGGCTTTCCACGCGTGGGGCATGATCTGGCTGGCCGCTTCTTCGTAACCTTCGATTTCGTTCCACATGAAATCGACACCAGGCGAGACGATGCAATAATCGTAATTGAACTTGGTGCCACTCTTGATGCGCACGATACGCGCCTCAGGGTCGATGGCCTCGACCGTATCGAAAACCAGTTTGATGCCGCGCCTGGCAAGGTTGTCGTACCCAAAAGTCAGCAAATCCATGCCCGCATGACCACCGATGACTTCATTGCTGAACGGGCAGGAAACATACTGCTTGTTCTTCTCGATCAGAATCACTTCCATTCCGGGTTCGGCCAGTTTGAGATATTTGGCCGCGATCGCTCCACCGTAGCCCCCGCCGATGACCACGACGCGCGCCTTGGCCGCCGCATTGGCAAATCTCGGGGCGATCCCCCACGCGACCAGAGATGCCGCACTCAGCGCTTTCAGGAAATCTCGCCGATTCGTGAATGTCATCATGACCACCCCCTTATTTCTGACTGGCATAGAATTGCACGAGCGCCGCAACGTCACCATCGCTGAGGTCGTTGCAGATCGAGGTCATTGCATCCGGATGCCGGCTTTTCCATTTCGCATCACGGCATGTGCTCATGTAGATTCTCAAATAACCCGCCCATTGGCCGGCCAGCGGCTGCATGTCGAGCGCCATGCTGGTGCCATTGTCGCGGTGACATGCCTCGCAGCGCTTGCGGTGCAGCTTCTCGCCGCGTTCGAGCACGCTCTGATCGAATCTCTGCGCAGCCGGCAACCATGTTTGCTTGGCAAAGAATTCTGAGATCGCCATCAGTTGTTGATCGTTGTAACCCTTGGCAATGCGCCCCATGATGGTCGAACCACGTATCCCTTCACGGTATTCCTTCATTGCCATCAAAATGAAGTCGCGCGGCAGGCCGGCAATGATCGGCATCGTCTCGCCGGCGCTCGCGCCATTCAGGCCATGACAACCGGCACAGGTATTGCCCAGCATCGAGCCCAGATCGGCGCGCGCACTCAAAGCGAGCACCAGGCCCACCACCAGCAAAAGCAATTTGCCTTTCGCTTGCGTCATTGCAATTCTCCTTCCATTACTTCGACCTCGTTCGTTGTGCTCAGCTCGTTCAGCAAGGCTGGCAACCGGAGAGCATCCTGCTCGATCATTGCCGCAGTCAATGCCATCGCGGCCTGGAAAAATGCTTGCACCGTTTCGCCTTGTATTCGACGGCAATAATTGGGCGCCCAGGCATGCAGATGCTCGACGATGAACGCCCATTGCGCCGCCAAGGCCGCAAGACCCAACGAGATATTGCCGTCCCGCCAGCGCCGACTTTCTTCATGACAAAGCAGGGCGAGAAATTTGAGTTCGAGGCCCAAATGATCTCCCCGCCCGCCATGCTCACCTTCGAGGAAGAATCCATGTTTGCAGTAATGCCGCAGCACCGATTCGGTACTCTCTCCCAACAGGCGGCCTTCACGATGGATCGACTCGTAGGGTGGCGGCGGTCCGTAGCCCTCGCGCACGCCGCCGAAAAGGCGCAGATGCTCGACCTGCAAATCCTGCAAAGAAGCCGTACCCAGGCAACGCTGTAATTGCGCTGCTGCGCCGTCGATCGGATCCATGTCATCGTCGCCGACCGCCAGAGAAACCCCTGACAGGGCCGCGATGAATTCGGCATCGGGTGGCACCAAGAAAAAGCGCGCGAACAGCCAGTAAATTTGGCTGCGCTTTTCGGCCCAATCGCCCAAGTCGACCAGGTCATTCATTTTTTGATCACACCGTACCAGGGGGTTGCCGATCCATTGACCTGGTGACAGCCGATGCAGTCCGCACGCGGCACGGCACCAGGATGGCCCCGCTGCGGGAATTCCGCCGCACGCAGAAATAGGTGATCGGGCGCATAAGCACGGGTGGCGTGACAAGAGACACAGCCAATGCCCAGCACCTTCGAATGGATGGTATGAAAACGCCCCGAAAAGTCCATGGTGTACTGCTTGCCGACGTCGATCTCTCCGCTGCGGATCTTCTCGGCGGTGCCGTCTAGCGCCTCGGCCCACGGCCCGGCCTGGACTGGAAACGATGCCGTGACCAAGGCGAGCGCCAGGCTTGCGATCAAGCGTTCCATCAGTTGTCTCCTCCCTCGAGCACGTAATACACCTGCGGTCGGGTGCCGAACTCGGCCTTCAGCCGTGCCGCCTTTTTTCTGCCGACCACTTGCGAGACTTCACTGTCGGGATCGTCGAGGTCGCCGAACAGGCGCGCGCCGACCGGACAGACCAGATCGCATGTGGGTGTATGGCGCGGATCCTTGCCGATGGCCTTGCTGTTGCCTGCCTGGATCGCCGGTTCCAATTTGTGCCAACAGAAAGTGCATTTCTCGACGACGCCAGCGATCTTGCGATGCGTCGGATGGCGGTTTTCCTCGGCGATCGCTTCGTAGGGTGTGATTTCCTTCGAGCCTGGAAAGAGATTCGAGCGCCGCTCGTTGAATTGAGGCACGCCGTAAGGGCAGGTAGCGACGCAATAGCGACAGCCGCTGCACTTGTCATAATCGATCAGCACGATGCCGAACTCGTTCTTGCTGATGGCCTTGAAGCCGGCGGCGTCGCAGGCGGCCTTACATGGCGGCTTCTCGCAATGCATGCAATTCATGGTCACGAACACACGGCCGACGTTGGGATAGACGCCGGTCTCGTATTCGATCATCACGTTCCACGGTGCGTCGGGCGTGAAGTTGTTTTCCACCGCGCAGGCCGCTATGCAGGCGCGGCAGCCCATGCAACGCTTGGTATCGATGACGCGAACGAACTTGGTCATGATCGTCTCCGGCTCAGGCTTTGATCAACTTGCACTTGGTGTCATTGAAAGAGTTCATGCCCGACAGCTTGTCCGGGTGCAGCTCCAATGCCTGGTTGATCCAGGTGCCTTTCTTCGCATAAGCGGGGAAACCGGGGCTGAAATGGCCGTAGTGATAAGAGACGGTGACCACGTCGGGACGCACGCCCTGGCTGAATTTCGTCCGGCCGCGCGCGCGGCCGACGCGTGTTTCGACGATCACCCAATCACCGTCCCGGATGCCCAGCCGTTGCGCCGCCTCGGGATGGATCACGATCGCATTCGTGTCGCTACCGCCCAGGGCATCGAGAATCGGGTTTTGCGCCGTGTTGCCACACTGGTTGCGATACATGCGCTTATGTGTGACGAGATAGAAGGGAAGATCATGCGCCTGACGATGCGGCGTCGGCTCGGCATGCACCGCGCGCGGCAACGGCGACATCGCGATACGATACTGGTCGAGATCGATGTTCTCGATACCGTGCTTGGCGACCGTCTCCTTCACTTTCTCGTAGCCGGCCACCAGCTGTTCGGCATAGAGGTTCATCTTCGGTTTGCTTGGCCCCTTGAACTTGTCTTCGACGCCTTTCAGATAGCGATCTTCGACGCCGACCTTCTTGCCCAGGAAGCCGTGTTCGAGCGCGTAATCGAAAGGTTTGTGTGCCTTCTCCTCCCACAGCAGAGCGACGGCCTCCTTTGCCGTGTAATCGCGGCCAGCTAGGAACTTGTGCTCCTTGAGTCCCCAGATCTTGTTCAACTGCTCGATGTAGGCATCACGCAGGCCAAGGCGTTTGGCCAATTCCCAGATGATCGAATAGCCATCATGTGGAATGCCATAGACATTGACGACAGGCTGGCGGATCGCCTCGTGCTTGGTGCTCGGCGTCCAGCGGCCTGGAAAGTAGTGCCAGGATTCGAGATAGGTCAGATCGGGCAGCACGATGTCGGCCAGCTGCGCCAGCTCGGTCTCGACGATGTCGATCACCACGTTGAAGGTCTTTTTGTAACCCTCGAACTGCTTCTTCGCATCTGAGGTGGACATCGGCCGGTTGGTGGCGTAGAAGATCTGCATCTCGGGTTCGTAGGGCAGGCCATAAGCCTTTGGATCGAGCAACGTCAGGGCCACCTGCTGGCAGACGTCGTGGTGACTGTGCGGAAAATAGACGCTCTTCGCCAAATCGGCGCGCTGGGGTGGGTATTCGCACTTCGCTGGCTCGAAATACGCCGGGTTGCGATAGACACCATGCAGGTGCAGGCCGCCCACCGCATCGATGCTACCGACCAGCATCTGCAAGATCAGCGCGGCGCGCCAGTTCTGCACGCCGAATTCCTTGGCGGCAAGACCACGGAAGCTATAGATCGCTACAGGTCGGTAACGCAAACGCTTGCCATCGATCTCGATCGTTGCGCCGATCTTCGCCTCGCGCGCGAACTCGCGCGCCAGCGAAACGACGCGCGCAGCCGGCACGCCAGCGACCTGTTCGACGTGTTCTGGCGTCACCTTGGCGACCTCGTCGGCGAGCAGCTGCAAGCTGGTCGCGCAGGGCTTGCCATTTACCTCGTAGTGGCCGAGTAGCGCCGGCTTCACACCTTCGGTGAAGGGTCTGGCGGAATCACTGACGCTGTCCCAAACCAGCGCCTTGCCATCCTTGTCGCGCAGAAATCTGCCATCGGCGCCGACCAGCTGCGGCGCGTTGGTGTAATTGACGAGAAATTCTTTGTCGATGGTGCCATCGTCGAGCAGCACCTTGGCCATGCCGAGCAGTAGCAGCACATCCTTGGCCGGACGGATCGGGAGCCACTCGTCGGCTTTGGCGCCGGTATTCGACAAGCGCGGCTCGATGGCGATGAGCTTCATCCCGCGTGCCTTGGCATCGATCGTCGCATGGTCGAGCCAACGCGCCCACTGTTCGCTCTCGAAAGCATTGGCGCCGAAGTTGAGGTAGAGGTTGGTGTATTCGAGATCGGGCAGGATGCCGTGATAACCCCAAGTCAGCTCGTCGGCGACGTGGCGAGCAGCTTCGCAGGTGGTAGTGCGATGAATGACGTTGGGCGTGCCGAACGCTGCGGCGAAGGCTTTCGGGAATTGGTCGCCGATCAGGTACTTGCCGTGACCATGATGCCAGATCAGCTTGGACGGATTATCGGCCCTGATCTTGGCGAGCTTGTCGGTGATGGTCGAGAAAGCCTCCTCCCAGCTGATTTCGACCCATTTTGGATCGACACCGATGCCCTTGTCTGGATTGGTGCGCTTCATCGGCTTTTTCAACCGATATGGATTGTAGGTGTTGAACACACCCGAGGCGCCCTTCGGGCAGATGCCCCAGTTGTAATAGTCGGCGCGAGCCTTGTCCGGATAGATCGCGCGGATCACGTCATTCTGCAGCTTGACCTCGATGCCACAGAAATTGACGCAATGACAACACTGGCTCTTGACGTATTTCTCGGTACCGGGCGAATACGGTACGGCGAACTTTTTTGCTGCTTCGGCAATGACTGGCAGAGGTGCCCCTGCCGTAGCCAAGGCGCTCAGTGCGCCACTCGTCTTCAGGAATCCCCTGCGACTGACACCCATGCTTGCTTCCTCCCTCGGTTCCCATTGCTCAGCATCTTCGGATGCAATTTGCCCCTTTCTTTCAAGCAGAAGGCATGCCATTAGCCCTATTGAAAGAATGGTTTTATTCCCCGATCAGGAAGTTGGATAAGAAAAGCACAAGCTATTGATTTATGAATGGTCGCTTCACCATAGGATCACACAACGTATTGATATATAATGATATTCTTATTAGACCAATGTTACTGGCCGGTAACTTCGGGAAAATATTCCTCTACGATTTGTTACCGCTTGGTAACCGAATATTGGGGTGAGTCACAAATGAACGGAGCGCGGGAACACTCACCAGAATCGTTTCCTCCGCCCCACCCACCAACCGACGAGCGGCAGGGACATAACGACGAGGGCGAGAAGCCATTCGTCGCGTGCATCATCATTCGTCGCGGGAAAACGTGCGACCAAGAGATCGACCACCTCCGCCTGCTCGCTCCAGCTCAAGGATGCACCGTGGATCCAGCGCATCCGCGACGTGACGGCCCACCAGCCGATCGAGGTATGGCGTGCGCTCTGCCAACGCACCGCGTTATGACAGCTCGTGCATTTGCGTGCGAGCAGATCGTCCGGTGCGGCCTCGGCGTGCGCCGGGGGCGCCGTCATCAGCACGAGTGCGGCAAGCCAGGGCGCAAAGATTGCCCAGCGACTGGTTTTCCTGCTACTTGATCGGCCGACGGAAAAAACCTTGCGCGGCATCGCGGCAGTCTGGGCAATTCACGAGGAAATCGCTCGGCAGGTTCGCCTGCTCCAGAGCCTTGGCCATGATCTGGATTTCCTTTTCGCGCGCGAAGGGTTTGCCACAGCGTGCGCAGTGGCGCCAGACGCCGATGCCGGTGTCGGCGCGGCCTTGCGCACGGCGACTGCGATGCAGGGTTTCCTTGTCCGGCGCCAGGGCAAAAGTCTGGATCGCACGAGCGGCGATGCGCGACAGCGCGGCCCAAGGCGAAGCAGGCGAGTCGGCAACCACTGCGTTCGCCAGCCGCGGCAGGGCGCCGACCAGGCAGAGATTGGCGAAATCGCTGGGCGTCATCGCCGGCTCACGCTCACCGAACAGTACGGCGAGGACTTCCATCTGCATCGCGGCATGATCGGGTAGATCGTGCAGGTCCTCGCGCTTGGCGATGCCGATCTTGCGATAGGCGTTTTCGAGCACGTCGAGGCAGGGGCCATTGAGCGCGCCATCGACGTAGAGGCCGAGGTTCAAACTGGCCGGCAGGGGCGGTTGCAGAAAAAGGTGGCTGTAAGCGACGAGCAGCGCCTCGTCGTCGGACAGCGCTGCGATGGCCTGACGCAAGTCGGCAAGCTCGACGGAAAGATCGAGATCCAGCGCCGTGCCGAGCGCTTCGAGATCGTCAGCCAGCACGTCGCGAAACGCCGCGGCGACTTCCGGCCGTTTGGGTGGCATGAAGGCATTGGCCAGCGTGAGCCAAAAGGCTTGCCAATCGAGTTGGGTGTCTTGATCGTTCATGGCAAAAAAAAGCCGGCGCGCCAGAGGTGAGGAAACGCGCCGGCCTGTGAGTTTAACCCAGATTATCCATTAGACCGGGCTGATGCGCCATGAGCATCCGATACGATCATTTCATCGCCCTACGCGGCGGTTTTCACGCTGCGGGCGGCATCTTTGCGCCCCCGCGTATCGCCAGACACTGTTATTGGCTCGTCGCGGTGACGCAAACCTGCTCGCCCTCGCTTTTGATACCCGCTCGTGTTCCAATGGACAATCTGGGTTTGATTAATTATGCGCTTGCGCCGGCGAGTTTGCCGCTCTCCTCGTGCGCGGGCGCCGCCGACAACCGGAACATCTTTTCGCCGATCGCGTAGCCGCCCAGTGCGACCGCCAGCCCGAACACCGCCATCGCCCATTCGGTCATCGAGGGGAAGTAGGGCTCGAGGCTATTCACCCAGGTGCCCTTGAACATCGGCACGACCTGACCGCTGACGATGAACTCGTAACGGTTGATGGCCATGCCGCCGAGCACCAGGAAGGCGGCGGTCATCTGCGGAACGACGCGCGTCTGCATGCCCGGCTGCAGCATCATCCAGAAGGGAAGGACGAGACCGAACAATAGTTCGACCCAAAAGAGCGGCGACTTGACCAGCACATGGAAGCCCTCCAGACCATCGAGGTTGCTCCACAAGCCCGTCCACATGCGGGTGAGGATCATCACCAGGGTGATGCCGATCAGCGTGGCGAAGACCTTCGGCATTTGATCGCCTTCGGCAAAGGCACGCAGATTGGCAGGCATGTTGCGGCTGTCGAAATCGAAGGCCATGTACGTCGTCACCACGATGGCGGCGGCACCTGATAGCGCAGCGGTAAGCATGTAGTAGATCGATGTGAAGGAGCCGAACCACATCGGCCGCATTGCAACGGAACCGAACAGCAGTCCCAGCATGCCTGAGGCCAGGATGACGGCGACGAAGCCGGCAATGCCGATCAGCCTGGAGAAGCTGCTATGCCAGTCCTCTTGCACGATCAAATAGAACTTGATGATCAACAGCACGAGGTCGATCAGATAGAACACGCCCATCCAGAACATCGGGCTCATCACCTGCATGCCGGTGGGCATGGCCCAGAGCATGCGGAAAGGATGACCGAGCTCGAACGCCAGCACCGAGAAGCCAGCGACCAGGGTGACGATCGCCACCCAGATGCAGCGCTTGACGATCGGATAGAACTGCTCGAAGCCGAACACCGTGGCAAGCGAGGCGATCATCGTCAGACCCGACGAGGTCAGTGCGAAAAACACATAGGCGGCGATCGGCAAACCCCAGTTGATGCCGTCGCTCGAAGTGTTGAACGAAGCATGGCCGACCGTCATCAGCTGATACAGCATATAGGCGCCGGACAGACCACCGACGATGATGCATGCCACCAGCCAGGCATTGGCCTCCGAACGGACATGGCTGCTGATGTCATTGTTGCGATTGTTTGCGATCATGACGTTTTCTCCTTAAATCTTTTTGATCGAACGCGTGGCCGGGACCGAGCCCCCCTCGCCAGTGAGGTAGTAGACCTGCGGCTTGTTGCCAAGGTGATCCAGCAGGCGCACGCCATTCTTGTAGGCGATCTGTTTGTTGACCTCGGAATCCGGGTTCGCCAGGTCACCGAAGAAGCGCGCGCCGGTCGGGCATGTGACGACGCAGGCCGGCGTGAATTCGCGTGTAGCCGGGTTTTGTGGATCGAGGTCTACCGTGCCCTTGGGCGCCTTGGACACGCGGTGATAGCAGAAGGTGCATTTCGACACCACATCGTGCGGCTGCACGCCGACACCGTGCTTCCAGTCTTCCTGCGGCATCCTCCAGGGTGGATTCCAGGAATGCGCGTCGTTGCTCGGGAACACGTCCTTCATGTTCGGGCCACCGTAGCGCGCCTTCTCCTCGGTGTAGAAGCGCACACCATACGGGCAGGCGATCATGCAGTACTTGCAGCCGATGCAGCGTTCCCAGTCGATCAGCACCTGGCCGTCCTCCGACTTGTAGGTGGCACGTACCGGGCAGACCGCGACGCAGGACGGGTTCTCGCAATGCATGCAAGGACGCGGGAACCACTTGATTTCGGTGTTCGGATACTCGCCTTCCTGGAAGAAGATGACGTCCTGCCAGTGCTCGCCAGGCAAGCGTGTGTTTTCCATGCCGCAGGCGATCGTGCAGGCTTGGCAGCCCACGCATTTTTCGAGGTCGATGACCATTCCCCACTTTGCCATGATGTACTCCTTAAGCGCGTTCCACGCTGACCAGGCCGCTGTGATAACAAGCCAGACCCGATAGCGGTTCGGATAGGTTTTCGGTGATTTCGTTGGTACTACCGGAGGGTAGGCGATCCTTGGCTTCCGCCCAGCGACCCTGCGCCCAGTGACCGTGAATCATCGGCAGCACGACGGTATCGGGACGCGTGGTGTGCGTCACCCGGGCGCGCACGCGAATCTCGCCGATCTTGTTTTTCATGCGCACGATGTCGCCGTCCTTGATGCCGCGCTTGGCGGCCGCCTCCGGATGGATTTCGAGGAACACCTCGCGCTTGCCGCCCTGCACCGGTTGGATCATCGCCGCGACATGCGGCAGGTTGGAACTGCGTCCCTCGGCCTGACCAGCAAGCTTGGGGCTGACGAAATGCAGATCGCCATCGCCGCCGTGTTTCGGCTCGATCCACTGCGGGAAAGGCGCGCGCTCGGGCGGAATACCGAGCTTCTCCTGCACGTAATCGGCGTGATGCTCGAGCTCGGTGACCTTGAGCTCGAACTTGCCGGTCGGTGTGGGCATCACCTTTTCCTTGACCTCGGCCTCGGTGAGCACCTTGTTGTAGCCCTTGCCGTCCCACTCGTAGAACACGCCATCCTTTTGCAGATAGGCATAGGGCTTGCGATACCAGACGCCCTTCTGCTTGAAGGTTTCGAAGTCGACCACGCCGTTGTCGCCCGGCTTGTCCTTGAAACCTTCGCACATCCATTTGATGATGTTCTCGGTGTTGCCGACCTTGTTGTAGTAGTCGGCCGTCGGGCCCTTGATGCGCTTGCCCAGCTCGATGATCATGTCGCCGAACACCTTGGTATCAAAGAGCGGCTTGATCGCCGGAGTGCGGATCATCGAAATCGGATAGCCCTCGTACGGGTAGGTGTCGGCGATCTGCAGGCGTTCGAGATAGGTGTGATCGGGCAGGATCAAATCGGCGAATTTGTTGGTCTCGCCCGGATAGGGGGAGGTGTCGATGACGAAGACCTCGCGCCAGGCCTCTTCCCATTTCGTGCAGTCCGGGCCGGAGAAGATCGCGCCCGTCATATAGATGATCGCCGTGTCGAGCTTGTAGGGCTCGCCTTTCAGGTGGTTGATGGCGATCTCCTGCATCATGTTTTTCACCAACGGCCACTTCTTGGTCTTGGCCATGTCGATGCGCGGAAACTTCTTCCACGGCCCGTTCTTCGCATAGTCGTCCTGATAGTCCTCGACCTTGATCGGCAGCTTGGCCCAGGCAGTCTTCATCTGATAGCCGCGTAACCCCCCCTTCGCGAACATGTTGCCGGTCAGGGCATTGAGCGCATGGATCGCCATGCCGTTATAGACGCCGTTGGTATGCGCCGATGCGCCGCGCTCGAACAATGCGACGGCTGGTTTGGTGGTGGCGAACTCGCGTGCGACGGTGATGATGTCCTTGGCCGCAACGCCGGAGACTTCCGCGGCCCATTCGGGCGTCCGATCTTTCAATTCGACGTTCCACCATTCGATCAGGCCGACCGTCCATTTCTCGTTGAACAAGGGCTGACCGACCACCGGCGCCATTTCCGTCTTCTTGTCCTTTTCAAGCAAAGCGCGTTGTTCGGCAATCTTCTTGGCTTTCGCTTCGCCCTCGTCGAACTTCTTCTGCGCTTCGGCGAGTTTCTTTTCGAGCGCCGCCTTCTCGTCGCCCTTCGCGCCCTTGAGCGCTTTCTTCAGTTTGTCGAGCTCGGCGAGCGCTTTCTCGCGTGCCTCGGCAGCCTTCTTCGCCGCCGCTTCCTTTTTCGCCGCCGCTTCGGCCCTTGCCTGCCTCCAGGCATCGACGTCTTCCTGGCTCACCGTCAGCGGAATCGACGCACCGGTCTTGAAGCGATTAACGCCATCGACGAAATCGCCGACGAAGTTCTTGTCCCACAAGCCTTCGGTGAGGATCACGTGGGCCATCGCCAGCGCCAAAGCGCCATCGCGTCCGGGCTTGACCAGCAGCAGCCGGTCGGCCGCAGAGCCGGTGGTGTTCAGATGCACATCGACCACGGTGACCTTGGTCTTCGGCGATTTGGTGCGCATCTTGCCCCAGTTCTGCATGTTGGCGTTGTAGGGACGAAAGGCTTCAAGCAGCCCGGCGCCGAAGACCAGCACATAGTTGCTGTTCGAGTAGTCGTAAGCGCTATAGGCGTGATGCCCGTCCATGATGTGCTTGACGGTTTCCGATGCGTCGGAACACATCGAGGAGTGGCCGAGGTTGTAGTTCGGCGTGCCGTACAGTTGGCCGAACTCCTTCAAAAGACCCACATCGGTGTAGCCCCAGCCACGGCCGGTGAGCACCGCGAAGCGATGCGACTCGCCTTTCTCACGCAATGCATTCAGGCGGCCGGCGACGATATCGAGCGCCTCGTCCCAGGAGATCGGCACGAACTTCGGATCCTCGTTCCTGCCCTTCTTCGGGTTGGTGCGCTTCATCGGCCCCTTGATGCGATCGGCATCATAGGTCAGATAGACGCCGTAATGGCCCTTCGGGCACAGCTTGCCGTTGGAGAGCGGGTTGTCGAGCGTACCGTAGATCGCATGGATACGGCCGTTGGTCGTATAGACGTCGATGCCGCAGCGTGCCGGGCACTGGTGACAGAAGCTCTTGGTGATCACGGTCTGTCCCGCAGCCGCGGCTTCTGGCTGAGCATGCACCTTCTCGATGGTGGTGAGCTGGCCGCCGACGCCGACGGCACCCAGGGCGCCTGCCGCGCCGGTCGCTTGCAGAAAACGCCGACGGGTCAGTTTGGGATTGAGGATCGATTCGTTCATTTCACTTCCTCCGGTTGATGAAAACGAGCGGCTATTGCCCTGCAACATTCGGGCCAGGAGCGAACATGCTCTGCGCCAGCGCGCGTTGCGCAAGGCACTGGGGGCAGATGTGCTCCGCGGCCTGCGGCACGAAATCGCGGCCGCATTCGAGGCAGGAGGTAAGCGATACCGTGCGCAGGACGACCTCCTCGAACTGCCCGCCCTCCCCGAGCCGCAGCGCCTGCTCAGGGCAGACCGCCACGCAACGCCCGCAACCCGTGCAGCGAGCGCTGGAAAAACGCCACTGGCGACCTTTCTCTCCGTCGCGGATCACCAGCGCGTCAGTGGGACACGAGGATGCGCACAAGCCGTGATCGCGGCAGGCGGGCGATACTTCGAGACGCGGCAAGGCTCGCGGCGGCAGCGGCCGCCCCTGCGTCGCGGCGAGTTGGGTGAGCGCGGCCAAGAAACGCTCGTGCGCCGGCAACGGGCAGCGAGTGCGGCGCAAGGCGGCGCGCGGGCCGGCGGGCGCTTCGACCGGTCGCTCGCTGCGCGCGATTTCCTTGGCCAGACGCCCGAAAAACGCGCGCCGGCCCATCGCGATCTGGCGCTCGGCCGATGGAATCTCCCTGGGCATCAGCGCCTTGGGTAAGGGCTTTTCGCTTTGCTTCGGCCAGTGCGCCGGCGGCAGGCCGCTGGCCGACAGCCAAGGCGAGAGTGCAGCGAGTATGGCCGCGCCGGCGAAGCCATCCGTGCCGGCTGCACAGTTCGCGCACCAGCCGCGGTCGACGAGCCGTAGCGGTCGGCTGCCGGCCTCGACGAGCCATTCGATCAGGCGGGTAAGCGCAAGCCCGCCGAGGCAGGGCACGCGCACCGCCTGTTCGCCAGCGATTTCACGGGGCACCTTCCAGCACTCGATCGCTACAGGCAGGTTACCGGACGGTAACCGCGCCTCGTCAAAGCCCTTGGCGACGAGCGCCCCGCTCGGGCAGGCCGCCGCGCAGCGACCACAATGGAGGCAATCGCCGACCAGTGCCGTCCCGTCAGCGCCGACTTTCAGCACCCCGACCGGGCAGGCATTCGCACAGCGATCGCAGGCCGCCACACCGCCGCGCACCGCAAGGCAGGCGGCCGGCCAAAACGCGAGATGGCGATCGGCAGGCAAAGGCCGATGGGTTTCAATAGTCATGGCGGCGATGACGAAAAAACCATGCCCGGACACATCCACACAGAAGGGCTAGAATTAGTTACCGATTGGTAACCGAGGGCTAACCATGAAGCGCATACAGTTACGATCCGGTAACTTGGGCAGACGTCGAGTCTTGCATGCCCTGGGTGCTCTGGCGGCTGGCGCCAGCCTGCCGCTTTGTGCCTGGGCGGCCAGACCGATCCGGGTGGGCCTGACACCGGCCTTCGTCCACGATGAATACAGCCTGATGGAAGAATGGCGCAGCTACCTGCAGGCCAAGCTGGGGCGTCCGATCGAGTTCGTGCAGCGCGACAGCTACCGCGAGACGATGGATCTGTTGCGTCTGGACAAGCTCGACTTCGCCTGGATCTGCGATTACCCGTACCTGTATCTGAAAGACCTGGTGCGCTTGCTGGCCGTGCCGCTCAACCAGGGCAAACCCACCTACCGTTCCTATCTGATCGTCGCCGCAGACGACACGACGCGCCATTCGATGCGCGATCTCAAGGGCGCCGTGTTCGCCTATGCCGATCCTTATTCGAATACCGGCTATCTGAGGCCGCGCTACATGGTCAAAGAACTTGGCGAGGACCCGGCGACTTTCTTCAAGAAGACCTTTTTCACCTGGTCGCACCGCAAGGCGGTCGAGGCGGTCGCGACCGGTTTCGCGCAGGGCGCAGCGATCGACAGTTTCGTCTGGGACACCTTGGCGCGTACCCAGCCGGCATTGACCGCCAAGACCCGCATCATCGCCCGTTCGCCCGACTACGGCTTTCCGCCCTTCGTCGCGCACCGCAACGTTACCCGGGCCGATTTCGAAGCGATGCAGCGCGTGCTGATCGGCATGAAGGACGATCTGACCGGCAAGATGCTGCTCGATCGCCTCAACATCGACGGCTTCGTCGCGGGCGATCGGCGCCTGTACGAGGATGTCGCGAAGATGATGCGTGCGTTCGGCGAATACTAATCCCAGATCGTCCATTGAGATCGGGCTGATTCGCCATGAGCATTCGATACGATCATTTCATCGCCCTACGCGGCGGTTTTCACGCTGCGGGCGGTATCTTTGCGCCCTCGCGTATCGCCAGGCACCGCTATTGGTTCGTCGCGCTGACGCAAACCTGCTCGCCCTCGCTTTTGATACCCGCTCGCGTTCCAATGGACGATCTGGGCTAATGCGTCTGTTCGATCTCAGCCTGCGCCACAAGGTGCCACTATGGGGCAGCGCGCTGATCCTTGCCGCCGCTATCGCGATCGGCGCGGCCTACATGGTGCGCGCCTACGATGATCTCAAGCAGGACGTGTTCACCAGCGCGGCGAGTCTCGGGCAAACGCTGGCCCAGACGCTGTTTCCGCCCTTGCTGCACGATGATCTATGGCGCGCCTTCGAGATCGTGCGCGCGCCGTTTCATGAAGGCGCCGGCCGGAATCCGCTGCAGCCGGATGCGATCTTCGTGCTCGACGGGGACATGCACATCCTGGTCGCTTCCGACCCGGCTCGCCTGCCGACGCTTTCGCGCCTGGACGATTTGGCCAACGCGTTTTCGGTTCTGGCCAAGCCCTTGCGCGCCAGGACACTGACGGATACGCAGACCCTCGATCTTGCCGGCGCGCATCATTTTTTCACTGCGATGCCGATCGAATCCTCAGGACGCCGGCTCGGCACCCTCGTCGTCGCCCACGACCGCGATGTCGTCTGGGCGCGCTTTCTGGCGCTCGCGGTACGAGGCGCTCTGATCGGCCTGCTGGCCCTCGCCGCGCTGCTGCCGATCAACTGGTATTGGGGACGGCGCATGGCCGAGCCGCTGGTCGAATTGTCGAAGGGCATGGATGCGCTCGTTCACGGCCGTCCGCTGCCCATGCCGGCGGCCGAACGCTACAGTTATCGCGACGAGCTCGGTCGGCTGTTCGCGGCCTACCGCGAAGCGGCCGTCGCCCTCAATGAAAAGGCCATGCTGGAAAAAGAGATGTTGCACGCCGAGCGGCTCGCCGCCGTCGGCCGGCTGGCCGCTGGCATCGCCCACGAAATCAACAACCCGCTGGGCGGCATGCTGATGGCCCTCGACACCCTGAAGCAACGCGGCCCGCTCGATGCCGCGACGGCGAAAACCGTCGCGCTGCTCGAGCGCGGGCTCCAGCAAGTGGCCGAGATCGTCGGCGCGCTGCTCGTCGAAGCGCGCGTGGCGAGCCGGCCGCTCGACCGGCACGACTTCGAGGATGTGCGCACGCTGATCGAGCCGCAGCTGGTCAAAAAACAACTGATGCTCGACTGGCACGTCAATCTACCCGAGCGACTGGCGCTGCCGGCCAGCGTGGTGCGCCAGATCCTGATCAACTTGCTGCTCAACGCCGTGCAGGCGACAGATGCCGGCGGCCATGTGCGGCTGACCGCGCGGGCGGATGAGGCTGCTGTGCGCATCGAGATCGCCAACAGCGGGAAGCCGCTGCCCGAAGCCGTGCGCAGCCACCTGTTCGAGCCTTTCGTCTCCGGGCGCGAGGACGGGCACGGCTTGGGACTATGGGTCACCTATCAGACCGTGACGCAGCTTGCCGGCCAGATCGAGGCCGGCTGGCAAGATGGCGAGATGCGCTTCACGGTCACTTTGCCACTGGAAGCCGCATCCGCATGAAACCCGTCATCTGTCTGATCGAGGACGATCCGATCATGGGCGAGGCGCTCGTCGAGCGCCTGGAAATGGAAGGCTACGGCTGCGACTGGTTCCAGCGCGGCCGCGACGCGCTCTTGCCCTTGCAGCACAAACGCTATGCGCTGGCGATCAGCGACATCCGCCTACCCGATCTTTCCGGCGAAGATCTGTTCGTCGAACTGCAACGGGAAACGCCGGCCTTGCCACCTTTTCTCTTCATCACCGGGCATGGCGCGATCGATCAAGCGGTGCGCCTATTGAAACTCGGCGCGGCCGACTATCTGACCAAGCCGCTCGACATTCCGGCACTGATCGCGAAGGTGCGCGAGCTGGCCGGCCGCCATCCAGCCGGCGGAGAAGGCGAGCCGCGCCTGGGCATCTCCAACGCGATGCGCCGCATCGAAGCGATGCTGCCGCGGCTGGCGAAACAGGCGCGCACCGTGCTGATCACGGGCGAGTCCGGTGTCGGCAAGGAGGTCGTCGCGCGCACCTTGCATGAGCTGGCCGCTGCGGGGCAGAAGGAGCCCTTCATCGCCGTCAATTGCGGCGCCATCGCCGAGAGTCTGATGGAAAGCGAGCTGTTCGGCCATGAGCGCGGTGCTTTCACCGGCGCGGTGAAAGAGCGGCGCGGCGCCTTCGAGCTCGCGCGCGGCGGCACGCTGTTCCTCGATGAGATCGGCGACATGCCTCTATCGATGCAGGTGAAGCTGCTGCGCGCGCTACAGGAACGCAGCATCGTGCGCGTCGGCGGGGAGAAGACGATCCAGATCGATTTCCGCCTGATTCTCGCCACGCACCGCGACCTCAAGAAGATGGTCGAGGAGGGCCGTTTCCGCGAAGACCTCTACTACCGCGTTCATGTCGTGCAGATCGACATCCCTCCCCTGCGCGAGCGGCGCGAGGACATCTTGTGGCTGGCCGACCGCTTTCTGGCGGAATTTGCGCAAGGCGGCGGGGTGCGCCGGCTCGATGCGGATGCCGAGCAATGGCTGATCCATGCCGATTGGCCGGGCAATGTTCGCGAGCTAAGGCATGCGCTCGAGCGCGCCTGCATCCTCTCCGATGGCCCGCTGCTTACTGCCTCGGCCTTCACCGATGCGGAAGAAAAAGTCGGCGCTGGTGAGGCGGCACCCACGCTCGCCGCGCATGTGGCCGAAGCCGAGCGCCGCCACATCCTCTCGGTGCTGGCCGCCAATCACGGACGCATCGCCGAAACGGCCGCCCAACTGGGCATCAGCCGCAAGAACCTGTGGGAGAAGATGAAGAAGCACGGCATCCGCGAAGCGGGCGCCGATTCCATCAATTGACCACCGGATCGGTGGCGGCCACCGTCTGCCGGTGCCATTCGGCCACGTCGTTCACCGCGGCTTCCAGCGGCATGCCGGCCTCGACGCGATCCATGATCTGACGCTGCAGGATCGCGCCGAGCATCGCGACGTTGTTTTCCATCAAGGGCTGCATTTCGCGCAAAAACTGCACGGTCGGCGGATCATAGGCGTAGGCGGCCAGATGCGCCTCGAAATCCTTGCTCGTCGCCAGCGCATAGCAGAGGTCGTAGAGCAGGTGATAGACGCGTTGGAAGCGCCCGACATCTTCGCCGCCGATGTTCTGCAACACTTCCTCGGCGAGGTCGCGGCGGAATTCCGCCAATCCATAGCCCGAGCGGCCCTTGACCACGTCTTCCGGGGTGAATTCCCATTCCATTGCATGCTTCTCCGTTTCAGCCAAAGATTTGCGCGAAAGCGTCTTCGTCGTCTGCGCAGATCGGGCAATGCTCTTGCGGAGTTGCAGAGACGAAAAAGCGCTCGCAGCGTGCGCAGCGTTGCTTGACCAGACTGTGCAAGACGCGCGGGGGTTGCTCGGGGCGTGCGTCGAAACGCGCTTCGGCATCGAGCACGCGCGGCTGACAGACTTCGAGGCAGACCTCACAGGCGACGCACCGATCCACTTGAACGGCCAGTGACCATTCGCCGGGGTTCTCGACGATTTGCAACGCGCCGGTCGGGCAGGCACGGAAACAGGCTTCGCAATTCGTACAGCCGGGCTTGAGCGTCAGCTGCATCAGCGGCAACGCCTCATGCCATTCGATCAGCGTCGGCTGCCCGTCCTTGCGCTCGCAGACGATCTGCAGCAGCTCGCGTTCCTCGGTGCCGGCATAGGCGCCAGCGCGGATCGCCTTGTCGGGAGCCGGCGGCGGTGCGGCGCTTTGCGGCGCGGCGATCGCCTCGACGCCGCGGCCGAGCAGGCGGCGAAAGAGTTGCCGCCGTGCCGTCGGTGTTGGCCTTGCGGCTGTCTGGCCGACCCGTGGAGCGGCATCGGAAAGTTGCGGCTCGAGCCATTCCTTGTCGGGTTCCTGCGCTGCTTCGCGCAACCGTGCCGCGGCATCGAGACAGGCGGCGAGCTGGCTTGCGCCCTTGGCGCCATGCTCGCATTGACTGCAATGCCCGCTGCCCAGGAGGGTGAGCGGTATGCGCCGCTTGCCCAGATAGGCGACGAAAGCCGCGCTCAGGGCGCCCAAGCAGGGGATGATCGCATCGGCGGCCAGGCCCGAGGGCGCGCAGGCGACCGAAAAGCTCGGCTGCTTGATGGCCTGACGCAACAGATCGATCGGCTTGAAGCTTGCCGAGGCCCAGGCGCCGGTGTGGCAGGCAGGAATACATAAGCCGCAATTACGGCAGCGCGCCTCGTCGAGACGCGCGCCATCGTCGGCAAGCACGATCGCCTCGTGCGGGCAGGCATCGAGGCAGCGCCGGCATTCGCTGTAACGAAAGCGGAAGCGCGTACAGCGCGTATTGCGGAATTCTGGATAGGCGATCGCCACGCGGCTAGCAGATCATTTGAATTTGCTCTTCAGATTCTGGATACTCGAACCCGATTCGCAGGTATTTCTCGGAATCATGAAACCCAAGCCGGCAGGCGGGCCGCTCGCTGCCTCGCGACTCAGATCGACTTGAGCCGCCTCCCAAGCGTCGATCCCGCCTTTGACGGAGAGGATGCGCTTGCCGGGATAAGCTGTGTCGAGCGCGCTGGCGATTTTCAGCGCCTGCTCGTCGCTGTCGGCGACGACGACGACCGCCGCGGTCGGATTGATCTGCAAGCCTTCCTTGTAAGGCAGGGCATCGCCAAGCGGACGCTTCTTGCGATTCGCTTCCACCCGGCCGTCGATGACGCAGCACGGCGCCCCGTCTTTGAGCGCATGGACGAGCTGTGTTTTGTTCATCGGCGTGACGTCTGCATAGGCGGTGCTGGAAAGAACGAAAGCGACGAGGAGGAGTTTGAGTTTCATGAAACGGTTTCTTCACTTTCTAAGGCTGCGGGTTGCAAGAATGCGCCGAGCAGTTCGCCACGGCGCGCGAAGTCGTCCTCGACCAGGGCCAACTGCCGGCATTGGCCGTAAGTCAGCCAGTCGGCGAGCGGCAGCCGTTCCTCATCCCGCGGTGCGATCCAGAGGCTGTCACCGAAATCCTCGACCAAGCCGGCAAGGATGTTGAGATCGGCATCGTCGCGCACATCGGCAAGAACGATAAACTGCGACGCGCCCAGCTCGCGCATCGCTTTGAGCCACCAGGCGGCATGAGTGCCAGTGGTCGAACCGTCGGCCGTGAGAACTTCCCAGGCGGGTTCGGCAAGCGAAGGCGCGACGGTCTTGAAATCGGCATTCGATTCGGTTTCGAACGACCAGCTGACACTCATTCGCCGCGCCGGCGTGTAGATACCGATGCGGCCCGGGTAAGCTGCCGCAAGCCGTCGGACGGACTCGCTGTCGCGCAATGCCGCCTCGCCGACGAAGACGCAGAGGGCGCCGGCGGCCAACAAGGCGTCGGCCCGTGCAGCATCGTCTTTCGCTACGACGATGCCCGCGCATTCGGCGGCGCCGGCCTCCGCACCCGGCGCATCGAACAGGAAATCCTGCGCGCAGACCTCGCTTGCCCGCGCAGGGTCGAACACCAGCAGCCGGCGTAGCGCCAGCGCCGACTTCTCAGTGGCTTCTGCAGTCATCCAAACTCAAGCGGTGTATTCGAACTTTGGAAAGACGAAAGGATACAGCGGACAGTCGTCATCGGGCGCAAGCCCGACCAAGAGCGGGCGCAATTCCTGCAGCGCGCCGAGGATCGGCTCGACATGCACGCCGAGAAAGCGCGGCCGGTAACGCGCCAGCGCCATCGTTGCGTCGTCGATCATCAACAGCGCGCCTTCCTGGTTGCGGTTCTGGGTGAAGAACAGCGCAAGTGTGGCATAGGCGAGCCCCTGGAGGAACTCCGCCTCCGGATCGCGCATGCCGGCGGGGCTGTTGCGGATCAGTCGCGACCAGCGCTCGTTGAGCCAATCGTGCAGCTGCCCGAGTTGGTTGCCATTCCACATCGCCGCGGCTTCCGACCAGTCGATATCGGTGAGCACCTGCCGGTCGGGCGGCGGCAGTTCTTTCGGCGCGAGTTCGAGAATCTTCATGGCACTCGAGTTTATCAGCGCAAATCCTGCAGCGGCTGCACCTTGACTTGCTTGTGCGCCACGGCCTCGCCGACGCAGGCATTGCACACCGGCTCGTCCGGGTTGAACTCGACCTTGACTTCGGCTTTCGGCACCACCAGCCGGCCCTGGTCGGCATCTTCGACCTTGAGTCCCATCGTCTGGATTTCCTCGGTGGCGAAACCTTCGAGAAAACGCGCCATTTCACGATAGAAGGAATGCGCTGCGGCGCGCTGGATCAGGCGTGCGTAACCGCGTACCCAGCGGCCCAAATGTTGCGCCCAGAAACGTTTGATCTCCTTGTCGAGCTTGCGCTGCGCCGCCAAGTCACCTCTATCGAGGGCAGCCGCCGAGCGCTCCAGCAGCTCGGCGACGAACGTGAGCTCGACACCGAGCTGATCCGGGAAGACCGGGTGCTTCCCCGACTGCAGCGCGAAGCCGAGACGCCGGTAGGTCGCCTCGGCCTGGAAGGCGGGTTCTTGCCTGAGCAGCCCGAACAGCCGTGCCGACTCGACCGGAGGAAAACCGCCGCTCGATGCGAACAGCGCGGTGTATTCGACGGCCAGCGCGTCGATCAACTCGTCCGCCGGCGTGCGCAGGAAATCGTCATCGAAACGGATGCCGCTAACTTCCAGCTGCGCAAGGAGTTCCTCTTGCCTGAGCGCCGTCAGAAAAGACGGTGAGACCTCTTCGACGAAGACCCCCGCCAGCAGACGATAGATCGATGCGCGCGCTCGGCATTCGGCGGCGGTCTCGGCAGGCGAGGCGAAGAGGGCTGCCGTCTCGCCAACGCCGATTTCCTGCGCTGCTCCCTCGTCGATTCTCAAAGCTTCCATCAGCATGATGCTTCCTCTCTAACGCGCATGACGGACATTATCACCCGCGAAGGCATGAAAACCCCATGCGCAAAAATGAACACCCGCCCACCCTCAAGCCCCCCTCGCGGGCGGGGAGACTATCAGCGCGGCAAGCGCTACGAAGTTTGGCTGCCGTCGAGGATACTGTGGTCGGCTTACTCATTGTGCTCTGTATTTCACGAAAAAGAGGCCCGACGGAATGCGGGCCAGAAAATCCCGGCCGCCTGCGGGAGGACGCGCGACGGCCGGCTCTCCTCGTAGGATTGTGACCTTGCGTCAGCCGTGGCCCTCGTGTTCGGCGCTCTCGGGCCCGGCCCAGCTGGCCATTTCCGGATGCATCTTGCGGTGCAGATCACCCGTATAGGCATAGCGTAGGCCTTCCTTGAAGGCTTCGAGATGCTTCTGCCAGTCACCCTGCACGTCGCCATACTTGTCGTTCGGGCCGGCCTTGGTTACCTTGACCACCGTATCGTACCAGGCCTGAGAGCCGCCGATCGGGTCGGCGATGGCTGGGATGATCGCGTTCGGATGCACGCCCTTGTCATCCCACCAGACGTTTTTCAGGTCCGGGTCTTCGGTTCCACCGAACTGAGGCTGCTCTTTGAGCTTGAGCGTGGCGAGCCGCCCGTACTCCCAGTGGCCGCAGCCGGTCGCAATCGCGACGGTCTTCGGATGGATCCCCTCGGTGACATAGGCCTTGGTGACGAGATACCCCACCTTCGATTCGACGCGTACCAGATCACCGGTCTTGACGCCGATCTTCTTCGCCGTCTCGGTGTTGATCCACATCGGATTGTTGTGGGCGATCTCGGCCAGCCATTTGACCGACGCCGTGCGTGACTGGACATGGACGTTGAACTTGTAGGTGGTCATGATCAGCTCGTCGTCCTTCATCGTCTCGTGCCAGGGAATGCGCTTGAAGGTCGGCATCGGGTTGAAGCCATACTTCGCCCACTCATCGACACGCACATTGATCAGGCGATTGGGGGTCGGGAAACCGACGTAGTTCTTGCCGTTGCGCTGCACGCCGATCGCCTTGCCGTTCTTCATGATCACGCCATCTTTGCCGACGGTGGCGCCCATCATATCGGCGGCCGACAGCTCCTTCTTGTAGAGCTCGTATTCGGCCTTGATCTCGCGCCCGGTCTTGTCGCTGATCTTGCCGGTGGCCGGATTGAGCTTGCCGTAGATCGGCCAGACGCCTTTCTTCTTCAGGAAGTCGAGACCGCCGGCTTCCTTGAGGCCGGGGATGTTGTCGAAGTGCTGGCGCATGTAGTCTTCGCCATCCTTGAAGTTCCAGTACTTCTTCATGCCGCGCGAGCCGTCCGGATCGAGCTTGTGGATGATGTCGCGCAGGATCACGCGCGTCTCGCGCGTCTCGCCCAGCGGCGCGATCACCGGCTGACGGATGCCCAGCCACGGCCACAGCGAGTTGGGCATCGATTCCGGCTCCCAGCGCTCGAGGAACATGCAGTCGGGCAGGATGATGTCGGCCAGCGCCGTCTCCTCGCCGATCACCGTGCTGATCGAGACATAGTAGGGAATCAGCTTCTCGTCCTTGAACAGCTTGCCCCATACGGCCATCCCGCCAGGGTTGGTGTAGGTCGGGTTGTCCATGTAGGTGAAGTAGACATTCACCTTGCGCTTGCCCTCGACGATGTCGAATGGCGTCAGGTGCGACACGCTGTGGCTTGCCAGCGGATAGAGCGGATGATGATGGTGGTTCGAATAGGCATGCTTGGCCGGCTTGGGCGGCTTCGGGTCGGGTTGTGGCCAGCCCATGCCGCGCGGCAGGCAATACCCCCCCTTGGTCTCGACGTTGCCGGTGAGGATCGGCAGCATCATGCAGGCCTTTTCGTTGTAGGAACCATAAAGGTGCTTGGCCGGGCCCCGGTAAGTGAACACCGTTGCCGGCTTGGCTGTGGCGAACTCGTGCGCCAGCCGCTCGATCGTCGCGGCCGGCACGCCGGAGATCTTTTCCGCCCACTCCGGCGTGAATTGCTTGTAGTGCTCTTTGAGCTCCTTGACTGTGACATTGGTCCAGGTATTGATGAAGTCGGAATCCTGCAGATCGTCGCGCAGGATCACATGACCAATGGCGAGCGCCACCGCGCCGTCGGTGGCCGGATGGACCGGAATCCACTCGTCCGAGAAGCCGGCGGTGTTCGACAGGCGCACATCGAAGGTGACGATCTTCATGTGGTTGTCGATGCGGCCTTCGGTGACGCGCTGCGAGAGCGGATTGTGGAAGTAGGAGGCTTCCAGCACGTTGGAGCCGAAGTTGAGCACGTACTTGGTGTTGGCGAAGTCCGGCGTCTCGATGTCCGGCCCCCAGGACGGCTCCAGGCCAACCTTCTTCGACGACTCGCACACCGAGGTGTGGTTCATCGTGCTGTCGGAACCGAGCGTGTGCATGAAGCGGGTCAGCGCGCCACCGGTGCGGTCGCGGCCCCACTTGAGGAAGATCGTATTCGGGTCTTCCTTCAGCGCCGCGTCGAGCTTCTGGGCGATCTCGGTCAGCGCCTCGTCCCAGGTGATGCGTTTCCACTTGCCCTCGCCGCGCGCGCCGACGCGCTTCAACGGGTAGAGCACGCGATCCGGATTGTAGGTGTACCACATGCCCGAATTGCCCTTGGCGCACAGACGGCCGCGCGTGGATACATGCTCGGGGTTGCCTTCGAGCTTGACGATGCGACCGTTTTCGACATAGGCGATCGCGCCGTCCTGGATGTTGCAGACGTGACAGGTGTAGGGAATCGCTTGACGCTCGGCGCCGGTGACTGGACCGAAGTCCTTGCCGCCCAGTTCGTTTTCCATCGCCTGCAGAAGGCGCGGCGCGGTGGCGGCCGCCGTGCCGGTGGCGGCGCTGACCTTGAGGAAGGTGCGACGCGTGACTTTTGGCATTTCCATGTTTTCTCTCTCCTCGAAGCGGTCAGTAGAGGGTTTGCAGTTGTTGCGGGCCCATCAGGATCACATAGCGCAGCGCGGCGCTGCCGATCAGGATCAAGAGGGCCGAGATCATCAGCACGCCCTGGCTCTTGCCGATCGGCGCATAGAGCATCACCGCCGGTGCGACGCTGCCAGCCAGGAAGCCCACGCCGATGAACAGCAAGCCCATCGTGCCGGTGGTCATGATCATGAAGGTGAGCTCGGAAGCCGCGCCGCCATAGTTGGTGGTGCCCATGATCGAGACGAGGATCACCGCGACGGCGCCTGCCGACCAGAGCATGTATTCGCGCAGCACCTTCTGCGCTTCGGCATTGGCGCCGGCAATGAGCGAGCCGACGGCCGAACCGGAAGCGATGGCCAGCGCGACGAACAGCACCGGCATGATGGGCGTGTTCCAGAGCGGCCGCGACTGGTGCACGGTCAAATCGTAGCCGGTGTAGACCGGCAGGCCGAGGGCCAAGAGCGCCGTGACCAGCGCCAGCAGCTTGCCTTTCGCCTCGTCCCCCTTCTGCAGTGCGAGGATGTAGAGGACCGAGCTGATGCCGAAGGCGACGATGTTGACCGCCCCCCAGGCCAGCGGCGAGGTGAAGTGCAGATACGCCGGGTTGAGGATGTTGAGGAAGCGCATCGGCTGCGAGAGATCGGCGATCAAGAGCAGACCGCCAATGATCAGCAGACCGAAGGAGCCATAGGCCGCCTTCTCGCGCAACGGCCGCAGCGCCGGCGTGCGCCAGGAACCGTAGGAGAGGAAGGACAGCCCGGCGAGGATGCCGATGACGAAGAAGTAGATCGCGTAAGTCGCATGCCACGAAACGTCGTGGAACCAGACATATTCACCCATGATGTCCCTCTCAGATCTTGAAGTGGTTCTTGAAGGCCGCGCGTTCGAGCTCCATCACCTCGATCTTGCGGTAGGCGTCGCGGCCAAACTCGGTATGGTTGCGGTCGGCACCGATGTAGAAGACATGCGGCTTGGTGCCTTCCTCGGGACGCAGCACCTGGGTCGGGTTATTCGCGACGAGATAGGACACCTCGCTGTTCGGATCGTTGATGTCGCCGAACACGCGCGCGCGGCCGATGCAGGTCTGCACGCAAGCCGGCACGAGATTTTGGGTGACGCGATGGAAGCAGAAGGTGCACTTGTCGACCACGTTGGTGATCGGCGTGTAGGTGCGGTGCGACGGCAGCATGAAGCGCGCGTTGTAGGGGCAGGCCGCCATGCAGCTACGGCAGCCGATGCAGCGCTCATAGCGCTGCAGCACGAAGCCACCATCCTCGACCTTGAAAGTCGCCTCCACCGGACAGTTGCGCACGCAAGGCGGATCGTCGCAGTGATTGCACAAGCGTGGCAGGAAATGTTTCTTGACGTTCGGATACTTGCCCGCGACCTTGTAGGGTACCCAAGTGCGATTGACGCCCAGCGGTGTGTCGTATTCGGCCTTGCAGGCCACCTGGCAAGCCATGCAGCCGATGCAGCGGCGTGTGTCCACGACCATCGCGAAACGCCGTTTGCCGGCCAGGCCTCTGGTCTCGATCGGCGAGACCCTCAGTTCCTCGCTCATCTGCTCTATCTCCTCTTGAATGCAGCGATGCGTTATCGATGTGTGCCGGACGGCCAGGCGACGAGGAAACCGCCGCAGACCAGAAACGGCGGCAGCTATTACGCAACATCCGGGCCAGGGAGCGGAAAGCCGGGCAAAGTCCTTCTTCCGAAAAGATTTTTCAACGAAAGGCCGCAGCCTCTCGTTTCGCTCATCGTTACGCACGCGTAACGATGATTACGGATGTTGCGCCGCAACTTGCTACGCCAGCGTAACGGCTGCTGCCGAGCCGCTGTCCAAGCCAGCTTGCAGCGCTTATCATTGACCGCATGAGCGTGGCCAACCTTTCCCGTCGCCGTATCTGCCAAGCGCTCCTGGTTGCCGCGGCAATCCCTCGCGCAGTGCGTGCGCAGGATGAGCCGTTGCGCATCGGCCTGACACCGGTTTTCCTCGACGATCAGGTGAGTTTTCTTGGGCGTTGGCGCGACTGGTTCGAACGCAAACTGAAACGCAGCGTGGTCTTCGTCCAGCGCGGCAATTATCGCGAAGTGATCGATCTGATCCGCGGCGGCAAGGTCGATTTCGCCTGGATCTGCGGTTATCCCTATGTGCGCTATCGCGACGAGCTCCACCTCGTCGCCGTGCCGCTCTGGCATGGCCGACCCTACTACCGCTCCTATCTGATCGCAGCGTCCGCTGCGGCTTCGCCTGCCAGCCTGAACGATCTGCGCGGCAAGGTATTCGCCTTCTCGGATCCCGATTCGAATTCCGGTTTTCTCTATCCCCAATACCGGCTGATCACCGAGGGCCACAACCCCGCTACCTTCTTTGCGCGCACCTTCTTTACCTGGTCACACCGCGGCGTCGTCGAAGCCGTCGGCGTGGGTTTGGCCGATGCTGGCGCCGTCGACAGCTATGTCTGGGAGACCTTGCGCGAGCTCTATCCACATCTGACCGAAGGCACCCGGGTCATCGAACAATCGCCGGAATTCGGCCACACACCGTTCGTGGCGCGCCCCGGTATCGGTGCCGATGAGCTGCACCGTTTCCAGATGCTTCTGCTCGGCATGGCCGAGGATGCCGAAGGCGCTGAATTACTCCGTCAGATGCGACTCGATGGTTTCATCGCTGGCCACCCGTCGCTCTACGACGGCATCGCCAGAATGGCGGCAAGGCTGCGACGATGAAATATCGCTTCGATGACCTGTCACTGCGCTGGAAGATTCCCCTGCGCGTGATGCTCGCCGTGGTCGGCACCGCACTCGCCGTGACGGCTGCACTCGTGGCGCGCCAGTATGATGAGATGCGCCAGAACCTCGAATCCCATGGGAAGAGCCTGGCGCGCGTGCTGGCCAACACCTTGGTCGTGCCGGTTCTGCACGACGATATCTGGCGCGCCTGGGAGATCATTCAATCTGCCCGTGATCCCGCCGCCATCGCGCCTGAATTGCAGGCCAAGATCGTGCTGGTGACGGACAATGAATTTCGCGTCTTCGTCTCCAATCAGCCGCGCCTGTTTCCGATCGGCAGCAGCCCGGCGGCTCAGGGCAGCGCCTATGGCAGACTGCGTGCGGCGATGCTCGAAGGCAATCCAGCAGATCAGAAAATCATCGAGCCGGCAGACGCCCCATATTACTACGTCATGTCGCCGCTGGTCGCCGATGGCGTCAATCTGGGCCATGTCATTCTCGGCTACTCGAAGATTTCCTTCCTGCCGCGTTTCATCGGACTGGTGGGGCAGGCGATCTTCGTCACGATGCTCGCCTTGGCCCTGATCATGCCGATCTCGTGGATCTGGGCGCGACGCACCGGAGAACCCCTGGTGGCGCTGGCCGAAGCGATGCGCCAGGTACCCGACCAGCTCGAAGCAGCCAGACTCGCCGAGCTGCCGAAAAGCCGCGACGAGATCGGCCAGCTGGGCGACGCCTTCCGCCGCATGGTTGGAGAGCTCAAGAAGAAGCAGGAACTGGAAAACCAGATGCTGGTCTCCGAGCGGCTCGCCGCCGTCGGCCGTATGTCGGCTGGTATCGCCCACGAGATTAACAATCCTTTGGGCGGCATGCTGACGGCGATCAAGACCTGGCAAAAGCATGGCAGTCATGACCCGATGGCAACACAGATGCTTTCGCTGCTGGAACGGGGATTGACGCAAATCCGCAACACGGTGTCCGCACTGCTGGTCGAGACCAAAATGCAGGATCGTTCCTTCGAGCCCGCCGACATCGATGACCTGTTGATCCTCGTCGAAGGTGAGGCCCAGGCGCGCTCGGTCAAGATCGAGGCCGAAATCGACATCGGTGCCGTGCTCCCGCTGCCAGCGACCCTGGTGCGCCAAATCCTGCTCAATTTGCTGCTCAATGCGATCGCCGCAGCTGCCGAAGGAGGGAAGGTGCAACTGGGGGCACATGCACATCGAGGCAGGCTGCTCTTGACGGTCGGCAACGACGGGGAATACATTCCCGAAGAGCGGATGGCCTATCTGTTCGAACCCTTCACCAGCGGCCGTAGCTCCGGTCATGGTCTGGGTTTGTGGGTCGTCTATCAAATCGTGCGCCAGCTCAACGGCGGCCTATCCGTCGAAAGCCATCCCGGCCACACCGTTTTCAGCGTCGAAATTCCCTATGAGATGCCCGCCTGATCGAAAACCGCGCCTTTGCCTGATCGAGGACGACGCCATCATGGGCGAGTCGCTCGCCCAGCTGTTCTCGCTGGAAGGCTTCGACGTCTCCTGGTACCGGACCGCTGCTGCGGCCCGGCAAGCGTTGCTTGCCGAACGTTACTGCGTGGTGGTCAGCGACATCCGCCTGCCAGATATGAATGGCGGCGATTTGTTTCTGGAACTCGTCACACAGCAGCCGGCTTTGCCGCCGTTTTTGTTCATGACGGCCTATGGCACGATCGATCGTGCCGTCGAGCTGCTCAAGGCAGGCGCGGCCGATTACGTCACCAAACCGTTCGACGTCGATTCCCTGGTGCAGAAAGTTCGCGGCCTCGCCGAAATCTATGGCGCCGGCGGCGAGGCGGACGATATCAGTCTCGGCGTCTCCGCCGCGATGCGGCGCATTGCCGAATCCTTGCCCAGGCTGGCGCGCCACGCATCTGCCTTGATGATCACCGGCGAATCCGGCTCCGGCAAGGAACACGTCGCGCGTCTATTTCATCATCACGCCGTCGGTAGCACAGGCGAATTCGTCGCCGTCAATTGCGCCTCGATTCCGGAGACGCTGATGGAGGCGGAACTGTTCGGCTATGAAAAAGGCGCTTTCACTGGCGCTATGCGGGCCAAGCGCGGGCTGTTCGAACAGGCCGATGGCGGCACCCTGTTTCTCGACGAGATCGGCGAGATGCCACTGTCGATGCAGGCCAAGTTGCTGCGTGTCATTCAGGATCGCCGTTTTGTTCGCCTCGGTGCCGAAAAGCCCCTCACCAGCGATTTCCGTTTGATCTGTGCGACCCATCGCGATCTCAAGGCCATGGTCGAGGAAGGAAAGTTCCGCGAAGACCTCTATTACCGCATCCACGTGATCCATTTGCGCATACCCCCACTGCGCGAGCGTCCGGACGACATTCGCTGGTTCGTGCGTCATTTCATCGATGAATTCAATCGCCAGCATCCCGACGAGAGGCGACGCCTCGACCCGCGCACCGAACAGGCTCTGCTCAGTTATTCCTGGCCGGGCAACGTGCGCGAGCTCAAGCATGCGGTCGAACGTGCCTGCATTCTCGCCTCCGGTCCGGTGCTTGGCCCAGAGGCCTTTTTCGACAATGGCCAGGACGTCGGTCTGGCCGTTCAGCCGGTCTCCGCATCTCTGGCCGACTATCTGATGGCCTGCGAACGCGATTATCTGATGTTGACGCTAGAACGGCATGGCGGTCACATGACCCGGGCTGCCGAGGCGCTCGGTATCACCCGCAAGACACTGTGGGAAAAGCTACGACGGCTCGGCGTCTCGAAAGGCGACGAACAAATCACAGGCTAGCGTCGCATCGGCGACCTTGGGGCTCCCACGCTGGATGCAACGACCCTGGCAGCGGTCGGCAGGTAAGGCGGCCTGACAGACTTGGCCCGCTTCGTCGCGGGTCCAAATCGGCTGGCCACGAGGCCAGCCCACAAGCCGGGCGAATTCGCAGATAATTCGAAATGGCCCGTGCGGCCAAAACGCTCGATTCGTTTCCGGAAAGGGATAGCATGATGCAAAATTGTTTTGCTCGACGGCTGGCGCTTGCCGGTCTTGTTGTGATTCCTACCATCGCCCTAGCGATGGGCAGCACCCCCAAAGCCGCCGATGAGGAAGCCGCGAACCTGCGCATCCAACCGGTCGCCAAGGTCAAACTCGCGCCATTGTCTGCTGCAGGTGCGGCAAAAGGCAGCCGCAGCGGTGAAGAGCTCTACAAGGCCGTTTGCAGCGCCTGTCACGAAGCCGGCGTCGCTGGCGCCCCCAAGGCGGGCGACAAGGCTGCCTGGGGGCCGCGTATTGCACAAGGCTACGATGCGCTCGTCGCCTCTGCGAAGGCCGGCAAGGGTGCGATGCCGCCCAAGGGGGGCTCCGACGCGACGGATGAAGAGCTCGCCCGCGCGGTGGCATACCTCGCCAACAAGGCAGGCGCCAACTTCTAGTAGCGGAGCGATTTCACAAGCCCTCAAACGTCGATATTGCGCGCGTAGAGGGCGTTTTCCTCGATGAACTTGCGGCGCGGCTCGACGACGTCTCCCATCAGCGTGGTGAAGATTTCGTCCGCCGCGATCGCATCCTCGATTCTGACCTTGAGCAAACGCCGCACGCTCGGATCCATCGTCGTCTCCCACAGCTGTTCCGGGTTCATCTCGCCCAGCCCTTTGTAGCGCTGTTTGACGAGATTGCGTTCGACTTCGGAAAACAGCCATTGCATCGCTGCAGCGAAGCTCGTTACCTGCTGTGACTTTTCTCCGCGCCGGATTACGGCATCATTGCCTACCAGGCCGGCGAGCAGGCTGGCGGTCTTGCGCAATTGCGCGTAGTCACCCGAGACGAGGAATTCTTCGTCGATAAGACTGACGCGCAAGTTACCGTGGCGCATCTTGGCGAGACGCAATTGCCAGCGTTCATTGCGTGCATCGAAATCCACCGTCACCTGCAGCTTGTCCGACAGCGCTGCGCGCATGCGAGCCGCACTGGCGAGGGCAGCGGCTTCACTACTCAAATCCAGCGCGATGTCATGGGCAATCAACGCGTGTAGGGCTTCGCCGTCTACGAAATCGGCCAGGCGGCGGATGATCGCTTCCGACGTCAGATAGCTGTTCGCCAGTTCTGCAAGGGCACTGCCTTCGATGGCCAGTGCGCCTGCCCTGGGAATCAGGGCTGCGCCTTCCAACGCCAGGCTGAGCAGATACTGGTTCAGCTCGTTGTCATCCTTGAGGTAGCGTTCGGTCTTGCCGTGCTTGATCTTGTAGAGCGGCGGTTGGGCGATATAGATGTGCCCACCCTCGACGAGTTCCGGCATCTGGCGGAAGAAAAAGGTCAGCAGCAGGGTACGGATATGCGCGCCATCGACGTCCGCATCGGTCATGATGATGATGCGGTGATAACGAAGCTTCTCGGGCTTGTAATCTTCTTTGCCGAAGCCGCAACCCAACGCCGTCAACAGGGTGACGATCTGTTCCGAGGAAATCACCTTGTCGAGGCGTGCCTTCTCGACATTCAGCACCTTGCCTCTGAGCGGGAGGATTGCCTGGAACCTGCGGTCGCGGCCTTGCTTGGCCGAACCGCCGGCGGAATCGCCCTCGACGATGTAGAGCTCGCACAGCGCCGGGTCCTTCTCCTGGCAGTCGGCGAGCTTGCCGGGCAGACCGATGCTGTCGAGCACCCCCTTGCGGCGCGTCATCTCCCTGGCCTTCCTCGCCGCTTCACGCGCTCGGGCGGCCTCGACGATCTTGCCGGTGATGATTTTCGCATCGACGGGATTTTCCAGCAGGAAATCGGTGAGCTTGGCGGCGACGACTTCCTGTACTGCCGGCAGGGCCTCGCTCGATACCAGCTTCATCTTCGTCTGTGAGGCGAATTTTGGATCCGGCATCTTGATCGACAGCACGCAGGTCAGGCCTTCGCGCATGTCATCGCCGGCGATGTCGACCTTCGCCTTCTTGGCGATCTCGTTTTCCTCGATGTATTTGTTGATGACGCGCGTGATCGCCTGCCTCAGGCCGGTCAGGTGCGTGCCGCCGTCGGCTTGCGGGATGTTGTTGGTGAAACAGAGAACCTGCTCGGCGTAGGAATCGTTCCATTGCATCGCCACTTCAACGGCGATCGGTCCGGAAACGCCTTCGGCGTGGAAGATGTTCGGGTGCAGCACGTTCTTGCTGCGATTGATGTATTCGACGAAGCCCTTGACGCCGCCGGCGAAGGCGAAGTCTTCTTCCTTGCCGCTGCGCTGGTCGATGAGGCGGATACGCACACCATTATTGAGGAAAGACAGCTCGCGCAGCCGTTTGGCGAGGATGTCGTAGTGGTATTCGATGTTGCCGAAGATCTGCGCATCGGCGAGGAAATGCACTTCTGTGCCGCGTCCCTTGGTTTCGCCGATCACTTTCAGCGGCGAGACTTCGACGCCGTCTTGCACCTCGATGATGCGCTCGACGGGCAGACCGCGGCGAAATTCGATGAAGTGCTTCTTGCCATCTCGCCGTACCGTCAGGCGCAGCCATTCCGACAGGGCATTGACGCAGGAGACGCCGACGCCGTGCAGGCCGCCGGAAACCTTGTAGGAATTCTGGTTGAACTTGCCGCCGGCATGGAGACCGGTCAGCGCGATCTCCGCTGCGGAACGCTTCGGCGTGTGCTTGTCGTCATACTTGATACCGACCGGAATGCCACGGCCATTGTCGGTCACCGAAATCGAATTGTCGGCGTGGATGGTGACGACGATGTCATCGCAGTAGCCTGCCAGCGCCTCATCGACGGCATTGTCGACGACCTCGAACACCATGTGATGCAAGCCGGTGCCATCGGAGGTATCGCCGATGTACATGCCCGGCCGCTGCCGCACGTTGTCCGGAAATTCGAGCTGGGTGATCGAATCCTCGTTGTAACCGCTGTTTTGTGTTTCCTGTTCCGTCATCTATCTCTCACCGTCAGATGCGCATCGGCATCACGACATATTTGAAGCGGTCGTTCTCGGGCAGGGTGATCAGGGCGCTGGAATTGCTGTCGGCCAGACGCATCTCGATCAGGTCGCTGCCAATGTTGTTGAGCACGTCGAGCAGGTAAGTGACGTTGAAGCCGACATCCAGCCCATCGCCAGCGTAATCGATTTCCAGCTCTTCCTGAGCTTCTTCGTTTTCCGAGTTACTGGAAATGATCTTCAGGCTGCCAGCCGAGAGCACGAGCCGCACGCCGCGAAACTTCTCATTGGTGAGGATGGCAGCACGCTGCAGGGCGTGCTGAAAGGCCGCCCGGCCGAGCCGCACGATCTTGCCTTGGTGCTGCGGGATGACGCGCTCGTAGTCGGGGAACTTGCCGTCGATCAGCTTGCTGACGAATTCGACGTTGCCGAAAGTGAAGCGCGCCTGTGTCGGAGTCAGGGAAATCTCCAGAGTCTCGTCGTTGTCGGCAAGTTGGCGTGACAGCTCCAATACCGCCTTGCGCGGCAGGATGACCTCGACTCGCTCCTGTTCGCTGCGTTCGATGGTTTCACTGGCGAATGCCAAACGGTGGCCGTCAGTGGCTACCAAGCGCAGCTCGTTGCCCTGCACATTGATCAGCAGGCCATTCAGGTAATAACGGATATCCTGCTGGGCCATCGCATACTGCACCAGCGATAGCTGCCGCTTGAACTGTTTTTGTGACAGACGCAGGGTGAGCGTCTTGGTGCCGGCTTCTGCCATGCGCGGAAAATCTTCCGCTGGCAAGGTCTGGAGGCTAAAGCGGCTCTTTCCGGCCGTAAGCTGCAAGCGCTTGTCATCGAGAGTCAGGCTCACCTCGCTGGATTCCGGCAGAGAACGCAGGATGTCCTGCAGTTTGCGCGCTGCTACCGTGATGGCAGCAGCCTCAGGCCCGCTCGATACCGTCGAGGTGCGGATCTGCATCTCGATGTCGGTCGCCAGCAACATCAGGCGTTCGCCCATCTTCTCGATCAACACGTTCGAAAGGATCGGCAAGGTGTGCCGTTTTTCGACGATGCCGCACACCGCTTGCAGGGGAACCAGCAACTGATCGCGAGGGCCTTTGTATAGAAGCATCTTGATAACCCCTAATGATGATATTGAGGGAAGGGCGAAACTGTGGATGAAGAGTTTAAATCCATATGAAACAATGGATTGACAATTCGTTGCGGGTCGTGGATAGGGTTGTGGAAAGCTGTGGACGAAAGTGGATGGAATCCTTGGGTGAGCGAGTCGGACGAGTTATTCACATTTTTTCCAAGTCTTGCTCATGCGGGTGTTGTGAATTTTTTCAGCCTTTGATGGTTTGCGAGAGCACGAGCAGGTCCTTGTTGAGGAGACTATCCTTGTTGCGCAACTCGGCGATCGTGCGGCAGGCGTGCAGCACCGTCGTATGGTCGCGGCCACCGAAAGCCTCGCCGATTTCCGGCAGGCTGTGGGGTGTCAAGTCACGTGCCAGCCACATCGCCACTTGGCGAGGACGGGCAATGGCGCGGTTGCGCTTTTTCGAATACATGTCGGCGACCTTGATCTTGAAATAGTCGGCGACGGTCTTCTGGATCAGTTCCAGGGTGATCTGGCGGTTGTGAGCACCGATGATGTCCTTCAGCGCTTCCTTGGCGAGCTCGAGATTGATTTCGCGATTGTGGAAACGCGCGAAGGCGAGCACCTTCTTCAGTGCACCTTCGAGCTCGCGGACATTGGAGCGCAGATGCTTGGCGATCAGGAAGGCGACGTCGTCGCCGAGTTCGATCGACTCGCTGGCTGCCTTTTTCTTCAGGATGGCGACGCGCATTTCCAGCTCGGGTGGTTCGATCTGGACGGTCAGCCCCCAGTCGAAGCGGGAAATCAGCCGCTCCTCGATGCCCTGGATGTCTTTCGGATAGGTGTCGCAGGTGATGACGATCTGCTTTTTCGCTTCGACCAGTGCATTGAAGACGTAGAAGAACTCTTCCTGCGTGCGTGCCTTGCCATTGAAAAACTGGATGTCGTCGATCAGCAGGACGTCGAGCGAACGGTAGGTACGCTTGAAGGTGTCGAAGGATTTTTGTTGATAGGCGCGGATTACGTCGGAATAGTAGTCCTCTGCATGGAGATAGCGGATGACCTTGTTCGGAGAGTGGCGCAACACTTCATTGCCCAGGGCGTGAATGAGGTGCGTCTTGCCCAATCCGACGCCGCCGTAGATGAACAACGGGTTGTATGAGGAGCCTGGATTCACGGCGACCTGCTGGGCAGCGGCGCGCGCCATGTCGTTGGAACGGCCGGTGACCAGAGTGCTGAACGTGAAATCGGGATTCAGCCGCGTCAACCCATATTCGGGCAGATCGACCGGATCGGCGAATTTTTTTCTGCTTGCGTCGATTTCTTTCCTGTCAGGCAGGATGGCAATGCCTTCGGCAACCTTGCCCGAGGATTCCTGCAGCAGGCCGGTGGGTTTCTCGTCGAGTGAGAGGTCGATCGTGATGGGTTCCGGGAAATATTGCCGCGCAAGCGATTCGACGCGATCGAGGTAGCGCTCGCGCACCCAGCGCAGAATGAAACCATTCGGGGCGAGCAGACGCAGCCGGCGTTCAGCGTCGTCCGTCTCGACGCGCAGCGATTTGATCCATGCGTTGAATTGCTGCGCCGGCAATTCGCTTTCGAAACGCGCCAAACAGTCCGCCCAGAATTCTTTCATTCAACTTTTTGAATTATTTGAATATTTATATCGATGACCAAGGGAGGACGGGAACTTCGCCGTCGTCACGGCGACTGATCGACTCCCCATTTCG